>NZ_FNOK01000071.1 GCF_900106995.1 Saccharopolyspora shandongensis
CGACCACCTGGGTGGAGATCCGGCAACCTTGATCTGGGATGGACTGTCCGCCCACCGTTCGAAAGACATGAAAGCCTGGCTGGCCACCCAACGACACTGGCTGCGCGTCGAGCGGCTGCCCGCCTACGCACCCGAGCTCAACCCAGTCGAACAAGTCTGGGGCAACATCAAAACAACCGAGCTGGCCAACCTCTGCCCCGAGCACATCGACGAAGCACATACCGCCGCGGGCACCGGCCTGGACCGCATAGGCAACAGCTACCAACTGTGCTTCTCCTTTCTCGACCACACCGGACTCCGCCTATGAACCAAGATCACCCAAATACCAAAAGATCATTAGTGCTCGCGTGGCGGAGTCAGGTGCCGAACTGGCCGGAAATCCCGCGATAACTCTGTTTGTGGAAGTGTTGGCGCAGCTCGATCAGGACATTGTTCAGCGGGAGTGGGATGCGGCGGAAAAGGAAGACGAGGGCCACCATGACGCCGCGCTCGTGTCGCACGACGCGCATCGCGCCATCGTTGCGGCCATCGTCGCCGGCGACGCACCGCTGGCGCAGTACCGGATGCGGCGGCACCTGCAGGCGATCGCCGCGCTGTTCGAGCCGGAGTCCTGACGATGCGGGGTGGTGGCACCGGATCGGAGCCACCGCCCGCCGGTTTCGTTGCTAGCGGTGCAATGCCTTGTCGCTGAACCCCATGTCCAGCAACCGGCTGTCGGGCAGGGGCTGGTCGTACTGCAGAATCCCGTCTTTGATCCCGTACACCCGTTGCAGTTCCTGGAAGGATTGGGTGAATCGGCCATTGAGCAGGGCGGAGAACTGCAGCGGGGGGAGGCGTCGCAGTTCCTCCGGTGAGACTTCGGCCGCGTCCGCAAGGATGCCCAGGATCTCCGGGTTGTCGTGGTAGTTGCCGTTCACATGCTCGCGCACGGTGGTGTAGTAGGCGCGCAGGAATGCCTCGCCGACCGCGCGATGCTCGCGGAGCAGGGTGGGGCCGTAAACGACGGCACCCTGTATCTCCTCGGGGTCGAAGCCGAAGGCGAACGTGGCCGGGAAGGCCGGGGAGGCCGCCGCGTCGAGCCAGAGCGGGTCAGCCAGCCAGCCGGCGTCGACCGCCCCGTTGGCCAGGGCCGTGTACACGTCGGCGGTGGCCATTTGCTGGAACTTGATGCGCGACAAATCCAGGCCCGCCTTCTGCAGCTCCCGGTTGATCACGGCCGACACCGCCGCGCCGTCCCCGACCTGCGAGGCGATCGTCACGCCATCCAGCTGGCGCGGATCGAACCTGCTGCCTTGCGCAGCTCGACGTCCAGCCAGGCGATGAACTGGTCCCGGTCGCCGTCGAAACTCACGTGGTGATCCACGGCACCCGGGTGATAGCAGGAGCGCACCAGTTCCAGGTCCAGCCGGTCGATACCGCGGCAGTAGCGGCATTGCACCTCGTAGATCAGCGTTCGCGGAGAAGCGCAAGCCGATATGGACGGGACGCTGAAGACGGTGCCCGCGTCATGGACTGCAGTGGTGATCGTTTCGCGCACTGCAGGCCGGATTCGAGGACGTACTCGTGCTGCTGGCGGTTCGGTTCGCACCGACGGCTTCCCGATCGTGCTGCGCTGACCACACGCGCGAATCCGAAGTGGTCATGCCGCCCTGCCTTCCAGGTGTGCACCCGGCCGTCCGGAAAGACCGAGGTGTGCAGGCGGGGCAGGGATGGCTTTCATGCTGGCTGCTCGTGATGGCTCAGGAGGCTGAGCCCCTGTCCCACCCCAACCCCGGTGGCGCGCCGGCTGAACGCTTCGACGTGAAATGGTGACCGGGAACCGGGGGTTGAGGCGGCACGTCTCACCGCTCGGTGGACCGGTGTGCGAGAGGGGCGCGGGATGTGGCTCGGGATGTATCCAGGTTGGTTGACCGCTGGGTTGACATTTCCGGCCGGGACCGTGGTGCAGTACCTCACAGCGGCGAAGGATCTCGTACCGGAGGCGTTGCTCCACGACAGTGGACAGGCAGACGAGCTGGCCGACGAGTACGGCGCGATCTGGCTGGACACCCTGCACTTCATCGGGCATTGGGCCGGCGAGGCCGGCCGCGACGGCGAGCTGCGGACCGAATTCTGGATGAATTTGGTTCAGGCCGCCCGCATCATGGCATTCCCGCAGTTCGTACCGTACTGCCTCGGCAAGGCGCAAGGTCTTCCCCGCCAGGACGCGGGTGACCTGATGGCGGCGTTCAGCATGCTGCCGTCGGTCGTCGAGGTACCCGAGAAGCTGCGCGAACGCTGCCTGAAAGCAGCCGGGCACATCCGCAACGATGACCCGTTCGCTGCCCAGATGCTCGACTCGGTCGACCTGGACGCGCTGGCCGAGCACCTGCGCGCCGGGGCGTACGACAGGCTCGGTGAGTTCCTGAGCGAGCTGTTCTCGGACGTCTTCGATGACCTGTTCGAGCTGGTCACGAGCCCCGATTTCCCGGCGGAGCAGGCGAAGTACGCCTGGGCGGTGATCGGCCCGAACCCGTTCCGGCTGACCCTCGGCAACAACACGTCTGTAGAAGCCCAACCCTGGTGGCGCGCCATCTGAACTTTTCAGCATGGGAACCTGTTCCCACCTCGCACAGCTAGCGGCTCCCCGATTCGATTTGATCGGCTCGGGCTGTTGAGCGTGTTGGTCTGAACCGCGTTGTGCTGGGTGGCAGCGAGCAGCACCGGTTTTTCGTGCGGTTGCTGGGTTTTCGCTGGGAAGTGTCTCTTATGGACATGACCGGGGTCAAGGGGCCGCAGGTTCACATCCTGTCCGACCGGCCGTGGGAGAGCCCGTCGACATGGCACGACAGTGCAGGTCAGTGGACTTTTTCGTGCCCTGGCAGTGGATCTCCAGTGATCGTCCCCATGGGTGCCGTCTCGATTTTCGTCCTTGTTGATCGCTCCGCTGCTCGGCGCCGGTGTGGTTTCCGCGACCTGGCGTGCCGACAAGCCGGTCCGTTCGGTGACGGCTTCGGCATCGGGCCCGTCGTAACTACCACTGCGATCGCCGTTTTGTCGGAATGATCTTCTGAGTCTGTTTCTGGCCTCGGGTTTGGGTCTGGACACTGGTGGCCGCATCCCATACCGTCCGGTCGGGCTGTCGCGGCCCCCCAGAAGTCCGGCTCTGATGGATCGGAACCGCTGGCGCCATTGCAGTCCGCACAAGTTCAGATAAAACCGACGCGCCGACGTTCGGGAGCAGGCAAGGAGTGGGGTATGACCTTCCTTGAAGATGCCACGGCGATGCAGGGTGACCTAGTCGAGTTGCGCAAGCGTCTGCACCATCATCCGGAGATCGGGCTAGAGCTCCCACGTACCCAGGAGGCGGTGCTCTCCGCGCTTGAGGGACTCCCCTTGGAGATCACGACGGGCACGAGGACGACATCGGTCACCGCAGTGCTCCGCGGTGGGCGGCGGGAGGCAGCGGACCCGAAGACCGTGCTGATCCGCGGCGACATGGACGCGCTGCCGGTCGACGAGGAGACCGGGCTGGACTTCGCCGCGACGAACGGCGCGATGCACGCATGCGGGCACGACCTGCACACCACCTCGCTCGTCGGCGCCGCGAAGCTGCTGAGCCAGCATCGCGACACGCTCAAGGGCGACGTGGTGTTCATGTTCCAGCCCGGCGAGGAAGGCTTCGACGGCGCGGGTGTCATGATCGAGGAAGGCGTCCTCGACGCTGCCGGCAAGCGCGTCGACGCCGCGTTCGGCATGCACGTGTTCTCCAGCCAGCTGCCGTCAGGGCTTTTCACCAGCAAGGCCGGGACGGTCATGTCCGCGTCGCACGGGCTCTTCGTCACCGTCCGCGGAGCCGGTGGCCACGGGTCGGCTCCGCACCGGGCGAAGGATCCGATCGTCGCGGCTGCGGCGATGGTCACCGCACTGCAGACGATGGTGACCCGCACCTTCGACATCTTCGACCCCGTCGTGATCACCGTCGGGAAGTTCTCCGGCGGCACGAAACGCAACGTCATACCGGACACCGCGACGTTCGAAGCGACCGTTCGCTGCTACAGCGAGGTCAACGAGGACCTGCTCGCCTCCTCGATCCAGCGCACGCTGGAGGGCGTCGCCGCATCGCACGGCGTCGACGTCGAGTACCGTTTCAAGCCCGAATACCCGACTACCGTCAACACAGCTGCCGAGGTCGACTTCGGCGCCGACGTGGTGCGCAACGCCCTCGGCGAGGAGCGCTACCAGGAGATGCCCCATCCGGTGTCAGGGTCGGAGGACTTCTCCCGGGTCATCGCCGCCGTCCCCGGCGCGTTCCTCGGTATCGGCGCCACCCCGCCGGGGCTCGACCCGGATGCCGCCCCGATGAACCACTCGCCACGCGCGGACTTCGATCCGGCCGTGCTCTCCGACGCGGCCGCCATCTACGCCGGCCTCGCCTCCCGCAGGCTGGACGTGTTCGCCGAGGAGGTGGCGTCGTGAGCGGCACACCCCGATCCAGCGGCCACATCCGGACTTCCGCTGACCAGAGCAAGGCCCGCACGCTCTTCGGCATCGGCTCCGGCAATGCGATGGAGTGGTTCGACTGGGGCGTCTACACCACGTTCACCCCGTTCTTCGCCTCGCAGTTCTTCCACGGCGACGACCCCGTCTCCGACGTGCTCAAGACGCTCGTCGTGTTCGCGGTCGGGTTCCTCGCGCGTCCTTTCGGCGGCGCATTGTTCGGCTGGATCGCCGACAAGATGGGCCGCAAGCTCTCCATGTCGCTGTGCGTCGCGCTCTCCGCGGGCGGCAGCCTGCTGATCGGCATCTCGCCGAACTACGCCACCATCGGCGTCGGCGCGTCCCTCATCCTGGTCCTCGCTCGCCTCGCCCAAGGACTCGCGCACGGCGGTGAACTGCCTTCTGCGCAAACCTACATCGCCGAGACCGCACCCAAGGAGCGGCGCGGGCTGTGGTCCAGCCTCATCTACTTCTCCGGCACCATCGGGCAGCTCGCCGGCACCCTGCTCGCCGCCGTGCTCTCCACGATGGTGACTGCCGAGTCGATGAACGCCTACGGCTGGCGGATTCCGTTCATCATCGGTGGTGTGTTCGGGCTCTACGCACTGTTCATGCGGTTGCGCATGCACGAGACCGAGGCCTTCGTCGAGGAAGCCATCCACGACGACCCCACCGGCAACGAGGACGAAGATCACCTCCACACCAAGAAGGGCGCCATCTGGCGGACCGTCAGGGAACACCCGAAGCTGCTCTTCCAGGTCATCGGCATGACCGTGGGTGCGACCGTTCTCTACTACGTGTGGGCGATCTCGGCCCCCGCGTACGCCATCAACGTGATCAAGGTGCCGCCTGCCCAGGCGTTGTGGGCCGGCGTCGGGGCGCAGATCGTCTTCCTGGCAGTCGTCCCGCTGTTCGGCGCGCTCTCGGACCGGATCGGCCGAAAGCCGATCCTGCTGACCGCGGTCGTCGGTCTCTCGATCCTGAGCTTCCCGCTGAACGCGATGCTCAACCAGTCGGCGTGGTCGTTGTTCTTCGCGATGTCGATCGCGCTGATCTTCCTGGCGATGTCGACCTCCGTCGGGCCTGCCGTCTACGCGGAGATCTTCCCGACGCGGATCCGGGCGATCGGGCTGGCCGTGCCGTACTCGATCGCCGTGGCGCTGTTCGGCGGCACCGCCCCCTACCTGCAGACGTTCTTCGCCAGCCAAGGCATCAGCAGTGCGTTCACCTGGTACAGCATTGCGCTTGGCCTGATCACCGGCTTCGTCGTGCTGACGTTGCCGGAGACGAAGGGCATCGACCTGAAGGACAAGTCGGTCGGGCAGCACGGGCGCCGCAAGGCACTGCGCGAGGCGTCGAGCTGAGTGCGCTGGCTGGTCAGGGGATGCGATGTTCCCCTGGCCAGCCCCTGCCCTACAGCGCACGCGGGCGGCATCGTCGTCACCGGCGGTGAGGCTCGCCCGCAGCGGCCGGCGAACAACGGCCGTTGCCGAACGAAGATCCATTGTGGAATCTTCTTGTTTCATATCTTCCGGGCGAGGTGTTCGCCGGGCACGGGGGTCGAATTCGGCGCCCGTGCCCGGCGAACAGCGACGTGCTCTCGCTCCATCTGTCCATAAGCGGCGACGGCCCGCTGCTCGGCGCTGCGGAACTGGTTCGCGCCAAGATCGGCTCGTACCTGGTGAACGCCGCCCGCGGGTAACTGGTCGGTAAAATTCGCGCTCGCGACTTCGCTCCACGGTGGGCATGTCGCCGATGTCGCGTCGATGTGTACGCCGTTGAACCGCCGCGCGGCAGCCCTGCTCTGAGTGCGTCCAATCTGACCGTTGCCCCGCGCGTCGCGGTAATCGCCGACCGGGCCAACGCCGGAATGGGCGTTTTCGTCGTTTCAGGCGTCGTCCGGGTGCTGTGCGGTGAGGATCCCGTCAACGGGGTTGTTCGACCGCGATCGTGTGCGATCTCTGGTCGTTCGCCGAGACGTCGACGAGCTGCACGGGGCATTCATCGGCGGCTGACTGGTGACGTCGTACCGGGCGGGCCGGTCCACCGCGCACCGCCGCATCCGCCGTGGTCTTCATGGCGCTGTCTTTGGGTATACCAACCGGCATGAGTGAGTGGTCGGGGCTTCCGGTCGAATAGCTAGCCGGGACTGGATCGCGCGATCCTGTGACGAGCCAAAATCAGTTCGTTGTCGGAATATCGGTACTTCCGGTCGCCCGGTCGGCGGGGTGGGCCCGATGTCGGCGCACTCGGGCGGGTCAAACATTTGGTATACAGACCGCCGCCCTTGATGTACCGTCGCTTCACCCCGCACCTCTGAGCACCGAAGGATCGACGTGCCGGATCCGCATGAGTCGCCGAGTCGAACGCGCCGCGCCAGCGCGTCGGAGCACGCTGATGGACGGGTGCCCACCCTGCCTTCGCCGGAATCCGCGGCTGTGAAGGCCGAGCGTGGGCCGGCTGCGGAGATCGCCACCGCGCGGTCGCTGCTGGGCACGGCGTGGCTCCGGATCCGGCGCAGCCGGATCGCCATCGCCTCGCTGGTCGTGGTGGTCCTGATGGTGCTGTTCGCGGCCCTGGCTCCGGTGCTGGTGGCCATCGAGGGCTCGGATCCGTTCACCACCCGGATCGGGCCGGACTTCTTGGACGACTTCTACGCGCCGGGTTTGCCGCTGTCGTACTACCGCTACCCGTCCGGTGAGCACTGGCTCGGGCTGGAGCCGGGGCTCGGACGCGACATCTTCGCGCGAATGGCCTACGGCGCAAGGATTTCTCTGACCATCGCGCTACTGTCCACAGTGGTGTCCGTGGTGCTGGGCACCGTGCTCGGCGCTGCCGCCGGATATTTCGGCGGCAAGGTCGACATGGTGATCAGCCGCGTGATGGATCTGTTCCTGGCGTTCCCGCACCTGCTGTTGGTGCTGTCGCTGACCCCGATCATGCAGTCCCGGCTGCAGGGCACCGCCCTCGACTCGGGCAGCCTGGTGCCGATCGCCTCGTTGGTGATCATTCTCGGCTTCTTCGGCTGGGCGTACCTGGCCAGAGTCGTGCGCGGCCAAGTGCTCTCGATCCGGGAGCAGGAATTCGTCGAGGCCGCGCAGGCGTACGGGGCCTCTCATCGGAGCATCATCTTCCGGCAGATCATCCCGAACGTCATGGGGGTCGTGCTGGTCTACGCGACCATGATGATCCCCACCAACATCACCGCGGAGGCGGCCCTTTCGTTCCTCGGCGTCGGGGTCAAGGACCCCACGCCGTCGTGGGGTCAGATGCTCAACGCGGCCCAGGCGGGGAACTGGTACCTGTCCGACCCGTGGTTCCTGGCCGTCCCGGCCGGCGCGCTGGTGATCACCGTGCTGGCGTTCAACCTGCTCGGCGACGCGGTCCGGGATGCGTTGGACCCCAAGTCTTCCCGAAGCTGATCCACCCCTTCCTTTCCCATCCGTGAGGAGACGCAGTGAAACGAAGCACCACGATGGCGCTCGCCCTGACGGTGACCACCGGGCTGGCCCTGACCGCGTGCGGCGGTGAGAAGCCCGCCCCGGGGTCCGGCTCAGGATCGACGGCCGACGCCTTCACGCCGGTGAAGATCGGGGAGGGCTACACCACCAAGGGCGGGAACATCAACGTCCTGATGTCCTCGGACTTCCAGACGCTGGACCCCGGAAACAGCAACTACGTGCAGACCGCCAACGTGGGGCAGCTGTACTACCGCACGCTGACCATGGCCAAGGAGACGGCCGGCCAGCCGCCCACCATCGTGCCGGACCTGGCCACCGACCTGGGCACGCCCTCCGCCGACGGCCTCACCTGGACCTACACCCTGAAGAAACGGTTGAAGTTCGAGGACGGCACGCCGATCACCAGCAAGGACATCAAGTACGGAGTCGAGCGCACCTACGCCCGCGACGTCTACACCCAGGCGCCGCAGGAGCTGAACTCCGCCCTGGCCGACGACGGGTACAAGGGTCCGTACACCGGCGGCGACTTCAAGGCGATCGACACCCCGGACGACAGCACCGTCGTCTTCCACCTCAAGCAGCCGTTCGCCGAGTTCCCCGCCCTGGTTTCGCGGTCGAACACGGCGCCGGTGCCGCAGGCCAAGGACAGCAAGCTCGACTACACCGCCCACCCGGTCTCGTCGGGCCCGTACAAGATCGAGTCGTACGACCGCGGCCGGTCGATGAAGCTGGTCCGCAACGAGCAGTGGGATCCGGCCACCGATCCGAACCGGCCCGCCCTGCCGGACACGTTCACCTTCACCCTGTCCACCGCGCAGGCCACCATCAGCCAGCAGCTGATCGCCGACTCGGATCCGACGGCGATCACCTTGGACAGCAACGGTGGCCTGCAGGCGTCCGACGCGGCCAAGCTCAACGAGCCCAAGATCAAGGAGCGCACCGCGGCAGGGTTGCTGGGTTGCACGGACGTGCTCGACTTCAACACCGAGACGATCAAGGATCCTCAGGTGCGCAAGGCGATCGCGCTGTCCATCGACCGGAACGCGATCCAGTTGCAGTACGGCGGCGCACGGTTCGGCAAGGTGGCCCAGTCGTACATCAACCCGGCTCAGCGCGGGTACGTCGAGCAGCACACCGACCTGGACCCGGGAGGCAAGGCGAAGCTGGACGAGGCCAAGAAGCTGTTGGAAGGCAAGGACTTCCCCAAGACCTTGGTGTACGGCTACGCGGACACCAACACCCGGTACAAGAACGTCGGCACCGTGCTGCAGCAGGACCTCAAGGCGCTCGGCATCGACGTGCAGCTGCGTCCGATCCCGGCCGCCAACTACTACACGGTGCTGGCCAGTGACCAGATGCCGGACATCGCGCGCAGCGGCTGGTGCGGTGGCGCGGACAGCGGTTCGGTGCGCACCACCATCGACCCGAACGTGGGGCCGAGCGTGGACGGCAAGACCTACGGCTTCTCCAACATCCCGCGGTACTACGACCCGAAGATCTCCGGCGAGATGTACCAGCTTCGTGGCGCCAACGGGTCGAGCGAGGAACTCGGGAAGAAGTGGGCGACCCTGTTCGACCAGGCCATGCAGTCCTACCCGCTGGTTCCGCTGGTGCGCACGTTCACCAACAGCGTGGTCGGTTCCAAGGTCCGCAACGCGCAGGTGGGCTACTTCTTCGGCGCCATCGACCTGTCGATCGTCGGCGTCGAGCGGTGACGGTCGCGGTACGAGAGAGGTAGAACGGTGAGTCCATCCCGAGCTGGCAGGTTGCGCCCATGACCAGGTTCGTGTTGCGGCGGTTCGTCGCGATGATCGTGCTGCTGTTCGTCATCAGCTTCGTGACGTTCAGCTTGTTCCAGCTCGGTCCGGCGGACCCGGCCGCGGCGGCGTGCGGGCAGGAGTGCACTCCGCAACGCATCGCCGAGGCCCGCGTCGCGCTCGGGATGGACAAACCGTTCCTCAGCCAGTACTTCGCCTACATGTCCGGGCTGCTGGGCGACCGCACGGTCGGAGCGCCGGGCTCCGGGCCCCTGTGCTCCTGGCCGTGCCTGGGGAAGTCGTTTCAGACCAACGAGGACGTCACCACGATCATCGGGCGGGCCCTGCCGTACACGGTGTCGGTGGCCAGCGGTGCGATCGTGCTGTGGACCATCGCCGGCGTCGGGTTGGGTCTGCTGGCGGCGCTGCGCAAGGGCCGGCTCACCGACAAGTTGATCGTCGGCGCCGCCTCGATCGGGGTGTCCCTGCCCATTCCGGTGACCGGTCTGCTGTTGCTGCTGATGTTCGTCAGCACGCTGGACCTGCTGCCGTTCACCACCAACGAGATCGTCTCGCCGTTCGGCGCGGCGGGTCCGGGCGGCTGGTTCCTGAACTACCTGCTGCCCTGGGTGGCGCTGGCGGTGCTGTTCAGCGCGCAGTACATCCGGGTCACCCGCAGCAACATGCTGGAGACCTTCGGCGAGGACTTCATGCGCACCGCGCGCTCGAAGGGCATGCCCCGGCGGCGCGTCGTGTTCAAGCACGGTGTGCGGGCCGGAATCACGCCGGTGGTCACCATGCTCGGGATGGACATCGGCGTCCTGCTGGGCGGTGCCGTGCTCACCGAGCAGATCTTCTCGGTGCCGGGCGTCGGATTCACCGCGGTGCACGCCGCGCAGTCCGGCGACCTGCCGGTCACCATGGCCATCACCATGATGGCCGCGTTCTTCATCATCGTCGCCAACGTCCTGGTCGACGTCGCCTACGCGGTGATCGACCCACGAGTGAGGGTCGCCTGATGACCACGCCTGAAGCCGCGCCCATGCTGGCCATCCGCGACCTGAGGGTGAGTTTCCCGACCGACGACGGCGTGGTGCACGCGGTCAACGGGATGGACCTGAGCCTGCCGCGCGGGGAAACCGTCGGCATCGTCGGCGAATCCGGTTCCGGCAAGACCGTCACCACCCAGGCGCTGATGGGGCTGCTCAAGGACACCTCGGCCACGGTCACCGGTCAGATCCTTCTGGACGGACAGGACCTCAACGCGCTCACCGAGGCCCAGATGCGCGCCTACCGGGGCAAGAAGATCGCGATGATCTTCCAGGACCCGCTGTCGGCGATGCACCCGTTCTACCCGGTCGGGGTGCAGATCGCCGAGGCCTACCGGGTGCACAACGCCGTGTCCAAGAAGGCCGCGGCGGCGGTCGCCGTCGACATGCTCGGCCGGGTCGGGATTCCCGACCCGCGGCGCCGGTACTCGGCATACCCGCACGAGTTCTCCGGCGGCATGCGGCAGCGCGCGATGATCGCCATGGCGCTGGTCTGCGAGCCCGAGCTGCTGATCGCCGACGAGCCCACCACCGCGCTGGACGTCACCGTGCAGGCCCAGATCCTCGATCTGCTCAACGAGCTGCAGGCCGAGACGGGGACCTCGGTGATCATGGTGACCCACGACCTCGGAGTGGTCGCCGAGGTCTGCCACCAGGTCGTGGTGATGTACGGCGGGGTGCACGTGGAGCAGGCGACGGTCGCCGACCTCTTCAGCGACCCGCGACATCCCTACACAAAGGGACTGCTGGCTTCGATGCCATCGCTGGCGGGGGAGTCCGAGCGGCTCACACCGATTCCAGGCTTCCCGCCGTCGTTGCTGGCGCTGCCCGAGGGCTGCCTGTTCGCGGACCGCTGTCCGAAGGCGCACCTGGTGCCGGACAACGCCTGTGGTACCCGCCTTCCGACGCTGGTCGGCCCCGACGGGCACCCGTCGCGGTGCCACCTGGAGACGCTGTCCCCGGCCGGAGAGGTGATCCGATGACGCCGCTGCTGCAGGTCACCGACCTGACCAAGCACTTCCCGATCCGCTCCGGCGTCTTCAGGTCCGCCGGCGGCGTGATCAAAGCCGTCGACGGGGTCAGCTTCTCGATCGACGCCGGGCAAACCCTCGGGCTGGTGGGGGAGTCCGGTTGCGGCAAGTCGACCACCGGCCGGCTGCTCATGCGGTTGCTGACCGCCACGTCCGGGAGCATCCGGCTCGACGGCCAGGAGATCGCCGAACTCCGCCGGTCGGACCTGCAGGAGTACCGGCGCCGGGTGCAGATGGTGTTCCAGAACCCCTCGTCCTCGCTCAACCCGCGCCAGTCCGTGGGCAGTGCGATCGCTGCACCGCTGCTGGCCCAGCGGGTCACGCCGACCGGCGGCGTCAAGGCCAGGGTGCGGGACCTGATGGACCGGGTGGGGCTGCGTCCCGACCACTACAACCGCTTCCCGCACGAGTTCTCGGGCGGCCAGAAGCAGCGCGTGGGCATCGCCCGGGCTCTCGCCCTGGACCCGCAGCTGATCATCTGCGACGAACCGGTGTCCGCGCTGGACGTCTCGGTGCAGGCCCAGGTGATCAACCTGCTGGAGGACATCCAGCGGGACACCGGGGTGGCGTACCTCTTCGTCGCGCATGACCTGTCCGTGGTCAAGCACTTCGCCGACCGCGTCGCGGTGATGTACCTGGGAAAGATCATGGAATACGGGGACAGTGCGGGCGTTTTCGACGCTCCGAAGCATCCCTACACCCAGGCGCTGCTGTCCGCCGTCCCGCATCCGGACCCGGCGGCAGATCGGAGCGGGCGGATCCGGCTGTCCGGCGATCTGCCCAGCCCGGCCGACCCGCCGCGCGGCTGCGTGTTCCAGTCCCGGTGCCCGGCGTATCCGTTGCTGGACCCGCAACGACGGCAGTCGTGCACCGACAGCGTGCCGAGCGGCGACATCGCCTGCCACCACACCGATTCCGCAGGCGAGGCACTGGCCGCCGCGCCCCGGTGAGCGGTGCCACGTCCTGCTGAACATCCTTACCGCGCAACAGAAAGGTGACGACCGTGTTGATCCGCGACATCCGCCCGTGGGGTGGCGAGCGCAGCGATGTCGAACTCGCCGGCGATCGCATTGCGGAGATCCGCCGCCACGATCCGGCCGCGCAGCCGGCCGGCGAGGTGGTCGAGGGCCGTGGCCGGCTGTTGCTGCCGTCGTTCAGCGACGTGCACGTGCACCTGGACTCGACCCGGATCGGCCTTCCGTTCCGGCCGCACACGGGCGGTCCGGGCGTGTGGACGATGATGCTCAACGACCGGCAGAACTGGCGCACCGCGGAGGTCCCCCTCGCGGAGCGGGTGGCCGGCACGCTGGAGCGGATGATCGCCCGCGGCACCACGCGGGTGCGGTCGTACGCCCAGGTGGATGTGGACTGCAAGCTGGAGAAGTTCGATGCCGTGGTGGCCGCGAAGGAGAAGTTCGCCGGTCAGGCCGACGTCCAGATCATGACGTTCCCGCAGGCCGGCATCCTCCGCGAGGAGGGGACCGTCGACTACCTGGAGGCCTCGCTGAAGGCCGGCGCCGACGTGATCGGCGGCATCGACCCCTGCAGCCTCGACCGGGATCCCAAGGGGCACTTGGACGTCGTGTTCGGGCTGGCGGAGAAGTACCAGGTGGAGGTGGACATCCACCTGCACGAGCCGGGGCATCTCGGGGTGTTCTCCACCGATCTCGTGCTCGAACGCACCCGGGCGCTGGGCATGCAGGGCAAGGTCACGATGTCCCACGCCTACGAGCTGGGCTCGGTCTCCGAATCGGTGAGCCGCCGCATCATCGACGACTTCGCCGAGCTGGACATCGCGATGGCCACCGTGGCACCGGCGGACCGCGACCAGCTGTCGCTGGAGGCGCTGACGGAGGCGGGCGTCCGGGTGGGCCTGGGCGAGGACGGCCAGCGCGACTACTGGAGCCCCTACGGCAACTGCGACATGCTCGACCGCACCTGGCAGCTGGCCTTCACCAACAAGTTCCGCCGCGACGACCTGATCGAGATGTCGCTCGCGGTCGCGACCATGGGTGGGGCCTCGATCATGAGCCACGACGTCGCACGGCTCGCCGGGATCGCCGACCGGCCCGGTCTTGCCGTCGGCGACCGCGCTGACCTGCTGCTGGTCGACGGCGAAACGCCGACCAGCGCCGTGATGGACCGCGGCACCGATCGCACGGTCCTGCACGACGGCGTGGTCGTCGCCGACCAACTGGCCCTGGTAAGCCGCTGAGCCCCGAGGCGGGAGCCGCCCGGCAGGTCGGCAGCGGAAGCCGGAACGTCCAGATGGGCACGCCGGCGGCTCCCGCCTCACTACTCGTCGAACACTGCTGAGAAATTGCCCGAGGATCGACGCAAGTTCTCCGTCCCGATTTCCTAAACAGGTGCTCGGGGTGTCGAACTAGTAGGACTGCAGCTCGATCAGGTGGCCGTCGGGGTCGCGCAGGTGGGCGCTGCGCAGGTTCGGGCCCCACTCCGGTCGGTCGGTCGGGCCGATGACGAGGCGGCCACCGTGCTCCAGGCAGAGGGCCAGCCGCTTGTCCACATCGTCCACCCGGAAGACGAGCATTGCGGTGTCCTGCGCCGGGCCGGGTTGTGCGGGAAGTGCCCCGGTGCCAACGGTTGCGGCCATCGCGCCGCGGTCGAACAGCACCAGGACGGCCTCGTCGTTGACGTCCCAGTTGGCGTAGGGGCCTTCTTGCGTGCCCTTGACGAGGCTTGCGCCGGCCAGTGGCGGCAGGATCGCCTCGTAGAAGCGGAAGCACTCGGCGAAGCGGGTGACGAGCAGGCGAGGGTAGAGGGCGTCCACGGCAGGGCTCCTCGGGTCGACGGCCGGCAAATTAGTGGGTCCGAACCCACTATAGGTGGGCACCTTAGACTCGCGCCCATGTCCGCCGATCGATCCACTCCGCCAACCCTGCTGGATCTCAGCACCTACCTGCTCTCCCGGGTCGGCAAGACCGCCCGCGGCCTACTGGCCGAGCGGCTGGCCGAGCGTGGCCTGCGACTGTGGGACATGGCGGCCCTCGCCGCGCTGGCCGACTTCGGGCCGCACGCCCAGCGCGACCTGGCGGTCCGGCTGGGCGTGGACCCGAGCGACATGGCCAAGGCGGTCGACCAGTTGGCCACCGCCGGGTACGTCGACCGGGCACGCGACATGGCGGACCGGCGGCGGGTCTCCGTCTCCCTCACCCCCGCCGGGCGGGCCGTCCTGGCGGACCTGGACGCCGAGGCACGAGCCGTCCAGGACCAGGTGCTCGAGCCGCTGGACGCGAAGGAGCGCCAATTGCTCCAAGGATTGCTGCTACGCGTCCACGAAGGACTGGCGGACGTCGGCCGTTAGAAAGCCGCGATCACTTTCTGGAATCCTGCCGCTACCTGCGCGCTGCCCACGAGCGCTGTGTGGACGGCAGAGGTTGCCGGGTTCTCATCGTGCGCCACGACACAATGAGGTTTTTCCAACCTCGATTTGCGTGGCGGTGCGGGTAGCGGAAGCTCCCTGGTCTGTGGGTGCCCTGACTTATGTATGTCCAATACACGGCGTCAGGGCCGTCCTCGCCGAGGGAACCCCGAGGGGGTGGGCGCCGTGAACCCGCGGCGGTGCAAGTGTCGTAGGTGGGCTATGCGCCTGCGGCGCCTGCGGCACCCCATCGACGTGCAGCTTTGCGACCCGCGACTGCGCGCCGACCAGGATGAAAAACGCTCAATGGTCACAGGTGTGACGCGTGCCGGGCCGTCAGCCGGACCCCGCATGGTCACGCTGCGGTGGGCGGACGCGTTCCTCTCCTTCTGCCGTCAACCCGTTGGACCTGCTCGTCTAGGCTTGCGGGTATGCCGGACACGCAGTACGAAGACCTGCTTCGCCACGTTCTCGACACGGGTGCTCACAAGGGGGACCGCACCGGGACGGGCACGCGGTCGATCTTCGGTCACCAGCTGCGCTACCGGCTGTCCGATGGCTTCCCGCTGATCACGACGAAGAAGGTGCACTTCCGCTCTGTCGCGTACGAGCTCCTGTGGTTCCTGCGCGGCGATGCGAACGTCACGTGGTTGCAGGAGAACGGCGTCACGATCTGGAACGAGTGGGCGGCGCCGGACGGTGATCTCGGTCCTGTCTACGGTGTGCAGTGGCGGTCGTGGCCGACCCCGGACGGCGGGCACGTCGACCAGCTCAGCGAGGTGCTGCGCACGCTGCGCGAGAACCCCGACTCCCGGCGGATCGTCGTGTCCGCGTGGAACGTCGCCGACATCCCGCGGATGGCGCTGCCGCCGTGCCACGCGTTCTTCCAGTTCTACGTCGCCGACGGCAAGCTGTCCTGCCAGCTGTACCAGCGCAGCGCGGACCTGTTCCTCGGCGTGCCGTTCAACATCGCGAGCTACGCGCTGCTGACGCACATGATCGCCGAGCAGGTGGGTCTCGACGTCGGTGACTTCGTCTGGACCGGCGGCGACTGCCACATCTACGACAACCACGAGGACCAGGTCCGCACGCAGCTCGCACGCGAGGCGCGGCCGTTCCCCACGCTGAGCCTGAAGCCTGCGGCCAGCCTGTTCGACTACACCTACGAGCACATCGCGATCGAGGGCTACGACCCGCACCCCGGCATCAAGGCTCCGGTGGCGGTGTGATCGGGCTCATCTGGGCGCAGTCGGCCAACGGCATCATCGGCCGCGACGGCACGCTGCCGTGGCACCTGCCGGAGGACCTGAAGCACTTCCGCTCCCTGACCGCGGGTGCGACCGTGCTGATGGGCCGCCGCACCTGGGACTCGCTGCCGCCGCGGTTCCGGCCGCTGCCGGGCAGGCGCAACCTCGTGTTGTCACGCACCCCGCAGGAGGGCGTGGAGACCTTCCCCGACCTGCCGCAGGCGCTCGCCGCGGTGTCCGGGGACGTGTGGGTGATGGGTGGCGCGGCGGTGTACCGGGCGGCCCTGCCGTTCGCGGACCAGGTCGTGGTCACCGAGATCCGGGAGTCCTTCGAAGGCGACACGCACGCACCGGACGTGGGGCGGCCGCCGGACTCCGTCGGGGAGTGGCAGGAATCGTCGACCGGCCTGCACTACCGGTTCCTGACCTGGGGCTGAGTCGCTGCTCGATGCCCGGCCACCGGCACCCCGGTCCTGCGGGCGACTTCGTCGCGCGGTCGTCCGCGTTGTTGCCGCTGCCCGGCGACGGCGCGTCCGCCCTGTTCCAGGTGATCAATCAGCGTTACCCGAAATCCAGCACGATCTTGACCGCCAACGTCGAAATCGCCGACTGGGCAACGGTTTTCGGTGACGACACCGTCGCCGCCGTCATCATCGACCGGCTCACCTTCGATGGCACCATCATCTGAACCGGCACCGAGTCCGTCCTACCGGCTCGCCCGAACCGCACACGACAGCGTCTGATCAGCGAGTGACGTCGTCTTTCACAAGCGTTGATCACGATGAGGGCCGGGCAAGTGACGCCGGAATCCACCGACAAGTGATGTCACTTCGCTTGCTCCCGGACGGTCGGCCCTCGCGACAAGGTCACCCGGACCCGGCCAACCCGCGCCGGGAGGTACGACGTGACCGTCGAGGCTGGCGGGGACGAGCTCATCGTCCGCTGGTTCGCCGGGACCGTGCACGCCGTATTCCAGGGATAGGCCCAACGGACGGTCTCCTCCGGTTGTGCATTTGCTCAAGTAGTGCCGACTCGGTTGTGGCGGTTGGACCGTAGCGTGGCCGAGCCTCGCGCAAGCATTCTGTGCCGCACCAAACCGAGCTGATCGGGAGATCGACTGGTGAACGCACAGCAGGATCACCGCGACGCAGACGTCCTCATCGTGGGTGCCGGTGCCTCCGGCGGAGTGGCGGCCCTCGAGTTGGCCACGCGTGGGTTCCGCGTGGTCTGCCTCGAGCAGGGCGACTGGGCACTTCCGGATGACTTCCCCGGGGGGAAGCCCCAATGGGAACTGGCCCGCTTGAAGCAGTGGAACCCCAGCCCGAACATGCGCGAAGCGGCAAGTGACTACCCGATCGACGTCACCGAGAGTCCGATCGAGCCGCTCATGTTCAACGGTGTCGGAGGCAGCACCATCCTGTTCTCCGGTCACTGGGTGCGGGCGCTGCCCTCCGACTTCCGGGTCCGGACCCTCGACGGGGTGGCGGACGACTGGCCGTTCACCTACGAGGACCTGCGCCCGTTCTACGACGAGGTCACACACCACATCGGTGCGTCCGGGCTTGAAGGCGACCCGGCTTACCCGGATGCGCACACGTTCCCGCTGCCGCCGCTGCCGATCGGCAAGTACGGCCTCGCCGGGGCGAAGGGGATGGACAAGCTCGGCTGGCACTGGTGGCCGGCTCCGAACGCCATCGCTTCGCGGAAGTTCAAGAACCGGCCCGCCTGTATGCGGTACGGCGCGTGCGAGTCCGGGTGCCCGACCGGAGCGAAGGCGAGCACCGACTTCACCCACTGGCGCGAGGCGATCGCCGCTGGAGCGGTCCTGGTGACCGGTGCCAGGGTGCGGCGGCTCACGGTCGACAACCGTGGTGCGGTGACCGGCGCCGAGTACCTCGATCGCGACGGCACCCTGCGTCATCAGGCGGCAGGCGTGACCGTGCTCGCCGCCAACGGGATCGGCACCCCGCGACTGCTGCTCAACTCGACGTCCGCGCACTTCCCCGATGGCCTGGCGAACTCCTCGGGTCTGGTGGGCAAGCGGTTGATGATCCACCCCTACGCCTCGGTGTACGGAACCTACGAGGACGAGCTCGAGACCTGGCTGGGCCCTACGGGGCAGGCACTGCAGTCGATGCAGTTCTACGAGACCGACACCGACCGGGGCTTCGTCCGAGGGGCGAAGTGGAACCTGATGCCGACCGGTGGCCCGCTCACCCACACGTTGTGGGAGCCCGGCCAGGACTGGCGCGAGGCGTTCGGACCGGCCTTCCACAGCCGGCTGCGGAGCACCTTCGGGCGCTACACCGAGTGGGGCATCACCACCGAGGACCTGCCGGAGGAGCACAACGAGGTCGTCCTCGACCCGGCGGCCACCGACTCCGACGGCATCCCGGTGCCGAAGATCCGCTACACCATCGGCGAGAACACCGAGCGCATGCTCAAGTTCCACGTCGACCGGGCCACGGAGGCGCACCTAGCCGCGGGCGCTACCGCGGTCCACCCCATCCCGGTCGTCCGCGACAGCGGCTGGCACCTCCTCGGCACCGCCCGCATGGGCACCGACCCTGCCACCTCCGTCGTGGACGAGTACGGCCGCGCCCACGACGTGCCCAACCTCTTCATCATCGACGGCAGCGTTTTCGTCACCTCGACGGGCGTCAACCCGACCGCGACCATCATGGCGGTCGCGCTCCGGGCGATGCGCCACCTCGCCGACAACCGGCACGACCAGACCACTTCCCGCTGAGGACCTGTGATGCTCGATTCCGAACAGCGACGCACCTTCGCCGCACTCGCAGACGTACTCATCCCGGCGTCCGGGCCGATGCCGTCGGCCACCGCAGCAGGGGTTCCGGAGGCGTTGATCGATCAGGTCCTGGGCTACCGGCCGGACCTGGCCGAAACGTTCGCCGGCGCGGTGGCCTCGTGCGCAGGCCAGGGGCCCGAGGCGGCACTAGATGAGCTCGCCGCGCGCCGTCCCGACCAATTCCAAGCCCTCACCCTGCTCACTGCCGGAGCCTACTTCCTGAGTCCCCAGGTGAAGTCCGCCCTCCCCTACGACTCACCGCCGCGCGCGGCCCACGACGACACCGACGCATACGTCGACATGTTGGTGGACGTCGTAGAGCGTGGTTTTCCGACCGCTTGAGCCCGACGAACGAAGGATCCACGATGACCGAGACGCGACCCCAGATCGAGGCGGCTCCCCTGACCGGCGAAGACCCGGCACCGGTCGATGTCGAGCCCGAAGCGTTGCCGCACTTCGTCGACGGCGCTCGCTGGACGGGCACCGGAACCGAGACCCGTCCAGTGGTCAACCCCGCGACGGGACAGCCGATCGCCCGAGTCCTGTGCGGCACGGCGGCCGACGTCGACCAGGCCGTGGCCGCTGCCAGGACGGCGTTCGCCGAATGGCGCCAGAAGACGCCGAAGGACCGTGCCGACGTGATGCTCGAGGCCGCGGCCGTGGTCGAGACGCACGCCGAGGAACTAGCGCGGCTGGAGTCTGCCAACGCCGGCAAGCCGATGCCGCTGGCGCGCGAGGACGTCGCCTTCACGATCGACACGCTGCGGTTCATGGCCGGGGCGGTCCGCGCTCAGCAGAGCTTGAGCGCCGGTGAGTACGTCGCCGGCCGCACCTCGATGATCGTGCGGGAGCCGGTCGGGGTCGTCGCGGCCATCACCCCGTGGAACTACCCGCTGCTCACTGCGGCCTGGAAGATCGGGCCGATCCTGGCGGCCGGCAACACCTGCGTGCTGAAGCCGTCCGAGCAGACCCCGCTGACCGCTCTGCGACTGGCCGAGCTGCTGGCCGATGTGCTGCCTGCCGGCGTGCTCAACGTGGTCGTCGGTGACGGGCCGGTCGTCGGCGAGGCGCTCGCGACTCACCCCGATGTCGCCCTCGTGTCAGTCACCGGCAGTGTCCGCAGTGGTCAGGCGGTGGCCCGCGCGGCCGCCGAGTCGCTCAAGCGCGTGCACCTCGAGCTCGGTGGCAAGGCGCCTGTCCTGGTGTTCGCCGACGCCGACCTGGACGCGGTGGCCGACGGCGTCGCGTTCGCCGGCTTCGGCAACTCCGGACAGGACTGTGGTGCCGCATGCCGGGTCCTCGTCGAGGAGTCGGTGTACGACGACCTGGTCGCACGGCTGGTGTCCCGGGCGGAGGCGCTGGCCGTCGGCGACCCGGCGGAGGGGGACCACATCGAGATGGGCCCTCTGGTCACGCAGGCGCATCGCGACCGGGTGGTCGGCTTCCTGGACCGGGCCTACGCCGAAGGCGTGCGAGCCGCGACTGGCGGCAAAGCACCGGACGGTGACGGTTTCTTCGTCCTCCCGACCGTCCTGGTGAACATCCCCGACGGTGCGGAGTGCACCCGCGAGGAGATCTTCGGCCCGGTCGTGACGGTCGAGACGTTCACCTGCGAGGACGCCATGATCGCGGCGGCAAACGGCACGAGGTACGGGCTGTCGGCGTCGGTCTGGACCGAGAATGCGCGGCGGGCCGCCGACCTGCCCGGTCGGCTGGACTTCGGCACGGTCTGGGTCAATGACCATCTCGCGTTCGCCGCCGAGATGCCGTGGGGCGGCTTCAAGTCCTCTGGTTACGGGCGTGACCTGTCGGCGTACGCGCTCGACGACTACTCGCGCACCAAGCACGTCATGGTCAACCGGACCCGGTAGCCGGGGAGAACAGAGCATGAGTGAGCAGCTGACAGGGCGGCGGGAGTCCGCGGCGAGCATCGAGTCGGCCACCATCCAGCCCATCCCGCTGGACCAGCGACACGGCACGAACCGGGACATGTTCACGATCTGGTTCGGCACCAACATCATGGTCCTGGCCATCGTCACGGGTGCTCTGGCCACCACGCTGTTCGGCCAGCCGGCGTGGTCCGCGGCCCTGGCGATCGTCATCGGCAACCTGTTCGGTGCGGTCTTCATGGCACTGCACTCCGCGCAGGGCCCGCGTCTCGGCGTACCTCAGATGGTGCAGACCAAGGGCCAGTTCGGCTCCTGGGGCTCCGTGCTGATCGTGCTGATCGTGGTGTGCATGTACCTCGGGTTCTTCATCTCGATCCTGGTGTTCGGAGGCGAGTCCCTCGCGTCCGTCATTCCACACCTCGGGCAGCGCGGCGGCATCGTCCTGATCGCCGCCGCCAGCCTCGCGGCCACCGTCTGGGGATACGCGCTGATCCACGCCTATGCGCGGATCATGACCTTCGTCTCGGGCGCGGTCCTGCTGCTGGCATTCGTCTGGGCGTTCGTGGTCAACCCGGTCCCGGTCACTTTCTTCCAGACCAGCGGCGCCAGCCTGGCCGGGTTCATGAGCATCGTGTCGGCCTCGGCCGTCTGGCAGATCGCCTACGCGCCGTACGTCTCGGACTACTCCCGCTACATGCCGGCGCAGACCGGCGCGAAGCCGGCATTCTGGATGAGCTACTGGGGCAGCAGCATCGGTTCGATCCTGCCGATGTTCCTCGGCGCAGGTATCGGGTTGCTCCTGCCGGACCTGGACCCCGTCGTCGCCCTGACCAAGGCCACCGCAGGGATCAGCGTGCTGGTCGTCGCCGTGTTCAGCGTCGGCGTCGCGGCCACGAACGCGATGAACCTCTACTGCAGCACCCTGTGCACGATCACGATCGTGCAGACGTTCGCGCCGCGCTTCACCGCGCGCAGCCGCGAGCGGGCCTTGATCGCCACCGGGTTCGTCGTGGTGGCGCTCGGGGTGGCGCTCACCGCGGGCGATGACTTCGTGGCGACGTACAACAACTTCCTGACGTTGCTGCTCGGCTCCCTGGTCCCCTGGACGGCGGTCAACCTCGTTGACTTCTACCTGGTCCGGCACGGCGACTACGCGGTCGAGGACTTCTTCCGGCGCGACGGCGGTCGATACGGGCTGGTGAACTGGCCGGCGGTGATCTGCTACCTGATCGGGGTCGCGGTCCAGCTGCCCTTCATGGTCATCGGCACGGCGTACACCGGGCCGATCGCCGGGCTTCTCGGCAACACCGACATCTCCTTCATCGCCGGCCTGCTCATCGTCTCGCCGCTGTACTACGTCACCGTCACGGCGCTGGCCCGGCGGAAGGCGGGCGCCGGCGAAGCCGTCGCAAGCGTCGTGGACGCGCAGCCGCAACCCGAGTAACCCGATCAACCCCAGAGACGGTCCGTCCGGCGTCTTTCGTCAATCCACCCACCTCCCTTTGATCGGAGCCACCCAACGATGAGCGACCACCAGCCGATCGGTGCCCTCGAAGCCACCGTGGTCCCGCGCTTCGCCGGGCTCGGGACCTTCGCGCGGATCCCGGCCATCGACGCCGTGCCCGACTACGACATCGCCGTTCTGGGCGTCCCCTTCGACGGGGGCACGTCCTACCGGCCGGGCGCCCGGTTCGGGCCGATGGGGGTCCGGCAGGCCTCGCGGCACCTGCGGCCGAGATTCCACGTCGAACTCGACGCCGCGCCGCTGGAGCGGGTCCAGGTCGTCGACGCCGGCGACGTCCCGTGCACGCCGTACTCCATCGACGATGCAGTCCAGCAGATCGAGGGGTTCGCCCGCGAGGTCGTCGGGGATCGGGACCGGCGCCTGGTGACCATCGGTGGTGACCACACCGTCGCGCTGCCGATGCTGCGTGCCGCGCGGGACAAGTACGGCCCGATCGCGCTCATCCACTTCGACGCGCACCTGGACACCTGGGACACCTACTTCAAGTCCCCGATCACCCATGGGACGGTGTTCCGCCGCGCGTTCGAGGAGGGGCTGCTAGCCGAGGAGAAGTCGATCCACGTCGGCATCCGCGGGCCCATCTACGACCGGCTCGACCTCGTCGACGACGCATCGTTCGGATTCCGGGTCATCCGGGCCGGGGACCTGGACACGCTCGGCATCGACGGCGCCGTCGATGCGGTGCGGCGGCGGGTGGGGGACGCCCCGGTCTACCTCTCGATCGACATCGACGTGCTCGACCCGGCGTTCGCACCAGGCACCGGTACACCGGAGATGGGCGGACTCTCCAGCCGTGAACTGCTGCACCTGCTTCGCCGGCTCGACGGTCTCAACCTGGTCGGAGCCGACGTGGTCGAGACGGCTCCGGCCTACGACCACGCCGAGATCACGTGCGTGGCCGCCGCGACGGTTGCCTTCGACCTCATCACGCTCATGAGCAAGACCGAGATGCGCGCCTGACCCGTCGGCTGCCACTTCCGCCTGACCGGTCCAGGCGCCGCAAACGACCACCACCAGCACTCGACGGCCGGGCAGCAGGTCCAAGAACACTCCGTTCGCTCGTTGCCCGGTCGTCCCTGGTGCTCGCTGCGGAGCGTGCAAACGCACAAGAGCTGCCATACGACTGTGTAGCGTGTGGCCATGGGAATCACGGTGGCGGATCTGCTCGAGCTGCCACACCTGCGGCTGCACCTGCACTCCGGGGCAGGCGGGCTCGGCCGGGAGGTCACGTGGACGCACACGTCTGACCTGCCCGAGCCGTGGCAGTGGCTGGCCGGTGGTGAGCTCCTGATGACCAACGGCATGTCGTTCCCGGCCGACGGAGTCCGGCAGCGGGCCCTCATCGAGCGCCTGGTGGACGCCGGGGCAAGCGGCCTGGCAATCGGGGAGCGGATGTACTGTCCGCCGCTGACCGATGAGCTCGCCGAGGAGAGTGAGCGGCTGGGGTTCAGCGTCTTGACGGTGGACTACCCCATGCCGTTCGTGGCCATCTCGCAGGCCGTTGCCGCCGCGAATCTGCTCGAGCAGTCCGATCGGCTGATCCGGACCGAGCGGATCTACCACGCCATGAAGCGAATGGTGACCCATCGTGGGGAGTCATCGGTGCTCTCCCAGGACCTGTCACAGCAGCTGGACTGCGAGGTGCGCGTCTGCCACCGCGCGTCGGCTCAGCCGTGGTACCCACAGGACCCACGCCTCGACCCGATGGTCACCGAGGCACTGCGCCAGACCACATCAGGCGCTTCCGACCTGCGCGCTGGTGCGTTCGCAGTCCCCCTGCGGGACGGACGCGAGCTGCGACTGGTGGACATTCCGACACAGCCGAGCGCGGTGCTCACCCTGGTGTCGACCGGCCGCAGCGTGCTCGACGCGATCCTCATGCAGCACGCAGTCACGGTGCTCGCCCTGGAGCTCTCGCAGTCGTTGGTCAACATCGAGCAAAACCGCCGACTGGGCGCCGAGCTGTTGGCGCAGCTGATGGAGGGGCAGATCGACGCGTCCAGTGGCCACCGTCAGCTGCAGGCACTCGGCCTCGACGTCTCACAGGCCACCCTCGTCGCGATCACCTCCGGTGACATCGACGAGCTTCGGGGGATGCACGTTGCGCTGTGGCGAAACGGTGTGCGGCAGCTCGTCGTCCATCGGCGAGGCGTGCTCTACGTCTTCTGCGTCGACAGCGATCGGGTCAACTCCGTGATCCGCGCGAACCTCGGCGACGAGGCGCTGGTGGGGATCAGCGGCCCGATCGTCACCGTCGATCGGATCCCCGAGGCGGCGCGAGAGGCGAGTTGGTCGGCCCACGCTGCGGCCGGCGTCACCCCGCACACCTTCAGGTACGGCGACGCCACTCCGCTGCTGGGCGTCGCAGGAATCGACGATGCGAACGCCCTGGTCTTGCGCGTCCTCGGACCGCTCATCGACTATGAACGGCTGCACCAGTCAGAGCTCTTGCACACGCTCGAAGCATTCCTCGACAACCAGCGCTCCTGGCGGAAGACCGCGGATGCGTTGCACGTGCACCGGCAAACCGTTCTCTATCGGATCCGGAAGGTCGAGGAGATCACCGGGCACAACGTGAACGACACACGTGACATCGCCGAGCTCTGGTTTGCCCTGCAAGCCCGCGCACTTCTTGCGGACGCTTGACAATCGTCTCGAAGAAGTCGCGTGCGAGGAGCGGGTCCGCTTGGGAGCGCAGCACGATCGGCCGATTAAACCGGTCAAAGATCCCCAACACGACGTGGCACTCGTAGGATTCGCGATGTGGCACAGCTGTCGCCCCGGATGCCGGAGATCGGTGCACTCGAAGTGCTGCTCAGCGTTGCACGGCTGGGGAGCTTGAACCGCGCGGCCAAGGAACACGGCATCTCGCAGCCTGCGGTGAGCTCCCGGATCCGCTACATGGAGCGACTGATCGGTGTGCCGCTGCTGGAGCGTTCCACCTCCGGTTCGCGGTTGACCCCGGCCGGCGCGCTCGTCGCGGACTGGGCCCGTGACGTCGTGGAGTCCGCGGCGGTACTGGACGCGGGGATCAGCGCGTTGCGGGCGGAACGCGCCCACGAACTGGGTGTCGCCGCGAGCATGACAGCAGCCGAGTACCTGGTGCCCGGGTGGTTGGTCGCGCTCCACGAGCAGGCGCCGGAGCTGAAGGTGTCGTTGCGGCTGGCCAATTCGGCTGACGTGGCCATGTTGGTGCTCGGCGGTGAGGTCGAACTCGGGTTCGTCGAGGGCCCGTCGGTGCCGGAGGGACTGGACAGCCAGGACGTGGCCGCCGACCGGCTGGAGGTGGTGGTGGCGCCGAGGCATCCGTGGAGTCTTCGGCGCACCCCGGTACCGGCGACGGAACTGGTGGCGACCCCGCTGATCCAGCGGGAACCGGGCTCCGGCACCCGGTACACGCTGGAGCGGGTGCTCGCCGCCTTCGGACCGCTGGCCCCGCCGCTGCTGGAGGCCTCCTCGACGACCGCCGTCCGCTCCGCCGCCGCAGCGGGGGTGGCACCTGCCGTGATCAGCTCGCTTGCGGTGGCCGGGGACCTCGTGGAGCGTCGGCTGGTCGCGGTCCCGGTCGAAGGCATCGACATGCGGCGGGTGATCCGCGCAGTGTGGCGGTCCGGGCATCAGCTGCTCGGACCGGTGCGGGACTTGGTCGGGGTGGCGACGCGGTCCCGGCACGCCACACGACGCTTACACGACTGACAGCGGCAGCGGAATCCCCGCGAGGCCGCGCCGCACCACCGGCAGTTCCGCAGCAAGCTTCGCCACCGCGGCCGCGGACGGCGCATCGGGATCGCGCGCCACCACGGGAATCCCGGCGTCGCCCGCCTCGCGCATGGCGGCGTCCAGCGGAACCTGCGTCAGCAACGGCACGTCCAGTTCCTCGGCGAGCCGTTGACCGCCGCCGGAGCCGAACAGCGATGTGGCGGCGCCGCACGACCCGCAAACCAGCGAGGACATGTTCTCCACGACCCCGGCGATCGGCATCCGCTGGTCGCGAGCCATTCGGCCGACGCGGGCGGCGACGGTCTGCGCTGCGGGCTGCGGCGTGGTCACCGCCAGCAGCGCGGCCTGCGGCACCAATTCCAGGAGCGAAAGCGCCACGTCACCGGTGCCCGGCGGCAGGTCGAGCAGCAGCACGTCGAGATCGTCCCAGTGCACGTCCACCAGGAACTGCTCCAGCGCCTTGTGCAGCATGGGTCCGCGCCACACCACGGGTTCGGTGTCTTCGACGAAGAATCCGACCGACATCAGCCGCACGCCGTGCGCTTCGACCGGCAGCATGAACCCGTTCAACGCGATCGGATTGCGCCGCACGCCGAACAGGTGCGGGATCGAGTAGCCCCACACATCCGCGTCGAGCACACCGACGCGCTGTCCGGACCGAGCCAGGGCGACCGCGAGGTTCGCCGTCACGCTGGACTTCCCGACGCCCCCCTTGCCGCTGGCCACGGCGTAGACCCGGGTTCGCTCGGCGAGACCGCGCGGTTTCTCGCCGCGGATGTGGCCGGCCAGCTCCATGCGTTCCCGCTCCGACATGGTGCTGAAAACGACGTCGACTGCGGCGGCGCCGGCAGCGGTCGCGGCGTTGGTGACGGCTTCGCGGAGCGACTCGCGCAGCGGACATGCCGAGGTGGTCAGGGCGATCTCGATGCGCGCCCGGCCTTTGCGGTCCACCTCGACGTCGCGGAGCATGCCCAGCTCGGCGAGACCGCGGTGCAGTTCCGGGTCTTCCACGGCGCCGACGGCGGTGCGCACCGACCCGCTGTCGGTGCGAGGTTTTGCCCTGTGGTTCAACAACATCGCCATACCTCCATGGGTCAGACGCGGAAGGCGCGGCGCACCGGTGGTACCGGCCGCATCAGGAACTCCGGGCGGCGCTGGCCGTCTGGGCCGAGCAGGGCACGGGTCTTGGCGAGCCATTCCCGGTACACCGCACGGGAGCGCCGGGTGTCGACGTAGACGTCGCCGTAGCGGTCTTCCGCGTGCGCCGGGGCCAACCTGATCTTCTGCAGCCAGCAGTGCATGCCCGACCACGGGTCGGGATGCACCGCGAATGCGAGGTTCTGGTGCACGCCGGGATCCTGCCAGTCGATGCGCGCGGAGTCCGGGTCATCGGAGTCGAACGGTGCGATTCCGGTCTTGTGCCGCAGCATGAAGGTGTGCTCTCCGTCCGGGTGGGACAGTTCGACCATGCCGGCGACCCACCGGCTGCCTTCGCCGGGGTGCAGCCGCCACCGTCCCATGTGGTGCGACAGTGCGCACACACCCGGCCGGATCCCTTCGGTCACCCAGACGCGGCAGACGAAGTAGCCGATCTCGGTGCTGATGCGCACCAGACCGCCGGTGTCGACCCCGTGCCGCCTGGCGTCGGCGGAGTTCAACCACAGCGGGTGAGTGTTGCTGATCTCGTTCAGGTACTTGGCGTTCCCGGACCGGGTGTGGATGAGCGTCGGCAGCCGGAAGGTCGGCACCAGCACGAGCTCACCGGCGGCGATGTCGATCTCGCTGTGGGCGACGTGTGATCGGATGTATCCTGGCGTGGCGTGCTCGGGCCAGCCCCAATCGCGCATCGTCGTCGAGTACACCTCGAGCTTGCGCGACGGGGTGAGCCAGCCGGCGGTGACCGAACCATCGTCGTGCCGCACGCCGACGGACCCGGCTTCGCCGACCACCGGTGGCGCGGAATCCAGCGTCACCGGCCGCCGGAACACCCCGTCCGCATCGGCTTCCGCGCCCTCCAGTTCGGCGTCGGTGAGTTCCCGCTCGTCCTGGCGGTAGACGTTGTCGTCGATCTCCACGACGCCGTAGCGCCGCATGTACTCCAGCGGCGTCATGCCCTGCTCGGCGGCCTTCTCCGGCAGTCCCGGCACCTGGTTCTCGAACATCCAGCGGTAGTACTCGTCGACGGTGATCTTCTCGCCCGGGCGGTACGGAGATTCGAAGTGCTCGCGGATGCCCAGTGCGTTGTCCGGATCGATGCGCCAGGACAGCTCGAACCAGAATTCGTTCTCCTCCCACACCTCGCCGGGGTTGGTGTCGCGGGTGTCGGTGTAGTCGCGGCCGAGCCGGTCCATCGCGACCCGGCGCACCGGTTGGCGGAAGCCGAGCCACCGGCCCGCGTGGGTCTCGTAGGAGTGCGTGTCGTGGCGTTCCGGGCCGTGGCCCATGGGCAGCACGTAGTCGGCGAACTCCGCGGTTTCCGACCAGGTGGGGGTCAGCGCGACGTGGAGACCGACCTTTGCCGGGTCGGTGAGCTGCTGCATCCAGGTGAAGCCGTCCGGGTTGGTCCAGATCGGGTTGTAGACGCGGG
This sequence comes from Saccharopolyspora shandongensis, assembly GCF_900106995.1. GTDB lineage: Bacteria > Actinomycetota > Actinomycetes > Mycobacteriales > Pseudonocardiaceae > Saccharopolyspora > Saccharopolyspora shandongensis. The sequence continues at coordinate 28,937 of NZ_FNOK01000071.1, forward strand.
AGAAGTAGACCTCCAGGCGACCACGCCGTTCGGCCAGGAAGTGCGGCAGCAGGATGGACATCTCGTTGGTGGACAGCGGGTATTCGCGGGGCCAGGTCAGCTCGTTCCAGTGGTCGTGCGGCGCGGGCATCGCCGGTCCGTGCGGGATGAGCTTGTTCCAGCCGTTGGGGCTCGTGCCGCCCTTCGCGCCGATGCTGCCGGTCAGCGCGAGGACGAACCACAGCGCGCGGGCGACTTGCCACCCGCCGAGGTTGCCGGCGCACGCCGAACGCCAGACGTGCGAAGCCAGCCGGCCGCCGCACGCGGCCACGGTCTCGGCCACTTCGGCGATCTTGGCGGCCGGGATCCGGGCCTCTTGGGCGGCGAATTCGAAGGTGTACGCGGCGTAGTCGGACTCCAGGCGGTCGAGGAAGGTTCCGAAGTCCGATGGCGCGTCGGGGTGCAGTTCGCGCAGGTAGGTCTGCCAGTTGAACCAGCGTCGTAGGAAGGCCTCGTCGATCTGGCGCGTGCGCAGCAGGTGCGAGGCGATCGCCAGCAGGATGGCGGCCTCGCTGCCCGGCCACGGCGCCAGCCAGGTGTCGGCGTGCGAGGCGGTGTTGGACATCCGCGGATCGAGCACGATCAGCTTCGCGCCGCCCTGCTTGCCCTCCATGATCCGCTGGGCGTGCGGGTTGAAGTAGTGCCCGGTTTCCAGGTGCGAGGACAGCAGCAGGATCACGTTGGCGTTGGCGTAGTCCGGTGATGGGCGGTCGTAGCCGGCCCACAACGTCATGCCGAAGCGCGCGCCGGACGAGCAGATGTTGGTGTGGCTGTTGTGCCCGTCGACGCCCCAGGCGTTCAGGAATCGTTCGGCGAAACCGTCCTCGCCGGGTCGCCCGACGTGGTACATCACCTCTTCGTTGCGGTTCTCGACGATGGCCCGCCGGATCCGGGCGGCGATGTCGTCGAGCGCCTCGTCCCAGGTGACCCGCCGCCACTGCCCGGCGCCGCGGTCGCCGGTGCGCTTGAGCGGGTGCAGGATCCTTTCCGGGTCGTTGAGCTGGTTGATCGTCGCCGGTCCCTTGGCGCAGTTGCGACCGCGTGAGCCAGGGTGCGCCGGGTTGCCCTCGAGCTTCTTGATGGACAGATCGTCCTTGTCGACGTAGGCGAGCAGTCCGCAGGCGCTCTCGCAGTTGAAGCAGGTGGTGGGCACCAGCGCGTACGAGCGGGGCACCTTCCGCGGATGAGCCTTGGCGTCGAATTCAACGTGGTCGTCCCAGGCGGACACCGGCGGGAAGTTGCGCAGGTGTTCGTGGTTCCGCGCACCCGGCAGCACCGGTTCGGAGCGCGGTTGCTCGTTGTGCATGGGCGTTTCCTCTCCCGTTTCAGGACAGCGGAACGTCTTGGGCGGCGCGCACGAACACGCTCTCGTAAGCCAGCAGAGCGCCCTGGACCACCACACCCGCCAGCACCGGGAACGCGACTGACGTGCCCTGCCAACCGATTGCGGCCGCTACCGCGGCGATGCCGGCAGGCGCAACGCCACCACCCCAGAACAGGCGCGCGTAACGGCCGCGGGTCACCATGTGCGCGGCGGCCTGGGAATTGCGGGTCGGGTGTCGGCCCAGGTACTCCAGCAGCAGCATCACCACGTGCAGCACGGTGCTGATCGCCAGGGTGCGGGAGACGAGCGCGATCGCGTCGCCGGACGGGCCGACGAACACGGAAAGCAGCAGGAGCGCACCGGCGCCGACCATTACGGCCTGCACGATGAGGTGCCAGAACAGCAGCGGGGACTGCCACAGGTCGCGTCCTTCGGCCTGACCGAACAGGAATCCGGTGTACCCGGCGGTCATCGCCGCCGCCGGTACCGCTGCCCAGGCCAGCGGAGCCAGCACCACGTCGGCGGCGTGCGCGCTGAGCACCCCGGCCCCGGCCAGCACACCGGTGCACAACCAGGCGGTCGCGATGGCGGCGAACACGCCCAGCACCACCGCGCCCCAGACCAGCCACGACGTCGGGTTGGGCTTCAGCAGCAGATACAGGAAACGCTTGGGCTGCTTCAAGTCCCAGACCAGCAGAACCCCGGTGGCTGCTACGCCGGCAGCGCCGAGCGCCGGTGCGACGATCGTCCCCAGCGGACCGAGTTCGATGCCGAGGAACCGCGCCAGCACGGCGACCAGCAACGCACCGGCACCGAACGCCTTGGTCCACAGGTAGGTGGTCACACGCCACCCCCACGGGCGCGGATGCGCCGTGTTCAGCGTGGTGCGCGCGCGGCTGACCGGGTCGACGGGAAGGTCTTTCGACGCCTCGCGGCGGTGTTCATCGGGCTGCGCCCAGATGTAGGATTCGCCGGTCGGCGCCGCCAGCGGATCCAGGACGGCCCGGTCGGCGCCGAGGTAGAAGACGTTCGGCCCGGTGTTCTGCTCGGGCGCGCGAACCTGGACCGGATTCTCGTTGACCAGCTTGGCGATCCCGCTGCCGGGATCGTCGAGGTCTCCCACCCAGATCGAGTGGGTCGGGCACACCACTACGCACGCCGGCTCCAGCCCCTCGTCGACTCGGTGGGCGCAGAAGTTGCACTTGGCGGCCGTCCGGGTGTCGTCGTCGATGTAGATCGCGTCGTAGGGGCAGGCCTGCATGCAGCCCTTGCACCCGATGCACCGTTCCCGGTCGAAGTCGACGATGCCGTCGTCGCGCTTGAACAACGCTTTCGTCGGGCAGATCCGCACGCAAGGCGCGTCCGTGCAGTGGTTGCACCGCATCACGCCGAAATCCCGGGTGGTGGCCGGGAAGTCGCCGGACTCGACGTACTTGACCCAGGTGCGGAACTTGCCGACCGGCACTTCGTGCTCGGTCTTGCACGCGACCGTGCAGGCGTGGCAGCCGATGCAGGTTCGCTGGTCGATGGCGAAGCCGTAACGCACGTCGTCCTCCTTGCCAATGTCGGAGGTGGAAGCCAATCGCGGTCGGTCGAACGAGATGTGTTCGGCGCTCCAATTCCTCTGGGCGTCGAGAACCCGTCCGGATCAGACCGTAGATCGGTTCGCCCACATCGACATCAAAGGCCGATGTTGAGGGGTATAGGGTGATCTTTGGGTCTCCGACTGGGTGACGGCGTGGGAGATTCCGTCCGGGATCGGCACCGCCGTTCGCGGAGTTGCGGTGATCGCCGCGATCGGCGGTGTGCTCTTCGGTTATGACACCGGTGTGATCTCAGGTGGTTTGCTGTTCATCCGCAAGGAGTTCGAGCTCTCGTCTCTGCTGGAAGGCGTGGTGGTTGAAGCATCGGTGCAGGCGGAGGCTCTCGCGCTCTACGGTGGCGGCACGGCCCACATCCCCCTGTCGCAACAGAGCGATGCCGTGGTGACCCAGCGCGTACGACTTGTACCAGCGTTCACCGTACGCATCGCAGAGCGAGAGGCAGTTTCGCGGCTTCGTACTGCTCGAGATCGTCCGGCGTCATTGGCTGGTCGGGATCGACCGTCGACAGTGGTGGAACTACGAACACCTGCTCGCCCGCGATGCGCAAGGCCTGCCGGCTCGTGGTGAGCACGCGCACTTGCGGGCAGGTCTGGAGAAGTTCGCTGATGAGGAAGCCACAGGCGTCACACAAGTGCTCGCAGTTGTCCAGGACGAGAAGGGCTTGCTTGTCCGCCAGGTAGCCGGACAGCGCGGCGACCGGGTCATCGGAATGGTCCCGGAGACCGGCTGCGATGGCGACGACTTGGGGGACAAGACCGGGATCGTTGAGATCCGCCAGCTGTGCAAGGAAGACCCCAGCTGGGAACGACCTTTGTGCGTGGGCGGCGACCCGAAGTGCCAAACGGGTCTTGCCCACGCCTCCGACCCCCGTCAACGTGGCGAGGCGGGAGGAGGCCAACAGCATCTTGACGTGGTCGAGCTCGTGTCGGCGGCCGACGAAAGTTGTCGATTCGGCGCGATGGTGATTGTGCTTGACGACTGATTCAGTTGCCCGCGATCGTTCGGGTAACTCGGGGCCGGTACATGCCGGTGACGATTTCGTAGTGGATCGTGCCCAGCCGCTCGGCCCACTCGGCGGCGGTGGGTTCTCCTCGGTCACCCGGTCCGAACAGCACCACTTCATCGCCTTCGGCGACCGTGTCGTCACCGCAGAACACCACGAGCTGGTCCATGCATACCCGCCCGACCACGGGGCGACGCCGCCCGCGGAGCCACACCGACATCTGCCCGGACAGTGCACGCGGTACTCCGTCGGCGTATCCGACCGGCACGAGCGCCAGGTTCGACGGGCGCTCGGCAATCCATGTGTGCCCGTAGGACACACCCTCGCCTCCGGCAACGCGCTTGGTCAGCGCCACTGACGACCGGAAGGTCATGGCGGGGCGCAGTCCGTGGTCACCGTGCTCGGGCACCGGATCCAGCCCGTAGATGGCGATCCCCGGGCGAACCAGGTCGAAGTGCAGGTCGGGGCGGGTCAGCAATGCCGCCGAGTTCGCGATGTGTCGCAGGGGGTTCAACCCCGCGCCCACCGCTAGGTCGTGTGCCCGGCGGAACGCCTCGACCTGCGCGTCGATCGAAGCGTGGACGGGGTCATCGGCGCACGCCAGGTGAGACCAGACCGCGACGACTTCCAGCAGGCCATCGGACTGCGCCTTCGCCGCCGCCTCGACGAGTGCGGGCCACAGGTGTTCGGGGCAACCGTTCCGGCCCATCCCGGTGTCGATCTTCAGGTGTACCGCGGCCGTCCGGCCCGTGCGGCGCGCGGCAGCGGCAATAGCCTGCAAGTCCGCCATCGAAGACGCCGATAGCTGCACGCCGGCCGCTACCGCCGGTGTGAAGTCCTCGCCGTGCGCGTATAGCCAGCACAGCAGCGGCGAAGTGATACCGGCCGCGCGCAACCGCAGCGCTTCGTCCGGGGATGCCACGCCGAGCCAGTCGGCGCCGGATTCCAGTGCGGCACGGGCGACTGTCACCGCGCCATGTCCGTAGCCGTCGGATTTCACGACTGCCATCGTTCGTGCCCCCGAACGTCGCGCGTGCCCGGACAGCACGGCGACGTTGTGGCGGATCGCCTCGACATCGACTCGCAGGTCGGCGCGGTACGTCCGCTTGCCCTGCACGGCCGGTGCGTTAGCCGGTCCCGCACTCGTGTCATCCGGCGCAAGAGGCTCCAAGTTCATTCTCATCTCAAGTGGACGGTCATGTCGGGCGGGGCTGTTCGGAACCTCCGCCGGAAGTGGGGGAGTTGTCGCTGGTGCGTGCGCTGGGACGGGGGGCCAGCGCACGCACCAGTCGCTATTTGCCGTTAGGGCAGGGTTCGCTCGGCGGGAGCGTTCGTCGGGGTGGCCGGTCGGCGGTTGCGCACCGCGAGGTAGCCGACCGTGCCCGCGGCGGCCAGGACCGGTGTGAGGTACAGGGCGATCCGGGTGTCGGGGTCGAACGCCAGCAGCACCACGACCAGCGCGAGGAAGGCGAGTACGAGGTAGTTGGAGTACGGGGCGAAGGGCATCCGGAACTTCCCCGCCTGGATCTCGCCGGCGGCGACCTTCCGGCGGAATCCGAGGTGGGCGATGATGATCATGCCCCAGGTGAAGATGGCGCCGACGGTGCTACCGCTGGTGATGTAGGTGAAGGCTTCCTCGGGGGCCAGGTAGTTGATCAGAACGCCGAGCAGCATCGCGACGAATGTGACCGCGATGGCGCGGGATGGTACGGCGCGGGCGTTGAGGCGGCCGGTGCTTCGCGGTGCCTGCCCGTCCTGGGACAAGGTGCGCAGCATTCGCCCGGTGGAGTAGATGCCGCTGTTGCAGGACGACAGTGCCGCGGTGGTCACCACGAAGTTCACCACGCCGGCCGCGGCCGGGATGCCGATCAAGCTGAAGGCGTGGACGAATGGACTGCCGCTGGCCGGGAACTGGTCCCACGGCACCAGCACGGTCAGCGCGGTGAGAGCTCCGACGTAGAAGATCAGGATTCGCCACATGACCGAGTTGATCGCGCGCGGCAGTACCTTCTGCGGGTTCGTGCTCTCGCTCGCGGTCTGGCCGACCATCTCGACGCCGACGAAGGCGAACATGACGATCTGGAACGACAGCAGCGCGGCGGTCGGGCCGTTCGGGAAGAGTCCGCCGTGCGACCAGATGTTGCTCACCGCCGCCGTGTCGCCGAGGTTGCTGAACCCGAACACCAGGATCAGCGCGGCCAGCACGATCAGTGCGATGATGGCCAGCACCTTGATGAGGGCGAACCAGAATTCGAACTCGCCGAAGAGCTTCACCGCGATCAGGTTCACCCCGGTGAGGACGAACAACGCGATGAGCGCTGGGATCCATTGTGGAACGTGGGGGAACCAGAACTGGAAGTACTTGCCGACGGCGGTGATCTCGGCCATGCCGGTCACGATCCACACCAGCCAGTAGCCCCAGCCGGTGGCGAACCGGGCCCATGGTCCGACGAACTCCCCGGCGTACTCCGCGAAGGAGCCGCTGACCGGCCGGTACATCAGAAGTTCGCCTAGTGCCCGCATCACGAAGAAGATCATCAAGCCGGCGATCGCGTAGATGACGATGAGGCCGGGGCCGACCTGGTGCAGGGCCTTGCCCGAACCCAGGAACAATCCGACCCCGATCGCACCGCCGAGGGCGATCATGTTGATGTGCCGGCTGCTCAGCGCTCGGCGGTATTCCTCGGTGGGTTGCTGACTCATCTGAGAAAGCTCCGTTCATGCGGCAGCACTGCCGCCAGGTCGGTTCCAGACATATGTCGCAAACGTTGCATGTGCGTTCGGCCACGTGCGTGTTGCAGACCACCATGAGGCACCGGCCACGAGGTGTCATTGTTCCGCCGACACCGTTTGAGCGGAGTCGCTTGTGTCCGCGCCCCTCCTCCGCACAACGCGCACAACCCGCCACACCGGTTTCAACCACCACAAAGGACACAGCCGGTCCACGAGGCGTGGGGGCGTTGGCCGGCTCGCAATCGCCGCAAGGCCGCGTTTCGGTCGATTCGTCGATCGCTAGGGAGCGAGGATGTGTCCTGCGGCGAGTGCGGAGGCCAGACCACCACCGAGTACGACGGCCGTGGCGGCGACGATGGGTGCCTGCCGGGTCCATGCGCGCAACTTCGGCGAGCTGGCGGCGCGGGTCAGCAGTTCGTCGCGGCCCCGGAGCACGACGAGGCCGACGGCGGTCAGGGTCAGTGCCATGCCGAGTCCGAACGCGGCGACCATCAGGATCGCGGCGCCGACCCTGCCGGTGAGCAGCCCGCTGAGCAGGACGAGGAACGCCGATGGCGAAGGGAGCAGGCCGCCGGAGGTGCCGAGCAGCACGATGCCGCGCCAAGTGAGCAGGGATGTGCCGGGGAGCGGATGGGAGTGGCCGTGGCCGTGGCCGTGGCCGTGGCCGTGGCCGTGGCCGTGCGTGTGGTCTCGGTTGCTCAAGTGGCGCCGGAGCAATCCCACCCCGACGCCCACCACGACCAGGGCAGCGATCAGCTGCAGCCAACCCGTCAGCGCGGCGATGTCCGGGGCGTTCTCGCTGGCGAGCCACCACCCGACGGCTAGTGCGGCAACGGACGCGGTGTGCATCACAGCGACGATGATGCCCAGCCATACCGCGTCCCGTGCCCTTCCCCGGCCGCCGACGAGGAAGCCTGCGGCGAGCGTTTTCCCGTGTCCTGGGGCGCATGCGTGGAAGGCCCCCAGTGCGGCTGCGACGAGGAGCGCCAAGGGCAGCACGACTTGGTGTTCCAGCAGTCCGGAGAGGTCCGTGGTCCAGATGTTGAACGGCTCCTGCGGCCCGACTGCCACGCCCGGGTTGCCGCTGCCGAGCACGACTGCACGGGTCGGTTCACCGGCCGTGTGGAGGCCGCCGCCGCCCGACTCGGTGACGGAGATCGTGCGGTACTTCGGGTCGACGTCGTTCAGCGCGGTGATCGTGACGTCGACCGCGGCCACCGGATTCTGGCAGAGGTAGCGGAGGCGGGCGCCGTCCTGGGCGAGGCGCGTGGTGTCCGCGTGGTCCAGCGGGCAGGGGTGGCCGTCCTGGCTCAGTCGGATGTGGGAGCCGAGGTACTGCGCCTCGGATGTGTTGGCCGCGTCGGCTTCCGAGCGGAGCACGGCCAGGTCGTCGTTCGCGGCTGACCAGACGACATCGACCGCGTTTCCGTGAGCGGCGATTCTGGCGACCGGAGGGGTGCCGAAGGGGTGCGCGTTCGCCAGGCCGGCGAGACCGAGCAGCGCCGGCGTCATGAGTGCGCCGGCGAGGAGGATGCGAGCGGCCTTGGAGCAGGCGCGGCCGAGGATGTGCACAGCGATGTTCCGATCAGGAGTGCCCTGCGGGCTGCTCCCCTGGCCGGGGAGGCAGCCCGCAGGGCGGGTGTACCTGTTGACCTGTCAGCGGCGGGGGCCGTCCCCGGCCGGGCGCCGGGCGGCCAGGGCGTGGATCGTCCCGTCGTCGGTGAGGGCGAACACCCAGTCACCGCTGATGGACAACGCCGAAGCCACGCCGCCGCCGAGGTTGTACTCGGTCAGCCGCTTGCCGGTGGTGCGGTCCAGGACGACCAGACGTCCGTCCCAGGTGCCCGCGTACAGCCGGTCCTCGGTCACCACGGCGTGCATCGCAGGGGAACCGGGCCCTTCGGTGCACCCCTTTGCGACTCGCCATTTGTCGTCGAGTGGGCTTTCTCCGGGCAGGTAGCCGACGGGGGTTTCCCACAGCGGCTTGCCGGGTTCGGCTGCGCTGGTGTCGTAGGCGCGGATGACACCGTCGCGGCTCGCGATGTAGGCGATGTCGCCCCAGACGGCGGGACTGGTCAGCGGAGCGGGGCCGGGTTCGCAGGTGCTGGCGCCGCCCACCGGGGACTGCCACAGGACAGCACCGGTCTTGAGGTCGTGCCCGCGGGCACCGCTCGCGGTCATCGTCACCAGCTTCGGGTCTCCTGCGGCCGGATCGGTGAGGGCGGGGGAGGAGTGGCTGTCGATGCCGCCCTGGGTGTTCTGGACCCAGAGCTGGCTGCAGCTGGCGAGGTCCATGGCGACCAGCGTGCTGCTGGAGTCGGTGTGCAGGTAGGCGGTGTTGGAACCGGGCTGGCGGACCGCCGTGCTGTGGAACTGGCCCCAGCTGGTCGCTCCGTTGAAGCCGCCCAGCAGGTCACCGCTGCGAGCGTCGCGGCACTGGATCTTGTTCCAGTTCTGGTAGACGGCGACGGTGCGGTTCTCGCCCTGCAGGTCGAAAACGCTGACCGGGCCACCTGCGCGGCCGTAGCGGCGCACGGTGTCGCCGTGCCGCTCCTCCTTCTCGATCGTCTGCCAGACGACGTGGCCGTCCTTGGTGTCGAGGGCGTAGATCCGGCCGACGGCGGTGGTCAGGTAGACCTTGCCGTCGTGCAGGGTGGGCGCCGACTCGGCGTCGCCGTCCAGGTAGGTGCGCCAGATTTCGCGGCCGGACGCGAGGTCGTAGGCGAGCATCATGCTGTACGGGGAGTCGAACGCCCGGGAGGAGACGATCACTCTGCCGTCGGCGATCACCGATCCGTCGAGGTTGAACTGCTCACCGGTGTTGGCGGCCCAGCGCAGGTCGAGCTCGGCGCCCGGATCGTCCGCGCTCGCCGAGCGCCCCTCCTCGTCGCGCCCCTGACGGGTCCAGTCCTGACCGCTCTTCGGCTTCGCCAGCTCGTCTTCCGGCACCACCGTGAAGGTGTTCTTGATGGTGGGCCAGGCCTGGCCCTTGGTGTCCACTGCGGTCATCTCCGCCGTGTAAGTTCCCGGCCGCAGATCGTCGACGTGGTCGCTGACCCGGGTCCAGGAGATCCGCGCGCCCGGACAAGGCTCCGGCTTGCCACCGGGCGGCGTGTAGCAGTTCTGGATGCCTGGCCGTTTGTTGCCGAGGCCGAACTTCAGCCCGGTTTGCTGCCGCACCGTTTTGCCGCGGTCGTCGCGGATGGTGAGGGTGGCTGCGGCCGGAGTGCGGCCGTTGTCCTCGGCGTAGAGCTCGACAGGGATCTTCCCGCCGACGGTGTGGACGCTGCCCTGTCCGGGGCTGACGAGCGCGGCATCATCATTGATGTCGAACTGGCGGTGCGTCCCCATGACGTAGCCGACGTCTTCGTTGCGAGGGGTGCGCGGGTCGTCGGTGATGGGCTTGAAGTCGAGGATCTTGTAGTCCGGATGGGCGCCGTCGATGCCGTAGGTGCCCTGGTTGTTGATCTCGACCGAGCGGTTGAAGGCGCCACGGCGGTACTCCGCCTGCTGGTTGTGACCCGCGGCGGCCATCCGCACGTCGTACTTCGCGAGCTCGTCGATGGTCGGCTGCATGCCGTGCAGGAAGGATGTAGGTGCAACTAGTCCAGAAGCGGAACAACCGGCGAAGCTTCTCCTGCACGACGACCAACTCATACCGGGAAGAACGCGGCGAGTCGCGCAACGAGGCTCGGCCGGATGCCGAGGCGGCCGCCGCCGTCCGGGCGAAATCTCATCGGCACCCGCCTCGATGTTTGCCGGCCGGTCGATTTCGGTTGGTTGTGAACCTGCGCGCTGCTGCCGTCGTACCTGGCATCGGGACACAACACCGACCAGGGAGCAGTGCATGCGCAAGGGTTTGTTCAAACGAGGACCTGGTTCGCGAAAGAGCGTCAATGCCGCAGTGGTCGTCATGTCGGTCGCGGTCGGCACGACCGCCGCGGCGCCCCTCGCCCCCGGGCAGACGGCCTCGGACGTGGCGCTGGAGTGGTATGACACGACCGCCGACACCGTGAACGCCGCGGGCATCCCGGCGTCGGCGCAGGTCACGAAGAACCGCATGTGGGCGATTTCCTGGCTCGCGGCGGCCCGCGCCGTGCGCCCGGAGCTCGGAGCAGGGCAGTCACGCGAGTACGAGCAGGCGGCGCTCGCATCGGCGGTGCACGCTGCGCTGTCGGACTTGGTGCCAAGCCGCAAGGCAGAGTTGGACGCCGCTCTGGACCGAAGCCTGGAGCGAATCCCCGACGGTCCGGCCGAAGATCGGGGCGTGCGCGTCGGCCGCGAGCAGGCGCACTTGGTGCTCGCCGGTCGCGAGAACGACGGGTTGGACCCGGCGTCGGTCAACATGCCGTACCAGCCCCCGCAACCGGCCCCGGGCGTGTGGCAGCCCACGCCGCCGGCGTACGGGGCCGCGATCCAGGCCGGGGCGCGGTACGCGAAGCCGTTCCTGCTCGATGACCCGGCGCAGTTCCGGCTGGGGCCGCCGCCCGAACTCGGCTCCGAGCGCTACCGGATCGACCTGGCCGAAGTTCGCGCGCTGGGCGTCGCGGGCAGCTCGGTGCGCACCGAAGAGCAGACCAGGACGGCGAAGTTCTGGGAGCAGTCCACGCAGGTCGCCTACACCGGGGTTCTGCGCGCAGCGCTCGAACAGTCCAGGCAGCCGTTGTTCAAGCGCGCGGCCATGGTGGCGATCTTCAACGTCGCGCTCGTGGACACGCAGATCGCCACCTCCGACAGCAAGTACACCTACACCCGCTGGCGTCCGGTCACGGCCATCCGGGCGGCCGACGACGGTGACGGCGATCCGAACACCACGCCGGACCCGAACTGGACGCCGGAGGCCACGACACCGCTGCACCCCGACTACCCCAGCGGGCACAACACCTACGCCGGGGCGGCGGAAGCGGTGCTGACGGCGCTGACCGGGGTGCGGCCGGCCGAGCCGGTCACCATCGGCAGTTCGACGGCTCCGGGTGAGTTCCGCACCTATGCGAAGTGGTCGGAACTGACCGCCGAGGTCGTCGACGCCCGGGTCTGGTCCGGCTTGCACACGCGGACCGCCGACGAGGCCGGGGCCTTGCTCGGTCGCGAAGTCGCCGAGCACGACGTGCGGATGGCCTCCCAGCTGCTGCGCTGATGCGGGAGAACTCGTCGTCCCCGGGCAGCCGGGGACGACGAGTCTGCAGGTCAGCCCGTGGGCGCTGCCGTCTTGATCGCTTCACCGGCGGGGCTGACGACGTACCAGACGTGCATCTTGTCCTGGCCCTTGATGTCCCCGGCCGCCTTGTCCTGGGCGAAGTAGTACAGCGGCTTCCCGGAGAAGGTGATCTGCTGACCGCCGTCGGGTCGGTTCACGGTGCCGAGTTTTGCCGCATCCACGCCCGGTCCGGCCTGCGGAGCTCCGGTCAGCGGCGGCCACTGCGCCACGCACTGGTCCACGCACTGCGAGGTGCCGGGCTCGTCCTTCGTGAACAGGTACAGGGTTCGGCCCGAGGCGTCGACGAGGTAGTCGCCGGTGGGTGCGGTGCGGATGCCCACCACGGCGGCGGGCGCGCTGGGCGCCTGGGGCTGGGATTCGGGCTGCTCGCCCGATCCGCAAGCTGCGATCGTCATCGTGCAGGCGGCGGTGGCGAGGACCGCGATTCTGCGCAACGGCATGATGTTCCCTTCCGTTCGATTGCGTTGTCCCCCTGTACGTCCGCTGCCGCCTGCCGGTTCAACTGAAATCCGTTCGCCGGATTGTTGAACTGCGCCGGTGTTCGTGACGTACACCCGGGTAAGGGAGAATGAGGCCGAGGCAGGACGGGGTGCGATGACGGCGGACGAGCGACTGCTTCGTGCGATGTACGAGGAGTACGGAGGCATGCTGACCGGATTCGTCCTGCGGTACACGGACGACCGGCAGCGGGCCGAGGACGTCGTGCAGGAGACGCTGCTGCGGGCGTGGCGCAACCTCGATTCGATCGATCCCGGCCGCGGTGACCCCCGGTCGTACCTGTTCTCGATCGCGCGGAACATCCTGATCGACGGCTGGCGCGCGGATCAGCGCCGCCCGCGCCTGGTCCGCGACGACGGTGTCGTCGAATCGTTGCCGGTGGCCGACGACCTGGACCGGCTGCTGGACGGCTGGCTCGTCGGGGAGGCGCTCCAGCGGCTGTCGCCCGAGCATCGCGCGGTCGTCGTGGCGTTGTACTTCCAGGGGCGCAGCGTGGCCGAATCCGCGGAACAGCTCGGGATTCCGCAGGGCACGGTGAAGTCCCGCGCCTACTACGCGGTGCGAACGTTGCGAACGATCTTGGAGGAAATGGGGGTGGTCCGGTGAACGAGGAGCACGAGGCGGTTCGCGAGCTGCTGGGTGCATACGTGCTCGGCGGTCTGGACCCGGAAGATCGGCGGCGCTTCGAGGAGCACCTCGGTCGCTGCGCCGAGTGCAGGGAAGAGCTGTCCGGTTACGCGGGGCTGCCCGGATTGTTGCACCGCGCCGGTCCACCGCCGGAGCCGACCGAACCAGCGGAGCCGGAGTGGGCGAAGCTGATCGAGAAGGCCCGCACCGAACGAGCGGCGCCACCGCCGAAGCGGAGGTGGCTGCTGGCTGTCGCGGCCGTGGTGCTGCTCGGTGTGGGATCCCTCGGAGGTATGGCCGCGGTTTCGTGGGAGCCGGAGGGTGCCGATCTGGTGGCTGCGGCGGGCGTGACGTCGCACGGGCACGGCAAGCTGGAGAGCCGTCCGTGGGGGACGGCGGTGTCGCTGCACGTGGAGAACCTGCCGCCGGACGATCACTTCGTGGCCTGGGTGGTGGCCCGCGACGGCCGCGCCGAGCAGGCCGCCACGTGGTCGCGGACCCCGACCGGTGAAGCACGGCTGTCCGGTGCGTCCGCGATTCCCCGGGACCAGGTGTCGCACCTCCTCGTCACCACGGGAAGCGGCCACCCCCTTCTGGAGATGCGCGTCTGAACCCAATGGCCCCTTGTGGGCATGCTCGCGAGATCGGCGTTGCCCCCCGGCTGGGGCAGACCGTCGCGATCGTGCACCGGGTTGCGGACGCGGATGGCGGGAACGATTTTCGTCACCGGTAGAGATGGGCGGAACTACCGGAGGTTTCGCGGACGGTCAGCGCGAGTACGGCCAAGCCCAGCGCGCCGGCCAGGATCAGGATGAAGGCGGGAACGAACGTGTTTCCGCTGATCCCGATGAGCCAGGCGGCCAGGTATGGCGCACCGCCGCCGCCGAAGGCCGCGCCCAGGCTGTGACCGAACGCCACGCCGGTGTTGCGGACCTGGACCGGGAAGAACTCGGGAATGCTGGCGGAGGTGCCGGCCTGGCAGAGCGCGTACGGCACCATGACCAGCGCCAGCCCGGCCATCGCGAGTGCGACCGAACCCTGGTTCATCAGGAAGAACGAAGGAACGGTGAGCACGATGTAGGCGCAGTACGACCAGCGCAGCATTCGTTTGGCGCCGGATCGGGCAGCGAGTTGCCCGGCGACCGGGATGAGCGCTCCGGCGAGCAGGACGGCGACCAGGACGATGGTCGACGCGGCGCCCTTGGAGAAACCGAGGATGTTGCTGAAGTAGACAGCGACGAAGACGGTGCCGAGGTAGGTTCCGGTGTTCTGCACCAAGGCGATGGCGAACACCTTGGCCAGGGGCTTTCGGTGCTCGCGGAACAGCTCGCGGACCGGCTGGGCGGTGGCGCCTCGCCGCCTGCTGTTCTCGACGAATTCCGGGCTGTCTTCCACGCGCAGACGCAGGTAGAGGCAGAGCGCGCCCAGCGGCAAGGCGAGCAGGAACGGGATCCGCCATCCCCAGGATTCCATCGCGGGCGCGGGTAGCGCCCCGGCGACGATCGCGGCCATCCCGGCTGCCGCGCCCTTGCCGAGTTGGGCGGTCGCCGGGATGAACGAGAGGTAGACCGAACGCCGCCTGGGCTCGGCCCATTCCCGGATGTAGCTGGAGGCGCCTCCGACCTCGCCACCGGCCGAAAAGCCCTGCAGCATGCGGAAAACGACGAGCAGAACGGGAGCCCAAGCACCGAGCTGGGCATAGCCGGGCAAGAGGCCGGTCAGCGTGGCCGCCACTCCCATGACGGTGACGCTCGCGATGAGGCCGAACCGGCGGCCTTTCCGGTCACCGAGCCACCCGAAGAACAACGCGCCGAGCGGACGGACGAAGAAGGCCGAGCCGAAGACCAGCAGCGTGTTCAGCAACCCGGTGGTCGGGTCGTCACTCGGGAAGAACACCACCGACAGCGTCGCCGCCACGTACCCGTAGACGCTGAAGTCGTAGTACTCGATGAACGTGCCGAAAACGGCGACGCCTGTCGCCTTCTTCGCCTTCCGCCGGTGGGCGTGGGTGGAGGGCGCTCCTAAGCCGACCTCGGTTGGCATGACGGCTCCTTTGCAGTCATCCGGTAACGGGCTGTTGTCGCCCGCGGTGCTGGCAGCCGATGTCGGCCAAGGCTTCGCCTGCGGTTGTCGGTCAGCGGATCTTCAGCACGAGCTTGCCGGTCGCTTGCCGGTTGTCGATTGCTTTGAGTGCGCTGATGGCGTCGTCGAGGGGGTAGCTGCCGCCGATGGGTGCGGTGATGGTGCCGGAGGTGATGTGGGGTTCGATCTCTGACCACTGCCAGTGGAGGTAGCCC
>NZ_FNOK01000072.1 GCF_900106995.1 Saccharopolyspora shandongensis
CTGGTCGAGTAGCAGCTCGTGGACCGCCTCGAAGACCCCGGCCTCGGTCCAGTCCCGCAGCCTCCGCCAGCAGGTCACCCCGGAACATCCGGCGACCTCGTGCGGCAACTCCCGCCACGTGATCCCGGTCTTGAGCACGAACACGATTCCGGCCAGCGCTGCTCGATCGCCGGTCGGCAACCTTCCTGGATACCGACGGCGACGCGGCGGACGCGCCGGCAGCAACGGTTCCACCCGTTCCCACAAGCCCTCTGGCACCAACTCCTCGATCACCCCAGCAGCATGCCAAAAGTTGATCAACCACCGACATCAGACACACCGATCATTCTGAAACGAGTTGCAAGAGGCCCTAACAGAATGATCTTGTGAGTTGGTGCGGTCGACATTGATCGTGGGCGGCAGCGTCTTGTTGTAGAGGCTCAGCGCGAGCTTCATCAGGCTCGCAGTGCCCGCCGCACCCTTGGTGTGGCCGATCTGGGACTTGACGCTTCCCAGCGCGGCGAAGTGCTGCTCCTCCGACGATTCGCGCAGCAGGCCGCCCAGCGCGGTCAGCTCGGTGCGGTCCCCGACCGGCGTTCCGGTGGCGTGTGCCTCGAACAGCTCGACCGAGTCGGGTAAGCAGTCCGCGTCCGCGTAGGCGCGGTCCAGCGCCACCCGCTGCCCCTTTGCCAGCGGGGCGTAGATGCTGTTCGACCGGCCGTCGCTGGAGGAACCGAGGCCGCGGATCACCGCATAGATCCGGTTGCCGTCCCGTTCGGCGTCGGAGAGCCGCCGCAGCGCGAGCATGCCCACACCTTCGCCGAAGCAGCGTCCCATCCGCGGCGTCCGAGAACGGGCTGATCTTGCTGCTGCGCGACAGGGCCTGGGTCTTGCTGAAGCACATGAACCCGAAGATGGAGTTGTCGGTGTCCACCCCGCCGGTGATCATCATGTCCGCGCGGCCGTCCACCAGTTCGGCGATGGCCACCCGGACCGCCGACAGCGACGCGGCGCACACGGCGTCCACAGTGGAGTTCATGCCGCCCAGACCGAGGCGGTTCGCGACGCGCCCGGCGACGACGTTGGCGAGCAGCCCCGGGAAGGTGGTCTCTTCCCACCGGGTGAATGCCTGGGCGTACTTCTCCGCGATCTGCTCCGCGTCCTCGGTGGTCAGCCCGCAGCTGCGCACGACCTCCTTGAGCACCGGGGTGGACAGCCGGGCGGCCAGCGGGTGCACCAGCGGCACCGATCCGGTCGTGCCCAGGACGCAGCCCGTGGTGGACGCGTCGTACCACGCCGAGCCCACCGCCCCGCTGTCCAGGAGGAGGTCACGGGCGACGCCGAGGCTCAGCAGCTGCATCGTGCTGGTGATATCAAGCTGGTTGGGCGGCAGCCCCCACTCCAGCGGGCTGAAATCCACGTCCGGGACGAAACCGCCGCGGTGCGAATAGGTCTTGTCCGGCACCGACGGGTCGGGGTCGTAGTAGTCCTCAAGGCGCCAACGGGATTCCGGCACCTCCTCGGTGCAGTCCGTGCCGTCGACGATGTTCTGCCAGAACTAGCGGTAGTTGCGCGCCATCGGGAATAGACCCGCCATGCCCACGATGGCAATGGGATTGTTCGCCAGCCGCCGGTCGGTCAAGTTCCGGTCCATCGGATTCGTCCCCTCGCTCACGTTCTTCCTCACAACGTCGTTTCGGCGGGTGGGCAGCACGAAGACACGTACCGCCGTCGGGCAAGGTTTAGGATCGGGCCACCGGGACTTCGTCGGCTCGGTCGCGGAATGCGGGAGAGGCAGATCTCTGGTCGCGCGGTTACCCACCGACGAGCAGGGCGGGCTGCACCAGACCCGTCTCCCGCGCGGCGAATTCGGTCAGCTGGTCGGCAAAAAGCTGGTGACCCGCGGCGTTGGGATGTATTCCGTCCGCCGCCCACACCCGCGCCTCAGCCCAACCGGGCATCGCTGTCAGGTCCAGGCAGAGCGTCCCGGTCGCGACGGTGATCTCCCGCAGGACAGAGTTCGCCTCGGCGAACCGGTCCCGCAGCAGGCTCCGGAAAGCGTCGGGAACAGCCAGGTTCTTCGGGATGTCGGGATAGGACGCGGTGAACACCGTGGTGTCCATGCCGCGAAGACTCGAATAGATCGTCCCCAGGTTACGCCGGAACCGCTCGGGATCATAGTCGCTGACGAGATCGTTGACCCCGACGTTCACGACGATCATCGGGGGCTTTCTCGCCAGCACGGCCGGAAGCTGCCCGTCGACGACGTCCTGGGTGGTCGCCTGATACACCCCCAGGTTCAGCACGCCCCGGCGCGGTATCCCGAGCTGGTCGGCCAGCCGGGGCACCCAGCCGTGGAACGGGCCATCGAGGCCGGGATCGCCACGGCCCTCGACGAAGCTGTCGCCCAGCGCTGCCAATCGGATTGCCGGCATGTCTCTTCCTTCTCCATGGCTGGACACAACGCTTAGAGCCTGCTGGCGAATGGCGGTTTTGTCTTTGAAGCGGCGAAGCCGCTTGGCCCATCCTGACAACTTGCACCGCCGCGGGTTCTCAGACGTTTCCTGGCGAGGACAGCCCATTCGCCGCGTATTGGTCACATAAGAAGGGGCGCGCTCGCGAATCCGCTTCAGCGTCCAGACGATCGACAACTGGCGCCGTCAGGAGCTGATCGACACCGGACCGCTCCCCGGGACCACCAGCACCGATCACACGGAGCTGGTCTCCGCCCGGTGGCGAGAGGGCGAGATGTCCCTTTGAGCTGGGATGACGACCGAGTCCCGATAGATGGGTAAACCATCGCACGGGGCGTCATGCACCTCGATCGCGCCGTTGGCGATCTCAGTGACGAACATCTTGTGCCGTCCGTCTTCGGTGAACGCGATGTTCGTCGGCGCCTTGCCCTTCGTCTCGATACGCTCCACCACCGTGCCGGCCTCGTCGAAGACGACGATGTGCCCGGCACCCATCACCGTGCAGTAAAGACGCCCGTCTGCACCGAATTTCATGCCGTCCGGGCCAATGAAACCCTCGGGCGCCACACCGTCCCAAACATTGCCGAACAACTCGCGCCGCGGATTGGCGCCGAAAACCTCGTAACGGTAGATATTCCCGCCAATGGTCTCGGCCACGTAGAGCCGGTCGTGGCGGTCGAAGGCAATACCGTTGGCGAACCGAATGCCGTTGTCGATCCGCGTCACGTCCAACGTCGCCCGATCGATCCGGTACACCCGGCCATCGAACGGATAGTCAGACCAACCAGGCTTGAGGGTCATCTTCACGGGGTCGAGCACTTCGTGCTCCCACGCGCCGGAGTCGGTCATGTAGATCGCACCGTCACGGCCGATGACGTGGTCGTTGGGCCAGCGGAAAAGCTCGTCCCCACAATTCGTGATGCGTGCTTCCTCGTTGCCCTCTGCGTCGTAGCGGATGAGCGCGTGCTCGCGCGCTTCGCCGACCCACAGCTTGCCTTGCGCATCACGCAGCAGTCCGTTGGGGAACCCTCCAGTCAGGGCGATAGCGTGCAGTTCCCGTGTTTCCGCATCTACACGAGTGACGGCGCTGCGGTCTCGCCGCATCTCCACCACCAAGACGTCACCGTTGTCCAAGATCACCGGGCATTCCGGGGCGAAGAGCCCTTGCGCGAAGAGTTCCATTGCTCGTCCTTCCACTTGCCCACTGACTTTCGCGCAAGTCTGGAAGCAAGGTCGCGTGGCGTGCCCGTTAGGACACCGGTTTATGTGCCGTTCGGGCAACTAGGTGTGACAGAAGCTGAGATATGTAGGAGGTTTTCGTTACTCCGATCGCGACGACGCTTGTAGGCGGGAGCGACGAAGTGACAAGTACCCGCACTTGTTGGGAGCGTTTGACGCCCTGGCCGAAGCACCAAGAGACCTGGCGGCTGCCGGGTAGCGCAGAAATGAGTTCGACCATGCACCCTACTGGATGATCACGAAACCCTTGAGGTTTTTCCGTGCCGATTTGTTCCTCTTGGCCGCCCAACTGTGTGTCTTGCTGGGCCCAGCTTTCCCGCCACCGTGGGTGAACGGCCGCTAGATGGGCCCTGCCCAACTAGCACGGCCCCCTTTGAAAATGCGCGATGCCCACGAATCGAGAGGATTTCGATCACATGGCCGCAACTTCAGTCCCCAATGGGCAACCTCTCTTAACCCATGCCCATGCCACGGAGGCGGAGCGGTTGACTGCCCTGGACGTGGCGCAGGACGTCTCCGCCTACCGGCGGACGATGCGTGACCTGCTGCGGCAGGAGTTGTTCGATCCGCGACTGCGTGACGATCTGCCCTTGCGGGAGTACATGGACCTGACCATCGACCGGATGAAAGCGATCTTCCGGGAGGGGCTCGTCGACAACGACATGTGGATGGGCCAGTCCCGGGAGCACGCGTTCCGGTCCATGTGCGAGGTGATGGGCCTGACGGGCGCCTTCGATTTCGCGCTCACCTCGACCATCACCGATCACCTCATCGCGGGGAGCGCGCTGTTCAACCACGGCACCCCTGAGCAGGTCGCCCGATACCACGACGAAATCACGCGGATGCATCAGGTCTACGCGTTCTGCTGCACGGAGATCGGCGGCGGTACCAACCTGCGGGAGATCCGCACGACGGTCTCCTGGAATCGTGAGGAGCAGAGTTTCACGCTCGACACCCCCACGGACGCCGCCTGCAAGTTCTGGATCGGAAACATCAAACACGCCGCGACCGTCGGCATGGTCCTGGCCCGCCTTGTCATCGACGGCGAAGACGTCGGCCACCACTGGTTCCGTGTCCCGCTGCGGGACGAGGAGAACGGTCCTCCCCTGCGGGGTATCACGATCCTGTCGTGCGACCCGAAGGGAGGTATCCAGGCCAACCAGGTCGGCGGTGCCCGCTTCGCCGGGGTCCGGCTCCCCCGCGAGGCGCTGATGGGGCGGTACTCGCGCATCGACGCGGACGGACGTTTTTCCAGCACGCTTCCCGATGCCGGCGCCCGCTTCGTGAAATCCATCGAGACCTTCGTCCAGGAACGCATCTTCCCGCTCAGCGCCGGAGCGCGAGCCGCCGAACTCGCAGCTCACCTCACCTGGCGGTTCGCCTGTCACCGCGAAACCCGCCGCACGCCTACCCGCAAGGTCCTCCTGGACGAGCCGCTGTTCCTGGACCGCCTGTATCCGGTCCAGCTGCGCTGCCTCGCGCTGCGCCTGCTGGAACGCGCCGTCGTCAGGGGCGTCGAACGCGACTGGCACACCGACCCCGGCCGTAAAAACATGCACCTGCTCACCGCGACCGGAAAATGCGGCTCCTGGCTGGTCCTGGACGTCCTGGCCGCGTCCCGCGAGATGTGCGGGTCGCAGGGGTTCCACTGCCACAACCAGATCGTCACCCTGCGGACCGACTTCGAGGTCAATGTGACCTTCGCGGGCGACAACTCCGTGATGGCCTACCAAGTGGCGCGCGCTGCTCTGCGTTCGGACCGGTTCGCCTCACGCCCGCCTGGGACACTGCCCGAGCGGGTCGAAAGGAAACTGACCGAGGCGTGGCGCAGCCGTCCGGGCGGATCGTTCACCCATGACGAGGCCGTCGCGCTCGTTCACGCCCGCATGCTCGACCTCATCCTGAGCGAGCACGACGCCGACCCGCAGGTGCCGCAGCAGATCATGGACGACCTGGTAGCGGATTTCGCCGCACACCGGCTGGGGGAACCGCAGCGGCCTGTGTCGGCCGACAGGGAGAAGATCGGCCTCCTGGCCGAGTTGCTCGCGCCCCTGCCCGAACTCGTCACCGCCCCCCTGGTCGACGACGGCTACCTGACGGAATTCACGTCCCCAGCGCGGGCCGTAGAAGTTCCCCTCCCAGCGCCGCGGACCGCAGGAATTCCCGTCCCAGCGGACGGGAGGTAAACCGCCGTGGCGATGCATGTGCGGGAAGAGACGCGGACGGTGGACGGTTTGCGGTTCCATGTACGGCGCGCTGGAGAGGGTCCGCTGATCCTGTTCCTCCACGGATGGCCGCAGACCAGCTACGCCTGGCGCCGCGTTCTGCCCGTCCTCGCGCGGGACCATACGGTGGTCGCGCCGGATCTGCGCGGATACGGGGCTTCCAGCCGGCCCCGAGGCGGCTACGACAAGCGGACCATGTCCGCCGACATGAGCGGACTCATGCATGAGCTGGGATACACGCAGGCTGTTGTGGTCGGGCACGACCGGGGCGCACGCGTGGCCCACCGGTGGGGACTGGAGCGGCCGCACGAGATCAGCCGCCTGATGCTGCTCAGCGTCGTACCGACGCTGGAAATGTGGCGGCACATGGACGCACGGGTCGGGGCCGCGTACTGGCACTGGCTCTTCCACCTCGTCCCCGACCTCCCCGAGTTCCTCACCGAAGGAAAAGGCGGGGAGTACGTCCGGTTCATGCTGGCCGCCGGAGCATTCCGGCGCGAGGCGTTCACTGAGGCGGACCTGCGGCACTACGCGGAAGCGTACGCACAGCCCGGGGCGCTTCGCGCGAGCTTCGACGACTACCGCGCCGCTCGCCATGAGGATCTGGAAGCCGACGAGGCCGACGCGGCTGCGGGCCGCCGCCTGACAATGCCCGTGCACGTGGCGTGGGGCGCCGAAGGGCTGGTGGGGTCACTGCCCGTACTCGACCTGTGGCGGGACTACGCCACCCGGCTTGAGGGGGCGCAAATCGCCTCCTGCGGGCATTTCCCGGCCGAGGAGCAGCCGGACGTCCTGGTCGCCCGGATCCGGGCTTTCCTGGACGCTGAGAAGACTGTGGAGGAAAATTGAGGACACTGGTCATCACCGAGGAGCGCGGGCTGCGCCTCGCGGAGGTCGAGGAACGCGAGCTGGAGCCCGGCTGGGTACGCGTGGACGTAGCGTTCTGCGCCATCTGCGGTTCCGACCTGCACCTGCGGGCGATGCCGCACCTCGTCCCGGCCGGCGCGGTTCTCGGACACGAAATCTCCGGGCACGTCGCCGCACCGGGCGGGGAGCGGCTGACGGCGGGGCAGGCCGTGGTGGTGTGGCCGAAAGCGGGCTGCGGGGACTGCGACGACTGCCGGCTAGGCGACAACCACCTGTGCCCTGTACAGCCCTGGCGGCTGAGTTCCCTCGGCCTGGGCACACGCCCCGGCGGCTACGCCGAAGCCGTCGTCGTCCCCGAGCACACGGTGTACGCGGTGCCGGACGGTGTTTCGCTGGAGCACGCCGCGCTGACGGAACCGCTTTCCTGCGCTGTCCACGCGGCCGACCGCTCCGGAATTTCGGCAGCGGATACTGTCACGGTCCTCGGAGGCGGCACGGTCGGCTTCCTGCTGGCACACGTGCTGCGGCTACGGGGAGTCGAGGACGTGCGGGTGGTGGAACCGCACCCCGTACGGCGCGCACGCCTAACCGCGACCGGGATCACCGCCGTGGACGTCGATGAGCAGGGCCCGGACGCAGACGTGGTGTTCGAGTGCGTGGGCTCGGTGACCGCGCTCGCGGACGCGGCCCGACGCGTGCGGACACGGGGAACGGTCGTCGCACTCGGAGTGAACGAGCGGCCCACAGAACTGGACTCGGTCGCCCTCATCACCAAGGAGATCCGGATCGTGGGCAGCTTCGCCCAGAACAGAGGCGCCTTCGAGGAGGCCTTGGATCTCCTCGGAGGCGGCCGTGTCCCGGTCGAGCAGATCATCACCGACGTCGTCCCCCTGGACTCCGGACCGGTCTCAGCGATGATGGACGCCCTCACCGGACGGCCCGGAGACCACCAGGTGGTCATGATCGCCCCCGGCGGGTGACGTCGACGAGAGCGGGCAGGGGGACTTGGGCTCAAGTGGCGTAGCCCTTGAAGAGCTCATCCCCCGTGGCCTTAGCGCTTCGGGCGGCGTTGTCACCGTTGGCTGGCGTGTCCGATGGCTGCCTTCCTCTTTGGCCACTCGCGTCGGTACGAACGGGCAAGAGGCGCTGACAGATTGCCAGGCTAAGTGGCATATTCCGGAGTGTCTCAATCTCGGCCGGCCCCTAAAGCACGAGGACTCCTAGACCTGGCAATCTCGGCAAAGTTCCGTCAGGGAACAGCATCGTTCTTGATGGGGAAGTTGATGGACGCGGTCACCTCAACGCGACGCGTAACCGTCAGGAGTTTTCCATTGGCGGGCCGGGCTCGCGGAGGGCAATGATCACGAGGAACTCGGTGGTACCTATGGATCATCTCTCGCGAGATCTGCCGGAGGGCCCGGTCGCAATCGTCGGCCAGGGACGGATGGGCACCGCGTTGGCACGTTCGTTGCGCGACGCGGGAACGGAGATCGTCGGCCCGTTGGGGCGTGATCCGGATGTCGGGAATGCCCCCGTGGTCCTGCTTTGCGTTCCGGACGGTGCTATCGCAGATGTCGCGGCACGGTTGCGCCTGGGAATCGTGGTCGGACACTGCTCGGGCGCCACCGGCCTCGGAGTTCTGGGTGAGCACGAGGGATTCTCCCTGCATCCACTGATGACGATCACACGAGCCGCGCCTGCCAGCTTCGACGGTTGCGCTGCAGCGATCGCCGGTACTACCCAGCGGGGGTCAGAAGTGGCACGAAAGTTGGCCATGAGCCTGGGCATGCGCCCTATCGCGGTCGCGGAGGGCGACCGCGCCGCCTACCACGCTGCGGCATCGGTCGCCGCGAATTTCCTCGTCACGGTGCTGGGCCTGGCCGAGGACATGGCCGCTACCGCGGGAGTGGATCGTGGGGCATTCCTTCCGTTGGTGGAAACGGCTTTCCGGAACTGGGAGAAACTCGGCGCCTCGCGTGCGTTGACGGGGCCCATCGCTCGCGGCGACGAGAAAACCGTGGCGCTCCAGCGATTCGCGGTTGGACAGCGCTGCCCGCAATCGCTGTTCTTGTTCGACGCGCTCGTCGAGGCAACCAGAGACTTGGCATTCAATCGGACAGCGCAGAAATGAGTCCGGGCCAGCGTGCCGGGAAAACGACTAGGAGAGTATAGCGATGTCCACGTACCCCCAGCCTGAAGGCAAGTCCGGAGCCAGCCGCAAACCCGTCACGGTGAACGCACTGGCCGACCTGCGCCACCGCGGTGAACGGATCGTAATGATCACGGCCTACGACTACCCGAGCGCCCAGGTGGTCGATTCCGCTGGCGTCGACATGGTCCTCGTCGGCGATTCGGCCGCCATGACCGTGCTCGGCTATCCCACGACGGTTCCGGTCTCGATCGAAGAGATGATCATGCTGACCGCGGCGGTTCGCAGAGGTCTGAAAACCCCGCTGCTGGTCGGCGACCTGCCTTTCGGTTCCTACGAGGTGTCCAACGAGCAGGCAGTGAGCACCGCGATTCGATTCGTCAAGGAAGGCGGCTGCGACGTCGTCAAGCTCGAGGGCGGCGGCGAGTCGGCAGAGCGGGCGAGGGCGATCGTCCGCGCCGGCATCCCGGTCATGGGCCACATCGGGCTGACCCCGCAAACCGCGACGGCCCTGGGCGGGTTCCGCGCCCAGGGCGTCACCGCCGAACGAGCACGATCGGTGCTGGACGATGCCCTACGTCTCCAAGCCGCTGGTTGCTTCTCCATCGTCTTCGAAGCGGTTCCGGCCAAAGTCACCAAGGTCATCATGCCGCACATGAAGATACCGGTGATCGGGATTGGTGCGGGTCCGGACACCGACGGCCAAGTGCTCGTCTACCACGACTTGCTGGGCATCTTCGACGGCTTCCAGCCCAAGTTCGCCAAGCGGTGGGCCAACATGCGGTCCGCGATGACCGATGCGGTGAGCGAGTACGCCGACGAAGTCCGCCGCAGTGCCTTCCCCGCGCCCGAGCATTGCTACGGCATCAAGCAGGAGGAACTGGACCAGTTCATCGCCGACACGGAGCTGCCGGTTCCAGTGCAGGCGAACTCGAGCTCCAGGCGCCCTGTCAAGGCCGTCAGCCACGCGGCCAACGGCCAGCAATAACGCAGCGCCACCAATCTCACAGCGCCACTTCTGCTCACGCGTGACTTCCTGCGCACGTTGCTGGCATCGGGGCGACGGGGCCGCATCGTCATGATCGGTTCGGTCTGTGCCCAACGCGGCTATCCGGGGCTGACCGCGTACTCCGCCACGAAGGGCGCACTGGAATCGGCCACCCGCTCGCTCGCCCGTGAGTGGCGGGACCGCGTGCTGGTCAACTGCGTCTCCCCAGGCTTTTTCGACTCGGAGATGTCTGCGGTGCTAGGTGCCAACCAGGTCGCCTCCATCGCGCGCCGCACCCCCACCGGCCGTCTGGTGACCCCTGAAGACATCCTGCCTCTGATCCGCACCCTGCTCCTCGAGCACACCAACATCAACGGGCAGGTCATCACCGCGGACGGAGGTGGCAGCATCTGATGCCGGACATTCCCGTCCCCGCGCCCAGGGTGAAGACGGCCACACCACCGCTGTGGCCCCTCACCTCCCATCCCTGCCCCAAACTGAACCTGGTGTGCTTTCCGCACGCGGGAGGCAACGCGGACTTCTTCGCCAAGTGGCCGGCAAACGCCGTGCCCGGCGTCCAAATCCATGCGGTCGAATACCCGGGGCGCGGGCGAAGGCGGGATGAGCCGGCCGCTGCGGAGATCTGCCCACTCGCGGACGAGATCGCCTCGCACATCCTCGCCTTGCCGGCGGTGCCGCTGGTGCTCTTCGGGCACAGCATGGGCTCGGTGGTGGCCTTCGAGGTCGCCCGCAGGCTTGCCGACGTCGAAAGCGCTCCGCCGCACGCACTGGTCGCATCGAACATCACCGCGCCCCACCGGCTGCACCGGCGCGACCCGCTTCCCGGCACAGACGACGGAGTGTGGGAACACTCCTACAGCATCGGTGGTATACCCAAGCCGATCTACCGCAGCAGAGTGCTGAAGAACATGATGGCGCCGACACTGCGCGCGGACTACGAGATGCTGAACCGCTACCGATGCGACCCGTCGCCGCAGATCAGCTGCCCTGTCACCGTGTTGCATTCCGACGGCGACGTGCTCACGACCTTGGACGATGCTTCGGCCTGGAATGAGTTAACGGTAGGCACGTATTCCTACGAAGGCTTCACCGGCGGGCATTTCTACCTCACCGAGCAAGAAGCCCTGGTCGCCCGGCTTGTATCCGAACTTGGAATCGGCCACACAGCCGAGGAACTTCGGACAGCCGTGCCCCTACAACGCGAGACGAGCTCCGCCGACCGCACGCATATCATCGAACCCGTGCATTGAATCCTCCCCTGATCGCAGGTGACGGCTTGCCGGAGCACCGAAAGTGCCCCGGCAAGCCGTCGCGACGCTTTGCTCAACGCGGCATGCCCGGTCGGGACGCTTTGCGTCCCGACCGGGCATGCCGAACTTCTCAACGCGCCATCAGGCTTCCACCCAGCCGTTGCTCTGCGCGAATGCCACAAGCCGCTTGCGCACTTGGAGGATCTGCCCACCCGTCAGGCTGGGCGCGGTCTCGATCAGCACATCTGTGATCTGCTGGGAGAACTCGGCCACCGGCAGGACGTCGCACAGCTCATCATCGTCACCTCTGCGGGTTTCGTCCGCGACCTCCGCCGCCTGCGAAGCCGCGCCGAGCGGGTGCACAGCCACTGCCTTGGTGCCCTGAGTGCCGGGCATCGCCTCGAACCCGACCCGCATACCGCCGCGGAGATTCTGCTTGAGCTCCTCGTCCAGAATGGACGCATGCAGGAATACGTCCTCGCCACCGGAATCCGGCGCGATAAAACCGAACCCTCTGGTCTCGTCGTACTTAACGATCTTACCCGTTTCCACCGCTTCAGCCTCGCAAACCGCTAGTGCACGCTTCCGCACCGCCAACAAATACATCCGAAGTATAACTCCCTCCGGCGCAGAAAACAAAGGCCGCAGCGCGACATCCACCACAATCCTGCTGACCAAAAACGAGAACGCGATCACGAGCAATCTCGAATTGCCCGTGATCGCGTCCCGTGCCGGTGCCCCTATGCGCGGTAAGGAGCCGCCAGCAATCTAGCGGAACCCGACTAATTTTTCTTGCCGGTTTCCCCCAGAACCTGTGCCGTATCCACCCGCTTGCGGACGAAGAACCAGCCGATCACCAGGGCTGCCACAAGCACCGGGACGCACAGCAGCGTCACCCGCCCCGCCGGCACGTCGAACCACATCAGAACCGCGACGGACAACAGGAACGCGATCGTCACGAGCTGAGTGACCGGCGAGCCGGGCAGACGGTAGGTCGGTCGAAGTACCGCGCCGGTCTTCGCCTTGCGCACGAAGAGAAGGTGGCACAGCATGATCATGCCCCAGGTGGTGATGATCGCGATCGCGGCGAAGTTCAGCACGATCTCGAAGGCCGCGGCGGGGACAACGTAGTTCAGCCCCACACCGAGCACGCAGACCGCGCCGGTGAGCAGGATTCCGCCGTAAGGAACCTGGCTGCGGTTCATCAGGCCAGTGAACTTCGGGGCGGAACCGGAGGCCGCCATCGACCGCAGGATGCGGCCGGTGGAGTAGAGCCCCGAGTTGAGACTGGACATCGCAGCGGTGAGCACGACCAGGTTCATCATGTCGCCGGCTGCGGGGATTCCGAGTTGGGACAGGACCGTGACGAATGGGCTCTCGCCCTTCTGGTACGCGTTCCACGGCAGCAACATCGACAACAGGATGACCGAGCCGACGTAGAAGATGCCAATCCGCCACATGATCGAGTTGATCGCCTTGGGCATGATCTTCGACGGGTTCTCCGTCTCCCCCGCGGCGACACCGACCAGCTCGATGGCAGCGTAGGCGAAGACGATTCCTTGGATGACGAGGATCAAGGGCACCAGGCCGTTGGGCAGCACACCGCCGTTGTCGAAGATCAGCTGCGGCCCAGGGACGGTGTCACCGATCGGATGCGCCACGGCCAGCAGACCGATGCCAATCACCATGAAGACGACCAGCGCGCCGACCTTGATGATCGCGAACCAGAACTCCATCTCGCCGAAGATCTTCACCGAGACCAGGTTCAGCGCAAGCACCACCACCAGCGCCACCAGCGCCAGCACCCACTGCGGAACCGGGGTGAACAGGCTCCAGTAGTGCGCGTACAGCGAAATCGCGGTGATGTCGGCAATACCGGTGGTGGCCCAGTTCAGGAAGTACATCCACCCAGCGACGAAAGCGCCCTTTTCGCCCATGAATTCCCGCGCATAGGAAACGAATGCGCCGGACGACGGCCGGTACAGGATCAGCTCCCCCAGAGCCCGCACCACGAAGAAGGCGAACACACCACAGACGGCATACGCGATGGCCAATGCAGGACCGGCCTGCGCCAGTCGCCCGCCCGCGCCGAGGAAAAGCCCGGTGCCGATCGCGCCCCCGATCGCGATCATGTTGATGTGCCTGGCTTTCAAGGACTTGCTGTATCCCATGTCGCCGACATCGACATGCTCTCGCAGCTCTGGTCGGCCTTCATCACGCACGGTTCGGTCAGTCACTCGATCCAACTCGTTTCCGGTGTCGTTTCGTCACACGCGAATATGACGCGCGGCCGATCCTCACGCTTGTTCCGCTCTTGGCGAATGAAGAGCAATGCTGGCCCCTGGGTAGTTACCCGTCAAGAATTCGTTGCAAGGAAGGGACTTCCGGGCAACCCTGATGGGGGCGCGGAGGCACCGCGGACGAGCGATTCCCGCGAGCAACCTGGTACACCATCACGCAGCATCCTTGGTGCGCCGTGCGCCCACCAAAGCATCCGGGCACGGAGACGACGCGCAGAAGCCGCACGGGTGGAAGCGTCGAACTGTGAACTGGGTCAACTTGTCCAGCCCGAAAGTGCACGTATGCCCTGAAGTATCGCGAAGCGCGCGCTCGCTGCGTAGCTTCGAGGTCACGAGCCCTCAGGTGGAAGACATCGAGATCTGACCTGAACACGGCGTGAGCCGGCAAAGGCCGCGTATCCGCACTCGACTCCCACATCGGCGGCTCGCACGTCACGTCCCAGACTGACGTTGGCAGAAGGGCAATGCCCAGTGGAGGCGATCAACGTGAGTGACGTTCGGTGGCTGCCAGTGAACGGCGCCAGACACGCCATGCGCAAGGAGCAACATCAGCGTGAACTCGGGACCGAGGTCGTAGCGCTCTGCGGCGAGGTGATCACGCTGATCCGGCCGAGTGAGACCGATTGGTTCTGGGACAGCTGCCCGGAATGCTGGTTCGTCGCCAAGATTATCAACAGCACACCGACTTTCGCGAGGACCCTGCACCGCCTGTGAAACGCCGCACGACGATGGCAGCCGGGATCGCGGTCCGCTTGGGTGCGCCTCGCTCGACACCGCTGATGCCCAGCTGACGCATCAGCCGCTCGACGGTGCAGCGAGCCACCTCAATGCCCTTTCGGCGGTTCCCGCCAGCACTCATCCTCGCCGGGGGAACCCCGGAGGAGTGGGCACCGTGAACCCGCGGCGGTGCCGGTGTCTTGGGTGGGCTATGCGCCTGCGGCGCATGCGACACCCCATCGACGTGCAGCTTTGCGGTCCGCGGCTGCGGGCCGATCAGGACGAAAAAACCTCTCTGGATCCCAGAGCGGACACAGCACTCCCTGAACCTGCCCAAATAGGCAGGTATTGATGATCGCAAGGGCACAGCCGTGGTCAAGCGGTATCGTCTCTGACGAGAGAACCGTAAAAATTTGCCACGAACTCGCGACCACCGACATTTAGTCTGGTTGGCCGCAGAATCAATACCCCGGGTGTACACCTGGGGTAGCCCGATTCCCGCAGGTCGAGAACGGAGAATTCTGCCAGAGGCGGGCGAGGAGTATCCGCAACGATCGCCCGGTTTCCTTGCCGGTCTCCCTTGTGACTCCGTTGCTTGCACGTGAAGCGGCGATCAATGGCACCATTTTCTCTAAACAGTACTTGCACGAAGCGGCATGCTTTCATGTCGTCGGCGGGTAATCCTTGGCGTCGGTTTTCGTGGAGGTAGGCCGACGCCGGGTACAACCCGGAATTAATGGGTCTTCCTTTGGAGGCTTTCCCGATGGTCGTCCCCTCACCAAGATATGCCGAACGAATAACCGGTGCTCAAGCCCTGCTCCGAAGCCTGGAACTAGCCGGGACGGAGGTGATCTTTGGCTTGCCCGGGGGCGCGATCCTGCCGGCGTATGATGCGCTGGTCGATTCGAAGACGCTGCGGCACGTATTGGTACGGCACGAGCAATGCGCCGGTCACGCGGCGAGGGGCTACGCCCAGGCGACCGGGAGGGTTGGGGTTTGTCTGGTTACCAGCGGTCCCGGCGCGACAAATCTCGTCACTCCCCTGGCCGACGCGTACCGAGACTCGATCCCGATTGTGGCGATCACCGGCCAAGTGCCCAGCACGGCGATCGGAACGGACGCTTTCCAGGAGATTGACGTCCTGGGGATCACTCTACCCATTACCAAGCACGGGTTCGCAGTCACCGACGCCGAACAGATCCCTGCTGCGATCGCCGACGCATTTCGGATTGCCAGGGCTGGCAGGCCCGGGCCGGTGGTCGTTGACGTGTGCAAGGATGCCTTGCTCGCCGCCACTCCCTTCCCTGGACTACTAGGGTCTGCGCCCCAGACGCCGACCATTTATGACGAAGAGTTGCTGCGTAGCGCCCTAAAGCTGCTGAGTTCGGCATCGCGGCCAGTGCTCTACGTAGGCGGTGGTGCCGTTCTCGGGGACGCTGCTCCGGAGCTGTTGCGCTTTGCAGAGCACACCGGGATACCTGTGGTGACCACGCTCATGGGACTCGGCGTCTTCCCGGACAGCCATCCATTGCACATGGGCATGCCGGGTATGCACGGATCAGTGGCCGCGGTCGGCGCTCTGCAACAGGCTGACTTGCTCATCGCGGTCGGCGTTCGCTTCGACGACCGAGTGACCGGACAACTGTCCACGTTCGCCCCCGGGGCACAGGTCATACATATCGACATCGACGCCACCGAGGTTTCTCGTGTCCGGCACGCCGATGTGCCCCTGGTCGGCAATTGCAAGCAGGTCCTCGGCGAACTCCACCGGCTAAGCGCTGCAGAGGATCTCCGCTACGACTTCACGGCCTGGACCAGGATCTTGCAGGGGTATCAGAAGACCTATCGCCCGGCCTACGAACAGCCAGCGGAGGGCCTGTCCGCCCCTCGTGTGCTACGCCGGCTGAGCGAACTGGCCGCGCCGGAGGCGATCTACGTGACCGGGGTTGGCCAACATCAGATGTGGGCTGCCCAGTGCATCGGCTTCGAACGTCCGCGCTCGCTGATCACCTCGGGCGGGCTTGGCACGATGGGAGTGGCGGTGCCTGCCGCCATGGGCGCGAAAATGGCTTTGCCCGAGCGCGAGGTCTGGGCGATCGACGGCGACGGCTGCTTTCAGATGACGCATCAGGAGCTCGCCACGTGCGTGGCCGAACGAATCCCCATCAAGATCGCTGTGATCAACAACGGTAGTTATGGCATGGTCCGGCAGTGGCAGAACCTTTTCTACGACCAGCGGTACTCGCAGTCTGAATTGAACACCGTTGGGTCAGCGCCGGATTTCGTGCGGCTCGCCGAAGCATATGGATGCGTCGGCCTGCGATGCACGACGATCGATGAACTCGACGACGTGGTTCGACGCGCTCTGGAAATCACCGACACTCCAGTGGTCATCGATTTCCAGGTGCCGGCCAGTGAGATGGTGTGGCCGATGATCGAGCCAGGCGTCAGCAACGATGACATCGCCATTGCCCGAGGTATGTCACCATGCTGGGATACGAGCATCGTTCGCGAGGAAGTCATCGCGAGAAACGCGAGTAACAAGTTGGCCTGCGCCTCCCCTCGAGCAGTTTTCTTGGTTACGCGGGACACGCCTTACGTAGTGCCGCGCGTTACGGCCACAGTGCGCCGGTGCGGCCTCACCATTGACCGAATGTCGCTGGAAAGCCGCAGCGGGCGGCAATACTTGGAACTGTTCTTGAAATCTTCCGGGGACCGCGTCGAATCCCTGATGGACAGTCTCCGGAACCTGGCAGATGTTCTCGAATGCAAGGCTATAGAACAGGAGGAAAGTCATGAGTACGAGCGGCTTGACCACGACGCAATCGGGTAGCCAAGAAACTGCTAAGTTGCCACGTCCGCGGCGCGTAACCATGCAAGCCCTGACGCTTGTGGCGCACAACGAGGTCGCGTTGGCAGAACGGCCGGTACCGGAACCAGGTCCGCGCGATGCGGTAGTGCGAACCACCGCATCGATGATGTGCGCGAGCGACGTACACAATCTAAGCGGAGCAATGGCTGTGCCGGTGGGCCGCGTCCTTGGGCACGAAAGTGTGGGGATCGTGAGCCGCGTTGGGGACGCAGTGACACGAGTACGCGAAGGCGAACGGGTGGCGGTTACCTCAGTCACGCCGTGCGGGTGCTGTGATTTCTGCCAGAGCGGGGCGCCACAGCAGTGCGGCGGTGGGGTTGGTGGCTATAAGTTCACCACACAACAGGACGGAAGTCTGGCTGAATACTTCGTCGTGCCAGATGCCGATTTCAACGTCGCCAGGATCCCCGACGAGCTGACCGACGAGCAGGCGTTGTACGCGACCGACTCCATGAGCACGGGGCTCGCCGCAGCCGAACAAGCCAACATCCCTCTCGGCGGTACCGTTGCGGTGTTCGCTCAGGGCGCGGTCGGTCTCTCCGTCACGGCAGGAGCCCGCTTGCTCGGCGCCGGCACAGTCATAACCACTGCGACTCGCCCACTCAATGCCCGGCTGTCCGCACAGTTCGGCAGCGATCTAGTCATCAACCCGCGCCACGAGGATGCGATCAACAAGATCCGGGACGTCGTCGGCCAGCACGGGGTCGATTGCGCCATCGAGGCACTCGGCACCCACGAGACCTTCGAGCAGGCCGTTCGCGCAACGAAAGCCGGCGGCACGGTGGTCAATGCCGGCTACCACGGCTGGCAGGCCACCGGGCCGCTGCCGATTCCACTGGTGTCCTTCGGCTTCGGCATGGGTGGCAAGACCATCCGAGCGATGCTCTGCCCTGGCGGCTCCGAGCGTCTTCAGCGGTTGTTCCGGCTCATGGTCAACAAGCGCATCGACCCCACACCGATGACGACGCACCGTTTCGGCTTCGGAGACGCGGCGAAAGCTTTCGACCTCCTCGCTTCACGCGCTGACGGAATTATCAAGCCGCTCATCACGTACTGAGTGCCTGTCGGCGAATGCCGTCCGCGCCTTTGGAAGCGGCGCAGCCGCTTGCATCCACCTTGCCAAGATGACCATCGGCGGGTTCTGAGAGGTTTCCTGGCGAGGACGGCCCCTCCGCCGTGTATTTGGACATACATAAGGAGGGGCACCCACAGTCCAGGGAACCTCTCAGGTTCCGCTAAGCGACCACCCACCCAGACCATTACCCAACAGTCTCTGAGGGACGGCATGACACAGACTGCAGGCATTCTCGGCGCTGGCTATTCGGTCCCGAACGGGGTCCGACGCAACGACGACCCGGCATATGCTTCGCTGAATCAGAACCGCAATGCCCAGGGCGTGATCGAGGCGGCCGTCTTCCGCGGCCTCGATCGCCGCCGAGTGCTCGCCAAGGGCGAACGCATTGAAGACCATGTCGTCAAAGCCGCCGATCTCGCGCTGGGCAAAGCAGGGCTCGAGCCCGCCGACATCGACCGGTTGTACGGCTACATTACCGTGCCGGAATACCTCACCCCTAACAGCCTGTACCACGTGCACCACCTGCTTGGGCTTCCCTCTGAAGTCGTGGTCGTACCGATCAACAGCGAGTACAGCAACTTCCTGCTCGGCGTCGTGCACGCAGCCGAGGCGGTAGAAGCCGGCCGGGCCCGCAACTCGCTGGTCGCCTGCGGCGCCAACTGGACCGGACACATGGACTACACCAAAGGCCACGCGGTCAGCATCGGCGACGCGGCCGGTGCGGCGGTGGTCGGTCCTTCCGATCGATTCGTGGTCCTTGACCACTTGACGCAGACCGCAAGCAGCCAATACCACGGCCTGACTATGACCATGAGAACGTTGCACCTCAACGGACTCACGCTGCTCCCCGTCGATCCGGTCACCGGGCTGCCGACCCCGACCTACGACATGACGCAGACCGGGATCGAGGATCTCGGCGGGCTGGTCAAGGACGCCGTTGCAGTAGTGGCACTGGACCTGCTCAAACGCAATGACGTGGACCCGAACCAGGTAACCCTGATGACCCACCAGGGTTCCCGGATCCTGATGGACCACTGGAATGAGCGCATCAAACCCCGGGAATACCTGGACACCCTCGCAGAGCACGGCAATATGACCGTGGCCACCTACCCGGTCAATCTTGCGTACTACCTCGACGAGATCACCACCGAGTACACGCTGATCGTGGCAGTCGCATGCGGTCTACATGTGACAGCGTTGCTGCTGCGCAACTGAGCTACTGCCTCGTCCGGCAACGTGTGTGGTGAGTGGGGCGCAGCAATGTGTCCCACTCTCCCAACGAACGCGAGTTTCCCCTGCGCCGGTCTGTTTCCCGGCGCTGCTTACCTCGGCTCCCCGCAGGCGTGCAGGCTGCCGCCCGCGCTGGGCAGGAGTGTCCCAAGCGGATGCAGCCCCACGGCCTGCAGATCCAGCCCAGCCCGTTCGGCGACTGTCCGCGCCGTGGAAAGAATCCGGGACTCGGCCGGATCCTCCACGCATATCAGCAATCGCCCAGATCGTCCGTGCAGTTCTGGGCAACCGGCTCGCAGCACTTGCACCACATAGGCCAACCGGACCAGCTCGGAGTAACTGGTGACC
This sequence comes from Saccharopolyspora shandongensis, assembly GCF_900106995.1. GTDB lineage: Bacteria > Actinomycetota > Actinomycetes > Mycobacteriales > Pseudonocardiaceae > Saccharopolyspora > Saccharopolyspora shandongensis. The sequence goes on from NZ_FNOK01000072.1 coordinate 19,735, forward strand.
TGTTCGGTCGGAGCGATGCGGCGCCAGACCGGATCGACGTCGGCTAGGAACCGCAGTGCCTGTTGGGGCGTGGTTCCTGGCGACCGGCCGCGGGCAATGTCCGCAATATCGGCCAGCCCCTCGACGACGACAGCGTGCAGGCCCTCGGCGAGACAGCGCCGCACCACCAGCTCGTGGACCTGGGCGTTGCGCTGACGCACCAAATCCTGCCAGTAGTGCCACAATTCCGGTGCCAGCATCGGCGTACCCCGCTCGTCCAGCAAGGCGGCCAAGTAGTGCAGGTGGGGTATGTCCCAGTCCATTGTGGGAGGCACTCGTATCGCCGCCCACCGCGCCAACGCTCCCGCGAGTCCGGCCAGTGCCGCTGAGGTCGTGGTCTCATAGGCGGAGAGCTCCGCTTGGGCCCGCAGAGTGTGCAGAGTGCGCACCTCCTCGGGTTGCGGCGCCCGCGTCAATTCCACCGCTCCCGCCTCTCCCACCGCCCACAACGCTCCGGTCCCCCACAGACACAGTCCCGAGGACAGCACCACCTCGTCGACCGCGACCTGACGCGCACGCAAATGCGACAGCCCGGCCGCACGCACCCAGTGCCGGTCATCCTCCTCGCCAAGTGCCACGAACCAGCTGCCGCCCGCTGGTGACCGCTCCTCCACCGCTGCTTCGCCCAGCGCCACATCCTGCGCGCCAAGCAAGCTCAGCAGGTGCTCCAACCCGCGCCGCGCACGCCTCAACGACTTGGACTCCGGTGCCCTGGAATGCAAGGTGAACCGATCGGTCAATCGCACCTTCCCCACCGCGGTCTCGCACCACGGCACCGGAACACCCATCGTCAGCGAAGAAGGATCGAGTCGCAGCATGCGAACCTTTCTGGTGAGAAGGACTCGGGGAGAACGAAAGGCGTCTGACATCACCACCGAGCCGGGATGCCATCGCGTGTCGTCCCTGAAAGAACGTGCGCTACCAACACAGGGCTTACAAAACATGCTTGGCCCGCTTGAAAAATTCGGTCCCGCCCGGGCGGATCAGAGGATGACACCGGCGAACGGATTCCTCGATGTCCTGCGGGTAGTAGTTGTCGCCCCGGATGGTGATCAGTTCCTTGAGTCGACCGGTGACGAACAATTCCCCGTTGTGCAGGAAGCCGAGATCACCCGTCCGCAGATACTCGCGGGGGTCGCCGTCGGACACGCGAGCGCGAAAAGTCTCACGGGTCTCGTCCGCCAAGCCCCAGTACCCGAGGGCTTTGGTGGGCGAGTCGACCCAGATCTCCCCCACCTGCCCTGGATCACATGGCTTGTGGGTGTCGGGATCGACGATGCGGACGCGGGCATCTTCCTTGGTGACCCAACCACTGCCATAAAGACCGACCACATCCCGCGCGGACCCGGCCTCCACCGGCCGCACGCGGCCCTTCTCCAGCTCCCGCTTGTCCACCCACATCGGTCCACCGCTGCCCACGCTCAGGCTCAATGTGTGCTCGGCCATGCCGTAACCGGGGTGGAACACCGCAGGCTTCAGACCGCGCAGTATGAAAGCGTTCCAGAACCGCTCCATGGTCTGTGGCAGCACCATTTCGCCTGAGGAACCGAGAATTCGCACGGCGCTGAGGTCCCATTCGGCGCGCTGCTCCAAGGTCGTCTTGCGGACCATCAGGTCGTAGGCGAAGTTCGGCGCCGACGTGTGCGTGGCGCGTATCCGGGACATGACGTCGAACCACACCGAGGGCCGCTGCAGAAAGCTCAGGGGCGACATCACGTAGGTCCGCCCGGAGTGCCCCACGATGGTGTTCAGCAAGAAGCTGATCAATCCGAGGTCGTGGAAGTGCGGTACCCAGGTGACCGCGACCGTGTCGTCGCCGAGCCCCAGGTCCGCAGCCAGGAACAGCAACTCGTGGTAGATGTTGCGATGGCTGACGATCACGCCTTTCTGGAAGTCCGTCGAGCCGGACGTGTACTGTAGGAATGCAGGCTCATCGGGATCTGCGTGGGCGTACCAACGCCGCAGGTCGACCACGTCCACCTCGCCACCATCGCGTGAATCGGTGGCCAGCCAAGGAATCTCGGGTAGTTCGGGCGCCTCGGACGGGAGCGGGCGCGCTCTTATCGCAGCCTCGATCGCCCCCTGGTAGGCATCGTGGGTCAGCACCACACGCGCACCGGAGCTGACCGCAATGGCCGCCAAAGCCCCGGTGTCGGTCGCGAGCCTGCACGGATTCGGCGCGGCGACCGGAACTGGGATCACGCCGCAGGCAAGACATCCAAGGAACGCGCTGACGAAATCCAGGGAAGGCAGGTAGACCAGCAGGGCCCGGTCGCCACGCCGGACGTCCCGTTCTGCCAGCAGAGACATGACCCGGTGCGCGTCCTGGGCCAGGCGATGCACTGTCATCGACTCGACATCGCGGCCCTCGTCGTCGACGAAGACGAAAAGCTCGCGGTGCATGTCGCGCTCGTGAAGATCGGCGAACGCCGACAGAATCGTGCCTGCACCGGGGCTCGCGACCGGGCGCGGATCCGGCTCGACGTCCGATTGCACAACGAGCCTCCCTGTCTGCGGTCGCGGCACGCGAACCACTTGATCTGGCAGCCAACAGACCAGACAGCACCGAGCGGACGGCCTTGCACCGGACCGGCCGAATCCGACCCGGACGCTGAAAACGTAGGAACCCCGGTGCGGTGGCCGAAAGGGCGCCATCCTCGAAGTTGCCTGATCGACCCTCGTTTCCTGCCCATCCATCCGCCCAACGGCGTGAGGCAAGATGTGCGCAAGCGAGTGCTACTTGTATTCGCCATAGCACACTGAGCCGGCAGCAACCAAGGTGCTCACGGACCGTGCAGCGCGCCCTCGAGAATGTCTGACGGCGGATTCGCAAGGGAATATGTTCATGCCCGCACGGGCAGATCTGTTCGCACCCTGTTGCAGAGCCGAGTCTCTCCGACATAGCTTCACAACGCAATTTCCATGCGACCGCAGCAATAGTGATTCGGCGCAGAGACACCTGAAACGGAGAAATATGCCCTTCGCGAACACCCTCAAGCGAGCAAGTTCTTCCGCCATCACTGTCGGTGTCCTGGCATCGGCCACCATGCTGGCTGCCACGACGCCCGCCTCAGCCGCCACCGGTCAGCTTACCGTGTGCTCGCGGGGCGACTACGCGTCCTACGTGGAGTTTCCTGCGCGAGGCGGTATGACCACGAATATCGTGCACCGTGGCCAGTGCCAGAAGTTCACTGGCTTTGGGTCCAGTACCGCCGTCGAGTCGATCAACGTTTACGGCATCCACAGCCCGTCCACGTTCTGGGTCCAGAGCGGCAAGTTCCGTCCGAGCCGAGGCGGAAACGTCATCACGTACGGTTCCTCGGCCCACGCATGGGCGTCGATGCCGCAGATCTGACCAATAGTCTCAACCAACCCTGAGACCGGCGCGAAGATCTCCGCTCGGTGAAATCCGCCAAGTCCTGCCCTGTCGGTAAATCACGCTGACGAATCAGACTGCCGCTGCGCGATTCGGTCGCGCAGCGGCAGTCTGTTTCCAGGTTTCAAGCTCAGCACCGGATAATGCGTTGGTGACCCACACCTTGGTGGGGTTGTAATGACCTTGTCGCCTGCTCAGATCTGCATTAGCACGCCGGAATCAACGACCCATTCCGCGCCTGTAACTTGGCTTGCCAATGGGGAGACAAGGTAGGCAATCACGCGAGCGACGTCCTCGGGTTCACTGACTCGTTTCGTCAGTTGCGGGCGAACTGAAGTGGCCATGTAGTCGACGATGTCAGCAAATTCGATCCCGCGAAACTTCGCCACTTTCTCCCCGAAACCGCCGGGGCGGTCATAGCCGTCCTGGTCAGTCCAGGAGTGACCACGTTTGATCTGACTCCATTGCCGGTGAACTCGGCAGCCAAGGTTTTTGACAGGGACAACAGCGTCAGCTTGGCCGCCGCGTAGTCGGGATTCAGCATTGTGCCTAAATGGGCAGAAGAGCTGGAGATATTGACGATCGCACTGTCGCCAGATTCAAGGAGTGCCGGCAGTGCGGCTTTGCTCATGCGCCGCGCAGCATGGAAGTTCAAGTCGAACATGTCGAGCCATTGTTCCTCGGTGATGTCGAGGAAACCGCTTCGAAGATCCAACCCACCCGCGTTGTTGACCAATCCATCGAGGCGGCCGTGGCGTTCCAGCACTGTCTCGACGATGCGATCACCTGCTTGCGGGTCGGTCACATCGGCGATGACGTGATCGATCTGTTCATCCGGGTCGCTAGGCCCCAGATTGCGGCTCACGCCAACTACGGTGGCTCCTTCCGCTGCGAGCAGCTCGGCAGTTGCCCGCCCGATGCCGACGGACGCCCCGGTGACGAGTATCACTCGATCCTTCAGTTCAAGGTCCATTTGCCTGCTCTCAAGATGTGACGAGATAAGAACGTGGTAGATGGTTCAGCGAGAACTGATTCGGCACCGACCTGATACTCACGCGGCCGCAGTGCCTCCGTGATCAGATATCAGCTGGGTCGACATGCTGGTCTCCCTCATGCAGGAAATCGCGGGTTGGGCAGATCTGTCGCTGGAGGTCGCTGCCCCCAGGCTGCGACGCTCGCGATGCACAGATCATCGAACGAGGAGCTCTCGACCTGGTCGGCAAACTCCGCGAGCTCGGCTGCGGTGATCCCGAAGTATGTATTCAGGTCGGCCGCGATGTGCTCGGCAGTCAGCCGCCACGCACGGCCCATCGGGGTGGCTCCAACACCGTGGCTCGAGGCATGGACACCGGTGTTGACCAGCCCGTTCGCGCGCAACTGGGCTGGGAACGCTCTCGACCATTCGTAGTCGCTTCCCATTCGCTTGGTGGCGATCGACAGCACCGCCTGACTGACCTTGCGGTACAACGCATTCGGCGATGAGTCGAACGGGAACGGTCCGGTGTCCCCCAGGAGGAGCCAGCCACCTGGGGCCAGCGAGCGGACCACCTTGGCGAGCACGGCGTCACGGTCGGCGATGTGCTCGAACACAAACCTGGAACAAATCAGATTGAAGGCGCCCTCGGGGAAATCATCGACAGTCACATCATGCGCCATAATCTCCAAATTTGAGGGACGCCCTTCGTCTGAAATCAGGCTGGTGTCGAGATCGGTGGCAACGACACGGCCGCGAGGACATTGGGTGGCCAGCCAGTTTGCAACTGTACCGACGCCAGCTCCGATCTCCAGTTCCAGTCGGGCTGGATACCGAGCCTCCCGAGCCGGTGGATGGTGTCAGAGTCAAACGCCGCCGCCAACGCAGTCAACCGTTCCGCCTCCGCGGCATGGCCGTGCGTGAAGAGAACCTGCCCGTAAGGAATCGCACTCGAGACCATACCAATACCTTTCTACGATTCAACCAACCAAAGAGAGACCAACTTTTCGGACTCCCGAATTCTCGGCCGGTGCCCGCCCTCTATGACAATTGGCCAGTTGCTGTAGGGAAATGGTCCGACTACTTACCATCAGTCGCAGGCGGCTCGGCGGACGAGGGGAAAGTCCAGGAAGGTTTGCCCGTTTGACTCGAGCCGTGTCCGTGTTCGAGTTGGATCACGCCTAGCAAGTTGTCAGCCCGGAAGCGTTGAGACCATGCGGGGAGAAAACTTCCGCTCGCAGACGATCAACCTGGCGGAGCAACCCGCCGATCAACTCCCCGGGAAGCACGCCGCCGACGACGGCACGCGACTCCACAGCGTCTCAACACCGTCCCAGAATCCCCACCAGCCAATGGAAACCCGCCAACGTACGCCATCGCAGGGCAGTACCCCGTGCGCCCGGGAACTCGGCCCGGCACTGGGGACGAGTGCAATCTTGGTGAGTCGTGCGGGCAACGCTCAACTCAAGTCGTGGCCAGTGCTAGGCCGGGGCCGGTAGCTTTGTGCTGCGGGCACAGGGATCGACCACTTCGGGAACGAGATGCTCCGCCACCCTCTCCGGTCCAGGCGGCGCGTCGCCCGGCCGTTCGCTGTCGACGCACAAATTCGTAATCGCGCGCCACGGAGTATTTGCCCCTGACGCACGCAAGGGAGAACGACATGTCTGCCATGGACCCGGGCGTCATCGCCCCCGAATCCCCGCAGAGCTTCAGCAGCGCCCTCGACCAGGTGCTCTTCCACATGGGCTCGGCCCTGAACGACGAGCAGGCGAACAAGGTGGCCGGCTACCTGGAAGGCGGAAAGGCGTTGCCCGCGGCGGAAGCGCTGGCGTCCATCGCTGCGGCCAAGCGGCGAATGGTTTCGCGTGAAGACCGCAACATCCTTCGGACAGTCATCGAAACCTACAACGGCGATCTCACCCACATCAGCAGCCTGGAGTCGCAAGCTGTCACCGATGCCCCGACGGTCACGATCAAAGCCCCCCGTTTACTCGGTCTGGCTTGATCCGGCCAACCGTGCACGATGCACGGTGCCACCAAGCACAAATGAATCTCCGTGCGAGGGGGCAGGAATTGCTGTCCCCCTCGACAAGTGCGCGAATCACTCTGCGGTACGCACCACGAATGCGCCGTGCGGCGTCGATCCTTGCCGACACCGCACGGCGCGAGTGTGAATACCGGTCGGTTACAGGTCGTTTGGGAGCAGCCGGTTCAACGCCTCGTCGACACTCATCCACCGGTGTTCGTCGCCGGGTTCGACGATGTCATAGGTGTCGTTCAAGAATTGTGCCAGCTTCTCAGCCGGCGTTTCGAAGGTGGCCTGTCCCGATGGCGAGCGCAACGTGATCAAGAGGAGTTCGGGCTTGTCCGGACAAGGGCCGATGCGCATGTCACCTTCCCCGCTGTCGGCGACCAGCCCGTCGGCGAGTAGGTCACGGGCAACCTCCCAGCGAACCTGGTGGCTCTGCCCCGCGTTGAAGATCACGGCCACCGCGTACGGGTCGCGGGTTTCGTACCGCAGTTCCACCCGAACCGGTGCGCTCACCCCTGGCAGGGCAGCCAGGCTGAAGACCGTGGCGAAGCGGATGATCGTCCGGTGGTTCTTGGCCATCATGCTGCACTCCTTCAAGCTTGACTCCCACTCGAAATGCAGCATGGCCAACCTGGATTCACTTCTTCTTCACGACATCTTCAGACTCCGGCGGGCACCTGGACTGCTCCGTTCGGCAGGCGCTCAACCAGGCCAACGGGAGGCCTGAGCCCAGCCGTCGCCCCGAAGAAGATCCGTTTTGACCGATTGATCGATCGAGACGATCCAGTACCGGAAAACGGAACCCGATGGTAACCCCTGACGCGTGTACAAACAGGCAATCCTTCGGGCAATGAGCCGCCTCGGGCACAATTCGGTACACGAAGGTGCACTATTGCGGAGAGAGACGCTATCTTTTGCGACCGTGGAAATAGGGGTGGCGATGCCCGCAGGCGCGAACGGACCGCTTCAGGTCACGTTGCTTGGACCGTTGCGTGTTTGGCTCGGACAGGACGAGATCTCGCTTGGTCCGCCACGCCAACGAGCCGTGTTCGCGGTGCTGGCGCTGCAGTGCAACCACGTCGTGCCCCGGCACGAAATCATCAACGCCCTTTGGGGGGATCGCCCGCCGGCCAGCGCCGAAGGCAGCGTCTACACCTACATTTCGGGACTGCGCCGCAGCCTGGAACCGCAGCGCTCCCACCGGTCCAACGACGGCGTCCTGATCTCGCATTCCGCCGGTTACACGCTCCGGCTGCCGACGGAGAACCTGGACGTCAAGGTGTTCGACCGGTTGCGCGAGCAGGGGCGGCAGCAGCTCACCTCCGGCGACCACGAGGGCGCGGTCGAGTCCCTGGACGCCGCATTGGGCTTGTGGCAAGGGGAGGCTCTCGCTGGTATTCCGGGACCGTTCGCCCAGCTGCAGCGCGAACGACTCGCTGAGTTACGGCTCATGACCATCGAACACCGCTCGACAGCAATGCTCGCGCACGGCAGCCACGTCGAGCTGGCGGCCGAACTTGCCGGCCTGGTCCGCGAATTCCCGTTGCGTGAGTCCCTGCGCGCGCTGCTGATGACCGCCTTGTACCGCAGTGGCAGACCGGCGGAGGCGTTAGAGATCTTCCGCGAGGCCCGCCGGGCGTTGGTTGAAGAGCTCGGCATCGAACCCGGGCCTGAGCTGAGGCGAGTGCATGAACAGATCCTGGCCAACGATCCTGACTTGAGCCCGACACCGGTGCGGAAATCGCTGGTTCGCCACGCCACGCCGCTCTCGATCGTTCCCGCCTACGTCAACCGGGCACTGCAGCAAAGCGACAAGAGGCGTTACGTCGGACGCCTGGCTGAAAGCAGGCGCCTGCAGGAACTGGTCGCGGAAGTGCTGGCCGGCCGCGGCCGTTCGGTGTGGATCGAGGGCGAACCCGGTATCGGCAAGTCGGAGCTGCTCACGGTCGCCCTCGCCGATGCCGGCCGTCTCGGCTGCCAACTCGCCTGGGCGGTCGCCGACGAACTGAGTCAGCGGTTCCCGCTGCAGGTCATGGCGGAATGCCTTGGCATCGACACGAAAGCACCCGACCCGCGACGGGCGAAGCTGGCCGCCACCCTGCATGGTGAGCGCTCCACGGAGCCGGTGGATCAGCTCCTGGAGCTCGTCGACGAGCTGTGTGCCATCTCGCCGCTGATCCTGGTCATCGACGACCTGCAGTGGGCGGACGAAGCCAGCGTGCTGGTGTGGCACCGGCTTTGCGCGGCAACGCGCCAGTTGCCGTTGCTGCTCGTGGCCGCGACACGCCCGGCACCCGACAGGGTTGAGCTGCGGCAGCTGCGCCGCGCCGTCGAGTCGCGCGACGGTGAAGTCTTCCTCCTCGAACCGCTGACCGATCTGGAGACCATCCAGCTGCTTCGCGAGATCGTCGGGGCCAAACCAGGGCCAGTGCTGCGGGAAATTGCGGGGCGCGCGGCGGGAAACCCGCTGTATGTGCAGGAAATCACCGGCACACTGCTGCGCTCTGAGGCAGTAGCGATCACCAATGGCACCGCAGACGTTCCCGCCTCGTCGATCTCGCAAGCCCCTCGGTCTTTGGTCGCCGCGATCGGCAAACGACTGGAGTTCCTCTCCTCGCCAACCCGGGAAGTGCTTCGCTGGGGCGCCCTGCTCGGCTTGGAGTTCTCCTGCACGGAAGTCGCCGCCGCTATGGGTAGACAAGCGTTCGAGCTGCTGGACGCCTTCGAAGAGGCCGTCTCCGCCGACGTTCTGGTCGATGCCGAAGTCCAGATGGCATTCCGCCACCCGTTGCTGCGCCAGGCGCTCTACGACGGAATCCCGAAGGCCGCCCGGGGCGCACTGCACCGGCAGGCGGCGGAAAAACTGGCTGAGGTCGGCGCACGGGTCGAGCAGGTCGCCGAGCATCTTCTCGCAGCATCGACCGCCAACGACCGCTGGGTACTGGAATGGCTGGCGGAGCATCACGTCGCGGTGTCCAACCGTGCCCCGCTGATCGCCATCGACCTTTTCTCACGCGCGCTCGAAAACTGCCCGGTCGGTGACCCGAACCGGGAAGTGCTGCTCGCCGCGCTCGTGAAGGTAATGTTCCGGGCGGGACGCGACACGGAAAACAAAGCACGCCAGGCCCTCGCGATCGCCACCGACCCGTACCGGTCGGCGGAGATGCGACAGCTGCTGGTCGCGACGCTGTACCGCAAGGGCGAGTTGGCCGCTGCTCTCGACACGCTGGGCAACGCGGCCGACGATCCAGCAGTACCGGAGATCTGGCGCAGTAGGCACAGGTCGCTGGCAGCGAACTTCCAGCGCGGCGACCTCAGCGATCTCGACGCCACTCAGAAAAGCGCCGACAATGCCTACGCGCAGGCAGTAACCACCGGCGAGCCCTACCCCATCGCGCACGCATTGCAGACCATGTGGCTGGTCGAGTCGGTGCAGCGGGATCACGTACGCGCGCTCGAACACGTCGACAAGGCGCTCGAAGTGGTCGGGAATGATCCCGAATTCTCCGAGTTCCGCTTCGACCTGCTCGACAACCGCACGTTCACGCTGCAGAACCTGGATCGCCTCGACGAGGCGGAAACGACGATGCTCGAGGCTCGCCAGATCGCGGCCCAGCACCTTCCGTCCAGTGGCCTCCAAGTTGCCGAGGCGGTCCACTACTTCTGGGTAGGCCGCTGGGACGACGCCATGCTCCAGTTGCAGACCTTGACCGAGGACGGCCCTGCGATCTCCTTCTACGGATTGCGCGAGCCCGGCCCAGCGGCGCTGCTTTCGCACGGCGTCAGCGCGTTGATCGCCGGGCAGCGGGAAGACGGCAAGACAGCCGCCCGCCATCTGGACGCTGCCGAGGAGTACGCGCCATCCAGCGGCGCGGAGCGCGAGAATGTTGACTTCTTGCTGATCGCCCGGGCGTTGGCGGCCGAACAACGCGGCGAGCCGGAGAAGTCACTGTCGATTATGGACCCGATCCTGAATCCCGGATTCGCCCCGCTGATGCTGCGCCACCAGTGGTTGCCGATCATGGTCCGGTTGGCGGTCGAACTCGGCGACCTCGATCTGGCGAACCAGGCGTTGGCCGTGTGCCGGGACGAAGCCGCCAAGGAAACCCGGCCGGCCCGGGCATTCGCCGCAGCGGCCCGTTGCGAGGGACTCATCGCTGGTGACCCCGAACCGGTCATGGCGGCGGGGCGGCACTACCGGGAAGTGGGGCGCGTGGTCGAACTGGCCGGGGCTTTGGAGGATGCTGCTTTACTTCTGGCGCAACGGAATCTGCTCAAGGACGCGCAGTGCGCACTCGACGAGGCGATCCAGCACTTCGCCGGGCTGTCCGCCCGCTGGGACATCCGCCGCGCCGAGTCACGACTCCGCGGGTTCGGGATCCGCCCGAGTCCGGACATCTCGGTCGTCCATCCCGCCGAGGGCTGGGAGGCGCTGTCCCGCGATGAGGTCCGGATCGCGATTCTCGTGGCCGAGGGCCGCTCCAACCCGGACATCGCGGCCGAACTGGGCCTGCCGAGACGCGTGGTGCAAAGTCACGTTGCCCGCATCCTGGGAAAGCTCAACGCGCATTCCCGAGTCGCCATCGTCGACGAGGTCCGCAGGCGCGAATCGGAGAGTCTGCAGGCCGATCACGCGTAATCGCTCGGGTCGACATCCAGCAGCAGATCGCGGACCGCGGACCGCAATCGTTCGCTCTGCAAGGGAGTGAGGACCGCAGCGGTGCCGTCCGGTGCGGTCAGCACCAGCTGGCGGCCGGTGAATGTGAGGGTGAGTTCGCGGTCGTGGCCTTGCTCGTCACTGCAGGGCAGCACACGGCGAGTCGTTCTCGCCGCAAGGGTGTCCCTAGTGGACCTCGAGTTCTTCTGCGCCATGGCGTTGCGGCGCTTGCGGTTTTCGGCGCCTACCGCGGCGGGGGCGCAACCGGCCGTTGTCCTGATCCGTACACCCATCAGATCGCTCCGGCTCTCATCGCAAAAGCCACCGCGTGCGGCCGGTTACGCAGGTTCAGGCGATTGGTCACCCCGTAGATGACGTTCTTCACCGTCCGCTCCGAATAGCACAGCTTCTCCGCGATCTCCACGGTGTCCAACCCATCGGCCATCAACCGCAGCACATCAACCTCACGGCTGGTCAGCCCGGACGCGTTCAAACCCCGCGGCGTCAGCACTTCACGCTGCAGATGATCGACCTGCTTGAGCAACTCACCCAGCAGATCCGGCGGCATCACAGCACCACCCCTGGCCGCGGCCACCACGCTGTTGATCAGCCTCGTCCCGGTCGCGGCGATTCGCGGCAGCACCGCCACCACACGGGCCTCCACCGCACGTAGGACATCGGACGGATCGAGCTCGTTGGCCACCAGCACACGAGGCACCGACACCTGCTGTGCCGACAGGCGCAGATCAGCCAGCACCTGGGCACTCACGCGGTCCGCGGCGAACACGACCACATCGGCGTCGGCCGGACTCGGCACGACGAACAACTCCGCCCGCGGCTTCAGACAACTCACCAACCCGGCCAGGGTGATCGGGTCTGCTGCCTGCACGGCCACTCGCACTCGGTCCATCAGGATCTCCCACACGCTCCGTGACTACGCTCCGTGACGCTGTGACCTCAGTGTGCAGAACCCATCTTCACAAAATCTCTACACCATCTAAAGATCGCATCCATGGTGAACATCGAGGTCCTTCCCCTGTGCTATGCCGTTGGGAGTTTTCGAATTTCGGCGCCCGACCCTGTGGAGCGCGACGCAGCCGACCTACGCCCAGACTTTGCACGCTCACCGCCCCGTTGCCGGGCGCGGTCAGATCACCCCGGCTCGCATCGCAAAAGCCACCGCGTGTGGCCGGTTGCGGAGGTTGAGCCGACCGGTCACGCCGTAGATGACATTCTTGACGGTCCGCTCGGAATAGCACAGCTTCTGCGCGATCTCCGCGGTGTCCATTCCATCGGCCATCAACCGCAGGACGTCGACCTCCCGGGTGGTCAGCCCGGAAGAGTTCAATCCGCGGGGCGTCAGCACTTCCCGGCGCAGGTAGTCGATCTTCTTGAGCAACTCGCCCAGCAGATCGGGCGGCATCATGCCCCCGCCGTTGGCCGCGGCGACTACGCTGTTGATCAGCCTCGTCCCGGTCGCGGCCGTTCGCGGCAGCACAGCCACCACACGGGATTCGACCACGCTGAGCACGTCGGCGGGGTTGAGCTCGTTGGTCACCAGCACTCTGGGCACGGAGACCTCTTGCGCCGACTGCCGCAGGTCGGCCAGGACCTGGGTGTTGACCCGATCCGCGACGAATACGATCACGTCGGCCTCAGCGTGGTTCGGCTCTATGACCAGCTCCGGCCGTGACGTCAGGCAGCTGGTGAGGCCGGCCAGGGTGATGGGGTCTGCTGCCTGCACGGCCACTCGCACTCGGTCCATCGGGACTCCCACACGTTGAGTGATGATGTGATCTCAGTGTGCGAAGCCCGTCTTCACGAATTCTCTATGTCGCCTCTATGCGAGAGAGCCCTGGTCAGGACTCTTGCGCGACCAACCGGCAACGGTTCCACTCGTCCAGCAGGAGGTCGATCCAGATGACGTGGAGTTGAGCCGCCTGGTCGTCCCCCGACGCACGGCACCGCAGGATGTACTCGCGAGTATCCGCCATCTCAGACTCCAGCTGCCGCAGCACGTGCTCAACATCCTCAGGCAGATCGATCGTCGCCAACGAACTCCTCCTCGATCCGACGTTTACGGACCAACCATGCCTGAATATCGACGCGGTAGCCGATCCGGCAACCAGAACTGACCTTTCGACTAGTGCACTCTGCCTGGTAACGCACCGCCGGCGACGAAACGCGCCTCATGGAGAGCCGCTCAACCGCTGCGTCGTGTTCGGGTCGAACACGTGGACCTCGGCGGTATCGCGCACTGCGACCCGGATCCGCTCACCGATGTAGGGCGGGGTCCGGCCATCCACGCGGACGACAATGCGCTGCTCCGACCCAGCGACAACGCAGTGCACATAGGCGTCCGAGCCCAGCTCTTCAACCAGTCGCACGATGAGTTCAAAACCCTCCTCGTCCGCCCCGACCAGCCGCAACGACTCCGGCCGCACCCCGAAGGTCACCTCCGCCAACTGCTTGGCGGAGGCATCCGAAAGCACCTCCCGGGGCAACGCGATGGTCAGTCCGCCGATCACGACACCGGCCGCGTCCAACGGCAGGTCCAGCAGGTTCATTGCGGGCGAGCCGATGAAACCCGCGACGAACGAGTTCGCTGGAGCCTCGTACAACTCCCGAGGGCTGGCGCACTGCTGCAGCACACCGTCGGCGAGCACCGCCACCCGGTCCCCCATCGTCATCGCCTCGACCTGATCGTGCGTCACGTAGATCGTCGTCGTCCCCAGGCGCTGTTGCAGCGACGCGATGTTCGCCCGCGTCTCCACCCGAAGCTTGGCATCCAAATTGGACAGCGGCTCGTCCATCAGGAATACGCTCGGCTCCCGCACGATCGCACGGCCCATGGCGACCCGCTGCCGCTGCCCACCGGAGAGCGCCTTGGGCTTGCGGTCCAGGTACTTGGTGAGATCCAGCATCGCCGCGGCTTCGGCGACCTTCTCCTTGATCTGGGATCCGGGCATGCGTCGAAGCTTCAGCGCGAAACCCATGTTCTCCGCGACAGTCATGTGCGGGTACAGGGCGTAGGACTGGAAAACCATCGCGATGTCGCGGTCCTTCGGCGGTAGGTTGCTCACCGCCCGGTGGCCGATGCGGATCTCTCCTTCGTCGACTTCTTCCAGGCCGGCCACCATGCGCAGGGCGGTGGACTTGCCCGATCCTGACGGGCCGACCAGGACCAGGAATTCACCATCGGAGATGAAGAGATCGAGCCGATCGACGGCGCGCACCTGCGAAGCACCGCCGTAGACCCGCGATGCCTCCACGTAGGCGACTTCTGCCATGCCGTTTCCTCCATGTCTTGCTGGGACTGGATCTGGTTCCGAAGGCGTTGCTCAGCTCGGACGGCTCGGCCGGTGCCGACGATCACGGTCACGAGCACGTTGGATTACTGACCACGCCCGCCGAGGTCGATGGACCGCTCGGGATCGAGCGCCTCGAAGTCCGGCAGCACCTGGACCTTCAACTCGGCTCCGCTGCGGGTCAGTTTCAAAGCTTCGTCGAAGCTCGCAAGCGGCAAGGCGTGAGTCAGCAACGGATCGGTTCGGATCGATCCTGATGCGATCAGTTCGAGCGCGACGCCGAAGCTGTTGAGCACGGCCATCGAGCGATTCAGCTCGGCTTGCAGATCGTAGAGCGGAACTCGCGCCAACTGGATACGCCCGCTCGCGTGGGGCGTCCCGAACACGAGCAGCCGGCCATCGGTGTGTATCGCGTCGAACGCACCCTCCATCGCCTCCGGATCACCGGTGCAGTCGATCGCAACATCGAACTTCTCACCGCCGACCTGGGCGATGTCCGTGGCAACCGCAAACGCGCCGAGGTCCATCGCGAGATCCAGCAGCCCCGGGTCGCGGTCAACGAGGGTTACCTTGACACCGCTGAGTCGCTGCACCTGCAGCAAGAGCAGCCCAGTCGCGTTCGCTCCCACGACCAGTGCACGCTGCCCAGCGACGACGCCGAACCTGCGCACGGCCCTGAGTGCACGCGAGGCCGGTTCGACCATCGCTGCCTGCGCCCAGGTCATCGAGTCCGGCATCCGGTAGCAGTTGGCGGCGGGCACAGCGACGTATTCCGCGAACGCACCGTTCACCGTCTCACCGATAGCACCGCGCTGCTCACACTCCATCATGTAATCCGAACAGCACGCCGCGCACTGCCCGCAGGGCAGGATCGGATCGACCGTCACACGATCCCCGACCCGCCACTTCCTCGCCGCGCCTGGCCCCAATGCAACGATCTCGCCGCTGAACTCATGCCCCGGCACGATCGGATACGGCACGGAAGCAAGCTCGCCGTCGGCGATAAGCACGTCTAGCCCGCAGACCCCGCACGCACGGACCCGGACAACCACCTGCCCCAAGCCCGGTTCCGGATCAGGCGCCTCACCCACACCGATCACCCCCGGCCAGCTGATGACGGCAGCCCGCATCGGCAACGCACCCTCCTCAACACCGTTGTCGCCCCACCCCGGAATTGCGCTCAATTGAGCACCAACGTGGCCCAACACCCAACAAGACCGCAGGACATTCAAAGACCAGATACGCCCCCAAGCCAAACCATGAGAAAGATCCAGGACCCTACATCCCCGCCACCCTGCCCATTCGCGCATCGACGAAGAGAGCTTGCGCGCGCTCCTGAGCGACCTCATGTGCGAGCCGGTCCGGACAGAGTCAGCGGTGCTGACCAGTTCAAGCCGATCAGTCGGTGACAGCGGAAGTGGGGTCGACACGCCTCCGCCTCATCCGGGACACCGCGACACCGAGCAGCGACAGCGCGCCGCCCCCTAGCGCGACCGGCGTCGGCACCTCGCTGAGCAGGAGCCAGGACAACAACACGACCAGCACCGGAACCACGTAGGTGGTGGCGCCCAGCTTTCCGGCCGTTGTCCGGGACAGCGCGTACGCCCAGGTGTGGAACGCCAGCGCGGTCGGCAACAGACCCAGGTAGACCATTGCGAGTGTGGAGCTCATCGGTGCCGTGCTCAGTTCGGTGGTAAGCGAGCCCGCGAAGGGCAGGCACGCCAGGGCGCCGACGGCGCAAGAAAATGCCGTAACTTGCAGCGCAGAAGCATGCTTCAGCGCTGGTTTCTGCGCCACGACCCCGATTGCGTTCCCGGCCGCCGCCACCAGGCAGAGCAGGGCGCCCTGCGTCGTAGCGTGTCCGTTTCCGTTGGACAGCCCCACTACCGCGGTCCCGACGAACGCAACCGCGAGGCCGATCAGCAGCCGGGTTGGAAAGCCCTCCTTGAGCAGCCAGCCGCCCAGCAGCGCCACCAGGATCGGACCCGTTCCCGTGATCAACGCCGCTGTTCCGGCGTCGGTGTATCGCTCGCCCCAGTTCAGTGCCACGGTGTACAGCGCGAACCAGAAGACGCCCGCGCCGATGATGCCCGGCCACGCCGCCCGCGGTGGCAGTCCTTCGCCGCGCACCATCAGGACCACGCCCAGTGCGAGCAAGCCGACCAGCAGCCGCCCCAGCGCCAGCGAACCCGGTGTGAAATCCTCTCCCGCGTAACGAATTCCCACAAAAGCCGAGGCCCACAGCAGCACCGTGATCGTGATCGCAACGGTCGCTTTTCGGTCGTTCTTGCGACTTTCGGACAATATCTCTTCCGTCACCGAAGACCACCCTGTTCGGCCTGCGCGACTCCAGTGACAGAAATCAGGAGACAGCCGCCCCCTCCGCGGCCCTCGCCAGATAGCCCACCGCGACGGCGAGCTCGAGTGCTTGGTCGCGGTTCAGGCGCGGGTCGCACGCCGTCTCGTAACACCGGCTGAGACTTTCCATGGTCACCGCGGGATTCCCACCTACGCACTCGGTGACAGCCTCACCGGTGAGCTCCAAGTGCAGGCCGCCCGGATGGGTGCCGAGCGCGCGGTGCACTTCGAAGAAGCCCGCAATCTCGTCGAGTACGTCGTCGAAGCGACGGGTCTTGTAGCCGCTCGGCGAGGAGAAAGTGTTTCCATGCATGGGATCGCACACCCACGCCACCGAGCCCGCACTCGCCGTGACCTTCTCAACGAGCGGCGGCAGCACATCGCGGATCTTCCCTGCTCCCATTCGAGTGATCAGGGTGAGTCGGCCCGGTTTGCGGTCCGGGTCCAGCCTGTCGATCAACGTCAATACGTCGGCCGGGTCGGCGGTCGGGCCAAGCTTCACGCCGATGGGATTGCAAATCCCAGCGGCGAACTCCACGTGCGCACCGTCGAGTTTCCTGGTCCGCTCCCCGATCCAAAGCATGTGTCCCGATGTGCCGAACCGCCGATCCGTCAGGGAGTCGGTGCGACTGAGGCCTATTTCGTATGGAAGCAGCAGCGCCTCGTGGCTGGTGAAGAACTCCTCGCGGACCAGCGCGACGTTGCCGGTCAGCTCCCGAAGCTGCACCAGGGTGTCAGCAGCTGTCCGGTATGCCTGCAGGAGTCTCCTCGGGTCCGGCGTCCGGGCCTCGGCTGTGAAGTCCGTCCCGTTCACGGCGTCACCCCGGTAACTCGGCAGCACCGTCCCGTCCTTGGTTTCCGTTGCCGAGGACCGGGGCTTTCCGTACTGCCCCGCGATGCGGCCAACGGTCACCACGGGCAAATTCATATTGGCCGCGAGGATCTCCGCCATCTGGTGGAGTATGCGCACCTTCCCCTCGACGGTCTCCGGAGTGGCACCCGCGAAGGTCTCCGCGCAATCCCCTCCTTGGAGGAGGAATGCCTCGCCAGCGGCCACCGACCCGAGTCTCGCCAGTAGCCGATCACACTCTCGGGGCGAGACGAGTTGCGGCTGCGCGGCGAGTTCACCCACCACGTCCCGCAGTGCACACGGATCCGGCCAATCTGGTTGTTGTGCTGCAGCCGGATCGAGCAGGGCGGGCGGATCGAGCAGGGCGGGCGGATCGAGCAGGGCATGCGATCTGTTCATTTCAACCTTCAGCCACAGTAGAGGTGCGTGTCAGCCCCAGCAGATCCGCAACAGTGCGGCAGCGAGTGCACTACCGGCGTCGCCGAACGGGACGTGGTAGTTGTTGGTGATCTCGGCCTCCCGGACGGGTTCGACCCGCGGCCCGCCCACGTCGGTGGGAGTGCGCTGCACCTGCCGGGATATTTCCTTGCAAGTACGGATCAAATCGATGATGCTCTGGTCGATGCCGTCGATGCGCCGACGAAGCTGTAACACGTCAAAACCGCCGTCAACGGTCTCCCCTGGCATGGAGATGAGAGACCTGATCATTCCTCCTCCGTGGACTCATAGGAGCTTGAGCGGCTGTTCTACCCGGTCAGCGACATGGCGGAGAAAGCCTGATGCGACCTCGCCATCGCAGACTCGGTGGTCGAACGTCAACGAGAGCTGCACGACCTTGCGCACCGCCAATTCGCCTTCGTGCACCCAGGGCTTGGCCACGATGCGGCCGACGCCGAGCATCGCGGCCTCCGGGTGGTTGATGATCGGCGTGGAGCCATCGACTCCATAGCCGCCGTAGTTGTTCAACGTGATGGTTCCACCGGTAAGCTCAGAAAGAGCGAGTGTCCCGGCACGGGCGGCCTGGGTGAGCCGCGCGATCTCGACGGACAAATCGGCAGTGGTCATCTTGTGGGCGTCGTGCACCACGGGCACGAACAAGCCCTTCTCGGTTTGGGCCGCAAAACCCAGATTGACAGCTGAAAAGCGGACAATCTCTTGACGTTCGACGTCCACCGTGGAATTCAGCTCAGGATACTGGCACGCGGCAGCGACGCAAATGCGTGCCAGGAACGCGAGCAGACTGATTCGGTTCGCCTCAGCGCCTGCGTTGAGTACGTCCCGTGCCGCGAGCAGCTCGGTGGCGTCGACATCCATCCAACACGTGACGTCCGGAATTTCGCGTCGACTGCGGGAGAGCTTGTCGGCAACCGCCTTGCGCATGCCACGAATCGGAACCCGCTCACCTCCTCGCCGGTCGGCGGAATCCACCTGGGAGGCTGCGGTGATGGCACGTTTGACGTCGGCGCGCGTGATCACACCGTCGGCGCCGGTGCCTTGGACCGCGCGCAGATCAAGCCCGTTGTCCCTCGCGAGGCGGCGCACCAGTGGCGAAACGACGGCGACCGGCGTGGTCACCAGCGCCGACGAGCCGGAATCCCGGCTGGGGGCAGGCTGAGCACAAAGACTTGTGGTCCTCGGGACGGGCACCGCCCCCGCCCGAACCCGACCGCGCCGGCGAACGGGTGCGCTGCTGACGCCGGAGCCGACAAGCACCTTGGCCGAATCGTCGGAGCACTCGAGTTCGGTCGCGGCGACCGCAACGGTCACCAGGACGCTGCCCACGGGGAGGACGTCACCCACGTCTCCGACACGACTGTCGACCGTTCCTTGATACGGGCACGGCAGCTCGACCGTGGCTTTCGCCGTCTCCACCTCGACCACCGGCTGGTCCGCGCGCACGCGATCGCCGACATCCACCAGCCAGCGAACGATTTCCGCCTCAGTGAGGCCCTCACCGATGTCGGGGAGCAGGAATTCAAAGACCTGCGACATGCACCTCTCCCCTTCGGATATCCGTCTCCCATTGGAGGCGGGCCACTGCATCGAGAATCCGGTCCACCGACGGAAGGTGACGGCCCTCCAGCATCGGCGGCGGGTACGGGATGTCCAACCCTGCGACACGGAGGATGGGCGCCTCCAGGTGGTGGAAACAGCGTTCGGTGATCCGCGCCGCAATCTCCGCACCCGCACCCGCGAAGCCCGCCGACTCGTGCACCACGACCGCGCGTCCCGTTCGCCGCACCGCGGCGCAAACCGTCTCGTCGTCGAAGGGCACCAAGGATCGCAAGTCGACGACTTCGAGCTGCCATCCCTCCTCAACTGCCGCCTCGGCCGCCGCCATGCACAAGGGCAGGCTCGGGCCGTAGGTGATCAGCGTCGCCGAAGTCCCACTGCGACGCACTGCCGCGACACCGGCAGGATCCACCTGTTCGGAAGAATCCGACGACCATTGGTCTTTCGACCAGTACAGCCGCTTGGGTTCCAAGAAGACCACCGGATCATCAGAGGCTATCGACTGCCGTAGAAGACCGTAGGCGTCGGCGTGGGTAGCCGGGCAGACCAAGTGCAACCCGGGTGTGTGCATGTAGTAAGCCTCGGAGGAATCGCTGTGGTGCTCAACCGCGCCGATCCCGCCCCCGTAGGGAATGCGGATGGTCAGCGGCAGCGTCATGCGGCCCTGCGTCCGGTTCCGCATGCGCGCAACGTGGCTGACCAGTTGCTCGAAAGCCGGGTAGGCGAAGGAATCGAACTGCATTTCAACGACCGGGCGCAGTCCGTTCATCGCCATGCCCACTGCCGTTCCCAAGATGCCCGCCTCCGCGAGGGGCGTGTCCGCACACCGGTCACTGCCGAATTCGGCGGCCAATCCGTCAGTGATCCGGAAAACCCCGCCGAGAGCGCCCACATCCTCGCCCATGATGTGGACTGTAGGGTCGTCGCGCAGAGCGTCTCGCAGGGCGGCGTTGAGCGCTTGAGCCATCGTCGTCGAACGCTGCCCCGGACTCGCTCCGGCCGGCGCCGAGAATGTGACAGTGGTCGCGCCGTTCGTCATTGCTGTTCGTTCCCTTCGGCCTGCCTCTCGGCGCGCAGCTCGGCGCGCAACATCGCTTCCTGCTCACGCAGTTGCGGTGTTTTCTCTGCGTAGACGTGGGAGAACAGCGTCATGGGGTCCGGGCTCGGCGCGTGGTTGTAGCGCTTCCGCAGGTTCGCTGCGAATTCTTCAGCCGACCGGGCTACCTGCTCGACGGCGTCATCGTCGAGCACCCCCATTCCGCGCAAGGACCGCTCCAGGACGAGAACTGGATCACGCCGCCGCCACTGCTCGACCTCCGAAAGGTCGCGATAGCGGCTGTCGTCATCAGAGTTCGTGTGCGGATCGAGACGGTAGGTGACCGCCTCCACGAGGGTGGGGCCTCCGCCGTCTCGAGCCCGCGACACCGCCTCATCGAGGACCTGGTGAACGGCCAGCACGTCGTTGCCGTCGACCAGACGTCCCGGCACACCGAAGCCGACCGCCTTGTCGGCGAGTGACAGCGCGGCGGTTTGCTTGGCCAGCGGAACCGAGATGGCGAATCCGTTGTTCTGAACGAGGAAAACTACCGGAGCCTTCCACACGGCAGCGAAGTTCACCGCCTCGTGGAAGTCGCCCTCGCTCGTACCGCCATCACCCACCATGGCGAGAACGACTGTGTCTTCACCCTTCAGCCGCGCAGCGCGGGCGAAGCCGACAGCGTGCGGGAGTTGCGTGGCGAGCGGGGTGCTCAACGGCGCGACCCGGTGCTCGTACGGGTCGTAGCCGTGGTGCCAGTCGCCGCGCATCACCGTCAACGCCTCAACCGGGTCCACACCGCGCACGATGGCGGCAAGCGTGTCCCGGTAGGTGGGAAAAAGCCAATCCTGTGTCGACAACACCGCGGCGGCCGCAACTTCACATGCTTCTTGTCCGGTGGTCGCCGGGTAGACGGCGAGTCTGCCCTGCTTGGCTAGCGCGGTCGCCTGCAGGTTGTAGCGACGGCCGGTGAAAACCTCCTGGAACAAGGCGCGGAGCAAGTCGACGTCGTACTCGGCGGCTGCGGGGGTTCCCAGGACACGCAACGGTTCGCGTTCCGGCAGCAGCGAACGGGGATCGCTGCGCGGCACGTCCAACGGCTCACGCACTGCGCCTGGCGGGCAGCTGTCGTGGGTGAGGAGCGTCACGACATGCTCCCGACGTTTTCGGTGTCCTCCAGCGGGAGCCTTGGCCGAACGAGGGGGGCCGCCGGATCGCTCGGCCGGTTCTTTCCCAAGGATTCGTGTGCCGCCACGAACTCGTTGCTGCACTGCGCGGCTGCGCAACCGATCTCCCCGCCGAGCATCACCGCAGCCATGATCTCCGCTAGTTTCCGGGCCTTCCCGGCGCCGTAGCAGCCCACCATGGACAACGTTGCCCGGAAGGCGGGCAGCCCGGTTCCGCCACCGACGGTTCCCACAATGAGAGTGGGCAGGGTGATTGACACCTCCAGGTCACCAGAACGTAAGAACTGGCAGTCCACCACGCCTTGCGAGCATTCGCCGAGATAAGCCATGTCCTGCCCGAACGCCTGGAACAACGCGGCCATGCCGTTGACGGCATGGATGTTCAGCGACGGGCTCCCGTGTAGGGCCAGGACGTTCTTGTAATTCCGGATGTAGCTCGCCAGCTGATCCAGCCCGACTCGGGTCATTCGACGCACCACGTCCTCCTTCAGGACGGTGCGAGCGATGACCTTCTTCCCTTTTTGACGCGCGGGGATGTTCTTCTTGTCCTCCGGATACGGCACGAATTCTTCGCGCACGAGGCCGCTGTTCCGCTTGACGTAGTCGGACACCAGGCTGACGGCCTTGCTGCCCATGTTGCTCCCCATCGCGTCACCGGTGGTGAACTGGAGCGACAAGATCACGGAGGTTCCCGCGCAGTCGTACGAGACAGCGGTGACGTTCAGGTGACCACTGCTGCGATTCGCTATGTCCCGAATAGCCTCTTCATGGTCGCGGCACCACTCTATCAGTCGCGCCGACTCGTCGAGGGAATTCGTGGTCAACTGGGTGGCGCGCAAGAAGTAGTCTTCATACACCATGGTCTCGCAGCCGCCCGACAGATTCATCACCTTCGCGCCGCGGGAGTAGGACGCGAGCAAGGTCCCCTCGAGAGTGGCCATGGGGACGGCGAAAGTCCCCCGTGCCTCGCCACCTCGGATGTCCACCGGACCGCACAGCCCGAGCGGAATGGGGACCGCGCCCACGAAGTTCTCGATATTGCCCTGCACCTCCGATTCCGCGAGATCGGACTTCAGCGGCTCGTAGGACTCCTCGGTCCCGTCGAGCAACAACTTGATCAAAGCGATGCGCTCGTCCAAGCTGTGCCGGGAGACAACTGTGTTCGACAAGCAGATCCCCTCGCATAGTGCTATGTTTCAATAAAATTAACCGGGCCACGACGCAGTAGACCCGAGAACTCAGCCCGCAACAGCTCGCCGGCCCGAGTCAACCCTGGGCGCTGTTCTCCCAGCGGTGGCGCTTCAAGGACTTTTCGAAGTGAAGCCTTGCGACTCGACTTCGGCGACAGCTGGAAGAGTACAGCTGAGAATTTCGCGTGCACAAGAGCGGCGTTAAGCAGGACTCGTACCGAGTCATAGATTCACCCGATCAGACTATCCGGTAATCGAAACCTCGATTTCTTCCACAAGGTCCGCGACCACAGGACCACCGAAAAAGTCAAACACGCTCCGAAGATTTGCACGCTTTACCCTGGCAAAATTGCCCATTTCTACCAAGCGAGTCGGTTGCGCATCATCACTGTGCCCCGCCTCCGGCACACGTTTCGAGAATGCAAATCTCTGCAGAATTCGTGCCCGATGGATCGTCATCCCCGGTACTTTCGGGCAAAAGGTCAGGCCCGGGAACAACGATGGGTGACGCCCAGGATCGTTGGCGCGGCCACGTTGCGCCGGCCGCTGGGTGGATGAGCAGCGATTTCGGTGTGTTCCTCGGCCTGGACGTAGGGAAAGGCGAGCATCACGCAGTGGGCGTGGCTCCGGACGGCAGGCGGCTGCATGACGGCCCATTGCCCAACAGCGAACCTAAACTGCGAGCGCTGTTCGACAAACTCGCCGGGCATGGGCCGCTGCTCGTGGTGGTCGATCAACCCGCCACGATCGGCGCGTTGCCGGTCGCGGTCGCTCGGGCTTGCGGGCACCAAGTGGCCTATCTGCCCGGTTTGGCTATGCGGCGGATCGCCGACCTCTATCCAGGCCGCGCAAAGACCGACGCCCGGGATGCG
>NZ_FNOK01000073.1 GCF_900106995.1 Saccharopolyspora shandongensis
GGGTTGAGGGTTGTCGGTGGCGATGGCGGGGAGGGTCCGCCCGGTCCCATTCCGAACCCGGTAGCTAAGCTCCCCAGCGCTGATGGTACTGCACTCGACAGGGTGTGGGAGAGTAAGACACCGCCGACACACTATTTAAAGGGGGCTCCCTTTTCTGGAAACAGAAAAGGGAGCCCCCTTTTTTATTTGCCATCGACGCAGCAGTTATCGGGTGGCGGACGGCCGCGACTGCGGCCGAACCACCACCCGTCCGATGCTCAGGAAGTCAGCTTGCGTCGGAGGAGTTCGAAGCACAGCACCGCCGCAGCGCTGGCGACGTTGAGCGATTCCACGCCGCCGGCCATCGGAATGGACAACGGCTGGGCGACTCGCGCCTGCACGTCGTCCGAAAGCCCGGCGGTTTCGCTGCCCAGCACGAACACCGCACGCGGTCCGAAGTCTGCGTCGAAGATGCTCTCCTCTGCGGAGGCTTCGAGCGCGAAAAGCGGGTAGCCGGCCTCGGTCAGCAGCTCCGCCGCCTCGCCGGCGGTCCGGGTCCGCAGGACCGGGGCGTGGAAAGCCACTCCGGCCGAGGCCTTGATGACCAGCGGGTCGAGGCTGGCGACGCCGCGGTGCGGCACCACGATGCCGTCGATTCCGGCCGCCGTCGCGGTGCGCAGGATCATGCCGACGTTCGCAGGCGTCGTCAGCCCGTCGAGCAGCAGGATGGTTCGCGGTGCGTGCGCGGGGTCGGCGAGCGCGTCCGAGAGCGGCCGCATCTTCCGCGCCACCACGTCGGCCAACACGCCCTGGTCGTGCCGGCCGTTCCCGGCCAGCACCTTCACCCGGTGCGCGCTCGCGCGCTGGACCTGCACCGCGCGGTCGGCGGCGGCCTCCTTGATCTCGTCGATGATCGAGCCGCGCAGCCCCTCGGCGAGGATCACCTTGTCCACGCGCAGGTCGTAGTCCGTCAACGCCTCCAGCACCGGCTTGCGGCCGTAAACGGTGACGAATCGATCTTTAGGGGAAACTTCGCTGGTCACGCTTCCAAGTGTCACATGCTCCGCCGCGCCCTCCTCGACTGGAACCCCTCGGGAACCGGCGCCTCGTATGCCAGGATCGCGGACATGTCCGATCGTCTCTCCGCAGTCGACGCTTCGTTCCTCTACCTGGAGGACTACACGACGCCGATGCACGTCGGCGGCGTCGCGGTGTTCCGGCGCCCGCGCACCGGGTTCGACTACGACAAGGTGCTGGCGCTGATCGACCGCAGGCTGGGCCTGGTGCCGCGCTACCGGCAGCGGGTGATGCAGATCCCGGGCGGGCTGGTGCGCCCGGTGTGGGTGGACGACCAGGACTTCGACATCACCTACCACGTGCGGCGGTCGGCGCTGCCCAAGCCGGGCAACGACGATCAGCTGCACGACCTGGCCGCGCGGCTGATGTCCCGCAAGCTCGACCCCACCCGGCCGCTGTGGGAGATCTACCTGGTGGAGGGTCTGTCCAAGAACCGGGTGGCGGTGATCACCAAGACGCACCAGGCGATGGTCGACGGCATCGGCGCGATCGACATCGGACAGGTGATCCTGGACGTGGAGCGCAACCGGCAGGTTCCGGACGCCGATGAGCTGTGGATGCCGCGCCCGGAACCGAGCCTCGCGGAGCTGGTGGTCGAGGCGATGACCGACGCCGTGCAACGTCCCGGCGAGGTGGTGGAGAACGTGCGGGCGGCGGTCGTCGACGCCACCGCGACGGTCCAGAAGATCACGCGAGCGCTCGGCGGTGTCGCCTCGGCGCTGCGCACTGCGGTGGTTCCTGCGCCGAGTGGGCCGTTGAACGCGCCGACCTCCACCCAGCGCCGGTTCGCCGTCGCGCGGGCCAAGCTCGACGATTTCCGCGCCGTCCGCCAGGCTCACGGCAGCACCGTCAACGATGTGGTGCTGGCGGTGGTGACCGGTGCGCTGCGGAACTGGTTGTTGTCCCGCGGCGAAGTGGTGTCACCGTCGACGACGCTGCGCGCGATGGTGCCGGTGTCGGTGCGCTCCGACGACGTCGAGGCGCGCCCGACGTACCCGGAGACCGGCAGCCTGCCGGTGGGGTCGGTCGGCAGCAAGGTGTCGGCGTACCTGGTGGATCTGCCGGTGGGCGAGGGGAATCCGATCGTCCGGCTGCACCAGGTCAGCCATGCCATGCGTGCGCACGCGGAGTCCGGGCAGTCGGTGGCGGCCGGTGCGCTGGTCAAGGTGTCCGGGTTCGCGCCGCCGACCCTGCACGCGTTGGGGGCGCGGGTCGCGAACCAGTTCTCGGACCGATTGTTCAACGTACTGGTGACCAACGTTCCGGGACCGCAGGTGCCGTTGTACGCGGCGGGGGCGAGGATGATGGAGATGTTCCCGGTGGTGCCGTTGGCCAAGAACCAGTCGCTGTCGGTAGGCGTTACCTCCTACGACGGCGGCGTGTACTTCGGGTTGAACGCGGATCGGGATGCGATGCCCGATGTGGACGTGTTGGCGGCGATGATCGGAGAAGCAGTGGACGAGATGATCGGGACGGTCGACGCATGAGGGTTTACCTGCCCGCCACGGTGCCGATGTTGCGGCGACTGGTGGAGGAGAAGCAGTTGCAGCCGTTGGGTGGGACGGCGTTCGCGTTGACGCCGGCGCTGCGCGAGTCCTACGCCAGCGGCGACACGGAGGAGCTGGAGTACGCGGCGATGCGGGAGGCCTCTCGGGCGTCGCTGCGGTTGATCGGTGGTGACCTGGGCGCGGGCGAGAAGGTCGAGCTCCGCCGGGTGGTGATCTCCGCCGATGTCGACGACGTGACGCTGCGGCCCGATCTGGACCACGCCGTGGTGAAGGTGTCCGGGCCGGTGCAGTGGAAGCAGATCGCGGCCGTGCACGTGGACGCCACGGAGGCGGAGGACGCGGTGCGCGCTGCGGCGGAGGTCATCGACGCCGCCGACCTCGGCGATCCGGACGCGGACTTCACCCTGGGCGAGGCGGAGGACCACGAACTCGCCTGGTACGCCCCGCAAGAGGTGCCGTTCCTGCTGGAGCTGATGTAGCGACCCGGTGGTGCGGCCCGGGCGAGTCGCCTCGGGCCGCACCGCGAGTTCAGCGCTTTTCCTGGACCTGGTCGGCCGGCGGCACGGTGATCTGGACCGGCTTGCCCCAGTCGCTGTAGTGCACCGTCATGGTCGACTCGGGGATCTGCCGGCCGGCCACGGTGAGGGCGGGCGTGGTCGAGTCGGTCTTCAGCGGCAGGCCCTCGGCGTCCACCCACACGGTCTGCTTGAGCTCGGTGACCCCGGCGTCGGCCAGCGCCTGGAACGCCGGCTTCTCCTCGGGCTTGGCGCCGGCGGCGGCCTCCTTGAGGTCGGTCACGATCTCGTAGCGGGTCGCCTCCTGGCCGTCGACCTGCTCCTTGGCGCTGGAGGTGATCTTGGACCCGGGCGGGAGCATGGACTCGAAGTCGTTGATCTTGCCCAGCTGGCCGAGCTGCTGCGCCATCGAGTCGTTGGCGGCCATCTTCAGCCACGGCTTGCTCGGGTCACCGGAGAGCTGAGCCAGCTCCGGGCTCTTGATGTACATCCCGTCCTTGGTGAACACCATCTCGGTCGCCCCGGTGCAGGCCATCTCGGTCTGCGCGATGTCGAGCCGGCACTTCGTGGAGCCGAGGGCCTGGACGGCGCCGGTGCCCTCGAAGGACACCGTCACGGTCTTCTTCGCGTCCATGTTGGACTTCGCCGAGCTGATCAGCGACGAGATGTCCTTGAACGGCGAGCTGGAGCTCTCGGTCTGCTCCTGGCCGGCGTTGCCCGGGGAGGCTGGGGTGCTGCCCTGACTGCAGGCGCCCAGGGTGATCGCCAACGCTGCTGCGGAAAGGGCGACTGTGGTGCGGCGCACGGGATTTCCTCTCTGCATGAAGATTGCAATGCCTGAAAAGTAACAGTTCTTCATGCCTCTTTCGGGAGGTTTGCGGCAAGTGCGGTCAACGCGGCGGCTGCTGCGCCTGCGGCGGGAGGGCGTCGAAGACGCCGATCTGCCCGGCGGGCGGGACCGGGATCTCGGCGGGGACGCCCCAGTCGCGGTAGGTCGAGGTCAGCGACACCTCGCCGGCCTGGGCGACCTCTTGATCGGCCGCGAACCGTGCGGGCAGGCCGGAGTCGTCGAGCCACAGCTGGTAGCCGAGCTCCGGCTCCCCGGCATCGGCGGCCTGCCGGAACCGGTCGCGCTGCTGCGGATCGTCGGCCACGTCGGCGGCCTGCGAGGTGATGATCCGCAGCTCGTAGCGGGTGGTGGGCTTGCCGTCGACCATGTCGGGCGCGCTGGTCTGGATGCGGGTGGCGGGCTCGACGCCGGTGAACGCGGCGCGCGGGTCGACGGCGTCGTGCAGCTGGTCCAGCGCGGGGCCGAGGAGCTTGTCGCCGAAGTCGGCGCCGCCGGGCGTGATCTTCAGCCAGGGCTTGTCCGGCGCGGGTCGCACCAGCGGGGTCCGCAGGTAGCCGACACCATCCATGATGGACAGTGAGAGGTGCTGCGGCGACCGGTTCCCGGGCGTTCGGGTCTGGCCTTCGAAGGCGAGATCGGTTCGCGGTCCCCGGTAGCGGACGGCGCCTTCGGCGGTCAGTTCGCCCACCACGCCGAGGCTTCCGCGCACGCTGCTGTGCACGCTGCCGCGTTCGCTGATCTTGTTCATGACCTGCGACAACATGGCATCCGCTCGCGGGCGGGGGTCGGGGCGGGCGGCCATCAGCGGCCCGGGTCGCGGAGGCGGTTCGGCGCCGCAGGCGCCTAGCGCGGCGATCAGGGCGAGACCGGCGGACAACACCGCGGTCCTGGTGCTGGCTCGTGGCATCGGGCGAGCTCCTCGGGCCGTGTCAGCGTGCGGTGGCCGAATCGTCCGCGCGGTCAAGGAAAAACCCGCATCGGACGCCGAGATCCACGCTAACAACGAAGTCGTCACGCCACAGGCGACGATCGAGCCTCGTTCGGGGGATCAGACCTCGTCGAGCCCGGCCCGGGAGCGCAGCAGGCGGCGCAGCGAGGCGAGTTGCTCGACGCTGCCGCCGTCGGCGGCGTAGGTGTCCAGGTGGCAGTCCGGATCGTCGGAACCACCGAGGTGGCCGCAGTTCGGTGGGCATTCCTCCGCCGCCTCGGCGAAACCTTCGAACGCGGCGATCACGTCGTCCGGGGTGACGTGCGCCAGGCCGAACGAGCGGATGCCCGGGGTGTCCACCACCCAGCCCCGCCCGGGCAGCGGCAGCGCGACCGCCGAGGTCGAGGTGTGCCGGCCCTTGCCGACGCCGCTGACCTCGCCGGTCGCCCGGTCTGCCGCCGGCACCAGCCGGTTGACCAATGTGGACTTGCCGACGCCGGAGTGGCCGACCAGCGCGGACACCCGGTCCGTGAGCATCGCGCGGAGATCCTCGGGTTCGCAGTCCTGGCGGGTGATCGTGATCGGCATGTCCAGGGAGGAGTACGTGTCGATCCACTCGCCCGGATCGGCGAGGTCGGCCTTGGTCAGGCACAGCACCGGCGTCAGCCCGCCGGCGTAGGCGGCGACCAGGCATCGGTCGATGAAGCCGGGCCGCGGCGGCGGATCGGCCAGCGCGGCCACGATGATCAGCTGTTCGGCGTTGGCGACCACGACCCGCTCGTACGGGTCGGTGTCGTCGGCGGTGCGGCGCAACACGCTGGTGCGCTCGTCGACCCGCACGATCCGGGCCAGCGTGTCCGGCTTGCCGGAGATGTCACCGACCAGGCCGACGCGGTCGCCGACCACCACCGGGGTGCGGCCCAGCTCGCGGGCCCGCATGGCGGTGACCAGCCGGTCCGGGTTCCCGTCCAGCGCGCACGTCCACCGGCCGCGGTCGACCGCGACCACCATCGCGGCCGCGGCGTCCTCGTGCTTGGGGCGCTGCTTGCTGCGCGGACGGCTGCCCCGGCGCCCGGGGCGCACCCGCACATCGGACTCGTCCAGATCCCGCCAACCGCGCTTGCGCATCAGACCGCCCCCGCGCTCACGCCGATTCCCCGAGCATCGTCGCCCACATCCCGGGGAAGTCGGGGATCGTCTTGGCGGTCGTCGCGATGTCCTCGACGACCACGCCGGGCACCTTCAGGCCGAGGATCGCGCCGGCCGTGGCCATCCGGTGGTCGGCGTAGGAATGCCAGTTCCCGCCGGTCAGCGGCCGCGGCTCGACCAGCAGCCCGTCCTCGGTCTGCTCGACCGCGCCGCCGAGCTTGGTGAGCTCGTTCTGCAGCGCGGCGAGCCGGTCGGTCTCGTGGCCGCGCAGGTGCGCGATGCCGCGCAGCCGCGAGCGGCCGGTCGCGAACGCGGCCAGCGCCGCGACGGTCGGGGTGAGTTCGCCGACGTCGTGCAGGTCGATGTCGACCGGCGCGAGCTCCGCGGGGCCGGTGACGGTCAGCCCGGCCTCGCTGCGTTCCACCTGCGCGCCCATCAGGCTCAGGATGTCGCGGATGGCGTCGCCGGCCTGCGTGGTCTGCGCCGGCCAGCCGGGCACGGTCACGGTGCCGCCGGTCACCGCCGCGGCGGCGAGGAACGGGGTGGCGTTGGACAGGTCGGGTTCGATCTCGACGTCCAGCGCGCGGATCTCGCCCGGCGCCACCCGCCAGGTGTTCGGCTCCCGGTCGTCGACGTCGATGCCGGCGGCGCGCAGCATCGCCACGGTCATCTCGATGTGCGGCAGCGACGGCACCGGCTTGCCGTCGTGCCGCACCGTGACGCCCTGCTCGAACCGCGGCGCGGAAAGCAGCAGCCCGGAGACGAACTGCGACGACGCGGACGCGTCGATGGTGACCGTGCCGCCGGTCAGCTTCCCCGTGCCGTGCACGTCGAACGGCAGCGCATCGCCGCTGATGTCGGCGCCCAGTTCGCGCAGCGCGTCGAGCACCGTGCCCAGCGGCCGCTGGCGGGCCTGCGGGTCGCCGTCGAAGGTGACCCGGCCGACGGCCAGGGCCGCCACCGGCGGCACGAACCGCATGACCGTGCCGGCCAGGCCGCAGTCGACCTCGGCCGGTCCCCGCAGCTCGCCCGGCGTGACCTGCCACGAGCCGTCCGGCCCGTCCTGGATCTCGACCCCGAGAGAGCGCAGCGCCCCGGCCATGAGCTCGGTGTCCCGGCTGCGCAGCGGGGCGCGTAGCGTCGACGGGCCGTCGGCGAGCGCGGCGAGCACCAGCGCGCGGTTGGTGATGGACTTCGAACCGGGCACCGGGACGGTCGCGTGCACGGCGCCGCGGGCGACCGGAGCAGGCCAGAGCTGGGTCATAGGGCAATGATCCCCCACCCGCCTCCCCGATTTCAGCGGTGGGGGCAATCCGGCCATGCCGCTCGCCTGCGGCGATGCGGCCTGACAGGATGAGGACGACCGTTCGGCCACGAGGCGATGGAGGTCCGACCAGGCATGTGCGGCAGGTACGCCTCCACGAAGGATCCGGGCAAGCTCGCGGCGGAGTTCGCGGCGCTGGACGCCACCGGCGGCGCCGCGCCGGGAGCGGATTTCAACGTCGCGCCGACCAAGAACGTGTTCACCGTGGTGCAGCGGCATCCGCGAGACGATGCCGGTGAACGCGAGCTCGA
This sequence comes from Saccharopolyspora shandongensis, assembly GCF_900106995.1. Lineage (GTDB taxonomy): Bacteria > Actinomycetota > Actinomycetes > Mycobacteriales > Pseudonocardiaceae > Saccharopolyspora > Saccharopolyspora shandongensis. The sequence goes on from NZ_FNOK01000073.1 coordinate 7,582, forward strand.
TCGAACCGAGCGCACCATCCGGGTGATGCGGTGGGGCCTGGTGCCGATGTGGGCGAAGGACAAGGCCATCGGCAGCCGGATGATCAACGCGAAGTCGGAGACGGTGACGTCCAAGCCGGCGTTCCGCACGTCGATCAAGCGCTACCGGTGCCTGCTGCCCGCCGACGGCTGGTACGAGTGGAAGCGCGAAGGCGGCCGCAAGCAGCCGTTCTTCATGACCTCCCCGGACGGTTCCAGCCTGGCGATGGCCGGGATCTACGCCACCTGGCGCGATCCGCAGGCCGAGGACGCGCCGCCGCTGGTGACCTGCTCGGTGCTCACCACCAGCGCGCTCGGGCAGCTGGCCGAGGTGCACGACCGGATGCCGTTGCTGCTGCCGGCGACGGCGTGGGGCGAGTGGCTCGACCCGGACCAGCCGGACGTCGCCGACCTGCTCGGCGCGCCGTCGCGGGAGCTCGTCGACGGCCTGGAGATCCGCCCGGTGTCGACCGCGGTCAACAACGTCCGCAACAACGGCGCCGAACTCCTGGAACGCGTGTCGCTCGATGCGCAACCGCAGGCGGTAGGTTTGGACCCGGAAGCGAAATGAGCGGTTCGGGCGCGGGGTGAGTTCTGATGTGTGGTCGGTACGCCGTCCGGCACGACCCGGCGGCGCTGGCCGAGGAATTCGCGGCGACGGATCGCACGGCCGGGGCCGTCGGCGCGGATTTCAACGTGACGCCGACCAAGACGGTGCCGATCGTCGTGCAGCGCGGCGCCGAGCGCAGCGTCCGCCCGGTGCGCTGGGGCCTGGTGCCGACCTGGGCGAAGGAGATCGGCAGCGGCCCGCCCATGATCAACGCGCGGGCCGAGTCCATCACCACCAAGCCGGCCTTCGCGGACTCGGCGCGCCGCCGCCGCTGCCTGATGCCCGCCACCGGCTGGTACGAGTGGCGGCCCGGTGACCAGCGGCGACAGCCCTACCTGTGCACTCGCGGGGACGGCGAGAGCCTGGCGATGGCCGCGGTGTTCTCCGCGTGGTGGGCGCCGAACTCGACCGACCAGCCGCTGGTGACCTGCGCGGTCGTCACCACCGATGCCGTCGGTGAGCTCGCCGACATCCACCACCGCATGCCGCTGGTGCTGCCGAGGCACCGCTGGGCGGACTGGCTCGATCCGCAGCGCACCGAGATCGCGGACCTGCTGGAACCCGAACCGGAGGTGCTCGCCGAACTGGCGATCCACCCCGTCTCCACCGAGGTGAACAGCATGCGCAACAACCATCCTGACCTGCTGGAACAGGTCGAGCCGGCGCCCGCGCCCGCCGAGCAAGCCGCGCTGTTCGAGTCATGACCAGGGTCGAGGTCGAGACGCCGCACGGCCCGGCCAGGGCCGAGCTGCACTGCGCGGAGGAGGGGCGCGCCGCGCTGCTGCTCGGGCACGGCGCGGGCGGTGGGATCGCCGCGCCCGACCTGGTGGCGGTGACGCGGGCCGCGACGGAAGCCGGCGTGCACGTGGCGCTGGTCGAGCAGCCCTACCGGGTGGCCGGCCGCCGGGCGCCCGCCCCGGCGAAGCAGCTGGACGCGGCCTGGCTCGCCGTGGTGGAGGACCTCGGCGAGCGCTGGTTCGCGGATCTCTCGCTGATCTTCGGCGGCCGGTCCTCGGGGGCGCGCGTCGCCTGCCGCACCGCGGAGGCGGGCGCCGCTTCGGCGGTGCTGTGCCTGGCGTTCCCGGTACACCCGCCCGGCAAGCCGGAGAAGTCGCGGCTGGGCGAGCTCGACGGGGTGGAGGCCCCGGTGCTGGTGGTGCAGGGCGAGCGGGACGCGTTCGGCCAGCCGGAACCGTCGCACAACCGCGAGGTGGTGCTGGTGCCCGGCGACCACTCGCTGAAGGCCGACGTGGACGCCGTCTTCCGCGCCGCGCAGGAGTGGCTCGGCCGGATTCTCCGCCTCATCGACTAGCACTCGAAATAGTTGTGACCGGGGGCACGATTCCGGCGGCCGAATCGTCCGCTCGAAAGCGCCGCGTTGCCGGTTCTGCCCGGATGCCGCAACATCGGTGCGGCACTGGGGGGGGAATCGTTTCTTCCGATCGCCCGGAATCGCGGTCGGGGCGTGAATCGGTCTGCAGAAAAGCGAATTCGGCTGCGATCTCGTCGATGCTCCCGGGCAGGAGGAATGCCCCGGCCTGTCCGGGTCCCGGTGCGGCTGTTGCGCGGCAGCCGCACCAACGCCCGGGGGAGCGGCCGTCCGCTCCCCCGGGGCGGTCAACCGGCGATGTCGGCGACGCGGGCGTCGAGCAGCCGGACCAGATCGTCGGCCGCCAGCTCGATCTCCAGGCCGCGCCGCCCGGCGCTGCAGTAGATCGTGTCGAACCCGGTCGCCGACGCGTCGATCACGACGGGGAGCCGTTTCTTCTGGCCGAGCGGGGAAATCCCGCCCGCCACGTAGCCGGTGGCGCGTTCGGCGTCGGCGATCTCGGCCATCTTCGCCTTCTTCCCGCCGACGGCGGCGGCGAGCGCCTTGAGATCGAGTTGGCCGGTGACCGGCACCACGCCCACGGCGAGCTTGCCGTCGACCTCCGCGACCAGCGTCTTGAAGATCCGCTCCGGCGGCTGGCCGAGCGCCTCGGCGGCTTCCAGGCCGAACGACTCGGCGCGCGGGTCGTGTTCGTACGCGTGAACCTGGTGCGAGATGCGCCGCTTGCTCAACAGCGCCGTAGCCGGGGTGCCCTTGCCTGCCATGAGCGTCACTCTAGAAGGCCGGAATATCTCCCGGCACGCATTGCGTTGGACGGGGCGTGACGATGGACTCGACGAACACCTGCGTGCTGGACCGCCCCGAGCGTGCGCCGCTATCACCACCGGGAAATAGCAGGCGGGCACGGGTATCCTCGAATGCGGACCATGCGCAGGATCGCATGGGTTCGTCGCCTGCAGTCACCTCGTCCAGGCGGCGGGAAAGGAGCCCGGTGCCAAGCACCCCAGAGCACCCGGACGCAACCGGGCGGCCCGGCGACGTCGGGCGGCTCAGCACTGCCGACACCGATGCACCCGTCGACTCCGCCGTGGTCGACCGCGGTGAGGAGAACGACGAGCAGCGCGCGGCCCGCTTCGAGCGGGACGCGATGCCGCTGCTGGACCAGCTCTACGGCGCGGCGCTGCGGATGACCCGCAACGCGCAGGACGCCGAGGACCTGGTCCAGGAGACCTACCTCAAGGCCTTCTCCGCGTTCAAGTCGTTCGCGCAGGGCACGAACCTCAAGGCCTGGCTGTACAGGATCCTCACCAACACCTACATCAACGGTTACCGCAAGCGGCAGCGGCAGCCCCAGCAGCAGCCTACCGACGAGATCGCCGACTGGCAGCTCGCGCAGGCGGAGAACCACACCTCCAGCGGCCTGCGCTCGGCCGAGGTCGAGGCGCTCGACCGGCTGCCGGACACCGATGTGAAGGCCGCTCTCCAGCAGCTGGCCGAAGAGTTCCGCATGGTCGTCTACCTCGCGGACGTGGAAGGCTTCGCCTACAAGGAGATCGCCGAGATCATGGGCACCCCGATCGGCACCGTGATGTCGAGGCTGCACCGTGGTCGCCGGCAGCTGCGTGAGATGCTCACCGACGTTGCCCGTGATCGCGGTTTCTTGCGGCAGAACCAGCGGGAGGTGAGCACCAAATGAACTGCGGTGGGCCGGACGAAGCCTCCTGCGAGGACGTGCTCGCTGAAGTGTGGCTTTTCCTGGACAACGAGTGCGACCAGCAGCGGCGCGCCGCCGTGCAGCAGCACCTCGACGGGTGCGGGAGCTGCCTCGAGCACTTCGGCATCGAGGAGCACATCAAGGCGTTGCTGCATCGCAAGTGCAGCGGTGAGCACGCGCCCATGGAGCTGAAGGCCCGGCTCCGGGCCTCGATCCGCGAGGCCGTCCTGGAGAAGGCGGAAGTGACCGTCGAGCGCGGCCCCGAAGGCACCTCGGTGGAAGTGCGGGCGAAGCGAACTTCGGCGGAATGACCCGCAAGACGACGAATGGCCCCGGACCGATTGGTCCGGGGCCATTCGAGCTTTCGACGGCTGGTGCCGTCGCGTTCACGAGCCGTTGGGGCGCTTGCCGTGGTTGGCCTTGTTCTTGCGCCGGTCCTTCTTCTTGCGGCCACGCTTACCCATGGCAACTCCCTAAAGTTCGCTTTCGACCAGTCCGACCGTTCGCAGGTCTGCACGACCACCCGGTCTCCGCTGGGGTTTCGACTATCTAGTTTGACATGTGCGCCACCTGCCGCCGGCGGGTGGTTCCGGTCGTGGTTTCCTAATCAGGGGCCTACCGGGTCCACGACGAGGAGGAGAGCATGGCCGAGGAGATCCGCGCGGAGATGGTCGCCAACGTCATGACGGTGTCGGTGGCCGAAGGCGACTCGGTCGGCGATGGCGACTCGCTGGTGCTGCTGGAGTCCATGAAGATGGAGATCCCGGTGCTCAGCGAGGTGTCGGGGACGGTCAGTACGGTTGCCGTCAAGCCGGGCGACGTGGTCCAGGAAGGCGATCTCATCGCGGTCGTGGAGTGACGCGACCGCGCCGACCCAGGGAGGCGGATCTTGTCCACGCTGAGTGATCTGCTCGCCGAGCACACCGGGTTGTCCGGCACCGCCGCCGACCACCTGCAGCTCGTGGTCGCCGAGTGGCAGCTGCTGTCCGACCTGTCGTTCGCCGATTTCCTGCTCTGGGTTCCGATCGGGCCGCAGGATGCGCCGGAGAGCCGGTTCCTGTGCGTGGCGCAGGCGCGGCCCACCACGGCGCCCACGGCCCATCCGGAAGACGTCGTCGGTACCGAGGTCACCCAGGACGAGCACCCGCAGCTGCGCCGCGCCGCGCTGGAGGGCCGGATCTGCCGCGAGGAGGATCCGCGCTGGCACCTGGGCGTGCCGGTGCGCCGCGAGACCATCCCGGTGAAGCTGGGGAACGAGATCGTCGCGGTGCTCAGCCGGGACACCAACCTGGCCGTGCCGCGGGTGCCGTCGCCGCTGGAGATCTCCTACCTGGGCAGTGCCGCCGACCTGTGCCAGATGGTCGCGGACGGCACCTTCCCGACGCCGGAGCCGGCGCCCGACGTGCACACCAGCCCGCGGGTCGGTGACGGGCTCATCCGCCTGGACAGTTCGGGCACGGTCGTCTTCGCCAGCCCGAACGCTCTGTCGGCCTACCACCGCATGGGCCACGCCGCGGATCTGGTCGGGGCGCAGCTCGCGCCGCTGACCCGGTCGCTGCTCAACGATCCGTTCGACGCCGACGAGGTGGCGCAGCGCGTCCGCCGGGCGATGGGCGGTCAGCCCAGCATGCGCATCGAGGCCGAGGCCCGGGGCGCGACGGTGCTGTTCCGGGCGCTGCCGCTGCGGCCCCGCGGCCAGCAGGCGGGTGCGCTGGTCCTGGTGCGCGACGTGACCGAGGTCAAGCGCCGCGACCGCGCGTTGATGTCGAAGGACGCGACGATCCGCGAGATCCACCACCGCGTCAAGAACAACCTGCAGACGGTCGCCGCGCTGCTGCGGCTGCAGTCGCGCCGCACCGGGAACACCGAGGCGCGGCTCGCGCTGGACGAGTCGGTGCGGCGGGTGACGTCGATCGCGCTGGTGCACGAGACGCTGTCGATGTCGGTGGACGAGCGGGTCGATCTCGACGACGTGGTCGATCGCGTGATCCCGATGATGAGCGACGTCGCTGCGGCCGAGACCGGAGTCAAGGTTCGCCGCGAGGGCCTGTTCGGGGTGGTGTCGGCCGAGTTGGCCACGCCGCTGGTGATGGTGCTGACCGAGTTGGTCCAGAATGCTTTCGAGCACGCCTTCCCGGAGGGGCAGGGCGGCGAAGTCGTTGTGCAGGCGGAGCGTTCGGCGCGTTGGCTGGACGTCGTCATCTCGGATGACGGTCGCGGCCTGCCGAAGGGTTTCTCCCTCGAACGCGCCGAACGTCTCGGCCTGCAGATCGTGCGGACCCTCGTGGAATCAGAGCTCCGAGGATCGTTGAGCTTGCGCGGTCGCGGTCGGCAACGCGGTACCGAGGCGGTGCTGCGGGTGCCTCTGAAGTACCGGCGCTGACGTCGGCCCGTTGGCCGGGCGCCGCGCTGGTGCATCGATATCCGGTGACTCGCCGGTCGGGTGGCGGGTCGTGGCCGATCGGGTCGGTTTCCCGGTGACCGTCAGCTCATCCGGTGGAGAGCTCGGTGGGGGTTTCCGGGACCGACATCGACGCGGATCGGCCGGGTCTCGTCGGGGATGTGCTTCTGTCGGGTGCGATGGCCGTTCGTTCGACCGGGGCGAAAACGTGCGGTCGGCCGCCGGGGGTGCGACCGCACCGGCACGTTTTCAGCGAGTTCGCGACTCAGGCGTTGGTGCGAGCCCGGGTGCGAGTGTTGCGACGCTTGAGCGCGCGACGCTCGTCTTCGCTCATTCCGCCCCATACGCCGGCGTCCTGCCCGCTCTCCAGTGCCCAAGCCAGGCACTCGGAGGCGACCGGACAACGGCGGCAAACGGCCTTCGCCTCGGCGATCTGCAGCACAGCAGGACCGCTGTTCCCAACGGGGAAGAACAGCTCCGGGTCCTCGTCACGGCAAACCGCATCGTGGCGCCAGTCCATCGTTCCTTGCTCCTCGCTAGGCGCGCCTCATGCGCGCCGCTCGTTTCGTTCGGGGTGTTTGTGAATGCTTTCACGGAGTCCGTGTGCTTGTGAATGCTTTCACGAACTGCCGCGATGTCAAGAGTTCGATCTCGCGTGGTGAGGGAACTCACCTGAAAGATCGATAGGGCTTGACCAGGGGTTTCGGTGTGTCGCCGGTCGCAGACGGGGGTCGCGAGTCGACAACTACGTTCATCCGTTACAAGAAGGTTATACAGCGACGCGGAGAGCGTCCGGGACGGAGAAGAACTCGATCACCGAACGCTCGCCCAGGCAATCGCCGTCGACCTGCAGGCGCAACGGCTCCGTACAGGTTACGCGGAGATACCCCGCGTTTGCACGCTGAATTGAGTTTCTCGGGTGTGGTTTCCCTCTACCGCGTAGCATCTGCGCTACATGTTGTAACACTGGGTAAGCGCTCATGTTGTGCAACGCGAAAACGCCGAGACCCGTGTCGAAGGTGGTGTCGGGGCTCATGCGCACCGGACGTGACCCGAGATACGTCCACGGATCGGTGTTCGAGACGAACACGCTGTGCAACTGATCGACCGGATCTTCGTGACCGATTTGCAAGCTGATCCGCGGCGCCTGGCGCGCCATGCGGAAGTAGCAGCTCAACGCGGTGCGCGCATACAGGGCGGGCGTCACGTTCTGACCGCGGGAGCGCAACCGTTCGACCTCGGCGACGACCTCGGCGTCCCAGCCGACGCCGGCGTTGAAGGTGAACCAGCGGTCGTCGGCCTTGCCGAGCCCGACCATCCGGCCGCTGCCCTCGGCCACCGCGCGCAGCAACCGGTGGGTGGCCTCGACCGGGTCCCTGGGCAGGCCGAGCGCGCGGGCGAACACGTTCGCCGAGCCGCCGGGCACCACGCCCAGCGTCGGCATCGCCCGGTCGCCGCGTTCGGCGGCCGAGAACATGCCGTTGACCACCTCGTTCACCGTGCCGTCGCCGCCGAGCGCGATCACCAGGTCGACGCCGTCCTCCACGGCCGCTCGCGCGGTGTCGGAGGCGTGGCCCCAGTACTGCGTTTCGACGACGTCCAGCTTCAGCTCGCTGGCCAGCGCGTGGGCGATCACATCCCGGCCGGCCGCAGTGGTGGACGTCGCCTGCGGGTTGACGACGAGTACGGCGCGCACAACCGCAGCCTAGGCGAGGCCGTTGTGCGCCGACGCACCCTCCGGTGTTCGGCGTCTGCCGCGCGGGTCAGCTCTCCCGGACCGCCCCCTTCCGCAGCGAGTCGGGCAGGGAACGGCCCATGCGCCGGGCTGCGGTGGGTCCGGCGGGCTGAGACACCAGGAGCGGGTGCGCCACGCCATCGACCGCCACCGAGATCCGGGGGAACCCGGATGCGCAACCCCGGAGCGCATCCGATCGTCTTCCGCCGGGACCTGCCGGGCGCACGGCGGAATGCGAGGACACCCCGATATCCCCGACCGCCGCTCGAGCCATGAGTCGATCATTGCGCGTGATGGTGGTCGCAGCCATGCGGCGTTCGGGCGGTATTACCATCGGTGGTGCGTACGCAGAGTCACCGAAGTGGTTTCAGGAAAGGCGAATCGACCGTGCCGACCGAAGTCGTCCCGCGCACCATCCGCATCGCGGGTGTCCTGACCACCCTGCAGGCGGCAGCCGGGTTGAGCTTCGTCGTGGCCCTGCTGATCCGCAGCACCTCGTCCGACGTCGGGGGCGTGGGGCAGTTCGAGCCGACTCAGATGCTCGGCGAGGCCGGGTACTACGCGCTGCTGTCCTCCGGCGTGCTGGCCGCGGGCATCGGTCTGTGGCGGGGCAAGCACTGGGCTCGCACGCCCGCGCTGCTGATGCAGCTGCTGCTGCTGGGCACCGCCTGGTACGCGTTCGGGCCGTCCGGGCAGCCGCTGATCGCGCTGGTGCTCGCGGTGCCGGCGATCGCCGTGCTGTGGTTCCTGTTCAACCGGGAGGGGCGGGCCTGGTCGTTCTACGCAGGCGCCGCCCCCGACGCCGATCGCGACGCGTGAGAGCTCGCGTCAGGCGCTGAACGTGCGCAGCGCGTCGCCGGTGAGCCGGTACACGGTCCACTCGTCCATCGGGATCGCCCCGGCCGCCTTGTAGAAGTTGATCGAGGGCTCGTTCCAGTCCAGCACCGACCACTCCAGGCGCGCGTAGCCGCGGTCGACGCACTCCTTCGCCAGGGTCTGCAGCAGCGCCTTGCCGAGGCCGGAACCGCGCTGCTCGGGGCGGACGTAGAGGTCCTCCAGGTAGATGCCGTGCACGCCTTCCCAGGTGGAGAAGTTCAGGAACCACAACGCAAGTCCGACGACGGCACCGTCCACTTCGGCCACGTGGCCGAACAGCGCGGGGGCCGGTCCGAACAGTGCGTCACGAAGCTGCTGCTCGGTCAGGTGGCACAGCTCCGGCGCCTTCTCGTACAGCGCGAGTTCGTGCACCAGCCCGACCATGGCGGGCACGTCGGCTGGGGTCGCCCGGCGGATCATCGATACCTCCACGTGAGTCACTTGGCCCCAGGATATTCGGGGCCGGTGACCGCCGGTGCGGCGGAATTGCCCGGTCAGCCCTGCTGCCAGGGCGGGATGTTGGACCGCGCCACCTGAGGCACGCCCCGCTCGTCGCCCAGCACCGTGATGCCCGCCGGGTCCAGCGCGAAGTGCACCCCCGACGTGGCGGGCAGGCCCAGCCAGCGGGCGATCAGGCAGCGGCTGAAGTGGCCGTGCCCGACCAAGACCACGTCGGAGCCGGTGTCGGCGATGCGGGCCAGCAGCTTGTCGGCGCGGACCGTGACGTCCGCCGCGCTCTCGCCGCCCGGGCACGGGTGCGTCCACACCGTCCACGCCGGCACGGTCTCGCGGATCTGCGGCGTGGTCAGGCCCTCGTAGTCGCCGTAGTCCCATTCCGCGAGCAGCGGCTCGGTCACCACGTCGGCCAGGCCGGCCAGCGTCGCCGTGCGCTGGGCGCGCTGCCGCGGGCTCGCCAGCACGACGACCGGCCCGGCCGGGCGCAACGCGGAGAGCGTCTGCCCGGCCTGCCGCGCCCGCAGCTCGCCCTCGACCGTGAGCGGGATGTCGGAACGACTGGTGTGCCGGCCGGTCTGCGACCATTCGGTCGTGCCGTGCCGGAGGACGTAAACGCGGTGCTCATCCTGTGCCACGGCGTCGAGCGTAACCGCGTTGCGCTGGGCTTACCCCTTCAGCGCGGCGGCCAGCAGCGCCGGGCCGGCCTTCTCCGGCGAGCCGGTGTCGAACGGCGGCTGCGGGTCGTACTCCAGGATCAGCTGGGTGATCTTCGCGGTGTCCTCGCCCCACAGTTCGGCGGCCAGCCGCAGCCCCATGTCGATGCCCGCGGAGACGCCGGCGCCGGTCACCACCTTCCCGTCGAACACGACCCGGTCGGTGACGACCTCGGCGCCCAGTTCGCCCAGCAACTCGCGCACCGCCCAGTGCGTCGTCGCGCGCTTGCCGGTCAGGATCCCGGCCTTCGCCAGCAGCAGGGATCCGGTGCACACCGACGTCGTCCACGTCGTGTTCGGGTGCACCGCGGCGAGCCAGGAGACCAGCTCTTCGTCGTCCAGCGCCGTGTGCCAGGCGGCGCCGCCGGGGACGACCACGACGTCGGGCCGGTCGAGCTCGGCGAAGGTCGTCGTCGGCTGGACCGGCAGCCCGGAGCCGCAGTGCACGGTGCCGCGGCCCGCCGCCACGAAGTGCGGGGTGACGGCCGGATTGCCCGCCAGGGTCTCGTAGGGCCCGACCAGGTCGAGCGCGGTGAACTTGTCGTAGAGCACGAATGCGATGTCCACGGTGGACTCCTTCAGCCTGCGGTGCGGAAGCGATCTCGGTAGGCGCTCGGCGGCACGCCGAGCTGGCGGAGGAAGGCCCGCCGCATGGTCTCGGCGCTGCCGAAGCCGCAGCGCCGCGCGACACCGCCCCGGCCGGCCTCCAGCAGCGCGCGGGCCGCTTCGACGCGCGCCCGCTCGACGTACCGGCCGGGGCTGGTGCCGACCTCCCTGGTGAACAGGCGGGTGAAGTGGCGCGGGCTCATCGCCAGCCGCGCGGCCATCGCCGGGACGCTGTAGTCGCCGGCCGGGCACGCCGAGATGTCGCCGAGCAGTTCGCGGAGCGCGCGGTCATCCACCGGCGGCGCCGAGTTCCACACGCTGAACTGCGACTGGCCGCCCGGTCGCTGGAGGAACACCACGAGCCATTTGGCCAGCGTGCGGGCCGGTTCGGCGCCGTGGTCGTCCTCGACCAGCGTGAGCGCGAGATCGACTCCCGCGGTCACCCCGGCCGCCGTCACCAGCGGTGCGTCGCGGACGTAGATCGAGTCCGGCTCGACCGTCACGGCCGGGTAGGACGCCGCGAGCTCGTGGCACATCGCCCAGTGCGTGGTCGCCCGGCGCCCGTCGAGCAGGCCTGCCTCGGCCAGCAGGAACGCGCCGGAGCACACCGAAGTGATGCGCTCGGCGAGCCCGGCCAGCCGGCGGATCTGGCGGATCAGCTCCGCGTCGGAGATCGCCTCGCGGATGCCCTCGCCGCCCGCGACGACGAGGGTGCCGAGCTCGGTGATCTCTTCGAGCGCGATTTCAACGCCGAGCCGGACCCGCGACGACGTCACCACGTCCCGGCCACCGAGCGACGCCAGGCGCACCCGGTAGCGGCCGGCGAGGAGTCGCGACGCCCCGTCGAAGACCTCCAGCGGCCCGGCGGCGTCCAGCAGCTGGACCCCGTCGTAGACCGCGATGACCACCTCGTGCCTGTCCACGCCTCCGAGCCTGGTCGTTCCGGTGGATGTCCTCAAGGACGAGCACCCCACCGATCAGGACGAGTGCTGCGCCGCTGCCGGGCCCATCGCGCGGCCCGCCGAGAACTCCGCGTCGAACACCGCACGGCCCGCCGCTTCCCGCGCCCGGTCGGCGATCCGGTCGACGTCGTGGCGCTCCGCGGGCGGTAGCGGCGCTCCGACCGACTCCCGCGCGGCCGCTGCCCGGCCGAGCAGCCGCGCACCCGGCGGGGAGCACCTGGAGGCCGCCATCGACGCGATGCGCGTCGGCGGCCGGATCGCCCTGGTGGGCGCCATCAGCGGCTACCACGCCGGGGCGCCGGCCGCGGGCCCGCGCAACTACTTCCAGTTGGCGGGCAAGGAGATCACGATGCGCGGCCTGCTCAGCGGCCGCTACTTCGACCGGTTCGGCGAGTACATCGGCAAGGCCGCCGGCCGGCTCGCCGACGGATGCCTGCACGCCGAGTCCACAGTGGAGCGAGGAATCGAGCGGGCTCCCGAGGCGTTGATCGGCGTCTTGAACGGCGCCAACACCGGAAAGATGCTCGTCCGCCTGGGCGACTGACGAACCGCACTGATCGGAGGATCGCTGAAATGACGTCCCACCGGGGAGAACGGGCGCTCGTCGTCGTCGCGCACGTCGATGCGCACCATGTGCGCCCGGAAGCGGATGCTGTGGCTGGGGCTGGCCGGCGGATCGAGCGGCGGATACGCGGCGAGCGGCTTGGCCGCGGCGATGGACACCCAGCTCCGCATGGGCATCTCGGACTTCTGCGGCATCGAGGACGCGGAGCTCCGGCTACGACACCGAGACCGTGCCGGAGGAGCAGGTGCTCGCCGACGCGGAGACCGCGGCGGCGGACTTCCTGTTCGGCGAGGCCGCCGAGGGGTGATCGACCGGCGCCGGCCGGTCAGTCGCCGGTCGGCGCCGGATCCAGCAGGCTGCGGAGGATCTGCTCGGCGTGGGTCCAGAGCAGGGCGCCGCCGGCGTCCGGGACGAGGTGGTGCCGGGCGCCGGGGATGCGCCGGGACAGCGTGGCGCCGAAGTCGGGCGAGTGGCTCGGGCTGGTGTCCAGCCGGCCGTACCAGAGGTCGACGGGGACGCGGATGTCCTCCGCCGCGAACGGCCAGCGGCTCATCGCCAGCGCGGTGTCGCGGGCGTACCCCGCCGTGCCCTGCGCGAAACCGTCGGCCATGGCACGGCGGAAAGCCCGTTCGAACCGCGGATTCCGGTAGACGGCGAGGTCGGTTTCCGGGCTGAAGGCGACGATCAGCTTCCACAGCGCGTCCGGGCTGCCGAACTCGGCGAACGACTCCTCGGCCGCCGCCGGATCGGCGGCGACCGCGTCGACCATGTCCCGCAGGTCGCTGGGGAGCGCGTCGCCGAGCACCGCGAACTCGTCGGCACCGGCGACGACGGCGGCCCGGCTCGCGACGCCCGCCGCAGCACAGGCCAGGGCGTACGGTCCACCGGCCGAGTAGCCGACGGCCGCGAGGTCGTCGATGCCGCGCCCGGCGGCGAACTCGGCGATGTCGTCGGCCCAGTCGCGGAGCGTGCGCCCGGGTGCGGGATCGGAGGCGCCCAGGCCGGGCCGGTCCACCGAGATCAGCCGGATGCCCAGCGCGTCGACGACATCGGCGCCGAACCCGAGCCGCCGGCTCGTCGCGGCGCCGGGGCACAGCAGGACGGCGACGCCGTCCGCCGCGCCCCACTCGCTCCAAGCGAGGCGGCGCCCGTCGGCGAGTTCGTGCAGCCCGAGCCGCGTCGGTTCCGGAACGTCCATGGTCGTCAATTGTGGACACGCCCGCACGCGGGCGCATTCGAATTTTCGGTCGCCGGATCAGGCGAGGTGCTCCGCGATGGACGGCCAGCCGCCGTCGGCGGAGAACCGGGTTCCCCAGTAGAACGGGTTCAGCTCGCGCAGCGTCCGCGCCGACCAGCCCGAAGGGCTGTCCGCGTCGGCAACCGCCACCTCGACGTCCGGGCCCCACAACGCGAGCCGTTCCTGGCAGACGCCGCACGGCGCGAGGACAGGATGGCCTTCGGCACCAGGCCATTTGCTGACGCAGACGGAGGCGGTGACGCGCTTGTCGAGCGTGTACGCCTGGCAGAGCGCGCCGGTCTCGGCGCACAGGGTGGCGGCAGCGTTGAGGTTGTCGAGGCTGGTGCTGGTCAGGACATGGCCGTCGTCGAGCCGCACGGCGGCCGCCACGGCCTGCTCGGCGTGCCCCCAACGCCGTTCCAGCAGCTCGACGGCCGCGTCCACCAGTCGTTGATCGAGTCCCATCCGGCCAGTCTGCCGGGCCGGAATGCGAAAGGACGCCGGCCGGCGGAAGTTCCCGCCGCCCGGCGTCCTTCCCACCTGACGGGGCTGACTACCGCGAGGTCTATGCCCTGCTCAGGGAGGCGGAGGCCGGCACCGAGTTCTCGTTGTGGGTCGCGGATCTCGTCGGCTCAGTGGAGTACTTGCACGGTGACCAAGGTGGCGATGCCAGCTCGGTTGGTGGTCTTCCCCGACAGCCGTGAACATGTGTCCAGAATGGACTTCCTCGGGCCGTGCGCAGGCCGTCGAAGGGCGCCGGACAGCAAAGGAAGACGCCGACCAGCGAAGGGGTGTTTTCGCTGGTCGGCGTCTTGGTTGAGCTCGTGACCTCAGCCCTGCTTGGTCTCCCAGAAGATCTTGTCGATCTCGGCGATGTAGTCCAGCAGCTGCTGACCGGACTTGGCCTCCATGGAACCCTTGGTCCCGGCCGCGCCCGCGGCCTTGGTGGCCTTGTTGATCAGCTCGTGCAGCTGCGGGTACTTCTCGAAGTGCGGCGGCTTGAAGTAGTCGGTCCACAGCACCCACAGGTGGTGCTTGACCAACTCGGAGCGCTGCTCGGCGATCAGAATCGCGCGAGTGCGGAACTCCGGGTCCTCATTGGCCTGGTACTTCTCCTGGATCGCCTTGATGGACTCAGCCTCGATCCGCGCCTGCGCCGGGTCGTACACGCCGCACGGCAGGTCGCAGTGCGCGGTCGCCTCGAGGCGGGGGCTGAGGATTCGCGACAGGAGTCGCATGATTCCTCCCTGACAAGTGAGTGCTCCGACAGGGGCGACCCTACTCTTGAAGATCCTCGAAGTCCCAGTGGAGGTGCCTGTGAAATCCCTCGGGCGGTGGCCTTGGCGGCGGTTGCTGGTGCGCGGGCCGTCGATGGTTCCCACCCTGCGGGATCGCGACGTGGTGTTGTTGCGGCTGCGGGGTTCCGTCCGGCAGGGAGACGTCGCGCTGGTGCGCTGGGCGCAGCGTCCGGGGCAGCTTTCGGTGAAGCGCGCGCTGCGGCGGGACGGCGACGGCTGGCACGTCGAGGGCGACAACGCCTTCGGTTCGACGGATTCGCGGGAGCTCGGCCCGGCCGAGGTGCTCGGCGTCATCCGGTGGCGCCTGTGGCCGAAGCCCGGCCGCCTGCGGTGACGCGTCAGCCGCGCAGGCTTTCGTAATGGGCCAGGCAGTTTTCGTAATCCGGAAGCAGGCCTTGCTCGGCGGCCTGCGCGAGGCCGGGGGCCGCCCGGTCCTTTTCGGACAGGATCGGCTCGCCGTCGAGGTCGGACCACGGCAGCGCCAGGTCCGGGTCGAGCGGGTCGATGCCGTGCTCGGCCGCCGGGTTGTACGGCGTGGAGCAGAGGTAGGTCATCACGGTGTCGTCGGTGAGCGCGGCGAAGGCGTGCCCGAGCCCCTCGGCGAGGTAGACGGCGCGGTATTCGGTGGCGTCCAGCTGGATCGCCTCCCAGCGCCCGAAGGTCGGGGAGCCGACGCGGATGTCGACCACCACGTCTAACAGCGCGCCGCGCGGGCAGTACACGTACTTCGCCTGGCCCGGCGGCACGTCGGCGAAGTGCAGGCCGCGGATGACGTTGCGCGCCGAGACGCTGTGGTTGGTCTGCGCGACCCGCAGCGGGTGCCCGGTGGCGTCGACGAACGCCGCTTCCTGGAACGGGGCGACGAAGAGCCCGCGGTGGTCGGGGAAGGCCTTCGGGGTGAACTCGTAGGCGCCCGTGATCTCAAGTCGACGTACCTGCACGTCCGAAAGCCTATGGGTCGGGTTGGAATGCGGATCGGTGGGGCGGAGTTGATATCGGCCGTGCGAGCTATTCCACCCATTATTCAAACCGGACGTACGTACTGCGAAATGCGGCGCTGAAACCGGACGAGCGTACTGCCGAAAGAAGATCCAAATAGGACGCGCGTACTGCCAACAAGCCTTGACAAAATGTTGAACTTGCTGGTGAGGTTATGTGATCCCGGTCGCTGACACTGATCTCGCGGCCTGGCACACTGTTCGAACCGCAGCGTCCGCCGAGGGCCGCTGTCCGACCAGGGCGGCAGGTCTCGGTTATTTCGAAACACTCGCCTGTCCCGCACGCCAGGGCAGGCGAGCGTTGCACGGGCGGCATAGTGCCGCCCGGTCCGCCCGGCCTGGAATGTGTCCGGGCCGCAGGCATGGCTACTTGGAGGGACGCCGTGACCACCGTCAACGACAGCACCGCAAGCGGAGTCGGTGCGGATTTGACCAACGAGGAGATCTTCGCGGCGCACGAGGGCGGCAAGCTCTCCGTCGACGTGACGACGCCGCTGGATTCCGCGCGGGATCTGTCGATCGCATACACCCCCGGCGTGGCGCAGGTCAGCCGGGCGATCGCCAGCGACCCGGCGCTGGCCGACCGCTACACCTGGACCCAACGGCTCGTCGCCGTGGTCAGCGACGGCACCGCCGTGCTCGGCCTGGGCGACATCGGGCCGCGGGCCTCGCTGCCGGTGATGGAGGGCAAGTCCGCGCTGTTCAAGACCTTCGCCGGGCTCGACTCGATCCCGCTGGTGCTGGACACCACCGACGTCGACGAGATCGTGGAGACCCTGGTCCGGCTGCGCCCGTCGTTCGGTGCGGTCAACCTGGAGGACATCTCCGCGCCGCGCTGCTTCGAGCTGGAGCGCCGGGTTTCCGAGGCGCTGGACTGCCCGGTCATGCACGACGACCAGCACGGCACCGCCGTGGTCGTGCTCGCCGCGCTGCGCAACGCCGCCAAGGTCGTCGGCCGTGAGCTGGGATCGCTGCGCGTGGTGATCTCCGGCGCCGGCGCAGCCGGTGTGGCCTGCGCGAAGATCCTGCACACCGCCGGCGTCGGCGAGATCACCATGCTCGACTCGCGCGGCGTGATCCACTCGAGCCGGCAGGACCTGACGCCGATCAAGCAGGAGCTCGCCGAGTTCACCAACTCCAGCGGGATCACCGGCGGGCCCGCCGAGGCGCTGCGCGGCGCCGACGTGGTGGTCGGTGTTTCGGTCGGGCAGCTCCCGGAGGAGCTGGTGGCGACGATGGCCGACGGCGCCATCGTGTTCGCGCTGTCCAACCCCGACCCGGAGATCCACCCGGACGTCGCCAAGCGGCACGCCGCCGTGGTCGCCACCGGGCGCAGCGACTTCCCGAACCAGATCAACAACGTGCTGGCGTTCCCGGGCATCTTCAAGGGAGCGCTGGACGTCGGGGCGCGCAAGATCACCGACAACATGAAGGTCGCCGCGGCCGAGGCGATCGCGGCCGTCGCCGCCGACGACCTCAGCGCCGACTACATCGTGCCCAGCCCGCTCGACCCGCGGGTGGCGCCCGAGGTCAGCGCGGCGGTCGCGAAGGCGGCGCGGGCCGACGGAGTCGCGAAGGCATGAGCCGTCGAGGCTGTTGCCGGCTGACCGGACGGCGGTAGGTTCGGTTGGCGGCGCGGGGCCGGGGGAGCCAGCAGTCGGCTCCCCCGGCCCCGTCGCATCGGCGGCGGCCAACGGATTTCGGCAGTCGGCGTCATCGAGGCGGGCGACGGCTGTCACCTCTCCAGGGAACCGGTCTGATGACCCGGCACCATGGCGTTACCGCCGGTGCGTCGACCGGTAAGGTCGGCCGCACGGATCGCTGTGTCTCAAGTCACTCATCAGTGGCGGATCCGGCGTCCGGAATCGGCGGCCGCGCGGCCGCCACGCAGGAGGGGTGCAGTTGACCGAGCGGAGCGAGCGGAACCGGACGGCCTCCGGTGGTCTCGGCCTGGCCGGCGCCTGCGCCGAAACGTTCGAACTCGTCCCGCTGCCGGCCGCGCCGGCCCTGCTGAGCACCGCGGACGGCATCGTGGTGCGGGCGACGGAACAGGCCGCGACGCTCGCCGGCGAGACCGGCCCCGACGCGCTGATCGGCTGCCGCCTCGCGGAGCTCGTGTCCCGCGACGGCGCGGTGTCGATGCTGCGGACGCGCACCGGCCGGATTCCGGTCCGCCCGCTGAGCTGGCCGCACGCCGACGACGAGCAGCTGCGCGTCACGGTGCTGACGGACGTCTCCGACCTGACCGAGGCGGCCCCGGCGGCGGCCGACGCCGCCCACTCCAACGAGCGGCGCTGGCTGATCGAGGCGCAGCGCATCGCCAAGGTCGGCAGCTGGGTGTTCTACCCGGAGACCGGTGAGCTCTACCGCAGCCCGGTGCTCGCCGAGTTCCTCGGCGGCTCGGGCGCCGAGAACGCCACCGACGCGGGCTCGATGATCGCGGCTTCGCATCCCGAGGACGAGGCCCGTGCCGCCCAGTTCTACGCCGACGTGCTCTCCGCGCCCGAGGGCGAACTGCTGGAGGTCGAGCTCCGCGACCTGCCCGGCAAGCGGATCTACCTGTGCACCGGCCGCGCCGAGTACAACCGCTCCGGCCGGGTCGAACGGGTGCAGGGCACCGTCCAGGACGTCACCGAACACCGGGCGCTGGAACGCCAGCTCCGCGACGAGCGGCGCAAGCTGCAGGACGCGCAGCGGATCGCCCGGCTCGGCACCTGGGAGTGGGATCCGCGGTCCGACGCCATACGGCTGTCGCGGATGCTGCACGAGATCATCGGCAAGCCGACCACCGCGCACCTCACCTTCGACACCTACCTGGAGCGGGTGCACCCGGACGACGCGGACTGGGTCCGGCAGGCGTGGGAACCGCTGATCGACCGGCACGAACCGATCGAGGTCGAGCACCGCTACGTGCGGCTCGACGGCACGATGCGGATCCTCCGGCTGCACGGCACCGCGATCAAGGACGCCGACGGCGAAGTCGTCATGGTCGGCACCGTGCAGGACGTCACCGAGCAGCGCGCGGTGGTGACCCGCATGGAGCGGTCCAGCCAGCGCTTCAGCGACCTGGTCAACATCACGCCGGTCGGGATCGGGCTGTTCGACCGGGCCGAGCGGCTGGTCGACGCCAACGACGCGCTGTGCGACCTCCTCGGCTACCGGCTGGAGCAGCTGCGCGGCATGACCGTGCCCCAGATCACCCACCCCGACGAGCGGCAGACCGGCCTGCCCACGCCGCGCGAGCGGCCGGGCCTCCGGCGCCGGGTGCCGCAGCGGGTGCTGGTGCGCTCTGACGGCGAGCCGGTGTACTGCGAGCTGCACACGTCCTCGTCGGTGCAGGACGACGGCACGCAGTTCTGGCTCGTGGTCTTCCAGGACATCACCGAGCGGCGGCGCGCGGCCGAGGCCCTGCGCTACCAGGCCACCCACGACGACCTGACCGGGCTGCCGAACCGCGCGGCCGTGAAGGACCTGCTCCTCGGGTTGCTCGGGCGCGCCGACTCGCACCGCGTCGCGGTGCTGTTCTGCGACATCGACAACTTCAAGCGGGTAAACGATTCACTGGGCCACGACGCCGGGGACGAACTACTGGTCGCGCTGGCCCGGCGGCTCGAAGGCGGGCTGCCGGACGGCTGCACGGCGGCCCGGTTGTCCGGCGACGAGTTCGTGATCATCTGCCAGGACATCGAGGCCGTCGGCGGCGTCGACTCGCTGGCGACCCGGGTGTCCGGGCTGCTGCGCACCGCGGTGCCGGTGCACGGCCAGCTGATCCGGGTGTCGTCGTCGATCGGCGCCGCGGTGCCCAACGGATCCGGCGCCGGCGGCGAGGACCTGCTGCGGTTCGCCGACGCGGCGATGTTCGAGGCGAAGCGCCGCGGCACCGGCAAGGTCTCGCTGGCCAGCCCCGCGCTGATGGCCTCGGCGGACCGGCAGCTGCAGCTGGAGGGCCAGCTGCGGGAGGCGCTGAACAACGACGGGCTCGTCCTGCACTACCAGCCGGTGGTGAACTCCGACGGCGTGGTGGTGACCGCCGAGGCGCTGGTGCGCTGGCCACACCCGGATCGCGGGATGCTCGCGCCGGACGCGTTCCTGCCGGTCGCGGAGCAGGGCGACCTGCTGCGCGAGCTGGACCGCTGGGTGCTGCGGACCGCGCTCCGGGAGGCGGCGACGTGGCCGGCCCGCAACGGCCGCCCGGTCGGCGTCGCGGTGAACCTGGCGGGCCTGGTGCCGGGCGGCCCGGAGTTCGTCGACGGGGTCGCCGACATCGTCGCCGACACCGGCATCGCCTGGAACCGGGTGATCCTGGAGCTGGTGGAGACGGCGCTGGTGGACCTGCCGTCGCGGACCCGGCACGAGATGGGCGAACTGGTGGCGCGCGGCGTGCGGTTCGCCGTCGACGACTTCGGCACCGGCTACTCGTCGCTGGCCCGGCTGAAGGACCTGCCGGCGCAGATCATCAAGGTGGACCGCCGGTTCGTCGCCGGCGTCGGCGGCGACGCCTCGGACTTCGCGGTGGCGCGGGCGGTCGTGGACATGGCGCGCGCGATGGGCCGCCAATGCGTCGCCGAGGGCGTGGAGACGGCGACGCAGTTCCACGTGCTCTGCGGCGTCGGCGTGGACGCCTACCAGGGCTGGCTGTTCTCGAAGGCGCTCCCGGCCCGCGAGTTCCGCGACCTCCTCGATCGCGGCCCCATGCCGATCCCGGGAGCCTGACGAGGCGGCGGTTTCGCGCGAAACCGCCGCCCGCAGGCGTGCCGAACGCCGTTTTCGCGCGAAACCGCCACGCAGAACGAGATCCCGAACAGCCCCGGCGACGAGGCGAAGCCCGGACCTCCAGAGAGGTCGCGGCCGCTACGGTGTCGCGGCGCGGAGCAGGTCGGCGATCCGGTGGCGAGGCAGGTCGATCAGGCGCAGTTCGAGGTCGGCCGCGATCGGGGCGAGCGCCGCGACCCGTTCCCGGGCTTCGCGCTTGGTCAGGTCCGCCTCGGAGTGCGCGATCAGCGCCTCCCGCCAGACGTTGCCGACCTTGCCGTGCGCCCGGGTCAGCAGGTGGTGCGCCACCGTCGGGGTGTCGACCAGGTCAGCCACCAGGATCGCGTGCTTCGAGTCCGGGCTGCTGCGGTGGAACCGCAGCCGGTACTTCGCCGCGACCAGCTCGGAAAGGGCGTGCTGGGCGCGCTCGCTGGTGATGTCCGGGTGGTTGTTCGGCACCACGAAGCCGGCGCGTTCGGCGTTGCAGGCCAACAACATCCGCAGCAGCCACGGCCCCGGGTCGGCCCGCAGGTCGAACACCGGCGCGCCCTGCTGCTGCCGGATCGGCCGGGGCCAGCCGGGATCCCGCAGCGACGTGACCGGGCCGCCGACCCGCTCGCCGATCGCGTTCAGGAACTCCGCGGGCGCGGAGGCCTCCAGCGCCTCCACCGACTGCGGGCCGTGCGTGTAGATCCCCGGCGCTTGGCGCAGCGCGAGCTTGCGGGTGTGCGCGGTCGGCTGGCACACGTACAGGTCGCTGGCGCTGCCGATGGCCTGCGCGCCGAAGTACCGGTGGAACCGGGGCAGGATCGCCTCGAACACCATGCCCAGCCGCAGCAGCTCCTGCTGCACCTTGTGCCCCAGCGCCGGCGTCCGCGGGCTGTAGCCGTAGGCGATCAGCAGCCGGCTGTTCGGGCCGGCCAGGCACTCGGCGGCCCGGGTGGCGAACAACCCGATGCCCTCCGGGGTGTAGGGCGGGTCGGTGAACACCAGGTCCGCGGAGTTCTCCAGCACGGGCGGCACCCCGAACCGCAGGTCGGCGTGCAGCGTGCGGACGGCGAAGCCGTGCTCGGCCGCGACCGAGTCGATGTGCGCCAGGATGCGCTCGTCGACGTCCACCACGGTCACCGACGCCGACGGCACGACGAGGCTCAACGCCAGCGAAGTCAGGTCGTGGTCGCCCAGGCAGAGCACCTGCGCGCCGCGCAGGTCGTAGGTGTCGCGCAGCCATTCGGCGCGGCGCAGCGCCGTTTCCGGCGTAGCCGTCACGTGGTCGAGCGCCGTTGTAGGCGCCGGCCCGCTCTCGACGAACTCCCGCATCCGTTCCAGCTGCTCGGCACCGGTGGACGCGGCGGGGCGCAGCTCGTCCAGCGCGAAGCGCTGCCGGTAGCGGTCGCGGGCTTCCGGCGTCAGCCGGTACGTCCCGCCGACGGCTTCGACGTCCGGGCCGGCGGTGGCGATCAGGTCCTCGACCGTGCGCCGCGTGACGGCCGTCCGGCGGATCAGCTCGTCGAGCGGCAGCGCTCCTTCGGCTAGCTGGGCGAGGACTTCGCGCAGCCGTCGGGCGAGGACTCCGGCTTCGGCGAGCACCGCGTGCACGGCGTCGACGGGCTCGGAAGTTGCGGGGTGCTGAGCAGTGTTCATCGGGTTCTCAACCTTACGGCGTGCCCCGCGCCGCCGCTGCCGCGCCGGTTCCCAGAGCGTGGGAGCGCGCTGTTGAGAAGATCACGCGATGGTCTCGGTCGATCGCACGATTCGGCCGATCGAGCTAGGGTCGGCCAGGTTTGGGGGACCGGGACGATCTACGAGGGGGCTCGGTTGATCGAGTTCCAGGCCGTGCGCAAGCAGTACGACAACGGCACTGTCGCCGTCCAAGAGCTGAGCCTGTCGGTGGAGGCTGGCACGATCACCGTCCTGGTGGGGCCGTCCGGGTGCGGCAAGACCACCCTGATGCGGATGGTGAACCGGATGATCGAGCCGTCGTCGGGAACGGTGCTGGTGGGCGGCGAGGACGTCCGCCGGCGCGATCCCGCGCAGCTGCGCCGCGGCATCGGCTACGTGATCCAGCAGGCCGGGCTGTTCCCGCACCGCAACGTCCTCGACAACGTGGCGACGGTGCCCGTGCTGGATGGGCGCAGCAAGCAGGAGGCGCGGCGGCGCGCGAGCGAGCTGCTGGAGCTGGTGGGGCTGCCGCAGGAGCTGGGCAACCGCTACCCGGCGCAGCTCTCCGGCGGTCAGCAGCAGCGCGTCGGAGTGGCCAGGGCGCTGGCCGCCGATCCGCCGGTGCTGCTGATGGACGAGCCGTTCAGCGCCGTGGACCCGGTCGTGCGCGAGGGCCTGCAGGACGAGCTGCTGCGGTTGCAGGACGAGCTGGACAAGACGGTCCTGTTCGTCACGCACGACATCGACGAGGCCGTGAAGCTGGGCGAGAAGGTCGCGGTGCTGCGCCAGGGCGGGTACCTCGTCCAGTACGCCGCGCCCGACGACCTGCTAGCCGAGCCGGCCGACGACTTCGTGACCACCTTCGTCGGCAAGGACCGCGGCTACCGCCGACTGTCCTTCGTGGACTCCCACGGGCTGGACCCGAAGCCGGTGGCCACGGTCGAGGTGGGGGCGCGGGTGGCGCCGGAGCAGCGCTGGCGGCTCGCGCTGGACGGCGACGGCCGGCCCCGCGGCTGGCTCCCGCCGGGCTCCACTGTGGACGGTGAACTGACCGAGGCGCAGCTGGTTGCCGGCGGCTCGCTGCACACCCGGCACACGCCGCTGCGCGGAGCGCTGGACGCGGCGCTGTCCGCGCCGTCGGGTCTCGGTGTCGTCGTCGACGGCGACGGCCAGTACGTCGGCGTGATCACCGCCGACCACGTGCTCGGCCTGATCGAGCAGCACCGCCGCGCGGACGGCGAAGGGCTGACATGATCGACTTCTTCAGCAGCCCCAGCAACCGGGAGATGGTGCTCGAACAACTCGGCCAGCACATCTACCTATCGCTGCTGCCGCTGCTGCTCGGCGTCCTGGCGGCGCTGCCGCTGGGCCGCCTCGCGCAGCAGGTGCGCTGGCTGCGCGGCCTGCTGCAGGGCGGCGCCAACATCTTCTACACGATCCCGTCGCTGGCCCTGTTCGTGATCATCCCCGGGCTGCTGGGCACGCCGCTGCTGTCCTCGATCAACGTGATCATCGCCCTCACGCTCTACACCGCGGCGCTGCTGGTGCGGCCGGTCCGGGACGCCCTGGACGCGGTGCCCGCGCACATCGTCACCGCCGCGACCGCGATGGGCTACCGCTCCGGCCGGCGGTTCCTGGCCGTGGAGCTGCCGCTGGCGGTGCCGGTGCTGGCGGCCGCCGTCCGGGTCGCCTCGGTCAGCAACATCAGCCTGGTCAGCGTGGGCGCGCTGGTCGGTATCGGCGGCCTGGGCCGGCTGTTCACCGCCGGGTTCCAGCTGGACTACCCGGAGCAGATCATCGTGGGCATCGTGCTGACCGTACTGCTGGCGCTGGTGGTCGACCTGCTGCTGGTGGCGTTGTGGCGGCTGCTGACGCCGTGGGCGCGGGCGGGGGTGAGCGGCGCATGATCGGCGCGCTGATCGACTGGCTTACCGACCCGGCGCACTGGACGGGCCCGGGCGGGATCGCGGCGCAAACCCTGCTGCACCTGTACTACTGCGTGCTCTCGGTCGCCGTCGCGTCCGTGGTGGCCGTCCCGCTGGGTGTCTACATCGGACACACCGGGCGCGGCGCGGTGTTCGTGGTGGGGATCAGCAACGCGATGCGGGCGCTGCCGACGCTGGGCGTGGTGACGCTGCTGGTGCTGGGGTTCGGGCTGGGGGAAGGCCCGGCGCTGGCCGGGCTGGTCATCCTCGCCATCCCGGCGATCCTCTCCGGCGCCTACGCCGGGGTCCGCAACGCGCCCGCCGACGCGGTCGACGCGGCCAAGGGCATGGGCATGACGCCGATGCAGCGGCTGTGGCAGGTGGAGCTGCCGACCGCGCTGCCGCTGCTGCTCGGCGGGGTGCGCAGCGCGATGCTGCAGGTGGTCGCCACCGCGGCCGTCGCCGCCTACGTCGGGCTCGGCGGGCTGGGGCGGATCCTGCTGGACGGGCTGAAGATCAGCAACTACGCGCAGATGGCCTCGGCCGCGATCGTCATCGCGGTGCTCGCGGTCCTGCTCGACCTGGTGTTGGCCGGCGCGACCCGGCTGTTGGTGCCGCGCGGTCTGGTGCTGGCCGCCCGACGAGGAGGTAAGGATTGATGAAGCGGTTGCTGGTGTGCGCCGCCGCGGCGGCGCTGCTGCTGACCGGCTGCGGTTCGCAGGACCCGTTGCAGGCCAACCGGGACGCCGGTGGCGCGTTGGTGGTCGGCTCGGCGGACTTCGCCGAGAGCGAGCTGCTGATGCACATCTACGCCGAGGCGCTGAAGACCACCGGTGCCGAGGTGGAGACCCGGCCGCGCATCGGCGCCCGGGAGTTCTACGTGAACGCGGTGCGCAACGGTGAGCTGGCGGTGGTTCCCGACTACACCGGGAACCTGCTGCAGTACCTGGACCCGCAGTCGCCGGCGACCGAGACCCAGCAGGTCTACGACCAGCTGAAGAAGGCCGTGCCGGGCGAGATGGAGCTGCTGGAGCAGTCCCCGGCGGAGGACTCCGACGTGCTGACCGTCACCGCGGCCACCGCGGGCACCGGGGTGCGCTCGATGGCCGACCTCGGGCCGCGCTGCGGCGAGTTCGTGCTCGGCGCGCCCGCGGAGTGGAAGTCCCGCTGGGAGACCAAGATCGCGGAGGACTACGGCTGCCGGTTCAAGGAGATCCGCCCCGTGGAGGCGGGCACCATCACGGTGAACGCGTTGACCGCCGGGCAGATCCAGGTGGCGAACCTGTTCACCACGTCGTCGCAGATCTCGGCGAACAACCTGGTGAAGCTGGACGATCCGAAGAACATGTTCCCGGCGCAGAACGTGGTTCCGCTGGCGCACAAGGGGAAGCTGACCCCGCAGCAGGCGGAGGCGCTGAACAAGGTGTCCCGGGCCCTCGACACGGACAAGCTCACGGAGCTCAACCGCAAGCTCGAGGTCGAGAAGGCCAACCCGGCGGACGTGGCCAAGGAATTCGTCGCCTCGGCAGGCCTCTGATCTCGTGAGTGTTCGTTCCGGTAAGAACCGGGACGAACACTCACGACCGGTCAGGCGGTGCGGCCGCTGATCCTGGTGGTCAGCTCCGTTGCCGCGTGGTGGACCTGGGCGGCCAGGTCCGGCCAGGTCTCGCCGCAGGGCTCGCCGCCCGGGGTGTCGCAGAAGTGGCGGAACGTCACGCTGATCGCCGCGATGGCGCGGGCGCCGTGGTCGAACACCGCGCACGCCACCGAGGCGAAGCCCGCCGTCACGAAGCCGTCCTCGACCGCCCAGCCGCGGCGGCGCTCCGCCGCGAGCAGCCGGCGCAGTTCGGGCAGGTTCCGCGGGCCCCGGTCGGTGCGCAGCACGAACCGCTCGCTGGACGGCAGGAGCGCGCGCACGTGCGCGGCGGGCAGATACGCGAGCATCGCGCGCCCGGACGCCGTCAGCTGCGCGGGCAGCCGGACGCCCACCTCGGTGACCAGCGTCTGCGGCTGGGACGGCCGCTCCTTGATCAGGTACAGCGACTCGCCGCCGTGCAGGACGCCCAGGTGCGCGGTGCGGCCGACCTGGTCCACCAGTCGCCGCAGCAGCGGCCCGGCGAGGCGTTCCAGCGGGTCGTGGCGCAGGTAGGCGGAGCCGAGCTCGAAGGCCGCCATGCCCAGCCCGTAGCGCCGCTCCTCCGGCAGGTGGGTCACGAAGCCGGCGGCGACCAGCTCGGCCAGCAGGTGGTAGGTCGTCGACCTGGGCAGGTCCAGGTCACGGGCGATGACCCCGGCCGACACCGGCCCGGCGCGGCCCGCGAGGACCCGCAGGATGGCCAGCCCGCGCCGCAGCGCCGGCACGTCGCTGCTACCGCCCACGGCAGCCTCCATTCGGGTTCAGGTCTCGTATCCCAGACATTCTCACCCCATCCGGGCTTCTGCCGGTAGCGCCGTCGCGCTGGTATGGAGATATGCAGGACGACATGCTGAATGTTGGTCCGGAGCCGTTGCACCGCGAGCAGGTCGTGGCCGTCGCGCGGGCCGCGACGCGGGTGGAACTGACCCGGCTCGCCGAACAGGGCATCGTCGCGACGCGCAAGCACATCGAGGCGCTCGCCGCCGAGAAGAGCCCCACCTACGGGGTCTCGACCGGTTTCGGGGCGCTGGCCGTGCGGCACATCCCGGCCGACCGGCGCGCGGCCCTGCAGCAGTCCTTCGTCCGGTCGCACGCGGCCGGTGCCGGCCCGCCGGTAGAGCCGGAGGTGGTGCGGGCGCAGATGCTGCTGCGGCTGCACACGATCGCCACCGGGCGCACCGGCGTCCGCCTGGAAACCGCGCACGCGCTGGCGGCGCTGCTCAACGCGGGCATCGTGCCGGTGGTGCACGAGTACGGCTCCCTCGGCTGCTCCGGCGACCTCGCGCCACTGGCGTCCGTCGCGCTCGCGCTGACCGGCGAAGGCGACGTCTTCGACGCCGCGGGGCGGCTCCGCCCGGCCGCCGAAGCGCTGGCCGACGCCGGGATCGAGCCGGTAGTGCTGGTGGAGAAGGAAGGCCTGGCTCTGACCAACGGCACCGACGGCATGCTCGGCATGCTGGTGCTCGCGCTGCACGACCTTTCCGCGCTGCTGGACGTGGCCGATGTGACCGCCGCGATGAGCGTGGAGGCGCTGCTGGGCACCGACCGGGTGTTCGCCGCCGACCTCCAGCGCCTGCGCCCGCACCCGGGGCAGGCGGTGTCCGCGGCGCGGCTGTCGGCGCTGCTGGCGGACTCGCCGATCATGGCGAGCCACCGGGGCGACGACTGCACGCGCGTGCAGGACGCGTACTCGCTGCGGTGCGCGCCGCAGGTGCACGGCGGGGCGCGGGACACCGTCGCCCACGCCGAGGCCGTGGCCGACCGGGAGCTCGCGGCCGCCATCGACAACCCGGTGGTCCTCGACGACGGCCGGGTCGAGTCCAACGGCAACTTCCACGGCGCGCCGCTGGCCTATGCGCTGGACTTCCTGGCCATTCCGCTGGCCGACGTCGCCGGCATGTCCGAGCGCCGCACCGACCGGATGCTCGACGTCGCGCGCTCGCACGGGCTGCCCGCGTTCCTCGCCGACGACCCGGGCGTGGACTCCGGGCACATGATCGCGCACTACACGCAGGCGGGCGTGGTCACCGAGCTGAAGCGGCTCGCCGCGCCCGCGTCGGTCGACTCCATCCCGACCAGCGCGATGCAGGAGGACCACGTGTCGATGGGCTGGTCGGCGGCCCGCAAGCTCCGCCGCGCCATCGACGGCCTGACGACCGTGCTCGCCGTCGAGCTGCTCACCGCCGCGCGCGCCCTCGACCTGCGCGCGCCGCTGCAGCCGGGACCGGCCACCGGCGCCGTGCGGGACCTGCTGCGCACCCGCGTCCCGGGCCCCGGCGCCGATCGCCACACCGCCCCGGAGATCGCGGCGGCCGAAGAGCTGATCCGTTCCGGCGCGGTGCGCGACACCGCCGCCGGCTTCACGAACTCCACAGTGGACCGGAGGTTGCCATGAGCGAAGCCCGACCCGTGCGAGCCCCGCGAGGAACCACGCTGACCGCGCGGAGCTGGAGCACCGAAGCGCCCTTGCGGATGCTCCAGAACAACCTCGACCCGGAGGTCGCCGAGCGGCCCGACGACCTCGTCGTCTACGGCGGCACCGGCAAGGCGGCGCGGAACTGGGCGTCGTTCGACGCGATCGTCCGCGAACTGACGACGCTGCGCGAGGACGAGACGCTGCTCGTGCAGTCCGGCAAGCCGGTCGGCGTGCTGCAGACCCACGAGTGGGCGCCGCGGGTGCTGATCGCCAACTCCAACCTCGTCGGCGACTGGGCGAACTGGCCGGAGTTCCGGCGCCTCGACGCGCTCGGCCTGATGATGTACGGCCAGATGACCGCCGGTTCGTGGATCTACATCGGCACGCAGGGCATCCTGCAGGGCACCTACGAGACGTTCGGCGCGATCGCGGCCCGCCGCTTCGGTGGCAGCCTCGCGGGCACGCTGACCATCACCGCCGGGCTCGGCGGCATGGGCGGCGCGCAGCCGCTGGCGGTGACGATGAACGAGGGCGTCGCGCTCGTCGTCGAATGCGACGCCGAACGCGCGCATCGCCGCGTCCGGCACGGCTACCTCGACGAGGTGGCCGACAGCCTCGACGACGCGATCGAGAAGGCCGTGGCGGCCAAGGAAGCGCGGCGCGCGTACTCGGTCGCGGTGATCGGCAACGCTGCCGAGCTGCTGCCCGAGATGCTGCGGCGCGGCGTGCCCGCCGACATCGTGACCGACCAGACCTCCGCCCACGATCCGCTGTCCTACCTGCCGCTGGGCGTCGATGTGGACGACTGGGCCGACTACGCGGCGAAGAAGCCCGACGAGTTCACCGAGCGGGCGCGCGACTCGATGGCCAAGCACGTGGAAGCGATGGTCGGGTTCCTCGACGGCGGCGCGGAGGTCTTCGACTACGGCAACTCGCTGCGCGGCGAGGCCCAGCTCGGCGGCTACGAGCGGGCGTTCGCCTACCCGGGTTTCGTGCCCGCCTACATCCGGCCGCTGTTCTGCGAGGGCAAAGGCCCGTTCCGGTGGGCGGCGCTGTCCGGCGACCCGGCCGACATCGCCAAGACCGACCAGGCGATCCTCGACCTCTTCGGCGAGGACGAGCACCTGGCGCGGTGGATCCGGCTGGCCGGCGAGCGGGTGTCCTTCCAGGGGCTGCCCGCGCGGATCTGCTGGCTCGGCTACGGCGAGCGCGCCGAGGCGGGCCTGCGGTTCAACGAGATGGTGGCCTCCGGCGAGCTCGCGGCGCCGGTGGTGCTCGGCCGCGACCACCTGGACTGCGGATCGGTGGCCTCGCCGTACCGGGAGACCGAGGCGATGGCCGACACCTCGGACGCGGTCGCGGACTGGCCGCTGCTGAACGCGCTGGTCAACACGGCCTCCGGCGCGACGTGGGTGTCGCTGCACCACGGCGGCGGCGTCGGCATGGGGCGGTCGCTGCACGCGGGCCAGGTGACGGTCGCCGACGGCACCGAACTCGCGGCGCAGAAGCTGGCGCGGGTGCTGACCAACGACCCGGCCATGGGCGTGATCCGGCACGTCGACGCGGGCTACGACCGGGCGGAGCAGGTCGCCGCCGAGCGCGGCGTCCGCACGCCCCTGGTCGGCTGAGCGTTCGTGAGCGTTTTGGCCGCTATGGCGACCGAAAACGGTCACGAGCTCTGGAACTGACGGGTTGCTGCCCGGGACGCGGGTGTTCGGGAAGGAGCGGGTGTGGCGGGACCGAACGAGTTGATGGCGGCCATCGCCGATGTCGGCGCGGACCGGCGGCGGGGCGGGTACTCCCGGCACGTCTTCGACGACGCCGAGCGGGAGCTGCGCGAGTGGTTCGTCGAGCAGGCCGAGGCGCGCGGCCTGCGCGTCACCACCGACCAGAACGCGAACATCTGGGCGTGGTGGGGCGAGCCGGGCGATGACGCGGTGGTGACCGGCAGCCACCTCGACTCGGTGCCCGGCGGCGGCGCGTTCGACGGCCCGCTCGGCGTGGTCAGCGCGCTGAGCGCGGTGGATCTGTTGCGGGCCAAGGGCTTCACGCCGCGGAAGCCGCTCGCGGTGGTCGTCTTCGCCGAGGAGGAGGGCGGCCGGTTCGGCGTGCCGTGCCTGGGATCCAGGCTGCTGGCCGGGACCATCGACGCGGACCGGGCCCGCGCGCTCCGCGACCCGAACGGCGTGACGTTCGCCGAGGCCATGCGGTCCTTCGGCGCGGACCCGGCCAGGCTGGGGCGCGACGACGCGGCGCTGCGGAGCATCGGGCAGTTCGTGGAGCTGCACGTGGAGCAGGGCCGGGGGCTGATCGACCTGGACCGCCCGGTGGCGGTCGCGTCGTCGATCCTGGCGCACGGCAGGTGGCGGTTCCGGTTCAGCGGCCAGGGGAACCACGCCGGCGCGACGCTGATCGCCGACCGCCACGACCCGATGCTGCCCGCGTCGCGGCTGGTCCTCGAAGCCCGGCGGACCGCGGCGGGCGTCGACGGCGGCCGGGCGACGGTGGGCAGGCTGGTCCCGAACCCCGGTGGCACCAACGTCATCGCGTCCACTGTGGACATCTGGCTGGACGCGCGGTCGCCGGACGACCGGTCGACGCGGTCCATGGTCGAGGACCTGTCCAGTGCGGCCGCGGAATTCGCCGCATCCGAGGGCTGCCAGGTCGAGGTCACCGAGGAGTCCTACGGCGACACCGTGCACTTCGACGCCGCGTTCCGCGACCGGCTCGCAGGCCTGCTCGGCGACGCCCCGGCGCTGCCGACCGGAGCCGGGCACGACGCGGGAATCCTCGCCGCCGAGGTGCCGACGGCGATGCTCTTCGTGCGCAACCCGACCGGCATCAGCCACGCCCCGGAGGAACACGCCGAGCCCGGCGACTGCGATTCCGGCGCGCACGCGCTCGCGCAGGTCCTGGAAGACCTGGCCGGGTGACGCGGTTGACCACCTACTGGTGCGACTGGGCCTGGCTGCCGAGCGGCCCGGAGCGAGGCGTGCTCTTCGAAGTCGACGACGGCCGCATCACTGCCGTCGGCTCCGCGCAGAACCCGCCGGAACAAGCCGAACGGCTCCCAGGCATGACGCTGCCCGGCATCGCCAACGCGCACTCCCACGCGTTCCACCGCGCGCTCCGCGGCGGGGACGACGGCGCGCGCGGCACCTTCTGGACCTGGCGCGAACAGATGTACCGGGTGGCGGCGGTGCTGGACCCGGACAGCTACTACCGGCTCGCCCGCGGCGTCTACGCCGAGATGGCGCTGGCCGGGATCACCTGCGTCGGCGAATTCCACTACCTGCACCACGCCGCGAACGGCGCCCGGTACGACGACCCGAACGCGATGGGCCAGGCCCTCGCGCAGGCCGCGCGGGACGCGGGAATCCGGCTCACCCTGCTGGACACCTGCTACCTGGCGGGCGGTTTCGGGCGGCCGCTGGACGGCGTGCAGCTGCGCTTCTCGGACGGTTCGGCGTCGAAGTGGATCGACCGGATCGATCTGTGCACTGTGGACGATGACCGGGTTCGCCTTGGTGCGGCACTGCATTCGGTTCGCGCGGTGCCCGCTGAGGAGATCCCGGAAGTGGCCGGCTGGGCGCGCGAGAGCGGGGCACCGCTGCACGTGCACCTGTCCGAACAGCGCGCCGAGAACGAAGCGTGCCTGGCGGCGCACGGCTGCACGCCGACCCAGCTGCTGGACTCGCGCGGCGCGCTGGGGCCCGGCGTGACTGCGGTGCACGCCACGCACCTGGCCGCGTCCGACGTGGCGCTGCTGGGCGGCAGCGGGACCGGGGTGTGCCTGTGCCCGACGACCGAAGCCGACCTGGCCGACGGGATCGGCCCGGCGGCGGCGCTGGCGGTCGCCGGGAGCCCGCTTTCCGTCGGCAGCGACGGGCACTCCGTGATCGACCCGTTCGCGGAGGTGCAGGCCGTCGAGTCCTACCTGCGGCTGAACACCGAGACCCGCGGGCACTTCGCGGCCGGCGAGCTGCTGGCGATGGCCACCGAAACCGCGCACCTGTCCCTGGGCTGGGCCGACGCGGGCCGGCTCGAAGTGGGCGCCCGCGCCGACTTCGTGGCGGTGGATCTCGGCTCGACCCGGCTGGCCGGAGTCGCGCCCGAGGCCGCCCCGGCGGTCGCGCGGGCCGACGACGTCCGGGTGGTGATCGCCGACGGGCGCAGGATCGTGCAGGACGGCAAGCACGAAGTGATCGACGCGGCGGGCGAGCTCGGCGAAGCGATCGCCGCGCTGCGTGCATGAGTACTACGAACGAGGATCAGGAAGCGATGACAAGCACTGTTATTACTGGAATCGGCGAGCTGACGACGAACGACGACGAGCTCGGCACGCTCACCGATGCCGCGCTGGTCATCGACGGCGACCGGGTCGTCTGGGCCGGTCCCGCGGCCAGCGCGCCGGAAGCCGACGAGCGGTTCGACGCGGCCGGGCGAGCGGTCCTGCCCGGCTGGGTCGACAGCCACACGCACCTGGTGTTCGCCGGGGACCGCACCGCGGAGTTCGCCGCCCGGATGGCCGGGCAGTCCTACCAAGCGGGCGGGATCGCCGTCACGGTGGAAGCGACGCGGGCCGCCACCGACGAGGAGCTGGCCGCCAACCTGCGCAAGCACATCGCCGAAGCCGCCGCGCAGGGCACGACGTGCATGGAGACCAAGACCGGCTACGGGCTGACGGTCGCCGAGGAACTGCGGGCCGCGAAGATCGCCGCCGAAGCCGACGAGGTGACGTTCCTCGGCGCGCACCTGGTGCCGCCGGGCGAGGACGCGGACACCTACGCGGACCTGGTGCGCGGGGAGATGCTCGATGCCGTGGCCCCGTACGTGGGCTGGTGCGACGTGTTCTGCGAGCAGGGCGCGTTCAATGCCGACCAGTCCAGGCGAATCCTGGTGGCGGCGAAGGAACGCGGACTGGGGCTGCGCGTGCACGGCAACCAGCTCGGCACCGGGCCCGGTGTTCAGCTGGCCGTCGAACTCGGCGCCGCGAGCGTGGACCACTGCACCTACCTCACGGAGTCCGATGTGGACGCGTTGGCGGGTTCGGACACCGTGGCGACGCTGCTGCCCGCCTGCGACCTGTCCACGCGGCAGCCGCTGCCGGATGCCCGGGCGCTCCTCGAGGCCGGTGCCACGGTCGCCTTGGCATCCAACTGCAATCCCGGTTCCTCCTACACGTCGTCGATGGCGTTCTGCGTGGCGACGGCGGTGCTGCAGATGCGGATGACCATCGAAGAGGCGGTGCGGGCGGCGACCTGGGGCGGCGCGCGGGCGCTGCGTCGGGAGTCCGGCGACGGCGCGGTCGGCGTGCTCCGGCCCGGCGCACGAGCGGACGTCCACGTCCTCGACGCCCCGAGCACGACGTGGCTCGCCTACCGGCCGGGCGTGCCCCTCACCCACGCCGTCTGGCGCAAGGGCACGCGCGTCGGCTGACGCGCGCGAGCATGGGAACTTTCCTGTCACCGGCCAGCACCGAACGCCTCCCGGAGGTGTGAGCAAGGGCACCTTCCGGTCGTCGGCATGTTGACCTCCAGTCGAGTCGAACTCGGAGGCTGTCGGCAGTCAACGGAGGAGGCTGAGCGATATGCGCGTGGTGCAGGTGACCGAATTCGGTGGGCCGGAAGTGCTGGCCGTGGCGGACATCGCCGATCCCCGACCCGGCGCGGGACAGGTGCTCGTGCGAGCGTCCGCAGTGGACGTCCTGTTCCTGGACACCCAGCTGCGCGAGGGTTGGGGCAAGGAGTTCTTCGGGCAAGCGCCGCCGTACGTGCCCGGTGACGGCGTGGCCGGAGAAGTGGTGTCGGTCGGCGAAGCCGTCGACCCGGGCTGGATCGGGCGGCCGGTGGTCGCCAGCACGAGCAACGGCGGTACCTACGCGGAGCTGGTCGTCGTCGTGAGCATGGGAACTTTCCTGTCATCCCGGGCGCGGATCGCAGCATGGGAACTTTCCTGTCACTCCAGGCGCAGGTGCGCGAGCATGGGAACTTTCGTGTCAATCCGGCGCGATGCGGGATTGGGAAGGCGGGCCTAGCCGCAATGCCGGTCGTTTAAGTGATCTTGGCTGGTCGAGGTCGGTGCCCGGTCTTGCTGGGTGCGGTGATGACGACCGCTGAGCGGGATGGCCTGCTGTCCTGGCGCTGCTGGCGATGGCGTGCCCGTTTGACCGGGAAGTTGCTCATCTTCCTCTTGATCACGCGCGGATAGCTCCGGTTCCGGCGCTTCGGATTGATCTCATCGCAGACCTCGGCCAGCAGTAGACGATAGTGATCATCACTTGCTGTGAGGGGGAAAAGACTCCGGTTTCCACACGCGGGACCGGATGACACGCACCGTGTTCTTATGCGAAA
>NZ_FNOK01000129.1 GCF_900106995.1 Saccharopolyspora shandongensis
GCGACGATGCCCTGGCCGGTGGTGGGGTCGGAGGCCCCGACCACGGCGGCCTCGGCGACGTTGGGGTGCGACACCAGGGCGGACTCGACCTCGGTGGTGGAGATGCGGTGCCCGGAGACGTTCATGACGTCGTCCACGCGGCCGAGCAGCCAGATGTCGCCGTCGTCGTCGTACTTGGCGCCGTCGCCGGCGAAGTAGTAGCCGAGGTCGGCGAACTTCGACCAGTAGGTGTCGCGGTAGCGCTCGTCGTCGCCCCAGATGCCGCGCAGCATCGACGGCCACGGCTGGTCGAGCACCAGCAGCCCGCCGCCGCCGTTGCCGACCTGGGCGCCGGTCTCGTCGACGACCTTCGCCGAGATGCCGGGCAGCGGCTGCTGCGCGGAGCCGGGCTTGGCGGCGGTGACGCCGGGCAGCGGCGAGATCATGATCGCGCCGGTCTCGGTCTGCCACCAGGTGTCCACGATCGGCGTGCGGTCGCCGCCGATGTTCTTGCGGTACCAGATCCAGGCCTCGGGGTTGATCGGCTCGCCGACCGACCCCAGCAGGCGCAGGGAGGACAGGTCGTACTTGGCGGGGATCTCGGCGCCCCACTTCATGAAGGTGCGGATGGTCGTCGGGGCGGTGTAGTAGATCGTCACCCCGTACTTCTGCACGACCTCCCAGTGCCGGCCCTCGTGCGGCGCGTTGGGGGTGCCCTCGTAGACGACCTGCGTCGCCCCGTTGGCCAGCGGGCCGTAGACGATGTAGCTGTGGCCGGTGACCCAGCCGATGTCCGCGGTGCACCAGAACACGTCCGACTCGGGCTTGAGGTCGAAGACGTTGTGGTGCGTGTAGGCGACCTGGGTGAGGTAGCCGCCGGAGGTGTGCAGGATGCCCTTGGGGCGCCCGGTGGTGCCCGAGGTGTAGAGGATGAACAGCGGGTTCTCGGCGTCGAAGGCTTCCGGGGTGTGCTCCTCCGGCTGGCCGGCGACGACGTCGTCCCACCACTTGTCGCGCGAGTCGTCCCAGGTCACCTCGCTGCCGGTGCGGCGCACCACGACCACGTGCTGGACGCTGGGGGTCTCCGCGACGGCCTCGTCGACGTTGGCCTTCAGCGGCATGGCCTTGCCGCGCCGGTACTGGCCGTCGGCGGTGATGACGACCTTGGCCTCGGCGTCGTTGATCCGGGTGCGCAGCGCCTCCGAGGAGAACCCGCCGAAGACCACGCTGTGCATGGCGCCGAGCCGGGCGCAGGCCAGCATCGAGAACACGGCTTCGGGCAGCATCGGCAGGTAGATCGCGACCCGGTCGCCGGCGCCCACGCCCAGTGCCGCCAGCGCGTTGGCGGTGCGGGACACCTCGCGCTGCAGCTCGGCGTAGGTGATCTCGCGGGAATCCCCGGGCTCGCCTTCCCAGTAGATCGCGACCCGGTCGCCGTTGCCCGCCTCGACGTGGCGGTCCACGCAGTTGTAGGCCACGTTCAGCTTGCCGCCCACGAACCACTTCGAGAACGGCGCGTTCGACCAGTCCAGGACCTGGTCCCACTTGGTGTCCCAGGCCAGCCGCTCGGCTTGCTT
>NZ_FNOK01000080.1:0-13416 GCF_900106995.1 Saccharopolyspora shandongensis
GTCCGGAGCCACGCCCACTGCGTGATGCTCGCCTTTCCCTACGTCCAGGCCGAGGAACACACCGAAATCGCTGCTCATCCACCGTGCCGTTCGTTTGTCTCGGGTGGTCGCCGGTCGAGCATCGAGCGCCGGCACCCACGTTACGACGAGACCTGCCCAGCAGGCGGCCGTGTCCCTATCAGCGGTCGGTCGATGCCACCAGGCCCGGTGACACCACCCCCCGGATCATGCCTACGACTGGGGGCGTCAGTCATGCCGGACCTGGCGACCACAACTCCTAGATCAGGAGCTACGAAAAAGGTAACGGGGGGGCAAACCGGCGCACCGGATGGTCGGGGCGCTGTCGCACGCAAGCCGGTGGCGCGGCGTGCTGTGCGCCTCGATGGATCAGCCGCACCTCATCGATGGTCTGGACCGGGTCACCCGCGCCCTGGGCGGGTTGACGAATCGCGTGGCGGTTCGACCGGATGGCCACCGTGATCAACCCCGACACCGGCCGGGTGCAGGCCTCGTTCGCCGCAGTGGCCAAGCATTACGGCGTCGCGGTGCGGGCGTGTCCGCCTCGGCGCGGCAACCGCAAAGGCGCGGTGGAGAAGGCCAACCATGTTGCCGCGCAACGGTTCTGGCGAAACCTACCCGAGACGTGACCGTCGAACAGGCCCAGCAGCTACTCGATTCCTGGTGCGCCAAGCGCGGCGACAACGGCTGCGCCCCCGCCGACGGCAAGGCCAGCGTGATCACCGTCGCCGCCGCCGAGCCGCTACGCCCGGCCCCGGCACTCCCGTTCCCGGCCACCCTGGCCCTCACGCGTGTCGTGTCGACGCAGGCGCTGGTGTCCTTTCCGCGGCTAACAATCCAGGGTCGGATTGATCACCAACTGCCGTCGAAACCCGTGCACAAATGCTGTCACTAGACATCAACGAAGCCACAACGCCTTCGCGCACTCTCAAAACCCGGCCCGATGCCGCAACCTCCCCGACTCGCGGCGGCATCGAGCCGCGCGGCCGGGCGGAGCGGACGTCCCCCGACACACCGCCCGGCCGCACCCCAAACGACGAGGACTACCCGTTGGACAAATACTCCAGGACGCGGTGCGTGGTTACCGCGCCCAGGGGTGCTGGTGGGCGGTTGGTGCTGTGGATGTGGGCCAGCAGTTGTTCGTCGGGGGCCAACCCGTGCTGCTCCAGGTAGTAGCAGACGATGTCCGGCCAGATCCACATCCCGTCGGAACGGAAACTCACCGGCACCACGGACCCTCGCGACCGATCCACCACATCGTCCATTGTCGAGTCCGTGTCCAGGATTACCGTGCCCGCCCGGAGGTAGTCCAGCACTCGGTCCCGCTCCGCCGCGTCGAGCAGACGCGGGTGATCCTCTTCGAACACCGGATCCCCAGCCTCATCGACGCCGTCGAATGCACGCGCCAAGTTCAGCTGGGCAGGTTCTGTCGCCGCCCACACCAACCGGCCGTAAGACCGTGCCGCCCGCTGATACATCGGCACCTCACCGCCGGGCGCGACCACCTCCACCCGCGGCGCATCGGGACCGGCCGCGGCCAGCGCCCGCTGAAGCCGACCGGTCAGCCCAGCCGGATCAGCACTCCCGGCCTCCACCACATACACCGGCAACCACGCCCCCTGGCCACCGATCGGGCCGCGCCACGCACGCCACAACCCCTGGGCGCCGGGGGTATCCGACAGCACCGCGACCAACGCAGCCACTCCTGCATCGTCGGCGTCCTCAGAATCGATTGGTGTGCCGGTGAAATGCCAGGCCAGAACCCGCTGCTCGTCACCGACCGGGATGCGGCTCAACGTCGGGGTAGCGGTGTCGGCCAAGAACTCGGTCAGCACACCCATCTGCCGGAAGGTCAGCGCCACACCGCCAGTGGCCAGCTCCTGGCACACCGACTCAGCAACCTGGTCGATCGCGCCGTCCGCCAGGTGCTGCCGAGCCGTTGCGAGGAACTCATCCGGCACCCGGCCGGCAAGTCCGAGCAACAGATCATGCATCCCTACCAGGCCCTCATCACCAACGGACACGTTCCGTCCTCCCATCGTCACCCCCGGCTCGTCAAGCCCGCCAGACATCACGACCCCGATCCACGGGTGGGCCAGTACCGATAAACCTCCGCGGGCCTGTCAGGCAAAAGCCTGGTCCTGGAATCCATCAACGCATCGCCCAGATCAGCCTTACCGGTAAGCTCGCCGAGCGGGTTTTCCTCGGTGAATTCCATCCACCCACCGTTGCTGGGACGGAATTGCACGCGACCATCTCGATCCGTTTCGTAAACGCCGGTGAGCAGACGCCCGTCCTGGGTCTTGTACAAGTGCTGCACCGTTGCCAATACCGGTCCTTCAACGAGCTCGAGCACCTCTCCCAGCAGCGCAGCGGGAGCGCCGGGAATCGCCAGCAACGTCCACCGGTCCTGTTTCCGTCCGACACGGCGGTGCTCGAGCCACTGTGCGAACCCTTGGAAATCGATCTCGTCGCCATTCCGGAGGAGAATCCCGTTACCGTTCGGCGCCAACCGGGCCACGACGAGGCTCGCGTCTTTGTACAGCTGGTACGAGTACGCTTCGGCGAGGACCTGCGCCTTCGAAGCACCCGGGGCCGGGAACAGCACCGACTGTTCGGGCAGGCTCATGATCAGCGCCGGCTAGTCGCCAATGCCACCAGTGAACTTCCACCTGCCCGTCCTCACTGAGCGGCAACAACTCCAGGAACTCCACCAGCTTCTCCAGCCAGGCCCCTCGTTCCTGGTCTGGTCTTCATAGCCCAGCAGATCCGGATCACCCATCAGCCGATCCAGCTCCGGGTAGATCGTCGGATCGGTACTGGCCAACGTAATCGCTGTGCTCGCCTCGGTCCGCGCCTGCCACAAGGCGGGGCTCTCGGTCAGCTCACCCGCGTCCCCAGCCGGGAACCGGAACTCGAGTCGATCGTCCTTGGCACCAGAGACCTCAAAACGCACTGCATAGTGCTTGTCGCCCGCGTAGGGCACGGGGTAGTACGAGTCGGCATTCTCACCTTCTCGTCCACTGTGTACGGATCCGGCGGGAGCGAGACCGGCGCTGCATGCGCGACCTTGCGTTGCTTCGACCCGTCGCCGCCTGCAACGTTGCCCAGCCGGTAGAGCAACGCCTCGCTGACCTTCATGATCTGTGCCACACGCACGTACTGCACGCGGGTCAACCGCCGGTCAAAACTGACATCGAAATTATCGCCCAGGAGCTTGAACTCGACCTCGAATCCCAGACGCACGTCCGGCCGGGAACTCACCCCACCGGGCACACCGTCCTTGAAGTAGGTGATCGGACCACGCCCCTGCGCTATCGCCTGCTTCGCCTGCACATACACCTCACCCACCTTTCGCCCGGCGAACGTTGTGCAACTTCCTCTCCATCTCCTGAATAACACCCAAGCGCGACTCAACTGTCTGCAACTCCGTCGGAGTCCACTGTCCCTG
Source organism: Saccharopolyspora shandongensis (assembly GCF_900106995.1). Taxonomy (GTDB): domain Bacteria; phylum Actinomycetota; class Actinomycetes; order Mycobacteriales; family Pseudonocardiaceae; genus Saccharopolyspora; species Saccharopolyspora shandongensis. The sequence continues at coordinate 3,470 of NZ_FNOK01000080.1, forward strand.
GCGCACCAACTGCTTCAAAGTTTCGACGTACTCACGCACACCGTTTGGATTGAATTCCAGCGGCATCGTGTTCAAATGCTGCTCCATTCGACCCGCCACCTCAGCCAACGTCGCAATCCCAGCCGGCACTGCCCCAGCCTGCCCCTTCCCAGACGCACCCATGCGCTCCCCGGCCGGATCGCCCTTGCCATCCAAAACCCGACGACCAGCCGCATCACCCGACGACCCAGCCCGCATCAGCGACTCCTGCAACGCCGCCAACTCCGTCTGCCGATCCTGGTCCACATCGGACGAAGATGCCGCAGCCCGCCCCTTCCCAGCTGAATCCCCCATCACCTCATCAAGACGCACCAGGATCAACGCCCCCACCCGACCACGCATCCCGATCAGCCCCACGCTCCACCGAACCCGCATCCGGCGACACATCCAAATCCGCATTCGCCTGCTCAAGCCACGCCTCGAGATCAACGTCCCCCTCCAGCATCACCGCCGCATCTTGCGGCACCCGCACCCCACCTGCATCCGCCCATTCCTCCCATTCCGCCCCAGCAAGCCACGCATCCCCATCGAAGTCGTCCTCAATTTCCCCCAACACCGCACCCACGCCCGCAATCCCCCCGGCCCCAGCCTCCCCCCGTGCCAGCAGCGACTCCAGCTCCTCCTGCTTTCCCGCCAGCCTGCCCCTCATCTCCGCCAGCGACGCCTTCAACGCCTTCATTTTGCCCGTGCTTTCCCCATTCTTTTTTTTCTCTTTCGCAACTCGGGCCGTCAGATTATTTATCTCTTTTTTGTATCTTTCTATTTCCTCCCGCAATTCGAGCTCGGGCAGCCGATCCAAAGGCAGCTGCCCCTGCTTCTTCAACTCCTTCAACCCCGCAAGCACATCGGCGACGGCGACCCTTTTTTCCCGAATACGATTCGCTTCCCTTTTCTTCTTTTCCTCATACCATTTCGCCTTCGGCCGGAGCTGCTCAAGAGCCTTCTTCCCAACCGAATCCAACTCCCCGCGCCGCTGCAACTCCTCCAACTTCGGAACCTCGGCGGCGGCGTCCTTCTGCGCCCGATACCGATCCGCGTCCCTTTCCTTCTTTTCCTCATACCTTTCCGCCTTCGGCCGGAGCTGCTCAAGAGCCTTCTTCCCAACCGAATCCAACTCCCCGCGCCGCTGCAACTCCTCCAACTTCGGAACCTCGGCGGCGGCGTCCTTCTGCGCCCGATACCGATCCGCGTCCCTTTTCTTCCTTGCCTGCTTCTGTTGCGGTCCTTCCCCCCTCCGCCGCTTGGACGCCGCGGAAGAGCTCTCGCCAACCTCCTCCTCCTGCGTCCTCGTCGGTAGAGGCCGACGCTTCGGACCTGTCACCTCGGCCGGCAGCCCAGCCACCCCGCCCTGGCCGCGCAGCTCGGAACCGCCTGCCGGCAACACCACCTGCCCCTCCGGCAGCTCAACCACCCACACCCCGGTCGCCGCCAAGACATCAGTTTCCTCGGCTTCCTCCCCCTTCTGCGCATCCCCCAGTTTGACCACGTCTTGCGTTACGTGCACAGCATTGATCGCATGCGCACTACCGTCTGCTCGCTGGAAGATCACCGTCATATCCCGACCCACCCGCAAGCTCCGCGCATGCCCCTCAGCCTCGGCCAAGTCATCCACACGCCAAGCCTTCCCACCAGCCGCCACCAACCGAGCCGGATCAACATCACCAGCCGGCCCCGCCACAACCTGCCGACCGCGCACGAGAGAATTGTGGAACGCCACAGAAGCCTCCAAACAATTCTTCTGATAACGCTCATCCCCAGAGAAATAATTATCCCGGTTCACCCCCGACAAGAACCGAGACCAAGACCCCGCCGACTCACCCCCACCCGAAACCCCAGAAACCACACCACCCGACAATCCCCCATCCACAACCGGCTCACCAAAAACCAGACCATCCCCTTCACCACCAAACAACCCAGTATCCCCGAAATCACGAAGAAACTCCCCAAAATCCCAGTCCGCTCCAGCATTCTCACTGGCATCCTGCTGCGAGAACGCAGTCAACGCGGTCTCGGCAAACTCCGTGTAAGCAGGGTCCTCCTCCACCAACGCCCCGGCATCCGCCCCACCCCGCGGCACATCCAAATCCGCATTCGCCTGCTCAAGCCACGCCTCGAGATCGCTCCCATCCAACCGCGCGTCCCATTCACTGTGTTCGTCCCGATCAGCCCCACCCTGCTCCGCCGAACCCCCACCCCGCGCCACATCCAAAAAATCCGCGCCAGTAAGCCACGCATTCGCATCGGCGTCGTCCCCAAGCTCCCCCAACACCGTCGCATCCTGCTGCCCACTCGCCCCCACATCCGCAATCCGCCCCGACCCAGCCTCCCCCCGGGCCAGCACCGACTCCAGCTCCTTCTTCTTTTCCGCCAGCCTGTCCCTCACCTCCTGCAACTTCTGCCGAGAATAATCCCAGTCATCCACCTTGTCCTGCAACGTACGCAGCCGGTCCTGATCAGCATCGGTCAGCGGCCCCGACGCCTTCAACGTCTCGATTTCACCCCTGCTTTCCTCAGTCTTTTTTCTCCTCCTCGACAACGGGGGCGCCAGTTTATTTGCCTCGTCTTCGTACCTTTTAATTTCCTCCCGCAATTCGAGCTCGGGCAGCCGCCACGAAGGCAGCGTCCCCTGCCTCTTCAACTCCCTCAACTCCTCAAGCGCAGTGGCGGCGGCGTCCTTAATTTCCCGCTGACGAGCCACAGTCTGTTTCTTATGCTTCTCATACCTTTTCGCCTTCAGCCGGAGCTGCTCAAGAGCCTTCTCCTTAACCGAATCCAACTCCCCCTGCCGCTGCGACTCCTCCAACTTCGGAACCGCGGCGGCGGCGTCCTTAATTTCCCGCCGCCAATCCGCCTTCCTTTTCTTCACTTCCTCATGCTTTTGCGCCTTCAGCCGGAGCTGCTCAAGAGCCTTCTCCTTAACCGAATCCAACTCCCCCCGCCGCTGCGACTCCTCCAACTTCGGAACCGCGGCGGCGGCGTCCTTCTGCGCCCGCCGCAGATCCGCGTCCCATTTCCTCCTTTTCTGCTTCTGTTGCGCCTTCTTCTCATCCTGTGCTGCCTGATCGGTCGGCGCCGATTCACCGCCCCCGCCACCCGGACGCCCGGAATCAACCCCAGCAGCGGGTCCTTCCACCCACCGCCGCTTGGACGCCGCGGAAGAGCTCTCGCCAACCTTCTCCTCCTGCGTCCTCGTCGTCGCAGGCCGACGTTTCGGACCTGTCACCTCGGCCGGAAGCCCAGCCCCCCAGCCCTCACGCCGCAGCCCGGAACCCTCGGACGGCAACACCACCGGCCTCTCCGGTTCCACCTCCGGGTCGTTGAACGCTTGCTCATTGACCGAAGCCGACGCACTACGTACTGGATCACCGTCCGCAGGAGAGCCCGTCGCGATGGAGGCACCCTCACCGGCCTGCCTCTCACCGGGCCGGGGCGGGCGCCGTCGCGCGTCATCCAGCCCCGGTTTCGCCGCTGCGCGGGACGGCCCCGGCCGGTCCTCAGCGGGACCGTTGTCCGGCGTCCGAACCGTCTTGGCCATGTCCGGTTCCGGGCTCGGGCGCAACGACGTGCTCCGAGCGGTGTGGAATTCTTGCGCCAGGTTCCGCGACAGCTCCTCGGCCAGCCGCTGGTTGTCCTGTGACAGCGGCCGCGCCAACACCGCTGCCATGTCGTTGCGCAACGCCAGAAGCTCATCCGCGGTCCGGCCGTCCAGGGCGCTAAAAGCGTGGTCCCTCGCCAGGATCCCCTCTGCCTGCCACCGCAACGACTCCTGCTCGAGCGCACTCAGATCGCTGAAGACCGGCCTCGACCGTTCCGCCTCGCTCCGCAAGTCCTCGCGGGTCCACCCACGGCCGTCCGGACTGAGCTCGGATTCCGCGGGATCACGGACGAGCGGGCCCGGCTCGATCGAGATCTCCACCCGCGTCGGCCCTTCGGCGTGCAGGAACTGCGGCTGTGCGATCAGTCCGGCTTCGTCGGCCTTGAGACGGGCCCCCTTGGGGCGGTCCTTCTGCGCGAGGTCAAGCATGCCTTCCAGGTCGCGTGTGACCAGGGAGAAATCGCGCGCGGCTTGCGATGCGCCATCGGCTCTTCTATCGAGATCGCCGCGCACGACGTAGCGGGCGCGGGGCTGGCGGCCCTCCCGCTTCGCATCGACGGCCTTTTTCGCCACCGGGAACATGGCGTAGCGGTCCTGCAGCCGCCCCTGGGCATCCTTGCGGATGGTCACGCTCGCGTCGCTTGGGGCACCCGCCAGCGCGGGATCATCGGTGCGGGCGTGGGCGAGTTGGGTCTCGTAGTGCTGCTTGGCCTGCCACCACTTGCGTTCCGCGATCTGTGTACGCGTGTCCGCTTCGTCCCGAGCCTGCTCCGCCTGCTTGCGAGCCTCGGCTGCCAGCAGCTCCTCGCGATCCGCCTGCTTTCGAGCTTCGGCTTCCTCCAGCTTTTCGCGATCCGCCCGTTGTGCGGCTTGCGTGGCTTGCGACAGGGTGAAGTGCGCGACGCGCTGCTGGTCGCTCGCGGAGGTCCACTCCTGGTCCCGTTCGGCGAAATTCCTCGTGGCGGCCACCAGCTCGTCCGGCAGCTCGTTGCCGCGGTCGCTGCGGCGGATCACGTAACCGGACTCGAACATGGCGCCGACGGCCGCTCGCCGCTTGCCGATGCTGTGCTCAGCGGGGGTGGCGACCATGAGGAACTCCGCGCCGTGCAACCAGGTGCTGGTGATGTCCTTCAACGGAGAGTCCGCACTCTCCTTGGGAATCGATTCGTGGTCCGTCTCGGATTCCTCTTTGTGTTCACTTTCGGATTCGTGCCCACCACGGGAAATGAGCGGCATATTCCAGTCACCCGCCTGGCCGAACGCGTGCCGGCCTTCCTCGTAGGTCTTCGCCCCCTCAGGATGCGACACACCCCCGGCGAAAAACGGTGCGACGGCCACGGCATGGCCACTGCCCGAGCCGCGCTCCTTCTCGTCGGCCGAATGGCTGTTCGGCTCCGAGCCATCCAGTTTGATTCGTCCGCTCGTCGACGCGAGCGCGCCCCGATCCGGAATCTTGAGGTATAGGTCCAGGTTCACGCCCAGCCCGGGCGGCAGCTGGACCGACACAGACTTCGCATCCAGATCCGCGAAGCGCTTGAGTAACGCCTCCAAGCGGTGCGGGGTGAACCACGCCCGCAAGCTCCGGCGCGCCTCCGCGGTCACCGAGCCCCCGGCGGAAGTGATCGCCCGCTCGCCGGCGGCGACCAGGTCCTCGACGAGCCCGCGGAACTCCACCGCCCGGAACTCGCTGGCACCGGGCAGAACCTCGGCGTCGTCGGTCTTCCAGCGCTGGATGGCCTCGTCCGTTGCCTGCGATGCCGTCAGATCGGTGATCTCCGCCGCGCGGGACCGCTGGGCCAGGTCAGCGGGCAGGGTGTCCTCGACCGCCGTGCTCACCCCAACGGTGCGAACGTCCGGGGCTGCGGCGATGCGTTCCCCATCGCGCTCGATGCGCACGTCGAACAGCACGTCGGCGCGGTGCGAAGCCAGCGCACCTGCGACCTTCTCGGAGTTCGTGTAACTCGTGGTCTCGGTCTGCGTGCGGCCACGGACCTGCTTCAACCACTCGGCGACGTGGATCAATCCCAGGCCCAGCCTGCCGTAGGACGAGCCGTGCTGCGGGATCGATTCGCTGCTTACTTGCCCGGCTCCACCCGAAGAATCCGGCCCGTGCAACACGGCGCCCGGGATCCCGCCCGTCATGAACTCAAGGACAACCCAGGTGGCGCTGCGGATCTTGTTGGCGACGATGGACGCCGCGCTGGACGTCGCAAGTTCGCCGTGCTTGATCCCTTCCGCCTCCGGCGCACCCAGAAGTTCCGCCCCCACGTGGAGTTCGTAGGTGTGCCCCTTCCACCTGCCTTCCCACCGCAGTTGTGTGCTGGCTCCCCCGTTCTCGAGGTCGCCGAGCTTGGCCTGCACGTTGGACAGGAAATGCTCGGCCGAGCGGTCGTTACCGAGGGGGCTGCCCTGCGGGGAAACCGGCAACAGCGCCTCGGCCGCGTCGGGGCCCAGTCGCTCGGAAATCTGCCGGCGCAGCAACCGAATCTGGCCGCTCAGGTCCACCGGTTCGGTGACCCCTCGGCTCCAGGACGGGGTGGCCAGCGTGTGCCCGTCGGGCACCGGCGCCACATCCATGGGCGAGTCGAGCGGTTTGGTGGAAACCTCCGGTTCCTTCTTTTCGGCTTCGTGTGCCCGCTGCGCCTCGACCTCGGCCGTCCTGGTCTTCATCTCCTGCAACTGCCGGTCGTCGACCAAAACCGTCTTCGACTGAGGCAGCGTGAACCGCTCGGCGGAGCGGACGGGCGGCTTGCCCTTGAACAACCCCATTCGGTCGATCTTGCCAATGGTCTTTACCTCGACGCCGACGGTATTCACGACATCCACCGTGACCAGGTGGCGTTCGCGCGGTTTACCCGTCTCCGACCGGGAGTGGCTGGTGTCGATCTCATGTCCCCGCTTGCGGAGATAGCTGCCCTTCCCCGGGGCCACTTCTTCGAGGACCGTACCGGCCACGACGCCGGTGTTCTCATCCACCGCGGCCATCACGGGCTCGATGGAGTTGAACCAGGAGAAGGTGCCGGTCTTGCTGCTTTCGGTGGTGCGCTCACCGGTCACCGACCGCGTCGGCTGCTCCCAGACCTTGACCGGATTACCGTCACTATCCAGCACCGGCGTGGGGTTCAGCATCATGCGCGAATACTCGACCACGGCATGCTGCTCCTGGCGGCGCTTCGTAGTCTTCAGCCCGTGAATCCGGACCTTCTTGCTTGCGGAGCGCGGAGTCCCACGCACCTCTGCCAGCGAGATCCCGCTATTGACCAGGTCCGCATTCTCGGCGAGTTCCCAGACCGAGTGTCCAGAGAGTTCCCTGAGCTGCCGGAACGCCGATTCCCGAAGGTGTTTGAGACCATGCGCGGATACGACCTGCGTACCGTCGTAGACCCGGGAAAGTCCCTGCCGCATCGTCTTGTCGTCGTAGGTAACCACGGTGCGGTCGACGGGTTTGACGGCATCATCGCGCAGTTTCTTCAACTCGGCGTTGAGCTGATCGGCCTGCCACGCGGGGAGTTCGACGACGATGTCGGTGTCCACGACACCCGGATCCCGATTCTCCTCCTGGGCCAAGGTGTCCACGATTGGCAATTGATCTTCCGTCGGCGTGTGCATCCCCGGCCGGCCGATCGACAGGCCCTTGGCCAGTTGGTTCCATTCCTGCCAGTGCGTCCCCGACACCGTGTACCGCACCCGGAAGGCCACCCGCTTGCGCGGTTCCTTGCCCACTCCACCGGTGGCGGCCGGCTCCTTGCCCCGATTGCCACCGAAGGACAGCTCGGCGCCCTCCCCAATGTGGGAGGACTTGCTCCGCTCGAAACCGAACTTGTGGTAGCTGGTGACAAGGGACATCTGGCCGGCCACCGTCGAGTAGACGCGGGCCACGAAACCAGCCCCGGCCTTCCACGACACGCTCCTGCTGTGCTTGGCGGACTCCGATTCGGAAATCGTCACCCCAGCATCCGCCTCCTCGACATCCATATCCTGGACGTCGAGCACCTCCGCTGCCACCTTCAGCGATACGTGATAGTCGTGTCCCCGACCGTGCTCGACCATCTCGATCGACGCGGCCTGATCGGTGAGCATTTCCTCGACCAGCCGCGGGGACGACAACGTGTTGCCTGAGAGCAAACTGTCGATCTGATTACCGCGCGCCAACTGTTCGCTGGCATTGCGCGAGATTCCCTTGGCCAGCTTGGGATTGTCGAAATCGATGACGAGATCAGTGTCCCGCCAAAACGGCCACCGGTGATGGTCTGGGATCTTATGCGCCGTATCGCGAACGATCCTGGCGAGCTTCGCGCCCGCACCACTGGCCTCCAGCGCGGCACGGGTGATGTCGGCCACGCGATTCGGGTGCGGCTGGCCGTCCTCGCTCACGAGCCCGGCTGCCCGGGCGAACTCCGACGGCGTCCAGTGCAAGCCATGGATGGCGTCGGCGAACGTCATCGGGGACCCACCGGACGTGCGGACCTCCCAGTCATACTCAGTGCGGTAGCGAACGATCTGGACCTTGCGGGCAGCGGTCTCGCTGACCTTCGACGAGGTCGTGAACTCCTGGTCACGGCTGCGGCCGCCACCGCCCATGGCAAAGGGGCCTGCGGCCGCGGTGAGCACCCCGACGTCCACGGCGGGCCCGACGGCCCCCGAGCCCTCACCCTTACGCCCCGAACCGTGAACGTTCAGCGCTTCAGTGCCGGCATCGGAGGCCGACTCCGCCAGTGCGTCGTCCATCGTCTCGAGGTAGCTGACTTGCCGGGCGACGGCCCGCATCTGCACACTCTGTGTCCGGCTCGACAGCAGGCGTTTGAGCGGGTTACTCGAGCGCAGCGGCGTCTCCAACGTAACCCAGCCCCGACCGGCGGCTGCCGCTTTCTCGCTCACCCGCATGTCCGGCAACATCCGTTTGACATTGTCCTGGCCCAGGAACTCCCGCAGGGCTTTCCGCGAGTCGTTGTCCAGCGACCCAAGCTGGGCGGCCACCTGGTCGTAGATGGTCGGCGGCTCCCCGGACTTCGTCTTCGTCCGCAAGGGTTTGCCCTGATACAGACCGCGCGTCGACTGCCTGACCGTAGCGTCCTCCAGCACCGAAGCAGGCAGCTCATTCGGCATCGGTACAGCGCGTTCACGCGCGATCGGCCGCAATCCCGTGGGCACGCTCAACGTGGTGCCGACCGGGTCGGCGTCAGGGTGATCGCGCCCACCGACGATCGTGACAGGACCAGTGTCGTGCCCGTCCCTGTCAACCAGGGAAACCCGGAACGTCACCGGCACATACACCGGCTGCGCGCCGGCGTATTCACTGTCACTGCCCGGGGTTGCACGCTCCGGCAGCGCGATGCGCATCGACTGGCTGTGCGTTTCGGTGCGGCTCGTGACGCGGTTCGAGGCCAGGCCAGTTGGCAGGTCGACGAGGCCCAGAGCGAAAATTCCAGGCACGGCGGGCACGAAGAAGAGCTGCTGGTACCTCGGCCGATGGCCGGACGCGCTCGTCGTGCTCGCCTTGTGACCGGCGGTCCAGGTGGCCGACTGCTCGGTGGCCCTTCCTTCCGCGGCTTCGCTGCGGCCCCAGTCGAACTTGGCGGCCTGCACCCGCACCGACACACCGCCGACTTCGAACACCTTGCCCTCACCGCGCAAGCTGCCGATCTCGTTCAGCACGGCATGCTCCACCGACTCGAAGTCGTCCGGATCGGTGTCCTCGGGCACCAATCCCCGCACGGCCTGGACGACCTGATCTGCTCCGACCGTCTGGGCGATCTGCTGCGCCGAGCCCATCGACTCGCTACGGCGGAGATCCCTGGGGATCTGCAACCGATGTCTGTCCTGGCGGGTATCACCATCAACCCGCGCCCGAACATCGGCGGTTTTGTTTGGCGGTTCACTCAGGATGCTGTTATCAGAATCCGAACCGGTATCCGAGCTGGACGAGCTCCCGATCGACCCGGCACCACCGTCCACAGCGGACTCCGCGGCGGACATCGTGTCCCCGGACGACTCCTCGTCTCCACGCAAATCCTCAAGCCGCTCCCGCAACGCTGGCCGTACCGCAATTTCGAACTCCTCCTCATCGAAGTCGCTCTCGGCGTCATCGCTCTCCGCATCACCCAACACATCCGCATCGTCAGTGGATGTGTTGGGGCTCGGCTCGGCGTCCCGCGCAGGAGTCCTCGAGCCGTCGACCTGACCAGCCGGTACCTCGCCACCGCCGCCATCCGACGACTGGGCACCATCACCGCTGACAGAGCCGCTACTGCTCAGCCACGAACCGACCTCGTCCTCAGACACCGAACTCCGACGCCCGAACGTCCCCGCATCC
>NZ_FNOK01000080.1:13491-34223 GCF_900106995.1 Saccharopolyspora shandongensis
GCCACGAACCGACCTCGTCCTCAGACACCGAACTCCGACGCCCGAACGTCCCCGCATCCGAACCACTACCGTCCGACAACCGGTCACCATCACCGCTGACAGAGCCGATACCGGTCAGCCACGACTCGACCCGATCATCGGATTCAACCCGACTGCTGCTCCCGAGCCTCTCCACATCCCAAACATCATCAGCCGACGACTGGGCCCCATCACCGCTGACAGGGTCGAACTGATCACCGGAATCAACCTGACTGCTGCTCCCAAACGTCCCCACACCCCAACCGTCATCACCCGACGACTGGGCACTATCACCGCTGACAGAGTCGACACTGGTCAGCGGCGAGCCGAACCCGTCATCGGACCCGACCCGACTGCTGCTCCCGAGCGTCCCCGCATCCCCACCATCATCCGACGACTGGGCACCATCGTCGCTGACAGCGTCCAGCCCATCGTTCGCGTTAGTGACCAACGCACTCAGCTCGGCTGCCGCAGCAGACTCCCCTGATCCCTGATCCTCCGGTCGCGGAACCGCACCTGGCTCCGGACCCGCGCCCGCACTTATGTGCGCCAGCCGGCTCATTTGGCGCTGCAGCTGTGCACGCAGTTGCACCCAAGCTGTTCGATCATTCGGGGAATTCAGGATCTTATGCGCCATCAGCTCCCGAGCCAGCTGATACTCCCGAAGCGTCGGGCCCAAAATGCTGTCCGCGCGATCAAACACCTCGGCCCGCGTGTCCGAGTCAGCCTCCGCCAACGAGGTGGTGGTCGCGTCCTCGTCCCCATGAGCATTGCGGATGGCGTTGCCGAACAACGTGTCCAGTGCTCGCTGCGCGGAATCCCTTGTGACGCCGTAATCCTCCGGCGGTGCCTGCCGCATGAGCTGGTCGGGATCGACGACCGACCTGGCGGCGAACCGCTCCATCACGGGCGTCATCACATTGCGGTTCTCGCGGGCGATGTTCGCCAACCCGTCCAGCATCACGTTGTGGGCCGGCTGCGACTGCCGCAGTTCCCCGCGGCTCGCGTCGAGCGGCGGGAGCACGCGGCCCAACGCCCGGTGCCGCCAGTGCTGCGCCTCTTGCGCCGGCAACGTGCGCAATTCCCGCGCATGCCAGGCGACGGTCCGAGCTGTCGGCCCGCCTTCCATGAACCGATCGACGCCATGCGCGACGACGTCGGTCCACATCCTGGCCAGCACCGCATCGGCCGCCTCCGGACCGTGCCGCAGGCCTGCGTCGGCAACCGCGTCGACCATCCCGTCGTGCAATGCCGACCACTGCTGGGCTGTGTCCGGGGACAGCACGCCCCGCTGCTCGACTCCCAGCATCTCCCGGGCCTGCTGCCGCCAATCCCGTGCGGCGTCGCCGTGCTCGTCCAGGGACTGCCGGGCCTGGTCGAACGCTGCCCGCCACCGGTCGGACAGCTGCTGCAACGCCGCCGCGTCCGGGGAATCGGTTTCGTAGTGCGGCGCTCCCGATTCGGTGTACTGGGGCGACTCCGCGGTCTGCTCGTAGTCCGGGAGGCCACCGTGCCCCGGTTCCTGCCACTGCTGGAACCGCTGATCCAGCCAGTCTCCCCGCTGGTGCTGCAGCAAGCCTTCGAAGCCGAGTTCCGCGGCGTTGCGGCCCTGCAACAGGGCCGTCCGCATCCCGCCCAGTCCCGATTCAATGCGTTCCCGTTCTGCGGGCTCGGCCGTCTCTGGCAGGTCGTGCAGCTCGGCGGCCAACGGTGCGAGGGCGAGCGCCATCTCGTCGCGAAGTTCGTTTAACTGTTTCCCGGTGATGCCCACCGACCACGTCGTGGCGCCGTCGACTCGGCCTTCCGTGAGCTCCACATCCTGCGGCGCGAGCGGCCCGAGGCGCCGTTTGGCCTCGGCCAGGATGCTCGCGCGGTCTTCTTCGCTGCGGTTGTCCAGGGCGCGCTGCCCGGCTTCGACGTCGGTCGCCCAGGAACGCCGGAACTGCTTCACCCGCTCCTGGAGGTGGTCCGAAGCGGCGTTGTACCCGATGCTGTCCCAACGCCGGCTCGGTCCGTCTTGCCAGTCCGCGCCCCAGCCCTCGCCGTGGGCCGCGGGGACCGGGCCATTGCGCGTCCAGGTCCGAATTGCCTCGGCCTCTTGCCGGAAACCGGTGGTGGCACGCCACGCATGCTCTTCGACGCTGTCGCGCGACCTCCGCAGCAGGTCGTTTCGCACCCTGCGCAGTTGCTCGGTCACGTGTTGCTCCGCCTGAGCCCGTTCCGCACTGCGGGGGCGCTGCCGCAAACTCGCCAGTTCCCGGTTCAGCATCGTTTCCCGCTCTCGCAGGTCGAGAATGCCGAAGTCTTTCTCGATGTCGATGCGTGAGTGGTCCAGTTGCGCGGCCAGCACCGTGACCAGGTCCCGATGCAGCGCTTGCTGCGTCGCAGCGTCCGGTCCGACTCCTGGCACCACCTCCGGCGGCTCGCCCGCCAGGATGGTCGCCCTCTGCCGCAACGCCGCCAGCGCGGCGGCGCGGCCGTCCCGGGCGATCTGCACCAGCGTCCTCTTGGCCCCCTCGATCACATCGCCGCGACGCTCCTGGAAACGCCGCTGGAGTCCGGCGAGTTCGCCGTCCGCCCGGTTCAGCGCACCGAACTCCTGCGACATCCGCTCGGCCGTGGATTCGACGTGCTCCGGGAGCAGCGTCGAGGCGACCTCGTCCACCAGCACCCGCAACGCGGGCCCCGGAATGTCCGCCGTCGACCACCCATCCGCCGAATCGGTCAGCAACCCCTCGGCACGCACACGCAAATCCTCGACCACACCCGAGCCGAACCGGTCCCCGATCGCATCGAGCCGCGCCGCGGCCACGTCCGGCTCGATTCCGGTGGACTCCAGCAACTCCCCGGCCAGCGCATCGGCCAGCTCGGGATTCTCGGCCACCTGCGCAGGGGCGTCCATCGCGGTCGACAATGCCGCCAAAGAGCCGCCCAGCACCTCGGCCTGCTCCCGCGCCTGCGCCTCGACGCCGTCGAACTGCGACGCGACCGCCGCTTCCATCCGCTGCCACAGCTCGTGCTGTTCCCGCGGGGTGGGGCCCCGATCCGGCAGCGGGTCGGGCCGCTCGCCGAGCAGCGACCTCGCGTGCTCCGTGTTCCGGGCGAGTTCGGTCGCTCGGAACTCCCGCACTGCCGACGACTCGACGTCCTGCGGGAGCAGCGTCGAGGCCACCTCGTCCACCAGCACCCGCAACGCAGGCCCCGGAATGTCCGCCGTCGACCACCCATCCGCCGAATCGGTCAGCAACCCCTCGGCACGCACACGCAAATCCTCGACCACACCCGAGCCGAACCGGTCCCCGATCGCATCGAGCCGCGCCGCGGCCACGCCCGGTTCGACCTCCGCGTCCCTCAGCAATTCCCCGGAGAGCGGTCCAGCGAGTTCGGGTTCCTCGGCCACCTGCCGGGCCGCGTCCATCTCGGATGCCAGCGCGGACACCAGGCTGCCCAGCATCTCGGCGTGTTCCCGCGCCTGCGTCTCGACTTCGTCGGACCGCGACGCCAGTGCCGCTTCCACCTGCTGTCGCAGCTGCTGCTGATCGCGCGGCGAAAGATCCCGGCCGGCCAGCGGGTCGCGCTGCTCGCCCGGGTCGGTGAGTTCCTGCAAATGCCGGTCGCCCTGGCCGAGTTCCGCGCTCCACCGGTGCTCGAATTCGGTGCGCGCGCGGTTAAGTCCATCGCCCGCCTGGGCTGTCTCCCGACGCTCGTTGGCCTCCGCGAATGAAAGGTCAATGGAGACCCGCTCCACCCCGTCGTGGTTGAACCACGCCTGAAGGTTCTTGCGCAGCGAGGCGGTCTGGTTCCAAAAGACCCCGCTGGCCCGCTCGCGCGCGATCACGTCGCGCAACTGGGCGTACGCCTCGGCCCGCTCACGCGCCGCGGGCTGCCCCTGGTCGGTCTCCACCAGCGGCCCCAGGAGCAATTCGGCCTGTGTGCGGAACCGCTGCTGCAGGGACGCGGGCATGCGGTGCCAGTTCGGTGGCTCGTTGCCAGCCAGCTGCTGCAGGCTCGCGCGCGCCTTCGCCGGCGTCATATCCGACCGGAAGCCATCGTCGGGGACCGAGTCGCTGTCGGAATCGTAGTGGGGGTCTTCGGCGTTGGTCTCCGCGCTTTCGGAGTCAGGCCGGCCTTCGCGCGACTCTTCCGCCGGGGCGTCCTGCTGGTGTTCGCCCGGCTCCGAAACGGTTTCCGCGGCTTGCTCCGGCGGCGAGCCGAACCGGTCGCGGATCGAGCCGAAGTCGTCCCTCGCTCGGGCAGCGAGATCATCGGCGAAGTTCTGCAATGCGGCGCCGTCGGATTCCGGACGCCCGTCGGCCCAGGCCGCGGCGGTCAGCGCGTCCAGCTGGTGATAGGGACGCCCGACCGCGAGCGCCAGGTCGTCCAGCACCGCTCGCTCCGCCGGGGAGTGCTCGGGCTCCGGCGAGATGCCGAGTTGGTCGCGGCCCCGGTCGCGCCAGCGCTGCTCCAGGTCGGCGGCGACGCGGTCCAGGCCGTCGCGCGCCTCGGCGAGCGCCGCCGCGGAATCTTCCCGGAACCGGCCGAGGTTTCCGTCCCCTTCGGTGTCGAACGCGTTCTGGGCGAGCAGTTCCTGATAGGAGTTGCGAAGGTCGTTGGCCAGGTTCGTGGCGTCGTCGTGGACCGGCCAGCCCAGCCGCGCACCGGGGTCGGACTGGGAAATCCGGTGCGCCACCCGGTCCACCAGTTCGGCGCGCAACTCCTCGGCACGCTGCCGCGCCGGCCCGGTGAGCGCCGATTCCCGCTCGGTGATGTCCAGGTCTCCGAGCCGCAGCGTCTGCGCCGCGGAGCTCCGCAAGCCCCGAATCGTCATCTGCAACGCGGCCGTGGCCCGGTCCACCTCGGCGCGCCACGGAGTCTCCGACCAGAACCGGTCGATCGGGTCGTCCGTGTGCTCGGATGCCCGGTAGTTCCCGGTGTCCGCGTGGGCGGCTGAGGTCGCGACGGGCCCTCTCGACGAACTCGATTCGCGACGCGCCACCTGCTCGGCCTCGGGGAGCTGCGACCCGGCCCGCGCCTCGGATCCGCCGCGCCCGGATTCGGAGTCGGCCGGCGACTCGGCATCGTCAGACGACGTGCCGGGTGCGCCGCCCCAGAAGTCCTGCATCGCTTGCGCGTCCACGACCTCCGACACCGACGACTCAGCGGTGGAATTCGCGCCCGTTCCGGATTCAGCCTCCTGACCCAGCGGCGTTGTCGGCGCTCCGCCCAGCAGGCCCTGTTTGTCGCGCAAATAATCCAGGCCCAGCCGCTCCGCGAGCCACACCAACTTCTCGGGGACCTTCTTTTGGACGTCACCACCGCTTCGGTACTCGCCCACCAGGATGTGATCCACCAGGCGGAGTCCAGCCTCGCCGTACACACCGCCGATGGCCGCTCGTGAACCGGTCTTCTCCCGAGCCAGCAGCTTGTTCACATCGTCCCACTCCGCGGCTAGCCGCGGATCCGCCTTCACCTTCCCTGGGTACAGCTTGGCGACACTGCCCAACCATTTGATGTCCTGCTTTTTGAGCAGGTTAGGCACAGCTTCCAACGCGGCACTCCTCAAGCGCCCATCGCCGCCAAAGTAAGCCCGGGCGGGGTTGCTGCGACCCGTGAGATTGCGCAGCTGGCTGCTCGTGAGGCCGTTGATGATCTGCACGAGGTCGCCGAGTCGCTCCAGCCGCACCGACACCGGCAATTCAAGCAACTGCGCCACCCGCGGCAACCGGCTATCCAGCCACTCGGCCTGCTCCGGTCCACCCAGAAGAGTCACAATGTCTGTCACTGTCCGCTCAGGGACGTCCCGCGGCAAAACAGACGCTCCGGAACCGTCTGTGCCGCTGGTCCCTATCAGGCCCACACCATCGGCAACCGAAGCACGTAGACCGCCCAGCTGAGCCCACCAATCCAGGTCTGCGGCTGCGCCAGCCTTCACCTCCCGCGACAGCTTCGAATCGGGATCGATCCGTTGGCCATTCACATCAATCGCGTGCAGGTAGTAGTGCGCCCGGTCTTCCTCAAAAAAGTCACCAGACTCCGGGAAATCCTGTACCCGGTTGCCCGCCACATATTCCGCCTGCGGGGGACTCTGCGAGCCTTTCGGCGGCACCCTCAGCACGAAGAAATGAGCTCCGGGCCTCGAGTCCGCCGTCTTCTGCATGAACTCACGCACGGCATCGGGGTCACCAATCAGCCGGGGATGCGGGACACGACCCCCGGTGGCCTCCTGGAACCGATCACTCGCAGCACTGCCCACAACCCGCCGCAACACACCGTCGGCCAGCACCTCGCCCGCCGTGTGGAGCTTGCCCTCGATCTGGTTCAGCAACCGACGGGCCGCATCACGGTCCGGGGCAGGGCTTGGGTCAAGGATTTCGATCCCTGACCGCTCCAGCATGGCCTTCGCATCCTCGTTGCCGAGCAGTACCTGAACAACGAAGTAGTGGACCGACGCCCTCAGCGGACCCTCGGATCCATTATCGACACTTCGCAATCTAACCAACTCGAAAACCCGGTCAGACTCAGGCGGGAACTCGCCCCCCTTCGTGGCGTCTGCCCACGCAAGACGGCGCGCCGCCTCCCGTATCCCCTCCACGCTCCACACCAACGGCTCCAACCGCGCTGGCTGATTGAGGAGACCGTCCGCGATAGCCCCCAGAACAGCCCGGCGCAGCTTCCCGGCTTCTTCCAACGAGATCAGGCCGTGCCCCCCCAGCCATTCCCACACCTCGTGCTCGCTGGCGCCGGTCACCTCGATTGCTCGAGCCGGACCGAGGTAACGCACCAGCTCCGGAACCAAAAGCCCGCCCCCCGCAGCCTTCCACAACTTCGGCTTGTGTTTCCCTGTGAACTCCTCGCCGAATCTGAGGCGCCATCCCCCCAGCCACTCCCCAATGGTGGACTCGCTGAGGCCGGTCACCTCGGCTGCTCGACCCGGGCCGCCGACGGAGTCCACCAGATCCTTAACCGAGAAATCGAGAGAAGCCGCTCCGGTTCCGGCAACGTGGTCCACCACGTCAGCAAGAGTCAGGGCCCACAAATCCTTCTGCTCCAGCAGGATGCCGGGAAGCGTCCTGGCTGATGGGAGATCACCGTGGCCTGGCGCTTCTGGTGAGCCAAGCTGCCCCCGCTCGGCGAGCCGATCGGCCATGACGACGGACATCGTCCGCAACCGGGCGGCCAGCGCGACCGTCCGCTCCGGCCCGCCGACCGCCGCGACAATCGTGTCGAGCAGGACCCCGCGCAGTACCGCACGATCGCCGGGACGGATGAAGCCGTAATACCAAGGAGACTTGGAATTGGGGTGGTGCCAGGAACTCACGATGTCCTCGGGCACACCGATCGCCTGGGCGATGTTCGGGATCGAACCGAAGAAGTGCTCGAGGTAGTGAAGCTCACGACCTTCGAGGGCGTGGGCCAGCTCGCGCAGCACGTCCAACTTCCGCTTGCTGGGCTGGCTGGCAGGCTGCGGTGCCGGACCGCCGGTGTCTGGCGTCTGCCACCGGATGCCGGGCTCGCTCTCGGCGATCGCCCAGACCACAGCCACGCGTCGCGCCATATCCGGATCCGGTTGGGCACCGGGTGGCGTGGGCGTGTCAACACTGGACACCCCACCATCGAAGAACGCCGGCAGGCGCGGGCCCGGGACAGAAGCGATGTGATGCCACAACTGACCGAGCCCACGCACCTCCGCCGGAAGACCGATGGACTCCCGATAGTCGTCGCTGAGCGTCGCCACCTTCGCCGTCAGCTCCGCGACCCGATCCCGGCCACCAAGCCAGTCCACCACCTGCCGAAGCCTGCCCGCGTAGGTATCCGCGCTGGTCGTGTCACGCCCATCGTCGACCCAACTCCCCTCAAGACGACCGCCGCGGCTGCCGGCCAGGCTCATCATGAACTCACCCAGCGCGTGCAACCGCTCCTGGTACCACGGACCGTCCGGCACCAGGTCTTCGACCAGTCTCTTGACCGCCTCCCGCCCGCCGAACTTGCTGACCACCGACCCGATGATCGCCCGGCGCAACGCCCCGGCATGCCAGTCCTCGGGCAGGTGGGACCACATCCGCCACACCCGCGCCGTGAGTTCATCCACCCCCAACACCTGAGCCAGATACTGATTCCAGCGCACCCCCGGGTTAACCAGCCCCATCAGCTCCGCGGGCCCATACCCATCCAGGACCGCGAACAACCCACCCCACTCCACATCACGACCCCGAAGCCACAACCCCTGATCAGCCACCCCGTAGGCCACCCCACCACCAATCGGATCCACCACATGCACGTAAAACTCATCCTGTTCCAGCACCGAATCGTCATCCGACGGGAAAAACGCACGCCGCAAGTCCTCCAGCCGCCCACCAGCACTCGGTTCCTCCCCCTCCGCATACTCCCCCCGCACGTACCAGGCATCCACCGCCTCCTCCGATGGCATGCCTTCCGCCGCGAACGGCAACGCGAAAACCCTCGAAAGCTGCGTCCTCTTCCGTTTCCGCACCACCAGCGCATGACCCAACACGCCCTGCCGGTCCAACCACTCCAAGTACGCCTGGACATTACGACCATCAACATCAGCGAACAGTGGTTGCGCGTCCTGTCCAGTCGCCGCCACAAAAGCGGTAACCGCCGCGCTCCCCTCCCCATCAGGAATCCTCGCCAGATCCGCCGAGCCCAGCACACGCCCACCCGCCACCTCATACACCGGCACACGTGTGTTACCCCGCATGTACCAGGTCTCGCCCCGAGGGGTTTCGGAACGCTCGCCCGTCCACGCATCGAACCAGGACGCCCACTTCGGATCCGCCGGCCGCCCCAGCGGCCTCAGCGTGCCGAAGGGCAAAGTGCCACGCAAATCCTTCAGCCGCTGCCACAACGCTGGCCGTACCGTATTTTCGAACTCCTCCTCATCGAAGTCGCTCTCGGCGTCATCGCTCTCCGCATCCTCAGCGGACTCCGACCGTGTGTCCTCAACGGTCTCCGGCCCCGGATCGCCAGCGGACCGCATGTCCCCACCCTGCTCCGGCCCCGCGCCCGCACTCACAGCCGCCGCCAGGCGACTCAGACGACGCAATCTCTCCAGAAACGCCTGAGCATCCTCTCTATTATCCCCATTCGTCAGCAGCCGATGTGCGACCGCATTCCGCAATTGATCATCCTGCACTCCCGGGAAGTCATACTGCATTCCCGGGAAGTACTGGTCTACCTTATCCAACGCGTATTGCGGTAACACACCGTTCGCTGTCGCGAAAATTCCCCCCAATTCCCGTATCGCGTAATTTCGGCGCCAATCCCGCAACTCCTGAACAGCAGCGGCAGCTTCCGCTACCCGGCTGCGGATCGTTTTGAGACGCGCGCGCTCTTTAAGATTCAGCCACCTGGCGATCTCGACGTCATATTTGTGCCACAGTTCAGCGCTTGCCTCCACGTCCGCCAAAATCTGCCGCAGAGAATACGCCTTAGCTTCCAAATCGGAGATCAGCTTCTTCTTGGCTTCAGCACGAATTTCACTGCCCCATGTTGCCCCTCTATTGAACAGATCCCCCAATTTATCCTTGGAGTAATCCTCGCGAAGCGCTTCCTCAAGCGCCTCGGTTTGCAGCATGCGTTCGACAGCATCATTGCGCAGCAAACCACTAAGCGCCTTGCCAACCGCCGCGCGTCGCGAATTAATCTGATTCCCGTTAGGAACATTGTCTCCAGGCTCAGGGTCCACCGTGGCGGAAAGCAAGTCGTCGGCAGCCTTCGAGTCCGCACCGCCGCTCAGGTCACCAGCCAGGTAACAGACCAGTTTCCACCGCAACTCCTGCACCTGCTGATCATCCCGCGGATTCTCCATCAACTGTTGCAACTGCTGATCATCCCGCGTCATCAACGCGTGTGCCATCACATCCCGGAAGGGCTCCGACTCGTAAAGGGGCCCCAAGACCTTCTCCGCGGCAGCATACAAACGGTCCACGCGGTCGACGGCCAACTGCCGCAGCGCCCGACCGGCATCCGCAAATGCCTGCATTATCGAGCTAACCTGAGAATCAGCGTCCAGCCCTGGATCGAACCTGGGCACCACCGGGACGGCAACGGACCCAGTCTCCGCCTGGGTGCCAGCACGATCTGCGTGCCAACGCGCCTCGTCCGCTTTCGCCTTCTCGAATACGTCGGGAGTCAAACCACTCACCGCCACGCCGATGTCAGGGTCACCGGCCAGGTAATCGGCCAGTTCCGCTCGCACCGCCTGGGCACCGCGCAAATCGCCCGGATGCTCACGCAACCAGTGCGCCAGTACATCCCGGAACCGCCCCGACGCCTTCAGCGGCCCCAGAATCCCGTCCGCATCAGCCAACAACCGGTCCACAGCATCAGGATCAGCGGTCTCGCGCCACTCACGCAGCTGCGCCACGGCCCGCCCGTGCCGCTCGCCCCAGACCAAACCATAGAATTCTCGAAGGAACTTTTTGGTGCCCGCCACATCCCCCGGATTACTCAGCATGTGGTGCGCCACCACATTCCGGATACCCTCATCGCCTACAAGAGGCCCCATACGCGCCTGCACGGCAGCCATCACACCGTTTATTGGCAGCGTCTCCTCTGGCAGCCCCTGCCGACGCATCCTCTCCAGCCCAGCGTTCGCCTTACTGATCAACGCACTCAGCGCGGCCGCCGCCAAATACTCCTCGACCTGCCGCACCTCCTCCAGCTTCGAGTCGAGGCTATGCAGCTCCTCCGGGGTCCAGCGTTCCCACTCTGCCACCTCCCGCACAGCAGCGACCTGGGCACGCACATCCGGACGGAAATCCGCCGGCAACGCCGCCAAATGCTCCTCCATACGCCCAACCAACCCCGCCAACTCAACAACCACAGCCGGCCTAACAACCTCAGCCGACGCACCCCCCGGCACACTCCCGACAGCAGACCCACCAGCAGACAACGCCGCAGCCTGCCCCTCCCCAGACACACTCTCGCCTTCCCTGACCTGTTCACGCCTTAGACCGTCATCCGCAATCTCGGCCAACTCCGCCTGCACCGCCTCGATACGCCCCCGCAGCCCCTCCCACTCACCCCGCACACCTGCAAGCAACTCACTCCGCACAGCCGCAAGGTCCTCCGGCAACGCATCCCGATTCGCCTGCAGACCCCCTTTCCACTCAGTCAACGCCTCCAACGCCGCCTGCCGAGCCTGAAGCTCCTCCAGCGCCCCCCGCAACCGCACCACCCGCAAATCCCGCTCCTCATCGGGGCTCCTACTCTCCACCTTCGCCTTCTGCGCCTTCTGAGCAGTAAGCTGCTCCAGCGACGCCTCCAACGCCGAAAGCCGCGCCTCGAGGGCCTCCCTCTCCCTCTCCCTCTCCTTTTGTGCCGCAAACGTGTTCCTCGGGCTTAGGCCTGGCCTGCCCGACTCCTCCGGTCCCGCTCCGGCCCGGATGCTCAGCCCGCTGCCCCGCGTACCCAGCCTGTCCGCCAACGCCCGGGAAAACTCCACAACCTCGTCCCGGCGATTCCGACCGACCTCGTGGTACTTGGCCGCGACCAGCGCCACCACCTGGTCCAACGACAAGTCGGCATCCCCAAGCAACTTCCGGTGGTCATGCGTGCCCTGCACAATCCCCCGCGCCGCGTCCTCGTCCTCACGGGACCAGCCCGCCCGCCCCAGCCGGCCGACCGCGCGGCGCAAATCCGCCACCGACGACTCCAACGTCGACAAGCTGCCGTCCAAGTCGCCCGACGCAGGCCAAGACTCCGACACGTCCGAATCCGACGATGCCTCCGATGAGTCATCAGCCAAGGACTCCTCGTCGGACCGTGCACTCCGACCGCCAGGCTCCGGCGATTCACTGGAGCGGTGCGACGGTGCAGACTCCTCCGGCGCGTCGTGAGGAGTTTCGGACGTCGCCGTATCAATCGGCGAAGGCGTGGTGGTGGTGTCGCCGCCGACGGGCTCGTTCAGGTGCGCGGGGTACACCCCCTCGCCGAGCAGCACGAAGGGGTCGTCGTCGATCTCAATCAGCCTGCTAGCGGTCTCCGGCAGTTCCAACCGGACATCGCCGTGCTCGTAAAACGCCTCCAAGGTGACCGAGTGCACCGCACCGGCGAGGTCGGGCCTCGACGCGATGAACGACACCACGGCGTTCCACAGCAGGTCACGCTGCGGATGCGCATCGATGGTCCGTCGCACGGCTGTCAGGTGCAGATCACCGTCGCGGTTGCTCAGCAAGTCGCGGGCCAGGGTTTCCACGACCGCCTTCGCCACGAACAGGGCGTCCTGCCTTCCCGAAGACAGTTGCGGTTGCGTCGCGGACTCGGGCCCCCAGCTGAGGGCGCCGCCCCGCTCGATTCCCGAGATCGGCGGGAGATGGTGCTTGTCGCGATACTCGAGTACCTGCGCGAAATCGTTGAACAGCCCCGGCCCGGTCCGGAACAACACGCTGTTGCGCGTCGCGTTACCGCCCGGCTGCCGGAAGTCCGCACCAAGCAATGCTTCCGGAAACAGCTCGACCTGCGTCGCGTCATAGTTCCGCGCCTGGAGGCTGATCCACACCTGGGCCGCCCGGTGTCTCTTGGGCATCACCCACGCGTCGTTGTTCGGATCGTCTCCGTCCACTCCCATGTTGACCGCGTAGGCGGCCCGACTGTTGACCGCGCTGAACAGCCGATCGACGTCGGTCACGTGGTTGTCCGAGTCGAGATACGCCCCGCCGAAGCGCTTGAGGACCGACATCCGAACGTTGTCACTGGCGGCCGCCCAGCCTGGACCGTCCAGCTTGAGCATTTCGGTTGCGGTCGCTTCGGCCAGATCGAACGGTGTGTCAGCGTTGGACACCTCCGCCAAGCTGACTGGGATGACGCCGCTTTCCTGTGTCCACCGCACGAAATCCCAGACCGCGGTCAACGGATCGGCCGGATCGGTGGGCTGCCGCCTGATGGCTTCCTCCACGCGAACGCGTGGAAGGTTGACAAACAAGAACGTGGGAGCCTGCGATGCACTGATCTCCAGGTTCTGCCGGAACGCATCCGACAGTGGCGCACCGAAGAACCATACTGAATGCACCACCTTCGGCGTTTCCAGCTGAGCCGGCAGTGGCAGGTGGATCCCTGCCGGCGCCCAGTCAATCCGCTCACGATTGGAGAGCTTCCTGGTCATCACCTGCACGTCGCCTTGCAGCGCATCCGGCCGCATGGCATCCCACGTCGGGCGGCTCTTCCTGAGGTCCAGACTTTCGAGCACTGCGATGCCCTGCGCGGCACTCAGATTCGAATAGTCCTCCCCGTAGTCATGCCCGCGGAGGAAGTCCGGCGCAGGTTCCGGTTGGCGCAGGTTGAACAGGTTCGGTCCGAGCGAAGACAGTCCCGAAGTGTTCACTGAGTCGGCCGGATCCGCCGCGTCGCGGTGCAGGTCGGCAACCAGCTCCTCGTATGAGGAGTAGGGACGGTCGGAATCTGGCTGCGGCGTAGGCGAATGCACCGATCCCTGCTTTGGCGTCGCCTCCGGACGCCGGACATCATCCTCAGGGTCCTCCTGCCGATCCGCGCCAGGCTCTTCCTGGTCGGTTTCCCTGCGCTCTCTCTCACCAGACCCCAACCCCGCCAAATCACGAAGCTGCTCACGCATCCGGTCCAGCTCCGCATTCCGCTCCGGGGAATCGGGGTTGTCGGACCGGCCCGTCGTTGTATTCACATCAGCCGACCGTGGCAGCCCGCCAGCCGGCTCCGGCCCGGCCCCGGCGTGGATGGCCAGCCCACTGCCCCGCGTACCCAGCCTGTCCGCCAACGCCCGGGAAAACTCCACAACCTCGTCCCGGCGATTCCGACCGACCTCGTGGTACTTGGCCGCGACCAGCGCCACCACCTGGTCCAACGACAAGTCGGCATCCCCAAGCAACTTCCGGTGGTCATGCGTGCCCTGCACAATCCCCCGCGCCGCGTCCTCGTCCTCACGGGACCAGCCCGCCCGCCCCAGCCGGTCGATCTCCCCCTGCAAATCCGGCGCCAACGACTGCTCTCGCACCGGCGGTCTTCCCGACGCTGCCGAGCCAGCCGGAACAGCACGGGGATCCTGCTGCAGCACGCTCTGGAAAGCACCGGCAAGAGCATGTAGATCGAATGCCGCACCCTGCGCAGAGCTCCCGGAGTCATCGATCGCCGGGTCACCCACCACAGCCCCGGTAAACGCCGACTGCGGAGCCTCCACGGTCTCCGAGCCCGCACCGCCAGCGGACTGCGGCAGCATGTCCCCACCCGGTCCCGCACCCGCACTCACAGCCGTCGCCATGACCGTCAAACGATGCAGTCGCCCCAAAAACGCCTCAGCGTCCGCTTTCCTGTCACTATCAGCCTCTTCACTAATCCCATTCGTCAGCAGCCGATGCGCGACCGCATCCCGCAATGGCTTCTGCGTTTGCTTCGGCATTGGCCCGACGTACCGTTCTACGGCACGCAACGCGGCGTCCACACGATCTCGACCGAGATCAACCACCTCCACCATTGCTAACCCGTATTCACCGTCCGCGAGAAGCTCCCACAATTTCCCTCTCGCGTCATTTCGGAACCCCTGAACATCAGCGATGACTTCCTCTGCCCGACGACGGATCATTGCGACAGGCACCCGTTTAATATTCAACCACTGCTGGATCTTGGCTTCATATTTGCTCCGCAGGTCAGTGTTTGCCTCAACATCCTCCAAAATCTGCCGCAGAGAATCCACCGCAGCGTTCAAATCGAGTGTCAGCTGCTCCCTCAAAGGATCAAGAACCTCCTGAGCCCATGTATGACCTCTCTTGAACCGAGGTCCCAAATCGCGGGCGAAGGAACCCCCGCGGAGCGCGTCCTCAACCGCCTCACCTCGCAGCACCCCATTGATGGCATCCTCGTCCCGCAAACCACTCAGCGCCGCGCCAATCGCCACGCGCCGCCAATACATCTCCTTGCCTTTAGATTGCTTGCCTTCAGCGGTCAGCGTGGCGGAAAGCCAGCCGTCGGCAACACCCGGCTCCGCACCACCATCCAGGTCACCAGCCAGGTAACGGACCAGTTTCCACCGCAAATCCCGCACCTGCTGATCAGCCTGCGGATTCTCCATCAACTGTTGCAGCTGCTGATCATCCCGCGTCATCAACGCGTGTGCCATCACATCCCGGAAGGGCTCCGACTTGTAAAGGGGCCCCAAGACCTTCTCCGCGGCAGCATACAAACGGTCCACGCGGTCGACGGCCAACTGCCGCAACGCCCTACCAGCATCCGCCAACATCCGCTTTACCGAACTAGCCCGATAAATAAGGCTCAATCCCGGATCATCAACAACACCCCCACGCATCGCGACGGCAACGCCCCCAGCCTCCACCTGGTTCCCAGCACGAACCCCCGCCTGCCAACGCGCCTCTTCCGCTTTCACCTCCTCGAACGCCTCGTGAGTCAAACCACTCACCACCATGCCAATGCCAGGGTCCCCAGCCAGATAACCGGCCATTTCCGCTCGCACCGCCTGGGCACCGTGCCAGTCACCCGGATGCTCGCCCAACCAGTGCGCCAGCACAGTCCGGAACCGCTCCGACACCTTCAACGGCCCCAAAATCCCGTCCGCAGCAGCCAACAACCGGTCCACAGCATCACGACCAGCGATCCCCGCCCACTCACCCAACTGCGCCGCGGCCGTCAACCAATGAAGCCTTTCCTGCAACTCCTGGACGCCCTGGGAATCGTCCGGATGACTCAACATGTAATAAGCCAACACATTCACGAGACCATCATCGCCCCCAAAAACCACTCCCACCTCACGCGCCCGCATATCAGAAATCAGACCGTCTACGCCTACGCCAACATCCACCCCGCGTACGCGAACTTGCCGCCCCTCATCCCGCATCCTCTTCAACCCAGCCTCCGCATTAGTGATCAACGCACTCAGCTCAGCCTCCGCCTCAGACTGCCTTGACCGGCCCGCTACCTGAGCGGACTCACCAGCAAACGAAACCTGTCCCCCAGCAGACAGTGCCTCAGCCCGCCGCCGCGCAGCCTTCCTCTCCCGAGACTTACGCTGGTCTTCCGCGTCCTGGTCGCGCAACCGCTGATCCACCGCCTCAAGCCCGTTGTACTCCGCCCGCACCGAGTCGATACTCTTCTGCAGCGCCTCCCGCTCCCTCCGCCCAGCCGCATCCAACGCCGGCACCCCCGCCAACTCAGCCTGCCTAGCATTTAGACCCTCCAGCGACTGCCGCAACTCCCCCATCCGCGCACGCCGCACAGCCTTATCGCGGTCCCGACGCAGATTTCGTTTTGCTTTCGGGGCCGGCTGCGCTCCCCCCGCAGAGCCCGACACAACATCCGACGAAGATCCCGACGCACCACCACCCCCTGCCTGAACCCCCGGTCCCGGAACCACACCCGGCCCCGGACCCGCACCCGCACCGATATGTGCCAGCCGACTCATCTGGCCCTCCAGCTGTGCACGCAGTCCCGCAGCCGCTCCGTCATCATTCGGGAACCTCAGGAACTGACGCGCCATCAGCACCCGAGCGCTCGGGTACTCCCGAAGCACCGGGCCCAAAATGGCGTCCGCACGCACAAACGCCTCGTCCACCTCCTGCTGGCGGTCCTGCCGAGCCTCCTCCAACTCCCGCCGCGCAACCGCGTAAGACTCCACCAGATCAGGGTTCGCCTCACTGTCCACACTGGACGCGGATACTTGTGTGGTTTCCGCGGGATTGTTGTGTCCGGCCTCCCTCGGCTGCTGCAGCAGGTTGCGCGCGAGAGCCCGCAACAACACCTGCGCGGAATCCCGGTCGACTGTCTGCAGATCCGGCAACACCCGCAACGCTTCCGGACTACCGTTCATAAGATGAGCGGCAATCGTTATGAGGGCGTCGTGCCGCTCGTCTCTGCGCAATGCGGCGAGGAAAACCCTTTCCGGGTCGCGACCAGGAGCATCGACGAGGTCCTCATAGGTGGCGCGCACCCGTGCCCTCGCGTCATCGAGGTTCCGGGCCTCGCTGCGTTGTTCGGCCTCCTCAAACCGACTCGCAGCAACCGACAACCCCTCGAGCGACCACACCACCGCCGACTGGCCCCCGGGCATGGGCTTATAGTGCGGCTTCGCGCCCTGCCCCGGACCAGTCCCGGGCATCGTGTCCGGTTCACGGGAACCGCCCATGCCGAGCATGGGATCGGCGAATTCGAGGTGGATCTCCCGTTCCCGGCCCGCACCGTCGGGCTCGGCCTCGGCGAGGGAGGTCGTATCGGTCCGGTCGGACCCATCGGAGACCGCCGAGACGACCGAAGCCGCATCGGACTCCTCGGCGAGCAGGGCCCGCTCGTCGGAGTCCAGACCGTCCCGGTCGTCGGGATCGTTCGAGCGGGTCTTCTCGTCAACGACCTCCGGCGCAGTCTTCTCGCCACGATTCTCCGCCGCGGTCTTCTCCTCAACGACCTCCGCCGCGGTCTTCTCACTGCCAGTCGCCGGCAGACCCTTCCCACCCCAGCGACCAAACCAGTCCCGCGGATTCCACGAACGACCAAACCAGTCCCCCGGACTCCACGAACCAGCAAACCAGACCCCCGGATTCCACGACTTCGACGAACCCTGATCAGGCCGCACACCCAGCAACTCCGCCACCAACAACGCGATCCTGGGCGCCCGGTCACCCCGCCGAGGCTGACGAAGCAGCAACTCATACAAACCCAGCAACACTTCCGGCCCGTACTTGCCCGTCAACGCCAACTGATCAACCCGGCCACCCAAGATCGTGTTCAACCACATGAACGACGTGACCCCCGCGTCAGCCAACCGCAAATCCTTCTTCGGCTTCCCCGCATACGCCCGCAACTTCCCCGGCAACGCCCCCGGATCCCCCAACAACCCCGCATACACCCGCAAATCCGGATCAGCAGCCACCAACATCGCCAACAACTCACGCCGCGACCCCGGCCCCGAACCCGAACCCACACCCGGCCCCGGCGCCCGACCACCACCAACCTTCCCCACCACCGACGACGACTCCACCCGCGACGAGTCAGCACCGTCACCGACACCCGCGGCCGCCGTCACCTCCCGCACCCCACCAGAACCCGAACCATCACCGACCCGGCCCGGCATCCCCGGACCCACCGTCCCAGCCCTCAACGACGGCATCCCACCCGGCACACCGCGGCTCGACGACCCCGACCCAGCCGCCAACACACCCGGCCCACCAGACGTGCCCGACCCGGCGGTCGTCCCAGCCGACCCGGCGGACGTCCCACCAGGCGTGGCCGCACCCGCCCCCACCGGTGCAGAACCCGAGACGGCCGCCGCCGAAGTGCCCCCAGCCGCACCGGCCGTAACGGCCCCGGGGGCACCCGAGGTAGCCGCCGCAGGAACCTGCGAAGCCGGGGCGGTCGCCGGCGCCTGACCGGAACCCTGCCCCATCCCCGAAACAGAACCCGAGCCGGTACCGGCCACCGCGGCCGGGGCCTGAGCCGGTGTCGACGCTGCGCCGGTGCGGCCACCCTCGGTGCCAGAATCGACTGCGGCACGGGAAACGACCGGAACATCAACACCCCCCGACACCGACGCGCCGGTATCCATGGCGGCCGGGACACCAGAAGGAACCCGCGCCGACGTCGACTCGCCACCACCAGACTCGCTGGACTCGCGACCACCGCCCTGCGTGCTGGCCGACTCATCACCGCGTTCGCGACCAGGCACGCTGGCCGACTCACCGCCCCGTTCACGGCTACCACCAGACTCGCCGGTGAACTCGCGATGACCACCAGACTCATCACCGCGATCACGACCAGCCACACTGGCCGACTCGCCACCGCGCTCGCCGTTGGATTCACCACCGCGTTCGCTGGTGGATTCGAACCCGGGCTCCCGCACGCCATCGGGTTGGCGGGTGGGTTCGGCGCTCGGGTTGGCCCGGTTATGGGTGACAGCCTCGTCAGCGTTGAGTGCCTGCCCGGAGCCCGCACTGTGGGGTTCGGATTGCGCGGAGCCGCCCAGCCCGAACCCGTCGTTCCGGCTGGCGGAATGCGTGATGCCCTCGCCGGGAGTGCGATCGTCGGTGGCGCGTGACTGCAGCACGTGCTGCTGCCCGCCACCGGACTCTTCCCGGATGGCCTCGGACCGTCCCGGGTCACCCGGCGTGGCCGGGACCTGGGCATCCGGCATGGCCGGGACCTGGGCACCCGGCTGCCCCGGCCGCGACGCAACAGCACTCACCGGATCCACAACGGACTTGGTGTCCGACCCACCCCCGGCACCGACCCGCTCACCCGGCACACCCCGGCCACCAGAGGTTTCCCCACCCCCAGACACAGCACCAGAACCCTCGACAACACTGATGCGGCGAGCCTCGCCCACCGAGGCGGAACTGTGCTCGTCGCCGGGCTGGTACTGCCCGGCGCCCGGCAACACCACATCCCGGCCCCCACCAGAACCACCGGAATCGCCCTGACCAGAGGAACGGGCGGAAATAGCCGGTGGGACGCTTGTCCCGCCGGCCAACGACCCCAGCCCCGGGCCACCATCGCCACTGCCACTGCCGGACTCGCCGCTACCACTGCCGGACTCGCCGCTGCCGTAGCTGGACTCGCCGCTGCCGCCACCGGACTCACTGCCCGCGTCGTCCGCATCCTCACCACTGCCGTAACCGGACTCGCCGCTGCTACCTCCGGACTCGCTGCTGTCGCTGCCGGACTCGCTGCCGGCGTCGTCGGCGTCGGCGTCCTCGTCGCTGCCGTAGCCGCTGTCCGCATCCTCATCGCCCGGGACGTGCTTGTTGCCTTCCTGTTCCAACACCAGCCCGAGAAGACCCGCCCCCGCCTTCTCCCCCGCGATCTCAGCCACCGCCGAAGCCCCACCCGCAGTGAACGCCGCCGGATTGACCTCGAACTTGCCCTCCAAAATCCCGATCGCGACCGTCTCGGTAACGCCCTCATGCAGACCCTCACCACCAATCCGCGCCCACGGACTGGCAAACCACCCATCCACCGCACCCGCATCCCCACCCGCACGCTTCACCCAATCCCTGATCGCACCCTTCAACTTCGGCAACGCCCCCATCGCCCCGAACGACAACACCGACCCCACCGCCGCAATCACCGCAGCACTCTCGTAATGCTTCCCGTCATGCTCCTCCCGAGTACCCTCACCAATCTGGATCTGCTGAGCCAGCCACACCACACCCAACTGCTGCCCAAAACTCACCGCCAGCATCCCCAGAATCTCCACCGGAACACGCGGCACACTCGCCATCCGCCGCGCAATCCACGCCACAGCCTTCTCCACAACCACCCTGTGCATGAACGCCTGCGACATAAACCACGTCTGAACCCCCGGAACCCAAAACCACTGCACAAAAAACTCAAACTCAACCGCCAGCAACGCCAACTGAATCAACACCACCAGCTTAAGAAACTCCACCTCCATCGCGATCTGATCCAACGCATCAGCCATCGCATCAAAATGATCAGCCGCCGCATCCAAATAATTCGACGGCCCATCCACAAACGGCGCCATCCGCGCCGCAAACGCCCGCTCCGACGCCCCCGCAAAACCCGACGACCGAATCCCCTCCACCGCCGCCCGCGCATCCACCCGCAACCGCCGCAAACGCCCCGCATGCGACCGCCACACCACCGCCAACTCCCGCACCTTATCCTCATTAACAGGCGGCGGCTCATCCCCCGTAAGCCAATAGCACAGCTGGCGCTCAAACTCACTGAACATGATCGCCATAACTGCCCCTCTAGCTCACCTA
>NZ_FNOK01000074.1 GCF_900106995.1 Saccharopolyspora shandongensis
CGGTCGCACGGGAGGGCATGGAGACCGCGGTGTTCTTCTTCTCCAGCGTCCAGTCCGCCGGCGGCGGCACCGTGCTGCCGCTGGTCGGCTTCCTGATCGGCATCGCGATCTCGATCTTGCTCGGCTGGCTGCTCTACGCCGGGGCGATCAAGGTCAACCTGTCGAAGTTCTTCACCGTCACCGGCGTGCTGCTGGTCTTCGTCGCCGCCGGGGTCTTCGCCTACGGCGTGCACGACCTGCAGGAGGCCGGGATCCTGCCCGGCCTGAACACGCTCGCCTTCGACGTCAGCAACATCATCCCGCCGACGTCCTGGTACGGCGCGCTGCTGAAGGGGATCTTCAACTTCTCCCCGCAGACCACCGTGGTCGAGGCCGTCGTCTGGGTCGGCTACGTCGCGATCGTCCTGCCGCTGTTCCTCCGCCCCCACCGCCCCGTCGAAACCCGCACCGGAGATGCCAAGTGAACCTCAATGCCCGCACCCTGGTGCCCGCGCTCGGCGCGGTCCTGCTCGCGGCCGGATGCGCCGGCCAGCCCGGCGGCGGTGCGCCCGGCGCGATCACCGTCGAGGCCTCCGACGACGCCTGCAAGCTGTCCACGACCTCCGCCGCGGCCGGCACGATCCGCTTCGACATCACCAACAAGGGCAGCCAGGTCACCGAGTTCTACCTCTACGGCGAGGGCGGCCGGATCGTCACCGAGGTCGAGAACATCGGCCCCGGCCTGAACCGCCAGCTCGTCGCCGAGGTGCCGCAGGGCGGCAAGTACACGACCGCGTGCAAGCCCGGCATGAAGGGCGACGGCATCCGCGGCGAGTTCACCGTGACCGGCTCCGCGGCGGCGCAAAGCGGTGCCGCGGCGCAGGCCGTCACCGAGTACAAGCAGTACGTGGACGGGCAGGCCGACGAGCTCAAGGACAAGACCGCCCAGTTCGTCGCCGCCGTGAAGGCCGGTGACGTGGCGCAGGCCAAGCAGCTTTACGCGCCGGCCCGGCTGCCGTGGGAGCGCATCGAACCGGTCGCGGAGAGCTTCGGCGACCTGGACCCGAAGATGGACGGCCGGGAGGCCGACCTGGAGCCCGGGCAGGCGTTCACCGGTTTCCACCGGCTGGAGAAGGACCTCTGGGTCACCGGCCCGCAGCCGGACACCCCGGCCATCGCCGACCAGCTGCTCGCCGACGTCGACCAGCTCGTCGCGCAGACCCGCACCGTCGAGCTGACCCCGGCGAGCATCGCCAACGGCGCCAAGGAACTGCTCGACGAGGTCGCCACCGGCAAGGTGACCGGCGAGGAGGAGATCTTCTCGCACACCGACCTGTGGGACTTCCGGGCCAATGTGGACGGTGCCAAGCAGGTGGTCACCGTGCTGCGCCCGGTGCTGACCGAGAAGGACCCGCAACTGGTGGCCACCCTGGACGAGAAGTTCGCCGCGGTGGACGCGCTGCTGGCGCGCTACCAGGTCGGCGACGGGTTCCGGCTCTACACCGAGCTGAGCCCGGAGCAGGTCAAGGAGCTGGCGGCAGCGGTGGACGCGCTCGGCGAGCCGCTGAGCAAGACCGCGGGCGTGGTGGCCCGATGACCGGAGTCTCCCGCCGCCGGCTGTTCGGGCTGGCCGGAGCGGGCGTCGCCGTCGCGGGAGCGGGCGCCGGGGCGGGATACCTCGCGACCGCCAGCGGCGACGAGTCGGAGACGGTGCCCTTCCACGGTCCGCACCAGGCGGGCATCGTCACGCCGGCCCAGGACCGCATGCACTTCGTCGCCTTCGACGTGACCACGACCGACCGCGCCGAGCTGGTCGCACTGCTGCGCGACTGGACCCGGGCCGCGGAGCGGATGACCGCCGGGCAGGAGGCGGTCGCGGACGGCGCGGTCGGCGGGCACGCCGAGGAACCGCCCGGCGACACCGGGGAGGCGCTCGGCCTGCCCGCGTCCGCGCTGACGCTGACCATCGGCTTCGGGCCGTCGCTGTTCGACGGGCGCTTCGGCCTCGCCGACCGGCGTCCCCCGGCCCTCGTCGACCTGCCGCACTTCCCCGCCGACGCCCTCGACCCGGCGCGCAGCGGCGGCGACCTGTGCGTGCAGGCCTGCGCCAACGACCCGCAGGTGGCGGTGCACGCGGTGCGCAACCTGGCGCGCATCGGGTTCGGCAAGGTCGCGGTGCGCTGGTCGCAGCTCGGATTCGGCCGCACCGCCACGACGTCGCGGAACCAGAGCACGCCGCGCAACCTGTTCGGCTTCAAGGACGGCACCAACAACCTGAAGGCCGAGGACACCGCGGAGCTGGACCGGCACGTGTGGGCCCAGCCCGGCGACGGCCCGCAGTGGATGACCGGCGGCAGCTACCTGGTGGCGCGGCGGATCCGGATGCACGTCGAGACCTGGGACCGGACGTCGCTGGGCGAGCAGGAGACCATCGTCGGCCGGACCAAGGGCAGCGGCGCACCGCACGGCGCGGCCGACGAGTTCGACCAGGTGGACCTGCAGGCCCGCGGCCCGGACGGCGAGCTGCGCATCGCGGAGGACTCGCACATCCGGCTCGCCGCGCCCGCAACGCACGGCGGCGCGCGGATGTTGCGCCGCGGCTACAACTTCACCGACGGATCGGACGGCCTGGGGCGGCTGGACGCCGGGCTGTTCTTCGTGTGCTTCAACCGCGATCCGCGCACCCAGTTCATCCCGGTGCAGCGGCTGCTGTCCAAGAAGGACCTGATGATGGAGTACCTCCAGCACAACGGTTCGGCGATCTTCGCCTGCCCGCCGGGCACCCGACCCGGCGGGCACTGGGGCGAGTCGCTGTTCGCCTGACGACCCTGCCGCACTCCAAAGACTCCCAATTTTAGGCAAAATCGGAAGCCTCCCCCACTCGCACCGCGATGTCGGGAACGAGAACCTCCCAATTTTAGGCAAAATTTGGGGGCCTCCCGGCGCAACTCCGGGATCAGCTGGTGCCGCCGAAGCGGGGCAGGCCGCCGTCGGCGATCCAGGCGTGCACGATGCGCTGATCCGTGTAGAAGTCGATGCTCCGGGTGCCTCCCTCGTGGCCCACCCCGCTGGCCTTGATGCCGCCGAAGGGCGTCCTCAGGTCCCGGATGTTGTGCGAGTTCAGCCAGAGCATCCCCGCCTCGACCTGGTTGGCCACCCGTAGGCCGCGCTTGAGGTCGTTGGTCCACACGTAGGCCGCCAGGCCGTACTTCGTGTCGTTGGCCAGCCGCACCGCCTCGGCCTCGTCGTCGAACGGCGTCACCGCCACCACCGGGCCGAACACCTCCTCCCGGAACAGCGTGTGCTCCGGGGTGACGTCGGCGAACACCGTCGGCTCCAGGAAGTTGCCGTCCGGCAGGTGGTCCGGCCGCTTGCCGCCGGTGACCAGCCGCGCGCCCTCCGCCTCGGCCTTCGCCACGTGGCCGATCACCTTGTCGAAGTGCTCCGGGTGGATCAGGGCGCCCAGCTCGGTGGACTCGTCGTCGGGCGGGCCGACCTTGAACCGCGCGGCGCGCTCCCCCAGCTGCCGCACGAAGTCGGCGTAGATGCTGCGGTGCACCAGCACCCGCGAACCCGCCGTGCAGCGCTCGCCGTTGAGCGAGAACACCCCGAAGATCGCGCTGTCCAGGGCCGCGTCCAGGTCGGCGTCCGCGAAGATGATGTTCGGCGACTTGCCGCCGAGCTCCATCGACAGGCCCTTGAGCCCGTCGGCGGCGTTGCGCATGATCACCTGGCCGGTGGCGGTCTCGCCGGTGAACGACAGCACCGGCACGTCCGGGTGCCGGACCAGCGCGTCGCCGGCCTGCTCGCCGATGCCGTGCACGATGTTGAACACCCCGGCGGGCACGCCCGCCTCGGCGAAGATCTCCGGCAGCAGGCTCACCGACAGCGGCGACCACTCGGCCGGCTTGAGCACCACCGTGCAGCCGGCGGCCAGCGCGGGCGCCAGCTTCCAGCTCTCCAGCATGAACGGCGTGTTCCACGGCGTGATCAGCCCGGCCACGCCCTTGGGCTTGCGCACCACGTAGTTGAGCTGCACGTCGGCGACCCGGTAGGCCTCCTCGGTCTGCACCACGATCAGGTCGGCGAAGAACCGGAAGTTCTCCGCCGCGCGCTGCGCCTGCTGCTTGACCTGGGAGATCGGCAGGCCGGTGTCGAAGGATTCCCACCGCGCGATCTGCTCGCCGCGGGCCTCGATGCCGTCGGCGATCCGGTTGAGCACTCCCGCGCGGGCGCGGTTGCGCATGTCGGCCCACCCGCTGTCGCGGAACGCCTCGGCCGCGGCCCGGACCGCGCGGTCGACGTCGGCGGCCTGGCCCGCGGCGGCGCGGGTGTACTCGGTGTTGGTCGTGGGATCCAGCACCCCGAAGGTCTGCCCGCCGGCGCTGGGAACCTGCTCGCCGCCGATGTAGTGGGTGATCAGCTCAGGAACCTGCTCCGGCGCGTTGCTCATAGTTCGCAGTCCTCTTCCTCTAAGCCCGTCCACGTCCGGTGATCCCGCAGTTTCAACTGCGGCCACCGCTTGCCCGGCAGCAGGTTCAGCTCGGGATCAGGTCGCCGCCCTCGGCCAGCAGGGCCTCGATCCGGGCGCGGCCCCCGTCGGTGAGCGGGATCAGCGGCGGCCGGACGTGGTCGCTGGCGATCAGGCCCCGCTCCGCGAGCACCGCCTTCACCGCGGACGGGTTGGTCTCGGTGAACACGAGCTCGACCAGCGGGTGCAGCCGGTAGTGCAGGTCGATCGCCTCGTCCACCCGACCGTCCACATAGGCCTGGTACATGTCCGCGACCGCCTTCGGCGCCAGGTTGGCGACCGCGCTGACGAACCCGACGCCGCCGATGGCCAGCAGCGGCAGGCACAGCAGCTCGATGCCGGACCACATCAGGAAGTCGCGGCCGCAGGCCTTGAGCACGTGCGAGAAGTGCTCGAAGTCCTTGGTGGTCTCCTTGATCCCGACGATGTTGTCGTGCGCCCGGCGCAGCCGGGCCACGGTGGCCGGGTCGACGCTGACCGCGGTGCGGCTGGGCACGTTGTAGACCACGATCGGCAGGTCCGGGTACTCCGCGGCGACCGTCGAGTACCAGGCGAACAGCGCCTCCTGGGTGGGCCGGGCGTAGTAGGGCGTGATCACCAGGGCGATGTCGGCGCCGAGGTCGCGGGCGTGCCCGGTCAGCTCCAGCGTCTCGTCCAGCTTCGCCGACCCGGTGCCCGGCAGGAACGGCACCCGGTCGGCGGTCTCCGCCGCCACGATCTCCAGCGACCGCTTGCGCTCCGCGAGCGTCTGGGCGCTGGGCTCGCCGGTGGAACCGCCGCTGGAGATGCCGTGCGAGCCGTTGGCCAGCTGCCAGCGGACCAGGTTGCGCAGGCCCGCCTCGTCGAGTTCGCCGGCCGCGGTGAACGGCGTGATCACCGGCGCGATCGAGCCCCTGACCTGCGTCGGGTCGGCGCGGAACCTCATCGTTCCTCCTCTTCTTCGGCGGTCGTCTGCAGCGAGGCCACGGCCGCGCGAGCGGTCCGCAGCGTGTGCTCCCGCGCGAAATGCTCCACAGTGGACTCCGGCGCGCCGCAGGCGACGAGCTGCAGCAGCGCCTCGTGCTCGGCGAAGGATTCGGCGTAGCGCTCGGGGACCAGCGCGAAGCTGGACCGGCGGATCAGGTCCAGCCGCGACCACTCCCGCTCCAGCAGGCCGAGCAGGTGCGCGTTCGAGCTCGCCCCGCACAGCGCGCGGTGGAACTCCCGGTTGAGCTCGGTGTAGGCGCGAGCGTCGCCCTGCTCGGCCTTGCGCTTGAGCTCCTGGTTGATCGCCCGCGCCCGGTCGAGCTCGGCCGCGCTGATCAGCCGCGCGCCCGAGGCGGTGGCGAAGCCCTCCAGCAGCGCCAGCGCCTCCATGCTGTTCAGGTACTGGTCCGGGTCGATCGAGGTGACCTGCGCGCCCACGTTGCGCTGGTAGCTGACGTAGCCCTCGGCCTCCAGGCGGCGGATCGCCTCCCGCACCGGGACCACGCTCATGTCCAGCTCGCGGGCGATCTGCTCCAGCACCAGCCGCGCGCCCGGCGCCAGGGTCCGCTCGACGATCTGCTGCCGGAGGTGCCGGTAGGCGATCTCGGACTTCGACGCGCCCGCGCCGTCCTGCGCCGCCGTCACGCTGCGCCGTCCCGCCACTGCTGGTACCGCTCCCGCCATTCCCCGCTGAGCGGGTACAGGCCCTCGATGCGGTGGCCCGCGTCGACCTGCCGGTAGATGAACCGCTCCTGGCGTTCCTGCTCGGCGGCGTCGGCCGCGATCTCGTCGGCCAGGGCGGGCGGGATGACGACCACGCCGTCGTCGTCGCCGACGAGGACGTCGCCGGGTTCGACCAACGCTCCCCCGCAGGCGATCGCGACGTTGTCCTCCCACGGCACGTGCCGGTTGCCCAGCACGGCGGCGTGATGGAAGGCCGCGAAGGCCGGGATTTCCAGGTCGGCGAACGAGCCGCTGTCGCGCACCGCGCCGTCGGTCACGATCCCGGCGCCGCCGGCGCGTTGCACCCGCAGCGCGAGGATGTCGCCGATGGTCCCGGCGTGGGAGTCGCCGCGCGCGTCGATTACCAGCACCTCGCCGGGCCGGATGGAGTCGACCGCGGACTTCTGCGCGTTGTAGCCGCCGCCGCGCTTCTCGAAGAGGTCTTCGCGCAGCGGCAGGTAGCGCAGCGTGTGGGCGCGGCCGAGCAGCCGGGTGCCGGGCTTGGCCGGGCGGACCGATTCGATGAACGCGTGGTGGATGCCGCGCTTGCGCAACTGCGCGGAGATCGTCGCGGTGGCGACGCCGCGCAGGTTCCGCTCGGTCTCGTCGGGGAGCCCGAGCCCGGCCGGTTCACCGAAGGCGTCCCTCCGGTCCTTTTCGGACAGTGCCGGGAGGGCGCCCGGCCCGCTCATCGGTTCTTCGCCCTCGGCGATCACCGTCCGGAGCCTGCCGCCGTCGCCGACCTCGACCTCGACGACGTCGCCGGGCCGGACGATCGGCGGCGCCGCCGGGGTGCCGGTGAGGATGATGTCGCCGGGTTCCAGGGTGAGCGACCGGGACAGGTCGGCGATCAGGTAGTCGAAGCCGAACAGCAGGCCGCCGGAGTCGTCCTCCTGGACGAGTTCGCCGTTGACCCACAGGCGGATGGCCAGGTCGTGCAGGTCCACCTCGGCGGGATCGATGATGGCCGGGCCGACCGGGGTGTAGCCGTCGGCGCCCTTGCTGCGCACGTTGGAGCCGCGGTCGGCGTAGCGCAGGTCGTAGCAGCCGATGTCGTTGGCCGCCGCGATGCCGCCGATGTGGTACGCGGCGGATTCCAGCGGGACGTTGCGCGCCCGCTCGCCGATGATGACCGCGATCTCGCCCTCGACGCCGAGCGCCTCCGCACCGCGCGGGCGCACGGCCGCGTCGCCGTGGGCGGCCAGCGACGACGGCGGTTTGAGGAAGTACGACGGCTCCCGGGGCGTCCGGCCGCGCTCCTGGGCTCGGCTGCGGTAGTTCAGGTGCACCGCGATGATCTTGCTGGGCGCCAGGCCCAAGGGGTGCGACACCGGATTCCTCCCGTCGGGCGCACGATCCGTTCGCCGAAATGATGAACCGAAATCAGATACGATGTCAACCAAGATCGACACGACCAGCCGAACGACCTGATCGGGTTTTCTTTCAACATTAGGGAGTATTGACGCTTTCTGAGCCGCTGCGTAATCTCCAACGCCATCCAATCATATATGATTCTGGTAGGTGCGCGAATGCCTGTCCCCGCTCCCGACGTGGTCCGCGCCGCGGACGCCGAGCTGGCCGTCACCGATCTGCCGCGTGCTCGCCGGTTCTGGGTGGACGCCCTCGGTTTCGAAGCCATCGAAGAGGACGACGAGGTCATCTACCTGCGCGGCTACGAGGAGTTCCTGCACCAC
This sequence comes from Saccharopolyspora shandongensis, assembly GCF_900106995.1. Classification (GTDB taxonomy): domain Bacteria; phylum Actinomycetota; class Actinomycetes; order Mycobacteriales; family Pseudonocardiaceae; genus Saccharopolyspora; species Saccharopolyspora shandongensis. The sequence goes on from NZ_FNOK01000074.1 coordinate 7,894, forward strand.
AGCCTCGTGCTGCGCAAGGCACCGGAGCCCGGCCTGCGGCGGCTGGCGTACCGGGTGCGCACGCCAGAGGACGTCCAGCGCGCCGAGGAGTTCTTCGCCGCCAAGGGCCTGCCCACCCAGGTGGTGCCGGCCGGCACCACGCGCGGCATCGGCGAGGCGGTGCGCGTCGAGGACCCGCTGGGCTTCCCGGTCGAGTTCTTCCACCACGCCGAGCACGGCCCGCGGCACGTGCAGCGCTACGACCTGCGGCGCGGCGCGGAACCCGCGCGCATCGACCACTTCAACGTGCTGACCCCGGACGTGCAGGCCGCGCACGACTTCTACGCCGAGCTCGGCTTCCGCACCTCCGAGACCATCGAGGACGACGACCGGCTCTACGCGGCGTGGATGTTCCGCAAGTCGACGGTGCACGACATCGCCTTCACCGGCGGCGCCGGGCCGCGGCTGCACCACATCGCCTTCTTCGTCCCGGAGTCGCACCACATCCTGCGCGCCTGCGACATCCTCGGCGCCACCGCCGACCACGCCCACATCGAGCGCGGGCCGGGCCGCCACGGCGTGTCCAACGCCTTCTACCTCTACCTGCGCGACCCCGACGGCCACCGGCTGGAGCTCTACACCAGCGACTACTACACCGGCGACCCCGATCACCCGACCGCCCGGTGGAGCGTGCAGGATCCGCGCCGCCGCGACTTCTGGGGCCACGACGTGGTCGCCTCGTGGTACCGCGAGGGATCGACCGCCTTCGGCCTGGACGGCGAGCCGAAGCCGCTGGTGCACCCGCCGGTGTCGGAGGAGACGGTGCACGTGGGCGCCGACGGGATCGGCGTGGTCACCGAGGCGCGGCTCCAGCAGTCCTGACCATCTCGCGGGGCGTTTCTGCAGCAGGCCGAAGCACTCACCCGAAGTGTCCACAGCGGACGGTTCCACTCAACGCAGAGGCGGATCCATGAGCAACGCTGAACAGGCGCGTCGCGCCAGGCTCGCCAGCATGGTCGGCACCACCATCGAGTGGTACGACTACTTCCTCTACGGCACTGCGTCGGCGCTGATCTTCGCCCCGCAGTTCTTCCCCGACCTCTCCCCCACCGCCGGGAAGCTGGCCGCGTTCGCCACGCTCGCGATCGGGTTCGTGGCCCGGCCGCTGGGCGGGGTGCTGATGGGGCACTTCGGCGACCGCATCGGCCGCAAGTCGATGCTGGTGTTCTCGCTGCTGGTGATGGGCTGCTCGACGATGGCCATCGGCCTGCTGCCGAACTACCACGCCTGGGGCGCGTGGGCACCGCTGGCGCTGGTGCTGTGCCGGGTGCTCCAAGGCATCAGCGCGGGCGGCGAATGGGGCGGGGCCGCGCTGATGGCCGTCGAGCACGCGCCCCGGAACCGGCGCGGATTGTTCGGCTCTTACGCGCAGATCGGCACCCCGCTGGGCATGGTGCTGTCCACATTGGTCTTCCTGGCGGTGCGCGGCGCCACCTCCGCCGAGCAGTTCGCCGCCTGGGGCTGGCGGGTCCCGTTCCTGCTCAGCATCGTGCTGGTGCTGCTCGGCCTCTACATCCGGCTGCGGGTGGTGGAAAGCCCGGTGTTCGCCGAGGTCCGGGAGCGGCGGGCGAGGCTGCCGGTGGCGAAGGTGCTCCGGCACCAGCCGAAGGCGCTGCTGGTCGCCACCGGCACCTTCGTCGGCAACAACACCCTCGGCTACATCTTCATGGTGTACCTGGTCAGCTACAGCGTCGACGAGGCCGGGCTGGGCCAGCAGACAGCGCTGGTGAACCTGCTGCTCGGCTCGGTGGCCTGGCTCGCGCTGACGCCGCTGTTCGGCGGCCTCTCCGACCGCATCGGCCGGCGCAACGTCTACCTGCTCGGCAGCGCGCTGAACCTGCTGTGGGCGTTCCCGCTGTTCTGGCTGATCGACACGCGGGCGGCGCTGATGGTCCTGCTGGCCCAGGTCGTGTACCTGGTCGGCGTGGCGGCGACCTACGCGCCGCAGGCGGCGCTGTTCACCGAGCTGTTCCGGCCGGAGTGGCGCTACTCGGGCGCGTCGCTGTCGTACTCGCTCGGCGCGGTGCTCGGCGGCGGCTTCGCGCCGATCATCTGCACGGCCCTGTTCGGCCACTTCGGCACCACGGCCGCGATTTCCGGCTACGTGGTGGTGGTCAACCTGATCAGCCTGGCGGCGATCGCGGCCATCCCCCGCCACCTCGGCAAACCGGCGCGGCACCGCGATCCGGCCGCCGTCTGACGACCAGCGGGTGCGGCGGGGCGGCGCGATGATTGGCGCATGGACGTCACCGAAGTTCTGCTCCCCGGGGTCGGGCTGCGGTACGAGTTCACCACCACCGACGGCCAGCGCATCGGCGTGGTGGCTCGGCGGCGCGGCGACTTCGAGTTCGTCGCCTACCCCGGCGACGATCCGGACGAGGTCCGGCTGCTGTTCCGGCTCAGCGAGGCGGAGGCCGACGCGGTCACCGAGATCCTCGGCGCCCCGCGGATCGCCGAGCGGTTCGCCGATCTGACGCGCGAGGTGCCGGGGCTCAGCGCCGGCCAGGTCGAGGTGACCGCCGGCTCGCCGTTCGACGGGCGCACCCTCGGCGAGACCCGCGCCCGCACCCGCACCGGCGCGTCGATCGTGGCGGTCGTGCGCGGCGAGGACGTCATCGCCTCGCCCTCGCCCGGCCAGGGCCTGCAGGCCGGGGACATCCTCGTGGTGATCGGCACCCAGCAGGGCATCACCGGGGTGGAACGCATCCTGGCGGGTTGAGCTGCCGTGCACACCTCGATCGCGCTGCTGCTGGAGCTGGGGATCGTCCTGATCGTGCTCGGCGCGGTCGGCACGGTCACCCGGCGCTTCGGGGTGTCCCCGATCCCGCTGTACCTGCTGGTGGGGCTGGCGGTGGGCGAGGGCGGCATCGCGCCGCTGCCCGCCGCACGCGACTTCGTGGAGATCGGCGCGTCGATCGGCGTGGTGCTCCTGCTGCTCACGCTCGGCCTGGAGTTCTCCATCGAGGAGTTCACCGTGACGCTGCGCCGGCACGTCCCGTCCGGGCTGCTGGACATGGTGGTCAACGCCGCGCCGGGTGCGCTGGCCGGCTGGCTGCTCGGGCTGAACGCGACGGGGATCGTGGCGCTCGCCGGGATCACCTGGGTGTCGTCGTCGACGATCGTGTCCCGGCTGCTGGACGACCTGCACCGGCTGGGCAACAGGGAAACGCCGGCGGTGCTGTCGATCCTGCTGCTGGAGGACTTCTCGATGGCCGTGTACCTGCCGATCCTGGCGGTGCTGGCCACCGGCGGCACGGTGCTGCACGGCCTGGCGAGCGTGTCGGTGGCGGTCGGCGTGCTGCTGCTGGCGCTGGGCGCGTCGCGGCGCTGGGGGCATCGCGTCGGGCACCTGGTCGAGGACGGCGACACCGAACAGCTGCTGCTGCGGATCGTCGGGTTGTCGCTGGTGGTGGCCGCGATCGCGGAGCTGGCCGGGGCGTCGGCGGCGGTCGGGGCGTTCCTGGTGGGGCTGGCGCTGACCGGCCCGCTGGCCGAAAGGGTGCGGGCGCTGGTCGCGCCGCTGCGAGACCTGTTCGCCGCGGCGTTCTTCCTGGCGATCGGCATTTCCGTGTCCCCGGCGGCGCTGTTTCCGCTGCTGCCGGTGGCGTTCGCGCTGGCCGCGGTGACGGCGCTGACAAAGATCGGCACCGGCTGGTTCGCGGCGGCCCGCGCCGGGGCGGGGCGGAAGGGCCGGCTGCGCGCGGGCAGCGTGCTGATCGTGCGCGGCGAGTTCTCGATCATCATCGCCAGCCTGGTGGCGGTCCAGGGCGACAGCATCGGCGCCCTGGCCACCGGCTACGTGCTGGTGCTGGCGATCGCGGGCCCGCTGATCACCTGGTGGTTCAGCCCTCCCCTGCGCCAGGCCTGAGCTGCTGCGTCAGGTTCACGGCGTTGCCGTCGGGGTCGAAGACGTGGGCGACGCGCTGGCCCCACGGCATGTCGTTCGGCGGGCCCTGGACCCGGCCGCCGAGCGCCTCCACCTGGTCGAGGAGGGCGTCGACGTTCTCGACGTCGAAGCTCAGCAGCACCCGCCCCGTCGGGCCCGCCTCGGCGTCGCGGCCGACCACCAGGCCCAATTCGGCGTCATCGATCTGCAGGCCGATGAAGAACGTCGGATCGCCGTCCGGGATGCGGAACTTCTCCACCGCGCCGAACAGCGTCGTGTAGAAGTTCAGCAGCCGGTCCAGGTCGGGCGTGTTGATGATCGGCTGAATCGCCACGGCGGATGCCTTCCTCGTCGGGTGAACACGGTCTCCGCAGGGGCAGACCGCCTGCGAGCCGGGAACTCATCGGTGCCGCTCACGCGCGGTGCAGCGCCGTGGTCACCTGGGTCCGGGCGACGAGGCGGCCGCGGTGGAAGACCGCGCGGTCCTCGGTCGCGCCCGCCACGGCTTCGTCCAGATCCGCCGCGCGGATCGCGAGGAGCTCCGCCGGGTCGCCCGGGCGCAGGCCCACCGGCGGCAGGTTCAGCACCGTCCTGGCCTGGTCGGACACCGCCGCGTAGGCCGCCGCGGTGTCGAAGTGGCCCGCGGCGACCAGCAGCGAGGCGATCTCGAACGGATCCGCCCGCCCGACGGCGTTGAACGGGTCCCGCCAGTTGTCGCCACCACCGGCCAGCACGGCGCCCGCGCGGCGCAGCGCGTCGATGGCCGTCAGCCCTCGCGGCACCCGGACACCGCCCTCTCGCCCCTGCAGGTACAGGTTGGTCTGCGGCAGCGTGATCACCGCGACGCCCGCGGCCGCCGCGTCCTTCGCGACCAGGTCCGCGGTCTCCGGGTCCTGCTGGCCGAGGCTCACGCAGTGCGAGGCGGCGACCTTCCCGCCCATGCCCGCGCGGGCGGTCTCCGCGATCAGTTCCCGCAGCGAGAGCACGCTCGCATCGGTGGTCTCGTCGGTGTGCAGGTCGACCAGCCGCCCGTATTCCTTTGCGGCGGCGAGGTATTCGCGCACCGCCTGGGCCGGGTCGGGGTCGGCGTAGGGCAGGCCGCCCACGACGTCGGCACCCATCCGCAGGCCTTCGTCCAGCAACTCGCGAGCCCGGGCACCGGCAGCGCCGGAGACCGGGCCGACGAACGCCACCACCTGGAGGTCGACGATGTCGGCGTACTGCTGCCGCAGGTCGAGCAGCACCTTCAGCGGGCGCGTGCCGTTTTTCGCGTTGACGTCCACGTGCGTGCGGATCGCGGTGTAGCCGTGCCGCACGGCCAGCTCGATGCCCCGGCTCGCCCGCTCCCGCACGTCGTCGTCGGTCATCGTAGGCGCGAGCGCCGACATGACCTCGATCGCCCCGGCCAGGTCGCCGGTCGGGTTCGGCACCCGCCGCCCGAGGAACGCCTTGTCCAGGTGCGCGTGCGTTTCCGCCCCGGACGGCAGCAGCAGATAACCGGTGAGGTCGAGCTCGTCCGCTCCCCCGCCGTCCCCGCCTATCGCGGCTATCTTGCCCTGGTCCAGCAGCACGTCGGCGCGGCGGCCGTCGGGCAAGGTGGTGCCGCGCAACAACAAGCGCCCGCCCGCCGAGCCCGTGGCGGATCCGCCGGTGCACGCGGCGGCACCGGCGGCGACCAGCGCACCGACCATCACGGCGCGCCGGGATACCTGCGTTTTCTGAGCAGCCAAGCCTGCCAACTCGACCCCAACCGTCGACGGGCGCCAAGCACCCTCGGGAGCTTTCGCGGGGGCTCCCTCGACACCGGCCGGGATGATCACCGTAGCGGCTCGACCACGCGCTGACATGCCGCCGTTCGGAGGCAGGGGACAATGGGGCGGTGACGCCGGAGGCGACCGTGCTGGTGCGCATCGATCCGGATCTGCGGTTCTTCGCCGCGCCGCGGCACCGGGTCGAGCAGTTCGAGCTGCGCTACGACGGCACCGCCACGCTGGGGCACCTAGCCGAATCCGTCGGGGTGCCGCTCACCGAGGTGGGGCGGCTGCTGGTCGACGGCGTTCCCGCAGGTCCGGGCCACCAACCGCGGCCCGGCGCGACCATCGACATCTATCCGGTCCAGCGCCCGCAGCCGGTCGCGGCGCGGTTCGTGCTGGACGTGCACCTGGGCAAGCTGGCGCGGCGGCTGCGGCTGCTCGGCGTGGACACCGCCTACCGCAACGATTCCGCCGACGACGAACTGATCGCGCAGGCCGAGCGGGAGCGGCGGGTGCTGCTGACCCAGGACCGGGGCATCCTGCGCCGCCGGGCGCTGTGGGCGGGCGCTTACGTGCGGGGCGCCGATCCGGCGCGACAGCTGGCGGACGTGATCGGCCGGTTCGCGCCGCCGCTGGCGCCGTGGACCCGCTGCACGTCGTGCAACGGCCCGCTGATCGAGGTGTCCAAACAGGACGTTCTCGCTGAGATCGAGTCGGGAACCCGCCGCAACTACGACGAATACGCGCGCTGCGGTGACTGCGGCCAGGTGTACTGGCGAGGCGCGCACGCCCGGCGCATCAACGCGATCATCCGAGCGGCACGCCTCGCGCATCCCGGGGTCGGCGCATGAAAACGCGTTTCGCGGACGTGCCGTCCGCGCTAGCTTGTGCAAGCGAGGTCAGTCCCCAGCAGCGAGGATTCATGCCCCGGAAACTCCAGGTAGCGCAGGATGGACGCGGCGCGTTCACGACGATCCGCGACGCCCTGGATGTCGCCGGCCGAGAAGCGGTCATTTCCATCGCTCCGGGCGATTACCAGGAGTCGATCATCATCCGGCGGCGGCACGTCACCCTCGCCGCGATCGAACCCGGCACCGTCACGATCGCCGATCCCCAGCGCAAGGACGCCGGGATATCGGCGGAAGATTCCACGGTGCGGCTCGAAGGGCTGGTGGTGCGTTCCGCCGGAAAGCCGGCCATCGAAATCTCCGGCGGTGAAGCCCAGATCATCGATTGCGCAGCATGCGCCAACACCGGCACGGGCGTGGTGGTCCGCAACAGCGCCGAGGCGACCATCCGCGGCACCGACATCTCGGACTCTCGGAACGGGCTCCTGATCACCGGGGACGAGCACAGCCGGGAGCGCCCCTCGGTCGAGGTGGAGAACTGCTCGATCCGCAACATCGCCGAGGATGCGATCACCGTGCGCAAGGGCGCGGTCGCGCAGGTGCGCCTGTGCACCGTCACGCACGCAGGCGGCCGGGGAATCCACCTCGACAGCGCCAACAGCGTGTCCATCGAGCAGTGCGAGATCGCGCACGGCTCGGGCACCGGAATCGAGGTCCGCTCCTACCAGGTCACGATCTTCGAATGCTGGGTGCACGACCTGGACGGGATCGGCATCGTCTGGGGCGAGCGGGCCGGTGGTGTGCTGCATTCCCACCTGGTGGAGAACACCGCAGCACCCGGCATCCTGCGGGAATACCTGTGGCAAGGGCAGATCCGCGTGCCGGCGCGCCACTTCCGGAGCTAAGTCCTCATGCGAAATGGGTGGCGATTTCGCGCGAAATCGCCACCCACGCAGGAGCCTGGATCAGCCGGTGACGGCGTTGAGCACCGGGAGGTACGCCTTGGCGTGGCCGTCGACGTCCGGGTGGAAGGACTCCACCAGCGGGTTGCTCGGGCCGTTGATCCACTCGTCGGAGGAGCACACGCCGTGTCCGGCGAATGCGTCGCGGGCGTCGGCGAAGGTGAACCCGGCCGCGTCGGCCCGGTCGGAGATCACCTCGGTCAGCACGTCGGCACCGTCGTTGATCCGCTGCCGCTTGGCGTTGGAGAAGAACGGGATGCCGCAGTCGCCCTGCTCGGTGAGGCGCGGGTAGCCGAGCACCACGACCTTGGCGTTCGGGGCGGCCTCGCGGATGTTGGCATAGGTCGTGTCGAGCTTGGCGGGCAGTTCGTTGCGGGCCCGCTCCTCGCCCTTGCTGACCGCGGAATCGCAGCCGCTGTCGTTGCCGAGCAGGCAGTCCTGGATGACGCTGCTGAAGCCGATGTCGTTGCCGCCGATGGAGATGGTGACCAGCGTGGTGTCCGCGCTGAGCTGGTCGAGCTGGTCGGCGTTGACGTCATCGGTGACCGCGCCCGAGCACGCCTCGAACGCGAAGTTCGAGACCTCGTGCGAGTCGGCCCACAGCTGCGCGTAGGCCTTGGGGCTGCGCAGGCAATCCCCGCTGTCGTCGGTGTACTCGCGGGTGCCGACCCCGGAGGCGTAGGAGTCGCCCAGCGCCGCGTAGTTCTCGGCGGCGGGCGCGGCGAACGCCGGGGCGGCAAGCACGGTGCTCGCCGCCGCCACGGCGGCAGCAGCGCCGACGATGTGCCGTAAGTGACGCATTCTTCCTCCGATCGGAGTTCGAAATCGCCACCATTCAAGGAGAAGTCCGCAGCACATCGAAGAAATTGGCGAGTACCCGCCAGTAACGGCGGAAACGGCACAGAACGCCCGCCCACAACAGCCGCTGTACGGGTGATTCCCGGCTCCACCCGCCACCACAGTGGACCCATCCCCATTGCGCCGAGCAGTGTCGGCAACGTTCGCCCGAACAGCGCAGGTACACGCGATGAAGGCGCCGCCAAGCGCTCGAGAGCCCGCTGTAGCGGCTGTTTTGGATGTGGTGGCGCGGGATCGCGGTAAATCGGCCGGTGGCTGCAAAGTCGTGCAGCGAACGGCCTGTTCACCTCGCCTATCGAGGCAAACAGGCCGTTCACTCCACACCAGCCGATACGTACCAACCCCGGACCGCTACAGCGAACGGACCCCGAGGATGATCACACGGGGTTCACCAGGCGTCGCCGTCGCGCCAGTCGCAGGTCAACGAGCCGGTCAGGTCCAGCGGGGCTTCCGCCGGGAGGACGAAGATGAAGCCGTCCTCATCCGCCGTGCGCTGGATTCCCGTTGGTGCCAGGGCGAAAGTCGGCCCCTGCCAGCGCTGCCAGCCCCGCGCCTCGTACAGCGCCGCTCCTTCGTCGCTCGCTCCCAGCGCCCCGAGGTCGTAGGCGCGGCGGATCACGCCCTCCAGCTCCGCCATCATCGCTGCCGCGATGCCTCGGCGTCGCCGGTCCCCTCGCACCGCCACCGCCTCGACATAGCCCGCGCGCAGGGCGCGGCCGTCGTGCAGGAGGCGCCGCTGGATCACCGATGCGTGGCCGATCAGCTCGTCGCCTTCCCACACCAGGGCGTGGATGCCGCCCAGGCAGTGCTCCCAGTCGTGCTCCGTCATGTCGTCTTCGAACACGTTCCAGAGCAGCGCCCGGGCCGCCTTGATCGTCGCTTCGTCGAGGTCGGCGGTATGCGCGGTCCACACTTCGGTCATACCGCCCATCCTGGCAGCGATCAGTGCGCGTCCGCGACTGATTTGCCCGCCAGCGCCGACCGCCGGTAGCCGTAGAACCCGTAGACCAGCAGGCCCACGACCATCCAGCCGACGAAGCGCGCCCAGGTCACCCAGTCCAGCTGGCTGATCAGCCACAGCGAGAACACCACGCCGATCGCCGGCACCACCGGCACCCACGGGCAGCGGAATCCCCGCTCCAGGTCGGGACGTTGGCGCCGCAGCACCACCACCGACACCGCGACGACGATGAACGCCACCAGGATGCCGATGTTGGTCAGCTCCGCCGCCTCCCGGATCGGCAGCAGGCCCGCGATCAGCGCCGACACCACGCCGACCACCCAGGTGACCCGGTGCGGCACCTTGCGCACCTCGTGGGTCTTGGCGAACCAGGCGGGTAGCAGCCCGTCGCGGCTCATCGCGAACCACACCCGCGTCACCGCGAGCATGTTCGCGAACATCGAGGTCACGATGCCGAACACCGCGCCGACCGCGACGATCAGCGCGAGCCCTGGCAGGCCGACCGCCGCCAGCGCGCCGGAGAACGGGCTGCGGACGTCGATCTCGCTGTAGTGCTGCATTCCGAGCAGCACCACGCACACCAGCACGTAGATCACCGTGGCGATGCCCAGCGAGTAGATGATCGCGCGCGGCATCGCCCGCCGGGCGTCGGCCGATTCCTCCGCCGCCGCGCTCATCGCGTCGTAGCCGTAGACGGCGAAGAAGGCCGTTGCCGCACCGGTGATCGCGCCGCCGAGCCCGTAGGGCAGGAACGGCGTGTAGTTGCCCGCGTTGATGTGGAAAGCCCCGGCCACCACGACGACCAGGACCAGCACGATCTTCATCACCACCAGCGCGGTCTCGACCCGCGCCGAGGACTTCGCGCCGCGGTTGAGCAGCCACGCCAGCAGCAGGCACAGCACCATCGCGAACAGGTCGACCACGTGGCCGTCGCCGGTGCCGGGCGCTCCCAGCATCCAGGCGGGCAGGTCCAATCCGAGCTGCCCGACCAGGTACGACAGGTAGCCGGAGACCCCGATGGCGACCACCGCGACGATCGCGGTGTACTCCAGCAGCAGGTCCCAGCCGATCAGCCAGCCGGCCAGCTCGCCGAGCACCGCGTAGGCGTAGGTGTAGGCCGAGCCCGCTTTCGGGATCATGCTGGTGAATTCGGCGTAGCACAGCGCCGCGGCCGCGCTGGCGAGGACCGCGATCAGGAACGACAGCAGCACTCCTGGCCCGGCGAGCTCGTTGGCGACCACGCCGCTGAGGGAGAACACCCCGGCGCCGACCAGGCCGCCGAGGCTCAGCGCGGTCAGCTGCCAGGTGCCCATCACCCGCTTCAGGCCGGCACCCTGCGGCGGGTCGTCGATGTCGTCCACCGGTTTGCGCCGCAGCACGCCACGGCCGTTCACGCCGATCATTGGGCCACCTCCGGGAACGAGGGCACGCCGGAGTGGCCCCAATTTTGCCTAAAATTGGGAACACTCCACCCCGGCACGCCCGCCTGCGAGCTCACGCGGGAACTATCCGAATTTGCCTAAAATTGGGAACTTTCCGCACCGGCGCGCCCACCTGCGGCATCGCGCGAGAATCGTGGGATTCCAATTTTGCCTAAAATTGGGATCCTCCGGTGCGCCGGTCGCGGGGAATTACAACGTGAAGCCGGTCGGGAACGGGTCGGTCGGGTCCAGCAGGTACTGGGCCATGCCGGTGATCCAGGCGCGGCCGGTGATCGTCGGCACCACCGCCGGCCGGTCGCCGACCTGCGCGGTGTCCACGAGCCGCCCGACGAACCTGGTGCCGATCAGGGATTCGTTGACGAAGTCGGTGTCCAGTGCGAGCTGTCCGCGCGCGTGCAGCTGCGCCATGCGCGCGGAAGTGCCCGTGCCGCACGGAGATCTGTCGAACCAGCCGGGGTGGATCGCCATCGCGTGCCGGGAGTGCGCGGCGTCGCTGCCGGGCGCTTCGAGGTAGACGTGCTTGCAGCCCGCGATGTTCGCGTCGAGCGGGTGCTGCGGGCGGCGTTGCTCGTTGATGGCCGCCATGATCGCCAGTCCGGCGTCCAGCATCCGGTCCTTCTCCGCCTTGTCGAAGGGAATTCCGAGGTCGGCCAGCGGCGTGATCGCGTAGAAGTTGCCGCCGAAGGCCAGGTCGTAGCGCACCTCGCCGAACCCAGGCACCTGCACCGACGCGTCCAGCTCCACGGCGAACGACGGCACGTTGCGGATGGTCACCGACTCGGCCTGGCCGTCGCGGACCGCCACCTCGGCCACCACCAGCCCGGCCGGGGTGTCCAGCCGGACCGTGGTGACCGGCTCGACCACCTCGACCATGCCGGTCTCCACCAGCACGGTCGCGACTCCGATGGTGCCGTGCCCGCACATCGGCAGGCAGCCGGAGACCTCGATGTAGATGACGCCCCAGTCGGCGTCCGGGCGGGTCGGCGGCTGCAGGATCGCGCCGCTCATCGCCGAGTGCCCGCGCGGCTCGTGCACCAGCAGCTGACGGATGTGGTCGAGGTTGTCGACGAAGTACCGGCGCTTGTCGGCCATCGTCTCGCCCGGCACGACGCCGACGCCGCCGGTGATCACCCGCGTCGGCATGCCCTCGGTGTGCGAGTCGACGGCGCTGAAGTAACGGCGCGACCGCATCACTTCTCCTTGCTCTGCAAGTACTTCACGGCACGCTCCATGTCGGCGTCGACCTGCGCCAGCATGGCCTCAGGCAGCGGTCCGCGCGGCGGGCGGCAGGGCCCGCCGAAGCGGCCGACGATCTCCATGCCGCGCTTGATGGCCTGCACGAACTCGGTGCGCGAGTCCCACCGGAACGCGGCCACCAGCGGCTCGTAAAGCGCCCGCGCCTCCTCCACCTTGCCCGCCCGGGCGAGCTCGTAGAGGCGCACCGATTCGGCCGGGAAGACGTTCGGGAACCCGGCGAACCAGCCGCCCGCGCCCATCAGCAGCGATTCCAGCACCACGTCGTCGGCGCCGGACACCACGTTCAGCCCGGGCGCCTGCTCGCGGATTTCCAGCACCCGCCGGACGTCGCCGGAGAACTCCTTGATCGCCGCGATGTTGTCGATCTCGGCGATCTCGCGAACCACGTCGGGGGTGAGGTCGACCTTGGTGTCGATCGGGTTGTTGTAAACCATCACGGGCAGGCCGGCGGCCGCGACCTGCTCGAAGTGGTGCAGGAGTTCGCCCTTGTTGGCGCGGTAGATCGTCGGCGGCAGGCACAGCACCCCGTCCGCGCCGTCCTCGGCGGCGAGCTCCGCCCAGTGCCTCGCCTCGTGCGCGCTCGGCGCGTGCACGCCGACGATGACCGTCGCCCGGTCGCCGACGGCCGCGATCGCGGTCTGGGCGACCTTGCGGCGCTCCTCGTGGGTCAGCGACGAGTACTCGCCGAGGGAGCCGTTGGGGCCGACGCCGTGGCAGCCGTTGTCGACCACCCAGCGGCAGTGCTCGGCGTAGCGGTCGTAGTCGACCCGCAGGCCGGCCGGGGCCGACGCGTCTTCGGCGTAGGGCAGGGCGGTCGCGACGACGACGCCACCGAGATCGTTGCTGGAAGTCACTTCTCCTCCTCGTCACAGGTTGGGATGCCGGCCAGGTCGGCGAGCCGGATCGGCGCTGCGATCGGCCGCCGGGCAGGGGTTTCCGGGTCCGGGAGCGGTTCGCCGAGCAGTCGCGCGGCGAGATCGGTCGCGTTCTGCCCGCAGATCCGGCCCTGGCAGGGGCCGAGGCCGACACGGCAGAGCAGCTTCAGCGAGCGGGCGCTATGCGCGGCGCGCTGCTGCACGGCCGCTTCCAGCTCGCGGTACGGGACTTCTTCGCACCGGCACACGAGCGTGTCGGGTTCCAGCCACTCGGGCCACGCCGATCCGATCGGGTGGGCCCGGGCTAGCGCCTGGGCGAACTCGCGTCCACTTCGGACTTTCATGAGAGCTTGGCGCGCTTGGGTCTCCACCTGGTTCCAGGTGGCGGCGCCGACGTGCACGGCCGCGGCGAGACCGGCGACAACGCCTTCGGCTGCGGCGAGCTCGGCACCACCGATGCCGGTCGCTTCGCCGGCCGCGAACACGCCCGGCGTGGACGTCCGCTGCGCCGCATCGACCTCGACGAACCCGTCGACGATCCGGCAGCGCGCGGCCAACGCCAGCTCCAGCTGCGGCACGAAACCGTGCCCGACGCACACGGCATCGACCTCGAACCGGCGCTCGGTGCCGGGAATCGGCCGCCAGTCGGAATCCACTTTGGACGTCGCTACTTCCCGCACGCGGTCGTCTCCGTGCGCCGCGATGACAGCAGTGCGCGTCCGGTAGGGCACGCGCCCGGCGAAGCGGGCCGCGTAGCCCGCGAGCTCCTGGAGCTTGCCGAGCTGCCCGGCGGCCGCCGCCGACTGCCGCAGCCACGCGGCCGGGTTCCCGGCCTCCAGCACGCCGACGACCTCGGCGCCCACGTCGAGCAGCGACTCCGCCACCGGCAGCAGGAACGGCCCCGTCCCGGCGACCAGCACGCGATGCCCGACCGCGATCCGCTGCCCCTTCGCCATCGCCTGCGCGGCCCCCGCGCTGAACACCCCGGGCAGGTCCCAGCCCGGGAACGGGAGGACCCGGTCGTGCGCCCCGGTGGCCAGCACCAGCGCATCGGCACGCAGTGCAGCAAGCCGTCGGCCTGGAGCATCGGCGGGGCCGCTTTGGACGTTGAGCCACCGGTCGGGTTCCAGCGACCACACCGTGCTGTCCGGCAGGTGCGTGATCAGCGGGTTCGCCAGGATCTCGTCCCGGAGCGCCCGGAACGACCGCCAGTCGTGCTGGATGAGTTCCGGTCGCCGCGCCGCGAACTGCTCCGGCAGCTGGCGGTGGAACTGCCCGCCGAGCTGCTCGGCGGAGTCGATCAGCACCACCTCGGCACCGGCTCGCGCTGCTTGCGCGGCGGCGTTCATGCCCGCGGGTCCGCCGCCGACGACCACGACGCTCATGACTCGCCTCCCGGCAGTTCGGCCCCGTGCTGGGTGCGGATGACGTCGCCGGGCTCGACAACGCGTTGGCACGCCCGCACATCCGGCACGTCGTTCACGACCAGCAGGCAGTCGAAGCACGCGCCGATGCCGCAGAACAGCCCGCGCGGCCGCCCGTTCTCCCTGGTGCTGCGCCAGGACGTGCGGCCGATCGACATCAGCACGGCGGCGACCGTCTGCCCGGCCCGCGCGGCGACGCGTGCCCCGTCCACCTCGACGGCGAACTCGCCGGAGTACCTCGGCTGCGCCGGATCCCGCCGGCTCGGGGTCAGGAACGGGCCCGTCACGCGCCCACCTCCTCGATCAGCCCGGGCCGGTCCACGCGGAACGGCTCCGGGTCGACGTGCGGCGGCCGTCCGCCGACCAGCTCCGCGAGCAGCTGCCCGGTCGCGGCGGCGAGGCCGACGCCGGCGCCCTCGTGCCCGGTCGCGTGCCACAGGCCCGGAACCCGGGGATCGGCGCCGATCACCGGCAGGTGGTCCGGCGCGTACGGCCGGAAGCCGCCGTAGGCGCGCATCACCGGAACCCGCCCCAGCACGGGGAACAACGCGGCGGCCTTGCCCGCGATCTCGCGCAGCACGCGCGTCCGGACCGCGTCGTCGAAACCGATGCGCTCCCGGCTCGACCCGATCAGCACGGTTCCGGCCCGGGTGCTCTCCACCACCGTCGAAGTCTGCAGCTCGGCGTCGCCGCTTTCCACCGCGCCGACGTAGTCGGCGTCGTAGACCTTGTGCCGCACGGTGCCCGGCGGCACCGGCGCGGTGACCAGGACCATGCCCCGGCGGGGCAGCACCACGATCGGCGCGCCCGCCAGCCTCGCGAACTCACCGGACCACGGGCCACACGCGTTCACCACTGCCCCACAAGGCAATACGCTGCCGCCCGCGCGAACACCAGTCACCCGGCCGTCCCGGCCGCGCACCACCCCGGTGGCGGTGGTTCCCGAGCGGAGGGTTCCGCCGCGCCTGCGCACCGCCGCGAGGAGCGCCGATGCCGCGAGGACTGGTTGGACCTGGGCGTCCTCGGGATAGTGCACCGCCAGCACCGTTCGCCGCGTGAGGTGCGGTTCGAGGTCGAAAACCGCGCCGGACGGCAGAACCCGGGCATCCACACCCGCTTCACGCTGCTGCGCGGCGAACGCCGTCAGTGCGTCCGCTCCGTCCACAGTGGTCGCGGCGACCACGCCACCCTTGGGCTCCCACTCGAAGTCGGCGCCGAGCTCCTCGCGCAGGCTCCGCGCCAGCTCCGGCCAACGCCGCCGGCTGGCCTGGGCGAGCCGGAGCTCCGCGCCCGGCGGCTTGTCGGAGACCAGCACGTTGCCCTCGCCCGCGGCGGTCGTGCCCGCCGCAGGCGCACCGCGGTCCAGCACGTCGACGACGTGCCCGGCCGCGCTCAGCGCCTCCGCGCAGGCCGCGCCGACGATCCCGGCGCCGACCACCACGATGTCGGGAAACTGCCCCATAGCCACCCCATCGTTCACTAAAATGAACGATGCCGACGCTAAACCCCGATGTGACCCAGGTCAACCCCCGACCCCCACCACGCCCACCACCACCCCGGCCACGCGCCCAGGGCCCCGGCCGGCACGGACTCTCGCAGTTTCAATTGAAACTGCGGAACCGGGTGTCGAGGTTTCAATTGAAACTGCGGTCCGACGCGCCTAGGTGAGCGGTGGGTGGTGGCGGAGCATCGGGCTGTCCGCGTCGCTGGGGTACTCCAGCAGCAGCACCGAGGTCACCGGGCCGCCGACGGTCTCGTAGGTGTGCGGCAGCTGCGCCGGGAAGCACACGTAGTCCCCCGGCCCCAGCTCGTAGGGCGCGTCGGCCGGTCCGACGCGCAGCTTTCCTTCCGTGACAACGACGTGTTCCCGCCCGGGATGCCCGTCTGAGCGCTGCACCTCGCCGGGCCGCACGCGCTGGTCGTAGACCTCCACCACCGCCGAGGTCAGGTCGAGCCGGCGCAGCATCCGCAGGTCGACGGCGTTGCTGCTGAGCACCTCCAGCCCGGCGGACCGCACCAGCACCACGTCGGGCTCGGTGCGCTCGGTCAGCAGCGTCGACACCGGCACCTGCAAAGCGTTCGACAAACTGAACACCGTCTGGATGGTGGGGTTGCCGACGCCGGACTCCAGCTGCGACAGCGTGCCCTTGGCGATCCCGGACCGCCGCGCCACCTCGGACAGCGACAGCGCCTGCTCGGCCCGCAGCGCCCGCAGATTGGCCGCCAGCACCCGGACGGCCTCCACCTGCGCCATCAAGCACCTCCCCAAGACCCGGAACGTGCCCGCAGCTTAACCACCGGCACCCGGCCGCCACCGGCCGCGCGACGTCTGGTTTTGCGAATAACGGGATTTCCTTGCTCACCGGTTGGGCGCGAGCGCACCGTAATCGGCACGGCGGTCGCCGGAGATGCCCCGAGAACAACTCCGGCGGACGCCCTTCCAACTACCAGGCCGCGAGACCGGGCAGCTCCCCCGTCCTGCCCGGGCGCTCGCGACCCGCACCCGGTTCGCGGTGCCGATTCCCAAGGGGCCCAGATGCTCAAACACGTCCTGGATGTGGTGGATCTCCTCGACGATCCGTCGATCACCGGTGCCCGCGTGGTCGCCCACCTCGACGAGGTGGCCGGCGAGTCCGGGCTGGCCACCAGCACCACCGTTCAAGGCCACCAGGGCACGACCGACTTCGTGCGGGTCCGCATCCCCGGCACGCGGGGCAAGGCGGCCGGCGGCGACGCCCCGACGCTGGGCGTCGTGGGGCGGCTCGGCGGCATCGGCGCCCGCCCGGAGGTGACCGGGTTCGTCTCCGACGGCGACGGCGCCGCCGCGGCCATCTCCGCTGCGGCGAAGCTGCTGTCGATGCGCGCCCGCGGCGACGTGCTCGCCGGCGACGTCCTGATCAGCACCCACGTGTGCCCGGACGCCCCGACCCGGCCGCACGAGCCGGTGCCGTTCATGGACTCCCCGGTGGGGATCGCGACCATGAACGCCCACGAGGTCAGCGACGACATGGACGCGGTGCTGTCCATCGACACCACCAAGGGCAACCGGATCATCAACCACAAGGGCCTGGCGCTGTCGCCGACGGTCAAGCAGGGCTGGGTGCTGCGGGTGTCGGACCGGCTGGGCACCCTGCTGGAGACCGTGACCGGCGAACCACTGGTGACCTACCCGGTGACCACCCAGGACATCACGCCCTACGGCAACGGCGTCTACCACATCAACTCGATCCTGCAGCCGGCCACCGCGACCGGCGCACCGGTGGTGGGCCTGGCGATCGTGGCCGCCACCGCCGTCCCGGGCTGCGCCACCGGCGCCAGCCACGAGACCGACATCGCGGCGGCCGCGCGCTACGCCGTCGAGGTCGCCAAGGAGTTCGGCGCGGGCCAGCTGGCCTTCCACGACCAGGCGGAGTTCGACCACCTCGTCGCCCGCTACGGCTCCCTCGCCCACCTGCAAACCATGGGCGACCTGCCCGCCGAGGAGGAGTGATGGGCGCCGTGCAGTCCGCCGAGACGGCGCCGGGCAAGCAGATCGGCAACGACGACTACTCGCTGCGCCGCGTCCCGCAGGACGCGCGCTACGGGTTCGGTTCGATGCTGCTGCAGTGGCTCGGGCAGTCCGGCTCGCTCTCCCAGTTCGTGCTGGGTGCCTCGCTGGGCATCGCGATGGGGTTCTGGGACGCCTTCTGGGCGTTCACCCTCGGCGCGGTGCTGCTGGAGATCGTGATCTTCCTGGTCGGCCTGGCCGGCCAGCGCGAGGGCCTGGCGATGACCATGCTCACCCGCTTCGCCGGGTTCGGGCGCAACGGCTCGGCGCTGGTCAGCCTCGTCATCGCGATCAGCATGGTCGGCTGGTTCGGCGTGCAGAACGGCATCTTCGGCAAGAGCATGCAGTCGCTGGTCGGCGGCCCGATCTGGCTGTGGTGCGCGATCTCCGGCGCGGTGCTGACCGCGCTGGTGATCTACGGGTTCAAGTACATGATGTGGCTGGCCAAGATCGCAGTGCCGCTGTTCTTCGCGCTGGTGGCCTGGAGCGTGATCAGCACGCTCTCGCAGCACTCCATCGGCGACCTGATCGCCCGGGAGCCGACCGCCGCGGCGCTGTCCATCCCGGCGGCGGCGACGATCGTGGCGGGCGGGTTCATGTCCGGCGCGGTCGTGGCGCCCGACATGACCCGCTACAACCGCAAGGGCTGGCACGTCCTGCTGCAGAGCTCGTGCTCGATGATCCTCAGCGAGTACATCGTCGGCATGACGGGCGTGCTGCTCGGGCAGCTGGTCAGCAGCAAGGACGTCACCTCGATCGTGCTGTCCACGTCCGGCTTCGTCGGGCTGGTCATCGTGATCCTGTCCACCGCGAAGATCAACGACTGGAACCTCTACGCCTCCTCGCTGGGCGTGGTGAACTTCGCGGACACGGTCTTCGGCAAGCGCCTGCACCGCGCGACGGTGACGCTCGTGATCGGCGTGCTCGGCACCGTGCTGTCCGCGATGGGTTTCCTGGACCACTTCACGGAGTTCCTGAAGATCCTCGGCGTGGCGATCCCGCCGATCGGCGGCATCATCGTCGCCGAGTACTGGGTGGCCCGCCGGATGCGCGGCGAACTCGACCGCACCAGGCCGACCGGCACGCTGCCGGACAAGGTGGCCACCTGGGTGCCCGCGACGCTGGTGGTGTGGGCGGCCGGCTTCTGCGTCGGCTACTTCGTCGACGCGGGCATCCCGGCGCTCAACTCGCTGCTGACCGGATTCCTGCTCTACGTGGTGCTCGCCTTCACCGGGCTGGTGCGCCCGGTGGGGACCTCGACGCTGGAAGGACCCAAGTCATGAGCGCGCCCGAGGACGAGGTCGTCGACCTCTGCCGGGGCCTGATCCGCATCGACACCTCCAACCCGACCAGCAACGAGCGCGCGGCGGCCGAGTACGCCGCGGCGAAGCTGGCCGAGGTCGGCATCGAGTCCACATTGGTCGAGAGCGCGCCGGGGCGGGCCAGCGTGATCGCCCGCGTCGAAGGCGAGGACCCGTCGCGGGGCGCGCTGCTGATGCACGGCCACCTCGACGTGGTGCCGGCGGATGCGAGCGAGTGGACCTTCGACCCGTTCGGCGGCGAGATCCACGACGGCTGCCTGTGGGGTCGCGGCGCGATCGACATGAAGGACTTCGACGCGGTGATCCTCGCGGTGGCGCGGGAGTTCGGCCGCACCGGCCGGAAGCCGCCGCGGGACGTCGTGTTCGGCTTCCTCGCCGACGAGGAGGACGGCGGCAAGTTCGGCTCGCACTGGCTGGTGCGCAACCGGCCGGAGCTGTTCGACGGCGTCACGGAGGCGATCACCGAGGGCGGCGGCGTGTCGTTCGACCTGGGCAACGGCCAGCGGCTGTACCCGATCGAGAACGCCCAGCGCGGGCAGGCGTGGCTGCGGCTGATCGCCACCGGCCGGGCCGGGCACGGCTCCTCCCCGAACGACGAGAACGCCGTCACCGACCTGGCGGAGTCGCTGGCCCGCATCGGCAGGCACCGGTTCCCGGTGCGGCTGATCGAGCCGGTGCGGGCGCTGCTGGAGCGGGCCGCCGAACTCCTCGGCACGGATTTCGATCCGTCCGATGTGGACGGAAGCCTGAAGAAGATGAGCCCGGCGGCCGACCTGGTCGACGTGATCCTGCGCAACTCGGCGAATCCCACGATGATCGAGGGCGGCTACCAGACCAACGTCATCCCGGGCCGGGCCACGGCCGCGGTGGACGGGCGGTTCCTGCCCGGCCACGAGCAGGAGCTGCTGGACACCATCGACTCCCTGCTGCTGCCGTCGGTGCGCCGCGAGTTCATCCACCACGACGTGGCGATGCAGACGGAGTTCTCCGGCACCCTGGTC
This sequence comes from Saccharopolyspora shandongensis, assembly GCF_900106995.1. Lineage (GTDB taxonomy): Bacteria > Actinomycetota > Actinomycetes > Mycobacteriales > Pseudonocardiaceae > Saccharopolyspora > Saccharopolyspora shandongensis. Next base: position 28,070 of record NZ_FNOK01000074.1, read on the forward strand.
GACGCGATGTGCGCGGCGATCCGAGCGGAGGACCCGGACGGCCACCCGACGCCGTACTGCAACGCGGGCGGCACCGACAACAAGGCGTTCGCCACGATCGGCATCAACGGGTTCGGCTTCAAGGCCCTCCGGGTACCACCGGAACTGCCGTACGCGCGGATGTTCCACGGAGTGGACGAACGAATCCCGCTGGAGTCGCTGCGCTTCTCCACCCGCGTGATGCAACGCCTCCTGCAAACCTGCTGACCCGCTGACAGCGTTGGCACCTCCGACCGGGGTCGGAGGTGCCAACGCTTCGGGGTATCGCCGGTTACGGCTGGGGGAACTGCTCGGCGTAGGTCTTGACCGCCGTCGAGATCGCCTGGAAGTTGCGGTCCAGGGCCTGCTGGTCGACGTTGTCGACCGTGTCGCAGGACTGGTGGTAGCAGGAGTCGTAGGCCTCGCCGGCCTGACCGCCCCACTTCTGCGCCTGCTCCGGCGTCTTCGTGTCCTCGGCGCCGGTGAAGGTGCCGCCCGCCGGGATACCGACCTCGATGAACGGACCGTAGTCGGAGCGGCCGTCGAAGTCCGTGCCCTCGGTCTCCACGCCGGCCGCCGCGAGGGCGTCGTTGAGCAGCTTCTCGATCTCCGCCGAGCCCTCCGGGCCGGGGCCGGAGCCCTCGCCGTCGGAGTCGTCGCCGTCGTAGGTGAAGTAGCCGGCGTTCGGCGAGCCGACCATGTCGAAGTTCAGGTACGCGACGATCTTGCCGCGTTCCGCCTCCGGCAGGCTCTGCACGTAGTGCGACGAGCCGACCAGGCCCTGCTCCTCGGCGCCCCAGAACGCGAAGCGCAGCTTGTTCTTCGGCGTCGCGCCGCTGCCCGCGTAGTCCAGGGCGGCCTGCAGGATCGCCGCCGACCCGGTGCCGTTGTCGTTGATCCCCGCGCCCCTGCTGACGCTGTCGAGGTGGGCGCCGAACATCACCACGCTGTTGGCATCGCCGCCGGGCGTTTCGGCGAGCAGGTTGTACGTCGTGCCGCCGATGGCGTCGAACTCCTGGATCGTCGTCGCGAAACCGGCGGCGTCCAGCTGCGCCTTGACGTAATCCAGCGAGGCCTTGTAGCCGGGCTCGCCCGCCGCACGGTTGCCGCCGTTGGCCTCGGCGATCTTCTGCAGCTCCTGCAAGTGGTCCTGAACCGCGGTGACGCCGGTCAGCGGTACGCTGGCCGCCGTCGCCGGCAACACCAGGGCGATCACCGCGGCCAGCGCTGCCGCGGTCGCCAGGAGTGGTCGTTTCGGCATGCTGCGCCCTTCCGTCGGTCGATCTCCGCCGCAGCGGAACGTAACGACGGGACTGGGCACGCCGGGCGTTTTGACGTGAACTCGCCGAGATGCCGCCGAATGCGTTTTTCCCGGCTTTGCCCGACCTTTCGGTGAAGTGTTCGGCGCGAGTCCATTCGGCGGACACGAGGAATCCACTGCGGATGCGGCCGATCGGCCTAATTTCGCAGGGCCGAACCGGCCAGCACAGGAGGAACCAGCGCTCATGGATCGCCGATCGTTCATCGTCGGAACAGGTGGCGCGCTCGCCGCCACCACCGTCCTCAGCTCCACCGCGCACGCGGCGCCGCCGCCGCAGGCCGGCAACAAGGTGCGTTTCAACATCATCAGCGACATCCAGGGCGACCTCGGCGATTTCGGCAAGGCGCTGGACGACCTCGCCCTGATCAACCCGGACAGCGCGGGGTTGGGCATCGCGGGCGACATCACGCCGCGTGGCTACGACTTCGAGTACGCGGCGGTGCGGTCCACATTGGACAAACACGCGCACCCGAAGGAGGTCGCCTGGGCGATCGGCAACCACGAGTTCTACGTGCCGAAGTGGCGCGACCCCGACACGCTCGCGCAGGAGACCTGGCCCAACGGCACCACCGAGGACTCGCTGTTCCGCAGCTTCTTCAACTTCGCCGGCCGCAACACCATCTTCGCGGAGCACTCCTTCGGCGGGATCCCGGTGCTGAGCATCGGGACCGAGCGGTACTCGCACTACCACGACCCGAAGCTGTGGGACGAGGTGTGGATCAGCGACGAGCAGTTCACCTGGCTGGAGCAGCGGCTCGACCACTGGGCGCAATGGCGCAAGCCGGTCATGGTGCTGACCCACCACCCGCTGCCGAACACCGTCTCCGGCACGCACAACAAGCTCTACCTCAACGACTACCTGCAGTCCGACCGGCTGCTGGGGATCCTCGGCCGCCACCGCGACGTGTTCCTGTTCTCCGGGCACACGCACTGGAACCTCGAACTGTCCGACTGGGTGGTGCGCCGGGTGGTGCCGGGCACCGCCAACCTGGAGGGCTTCACCGTGGTCAACACGGGCGCGATCCAGGTCGGCTGGCAGGACGACGGCAAGGGCGGCGAGGTGTCCCTCGGCGGCGCGTTCAACCAGGGCCTGCAGGTCGAGGTCGACGCGCGCAACGTGGTCATCAAGGCGCGCGACTTCACCACCGGCACCTGGCTGAAGCAAATCACCATCCCGCTGCACAACGGGGCGTAGAGATGGTCGGAATGGTTTGCGTGGCGGTGCGGGCTCGGCGGCTCGTGAGCGGCGCATCTCCGATCCGGCCGCCGGGCTGGCTATCCTTCAGGCGCAGGCCGAGCCGAGGGGGCGCCGTGGGCGAGTCAGGCGGCCGGGCGCGCGGCCCGGCCAAGGAGCACCGCACCGTCAGCCGGGTGACCACCATCCTGGAGACCGTGGCCGCCGACCCGCACGGGGTGCGGCTGAGCGTGCTCGCCGGGGCGCTGGACGCGCCGAAGACCTCGGTGCACGGCCTGGTGAAGGGCCTGGTGGCGACCGGGTACCTGCAGGAGCAGGGCGGCGCCTACCTGCTGGGACCGGCGGTCGGCGCGCTGCTGCCGACGCCGGGCACGCCGCTGGTGGACGCGGCCCGGCCGACGATGCAGAAGCTGCGTGCGGAGTTCGACGAGACCGTCATGCTCGGCACGCTCGTGGGTGACTCGGTGGTGTACCTGGAGGCCATCGAGTCCACCCAGCTCATCCGCTATTCGGCGCCGCTGCGCAAGCGACGCCCGCTCTACCCGACGAGCATCGGCAAGTGCCTGCTCGCGAACCTCGACCGCGCCTCCCGCGAGGCGTACCTGCGCGAGCGCTTCCCCGATCCCGAGGAGCGGGACCGGGTCGAGCGCGAGCTCGCGGACATCGCCGCCGACGGCGTCGCCTACAACCGGGGCGAGACGGTGCCGGACGTGTCCGCGGTGGCCGGGCCGGTGCTGTCGCACCGCGCCGACGCCGGCACCGCCGCGGTGTCGATCGCCGGGCCGACGACGCGGGTGGCCGACCGGCTCGACGAGATGGCCGCCGCGATGCGCGCGGCGGTCCAGGAGATCACCTACCGGCTCCGCTGACCGGAGATCGCGATCACAATTCCCGCGCCGGGGCATTGACCTCGACCTTGCTCGAACTCCTAGCGTTGCGGCCGCAACCCGGAGAACGGCGCAGGGAGAAGGAATGCACGCGATTCGGCAGTACGAGTTCGGCCCCGCCGAGGTCCTCCGCTACGAGGAGGTGCCCGACCCGGTCCCCGGCCCCGGGCAGGTGCGCATCGCGGTCGCGGCCGCCGGCGTGCACGTCATCGACACCGCGATCCGGCAGGGCATGCAGCACGGGCCGTTCCCGCCGTACGAGCTGCCGATGACGCCGGGCCGCGAGGTCGCCGGGGTGGTCGACGCGCTCGGCGCGGGCGTCGACGCGGAGTGGCTGGGGCGGCGCGTCGTCGCCCACCTCGGCATGGCCAGCGGCGGCTACGCCGAGCTCGCGGTCCGCGACGTCGAGGCGCTGCAGGTGCTTCCCGACGACGTCGGCTTCGACGCCGCGGTCGCGATGATCGGCACCGGCCGGACCACGATGTCCATCCTGCGCATCGCGCGGCCGACCGCCGACGACGTAGTGCTGGTCACCTCGGCGGCCGGCGGCATCGGCGCGCTGGCGGTGCAGCACGCCCGCAACATCGGCGCGACGGTGGTGGGCGCGGCCGGTGGGCCGGCGAAGGTCGCCAAGGTGCGGGAGCTGGGCGCCGACGTCGCCGTCGACTACACCGCGCCGGGCTGGCCGGAGACGGTGCGCCACGCGCTCGACGGGCGCGAAGTCAGCCTCGTGCTCGACGGCGCCGGCGGCGAGTACGGCCGGGCGGCCTTCGACCTGCTCGGCGCGGGCGGCCGGATCACGATGTACGGCAGGGAGTTCGGCGAGCACCGGTTCACCTCCGACGAGCTGATCGCCCGCTCGGTGGCCGCGAACGTGGCCCTCGGCCCGAACCTGCTGAAGGTGCCGGGCGGCATGCGGGCGCTGGAGACCGAGGCGCTGGCCGCGCTCGCCGACGGCAGCCTGCGGCCGCTGGTCGGCACGCCGTTCGCGCTGGCCGACGCGGCGAAGGCGCACGCCGCGCTGGAGAACCGCGAAACCTACGGCAAGGTGGTGCTGCGGCCGCACCCGTGAGGCCGTCGTGATCAAGATCGTATGGCGGATACCAACCGGTTTGTCGTAGGGTGCAGACCTGGGGCGCATTCGGTCAGATCAACATGCTCCCAGGAGGTAGGCCCGTGGAACAGGTGGTTTTGCTCGACGAATCCGGCAACGCGATCGGAGTCGAGGACAAGGCGACCGTTCACCATCGCCGAACGCCGCTGCACCTGGCCTTCTCCTGCTACGTGTTCAACGACCGCGGCGAGTTCCTGCTGACGCAGCGGGCGCACCACAAGCGCACCTTCCCGAGCGTGTGGACGAACACCTGCTGCGGTCACCCGGCGCCCGCGGAGGACATGAAGGCCGCGATCACCCGGCGACTCGGGGAAGAACTCGGGCTCACCGTGCACGGCCTGGAGCTCGTGCTGCCCGGCTTCCAGTACCACGCCACGATGCCCAACGGCGTGGTGGAGAACGAGAAGTGCCCGGTGTTCGTCGCCTTCACCGGCAGCACGCCGGAGCCGAATCCGGACGAGGTCGCCGAAACCCGCTGGGTGGACTGGGCGGAGTTCAGCTCTGCGGTGCTCGCCGGCGAGTCCGAGGTGTCGCCGTGGTGCTCGCTGCAGGTCCGCCAGCTGACCGAGCTGGGCCCGGAACCGGCCCGCTGGCCCAAGGGTTCGCCGGCGGGCCTGCCGCCCGCCGCCCACGTGAGCTGACCCGCATTGCGGACAAATCCCCCACTCCGGTTAACCTGACCGGAGATGGGGGTAGGTCCATGTTCAACCTGTGGCCGTCGCCTTCGGCCGCAGCTCCCGCGACCAGCTCCACTCGCCCGGTTCCGGCGCTCCGATCAGCTTCAGGCCGGCGCCGCGCAGCGTTCGCGCGATCGCGGTGTTGTCGACGTGGGTCTGCGCGGTGAGCGTGCCGATCCCGAGTTCCCCGGCCTGCTCGACCAGCTTCCGCGCCAGTGCCGTGCCGACGCCCTGCCGCTGCCAGTCGTCCCGGACCAGCAGCGCCAGCTCGCCGGAATCGCCGTCGTACATCAGGTTTCCCATGCCGATCACCTCGCCGTCCGGCGCCAGCGCCAGCAGCGACCGGCCCAGCGCAGGGGTCAGCAGGCGCAGCAGGCCGCGCTCCCCCTGCCCCGGTCCGGGGCTGAAGTAGCGCCGGTAGCGGGCCGCACTGGAACACCTCGCGTGGAACGCCGAAACCAGTTCCACGTCCGACCGGTCCGCCGGCCGGATCGCCAGTTCCGCCCCGCTCGCGGCGCGCGCGACGTCCGGCACCGGCCGCACCCGCGCCCGGCAGCTCGCGGCCAGCTCGACCATCGCCCGCGCCCGCGCGAACTCCGCCGGGGTGAACGCCCCGCCCGGCCGCTCCAGCACCAGGACCCCGCCGCCCGGATCCGCCAGTCGCATCTCGCCGCCGGCGGGCGAACCGGCCTCCTCCTGCCACCGGACCGCCACCTGCCCGAGCAGCCTGCGCAGCGCCCGGACCAGGTCGGTGCGGTCGTTGACCAGGTCGATCGCCAGGTTCGCGGTCCGCGTCGGCACGTCGTCGAGCTCGCGCACGTCCGCCCGCACCGCGGTCACGTCCTGGCCACCGGCGGCCTCGACGGCGGCGACCAGTTCCCGGCCGCTCACCCGCGACGGCACGTGCAGCAGCACCTCGTCGACCACCCCGCAGGCGACGGGATGGACCTGCATGGTCCGGATGTCCGCGCCGAGCGCGGCCAGGGCACCGGCCAGGTGCGCCAGCCGGCCCGGCGTGTCGGTCACCGACGCGCGCAGCCGCCACAGCGTCTGCTGCACGCTCACCACATCCGGAACCCGCACCTCGGGAACGGCGGGCACCTGCCGCCGACGCCACCACCACCGCCCAGCGGCCGCCACCAGCAGGACGGCTCCGATGGACAGCAGCGCCAGCGGCCCGCGGCCCTGCGCACCGGTCGCGAACAGGTTCGCCACCCCCGCCGCCAGGAACAGCGCGGCCAGCTCGATGAGTTCGCGGGTCCAGTCCCCGCGATGCTGCCGGGAAGTCATGCCACCATGCTTCCCTCGCCGTATTGCAGGCGCTTGACCTGGGATGACGGCGCGGTTAACGAACCGATGTCACATCGTTTCGCACCAGCTCGCCGCCCTGCATGATCAGCAGCAGCCGGCGCTCGGGGTCGGTGAGCACGCCGATGTCCTCCAGCGGGTTGCCGTCGACGACCAGCAGGTCGGCGACGGCGCCCGGCACGATCTCGCCGATCTGGCCGACCATCCCGGCGATCTCGGCGCCGGTGATCGTGGCCGCGCGGACGATCTCCGCGGGCCGCTGCACCTGGGCGCGCAGGCTGAACTCGGCGAGCTGGTAGGAATGCAGCTCACCGTGCAGATCGGTGCCGTACCCGATCTTCAGCCCGGCCCGGTCGGCCAGCTCCAGAGCGTGCAGGCCCGCGTCGATCACGTCGTGCAGCTTCCGCCGGTTCTCCGCAGGCAACGCGCGCGGCGCGTCGTCCCGCGTCAGCGCGTGGTAGGTGGCCAGCGTCGGCACGTAGAACGCTTGGTGCTGCTGGAAAAGCTCGACGCTCGACTCGTCCATCAGGTTGCCGTGCTCGATGGTGCGCACGCCGCAGCGCAGCGCGCGGTTCACCGCCTCGGCCGTGTAGGCGTGCCCGGCCACGTACCGGTGCGCCAGGTTCGCCTCGTCGACCGCCGCCCGGATCTCCGGCTCGGAATAGCCGAGGGCGTCGATCCGCATCGAGGACACCACGCCGCCGCTGACGGTCAGCTTGATGTGGTGCGCGCCGAGCGCCATCTGCTCGCGGATCGCCCGCCGCAACTCGACCTCGCCGTCGCAGATCCGGGTCAGGCCGTGGCCGCCGGTCGGCGCGATGATCGGGCCGCCGAACAGCACGCGCGGCCCGCGGAACAGGCCCTCCGCCACGGCGCGGGCCACGCCGTGATCGGCGCCGCCCATGTCGCGAACCGTGGTGAAGCCGCGCATCAGCATCTGGTCCAGCACCTGGCCCGCCCGCGCCGCGGCGTAGTACGGCGACCACGACTTCAGCTCGGCGAAGTCCGCGCTCGCCTGGGTGGCGTGGACGTGCGAGTCGATCAGGCCCGGCATGAGCACCCGCCCGCGCACGTCGATCTCCTCCGCCGCGCGCACCGGCTCGTCGGTGACCTCGACGATCCGGCCGTCGGCGACCACCACCGACCTGTCCGGCAGCAACTCGCCGGCGCGGGGGTCCAGCACCGTCGCGTTGCGGAACACGATTCGCGAGTTCACGCCTTGATCTCCGTCTCCTGTTGGCCGCGCGCTGCGGGCCCGGTCAATTCCTCCAACGTGCGGCCGCTGGTGCTGACGCCGAACACCAGCACGCCCAGCGCGCCGGCCACGAGCGCGCCGGTCACCATCGTGAAGACGCCGCCGAACCCGATCGACGCGTAGAGCACGCCGATGATGATCGGCGCGACGATGCCGCCGATGCGGCCGAACGCTGACGCCACGCCGGTGCCGGTCGCTCGCATTCGCGTCGGGTACACCTCCGGGGTGTAGGCGTACAGCGCCGCGTAGGTGCCGTTCATGAAGAACGACAGCAGCGCGCCGAAGATTAGGACCTGGGCGTCGGCGCTGCCCTGCGACAGCAGGAAGGCGGCGATCGCACCGCCGGTGAGGTAGCCGGCGATGGTGCGCTTGCGGTCCAGCCGCTCGCTCAGGTACGCGGCCGAGTAGTAGCCCGGCACCTGGGCGATGGTGATCAGCAGCGAGTAGGTGAAGCTCTTCGACATCGTCATGCCCTGCTGCACCAGCAGCGACGGGATCCAGGTGAAGAACCCGTAGTAGGCGAACGTGAGGCTGATCCACAGCAGCCACAGCACGGCGGTCCGCCGCGCCATCCCGCCCAGCCACAGCCCGGCGATGCGCGAGCCCGTGCCGCCCCGCTCCTCGACCCGCACCGGCTCCGGCGCGGCCTGCTCCTCGACCGGCGGCAGCGGCTTCCCGGTGGCCCGCTCGACCCGCTCCTCCAGTTGCGCGACGACGGTTTCGGCCTCGGTCAGGCGACCCTGATCGATGAGCCAGCGCGGCGATTCGGGCAGCGCGCGGCGCCACCACAGCAGCATCAGCAGCGGCGCGGCGGTGACCAGCTGCGCAACCCGCCAGCCGTCCGGGAACGCCGGGACGAAGAAGGTGCCCAGCAGCGCCGCCGCGATGTAGCCGAGGGAGAAGAACCCGGCGATCGAGCCGACGAACAGGCCGCGGATCCGGCCGGGCACGAACTCCGACATGAACGCCGGGATGATCGCGGCCTCGGCGCCGACCCCGATCCCCGCGATCAGCCTGGCGACGAAGAAGAAACCCCAGCCCGGGGCGAAGGCCGCCGCGACGGTGGCGACGCAGTACACGGCGAGCGCGTACATCATGATCCGCCGCCGGCCGATCACGTCGCCGGCCAGCCCGGCCGACAGCGCGCCGATCATGATCCCGATCAGCAGCGAACTGCCGAGCAGCCCGGTCTGCCACGGCGCGAGCCCCCACAGCGGCGTGACGGCCGGGAGCACGTAGGACACCAGCGAGCCGTCCATGCCGTCGAAGGCGATGCCCAGGCCGCCCATGAGCATCAGCCGGAAGTGCGGCCGGGAGACCGGAAGCCTTTCGAGACGGGCCAGCAGCGCGGGACCCGCAGCCGGGGAGTTGGTCGACATTGCACCTCCTCCGGAGGTCCCCACCGGACCTCGATGCGTCGGAACCATATCTGCATGTTTATGTGCAAACAAGACTCAATGCATGATCTTGTGCATCAGGGCAGAATGGGGCCATGACCGGTGAAGGTGCCAACGTCGCGCAGTGGCTCGACGAGCTGATCTCGGAAACGCGCCTGGGCCCCAAGGCGGCACGAGTCCGCGACGTGCTCGCCACGCAGCCGACGTACTGCTCCTACGCCACCGCCGCCGAAGTCGCCGACCGAGCCGAGGTCAACGGCGCCACGGTCGTCCGCTTCGCGCAGGCGCTCGGCTACCCGGGATGGCCACAACTCCAGGCGGACCTGCGCGGCATCTACCTCGCGCACCGCTACGAGCAGCCGGCCTCGCCCGGCGACGGGAGCATGCTGGCGTCGGTGTTCGCCCGCGACGCCGAGAACCTCAGGTCCCTGGAGCACTCCTTCGACTACACCGCGGCCCGCGCCGTCGTCGCGGCCATCCGCGCAGCGCGGCGAACGCTGGTCGTCGCCTCCGGAACCCACGGCGTCGCCGCGTCCGCGTTCGCGTTGCTGGCGGCCAGCCGCGGCCTGCCCATCGCCCACGAGGACCGCGGCGGGCCCCACCTCGCCAACGCCCTCGCCGCCCTCGACGGCCAGGACTGCCTGGTGGCGTGGAGCTTCTGGCAGCACTACCGGGAAACCGTCGACGCGATCCACCTGGCGCGCACCGCCGGGGCCACGACGTGCGTCATCACCGACACCGTCCAGTCCCCCGCCGCGAACGCGGCCGACCACGTGCTCGTCATCCCAACCGAAGGAATCGCGAACCTCCAGTCCATGACCGCGGCCACCAGCGTCGCCTACGCGCTGGTGGCGGAACTGGCCGCCGGCGCCCCCGAAAGCAGCCGGGAAGCCGCCCAGCGGGTCGACACCGTCTGGCGCGGACTGCGGCTGTTCGCCGAAGAATCAAGGCAGTGAGCGCAAGAACAAGTGTTGATCGCCGCGTAACGGAGCAAAAAGGATCGTCGTCGCAATTGACTCGCGGGTGACGGATTCATAGAGTGCCGAGCTGTGATCGCGGACAGCGGCCGAACCGCCTGACGCACACCACCCGATGTCCACACCGGACGCGCCTCCAGCGCCCGGCCCTCCCTCCCCTCGGACGACGTGCCCGGGCCCTGGCGTCCCCGGGCCGCCGGAACAGATTGCAACTCGCGAACGGAGCCGTGCAACTGTGTTTCGAATTCCGCGCTGGCGAACCACGATGGCGCTCGCCGCAGCAACCTCCATGGCCCTCATCGGCATCGCCGCACCCGCGAACTCGGCCCCACCGGAAGGCCCCGGGCAGGGCTCCTGCAAGACGTTCGACGACCCGCAGTGGAACGGCTGGACCGATCACGCCGAACTCGGAAGGACGCTGCGCAGCATCGAGAGCAGCTCGAAGGGGCGCGTGGCGGTGCGGCAGATCGGCACCACCAAGCAGGGCCGCGAGCTGTGGTCGGCGCGCGTGGGCACGGGCAAACGCGTCCTGATGGTGCAGAGCGCCATCCACGGCAACGAACGCACCGGAACCGAAGCGCTGATCGGCATCCTGCGCGACCTCGGCACGAGCAACGACGCGGCAACTCAGCAACTGCTGTCGTCCGTCACGCTGGTGGCGCTGCCGATGGTCAACCCAGACGGCGGAGAGCTCAACCGGCGCATGAACGTCGTGCCCTGGGACCAGGTCGTCACCGACTACCCGCAGCTCGCGGGCGCACCGCGCGCCTGGTACCACGGCCTCAACGGCGACGGGATCGACCTGCCCGGCTTCGACCTGAACCGGGACTTCAACCCGCGCCTCGACTACGTGCCGCAGCCCGGCGACCTGCCCGGCCAGCAGGCCGGCGCCGGCTTCTTCCTCTCGCCGGAATCGCGGGCCATCCGGGACACCTACGTGGCCCTGCGTGACGAGTTCGGCGCGGTCGACGCCGTGGTCGACCTGCACCACATGGGCCCGTGCGAGCGGACCACCGGCGGACCCCAGGACGGGAAGCTCATCTCCGTATCGCTGGACTACCCGCCCCTGGGCGTCAACGACGGCGCCGCCTACCAGGCCGAGTACCCGCTGCTCGACCAGGACAAGTCCCGGCGCTACGCGCTCGCCGTGGCCCGCGGTATCCAGAGCTCGTACGGGTCCCAGTCGCCGCTGGCCGGCGTGGGCCGGTACTTCCACCCCGACGCCCGGGAATACGCGGGGCAGGGCCGGTCCGCCTTCGCCCTGAACGGGTCCGCGACCGTGCTGTTCGAGGTCCGCGGGCAGCAGGACGACCTCGGGCAGAAGCAGCACGGGATGCTGATCCAGTCCGTTCGCACCGGGGTCGAGTCGCTGATCGGCGCCATGGCCTCCGGGGAGGTCGACCGGCTCAACGGCGGGGAGTTCTTCGGATTGCCGGATTATGGCTGGGAGTCCAGTTCCGACTGATCGTCTCGGACCCCGGGTCTCTGGTGAGGCCCGGGGTTTCTTTTTGGGGCTTGGGTTTTTGGGTATTTGTCCCGGGGTTTTGTTGTTCGTGGGGCGGTTTTTTGTTTTTGCTGGAGTGTTGCTTGGGTTGGGGCTTTTTGGGGGTTCCGCATCTTTTGGGGCCATCCCCGCGATCAGTGGAGGGTGGGGGCTGCGTTCCGGAGGTCAAGCCCGGCCTGGCGGCCGCCCCTTCGGGGGTGAACGGCTTGACATCCGGAACGCAGCCCCGGTTCGGCTTTGTATCGCGGGGATGGCCCGGAGTGGGCTGGCTCGTTCGCGGCTTGCGCTGCCGGACGGGTTTTTCGGAGCGGCTGGGGCTGATGGGGGTTCCGTTTCGGGTTGATCCGTTGGCGGGTTTCGTTCTTGGTCTCCTTTTCGCTTGCCGTGCAACCGGTTTTCACTCTCGTCCTGTGCTGTGATCGCATCCGTTGGGCATGTCTCCAACTCCCCTGGCAGCTGGCCGTTTGACTGTGGATGGGGTCGCCTTCGGCGTGTCGTGACCCTTTTCCTTGACATGGGGCGATATTTGCAGCCTTGGCCGTGGGTTTCACCTGATCAAGCGACCAAAAAAACGTGCGAACACAAGTTCGAGTGCGAGACAATGGAGGCATGACACCGCTACTGAACACCCAGGACTCGACCGTGCAGGCCACGCCGCCCGCACAGTCCGTGGTGTCATGCACCGATACTGAACTCGCGGCCCGCATCCAAGAACTGGAGAAGGAGATGCGGGTGCTGATGTGGGAACAGCTGCAATGCATCGCCGAAGCCGACCACCGAGCCATCCACACCGACACCACCGCCCGATCACTACAAGTCTGGCTGCAAGGACTACTCAACATCGACCCGCGTGACGCGAAAACCCGCGTGACAGTGGCCCGTAACGTCGAAGACCGACGGAGCTTGTATGGCGAGACGATGCCGCCCGACATGCCCGACACCGCCGCCGCATTGTCTGAGGGCGCGATCGGGCTGGACCACGCGCGTGTCATCGTCAACGGCATCCGGCGCCTACCCGACTACGCCCGCTGCCACCAAGTCGCCGAAGTCGAGGCAACTCTCGCCGGGTATGCGCGGACGATGTCACCGAGAGAGCTGGAGAAACTCGCCGAACGCATCCGCTACCTCCTCGACCAAGACGGCGCCCACCGCAACGAAGAAAACCAGCACGAAGCACGCGAACTTCACTACGCGACCGCCCGGGATGGCATGACCGTCATCAAAGCCAAACTGGACCGCGAAACCGGAGCGAAGTTCGCCGCACTCATACAACCCCTCGCCGCACCCCGCCCCGAGATCGACGGGGAGAAAGACCCCCGCACGACGGGGCAACGGAACGCCGACGGCTTCGCCGCACTACTGGACCTCGCACTGGACCACGACGGAATGCCCCGTACCGGTGGGCAACGACCGCAGATGACCATCGCCATCGACTTCGACGATCTCAAGCGGGGCCTGGGGTTCGTCAACGAGGACGGCATGCCCGGCACGCTGAACACCGAACGTGCCATCACCGCGCAGAACGCACGCCGCATCGCCTGCGACGCCGAGGTACTGCCCATCGCCCTCGACGGCGACAGCCTCCCGCTGGATGTCGGCCGGGCGAAACGCACCGCACCCACCCACATCCGCACCGCACTACTCCGACGCGACGGCGTCTGCGCGTTCCCCGGGTGTGACCGACCGCCGGGAACACCCGAAGCACACCACGTCCAGCACTGG
>NZ_FNOK01000053.1 GCF_900106995.1 Saccharopolyspora shandongensis
GCTGGCGACTCTGGACGAGGGCCAGGCACCGTTGGTGCACTCCGACCAGGGATTTCAGTATCAGCATCGTTCCTGGCGGCACCTGCTGGCCGGAGTGGGCGCGACCCAGTCGATGTCCCGCACAGGCAACTGCCACGACAACGCCGTCATCGAGAGCTTCTTCGGCCACCTCAAAGAAGAAGTGTTCCACCACACCCGCTATCTCAGCGTTGAGGCGTTCACGACCGCGCTGGATGACTACATCACGTGGTTCAACACCGACCGGGGCCACACACACTGCAAGGGCCTGAGCCCGGTGCAATACCGAGCCCAGACCCTCGCTGCCTAGACTCTTACTTAACGAGTCCAACTCCCGGGGACCAGTTCAAACCAGGCGGCACCCCTCCATCGCTTCGTCCGCGTCAGGCCTGGACGTCGACCGTCTCGAACTTGACTTCCTTATTCGGGTGGCCGCCGCCCGGCGACGGCTCGAACGCTCCGTCGTGGCCCGCGCGGGCGATGCCGTCGATGACCTTCAGGCCGTCCTCCGAGATGGTGCCGAACACGGTGTAGTCCGGCGACAGCGGAGCCTCGCCGAAGACCATGAAGAACTGGCTCCCGTTGGTGTTCGGGCCGGCGTTGGCCATCGCGAGGTAGCCGCGCCCGTACTGCAGCTCCGGGAACGTCTCGTCGTCGAAGGTGTAGCCCGGGCCGCCGGAGCCCTTGCCGGTCGGGTCACCGCACTGCAGCATCTGCAGGCCCTCGGTGCCGATCCGGTGGCACGCGGTCCCGTTGTAGTAGCCCTGCTTGGACAGGTTGATGAAGCTGTTCACGGTGCACGGCGCCAGCGCGCGGTCGAGCGTCAGCGGGATCGCGCCCTGGCTGGTGTTGATGGTGGCCTGCACGGTGCCCTTGGAGGACACCTCGCCGTTGGCCGGCGGCTGCACCGCCTTGCTCGGGCCCTTGCTGTCCGGCCGGTACTGGCAGGACACCGGGTCCGCCAGCGGCGTCGGCCGGGCCGGCGGCGGCGCTAGCTCGGTCGGGATCTGGATCTCCGGCTGCGCCTGCTCCGGCTGCTGCTGGGCGGTGTCGTCGCCGCTGCGGGTGAAGTAGAAGACGCCCACCACGACCGCGATGACCACGACGATCGTCGCGCCGATGGTGATCATCCGGCGTCGCTTGGCCTGCTCCGCCCGGCGCTGCAGTTGGCGTTCGAGCTTCCGCTTGGCCGCCTGGCGACGTTGCTCGTTGCTGGGCACCTGCTCCCTCCCCGGATTCGGTGAACCTGATGTCGTTCCGGGGAGTTTATGGGGTCGGTCGCGGACCGTTCCTGAGAGCCTGCGCATCGTGCCTGCCGCGCGCGAAGGCGCACGTGGGCGGGACGATAACCTTGGGGGACCGACCCGCCCCATCGGGTGTCGCCGCAACGAAAGGTCGCGCTTCGTGCTTGTCCTCGGGTTCCCGGTAGGACCGCTGCAGGCGAACTGCTACGTGCTCGCGCGCGGGGAAGGCGAGCCCTGCGTCGTCGTGGATCCCGGCCAGGACGCCGTGGCGCCGCTGGACGAACAACTGCGCAAGCATCGCCTCGCGCCCGCCGCGGTGCTGCTCACCCACGGGCACTTCGACCACGTCCTCTCCGCCGGTGAGGTCTGCGCCGCGCACGACGTGCCCGCCTACGTCCACCCGGCCGACCGCTTCATGCTCGACGACCCGGGCGCCGCGCTCGGCCCGGCCGGGCGGCAGCTCTTCGGCGACGGCCCGGTGATGGACGCGCCCGCCGACGTCCGCGACCTCGCCGACGGCGACGTGCTGGAGCTCGCCGGGCTGCGCTTCGACGTCACGCACACCCCGGGCCATACCGGCGGATCGGTGCTGTTCGGCGTCGGGACCGACGAGGGCGGGCAGCTGCTGCTGTCCGGCGACACCCTCTTCGCCGGCGCCATCGGGCGCACCGATCTGCCCGGCGGCGACCACGGCCAGATGCTCGAGTCGCTGAGCACCAAGGTGCTGCCGCTGGACGACGAGATCGTCGTGCTGCCGGGCCACGGACCGACCACCACCATCGGGCGCGAGCGCGCGGGCAACCCGTTCCTGCAGGGCCTGCCGGCTTCCGACGCCATTTCCTGACGAGGACTGAACCACCACTCATGAGCACGTTCACCGCACCCAAGGGCATCCCCGAGTACTACCCGCCGGAGTCGGCGGGCTTCCTGGCGGTCCGCGACACCCTGTCCGACGCCGCGCGCCGCGCCGGCTACGGCTACATCGAGCTGCCGGTGTTCGAGGACACCACGCTGTTCGCCCGCGGCGTCGGGGAGTCCACCGACGTCGTCAGCAAGGAGATGTACACCTTCGCCGACCGCGGCGGCCGGTCCGTGACGCTGCGCCCGGAGGGCACGGCGGGCGTGATGCGCTCGGTCATCGAGCACGGCCTGGACCGCGGCCAGCTGCCGGTGAAGCTCTACTACAGCGGCGCGTTCTTCCGCTACGAGCGGCCGCAGGCCGGGCGGTACCGGCAGCTGCAGCAGGTCGGCGTGGAGGCGATCGGGGTCGACGACCCGGCGCTGGACGCCGAGGTCATCGCGATCGCCGACGAGGGCTACCGGCGGCTGGGGCTCAGCGGGCACCGCATCGAGATCACCTCCCTCGGCGACAACACCTGCCGCCCCGTCTACCGGGCGAAGCTGCAGGAGTTCCTGCGCGGGCTGCCGCTGGACGAGGAGACCCGGCGCCGCGCCGAGCTCAACCCGCTGCGGGTGCTCGACGACAAGCGGCCGGAGGTGCGGGAACTCGTCGCCGACGCCCCGCTGATGGTCGACCACCTCTCGGCGGAGTCGAAGGAGCACTACGAGCAGGTCAAGGCGCACCTGCTCGACCTCGGCGTGGCGTTCGTGGAGAACCCCCGCCTGGTGCGCGGCCTCGACTACTACACCAAGACCACCTTCGAGTTCGTCCACGATGGACTCGGCGCGCAGTCCGGCATCGGCGGCGGCGGCCGCTACGACGGCCTGATGGCCGAGCTCGGCGGCCAGGAGTACTCCGGCGTCGGCTTCGGGCTCGGTGTCGACCGCACCCTGCTGGCCTGCCAGGCCGAGGGGCTACAGGTCGGCGACCAGGCGCGCTGCGACGTGTACTGCGTGCCGATGGGCGAGACCGCCAAGCGCCGCCTGGTGGCGGCCGCGGGCGGACTGCGGGCGGCCGGGATCCGCGTCGACGTGGCCTACGGCGGCAAGGGCCTCAAGGGCGCCATGAAGGCCGCCGACCGCTCGGGCGCGCGGTTCGCGCTGGTCCTCGGCGAGCGGGACCTCGAAGCCGGCACCGCGCAGCTGAAGGAGCTGGCCAGCGGTGAGCAGCGCGCGGTGTCGCTGGAGTCGCTGGAAGCCGAGGTCCGGGACGCGGTCGCGGTGCCGAGATGACCGAAGCCGAGGCGGTTCCGCTGGATCTGCTGGATCGCAAGACGATCCGGACACGGGCTCGCAACGTCGCGATCGCCGCGCTGATCGTCGCCGCCGCGATGGGCGGCATCGTGAGCCTGTTCGCGGGGCCCACGGGCTTCGGGGTCACCGCGGCGATCGTGGGGATCCCGTTGCTGCTGCTGGCTTTCGCGGAGTCCCGCAAGACCATCGAGCTGCGCGGCGGCGAGCTGGTGGCCCGCGCGATGGGCACCCGCGTGGTCGAGGTGAAGAACGCGGAGCGGTTCGACCTGTTCGTCACCGACCTGCGCGGCGCCCGGACGGTCAACCTGCTGGTCGGCGGCCCGCCCAAGGGCAAGGCGATCAGCGTGTCGCTGGCGCTCTACGCGGGCACCGGCGGCCGGGAGCTCGGGATCTACGCGCTGCGCAGGCTGGCGGACACGCTGGCCGCCTCGGCCGACACCCGGGCGCTGGTGTTGTCGCAGCTGATCGTGGCCCAGCTGCGGGCGGAGGCGCGCGGCGACGCGGCCCCGGACCGCCCGCTGTACCGGCTGGCATCGGTCGCGCCGCCGGGCCGCATGGCGCAGCGGCTGCATCCCGACGCGGTCGCCAGGTTCGTCGCCGCACTGGGCTAGGAGCGCGGCCGACCATCGGGTCCGAAGGCCGACGGCTCAGCGGCCGGGCCTGAGGTGCGGCGGCCGTCGGCGCACCGTCGGGGTTTCCGCGCTGGTGGCGGCCGCCCGCCCCACGCGGTCCGCGACCGAGCCGCCGCTGCGGCCCGCGCTCTTCGCCGGTTCCCGGACCGCCACCGCGGCGGCGATCGCCGTGGTGATCGGCACCGCGGCGACCAGGCCGATGCTGCCGACCAGCGTCCGCACGACCTCCTGGGCCACCGCCTGCGAACTCACCACCTCGCCGAAGGTCCGGCCGGAGAGCGTGTACGCCAGCAGCAGCGGCAGGGCCGCACCCGCATAGGCCAGGACCAGCGTGTTCACCGCCGACGACACGTGGTCGCGGCCGATCCGCTGACCCGCCTTGTAGAGCTGGCGCCAGGACAACGACGGGTTGGCCTTGCGCAGCTCCCACACCGCGCTGGTCTGGGTGACGGTCACGTCGTCGAGCACGCCGAGCGCGCCGATCACGATTCCGGCCAGCAGCAGGCCGCGCGCGTCGATCGGCGTGCCGAGCACTCCCATCAGGCTCGACGTGTCCTCGTCCAGCCCGGTCAGGCTGGTGGCCGCCGAGAAGACCATGCTGAGCAGGCCGATCAGGGCGAGGCTCAACAGCGTGCCGAGCACCGCGGTCGAGGTCCGCGCGGAGAAGCCGTGCGTCAGGTAGAGCACCACGAACATGATCAGCCCGGCCCCGACGACGGCCACCAGCAGCGGGTCCTCGCCGGCGAGGATGGCGGGCAGCACGAAGCCGATCAGCACGACGAAGCTCAGCCCGAGCGCGACCAGCGCGGCGACGCCCTGCCAGCGGCCGAGCACGATCACCGCGGCGGCGAACACGAGGGCCAGGACCAGCAGCGGCATGCCGCGCTGGAAGTCGACGACCTGGTAGGACGTCGGATCGTCGGGGTTGGCCCCGGCGTAGCTGAGCACCACGTGGTCGCCGACGGCGAATCGCGGCGTGCCGGGGTCCGTCGGCACGGTCTGCTCGATCGTCTGGTCGGGACGCGGCCCGTCCTGCATCCGGATTCCGAGCACCACGCAGCCGCCCTCGTCGGGCGAGCCCTGGGTGCACGAGCCCGCGGCGGCGGAGACGACGACGGCGTTGACCGGGTACTGGCCGAAGCCGAGGTCGGCGCCGGTGCGCTGCTGGTGGTCGAACGGGTAGAGCAGCAGGAAACCGACGACGGCGGCCAGCGCGAAGGGCGCCAGCGCGATCGCGAGCACCCGCTTGACCTGCTTGGACGCCGGGTCGGTGGGGCCGTGACCGTGCCCATGGCCGTGACCGTGCCCATGGCCGTGACCGTGCCCATGGCCGTGACCGTGCCCGGTGGCAGGGCTGTCGTCCGGTCGAGGGCCGGGGTTGGCGCGGCGACCGCGCTGCGGCCGGTCCGCGGCCGGTTGGGCGGGCGGTGGCTGGACCTGATCGGTGGAGCGGCGGTGGCGAGCACGATGGCCGCCTCCGGGCTGGGGAGGCTCTCCGGCGGGGCGGCGGTCGGTCACCGGGCAATTATGCGGACCGCCTGCCGCGGCCCGAAGCGGGGCGTTTGGCCGGGCTCGCGCGCCTCCGCCACTCGAGAGTTCGAATCGAGCGATGGGAACCGCAGCGGGTCAAGCCGCCGGTGCCCGTTGTTGCCGTCGTTGCAGGGTTGGGGCTCATCGCATGGGCCGTGTCCCACTGGCAAGTTTGAGAGCTCAATGCGTGTTGGGGCGAGGCTCAGGATTGCGCGGTCCCTCGGGCCCGTCGGGTGTCGTGACTCGGTGGGGTGAACCGAGTCGACAAGGAATCGAAACTGTGTTCGAATTGGGTCATGCGTTGGGAAGAGCAGCGGGTTGGCGTTGGCCGGGTCGCCGAGTTGCCGCTTGGTCTGCCGGAGCCCGTTGAACGCGGGAGTGGTCGGGCGGGTCTGCGCCTGCCGGAGCCGGTGCCGATCGAGGCGGGCACCGAGGAGGCCTACGCGATCGAGATCCATGCGAAGTCGGTGCTGAATCGGGTGCCGGGTGAGTCGCAGGTGCCGTTTCGCTGGACGGTGAATCCTTACAGAGGTTGCACCCATGCCTGCATTTATTGTTTCGCGAGGCGCACGCACACGTACTTGGACCTGGACGCGGGGCACGACTTCGACAGCAAGGTCGTCGTCAAGGTCAACGCCGGCACCTTGCTGCGCAAGGAGCTGGCCAGCCCGCGCTGGACCGGCGAGCCGATTGCAATGGGCACGAACACGGATCCCTACCAGCGCGCCGAGGGACGCTACCGGCTGATGAGAGAGATCCTTGCGGCGCTACGGGATCACGCGAATCCGTTCTCGATCCTCACCAAGGGCACGCTGATCCTCCGAGACCTGGATCTGATTACGGAGGCTGCGCAGCGGACCAGGGTCTCGGTGGCGGTGTCGGTGGGGTCGGTCGACGAGGCTTTGTGGCGGGCAGTGGAACCGGGGACGCCATCGCCGCTGCGGCGTCTCGACGTTGTGCGCCGGTTTACCGAGGCGGGCATCGGGTGCTCGGTCTTGATGGCGCCGATCCTGCCCGGACTCAGCGACTCGCCGGCCGAGATCGATCGTACGGTGGCCGCGATCGCCGAGGCGGGTGCGACGAGCCTGACGCCGTTGATACTTCATCTGCGTCCGGGTGCACGCGAGTGGTACCACGAGTGGCTGCGCGGTCAGCGGCCCGAACTGCTCCCGTTGTACGAGCGGCTGTACCGCAACGGCGCGTACGCCCCGAAGTCGTATCAGCGTGAAGTCATGCATCTGGTGGAGCAGGCCAAGCGTCGTCACGGGTTGGCGCACCCGCAGCGACCGGAGAACTTCCGGACGCAGCAGCATGATCCCCCGCAGTCCGATGCAGACCGGGATCGGGCGCGTCAGCTCGCCCTGTTGTGACGCGGCGCAGAACGTGGCCTGTTGTGAGCCCGGTCGGCGACGATCGGGGAGTGAATCCCGGGAATGCACATCATTTTCGATTGGGATAGCACAATGTTAAGGAAAACGATTTCTGGCAAGTCCGGAAACTACGTCGTTCGTTTCGGGGTGGTAAAGATGTCGATGATGTTGATGATTCGGTCGCGCATCGGCGCGTCACCGATTCATGGTTACCTACCGTGCTGGAAGGCGATCGGCGCGTCCCTGGAACGGGTCAACGTGTCGTGGTGCGCGAAGAGGTGCTGGAGCCCAGCTGCTCCTCGGGCTGCCATCGGACGCCGAAGACGCCCATGCCGAAGTCCAGCGCCACCGCGTGCGTGCGGCCGAACCGGTCGACCGTCAGTGGCTTCGGGGGCTCGACCTCCTGCGTGGTGGAGTCGCCGACGTAGCTCTCGCACCGCGTCGGCGGGTGCGCCGGATCGAACTGCAGCTCCACCACGTACTGGCGCACGGGCAGCCGGAACAGCCGGCAGAAGCTGTGCTCGGCCTCGTTCGGGCCGGTCGGCGGGTCGATGATCTCGTACTCCAGCAGCAGCGTCTCGCCGCGCGCCAGGGCTCGGTCGAACAGCAGCTCCGCCACCACCAGGTCACGGGCGTGGTCGGTGAGGACCTGCCCCAGCCGGCAGGACCGGATCGGCCGGATGATCGGGGGCGTTTCGCCGGAGGAGGCGCCGTCGAACATGATCACCCAGCGGTCGACGCCGTTGGTCTCGGCCCGGACCAGCTTGCGGGTGCGGATCTTGCGCAGCTCGCCGCGCTGGTCGACGTGCACGACGTCGTGGTGGCTCAGCCGGGCGAGCTTGCTGTCGTGGCTGGTGTCGATCTTGGTGAGGAGCTCGGCGGCGGACTCGTTCTCCGACCAGAGCGCGCTCAGCGGCGGCGCCTCGGCGGGCGCCTGCCGGGTGCGGCCGCGCGGGCGCGGCGGGCCGAGCAGGGCCGACAGCGAGCTCTCCGGCACGCCGAGCACCTGCTCCAGCTGCTGCAGGGCGAGCAGCGAGTCGGGGCGCTCGGGGCGCCGGCGGCCGGACTGCCAGTAACTCAGCGCGGTGATGCTGACCGGGGTGCCGCGGGCGCGCAGCCGGTGCTGGATGCGTTCCAGGCTCAGCCGGCTGGCCCGGATCGCGGTGCGGAGGGCGGCCTCGAACGGACCGGTTCGGAGCAGTTCGGAGAGTTCGGCAGACAAAGCGTTCACTCCTTGCTGCGTGCCGCGGACGGCCGGGTAGGTGGCCGGGCGAGCCTCGGTTTTCGGGCCGGTCATCGTTACTCCTCGTGTCCGCCGAATTCCGAACTTACGCTAATCAGTGAGGTCTGCGTTGCGCAACGACCGAGTTCCGGTAGGCGCCTACGACTAAAGGAGGAACTCGGGTGCACTTAAGGCGGGAATCAACTCCTTCATCGCTTCGCGGACGCCTGGCAATGCCGCTGTGTGATCGTCGGGTGTGCCTCGAATCAGTTGAATTGTGGACCAGCTGTGGCAAAATTGGTATCGACCATTTGGCGCCGCTCGGGCGAACGGGGGAACCAAGGGGCGCGAGCAGGCGGCCGGGTGGGGGAGGCCGCGGCCGGGAGGTGTGGTCGTGCTCCGCGGGGGCGGCGGGACGCGCGGCACCTGCGCGCTGCGCTTCGAGGTTCGTTGGCTAGCCTTAATGCCTTGCGTCCCAGCTGCTGAACACCGTGATCGACAGATGTCCTGCCGATCGGGAGCGGCGAGGATCGCCGACAGCTACACCGTCCATGCCGTCAAGCGCTGAACAGCGGAAGAAGGAGCTCAGTACCCGTGATGCGCACGCACGAGGCCGGATCGCTTCGCTCCGGTCATGCCGGGCAGACCGTCACCCTCGCCGGGTGGGTGGCGCGCCGTCGCGATCACGGCGGGGTCATCTTCATCGATCTGCGCGACGCCTCGGGCGTCGCACAGGTCGTCTTCCGCGAAGGCGAGATGGCCGAGCGCGCCCACCGGCTGCGCGCCGAGTTCTGCGTCCGGGTCACCGGCGAGGTGACCCGCCGCCCGGCGGGCAACGAGAACGCGGAGATCGCGACCGGCGAGATCGAGGTGACCGCCACCGAGCTGGAGGTCCTGTCCGAGGCCGCGCCGCTGCCGTTCCCGCTGGACGAGCACCTGGAGGTCGGCGAGGAGGTCCGGCTCAAGCACCGCTACCTGGACCTGCGGCGCGCCGAGCCCGCCCGGATCATGCGGATGCGCAGCGAGCTCAACCGCATCGCCCGGGACGTGCTGCACGGCCGCAACTTCGTCGAGGTCGAGACGCCGACGATGACCCGCTCGACGCCGGAGGGTGCCCGGGACTTCCTCATCCCGGCCCGCCTGCAGCCCGGCAACTGGTACGCGCTGCCGCAGTCGCCGCAGCTGTTCAAGCAGCTGCTGATGGTCGGCGGCCTGGAGCGGTACTTCCAGATCGCGCGCTGCTACCGCGACGAGGACTTCCGCGCCGACCGGCAGCCGGAGTTCACGCAGCTCGACATCGAGATGAGCTTCGTCGAGCAGGACGACGTGATCGAGCTCGGCGAGGCGATCCTGACCGCGCTGTGGGGCAAGCTGGCGGGCCACGAGATTCCGCGCCCGATCCCGCGGATGACGTACGCCGACGCGATGGCCAAGTACGGCACGGACAAGCCGGACCTGCGCTTCGGCCTCGAACTCACCGAGATGACCGAGTACTTCAAGGACACCACGTTCCGGGTGTTCCAGGCGCCCTACGTCGGGGCGGTCGTGATGCCCGGCGGCGCCGACCAGCCGCGGCGGCAGCTCGACGCCTGGCAGGAGTGGGCCAAGCAGCGCGGGCACAAGGGCCTCGCGTACGTGCTCATCGGGTCCGACGGCACGCTGTCCGGCCCGGTTGCGAAGAACCTGTCCGACGCCGAGCGCGAAGGGCTCGCCAAGACGGTCGGGGCCTCCCCGGGCGACTGCGTGTTCTTCGCGGCCGGTCCGCGCTCCGCGGCACGCGGCCTGCTGGGCGCGGCGCGGCTGGAGATCGGTGAGCGCTGCGGCCTGATCGACCACGACGCCTGGTCGTTCGTCTGGGTCGTCGACGCCCCGATGTTCGAGCCGGTGGACGAGACCGACGACGTCGCGGTCGGCACCGGTCGGTGGACGGCGGTGCACCACCCGTTCACCTCGCCGAACGCCGACTGGATCGACAGCTTCGACCAGAATCCGGAGAACGCGCTGGCCTGGGCGTACGACATCGTCTGCAACGGCAACGAGATCGGCGGCGGCTCGATCCGTATCCACCGCTCCGAGATCCAGGAGCGGGTGTTCGAGCTGCTCGGCATCTCGCAGGACCAGGCGGAGGACAAGTTCGGCTTCCTGCTCGACGCGTTCAAGTTCGGCCCGCCGCCGCACGGCGGCATCGCCTTCGGCTGGGACCGGATCTGCATGCTGCTCGCCGGCGCCGACTCGCTGCGCGATGTCATCGCCTTCCCGAAGAGCGGTGGCGGGTTCGACCCGCTGACCGGCGCGCCGTCGCCGATCACCATCGAGCAGCGCAAGGAAGCCGGGATCGACGCCAAGCCTGCGGCGCAGGTCGGTGACCAGAGCATCTCGGTGTTCCCGCCCGGCGTGGTGGAGAAGCAGGGCTGACCGGAGCGCGGCGGGCACGAGGTGCTGCACCTGCGGATCATCTGTCCGGCCGAGCACACCGATCGGGTGCTCGCCGATGCCCGGTCGCACCCGGGCACGGCGCACCTGGTCGTCGTGCGTGGCGGCGCGCTCGATCCGGCGGGTGATCTCGTCGAGTTCGACGTGGCCCGCGAGGCCGCCGACGACGTGCTCGCCGCGATCGGCTCTTCCGAGCTGGCCGCGGTCGGCGCGGTGACCATCACCGAGGCGGGCACCACGCTGTCGCAGCGCGCCGAGCGGGCCGAGGAGGCGGCTCCCGGCGACGGCGACGACGCGGTGGTCTGGGACGAGCTGATCGCCCGCACCGGCGAGGAATGCCGGCTGAACGCCACGTTCCTGACGTTCCTGTCCATCGCGTGCGTGCTGGCGGCGGTCGGCGTGGTCACCGACTCGCCGGTGACGATCGTCGGCGCGATGGTGGTCGGCCCCGAGTTCGGGCCGCTGGCCGCCATCGCCGTCGGGCTGGTGTCCCGTCGCTGGCTGCTGGTGCGCCGCGCGTCGGTGGCGCTCGCGGTGGGCTTCCCGGCGGCCATGGTGGTGACCGCGGTGGCCGCGCTGCTCGGCGAGTGGACGGGCCTGATCGACCGGCTCAGCCTGCCCGCCGTCAGCCAGGTGGCGTTCGTGTACCAGGTCGGCTGGTCGTCGCTCATCGTGTCGTTGCTGGCCGGTGCGGCCGGGATGCTGTCGCTGACCTCGGCCAAGTCGGCGGTGCTGGTCGGCGTGTTCATCTCGGTCACGACGGTGCCCGCCGCCGGCTACGCGGTGGTGGCGGCGACGCTCGGCGACTGGGCGCAATGCTTCGGCTCGGTCGCGCAGCTCGTGGTCAACCTGGTGGGCATCGTCGTTTCGGCGGCCGCGGTGCTCGTGTTGCGGCGCAGGCGGGCCGGCCTGGCCGACCGGGTGCCGACGCGGGAGATGCGGTGAGGAAGCCCAATCTTCGCCGCCGTGCAACGCCGCCGCAGCTTCGTTCCGTCAGCGTCTAGGAGGCGACTGACGTTCGGCGGATCGTCGAGGGTGGGAGCGTGTTGAGCCCAGGTGAACACGCTGCGATTACGGGTGTTGACCGGTTGTGTGTCACTTGACCGGTAATGCCCTTTCAGGTTCATGTTGTGGGGGTAGTGTCTGGAGACGATGAGCGTGGAGATCACCACCGGTCCCCCAGAGGTTCGCGTCCCGGTCAGCGCCGAGGCGACCGATACCGTAGGGACCGCGGAAGCCGTGCTGAGCAAGCGGACTGGAGCAACCGTCCGGCTTGCTGATGCGGAGGATCTCGGTGGCAGCGACCGCTCCGTCGTGATGCGGGTCCGGATCGCCGAATCGCCGTTCGAGCTGCCTCGCACCGTCGTGGTCAAGCACTACGGCGAGTGTCCGGCGGAAGCCCGGTCTGACCCGTTCGCGCACGAGGCGGCGAGCTGCCAGCTCACCACCGCGCTGCCGCCCGAGGCCCGGATCGGCCCCGAACTCATCGCGCACGACGCCGCCGAACGTCTGCTGGTGCTGGAGGACCTGGGCCGCGGCTCCACCCTGGCCGACGTGCTGTTCGCCGACGATCCGCGGATGGCGGAGCGGGCGCTGCTGGCGTGGGCGAGGGCGCTGGGCCGCCTGCACAGCACCACGGCGGGGTGCGAGGCGGACTTCGACGCGCTGATGCGCCGGCTGGGCGCCAGGTCGTGGACGGATCCGGTCGCCGACGACATCACGCGATCGGTGGGCGAGCTGCCGGAGCTGCTGTCGCAGACCCTCGGCGTGGACACCCCGCCGCGCATGGTCGAGCGGCTGACCGGCGCCACCGAACTGCTGGAGTCGAGCCGGTACCGGTCGTTCAGCCCGTCGGACATCTGCCCGGACAACAGCCTCGTGACGGGCAGCGGCGTGCGGTTCATGGACTTCGAGTGGGGCTGCGTGCGTGACGTCGCGATGGATGCCGCCTACCTGCAGTACCCGTTCCCGTCGTCGTGGTGCTCGTACGCGCTGCCGGACAACCTGGCGGAGAGCATGTTGTCGACGTGGCGTTCGGAGATCGTCGAGGTCTGGCCGGAGCTGGACGACGACGAGGTGCTTATGCCCCGGCTGTTCAACGCCCAGCTGCTGTGGGTGTGGGTGTCGACCTGGTGGTTCCTGCCGCGGACCGGCGAGACCGACCGGCCGATCGACCTGCACATGCCTTCGCCGCGCCGCAGCACGGCGCTGGTGGACCGCTGGCGGCACCTGCGTTCGGACGCGGAGAAGGCCGACATGGCCGACGTCGCGGAGTTCGCGGACCGGGTGGTCGACGCGCTGGTGGACCGCTTCGGCGCCGGCGCGCTGCACCTGCAGCCGTACCCGGCGTTCCGCACCACGTAGACACACCCGCCCAAATCCGTTGATGGCCCGCCCCTCCCGTGGTTGTATGCATATACGAGTTGTTGCATGGTATGCATCGGGAGGTGCGGGTTGAGTTCCGTTGAGGCGGAGATCGAGCGGGCCGCCGTCGCCACCTGGCCCGCTTCGACGGTCGAGCACGCCGACGGCTGGGTGCTGCGGCACTGCGGGCTGCTGAACCGCAAACGCTCGAACTCGGCGCTGCCGCCGGCGGCCGTGCCCGATCCCGATGCCGCGGTCGAGCTCGTGGAGAAGTTCTACGCGGCGCGGGAGGCGGCGCCGATCGTGCAGGTCAGCCCGCTGGACCGGCACGCCGAGCTGGACGCGTTCCTGGCCGGCCGGGGCTATCGCGTGGTCGGCCGCACGTCGGCGATGTTCGCCGACTGCGATCGGGTGCTCGGCGCGCCGGAGGACTTCGAGGTGCGACTGGAGCCCGGCCCGCAGCCGTCCTGGCTCGTCGCCGCCGAGGCGGTCGGCCGCCAGCCGGAGCCGAGCCTGGATCGCATCCCGCAGCCGGTGCGGTTCGCCATCGCGCTGCGCGGCGGGGTCCCGGTCGGCGTCGGGACGTTCGTCGTCTCGTCGGGTTGGTGCGGGATCTACGGCATGGCCACGAGCCCCGACTGGCGGCGGCGCGGTGTCGCCAGCGCGGTGCTGCGCGCGGGCGCGCGGTGGGCCTCCGGCGCCGGGGCGAAGCGGCTGTTCCTCCAGGTGGAGGACGACAATCCCGGAGCGCGGTCGTGCTACGAAGCGTTGGGTTTCATCCCCTCGCACGGCTACCACTATCGGGTCCGCTAAGCTTTGCTGTTTCCGGCGCGTTGCGTGGGCGAATATGTTTCAGGTTTCAAGCTAACTCGATGCGGTAATCCTGGTCACATCTCGAATACTTTGCGTAGTGAACATCGTTTACGCAACGCAGTGACGGGCCTCCTGTCCACCCGGCATACGGGTGAATTACCAGGTCGAACCGAGTTGTATTAGAACGTCTTCATTTGTTTCCCGGTCGACTCCACCGGATCTGCGACTTGCGCGTGCACCGCCGTTGTCGGATATCTTGAGTTCAGCGTTTCGCTACTTCTCTCCGCTACCGTCGATGCCGCCGGATGGGGATCGGCTGCTCTATTACAGGAGGCATTCGTGCGCGGCAAGGCTTGGCAGATCACGAGGGCGGGCTTGTTCCTGCTCTTCGCGGTCCTGCTCGCCGTGCTGGGCCCGCTGAGTGCCGAAGCCGGCCCGCAATTGCGCACCGGACCTGCGGAAACGAAGTCCGAGACCGAGCACCGGGACAGCGAGAAGCTGCGCGAGCGGATGCCGGGAATCGCGCTGCACCGCCGCAGCGTCGAACGGCGGGAAGACCGCCGCCCGCTGTTGCCGCGCGGCCTGCAGGGCATCGCCCGCATCGAAAATCAGACCGAGGTGGAGGCGCTCCCGAATGCTGGGAGCAAGCCGCACCCCACATATGCCAAGCTCAAACATTCCCCCGCCACGCTCCAGGTCATCCGCCACTGATCGGCGGCTCGCTACGCATTCCGAGCCGACGACCAGGAGAGGCGACAATGAGCTTCGAACATTTCGTGCGACACGCCCGGCGACACCCGGGCATGCTTTCCGCTGACCGCCGCCAGCAGCTTGCCGCAGGTCAGAAACCGGCCGCGCTGTTCATCGGTTGCTCCGATTCGCGGGTGGTCCCATCGCAGATCACCGGCGCGGAACCGGGCAATCTGTTCGAACTGCGGACCGCGGGCAATGTGGTGCCGAAATACGCGCCGGATTCGGCGTCCAGCGAAATGGCCACCATCGAGTACGCGGTGCTCCAGCTGCGCGTGCCGGAGATCATCGTCTGCGGGCACTCGCACTGCGGTGCCGTGACGGCGTTGACCCTGGCCGGGCGCGGCCTGGAAGAACTGCCTGCGCTGCGGGGCTGGCTCGGCACCGACGGCCAGGACGGCGTCGAGCCGGACGATCCCAGCGTGCGCGCCGAGAGCAAGCGGCACATCCACGCGCAGCTGCAGACCCTGCGCGAGTACCCGTTCATCCAGGCCCGGATCGCCGCCGGCGAGCTGCGACTGCACGGCTGGTTCTACGAGATCGACACCGGCCTCGTCTTCGCCTGCCCGCAGAAGCCGGAAGCCACCGACTTCCTGCCGCTCTAACGACAGTTTCCAAACTCGGCCTACAAGAGCTGGCCCTAACACCTCCCGCCGGGTCGACGCCCGCACCGCCAGGTGCGCGGCGCGATACCCGTTTCCCGCATTTCGACCTGCCCAGGAGGGCATCGTGATAACTCGACTCGAAACGCCTCGCCCGGCGCGCCGGAGGCTCGGCGCGCCGCGCTGGCCGAAGGCCACCTTCGGCGCCGACCTGGGGGCCTCGCTGGTGGTGTTCCTGGTGGCGGTGCCGCTGTGCGTCGGCGTTGCCGTCGCCTCTGGCGTTCCCGCCGAACTGGGCATCGTCACCGGCATCATCGGTGGGCTCGTGGTCGGCCTGCTGCCCGGCAGCACGATGCAGGTGAGCGGCCCCGCCGCGGGCCTGACGGTGCTGGTGGCCTCGGCGGTGGACCAGCACGGGCTGGCCGCGCTCGGCGTGATCGTGCTCGGCGCCGGCGTGGTGCAGATCGTGCTCGGCCTGAGCAGGCTCGGCACCTGGTTCCGCGCCATCTCGCCGTCGGTGGTGCAGGGGATGCTCGCCGGCATCGGGCTGGTGCTCATCCTCGGCCAGATCTACCCGGTGGGCGGGCTCGCGCAGCCCGAGTCCACCTGGGCGAAGTTCGCCGAGATCCCGGACCTGCTGATCGCGGGGGCGACCACCGCGGAGGGCATCAGCGGCCTCGTGCTCGCCGCGCTGGCCCTGGGGATCATGAGCGGCTGGAAGAAGATGCCCGCGCGGCTGCGGCTCGTGCCCGGCGCGCTGATCGCCGTCGTGGCCACCAGCGCGCTGGCGGTGATCTTCGCGATGCCGGTGCACAAGGTCGAGGTCGGCTCGCTGCTCGCGGCGCTGAACGTGCCGACCGCCGAGGCCTGGGGCGGGCTCATGACGCCCGCCGTGCTCGGCTCGATCCTGACGTTCGCGCTGATCGCTTCGGCGGAAAGCCTGTTCAGCGCCGCGGCCGTGGACCGCATGCACGACGGCCCGAAGACCCAGTACAACAAGGAGCTCGTCGCGCAGGGCGCGGGCAACGCGCTCTGCGGCCTGCTCGGGGCGTTGCCGATGACCGCGGTGATCGTGCGCAGCGCCGCGAACGTGCAGGCCGGCGCGAAGACCAGGCTCTCCCGCGTGATGCACGGGTTCTGGCTGCTGCTGTTCGTGGTTCTGCTGCCCGGTGTGCTGGCCTTCATCCCGACGGCGGTGCTCGCGGCGCTGCTGATCCAGGCCGGCTGGAAGCTGCTGGAGCTGCGGCAGGTCGTCGCGCTGGTTCGGGAGCACCGCTCCGAGGCGTTCGTGCTGGTGCTGACAGCGGGCATGATCGTGGCCACGGACCTGCTGATCGGCACGCTGGCCGGACTCGCGGTCGCCATCGTCAAGACCGCGATCGAGGTGTCCCGGCTGTCGGTGCGCGCCGAGCACGGCGACGAGCAGGTGCGGGTCGAACTGGGGGGCAACGCGACGTTCCTGCGGCTACCGCGACTGCTGGACCACCTCGAACAGCTGCCGACCGGCAAGCACGTGCACCTGGACCTGACGATGGTCCGGCACCTCGACCGCGCTTGCCACCAGGCCGTCGAGCACTGGGCGGCGCAACGCCGCCGCGGCGACAGCACCGTCGAGGTCGCGATGCCGGCCCGCGTGGGCTGAGCGCGGCCGGCGCCGGGAATCGCGCCGCACCTCCTGGCCGGTGGGACGGTCGGTGGTGCCCGGTAGCGTCGAGGTGTGAGCGAGGGCTTGTTCGACGAAGGGCTGTTCGGCGCCGACACCGAGATGCGCGCGGGCGAGAAGTTGGCCGAGAACGCGCCGTTGGCGGTGCGGATGCGGCCCCGCTCGCTGGACGAGGTCGTGGGCCAGCAGCACCTGCTGGGGGCCGGGGCCCCGTTGCGTCGCCTGGTCGAAGGCGCGGCACCGGCATCGGTGCTGCTCTACGGCCCGCCGGGCACCGGCAAGACCACGCTCGCCAACCTCGTTTCGCTGGCCACCGGCCGCCGGTTCGCCGCGCTTTCCGCGCTGTCCTCCGGCGTCAAGGAGGTGCGCGCGGTCATCGAGGAGGCGCGTCGTCGGCTCGGCCGCTCGGGCGAGGCGACGGTGCTCTTCATCGACGAGGTGCACCGGTTTTCCAAGACCCAACAGGACGCGCTGCTGGGCGCGGTCGAGGACCGCACCGTGCTGCTGGTGGCGGCCACCACGGAGAATCCCCACTTCTCCGTGGTGGCCCCGCTGCTGTCGCGGTCGTTGGTGCTGCAGCTGCGCAGCCTGGAGGAAGACGACATCCGCACGCTGCTGCGCCGAGCGGTCGGCGAGGAACGCGGCCTGGGCGGTGCTTTGCGCCTGGCCGAGGACGCCGAGGCGCACCTGGTCGCGCTCGCCGGTGGCGACGCGCGGCGCGCGCTGACCGCGCTGGAAGTGGCGGCGGAGTCGGCGAGTTCGACCGGCGCGGACGCGATCGACCTGGCGACGGTCGAGGCCACCGTGAACCGCGCCGCGGTGCTCTACGACCGGGGCGGCGACCAGCACTACGACGTGGCGAGCGCGTTCATCAAGTCGATCCGCGGGTCCGATGTGGACGCCGCGCTGCACTACCTGGCCCGGATGGTGGAGGCGGGGGAGGACCCGCGGTTCATCGCCCGCCGGCTCGTCGTGCACGCCAGCGAGGACATCGGCATGGCCGACCCGACCGCGCTGCAGACCGCCGTCGCGGCGGCGCACGCGGTGCAGTTCATCGGGATGCCGGAGGGGCGGATCGCGTTGGCGCAGGCCACGATCCACCTTGCCACCGCGCCGAAGTCGAATGCGGTGATCATGGCGATCGACGAGGCGCTGGGCGACGTCCGGGCGGGCAAGGCCGGCCCGGTACCGCCGCACCTGCGCGACGGGCATTACGCCGGGGCGGAGAAGCTCGGCAACGCCAAGGGCTACCAGTACCCGCACAGCAAGCCGGAAGGCGTGCTCGCCCAGCAGTACCCGCCCCGCGAGCTGGTGGGCCGCGACTACTACCAGCCGACCGGCCGCGGCGCGGAGCGCACGCTCAGCGACCGGGTCCCGAAGCTCCGCGGCATCATCCGCGGCGAGGACTGAGCGCCCGCTGGACACCTGGCCCACGCCGTGGAGTCCGCAGTTTCAATTGAGGTTTTTCCAACCTCGATTTGCGTGGCGGTGCGGGTGGCGGAACCTCAGAGGCTCCCTGGTCTGTGGGTGCCCCTCCTGATGTATGTCCGATACACGGCGTCAGGGCCGTCCTCGCCAGGAAGCCTCTGAGAACCCGCGGCGGTGCAGGTGTCGTAGGTGGGTTATGCGCCTGCGGCGCATGCGGCACCCCATCGACGTGCAGCTTTGCGACCTGCGGCTGCGGGCCGACCAGGATGAAAAACGCTCATTGAAACTGCGAGCGGGGACCGTGGGGATGGTGGCGGTCGACCGGTGATGCCGGGGTGGGGCGGCAGGTAGATTCCGGCGGGGTTCTCGTCTCGAGGAGGTCGTTGTGGACAAGCGGATCGTGGTCAGCCGGGTGGTTCCGGAGTCCGCGCTGGACGTGCTGCGCGAGGTCGGCGACGTGCACGTCTGCCCGCAGGACCGGCCGCTGACCGCGCCCGAGCTGCGCGAGGCGGTGCGCGGCGCGCACGCGATCGTCACGATGCTGCACGACCGGGTCGACGCCGAGCTCGTCGAGGCCGCCGGCCCGCAGCTGGAGGTGGTCGCGAACGTGGCGGTCGGTTACGACAACGTCGACGTCCCGGCCGTGACCGGGCGCGGCGTCACCGTCACCAACACGCCCGGCGTGCTCGTCGACGCGACCGCCGACCTGACCATCGGGTTGCTGCTGATGGCGACCCGGCGGCTCGGCGAGGGCGAACGGCTGCTGCGGTCGCGCCGGCCGTGGACCTTCCACCTCGGCTTCATGCTCGGCGCCGGGTTGCAGGGCAAGACGCTCGGCATCGTCGGGCTCGGCGACATCGGGCAGGCCGTGGCCCGGCGGGCCCGCGCGTTCGGGATGGACATCGCCTACACCGGCCGCCGCCGCGTCGCCGCGGACGTGGAGGCCGAACTCGACGCCCGCTTCCTGACCAAGGACGAGCTGCTGCGCACCGCCGACGTGGTGTCCCTGCACTGCCCGCTGACCGAGCAGACCCGGCACCTCATCGACGAGGCGGCGCTCGCGGCCATGAAGCCGACCGCGTTCCTGATCAACACCAGTCGCGGCCCCGTGGTCGACGAGGGCGCGCTGGCCAAGGCCCTCCACGAGCACCGGATCGGCGGCGCGGCCCTCGACGTCTTCGAGCGCGAGCCCGAGGTGGAGCCCGCGCTGCTCGACCTCGACAACGTCGTGGTGGTGCCGCACCTGGGATCGGCGACCACCGAGACGCGAACCGCGATGGCCGAGCTCGCCGCCCGCAACGCCGCCGCGGTCCTCAGCGGCCGGGAACCGCTTAACCCGGTCCGCTCGTAACACGATCGGTTCGAGATGCGCGGGTCGACCGGCTCGTCCGCATGCGGTGCGGGACTCGGCTTGCGCCGCCGCGGGTCGGCTCTCGGCGAGGGCGGCGCGAGTCGGGCCGCCCTCGCCCAGGCGGCTTCCGGGGTTCCGCCAGCCACGCCGCCGCGTTCTCGTTCGTCAAATTGTTTGTCGAAGGGCGCCGCTCGTTCGCGGATCGGCGCCCAGGTCGGATGGGCGCGCCGCCCGGCGGTGCCCTCCCGCGGGCGTGGCCGACCGGGTGCGAGAGTGAGGATCGGGGCCGGTAACCTGACGCACGATCAACGGACCGGGCCGCGAGCTCGGTCCTACCGAATGACGTGGACATACGGGAGGGCACGTGACGCCCACGCAGATCGCCGCGCTGATCGCCGCCGGAGCGTTCGTGCTGCTGGTCGTGCTGCTGGCGATCCCGCTGATCAAGCTCGGCCGCACGCTGGACGAGGCGACCATCGCGATCCGCAAGGCGCACGAGAACTCCGATCCGCTGTTCACCGGGGCGAACTCGACCATCACGCACGTCAACACCCAGCTGGAGCGCGTCGACGGGATCACCGCCAACGCCAAGACGATCAGCGGCAACGTCTCGGCGTTGTCCTCGCTGTTCACGGCTACACTGGGTGGCCCGTTGGTGAAGACGGCGGCGTTCTCCTACGGGGTCAGCAAGGCCCTGCGGGCCCGCCGGAAGCGGCGGCAGGAGCCTGCTGGCCGGCACTTCCGCCGCAAGGGCAAAGGGGGGCGCAAGTGAGGCGCCTGTTCTGGTTCGGCGCCGGTGTCGCGGCCGGTGTCGCGGTGGCGCGCAAGCTCAACGAGACCGCCCGCAAGGCGACTCCGAGCGGCATGGCCGAGCAGCTGGGCGGCGCGGTCCGGGAGCTGGCCGGCGCGGTCGGCTCCTTCGGTGCCGAGGTGCGCGCGGGAATGCAGGAGCGGGAGCAGGAGCTGCACGACGTCGTCGAGCGCGGCAGCGCCGCGGACACGGTGCAGTTCCGCCGGATCGACGCCCCGATCGCCGACGAGGGCGCGGCCGGCAGTCGGCGAGCTCGCCGGGCGGGCCGCTGACGCCGGCGCCTTGGCGCCACCAGCCGTCCGCCGGTACCCCAAGCCGTCTCCGTCACCCGAGTTCCGAGGACCCACCGTGCAGACCCACGAGATCAACACCCGGTTCACCGAGCACTTCCGCGGCCGCGGCCACACCGTGGTGCCCAGCGCGTCGCTGATCCTGGACGACCCGACGCTGCTGTTCGTCAACGCCGGGATGGTTCAGTTCAAGCCCTACTTCCTGGGCGAGGCGCCGGCCCCGTACCCGCGGGCCACCAGCATCCAGAAGTGCGTGCGCACCGGCGACATCGACGAGGTCGGCAAGACGACCCGGCACAACACGTTCTTCCAGATGGCGGGCAACTTCTCCTTCGGCGATTACTTCAAAGAAGGCGCCATGGGGTTCGCCTGGGAGCTGCTCACCAAGTCCCAGGCCGACGGCGGCTACGGCTTCGACCCGGAGCGGCTGTGGGTGACCGTCTACGAGAAGGACGACGAGGCAGCCCAGCTGTGGCAGCGGGTCGCCGGCGTGCCCACCGAGCGGATCCAGGCCCGCGACGGCAAGGACAACTACTGGGACATGGGCGTGCCCGGTCCCGGCGGCCCGTGCTCGGAGATCTACTACGACCGCGGCCCGAAGTACGGCCGCGAGGGCGGCCCGATCGCCGACGAGGACCGCTACATCGAGATCTGGAACCTGGTGTTCATGCAGGACATCAGGGGTGAGCAGTCGCCGAAGCTGGGACACCCGCCGATCGGCACGCTGCCGACCAAGAACATCGACACCGGCATGGGCGTCGAGCGGGTGGCGTGCCTGCTGCAGGGCGTGGAGAACGTCTACGAGACCGACCTGGTCCGCCCGGTGATCGCCAAGGCCGAGGAGCTCTCCGGCCGCCGCTACGGCGCGAACCACGAGGACGACGTGCGGTTCCGCGTCATCGCCGACCACGCCCGCTCCGGCGTGATGCTGGTCGGCGACGGCGTCACCCCCGGCAACGAGGCCCGCGGCTACGTGCTGCGGCGGTTGCTGCGCCGGATCATCCGCTCCACCCGCCTGCTGGGCGTGCAGGAGCCGGTGCTCGGCGAGTTCAGCAAGGTCGTGCGCGACGCGATGGCGCCGAGCTACCCGGAGCTGGTCACCGAGTTCGACCGCATCGACTCGGTGATGCGCAACGAGGAAGAGGCCTTCCTGACCACCCTGACGGCGGGCTCGAAGATCTTCGACGTCGCGGTGGCCGAGACGAAGAAGGCCGGCGGCAAGCAGCTGGGCGGTGAGCAGGCCTTCCAGCTGCACGACACCTACGGCTTCCCGATCGACCTGACGCTGGAGATGGCCTCCGAGCAGGGCCTGACCGTCGACGAGCAGGGCTTCCGGAACCTGATGGCCGAGCAGCGCCGCCGGGCCAAGGAGGACGCCAAGGCCCGCAAGACCGGCCACGGTGACCTGTCGACCTACCGGACGCTGCTGGACCAGCACGGCACCACCGAGTTCATCGGCTACACCGACCTGCAGTCGCACAGCCGGGTGCTGGGCCTGCTGGTCGACGGCCAGCCGGTGAAGTCCGCCGCCGCGGGCACCGAGATCGAGCTGGTCCTGGACCGCACCCCGTTCTACGCCGAGGGCGGTGGCCAGATCGCCGACACCGGCCGGCTGGTCGGTCCCGGGGTGGCCGTCGAGGTGCACGACGTGCAGCGCGCGGTCCCGGGCCTGTTCGTGCACCGCGCCAAGGTCGTCGAGGGCGAGCTCGGCGTGGACACCACGCTGGAGGCCGCCGTCGACGTCGCGCGGCGCCACGCGATCGAGCGGTCGCACTCCGCCACCCACCTCGTGCACGCGGCGGTGCGCAGCGCCTACGGCAAGCGCGCCGCGCAGGCCGGTTCGCTGAACTCGCCCGGCCGGATGCGCTTCGACTTCACCGCCCCGTCCGCGGTGTCGACCGCCGTCCTCACCGGGGTCGAGGAAGAGGTCAACGACTACCTGCAGAGCGACATCGAGGTGCAGGCCTACACCACGACGATGGACCGGGCCATGGAGCTCGGCGCCGTCGCGCTGTTCGGCGAGAAGTACGGCGACCAGGTGCGCGTCGTCGACATGGGCGACTACTCCCGCGAGCTGTGCGGCGGCACCCACGTGCCGCGCATCGGCCGCCTAGGCGTGGTCAAGCTGGTCGCGGACTCCTCCGTGGGTTCCGGCGTGCACCGCGTCGAAGCGCTGGTCGGCATGGACGCGATGCGCCACATCAGCAAGGAGCACCTGCTGGTCAGCCAGCTCGCCGAGCAGTTCAAGGTGCCGTCCGACGAGCTTCCGGAGCGCATCCAGGGCGTGGTGTCCCGGCTGCGCAGCGCGGAGAAGGAGCTGCACCAGCTGCGCATCGCGCAGGTCCTGCAGTCCGCGGGCGAGCTCGCCGACAAGGGCACCGACGTGCACGGCGTGACGCTGGTGGCCGAGCAGGTGCCGGACGGCGTGGACGGCAACGCGCTGCGCGCGCTGGCCGGGGAGATCCGCGGCCGGCTCGGCTCCCGCCCGTCCGTGGTGGCGCTGTTCTCCGCCGAAGAGGGCAAGGTCAGCTTCGTGGTCGGCGCCAACGACGCCGCGCGGGACAAGGGCATCGCGGCGGGCAAGCTGGTGCCCGGCTTCGCGGCCGAGGTCGGCGGGCGCGGCGGCGGCAAGCCGGACATGGCGCAGGGCGGCGGCACGAACCCCGCGGGTATCACCGCGGCGATCGCGGCGCTGCGCACGGCCCTGGATCAGGTGGTGGCTGGCGGGTGACCGAACACCGGCAGGCGGAACCCGGACCGGGACGTCGGCTCGGCGTCGACGTGGGTGCGGTCCGGGTCGGTGTCGCGCTCAGCGACCCCGCCCCGATGCTGGCGACCCCGCTGGTCACCCTGCGGCGGGATGCCGACGGCGACACCGATCTCGCGCAGCTGGCCGAGCTCGTCGCCGAACACGAGGTGGTGGAAGTCGTGGTCGGCCTGCCCAAGACGTTGGCAGGCCGGCACGGAACCGCGGCGGAGACGGCGCAGTCCTACGGGGCGGCGCTCGCGGAGCGGATCGCGCCGGTGCCGGTGCGGTTCGCCGACGAGCGGCTGACCACCGTGACGGCCAGCCGGATGCTGTCGCAACGCGGAGTACGGGGGAAGAAGCAGCGAGCCGTGGTCGACCAGGCGGCCGCGGTGGAGATATTGCAGGCGTTCCTGGACAGTCGGGGGAAGACACGAGAGGACCTTTCGTGACCGACGATCTCGGATTGTTCGCGGACGAGCCCGACGAGCGGCAACGACGCGCCCCCGACCCAGAGCGGTTCCGCCGCCGCAAGCGGCGCCGCCTGGTGACCGCGTTGGCCAGCCTGTTCGTGCTGGTGCTGGTCGGTTGCGGCGTGCTGTACGCCACCAGCCAGCTGATGCAGATCGGTTCCTACGAGGACTACCAGGGCGAAGGTGCCGGTGACGTCGTCATCGAGATCAAGTCCGGGGAGACCGTCAGCGCCATCGGGCGCAACCTCGCCGAACAGGACGTGGTGGCCAGCACCAAGGCGTTCACCAAGGCCGCCGAGGGCAACCGGCAGATCAACAGCATCCAGCCGGGCTACTACCTGATGCGCAACAAGATGTCCGGCGACGCCGCCGTGACGCACATCCTGTCGGCGGCCGCGAAGGTCGGCCGGGTGGACATCCGCGCGGGCATGCGGCTGGAGGACCAGCTGGCGCCCGACAACGGGCACACCCCGGGCATCCTGACCAAGCTCGCGGAGGCCACCTGCGCCGGCGAGAACCCCACCTGCGTCACCTCCGAGGAGATGCACCGGGTCGCCGCGACCGCCGACCTGGCCTCGCTCGGCGTGCCGCAGTGGGCGCTCGCCGACGCCTCCAAGGCCGAGCCGAAGCGCCGGCTGGAGGGCCTGATCATGCCCGGCCTCTACGACGTGAAGCCCGGCGAGACCGCGGAGAACGTGCTCCGCGACGTGGTCACCCGGTCCGCGGCGGCGCTCGAGGTCGCCGGATTGCCGAAGGCCGCCGAGGGCAGTCGCTACAGCCCGTACGAGCTGCTCAAGATCGCGTCGCTGGTGCAGAGCGAAGGCATCACCAAGGACTTCGGGCAGATCTCGCGGGTGATCCACAACCGGCTCGCGCCGCCCGCGATGCACCTCGGGCTGGACTCCACGATCAACTACCCGCTGGACAAGCCGTCGCTGCTGACCAGGCCGGAGGATCGCGGGATAGACGGGCTGTACAACACGTACAAGAACTACGGCCTGCCGCCCACGCCGATCTCGGCGGTCAGCAAGGAAGCCGTGCAGGCGGCGGAGAAGCCGACCGACGGAACCTGGAAGTTCTTCGTGAAGTGCTACCCGGACGGCACCTCGTGCTTCGCCGACAACCAGGCGCAGCACGACGCCTACATCGACGAGGCACGGGCCCGTGGCGCGTTCTGAGCCGCGGCGGGCAGCGGTGCTCGGTTCACCGATCGAGCACTCGCTGTCCCCGGTGCTGCACGGCGCCGCCTACGCCGCGCTCGGCCTGGACGACTGGACCTACGAGCGGGTGGAGGCCGACGCCGACCGGCTCGTCGAGTTCGTCGCCGGGCTCGGCCCCGAGTGGGCCGGGCTGTCGGTGACCATGCCCGGCAAGCGAGCGGCGCTGGGCGTCGCGAGCGAGGTCAGCGAGCGGGCGGCGGCGGTCGGAGCGGCGAACACCCTGGTGCACCGGCCCGACGGCAGCTGGGCCGCGGACTGCACCGACGTCGACGGAGTCGTCGGAGCGTTGCGCAGCGCGGGCGGATTCACCACCGGCCACAGCGCGTTGGTCCTGGGAGCCGGCGGCACCGCCGCCGCGGCCCTGGCCGCGCTCGCGGAGCTCGGGCTGAGCGAAGCCACGCTCGCGGTGCGCGAGCCCGCGCGAGCGCGCGACGCGGCCGAGACCGCGGAGCGGGTCGGGCTGCGGGTGCGCGTGGAGCGGCTGGACCGCGTCGCGCTCGCGGACGCCGCGGCAGCGGCGGACGTCGTGGTGTCGACGCTCCCGGCAGGGGCGTTGGACGCGCAAGCGGCGGAGCTGGGGAAGGCCGCGTGCGTGCTGGACGTGGTCTACCACCCGTGGCCGACGCCGCTGGCCGCCGCGGTCACCGCGGCCGGCGGGCGGATCGCCACCGGGCTGGACATGCTGCTGCACCAGGCCTTCGGGCAGGTCGAGCAGTTCACCGGGCTTTCGGCGCCCCGCGAGGCCATGCGCGATGCCCTCGCCGCCGCCACCGGCGGCGAACTCCCGCTCCCGCTCTGACCGCGGTTGACCAGCAGCGTCGTGGGACGCCACCCGAACGGCTCGTGAGCAAGGCGACGTGTGAAGAGCCGGACAGGTGATCACCGGCGGGGTAAACAAACGTCGCCCGGATTCTCGAGTCTCGGGCGCAACCGCGGTCTGCGGGGGCCGGTGATCGTCCGGTGGTGTTTGGCCTGTCAGGCGCGGTCGTGGAGAGTGACCTGGTAGCCGTCGGGGTCGGCGAAGGTGAATGTCCGACCGAAGGGGCCGTCGATCGGTGCGGAGACGATGGTGTGACCGTCGGCGACGAGAGCATCGTGAATGGCCTGGACGTCGGTGGCGTGGAGCCAGATCGCGACACCGATGCCGGGCCGAGCAACGGATGCGAGATCGGTGCCGGGAACGACGTCGCGGAGTGCGAACGCGATCGGCTTCGTCTCGAAGACGACGGCGTGCGGAGGTCCGGCCTGCGAGCGGACGAGGCCGAGGTACTGCTCGTAGAACGCCTGTGAAGCGTTGAGGTCGCGCGCTTGGAGCGAGATGAAGTCGGGGCCGGTGGCGGGCATGATGATGCTCCTTCTTTCGTGTCAGTCTTCTGACACGGGGCAATCTATGTCAGAATACTGACATGAGTCAAGACGGTGTCGACCTGAAGACGTCACTGGGCTACCTGCTGAAAGAGGCGTCGAGCGCGCTCCGCGTAGCCATGGAGGAGGTGCTGCGGCCGCTAGGGATGAGCGTGACGCACTACTCCTGCCTCGAGCTGCTGGCTCAACGACCGGGCTTGTCGAACTCCGAGCTCGCGCGGGGCGCATTCGTGACCCGGCAGACGATGAACGTGCTGCTCCAGGCCCTGGAACGAGAGGGCCACGTGACCAGGCCTGCGGAGGCACCCGTCGGGAAGGTTCTTCCCGCGCGGCTCACGCCTCGCGGCCGGCGGAGCCTGGAGAAGGCGACCGTAGCGGTCCGGTCCGTCGAGGTCAGAATGCTGGCCGGCATGACCGAGACCGAGCAGTCAAACGCGTTCCGGATCCTGCAGAGCATGATCCATTCCCTGCGCGATGGCAACGACGGCGCATAGCTCGTCCCCCGGCGCACGTCTCGCCGCGCCCGGATAGGAGTGCAGCCGAGCGTGAAAATCCGTGCGGGCGACCTCGAAAACCGACAGACCCCGACTACACCCTCTTCTGCGATGAGCCGAAAAACGCTCAACGGAAATCGAGTCTCCGATTTCCACTGAGCGTTTTTCATCTTGGCTGGTGACCGCAGCCGCGACGGCTAGCGGACCGTATCCCGGAAGCGGTCGCATGCGCCGCAGGCGCATGGCCCACCTCTGCAGCTTGCACCGCCGCGGGTTCTCAGCGTTCGCCTGGCGAGGACGGCCCAACCGCCGTGTATTGGACATACATCAGGTTGGGCACCCACAGTCCAGGCGGACGCTGAGGTTCCGCCACCCGCACCGCTACGCAAAACGAGGATGAAAAACGCTCACTGGAATCGCGTGAGTTGTCCACATATGGCGAACGGCCCCTCCTCGGGATGGAGGGGCCGTTCGTGCTTCTCGGGGTCAGTTGTTGTCGAGGTCCGAGGCGACCAGCTGGGCGAGGTGGTCCAGCGCCGCTTCCGCGCCTTCGCCCTCGGCCGAGAGCACGACCTCGTCGCCGTGGCCCGCGCCCAGCGTCATCAGGCCCAGGATGCTGCCCGCCTCCACCGGCTCCGTGTCGTCCTTGCGGATCGTGATCTTCACGGACTGCGCTGCGGCGGCCTTGGCGACCAGTGCCGCCGGCCGCGCGTGCAGCCCGACCTTGCTTGCCACGGTGACCCGTCGCTCGAACATGGCTCTCCGTTCGTCGGGGGAATGGGGAACGCTGGCCGGGGATCAGCTCTTGTCGGGGCCCGACTTGACTCCCTCACCGGCATTATCCGTGCTCGCCTCGGCGTTTTCCGTGTCGTCCTCCTCACGGCCCGGGGTGCGCAGGTTCCACTTCGTGATCACGAACCGGAACACGAAGTAGTAGATGACCGCGTAGCCCAGGCCGATCGGGATCAGCCACAGCGAGTTCTGCGAGATGCCGAAGTTGAGCAGGTAGTCGATGGCGCCCGCGGAGAACCCGAACCCGGAGTGGATGTCCAGGGCGTTGACCAGCGCCAT
Source organism: Saccharopolyspora shandongensis (assembly GCF_900106995.1). Lineage (GTDB taxonomy): Bacteria > Actinomycetota > Actinomycetes > Mycobacteriales > Pseudonocardiaceae > Saccharopolyspora > Saccharopolyspora shandongensis. Next base: position 28,045 of record NZ_FNOK01000053.1, read on the forward strand.
CGAGGTGCCGGTGAGCACCGCGTGGACCAGCAGCAGCGGCCAGGCCACGAAGATGAACGAGAACTCCAGCGGCTCGGTGATGCCGGTCAGGAACGAGGTCAGAGCGACCGAGATCATGATTCCGCCGACGACCTTGCGCTGCGACGGCTTCGCGGACTGCCAGATGGCCAGCGCCGCGGCGGGCAGGGCGAACATGAAGATCGGGAAGAAGCCGGTCATGAAGGTGCCCGCGGTCGGGTCACCGGCGAAGAACCGGGCGATGTCGCCCTTCTCACCGTGGTAGTCGCCGAAGAGGAACCAGACGACGTTGTTCGGGATGTGGTGCAGGCCGAACGGCAGCAGCAGCCGGTTGATCACGCCGTAGATGCCGCCGCCGATCACCGCGTTCTGGGTGACCGCGTCGCTGAAGGCGGTCAGCGCGGTGTCGAAGATCGGGAACAGCAGGCCCATGATCACGCCGGCGATCACCATGGCGAACGCCGTGATGATGGGCACGAACCGCCGCCCGCCGAAGAAGCCCAGGTAGGCGGGCAGCTTGATGCGGTGGTAGCGCTGCCACAGCCAGGCCGCGGTCAACCCGGCGACGATGCCGCCGAGGACGCCGTACGGGCCCTTGTTGAAGGCCTTGTCCGCATCGGTGCCGGTGATCTCCCAGAGCACGCCCGAGAGCACCAGGTAGCCGACCGCACCGGCCAGCGCCGTGGAACCGTCGGCCTTCTTCGCGAAGCCGATCGCCACACCGATCGCGAACAGCAGCGGCAGGTAGTTGAACAGCGAGTTGCCCGCCGCGCCGATCACACCGGCCACGGGCTGCATCCAGGGCAGCAGCGCCCCGAGGCCCTCCTTGCCGAGCAGGTCGTCCTGGCCGAGGCGGTTCAGCAGCGCGGCTGCGGGCAGGACCGCGATCGGCAGCATCAGGCTCCGGCCGAGCCGTTGCAGCAGGGCGAATCCCTTTCTGTCGCCCTTCGCCGCGGTGGCGTTGGCACTCATCGGTTACCTCCTGTGTCGTGGACACCGGGTCGTCTGGCGGGATGTTCGCGTCCGGTCGGCCCGGTGGGCCGCCTGGACGGGCGGTGGTGGCCGGCGCCGCTCGGGGTGCGGTCCAGCTGCATCGTCACCTGGTACAGGTCGCCGCGGTACCAGGAAGTCATGTCCTCGATCGGGCGCCCCTGGGCCGTGGAGATCCGGCGGAAAACCAGGACCGGGCTGCCGGCGCGGACGCCGAGCAGCCGCGCGGTTTCGGCGTCGGCGCCCTCGGCGAGCACGGTCTGCGTGCCGTTTTCCAGCTGCACCTCGTAGTCGCGGGCGAGCAGGGTGTACAGCGAGTCGGACAGGTCGCGGTCGAGCAGGCCGGGCAGCAGCCCGGCGTGGTACCAGCCGCGTTCCACCGCCATCGGCGCGCCGTCGGCCTTGCGCAGCCGGTACAGCCAGTACGCGGGCTGGTCGGGCCGGAGGCCGAGCGCCTCGGCGGTGGTCGGCGGCGGGATCGCCTCGGTCGCGTCGAGCAGCACCGTCTCCGGTCGCATGCCGCGGCGGCGCATGTCCTCGGTGAACGAGGCGAGGTGCAGTTGGGAATCCACCCGGGGCCGGGTGGTGAAGGTGCCCTTGCCGCGGACCCGCACCAGCAGGCCCTCGGCGACGAGCTGCCCGACCGCCTCGCGGACGGTGAGCCGGGAGACGCCGTAGCGCACCGCGAGGTCGCGCTCCGACGGCACCGGCGAACCGGGCAGCAGTTCTTCGCTCGCCAGCTCGCGCAGGATTTCCCGCAGCTGGGCGTGCTTCGGCGTCGGGCCGTCGCGCAGCACGTCAGTCACGCCCTCGGGGCGGGAACTGCCGTCCGCGGTTCGCCGTGCGGCCACGATGCCTCCATCGGTCTTGCTGGACATCGACGTCCGGTGTCTCAATGGACACCTGGCGCCGGTCGATCTCGAACGGATCGGATCCGGTGCTGTTCACCGGTCCGACCGAGTTGGTACTGTCCGGTCTAAACCAGTCGGTTGCGAACAATGCGCTTTCATGCAATCGAGTGTCAAGACGGCTCGCGATTCGTTGCCGCATCGACACCGAGTGGCGCAAGATCGTCGCGACGCGGTGCGCAACGCCCGCGTCGTCGGAGGACGAAGGGAGCACGGGGTGGCTCAGGACAAGGCCGCGGCAATCCTGGCCGCACTTGGCGGCGGCGACAACGTGGTGGAGATCGAGCCGTGCATCACGCGGCTCCGCTGCGAGGTCGAAGACGGTTCGAAGATCGACGAAGCGGCCCTGAAGGCCGCCGGGGCGCACGGCGTGATGATGCAGGGCTCCGTCGTGCAGGTCGTCGTCGGCCCGGAGGCGGACACGCTGGCCGAGGACATCGAGGACCTGCGGTGAGCACGGAGGTCGGCAGCCCGGTCGCGGGCCTGGCCACCGCCCTCAGCGAGGTGCCCGACCCGGTCTTCTCGCAGGCCATGGTGGGCCCGGGAGTGGCGGTGCAGCCGTCCGGCGGGCGCGCCGACGCGGTCGCGCCGGTGGCCGGCACGATCGCGACGCTGCACCCGCACGCCTTCGTGGTCGCCTCGCCCGGCGGCGCCGCGGTGCTGGTGCACCTGGGCATCGACACGGTGAAGCTGAAGGGCGAGGGCTTCGAGCTGCACGTCGCCAAGGGCGACGTCGTCGAGGCCGGTCAGCGCATCGTCACCTGGGACCCGTCCGAGGTGGAGTCGCACGGCTACTCGTCGATCTGCCCGGTCATCGCGCTGGACATCGCGCCGGAGGCCCTGGTCGACGTCCGGGAGGACGGCCAGGTAGTCACGGGCGACACCCTGTTCACGGTGGACGCCTGAGCCTCGCGCGGGGCGCGTCAGGTTTTTGGAGCGAACGGCCTGTTCGCCTCGCTAGGTGAGGCGAACAGGCCGTTCGCTCGTTCGCAGCGGGGTTCCCGACACGCGCGGTTTCGCGGATCGGGTGCGCGGGGTTCCGGGGCGGCGCATCGATGCTGGTGCGATGGTCGTGTTGATCGGGATCGCCGGTGGCGCAGCGGGTTTCGGCGCGGGCCGGCTCGGGCGGCTCTTGTTGTGCTCGGCGCGCCGGGGTGTCCGGCCGCCTCGGATGTGGTGCGAGGTGGCGGTGGGTCTGCTGTGGACGGTGGTGGCCGTGCGTGCGGCGACCGGGATGCCGCTGTGGTGGGTGGCGGTGCCGCTGTTGCTCGGCTGGCTCGCGGTGTTGCTGACGGCGTGCGATGTGCTCGCCTCGCGGCTGCCGGATGTGCTGACCCTGCCCGCGTATCCGGTCGCCGCGGTGTTGCTGGCCGTTGCGGCGGTGCACCGGCCGGATGTGCTGCTCGGTGGCGCCGCCGGTGCGGTGGTGTTCGCCGGGACGTATCTGCTGGTGCGCGTGGTGTCGCCGGGGGCGATGGGGCCGGGTGATGTGAAGCTGGCGGGCAGCCTCGGCGCCGTGGTGGGCGCGGTCTCGTTGCCCGCGGTGCTGTTCGTGATGGCGGCTGCGGCGGCGTTGACGCTGGTCGCGGCCTTCTGGGCGAGGATCGGCGGCGTCCCGCACGGCCCCGCCATGCTCGCCCCGGCCTGGCTCGTGACGGCCTTCGCACCGTGGCCGTGAGCGGGCGGAACTCCTGGGCCGGGTCGCCGCTGCTCACCACGGTTGTGCGCCTCCCAGGCTGCTTGGGGCGTGGTGGAGTCTGGAAACGAGCTTCCGCAGGACCCCGGGCGGGTTCAGTCTGGACTGAACGTGGCAGGATCTATGTGTGCTGCGTTGGATGACCGCTGGAGAATCGCATGGCCCCGCCCTGGTGGCGGTGCTGGAAGGCATGGTGGCCGGTGTCGAGGTGACCTCCACCGACATCGCGACCCAGTTGGAGCGGCGCAAACTCGGGTTTGGCCGCAGCCCCCGGATGAACTTCGAGGCCGATGAGCTCGAGCTGATCGGCGGCATCCGGCACGGGCGGACCCAGGGCGGCCCGGTCGCGATCCGCATCGGCAACACCGAGTGGCCCAAGTGGGAGCAGGTGATGGCCGCCGACCCGGTCGACGAGGACGTGCTGTCGTCGCTGGCCCGCAACGCGCCGCTGACCCGCCCCCGGCCCGGGCACGCCGACCTCGCCGGGATGCAGAAGTACGGCTTCGAAGAGGCCCGGCCGGTCCTGGAGCGCGCGAGCGCCCGCGAGACCGCCGCCCGCGTCGCCGTCGGCACCGTCGCCCGGCAGTTCCTGCGGCAGCTGCTCGGCGTGGAGATCGTCAGCCACGTCATCAGCCTCGGCGGCGTCGACGCCACGCACGACGTGCTGCCCGGCCCGGACGACCTGGACGCCATCGACGACAACCCGGTGCGCGCCTTCGGCGACGACGCCACCGAGAAGATGATGGCCGAGGTCGACGCGGCGAAGAAGGACGGCGACACCCTCGGCGGCGTCGTCGAGGTCATCGCCTACGGGCTGCCCCCGGGCATCGGCTCCCACGTGCACTGGGACCGCAAGCTCGACGCGCGGCTGGCCGGCGCGCTGATGAGCATCCAGGCGATCAAGGGTGTCGAGATCGGCGAGGGCTTCGCCAACGCGCACCGGCGCGGCAGCGCGGCGCACGACGAGATCTACCCCGACCAGGGCGCCAAGTGGGTCCGGCGGGACAGCAACCGGGCCGGCGGCCTGGAGGGCGGTATCACCAACGGCGAGCCGCTGATCGTCCGCGCCGCCAAGAAGCCGATCTCCAGCCTGCCGCGGGCACTGGCCACTGTGGACATGGTGACCGGCGAGCCGGCGCAGGCGATGCACCAGCGCTCCGACATCACGGCGGTGCCGCGCGCCGCGGTCGTCGCCGAGACCATGGTCGCGCTGGTCCTCGCGGAGGCCGTGCTGGAGAAGTTCGGCGGCGACTCGCTGCCGGAGACCCGCCGCAACGTCGAGGGCTACCTGGCCTCGCTGCGCGAGCGCGCCGAGAAGCGGCAGGTGCGGTGATGGCCCCGCGCGCCGTGGTGATCGGCCCGCCGGGCGCGGGCAAGACGACGATCGGCCGGCTGCTGGCGCAGCACCTGGACGTGGCGTTCCGGGACACCGACGACGACATCGTGCGGACCGCGGGCCAGCCCATCTCCGACATCTTCGCCAACGACGGCGAGCCCGTTTTCCGCGCCATGGAAGAGGAAGCGGTCGCCACGGCGCTGCGCGAGCACGACGGCGTGCTGGCGCTCGGCGGCGGCTCGGTGCTGTCCGAGCTCACCCGCGAGCGGCTGGCCGGGCACCCGGTCGTCTTCCTGTCGGTGGGTCTGGCCGAGGGCGCCAAGCGCGTCGGGCTGTCCACCGCGCGACCGCTGCTGGCCGGCGTGAACCCGCGCGCCACCTTCAAGGCGCTGCTGGACGCGCGGCTGCCCATCTACCGCTCGGTGGCGTCCGTCGAGATCGCCACCGACCACGTGACGACCGGCGAGATCGTGGAGCAGGTCGTCGCCGCGCTCGCCGCGAGCAGCACTCGATCGAGTTGATCATGCGGTGGTGCCTGCGTCGGGGACCCCGGACCGAGACGGAATCCGAGGTCCGGCGACCGGCACCACCGAGCCATACGTTCTCCGAGAAGGGACGATGATGACCGAGCCGGTGCGGATCAGGGTGGCCAGCCAGCAGCCCTACGACGTGGTGGTCGGCCGGGGACTGCTCGGCGAGCTCGTCGACTTCCTGCGCGACGCATCGGTGGTGGCGCTGGTGCACCAGCCCACCATCACCAACACCGTGGAAGCCGTGCGTGACGAGCTGGCCGCGGCCGGCGTGGACGCGCACCGCGTGGAGATCCCGGACGCCGAAGACGGCAAGAGCCTGCAGGTGGCCGGGTTCTGCTGGGAGGTCCTCGGCAAGGTCGGCATGGACCGCAACGGCGTCGTGGTGTCCTTCGGCGGCGGTGCGGTCACCGACCTCGCCGGGTTCGTCGCCGGGACCTGGATGCGCGGGGTGCGCGTGGTGCACGTGCCGACGACGCTGCTGGGCATGGTGGACGCCGCGGTCGGCGGCAAGGCCGGCATCAACACCGACGCGGGCAAGAACCTCGTCGGCTTGTTCCACGAGCCGAGCCTGGTGCTGGCCGACCTGGCGACGCTGGAGGGCCTGCCGCGCAACGAGCTCGTCGCCGGCATGGCCGAGATCGTCAAGGCGGGCTTCATCGCCGACCCGGAGATCCTGCGCCTCATCGAGGCCGACCCGGCGACGGCGACCGACCCGGCCGGCGATGTGCTGGGCGAGCTGGTGCGCCGGTCGATCCAGGTCAAGGCCGACGTGGTCGCCGCGGACCTGAAGGAATCGCACCTGCGCGAGGTGCTCAACTACGGCCACACCCTGGCCCACGCCATCGAGCGCCGCGAGCGCTACCGCTGGCGGCACGGCGCGGCGGTCAGCGTCGGGCTGGTGTTCGCCGCGGAGCTGGCGCGGCTCGCCGGACGGCTGGACGACGAGACCGCCGACCGGCACAAGCGGGTCCTCGACCTGCTCGGCCTGCCCACCAGCTACGACCCGGACGCGCTCGGCCAGCTGCTGGAGGGGATGCGGGTGGACAAGAAGACCCGGTCCGGGGTGCTGCGGTTCGTCGTCCTGGACGGCCTCGCCAAGCCCGGCCGCCTGGAGGGCCCGGACCCGTCGCTGATCGCCGCCGCGTACTCGGCGGTCACCGGCGGCGAGGCCAAGTCGGGCTCGGAGGTGCTGCTGTGAAGGTGCTCGTCCTCAACGGGCCGAACCTCGGTCGGCTGGGCAAGCGGGAGCCGTCGGTCTACGGCAGCACGACCTACGCCGACCTGGTCGGGATGTGCGAGCGCGCGGGCGCGGAGCTGGGCGTCGAGGTGGAGGTCCGGCAGACCGACCACGAGGGCGAGATGGTCCAGTGGTTGCACGAGGCCGCCGACGAGCAGTGGCCGGTGGTGCTCAACGCGGGCGCGTGGACCCACTACTCGATCGCGGTGCGCGATGCCGCGGCGCAGCTCGCCGCCGACCTGATCGAGCTGCACATCTCCAACGTGCACAAGCGCGAGGAGTTCCGGCACGTCAGCTACCTGTCGGCGGTCTCCACCGCCGTCATCGCGGGGCTCGGTGTCGAGGGCTACCCGCTGGCCATCCGCTGGCTGGCCGACAAGGCGCGCAGCTAGTTCGCCTGGTCCGGGTCGTGAGTGCTTTGGGCTGCCACAGCGATCCAGAACACTCGCGAACCGGACGCGCCTCGGCCCGTTCGGGATCTAAGTTGGGTGCAGGTGCCCTTCACCTCGGTGTTGGCGCGGGTCTGGGGGGAGCGTCGGTGCGGATTCGGATCGGGCTGCGCTGGTCGGGCGCGTTGGCCGCGGTTGCGCTGCTGGCGGGCTGCACGCAGGTCGAGGGCGCGCCCGGGCCGTCGCCGCAGGTGGAGAAGCGGGCCGAGGCGCCGGAGGCGCCGGTCGAGCTGGCGGTCGGCGGCGAGCGCGGCAGCGCCGGGGTGGTGGCGGCGGGCGGGATGCCCGCGCCGTACAACTACGGCCCGACCGTGCTGGTGGAGGGCGGGAAGTACCGCACCTGGTGGTGCAGCCAGCTGCCCGGGGTCGGCCCGCCCGGTGACGACATCCTGACGGCCGAGTCGGGCAGCCCCGACGGCCCGTTCCTCGCCGCCGGCGGCGCGCCCGCGGTGCCGGTCTTCACCGGCCAGCCCGGCGCGTTCGACGGCATGCACACCTGCGATCCGTCGGTGCTGCGCGTCGACGGCCGCTACTACCTGTACTACACCGGCGCGGCGGGGGATCACGCGCACGGCAACGCCATCGGCGTGGCCAGCAGCGAGGACGGCCTGGCCTGGCGGCGGGAGGCCGGTGGCAGGCCGATCGTCCTGGCTTCCCGCGAGGTGAACCGGGAGAACGTCTACGGCGCGGGCCAGCCGTCCGCGCTGTACCTGGACGGCTGGTTCTACCTGATGTTCACCGACACCACGGCGTCCGGCGCGGGCTGGAACGGCGCGGGCCAGTTCGTGCTCCGCGCGCGCAATCCCGAGTTCACCGACCAGCTGCAGGCGTTGACGGAGCAGGGTTTCCAGCCGGCGGGCGCGCAGCGTTCGCGTTCGGTGGTGGACGCCTTCAGCGCGGACTGGATGTGGGTTCCGGCGCTGGACGCGTTCGCGATCGCCCACCAGACCTCGGCGGGCACCACGATCACCTTCTGGGACCGGGATTTCACCCGCCACCCCTACGAACCGGTGGTCGTGCCCGGACCCTGGCGGGAGGGCCCGGGCCTGGTCCGCAGCCCCGACGGGCACGCTCCCACGTCCACAGCGGATCCGTGCGGCACGGTGCCGGTGGACGTTCTCCGCGCCACCGCGGAGTTTCCGTCGCCGACCGATATCCGCCACTTCGGCATCGACGTCTCCGGCGCCGACGGGTGCCGGTCGACCGCGCGGGCCGCGACGGTCCTCGACGGGTTCGCGGTGCCGTCCCCGGCCCGCACCGTGGACGTGGTGCGGGGCGGCCAGCGGGTCCGCGTCGAGCGCCGCTCCGTCGCCGAGCAGCTGGTCACGAGGGTTCTCGACGAGCGGGTGCCCGCGCTGGACGAGCTCCCGGTGGCAGGCACCATCCGTTCCGCGGCGCCCGCCCTGCGGTCCCCGCAGGGCGCTGTCGGCCTGCTCGACGACAAGGGTCGACTGTGGACGGTGACCGCGGAGGTGGCGGCCGCCAACGGCTCGTCGATCACCGACGTCTCCCAGCAGGAGTGGGACGCGCGCGCCCCGGCCGGCGACCTCCGCCGCTGATCAGCGCCCGGCGGCCAGGTCCGCGACCCGCAGGTCGGTCAGGAACATGCATCCGGGCGCGTGCGTGATCGCCAGCTCCGGGCGCACCTCGGCGAGCACCGCCTGCGGGGTGACACCGCAGGCCCAGAACACCGGGAGCTCGTCGGCTTCGAGCGGCATCGGGTCGCCCCAGTCCGGTGTGGACGGATCGGCGATGCCGATCTCCGCCGGGTCGCCGACGTGCAGCGGCGCGCCGTGCGCGAACGGCAGCTCGGCCGTCACGGCGACGGCGCGATCGACCTCGGAGCGCCTGATCGCCCGCATGGACACCACCACCGGCCCGTGGAACCGGCCGACCGGCCGGCAGCGCAGCGACGTGCGGAACATCGGCACGTTGCCGCCCGTTTCCAGGTGGCGCAACCGAACCCCGGCCGCGAGCAGCCGTTCTTCCGCGCTGAAGCTGCAACCGAGCAGGAAGGCGACGAAATCGTCGCGCCAGAGCTCGCGCACGGAGTCCACTTCGGACTCGACGATGCCGTGCCGGTGCACCCGGTACTTCGGCAGGTCCGTGCGGAGGTCGGCGTGCGGCGCCACCCGCAGCCGGTCCGCGACCCCGGGCTCGGTGGCCTCCAGCAGTGGCAGCGGCTGCGGGTTCTGCCTACAGAACTCCGCGAACTCGTCCGCGAGCTCGCCAGGGAGAACGGCCAGGTTCGCCTGCACGTAGCCGGCGCACAGGCCGGTCGTGACGGCGCTCCAGGCTCCGGCCCGGATGCTCTCCCGCGCTGCCGCCGGCGTGGATTCCGCTGTGATGGAAGGCATTTCGGCACCCTTCAGTCGAGGTCGGCGTCGCGGGTTTCCGGGCCGCGCAGCGCGCCGATCGCGGTCAGCACCCCGCCCAGCACGATCAGCACGATCGGCGTGTACTCGTACGGCATGAGGCGAGTCAGGCCGAGCATGTAGAAGGCGTAGAACCCGGGGATGATCACGGCGAGGCTGTAGCCGATCCCGTAGCCGGAGGCGCGGACGCCGGTGGCGAAGCGCTCGATGATGTAGGTCGAGACGATTCCCCACGGCGACACGGTGAGCACCAGCGCGGCCGTCGCGTAGACCATCACCAGCAGCGTGCTCCCGTCACCTGCGGCCGCGCCGATGGCCTCGCGGACCATCGCGACGAACGCGAGCGGTGCCAGCAGCACCGTCCAGATCCCGGAGAGGACGAGCATGCGGCGCCGTCCGAAGCGCTGGCCCAGCTGCGCCATCACCAGGTAGCCCACGGCGACGAAGACGTTCGCGACGAGCAGGCCGGTGTTCACCTCGGTGCTCGGCAGCCCGATGACCGCGGACAGCAGCGCGGGTGTCGCCGACAGCGTGGCCTGGACGGTGAACCACATGCCGGTCATCAGCAACAGCACCTGCAGCAGCTTGCGCCGGTGCTCGCCGGTGAGCAGTTCTCGCAGCGGCGACTTCGGCTTCTCCGCCCCCTGGACCCGCTTGAACGCGGCGGATTCCTCGACCTTCCGGTAGTAGAGCAGGAACCAGGCGGACAGCGCCGCGCCGACGAAGAACGGGATGCGCCAACCCCATTGCACGTAAGGGGAATCCGGGCTGCCGGCCGGGGCGAACTGGAAGGTGATCGCGACGACGATCGAGATCGCGATGTAGCCCAGCGGGTAGGAGGCCGCGATCATGCCGCCGACCAGGCCGCGCAGGCGCTTCGGGCTGGCCTCCATCGCGAGCGGGTTCGCGCTGGAGTACTCGCCGCCCATGAACACGCCGCCGACGAACCGCAGCAGCAGCACCAGGATGATCGACAGCCAGCCGATCGTGGCGTAGCCGGGCAGCAGGCCCATCAGCAGGGTGCAGGCGCCGGCGCCGGCGACCGCGATCAGGGTGGCCCGGCGGCGGCCGGTGATGTCCGCGATCCGGCCGAAGATGATGGCCCCGACGGGCCGGCCGATCAGGGTGAGCGCGAGCGTCACGTAGGACAGCGTGGCCGCGACGGAGGCCGGGGTGTGCTGGGCCTGGAAGTAGGCGATGGCGGGGGTCAAGGCCACTACCGGCAGGTAGATGTCGAAGTAGTCGACGAAGAATCCGAAGCAGGCACCCTTCACGGCGCGCTTCGCCGGTGGGCTCAGCCGTTGCTGCTCGGGATCGTTCGTGCGGTCGGAGAGATCAGTGGGCATGGGGGAGCGCTCCTTGGCTCGGGCGAGCGAGGCGTGGCGCTTGCGCCGGTGTCGCGGACCGAGTTGGTCCGGTGTGGACAGTCGACGCTCCGGTGTGCTCGCGGGGCGGCCGCGAGTGGCCCGACTTTAAGAGTTCGTCAGACGATAATCAAGGCGTGCCGCGTCATCGGCCCGCTGTTCGTCAGTCGATGAAGTGGTTCTGCAGCGCTTCTTCGGCGTCGACGAGGTAGGCGTCCAGCAGTGTCGCCGCGCCCTCCACGTCGCCGGAGCGCAGCGCGTCGGCGATCTCCTCGTTGCGCTTGAGGAACGCCGAGTGGAACACCTGGGTGTCCTTCATGTGCGCGTAGGCGAGCCGGAACTCGGCGAGGATCTCGCCGACCACCGCGTCCAGCCGCGCGCTGCCGGCCAGCGCGACGAGCGCCTCGTGGAACCTGATGCTGGCCGCCGCGACGTCGTCCCAGCGGCCCTTCTCGGCGGCCTCGCGGCCGTCGGAGATCGCGGCGGAAAGCCGGCGCAGCCCGGCGGGTTCGAGGCTGCGGATGTGCCGTAGGGCAGCACATTCGATGACCCGGCGCACCTCGTAGAGGTCGGTGACGTCCTGTCGCGAGAGCTGCCGGACGAAGACGCCGCGGCTGAGCTCGTGGACCAGCAGCCGCTCCCGGATCAGCAGCCGGAACGCCTCGCGCAGCGTGCTGCGGGAGACGCCGTGCGCCTGCTTGACGCGCTCTTCGGACAGCCGCATGCCGGGCACGAGCTCGCCGGCGGCGATCTCGGCGCGCAGCGCGTCGGCGACCCGGCTCGCGGCGCCGCTCGTGTCGCTCACGTCGGTCTCCTCTGTCCGGCCGCGGCGGGCGCGCGCGGTTCGTGCAGTTTACCCGGCGGGCCTCGCGATACCCGCACGGATCGTCTGACGATCCGTTGCCAGATCGTCAGACGATCCGTACTGTCCCGGGTTGCGCTCCCCGTCGAACCGGAGGGTTCCAATGGCAGATTCACGCGCGCTGCGGGTCGGGGTGGACATCGGCGGCACCTTCACCGACCTGGCGGTCCTCGACGACAGCGGGATCGTCGCCGTGGGCAAGGCGCTGACCACCCACCACGAGCCCGCGGCGGCGGTCGAAGCGGTGCTGCGGCAGGCGATCGCGGATCACCGGCTCGACCCGGCCGACATCGCGACCGTCGTGCACGGCACGACCCTGGTGACCAACGCGCTGATCGAGCGCCGCGGCGCCCGCACCGCGCTGCTCACCACCGAAGGCTTCCGCGACGTGGTCGAGATGGGCCGCGAACACCGGTACGAGCTCTACGACCTCGGGCTCGAACTGCCGCGCCCGCTCGTGCCCCGGCACCTGCGGTTCGGCGTGCGGGAACGGGTGCGCGCCGACGGCGCGGTGGTGACGTCGCTGGACGCGGCCGCCGTCAAGCAGCTCGGCGTCGAACTCGCCGCCGCCGGCGTCGAAGCCGTCGCCGTCTGCTTCCTGCACAGCCACACCAACGGCGAGCACGAGCGGCAGGCCAGGGAGATCCTCGAAGCCGCCGCGCCGGAGCTGCGGGTGGCGCTGTCCAGCGAGGTGAACCCGGAGATCCGGGAGTACGAGCGGAGCTCCACCACCCTCGCGAACGTCTACGTGCAGCAACTCGTCGAGGACTACCTCGCGGACCTGCGCGCCCGGCTCGGCGGGCTCGGGGTGCGCACCGATCCGCTGATCATGCTGTCCAACGGCGGCGTCGCGGCGATCGAGGTGGCGCGGCGGTTCCCCATCCGGATGCTGGAGTCGGGACCGGCGGGCGGTGCGCTGGGCGCCGTCGCGTTCGGCCGGACCGCGCGGCGGCCGGACCAGCTGGCCTTCGACATGGGCGGCACCACCGCGAAGCTCTGCATGATCGAGCAGGACCGCCCGCTGATCACTCACACCTTCGAGGTGGACCGGGTGTACCGGCTGCGCGCCGGTTCCGGGCTGCCGGTGCGGGCGCCGGTGATCGACATGATCGAGATCGGCACCGGCGGCGGCTCGATCGCCCGCGTCGACCCGCTCGGCCTGATCACCGTCGGCCCCGACTCGGCGGGCTCGGAACCCGGGCCGGTGAGCTACGGGCGCGGCGGCACGCGGTGCACCGTCACCGATGCGGACGTCGTGCTCGGCTACCTCGACCCGGCCCGGTTCCTGGGCGGCGACATGCCGCTGGACGCGGCGGCCGCCGCGTCGGCGATCCGGGAACAGGTCGCGGACCGGCTGGGCGTGTCCGTCCCGGAGGCGGCGTGGGGCATCCACACCACGGCGAACGAGAACATGGCCAACGCCGCCCGGGTGCACGCCATCGAGCGCGGGCAGGATCCAGGGCGGCTGCCGCTGTTCGTCTCGGGCGGCAACGGGCCGCTGCACGGCCCGGGCGTGGCGCGGGCGCTCGGGTCGCCCTCGATGGTCGCGCCGCCGGCCGCCGGGGTGCTCAGCGCGCTGGGCTTCCTGTCCGCGCCGATGTCGATCGACATCGTCCGGTCCCGGCACGCGCTGCTCGGCGAGATCGGGCTCGACGAGGCGCGGGCGCTGTTCGCGGAGATGGAAAGCGAGGGCGCCGAGGTGCTGACCGCGTCCGGGGTCGCGGCCGCCGACGTCGTCCACGAGCGGACGCTGGAGATGCGGTTCGTCGGGCAGGGCAGCGAGATCGAGGTGCCGGTCCCGCCGGTCGGCGACGGCTGGCGCGACGAGGTGCTGGCGAGCTTCCGGCGGCAGTACGCGCAGCGCTTCGGCACGGTCGCCCCGGCCGGCGTCGAGCCGGAACTGCTCACCTGGCGGGTCACCGCGCGCGGCCCGGAACCGGCCGCCCGGCTCGGCTTCGAGTCCACTTCGGACGGACGAGACGCGTTGATCGGGCACCGCGACGCCTACTTCTCGCCGGACGGCTACGCGCCGACGCCGGTCTACGACCGCTACCGGTTGCGCCCCGGCGCGGTGCTGACCGGGCCCGCGCTCGTGGAGGAGCGGGAAGCGACGCTGCTCGTCCCGCCCGGTGCGCGCTGCACCGTCGAGGCCGACAGCAGCATCTTCGTCGAGTTCGCCGTGGGAGGTTCCCGATGAGCCGCGTCGATCCGGTGCTGGTCGGCCTGGTCGCCAACCGGCTGCACTCGCTGCTCGACGAGCAGCAGGCCGCCCTGGTGCACACCGCGTTCAGCCCGGTGGTGCGCGAATCCCTGGACCTGGCCTGCGCCGTGTTCAACTCGGCGGGGGAGATGGTGGGGCAGTCCAGCGGCGGCACTCCCGGGCACATCAACGCGATGGCCACCGGGATGCGGCACATCGTCGCCGAGCACCCGCCCGAGGTCCTGGCTGACGGCGACGTGCTGATCACCAACGACCCGTGGATGACCTCGGGGCAGATCAACGACATCACCATCGCCACGCCGGTGTTCCGGGGCGGGGCGCTGGTCGCGTGGTTCGCCAGCTGCTGCCACTCGCCGGACATCGGCGGCCGGATCCTGTCCGCGGCGGCCACCGAGGTCTTCGAGGAGGGGCTGCGGCTGCCGATCCTGAAGCTGCGGACCGCGGAGGGTCCTAATAGGACGCTGGAGCGGTTGATCCGGGCGAACGTGCGGACGCCGAACGAGACGATGGGCGACATCTACGCGCAGGTTTCGGCCAACCAGGTCGCCATCCGCAGCCTCGACCGGATGCTGGACGAATTCGGCCTCGACGGCATCGACGAGGTCGCCGCCGAGATCATGCTGCGCTCCGAGCAGGCGCTGCGCGCGGCGCTGCGGGAGATCCCGGACGGCAGGTACTCGGCGAGCATGGACTCGGACGGCTTCGACGGCGACGCGATCCACCTGGCCGTCGAGGTGACCGTCGACGGCGACGCCGTCCGCGTCGACTACGCGGGCTCCTCGCCGCAGTCCCCGCACGGCGTCAACGTGGTGCTCAACTACACCCGGGCGTACACGTCGTTCGCGATCAAGGCGGCGCTGGCGCCGGAGGTGCCGCACAACGCCGGGTCGTTCCGGCCGGTGGAGGTCGTCGCGCCGCGCGGTTCGGTGCTCAACTGCGTCGAACCCGCGCCCGTCGCCTCCCGCCACCTCGTCGGGCACTTCCTGCCCAGCCTGCTCTTCGAGGCGCTCCGCCCGGCCGTGACCGGCGGTCTTCCGGCGGTGAGCGCGGACGCACTGTGGATGACGGTGTGGCGCGGCGCGGGCATCGACGAGCCGCAGCCGTTCACGCTGACGGTCTTCGGCGCGGGCGGGACCGGCGCGCGGCCGGACAAGGACGGGCTGAACACCACGGGTTTCCCGACCGGGGTGCGCGCCGCGCCGACCGAGGTGCTGGAAACCCTGACGCCGCTGGTGCAGTGGCGCCGGGAGCTGCGGCCGGATTCCGGTGGCGCGGGGCGGTTCCGCGGCGGCCTGGGGCAATCGGTGGAGGTGTCGCGGCACGGGCCGCACGGCTGGACCGTGAACGCGAACATCGACCGCGTCGACTTCCCGGCCGTCGGCGCCGAGTCCGGATCTTCTGGCGCGCCAGGGGAATTCGTCGACGCGAGCACCGACCGGGAGCTGCCGCGCAAGCAGCTGGTCCGGCTCGGCGCCGACTCCCGGGTGCGGCTGCGCTTCCCGGGCGGGGGCGGCTACGGCCATCCGGAGGCCCGGCCGGTCGACCGCGTGCTCGACGACGTCGTCAACGGCTACGTGAGCATCGACGCCGCGCGCGAGCTCTACGGCGTGGAGATCGAGTACACCGGCGACCCGGACGCGCTGGTGCGGCCGCCCGACTCCTACCGCGTCCGCAGCTCGACGCCGCGCCGTTGAGGGTGGGGCGTCTTTGGGAAGGCGCCCCACCACGGGCGGATCACCGCTCGCCGGTACCCGCCTCGATGCTCCGCACGGTGAGCTGGTTGCCGGGCAGCTTGTCGTTCGCGCAGCCGGATTCGGAGTAGTCGAACTCGATGAACATCGACGCCGTTTCCTGCGGCGGGTAGATCCGCAGGCCCTTGGCCGGTTCCGGGCGGCAGACGGCGGTCTCGTAGTTCTCGACGGTCGCGAATCCGATCACGGCGGAGGCCTTCTCGCCGGGCCGGAGGGTGATCGCCGGCCCCTTCTCGTCGACCCGGGCGGCGGGCGCGCCGATCTGGTGCCCGTCGTTGCCGCCGACGTAGGACACGCCCGGGAAGCCCTGGATCACGCACTGGTCGCCGCTGGTGTTGGTGAAGATCAGCGGGCGGTAGGCGGTGCCGGCCGCCGCGCCGCCCTTGCCGAACGACAGCTGGAGATCCGTGGCCTTGCAGAGCCCGTTGTCGGGCTTCTGCTCCGGCCGGGAGCTCGCAGAGCCGGCGGCCGGGACCGTGGTTCCCGTCGAGCCGGACTCGGGCGACTCGGCGGGAGCCGAGTTCGCGGGCGGGTCCTGGATGACGGATCCCGGAGCCTGCGCGTCCGATCCGCCGGGGCTGCAGGCCGTCAGCCCGACGGTCAGCGCAGCCGCCGCGACCGCGAGAATCCTCGCTCGGATCATCGATTTCGCCTCTCCGTGCACCAATGTCGGCCGTAGGACGCGTGGTCGCAGGTGAGGTTGCCGGAGTTGTTCGATCTGTGATCAACGGCCGCCGAGGAGCCCGGCGACCAGCCCGCGGGCGTAGGCGGCGTCGAGATCGTTGGGGCGGAACAGGATGCGGTACATCATGGGGGCGACGACGTGGTCGATGACCGCCTCCGTGCCGGGCACGCCCTCGCCGCGTTCGGCCGCGCGGGCGAGGATGACGTCGACCTGCTCGGCCGCGTAGGCCGAGCACTGACCGGCGTTGCTGCCGTCCGGGTCGCCGAGCAGCGCGTCGCGGATGTAGGCGCGGCCCGGGGGAGAGGTCATCTCCTCCAGGAACTGCTCGGCCCAGCCCGTCAGGTCGGCGGCCAGGGCGCCCCGGTCCTCCGGCGGAGCCTCGGGGCGCAGCCGCTCGACCGCCACGTCCGACAGCAACTCCTGCAGATCGCCCCAGCGGCGGTAGATCGTCGACGGCGTGACCCCGGCGCGGGTTGCCACCAGCGGAACAGTCAGCGCGTCCCGGCCCGCCTCGGTCTCGAGCTCGCGCACGGCGTTGTGCACCGCTTCCTGGACCCGGGCGCTGCGTCCGCCCGGACGCACCATCGGCTTCCTGCTCATGGCCCAACCTTAAGAGACGATTTCAGATTGGATTTGCGTGGCGGTGCGGGAAGCGGAACCTCAGACGCCGTCTGGACTGTGGGATCCCCGACTTACGTATGACCAATACGCGGCTTCGGGGCTGTCCTCGCCAAGAGCCCAGGGGCGGGCCGCTGTCTGAGAACCCGCGGCGGTGCAAGCTGAGTCCCACACCGCATGCGGCTGACGCCGCATGCTGAAAAGCCCTTAAAACAAGATCGTTGCTTCTAGCGGCGTCTAGGCCACCGGCGCGAGCTCGCGGGCGGGCTCGGTCTGCTCGTACGCGTGCCCGACCCGGAGGAGCAGGGCCTCCGCGAAGGGCTTCCCGAGCAGCTGCATGCCGATCGGCATGCCCGCCCCATCGCGCCCGACCGGCACGGACAGCGAGGGCGCCCCGGTGACGTTGGCGGGAGCGGACAGGCGCACGTAGGCGTCGGAGGCGGTCTCGCTCGTGCCATCGGGCCAGGTGATCGACCCCGCATCGGCGCGCACGGCGGTCACCGGCACCGTCGGCGCGGCGATCACGTCCACCTCCTCCATCATGCGCGCCCATTCCTGGCGCATCAGCGTCTGCGCGCGCTGGGCGCGCAGGTAGTCGGCGGCGGGCATCAGGGCGCCGGCTTCGAGGAGGATGCGCACATCGGGCCCGTAGGCGTCCGGGGCCGTCCGCAGGGTCTGCTCGTGGTACGCGGCGGCCTCGGGGACCATCAGGCCCCAGTGCGTCGCCTGGATGTAGCGCGTCATCGGGATCTCGACCTCGACGGGCCGGGCGCCGAGGCTCGCGAGGCGGTCGATGGCCTGCCGGACCGCGGCCTCGACCTCCGGGGCGACCCGGTCGAAGTAGTGGTTGCGCGGCACGCCGACGCGCAGGCCGGTCAGGTCGGTTCCGGCGAGCTCGCCGGGGTCGCGCCCGGCGAGGGTGGCCAGTACCAGGGCCGCGTCCTCGACGGTGCGGGTGATGGGGCCGACGTGGTCCAGGGACCAGGACAGCGACGTGACGCCGCGCCGGGGCACGAGGCCGTACGTCGGCTTGAGGCCGACCACCCCGTTCAGCGCGGCCGGCACCCGGATCGATCCGCCGGTGTCGGTGCCCAGGGCGAACGTCGCCGCGCCCGCCGCGACCGCGACGGCCGACCCGCCGCTGGAACCCCCGGCGATCCGCTCCTGGTCCCAGGCGTTGTTCGTCTGCGGCGTGATCAGCCCGTAGGCGAACTCGTGGGTGTGGGTCTTGCCGAGCAGGACGGCGCCTGCCGCCGCCAGGCGTGCGGCGACGGTGCTGTCGGCGTCCGCGCGGTGACCGGCCCGCGCCCGGGAACTCGCGGTGGTCGCCGTGCCCGCGACGTCGATGAGGTCCTTGAGCCCCATGGGAATTCCGCGCAGCGGACCCTGGAATCGGTCGGCCGCGCGCGCCTCCTGGCGCGCTCGATCCGCCAGCACCGAGACGTAGGCTTGCAGGCGAGGCTCGACCTGCTCGATGCGGCCGAGCACCGAGTCCACCAGTTCGACGGGCGACAGCCGCCCGGCCCGCATCTCCGCGGCGGCGGCCGCGACGGTCAGCTCATACGGCTGCATCGTGCGGCTCCTCGTCTGCGTGGTGGGCGGGCGCGGTGTCCCCGAAGTCCAGCTCCCGCAGGATCGAGACCACGGAGTGGATGTGTTCGGCCGTGGCCGCGACCGCGGCGTGGCGGTCGGCCGCCAGCGGGAGCCCGGAGCGGTCGGCCCAACGGGCGGCCTCCGGCGGCGTGAGTCCAGCGGTGGACATGGGGGGTGTCCTCCTGTCGAATAAAAGCTAACCGTTTGCGTTAGCTGACTGTAGGGCCTATCGTGACTTAAAGCAAACAGATAGCTTTTAGTCGACGGCCCGCGATCGGGCCGACGGAGGAAACGACGCACCATGAACGAATCCGCCGCGACGTGGACCGTGGGCGACACGACCGTCCGCCGCATCGACGAGGTCCTCCTGCCGCCGGAGACCGGGCCGTGGCTGCTGCCCGACGCCACCGCGGACGTGGTCGCGCGGCAGGACTGGCTGCGCCCGGACTTCGCGGACCGCGAGGGCGTCCTGCGCCTCGACAGCCACAGCTTCGCGCTGGTCGTGGGCGGACTGCGCGTCCTCGTCGACACCGGCATCGGCAACGGCAAGACCCGGGCGAACCCGGCGTGGCACGACCTGCGGACGGACTACCCGGAGCGCCTCGCCGCCGCCGGATTCGCCCCGGAATCCATTGATCTGGTCGTCCTCACCCACCTGCACACCGACCACGTCGGCTGGAACACGCGCGACGCGGGCGGCGAATGGGTTCCCACCTTCCCCCGCGCCCGCTACGTCGTCTCCCGCGCCGAGCGGGAGTTCTGGGCCGGCTACGACATGGACGAGCCGCGGCGGCAGATGTTCCGGGACTCCGTGCACCCCGTCGAGGACGCGGGCCTGCTCGACCTGGTCGACGTCCCGGCCGAGGGCACCGAGGTCGCGCCGGGCCTGCGCCTGCTGCCCACCCCCGGGCACACGCCCGGCCACGTCGCCGTCCAGGTGCGCAGCGGCGGCGAGACGGCGCTGATCACCGGCGACTGCGTCCACCACCCCGTCCAGCTCGCCCACCCGGCCATCGGCAGCTGCGTCGACATCGACCCGGAACGGGCCGGGGCCACGCGCCGATCGCTGCTCGCCGCCCTCGCCGACACGGGAACCTTGTTGCTGGGCACGCACTTCCCGCCGCCGACGGCGGGCCGGGTGATCACCGACGGCGACGCCTACCGCCTCGTGCCGGTCCCCGGAGGCCGCTAGACGCCGGCGGTGCGGTTCTAGGCGCCGCGGCGAAACGTGCGGCGGTAGGCCGCGGGGCTGGTGCCGAGGCGCAGCCGCAGGTGCTTGCGCAGTGATGCCGCGGTGTTCAGGCCGGACTGCTCGGCCACCGCGTCGATCGGCAGATCCGTGGCCTCCAGCAGGTGGCGGGCGTGCTCGATGCGCTGCTGCAGCAGCCAGTCCAGCGGGCTGGTGCCGGTCTCCTCCCGGAACCGGCGGGTGAAGGTCCGCACGCTCATCCCGGCGTGCGCCGCCGCGTCGTCCAGGGTGAGCGGCTCGGTGAGCCGTTCCAGCAGCCACGCCCGCGTCGGCGCGGTGCCGGAGCCGCTGGTCTCCGGAAGCGGCCGCTCGATGAACTGGGACTGGCCGCCGTCCCGCCACGGCGGCACGACGCAGGACCGGGCCGCGCGGTTGGCCACCTCGCTGCCGTGGTCGCGGCGGAGCACGTGCAGGCACAGGTCGATCCCGGCGGCCACGCCTGCCGAGGTCAGCACGTCGCCGTCGTCCACGAAGAGCACGTCCGGATGCAGCTCCACCTGCGGGTACAGCAGCCGGAAGCGCGCCACGTGCTCCCAGTGCGTGGTGGCCGGGCGGCCGTCGAGCAGGCCCGCCGCCGCGAGCACGAACGCGCCGGTGCAGATCGACATGATCCGCGTGGTTCCGGGCAATCCGGCCAGGTAGCCGGCGAGTTCGGGGGACAGGCTGCCGTCCGTGCGCGGCCCTTCGGCGTAGGTGCCCGGGATGATCAGCGTGTCCGGCGCGGCCAGGAAGTCCGGGCTGGCCCCGGGCAGGATCGAGAAGCCCTTGGTGGTCTGGATCGGGCCGCCGTCGAGGCTGCAGACCTGGACGTCGTAGAGCGGCTCCCCGTGCTCGTCGCGGGCGCCGGAGAAGACCTGCGGGGGGATCACCAGGTCGAAGCCGACGACGTCGGAGAGCCCCAGGACGGCGATCCGGTGCGGGTTGGCCATGGCCGGATCATCTCACATATTGTCCCTCCGGCCACTGGTTCCGGGCCACCGGTTCGGCGAGGCTTTCGATGTGATCAGTACTGGGACCGCGCGACGCGTCCACCCCGCCTGGTGGGTGGCGGTCGTCGCCTTCATCGCCTTGCTCGGATCTGCCGCCTTCCGGTCGATGCCCGGCGTGTTCATGAATCCGCTGCACGACGAGTTCGGCTGGCCGCACAGCGTCATCTCGGCCGCCGTGTCGCTGAACCTCCTCCTCTACGGCCTGACCGCGCCGTTCGCCGCGGCGCTGATGGCGCGCTTCGGCATCCGCCGGGTCACCGTCGCGGCGCTGCTGCTCATCGCGGCCGGCAGCGGTCTGACGGTGTTCATGACCGCAAGCTGGCAGCTGATCGTGTGCTGGGGCCTCCTCGTGGGCCTGGGCACCGGGTCGATGGCACTGGCCTTCGTGTCCACAGTGGTCGATCGGTGGTTCGTGCAGCGGCGCGGGCTCGTCAGCGGCGTGCTGACCGCGGGCAGCGCGACCGGCCAGCTGATCTTCCTGCCGCTGGCGGCCGTGCTCGTCGAGAGCGACGGCTGGCGCTTCACCTCGCTGGTCATCGCCGGCACCGCACTGCTGGTCGGCCTTCTGGTGCGGCTGGTGATGCGCGATCACCCCCGCGACGCCGGCGTCACCGCCTACGGCGCGACGGGCGACGAGCCGGAGCCGGAGCGCGACCGCGGCAACCCGGCCGCGGTCGCGCTCCGCGCCCTTCGCGACGCGGCCCGCAAGCCCGCTTTCTGGCTGCTGGCGGGCGGATTCGCGATCTGCGGGGCGAGCACCAACGGACTGGTGAACACGCACTTCGTGCCCGCCGCGCACGACCACGGCATGCCGACCACGACCGCCGCCGGGCTGCTCGCGGTGATCGGCGTCTTCGACGTCCTCGGCACCGTGCTCTCCGGCTGGCTGACCGACAAGGTCAACCCGCGCCTGCTGCTCGCCGCCTACTACACGCTGCGCGGCCTGTCGCTGTTCGTGCTGCCGCAGCTGCTCGGCCCCTCGGTGGAAGCGAGCATGGTGCTGTTCGTGGTGTTCTACGGGCTGGACTGGGTGGCCACCGTGCCGCCGACCATGGCGCTGTGCCGCGAGCACTTCGGGCCCCGCGCCTCGGTGGTGTTCGGCTGGGTGTTCGCCTCGCACCAGATCGGCGCGGCGGCCATCGCCAGCATCGCGGGCGTGGTGCGCGACCAGTTCGGCGACTACGCCGCCGCCTGGTACGGCGCGGGCCTGCTCTGCCTGCTGGCGACGGCGTTCTCGGTGTCGATCCGGGTCGCCGGGCCGCGGTCGAAGCCGGCGCCGGTCACCACGGGGTCAGCGTCACGGTGATCGACTTCGGCGCGCCGTCCTGGACGTAGGAGGCGAAACCGGCCACGTCGTCGAAGGCGAACCCGTAGGCCTTGCCGTCCTCGGTGTTGGCGTGCATCACCTTGGCGAAGTGGTTGGTGACCTGGTGCTGGTAGAACGCGGCCGGATCGGTGCCGGGCTGGTCGGCCAGGTCCAGCAGGATGGAGCGGTTGAAGCCGGCGCCCAGGATGGCCGCCACCGGACCGGTGATGCCGTCGTTCGGGGCGGCCAGCGCGCCGTCGCAGAACAGCACGTCCCGTGTGGATGGTCGGCCGATCGGCTGCACGCCACCGTCGAAGTTGAAGGTGTCGCCGGAGATCTGGCCGGTGAAGATCCGGCCGTCGCCGGTGTTCACCTTCAGCCGGCTGCCCTGGTACTTGGCCCAGACCTCGTCGATGTAGGAGTCGTAGTAGGTGCCGGAGAACGCGCCGAGGTCGAGCCCGTGGCCCGGCGCGATCACCCGCAGGTCCTGCTGCCGCAGCCCGGCGAAGTCCGCGTTCTCGGTGACACCGCTGAGGATCTTCTCGCGGCCCCCGGCGGGCACCGTGCCCGTGGTCTGGTCCTGCGCGCCCTGCAGCCGGATCGACAGCGGCACGCTGAACATGTCGACCATCGTCGTGTTGCAGTACATCCCGTCGGGCTTGAGGGTGAATTCGACGGTGTCGTGCAGGATCGAGTGGTTCGGGTCGGTGTCGACCCAGCCCGCCGGATACTGCAGCGCGGGCTTGCCGTCGCCGCCCGAGACGACCTTGAACTTCAGCTTCTCGCCGAGCGCGAAGTAGATCCGGCCGGACATGCTCGGCAGGTTCAGGGTCGTGTCGCCGCTGCCCTGCAGCGGGATGGCGTAGTCGGCGAAGCCGTCGGAACCGTTGTCGGACGGCGAAACCGGCACCAGCTGCCCGTCCGGCGCGACCCGGCACTGCTCGCCGGAGTCGAGGTTCACGCCGACGACGTAGACCCAGATGGAGGCGTTGTCGAACTGGCCGCTGCGGTTGACGATCGTCAGCGGTAGCGGGACGTCGGGAGCGCGGCGGCCGGCGAAGGCCGGGGCGGCGGCGAGGCCGCCGATGGCGGGGACGGCGAGGGCGGCGGCCGAGACGCCGCCGAGGAAGGATCGTCTGCTGAGCACGGCGCTTCCCTTCGGGGTGGGGAATAAGTTTTGGGTCACAACAATTGTGGGAGCGCTCTCATCGGCCGCCAATACCCCGAAGCGCCGCCGCCGACTACCCGAACCGGCTCACCCGACCGGCCAAAACCGGACAACGGCCGGCCAGGTGGTTCGGCCGCCCCGCCGCCGGGTTGGCTAACTTTGGTGGCGATGACGGAACAAGTCGCGCGCAACGATTCCGAACGCGGGGAACTCGTGCTGCTCCGCCGGGAAGGCGTCCTGGAGCTCCGGGTCAACGGCGTTTTCGTGATGGACACCGTGCACACCGAGACCGAACGGCTGCTCGCCGGCGCCACCCTGCGGGCCGCCGCCCGGACCGACCGGGTGCTGGTCGGCGGCCTGGGACTGGGGTTCACGCTGCGGGAGGTGCTGGCGGATCCGCGGGTCCGCGAAGCGCACGTCGTCGAGATCGAGCCGGACCTGATCGACTGGCACCGCCGCGGGCTCGTCCCCGAAACCGCCGACGCGATCCGGGACGACCGCGTGGTGTTCCGCGTCGGCGACGTCGCCGAGGTGCTCGACGCGCAACCACCCGGCAGCTTCGACGTCCTGCTGCTCGATGTGGACAACGGGCCGGACTTCCTCGTCTACGACGGCAATTCCGCTCTCTACCGGGCCGATTTCCTGGTCCGCTGCAGGGAAAAGCTCACCCCGGCAGGCATCGTGGCGATCTGGTCGGCCGACGCCTCCCCGGACCTGAGCGCCGCCATGCACGAGGTCTTCGGCAACTGCGAGGAGATCCCGATCCCGGTGACCCTGGGGCAGCAGGAGACGACCTACCACCTGTTCCTGGGCCGCCGCGCTCGGGAGTGAAAATTCCGGTTCTTGCCAGAACTTTCACTCACGAGAGCAGGTCGAGCTCCAGCAGGCTGGGCTCCAAGACGCCCTCCAGCACCAGCAGCCGCCGCTTGGCCTCCAGGCCGGGGCCGAACCCGCCGAGGCCGCCGCCGCTGGCCAGCACCCGGTGGCACGGCACCAGCAGCGGCACCGGATTGCTGCCCATGATCGTGCCGACCGCCCGCGAGGCCTCCGGCCGCCCGGACAGCTCCGCCAGCCGCTTGTAGCTCACCGTCTCGCCGAAGGGCACCAGCTCGTGCAGCGTGCGCAACACGTGCAGCCGCAGGCCCTCCATCGGTGCCCACGCGATCGGCACGTCGAATTCCCGGCGCCCGCGCGAGAAGTACTCGCCGAGCTGCCGCGCGGCCTCGGCCGCCACACCGGTGTCCCGGCTCGGCTCGACGCCGTCGAACTCGCCGAGCGCCCGGTCCGGCGCGGCGAAGGCGACCCGGCACACCTCGCCGGCGGCCGCGACGACCGTCAGCTCTCCGACGGGACTGTCCAACGCGCTCCACGTCAGCGACATGCCGGGAGGGTAGCGCCCTGCACCGACGCGCCGGGCCGCGCAAGCTCGTGGCGGCTTCCCGCCGACGTTGGCGTGACCAGGCCCGTTCGCCACGGCGCGAGCTAGGCTCCGAAACATGCCCGAAACGCACGCCCACCGGCGCCACGCCCTCCGCGACCAGCTGCGCGAGCGGGAACTGGACGCGATGTTGGTGACCGGTCTGCTCAACATCCGCTACCTGACCGGCTTCACCGGATCCAACGCGGCGCTGGTGGTGCACGCCGCCGACGAGCCGGGGACCGAGTCGCGGACGGTGTTCTGCACCGACGGCCGGTACCTGATCCAGGCCGAGGCGCAGGTGCCGGACCTGGAGCGGGTCATCGACCGGCCGAGCGATCTGGCGCTGGCCGAGCGGATCGGGGCCGACGCCGCCGGGCACCGCCGCGTCGGCTTCGAAAGCCAGCACGTCACCGTCGATGGCCGCGACCTGCTGGCCGCCGCGGTGAGCGAGGCGGAGCTGGTGCGCGCGCCCGGCCTCGTCGAGCAGCTGCGGCTGATCAAGGACGAGACCGAGATCGACGCGCTGCGGATGGCGTGCGCGGCCGCCGACCGGGCGCTGGCCGACCTCATCGCGCACGGCGGGCTGCGCCCCGGCCGCACCGAGCTGGAGGTCGCCCGCGAGCTGGAGACCCGGATGCTCGACCACGGCGCGGCCGGACCGTCGTTCGAGACGATCATCGCCGCCGGGGCGAACTCCGCGGTGCCGCACCACCGGCCCACCGACGCGGTGCTGGCGGCCGGCGACCTCGTGAAGATGGATTTCGGCGCGCTCGTCGACGGCTACCACTCGGACATGACCCGGACCGTGGTGCTCGGCAAGGCGGCGGATTGGCAGCGCGAGATCTACGAGCTGGTGCGCGCCTCGCAGGCCGCCGGCCGGGCCGCCCTCGCCGTCGACGCCGACGTGAAGGCGGTGGACACCGCGGCCCGCAAGGTGATCGAGGACGCTGGCTACGGCGAGCAGTTCCTGCACGGCCTAGGACACGGCGTCGGCCTGGAGATCCACGAGGCACCGGCGTTGTCGCAGCGGGGGGACGGTAGAATCGGCGCCGGGATGGCGGTCACCGTCGAGCCTGGTGTCTACCTGGCAGGGCAGGGCGGGGTCCGCATCGAGGACACGCTGGTCGTGCGTCCCAGCACGCCGGAGCTCCTCACCTTGACGACGAAGGAGCTCGTCGAAGTCTGACGCGCCGAGGTGCGCCGGTACGCCGGAATCCGGTTCGCGTCGGCAACACGCCCAAGCCATCACCACAGGAGAGACCCCTACCGTGGCATCCACGAACGACCTGAAGAACGGACTGGTGCTCAACATCGACGGCCAGTTGTGGACCGTCGTGAACTTCCAGCACGTCAAGCCCGGCAAGGGCGGCGCCTTCGTTCGCACCACCCTGAAGAACGTCCTCTCCGGCAAGGTCGTGGACAAGACCTTCAACGCCGGCGTCAAGGTGGACACCGCGAACGTCGACCGCCGCGAGATGACCTACCTCTACAACGACGGCACCGACTACGTGTTCATGGACCCCGACACCTACGACCAGGTCAACATCTCGGCCGACGTCGTCGGGGACGCCGCGAACTACATGCTGGAGAACAGCGCCGTCGTCGTGGCCCGCCACGACGAGGCCCCGCTGTACGTCGAACTGCCCGCCTCGGTCGAGCTCGTCGTCTCGCACACCGACCCGGGCCTGCAGGGCGACCGCTCCACCGGCGGCACCAAGCCCGCCACGCTGGAGACCGGTGCGGAGATCCAGGTCCCGCTGTTCCTCAACACCGGTGACAAGGTGAAGGTCGACCCGCGCGACGGCCGGTACCTCAGCCGCGTCAGCAGCAAATGATCGCCTGCCCGTCGGCCGCGGCATTCGGTCCGGCCGGAAAGAGGGTGTGAGGTGGGTTCTCGGAGCAAGGCACGCAAGCGTGCCGTGGATTTCCTCTACGAGGCCGATCAGCGCGGCGTCGACGCCGTGACCCTGCTGGCCGACCGCGTCGGCTCACCGGAGGTCCCGCCGGTCGGCGACTACACGATCGCCCTGGTCGAGGGCGTGACGGCGAACCGGGAGCGGATCGACGAGGTGCTCACGCAGCACGCCGAGGGCTGGTCGCTGGGGCGGATGCCCGCGGTCGACCGCTCGGTGCTGCGGCTGGGCCTGTACGAGCTGCTGTGGAGCGACGACGTGCCGCCGGCGGTGGCCATCGACGAGGCCGTGGAGCTGGTCAAGGCGCTGTCCACGGACGACTCGCCGCGCTTCGTCAACGGCGTGCTGGGCCGCATCGCGGGCATCGGCGACCGGCTCCGCAAGTCGGTCCGCCCGGAGCAGACTGCGGCGGAGTAGTCCGAACGAGTTACAGATGAGGGGCACCCCGGGCCGGGAGACCGGCCAGGGGTGCCCCTCATCGCGTCGTACCCCCGATCGGGTGACTGGGCCGCGGATCGGGCGCGGGCCGTGGTCGGCTGACCGGGCAAAACGAAGGGGCACCCGTTGCGGCCGATGGTCGCGGTGGGTGCCCCGTCACGTGCCCGGCCCACACGAACGGGTGGGCCGGGTGTTGTGTCACTCCTCCCGGGCTGGGCGGGCCTCCGGGGGAAGCACGCCCCAGTCGATGAGCTGCTCGGTGAGCTCGCCTGGCGTCATGTCGTAGATGATGGCCAGGGATCGCAGGTCCTCGGTGCGGATGGACAGCACCTTGCCGTTGTAGTCACCGCGCTGGCTCTGGATGGTGGCCGCGTAGCGGGCCAGCGGGCCCACCTTCTCCGCAGGTAGCTGCTGCAGCCGCTCCAGGTTGATCACAACCTTGGTGGCAGGTTCGGCGCCGGAGGGCACCCGGCCTTCGGGAAGCAGTTCCGCGACCGGAACACCGTAGAAGTCGGCCAGTTCGGCCAGCTTCTGCACGGTCACCGCACGGTCGCCTCGCTCATAGGACCCGACGACCACGGCCTTCCACCGCCCGCCAGACTTCTGCTCGACGCCGTGCAGCGACAGACCCTGCTGCTGGCGGATAGCGCGGAGCTTGCTGCCCAGCGCCTTGGCGTAGTCGCCCATGTGGCGTTTCTCCGTTCGTTCGCCCCGTTAGCCGATAACGGCGACCGGGGAGCAAAGCTCAGATCGATACGGAGAGTAATGTTCGCTCGCGAGCGTCACCAGGTCAAGTTGGTCTTTGCTGGCAATGCGGCGAACACCACCACACCACCCGGTCGATTGACCTCGCGGCGCTGATAGCGTACAAGGCAGCCCGGTGGTCGGCACTGGTTTCCGAACCAGAGACTGCGGGGCAGCTCACACACCATCCTTTAAGGACCCGTCCCGTGAGGCGGGGAAGGAGGTCGCACCGTGGCGTCACGCCAACCGGCGGACGCGACGGATCCGGTCGGGCAGCGGGAGCTGCTCTCGGCCGGTGACGTTGCGCGCACGATAGCCCGGATCGCCCACCAGATCATCGAGAAGACCGCGCTGGACACCGGAAGCGACGATGTGGTGCTGCTGGGCATCCCGACGAGGGGAACTTCGCTGGCCCAGCGGCTGGCCGCGAAGATCAGCGAGTTCAGCGGCGTGACGGTGCCCACCGGCATCCTCGACATCACGCTCTACCGCGACGACCTGCGGCACCGCCCGAACCGTCCGCTGGAGCCCACCAGCCTGCCCGCGCAGGGCATCGACAACGCGCTGGTCGTGCTCGTCGACGACGTGCTGTTCTCCGGCCGGACCGTGCGGGCCGCCCTCGACGCCCTGCGAGACCAGGGCCGGCCGCGGGCGGTTCAGCTGGCGGTGCTGGTCGACCGCGGGCACCGCGAACTGCCGATCCGCGCCGACTACGTCGGCAAGAACGTCCCCACCTCGCGCTCCGAGGGCGTTGCGGTCCTGCTCGCCGAGACCGACGGCACCGACCGCGTGGTGCTGCGCCGCCCGGACGCTCTGCAGGACGAGGAGGTCCGCTGATGCGACACCTGCTGTCCACCGAAGGTCTGGACGCCGCCACCGCGACGAGCGTGCTCGACACCGCCGACACCCTGAAGCAGACGCTGCTGGGGCGCGAGGTCAAGAAGCTGCCGACGCTGCGCGGCCGGACCGTGGTGACCCTGTTCTACGAGAACTCCACGCGCACCCGGGTGTCCTTCGAGGTCGCCGGGAAGTGGATGAGCGCCGACGTGATCAACGTCTCGGCCAGCAGTTCTTCGGTCAACAAGGGCGAGTCGCTGCGCGACACCGCGCTGACGCTGGCCGCCGCCGGCGCCGACTGCGTGATCGTCCGGCACCCCGCCTCGGGCGCGGCGCAACGGCTGGCCGGCTGGCTCGACGAGGTCGGCACCCAGATCATCAACGCCGGCGACGGCATGCACGAGCACCCCACCCAGGCGCTGCTGGACGCCGCGACGCTGCGGGAGCGGCTGGGCGAGCTGGCCGGGCGCCGCATCGCCATCGTCGGCGACCTGCTGCACAGCCGCGTGGCGCGCTCGAACGTGCACCTGCTGCGCACCCTCGGCGCCGAGGTGGTGCTGGTCGCGCCGCCGACGCTGGTGCCCGCCGGGGCGCAGCAGTGGGGCGCGGAGGTGCGCCACGAGCTGGACCCGGAGCTGCCGAAGCTGGACGCCGTGATGATGCTGCGGGTCCAGGCCGAGCGGATGCACGGCGGCTTCTTCCCGTCGGCGCGGGAGTACTCGATCGCCTACGGCCTCAACGAGGCGCGGCTGGGCAGGCTGCCCGAGCACGCGGTGGTCCTGCACCCCGGCCCGATGCTGCGCGGCATGGAGATCGCGCCGGCCGTGGCCGATTCGCCGCGCGCCGCTATCACCCAGCAGGTCAGCAATGGCGTGCACGTGCGGATGGCGGTGCTCTACCACCTGCTGGCGGGAGAGGAGATCACGTCATGAACGGTCCTGTGCCAGTGTCAACTCCAGTCCTCCCCAACCGCACCTCAGGGGAACGTGAAGCAAACCAGCCACAAGAAACCGCGAAACGCGAGATTGAGCGGAACGCAACCACCACTGAAAATCGCGGAGAGGCGGAACTGTGAGCGGACCAGTCATGAGCCGGGTGCTGCTGAAGGACGTCCGCCCGTACGGCGAGGGCGAGCCGGTGGACGTGCTGATCGACGGCGAGGTGATCGCGGAGATCGGCCCCGGTCTGGACGCCGATGCGGACGAGATCGTGCACGCCGGCGGTGCCGTCGCGCTGCCGGGCTTCGTGGACTTGCACACGCACCTGCGGGAGCCGGGCCGGGAGGACGCCGAGACCGTCGAGACCGGTTCGATGGCCGCCGCGCTCGGCGGCTACACCGCGGTCTTCGCGATGGCCAACACCGATCCGGTCGCCGACAACGCGGTGATCGTCGAGCACGTGTGGCGGCGCGGCCGCGAGGTCGGCCTGGTCGACGTGCACCCGGTGGGCGCGGTGACGGTCGGGCTCAAGGGCGAGAAGCTGGCCGAGCTGGGCACCATGCGCCGCAGCATCGCCGAGGTCCGGGTGTTCTCCGACGACGGCCACTGCGTGCACGACCCGCTGCTCATGCGCCGCGCGCTGGAGTACACGAAGTCCTTCGGCGGCGTGGTCGCGCAGCACGCCGAGGAGCCGCGGCTGACCGTGGGCGCGCAGGCGCACGAGGGTGCGAACGCCGCCCGGCTGGGCCTGGCCGGCTGGCCCGCGCCGGCGGAGGAAGCGATCGTGGCGCGTGACTGCCTGCTCGCCGGGCACACCGGCGGCACGCTGCACATCTGCCACGTCTCCACCGAAGGCACCGCCGAGATCCTGCGCTGGTGGAAGTCCCGCGAGTCGAGCGGGCGGGTGTCGGCCGAGGTCACGCCGCACCACCTGCTGCTGACCGACGACCGGCTGGCGACCTACGACCCGATCAACAAGGTCAACCCGCCGCTGCGCACCGATGCCGACGTGCTGGCGCTGCGCCAGGCGCTGGCCGACGGCACCGTGGACTGCGTGGCCACCGACCACGCCCCGCACGCCGCGCAGGACAAGGACTGCGAGTGGTCCGCGGCGAAGCCGGGCATGCTCGGCCTGCAGACCGCGCTCGGCATCGTCGTGCAGACGATGGTGCGCTCCGGGCTGCTGGACTGGCGCGGCGTGGCGCGGGTGATGAGCGAGCGGCCCGCCGAGATCGCCGGGCTGACCGACCAGGGCCGCCCGGTCGCCGCGGGCGAACCGGCGAACCTGGTGCTGGTCGATCCCGACGCCGAGTGGACGGTGCGCGCCGCGGAGCTGGCCAGCCTCGGCGAGAACTCGCCGTTCGAGGGCATGCGGCTGCCCGGCCGCGTGGTCGCGACGCTGCTGCGCGGCCGGATCACCGCGCACGAGGGCAAGGTGACGCGCTGATGGAACGCTTCCTGTGGGTGCTGGGGATGGCCGCACTGGTCGCCCTGGTGTTCTTCGGCATGCGGCGGGGCTGGACCGGCCGGGCCCGCCGGCAGGCCGCCGAGCTGCCGGAATTCCCGGCTCCGCCGGCCGAACCGGGCGAGGAGTTGCTGCCCGCCGCGACCGGCATGTACGTCGGCACCACGAAGGCGACCGACTGGCAGGACCGCATCGCGGTCGGCGACATCGGGCACCGCGCCAACGGCACCGCGCACCTGCACGCCGCAGGCCTGCTGCTGCGACGAACCGGGGCCAGCGACGTGTGGATCCCCGCGGAGTCCATCGTGGACAGTCGCCTGGACCACAAGCTGGCCAACAAGGTGGTGCCCGGAGCCGGCCTGGTCGTGGTGACCTGGCGGCTGGGCGAGCAGCTGCTGGACACCGGGTTCCGCGGCGACGACAAGACAACGCAGACCGAGTGGGTCGAGGCGGTCCGGGCACTGGCGCCCGCTGACGAGCCGACGCAACACGAGACCGCGAGCTCGCGGCAGGAGGACAAATGAGCGACCACATCCCGGCCGCACTGGTACTCGAGGATGGCCGGATCTTCCGCGGGGAGGCCTACGGCAAGGTGGGCCGCACCCTGGGTGAGGTCGTGTTCAACACCGGCATGACCGGCTACCAGGAGACCCTGACCGATCCCTCGTACCACCGCCAGATCGTGGTGCAAACCGCGCCGCAGATCGGCAACACCGGCTGGAACGACGAGGACGACGAGTCGAAGCGGATCTGGGTCGCCGGCTACGCCGTCCGCGATCCCGCCCGCATCCCGTCGAACTGGCGCTCCCGCCGGTCGCTGGTCGAGGAGCTGGCGCGGCAGGACATCGTCGGCATCGCGGGCATCGACACCCGCACCCTGACCCGCCACGTCCGCGAGCTGGGCGCGATGCGCGGCGGCATCTTCTCCGGGCCGGAACTCGGCTCCGACGACGAGATGGTCGCCGCGGTCAAGGCGAGCGCCGAGATGGTCGGCGCCTCCCTGGCGGGCGACGTGACCACCGCCGAGCCCTACGTCGTGCCCGCCATCGGCGAGAAGCGGTTCACCGTGGCCGCGCTCGACCTCGGCATCAAGTCCAACACGCCGCGGATGATGGCCGAGCGCGGCATCGAGGTCCACGTGCTGCCGCTGGCGTCCACACTGGACGAGGTGCTGTCGGTCAAGCCGGACGGGCTGTTCCTGTCCAACGGCCCCGGCGACCCGGCCACCACCGACCAGCAGGTCGAGCTGACCCGCCAGGCCCTGGACCGCAAGCTGCCGCTGTTCGGCATCTGCTTCGGCAACCAGATCCTCGGCCGTGCGCTCGGCCGGGGCACCTACAAGCTGCGCTACGGGCACCGGGGCATCAACATCCCGGTGATCGACGCCGAGACCGGCCAGGTCGCGATCACCGCGCAGAACCACGGCTTCGCCGTCGAGGGCGAGCCGGGCGAGCGGTTCGACACCGACTTCGGCCGCGCGATGGTCAGCCACCACTGCGCGAACGACGGTGCGGTCGAGGGCCTCCGGCTGCTCGACGGCCCGGCGTTCAGCGTCCAGTACCACCCCGAAGCGGCGGCGGGCCCGCACGACGCCGCGCCGCTGTTCGACAAGTTCGTTGATCTGATGACGGAGGCGCGCTGATGCCGAAGAGGACCGATATCAAGCACGTACTCGTCATCGGTTCCGGGCCGATCGTGATCGGCCAGGCGTGCGAGTTCGACTACTCCGGCACGCAGGCGTGCCGGGTGCTGCGCGAAGAGGGCATCCGCGTCTCGCTGGTGAACTCGAACCCGGCGACGATCATGACGGACCCGGAGTTCGCCGATGCCACCTACATCGAGCCGATCACCCCGGAGTTCGTGGAGAAGGTGATCGACGCCGAGCGGCCGGACGCGATCCTGGCCACCCTCGGCGGGCAGACCGCGCTGAACACGGCGGTCGCGCTGCACGAGCGCGGCGTGCTGGAGAAGTACGGCGTGGAGCTGATCGGCGCCGACTTCGAGGCGATCCAGCGCGGCGAGGACCGGCAGCGGTTCAAGGACATCGTGCGCGCCATCGGCGGCGAGGTGCCGGAGTCGGCGGTGTGCAAGTCGATGGAGGACGTGCGGGCGTTCGTCGCCGAGCGCGGCCTGCCGGTCGTGATCCGGCCCAGCTTCACCATGGGCGGCCTGGGCTCGGGCATGGCGCACACCGAGGAAGACCTGGAGCGGATGGCCTCCTTCGGGCTGGCCGAGTCGCCGGTGCACGAGGTGCTGATCGAGGAGAGCGTCCTCGGTTGGAAGGAGTACGAGCTCGAGCTGATGCGCGACCACGCCGACAACGTGGTGGTCATCTGCTCGATCGAGAACATCGACGCGATGGGCGTGCACACCGGTGACTCGGTGACCGTGGCGCCGTCGATGACGCTGACCGACCGCGAGTACCAGCACATGCGCAACGTGGGCATCGCGGTGCTGCGCGAGGTCGGGGTGGACACCGGCGGCTGCAACATCCAGTTCGCCATCCACCC
Organism: Saccharopolyspora shandongensis; assembly: GCF_900106995.1. GTDB lineage: Bacteria > Actinomycetota > Actinomycetes > Mycobacteriales > Pseudonocardiaceae > Saccharopolyspora > Saccharopolyspora shandongensis. The sequence goes on from NZ_FNOK01000053.1 coordinate 61,658, forward strand.
GGACACCGGCCGGATGGTCGTCATCGAGATGAACCCGCGGGTGTCGCGGTCCTCGGCGCTGGCGTCGAAGGCCACCGGCTTCCCGATCGCCAAGATCGCCGCGAAGCTGGCCGTGGGCTACACGCTGGACGAGATCCAGAACGACATCACCGGCGAGACCCCGGCGAGCTTCGAGCCGACGCTGGACTACGTGGTGGTGAAGGTGCCGCGGTTCGCCTTCGAGAAGTTCCCGGGCGCGGACCAGGAGCTGACCACGACGATGAAGAGCGTCGGCGAGGCGATGGCCGTGGGCCGCAGCTTCTCCGAGGCGCTGGGCAAGGCGCTGCGCTCGATGGAGACGAAGGCGGCCGGTTTCTGGACCAGGGCCGACCCGGAGGGCGTCACCGTAGAGTCCACTCTGGACGAACTTCGCACGCCGCACGACGGGCGGCTGTACACGGTGGAGCGCGCGCTGCGGCTGGGCGCTTCGGTGGAGCAGGTGCACGAGGCCTCGGGCATCGACCCGTGGTTCGTCGATCAGATCGCGGCATGGGTCGAACTGCGCGGCGAGCTGGTCGAGGCGCCGGTGCTGGACGCGGTGCTGCTGCGGCGCGCGAAGCGGGCCGGGCTGTCGGACCGGCAGATCGCCGCGCTGCGGCCGGAACTGGCCGGTGAGGACGGCGTTCGCGCGCTGCGGCACCGGTTGGGCGTGCGGCCGGTGTACAAGACGGTCGACACCTGCGCCGCGGAGTTCGCGGCCCGGACGCCGTACCACTACTCGGCCTACGAGTCCGACCCGGCGGCCGAGTCGGAGGTCACCGAGCAGCGCGAGCGGCCGAAGGTGATCATCCTCGGCTCCGGCCCGAACCGCATCGGCCAGGGCATCGAGTTCGACTACTCCTGCGTGCACGCCGCGATGGCGCTGCGGGAGGCCGGCTACGAGACCGTGATGGTCAACTGCAACCCGGAGACGGTCTCCACCGACTACGACACCTCGGACCGGCTGTACTTCGAGCCGCTGACCTTCGAGGACGTCCTGGAGGTCGTGCACTCCGAGCAGCAGTCCGGCACCGTGGCGGGCGTGATCGTGCAGCTCGGCGGCCAGACCCCGCTGGGCCTGGCGAAGCGGCTGGCCGACGCCGGGGTGCCGATCGTGGGCACGCCGCCGGAGGCGATCCACCTGGCCGAGGACCGCGGCGCGTTCGGCGACGTGCTCGCCGGGGCGGGCCTGCCCGCGCCGAAGTACGGCACCGCGACGTCGTTCGAGGGCGCCAAGCGGATCGCCGACGAGATCGGCTACCCGGTGCTGGTGCGGCCGTCCTACGTGCTCGGCGGCCGGGGCATGGAGATCGTCTACGACGAGGCGTCGCTGGAGAACTACATCGCCCGCGCCACCGAGGTCACCCCGGAACACCCGGTGCTGGTGGACAACTTCCTCGACGACGCGATCGAGATCGACGTGGACGCGCTCTGCGACGGCACCGACGTCTACCTCGCCGGCGTGATGGAGCACATCGAGGAGGCCGGTATCCACTCCGGCGACTCGGCGTGCGCGCTGCCGCCGATCACGTTGGGGCGCCAGGACATCGAGCAGGTGCGGAAGTCCACTGAGGCCATCGCGCAGGGCATCGGCGTGCACGGCCTGCTGAACGTGCAGTACGCGCTCAAGGACGACGTGCTGTACGTGCTGGAGGCCAACCCGCGCGCCTCGCGGACGGTGCCGTTCGTGTCGAAGGCGACCGCCGCGCCGCTGGCCAAGGCGGCGGCCCGGATCATGCTCGGCGCCAAGATCGCGGACCTGCGCGCGGAAGGCATCCTGCCCGCGGAGGGCGACGGCGCGGAGCTGCCGGTCGACGCGCCGGTGGCGGTGAAGGAAGCCGTGCTGCCGTTCCACCGGTTCCGCACCCGCGAGGGCGCCGGCGTGGATTCGCTGCTCGGGCCGGAGATGAAGTCCACCGGCGAGGTGATGGGCATCGACGTCTCCTTCGGGCAGGCCTTCGCCAAGTCGCAGGCCGGCGCGTACGGCTCGCTGCCCACCTCGGGCCGGGTGTTCGTGTCGGTGGCGAACAAGGACAAGCGGTCCCTGGTGTTCCCGGTCAAGCGGCTGGCGGACCTCGGGTTCGAGATCCTGGCCACCAGCGGCACCGCGGAGGTGTTGCGCCGCAACGGGATTCCGTCCACGGTGGTGCGCAAGCACATCGAGAAGGACGGCCAGGAGCGCGACATCGTCGAGCTGATCAAGGCCGGCGAGGTCGAGATGGTGATCAACACCCCGTACGGCAACCCGGGCCCGCGCGTGGACGGCTACGAGATCCGCACCGCGGCGGTCTCCCGCGACATCCCGTGCATCACCACGGTGCAGGGCGCGGCGGCGGCCGTGCAGGGCATCGAGGCCGCCATCCACGGCAACATCGGGGTCCGGCCCCTGCAGGCGTTGCAGGCGGCCCTTCGGCAGGGCGGTGAGCAGCGATGACTGATCCGCTGCGAGCAGGCTTCGGGCAGCGGCTGGCGGATTCGGTGCGGGCGCGCGGTGCGCTGTGCGTCGGCATCGACCCGCACCCGTCGCTGCTGCACGCCTGGGACCTCGACGAAACCCCGCAGTCGCTGGAGCGGTTCGCGATGACCGCGGTGGAGGCGCTGGCCGGTGAGGTCGCCGTGCTCAAGCCGCAGTCGGCGTTCTTCGAGGTGTACGGCTCGGCCGGGGTCGCGGTGCTGGAGCGGACGATCCGGGAGGCGCAGCAGGCCGGCGCGCTGGTGCTGCTGGACATCAAGCGCGGCGACATCGGTTCCACGATGACGGCGTACGCGATGGCCTACCTCGACGAGCACGCGCCGCTGGCGTCCGATGCGATCACGGTGTCGCCGTACCTCGGCTACGGCTCGCTGGCCCCGGCCATCGGCATCGCGGAGCAGACGGGACGCGGGGTGTTCGTGCTGGCGCGGACCTCCAACCCGGAAGGCGCGGGCCTGCAGCAGTCGATCCACGGCAGCGGCGACTCGGTCGCCCAGTACGTCGTGGACTCGGCGGCGGAGAGCAACGCGGGAGCGGAGCCGATGGGGCACGTGGGGGTGGTGGCGGGAGCCACGATCCGCCCGGAGGAGCTGGACTTCTCCCGCCTCAACGGCCCGATCCTGGCCCCGGGCCTGGGCGCCCAGGGCGCGACGGTGCAGAGCCTGCGGGCGGTGTTCGGGGCGGCGTTGCCGAACGTCCTCCCGGCGACGGCCCGCGACGTCCTCCGCCACGGCCCGACGGTCGACGGCCTCCGCTCGACGGCCCGCAGGGTCCGCGACGAGGTGACCGAACTCCTCCAGGGCTGAATCGCCGAGCGAGGGTTGTCCCCGGCCGGGGACAACCCTCGCTTCGCATTGGTTCTGGTACGAAGTTCGCGTGCATCCCGCAACGAATGGCGCTGTCGCGCAGAAGAAGCCGCCTCGCGTGCTGCGGTGGATCGTCGTCCTGGTGCTGGTCTGGCTGGTCACCGGCGGCTACTTCCTGGTCTCCACCAGCGCTTCGATCTGGTCCGGGACCGTCGGCGGCGGCGCGGCCGCGGCCGATCCGGTCGCGCGCGTGGAACTCGAGCAGGGGCAGCCGTTCGGGCTCGCCGCCCACCGGGACGAGTACGTGAAGTGCCAGGTGGTCCCGGAGAACGGCGAGGCGCGCGAGTTCGTCCCCGACCGCCCGGCGAACAGCCTCCGCAGCTCGCGGCTGCCGGGGCCGGAACCGGCGTGGTTCTCCGGCGCCGCCGAGGTCCGCTGCACGGGGCCGACGTCGGTGATCCTGCCGGAGCGCTACGACAAGACCGGGCAGTACGTCCTGATGGGACTGATGGCGGCGTCGAGCCTGATGATCGTGGTGGTCCTCGTGCAGATCGCGCGGCGCGTCCGTGTCGGCAACCGGCTGCACGCGGGCGGCTGATTTGCTCGCGGGAACGGATTTTCGAACGGCGAGAGGGGTCGTGCCCGGTCGGATAGTCTCGGCCCGAACGAATCGGAAGTTAAAGGGGACAGACGGTGAGCAGCGCGTCTGAGCGCATCCAGGAAATGATGCGCAAGTTCGAGGAGCAGGCGCAGAAGGCGTCGGAACTGCAGTCCAAGATGCAGGACATGCAGGGCACGGCGAGCAGCCAGGACCGGTCGGTGACGGTGACCGTGGCGCCGTCGGGAGCGGTGCTGGACCTGCGCCTGGCGCCGAACGCGGTGCGCCAGTCCGCCAACGAACTGCAGCAGCAGATCATGGCCACCATCCGCCAGGCGACGGCGATCGCGGCGGAGCAGATGAACGACGCGGTGGCGCCGATCCTCGGCGACCAGTTCGACAAGTTCCAGGAAGCGTTCAACGTCGAAGGCATGGCGATCAAGCCGACGGCGGTGGACGAAACGCCGGAGCAGGCAAGCCCCACGCCGCCGCCGGCCCCGAACACTCCGCCGTCGGCAGGCCCGGCAGCGCCGCAGCGCCCGCCGTCGGCAGGCCCGGCAGCGCCGCAGCGCCCGCCGTCGGCAGGCCCGGCAGCGCCGCAGCGCCCGCCGTCGGCAGGCCCGGCAACGCCGCAGCGCCCGCCGCAGCGGAGCACCGACTACGACGATGACGACTTCTCCTCGGGCTCCTTCCTCCGCTAAGCGGGATCGCCTTGACTGACTTGAAGATGACGCCGGAAGCCCTGACCGGCCACGGCCAGGGCTGCGAGAGCTTGGCGGACAAGTTCGGACAGCTCGCGGACCTCCTCCAGCAAGCCCGGGTGGACGACCAGTGCTTCGGGCCCATCGGCAAGGAGCTCGTCAACCTGTTCGGCATCTACATGGACAGCCTGCAGGAGTGCCAGGACTTGGCGTCGAAGGCGCAGCAGTTCCTGGTCAAGACGAAGCAGTCGCTGGATGACACCGTCAAGGACTACGCCGAAACCGAACAGCAGATCTCGGAGATGCTGAAGAAAGCCGGGGAGGGATTGGGCGGATGAGCTCGCCACAGGGGCCGGGCGACTTCCAGACCCTGAACAAGGGCGAGGGCGACCAGAAGAACTGGTTCGATCAAGCGGCAGGCCGCGGCTCGTCCCTGTGGGGTGCCGGCCAGGACGTTGCAGATGCCTCGGAACCGCCCGAGTGGGGCGCGGCGATGGTCTCGATGCGGATGGAACAGCTGGAGCTGCTGACAAGTCCTGGCCAGACGTTGATGAGCAACGGTCTGGGATTCCTGGTGTCCATCGTGCTCAGCCCGCTGATCGAGCTGATCGAATGGGCGGTCGGCGACCCCGAGCAGATGCGGGCCACCGGGGAAGGCTGGGAGAACGTCGCGAAGTGGCTCGACCAGGTTGCGGAGCAGGAGCCGCAGCGGGCGCAGGCGACGGCCGAAGCCTGGGTCGGCAAGGACGGCGACGCGTTCCGCAACCAGATGACGGAGTTCGGCGACGGCGTCAAGGCGCTGGCTGCCGACATCCGCGATCTCAAGGGCACCTTGGACATGATCGCGGACATCTTCGACATGGTCGTCGAGTTCTTCATCCAGACGGTGACCGAGCTGATCATCGGCCTGATCGTCCAGTGGCTGGCGGCCCTGGCGGCGTCGTGGATCACGGCCGGCGCTTCGGTCGGCGCGGCAAGTGCGGGGACCGCTGTCCAGGTGGGGGCCACTGGCGCCCGCATCACGATGCGTGTCACGCAGGTGCAGCGCAAGCTCTTCCAGATGTTCCAGAAGATCGAAAAGCTTCTGCAGAAGCTTCGCGAGGCGGGCAAGCTCCGCAAGGTCATCGACAAGATGACCGAATTGCGCGAGGGCAACATGATCGAGAAGGCGATCGCGCGGAAAGTCGACGCGAATCCGGTGGCCAAGTTCCTCACCAAGGCGGACGGCGACACCCTTGGCTCGACAGGGGGCAAGTTCCTCCAGGACGTGAGCAAGCAGCACGCCGACAAGCTCAGAGATTTCGACGACCAGATTGCCAATGCGACCAGTGACCGGGCCAAGGAAGCACTGCAAGCCCAACGGAGCCAGTTCTTGCAGGACGCCAAGGACGTTCAGGGGCTTGCGAGCACTGCAAGTTCGCACGTGCTCAGTGGTGTTCTCGGCGGAAAGGCGACCTTTGGTCAGGCAGCGATGGTGGCAGGTACGGATGTTGTGACCGGCGCTGTTGTTGAGCAGGGGGCGAACGCGGCCTACGACACCGGCAAGGGCTGGTTTCAGGGGGACCTGTCCGATGAACAGCGGGATCAGGCGCAGGAGCGTGGTTTCTCGTGATCGAGGTGTTGTCCGCCCGGGCTTTTTGGTGTGCCTCCGACGAGAAGATCCTGTGGTGCCATCCGATCGCGCCGGTTAGCACGCATTACGTCCTCTATCAGGTTCCCGGGCTTGACGAGTGGGGCGATAAGCGTTGGACCGCGGGTAAGGTGCTCGGCGGGATCGCCAGCGGGGTTGTCGGGACCGCTATGGAAGTGCTTTCCCCGACAGAAGGCGACAGTTACAACACCCCGAGTGTTCAGCAGGCCGTAGTTTCCGGTCGTGACCGGGACTGCCTCGCAGCCTCGCATTTGGGACATTGGCAGGCTAGTGGCGTAAACACCAAGGGTGGTAGTCGCGAATTCGTGTGGGTCCTGACGTCACATCGGCTCGGGATGCTGGAGTTCGCCAAGGGAAAATCGGACGATGCCGGCTTGTTGGGCGGGCTGAAGAAGAAGATCGGTGGTTCGGCGGGGCAGGACGATGCTGGTGGTCGGCATCGATCAGTGCAGTTGCCGGGGCTGGTCGTCCACGCCGAGTTCCCGAGGAACATCATCTCGAACATCGACGTGGCCCAGTACAAGGTGAAGGGGCAGGCGGGGAAGTACTTGCGCGTCACCCTCGCGGACGGGTCGGCGATCGATCTCACCTTCCCGGGGAACGGCTCGCATGGCGGACACAAGATAGATCGTTTGCTTGCGATGAGTTTCGGCCGGGAGTAGGTGCTGACGGTGAAATCTGAGAAGCAGCTCATCAAGCTGGTGGAAGAAGGCTGGCTCCAGCAAGGGGAGAAACTGCAGGAGTTCGGCGGCGGTGATCGCGAGCGCGTGCATCTAGGTGCCGCGATAGGTGGCCGTCACGAAGCGCCATACGCGCCGCAGCATCCCATTCGCAACGACCTCGAGGTCGATTTCGCAGACGTGCCCTACCCGACCATCGTAGTCCAGGAAGGCCGATTCCACGGTGATGAGTGGGTTCATGACCCGACGATCCGTGGCTGGGTAAGTGCGGATTCGCCAGGTCGGGAAGCGGTCCGATGCGCGGACCAGCTGGTCGCCGCCGGCCCGGAAGGCTGGTTCATCGGTACCGATCGCCGTATTGCCGTCGTCGTCGAGTCTGCCGTGCTCCGCAAGTCCGATGTGGGCGAGGTTCCCGAAGCAAGCGCCGCCGAGGAACCGGCGAACGAGACCAAGGGCTTCGGGCGATTGCTCGGTAAAGCTCGCTCGGCTATCAATGCTGTCTCCGAGCTTTCCGGGTCGCTGCTCGGCGGCGAAGGGCTGGTCACCCTCTGGGAGTGTCCGCGCGAACGTTTTTCCAAAGCGGCTAAAGACGTCAAAGGACGGTGGTCCACCGGATCTGGTTTTTCCATTAATCGGTTCGACGATGGATCGACAATCGAGGTGGCGTCGAAGATCCACCTTCCAGGCTTCCAGTGATCCTTTTTGGGTGGTTTGACGAAATGCGGGGGCTAGGCGCAATGCCGGTCGTTTAAGTGATCTTGGCTGGTCGAGGTCGGTGCCCGGTCTTGCTGGGTGCGGTGATGACGACCGCTGAGCGGGATGGCCTGCTGTCCTGGCGCTGCTGGCGATGGCGTGCCCGTTTGACCGGGAAGTTGCTCATCTTCCTCTTGATCACGCGCGGATAGCTCCGGTTCCGGCGCTTCGGATTGATCTCATCGCAGACCTCGGCCAGCAGTAGACGATAGTGATCATCACTTGCTGTGAGGGGGAAAAGACTCCGGTTTCCACACGCGGGACCGGATGACACGCACCGTGTTCTTATGCGAAATCC
>NZ_FNOK01000075.1 GCF_900106995.1 Saccharopolyspora shandongensis
GCCTACCTGGTGGCCATGAACGGCGACCCGAATAAGCCCCAAGTTGCAGCGGCGCAGTCCTACTTCGCCGAGCGCACCCGTCAGGCCGAGACGACCGAGACCAGCTTGGCCAGTTTGCCCGAGTGGGTGCAGCAGCAGATGGCCACGCTCGTGCAGGTCGGCAGGCTCGAAGTCGAGCAGCAGCGCCAGGCCGGGCAGTTGCGTGAGGTGTCAGCACGTGTCGAGGCGCTGGAAGGAGCCCACGACTGGTTTTCCGCGCTCGGCTACGCCAAGCTCCACGACCTGCCGACCGCGCAGGGCTACTTACGGCGGGTAGGAATCGCCGCGGGGCGCGTCCTCCGCGAAACCGGTAGCGCACCGGGCAAGACGCAGCACCCCGCATACGGAACGGTGAACACCTACCCCGCGTGGGCGCTGGAACGCGCATTCGCAGGTATCGCCGTCGCGGCAGGACGCACTGCCTGATCAGCGGCAACTATCAGCAACCCAAACGGGCACCGCAAACCGCGGTGCCCGTTTTCTATTGCACCAGGAGGAAACCGTGTCCGACCAGTTCACCGCGTGGCTGCGCACGATCGTTCCAGCCGCCTGGTCCGCGGTCATCGCCGCGCTGGTGACCGCCGGCGCCCCCGCATGGCTCGTCGACGGGCTCGGCGACGCCGGGCCCACGCTCGTCGTGCCGGTCGTGCTCGCCGCCGTCTACGCCCTGCTGCGCTGGGCCGAACCGCGGCTACCCGTGCCGATCTCTCGGGTACTGCTCGGCTCGGCCCGGCCCCCGATCTACGCCTCTCCGGACTCGGCGGATGAATCCGACGCCGGTCGGCACCGTTCCGGCGCCTGACTGTCAAGCATCGGAAAGTCCCGCCACACCAGGGCTGGAGCAAAGATGGGTACCGCAATGGCTACGAAGCCGAGAAGCCGATGAAACGTGCTCGCCTCGGGCGATGCAATCGCGAGAACCGAATCCCCGGCAAGCACTGCTAGCAGCCCATTGGCCAGCAGCAGGCCGAAGTGCATAACCAGCGGTCGCGGTGGTCGTGTGACGCTCCATATGGCGCTCATGAACAAGGTGATGAGGGACAGCAGGATAGCAATCGCGAGCATGCCCGGATTCCCTGCGAACACGAGGAGACATCCGTAGAGCAGCATGGCGACCGTCATGATCCAGGCTAGGGCGACCAGGAAAACGTCACCCCACGATCGCTTTCTGTATCTGTTCATGCGCAAAGAGTAGTAAAGCCCGGTTCTGCTGAGCTCTAGGGCACCGCGCCCCCGCACCCTTCACGGCGGGTTCTAGCGATCCTCGCAACACCCTGGATTTCAGGGAGTTGCGAGGATCGTGGTTTCTGGGGAGTTAAGGGCTCGGTTCTTCGAGGCGCTCGACCGGGAGTCGGGCAGCATTCTGGCCGCTGCCCGTGTGGTGGGAGTGAACCGGAACACGGCCTACGGGTGGGCGCGCAAGGCCGGCATCCGAGGGCAGGGAAAGGCGGGTCCTGCCAGGCACCCGGGGCGTCCGGCCTACGAGCGCCTTCGTGCATCGGGTGTGTCGCGGCGTGCTGCTGCCGCGCAGGTGGGTGTTCACGTGCGCACCGCGCAGGACTGGGATCGCGGCTGGCGTAAGCAAGGGCACGTGCGGATCCATGACGATGGCCGCAAGATCGACTACGAAGCCGGTGTGACCACGATCGTCGCCGCCTCGTCAGCACCGTCCCTCGCAGCGGTTGAGGCTGACCTGCACCCCCGGTTTCTCACGGTGACGGAGCGGGAGACGATCGCTGATCTACTTCGTCAGGACGCCTCGCTGCGGGCGATCGGGCGGGCACTGGGCCGGTCGGCGTCCACGATCAAGCGCGAGATCGATGGCCGTTCGGCCGACGGGGTCTATCGGCCGCACGCGGCGCAGCGGGCATGGGCGGGCAGTCGCGCCCGGCCGAAGACGGCCAAGCTCGCTCAGGACGGGCCCTTACGCGACTACGTCGCTACCAAGCTGCGGCAACGGTGGTCGCCGGAGCAGATCTGTCACGCTCTGGTGGAGGAGTTCCCCGGCGACAAGAGCATGCGGGTGAGTACAGAGACGATCTACCAGGCGATCTACGTTCAGGCCCGCGGCGGGCTACGACGCGAGGTCGCGGACGCGCTGCGCACTGGACGCACCCGCCGCAAGCCACACCGGCAGCCCGATCAACGCACGCCTCGCTTCGTCGACGAGATGGTGATGATCTCCGACCGGCCCCCCGAGGTCGAGGACCGGGCCGTGCCAGGGCACTGGGAGGGCGACCTGATCGTGGGCACCGGGTCGCAGTCGGCGATCGTGACCCTGGTCGAACGCACCACCCGGTATGTGATGCTCGGGCACCTGCCCGGCGGGCACACCGCCGAGGAGGTCCGCGACGTCCTGGTACCCCTGATCGCGACCCTGCCCGAGCACCTGCGCGGCTCGCTGACCTGGGACCAAGGCTGCGAAATGGCCGCCCACAAGCAGTTCACCGTGGCGACCGGGGTGCCGGTCTACTTCTGCGACCCGCACTCTCCCTGGCAGCGTGGCAGCAACGAAAACACCAACGGCCTGCTGCGCCAATACTTTCCCAAGGGCACCGACCTGTCCATCCACTCTGCGGCGGACCTTGAGCACGTCGCCCAGCAACTCAACGGCCGACCACGCAAAACGCTCGGCTGGAGAACCCCAGCCGAGCGTCTGCGTGATCTACTGACAACCACATAGGTCATCAGGTGTTGCAAGGACCCCAAGAATCCGCCCACCGGGTGCGGGGGCGCGTTCGTCGCTTCGGGCGCGGTTATGCGGTCAGGCTCCATTGGTGCTCGCTGGTCGGCTGGTCGATCCACACCACCTGATCATCTGGGGTGACGGTCAGGCCGATGCGAGTCCAACCCGGCTCGCCCGCTTCCCGCCACTGTCGTTGTGCTCTCTCGACGGCCGCCCATAGCGGTGTCGGCCCGGTCTCGGTCACCGACCATGTCCCGTTAGGTGTCGGTTCCAGCATCACGAACGCGTGTGACCCGTCCGGCGCAGTGATTGTCCCGGCCGTGGGCTGCCGGGTGTCCGGGTCGAACCGCATCCCGTACCGAACACCCGGTGGAAGCCCCATCAGGTGCGCAAGGAACCACACCACTCGGTTGTCCTGCCATGGATTTGGGGGCGTGCTCGTGGTCCTGGTGCGCGCACCCGCATCGGCCGGCGCATGCAGCATCCGTGGGCGTTCGTTGTGGTGGCGGATCAGCATGAACGCCGCCCACCGATCCGTGAACCGTCCTTCGAGCTGGTCGCCGTCCCGACGTAGCAACGCCAGATTTCCCGCTCCAACGCCGAGTTGGATATCGGCGAGGAGTAGCCCGCCGTCCTCCAGCTGTTCGCACCATGCCCGCGGCATCGTCGGCACCGAGCACGTCGCGATGATCCGATCGAACGGTGCGTGCTCCTGCAAGCCCTCGGCGCCGTCGCGCGTGACGAGTGTCGGATGCAGCCCGATCGATGCCAGCCGATCCCGCGCCGGGTCGACCAGCTCGGCGTCAAGGTCGACGGAGAACACCTGCTCATCGCCGAGCCGGTGCGACAACAACCCGGCGTTGTAGCCGGTCCCGGTGCCGATCTCCAGCACCTTGTGCCCGTTGTGCACGTCGAGCGCTTCCAGCATCCGCACCATGAGATCGGGTTTCGTGCTGCTGGAAATGCCCTCGCTGTGCGTGCCCCGGTCCGCCAGCGCGGTAACGAGCGTTGTCGGCGAGTACACCCTGTTGAGCCCGCTCGGAGACGTCACGTCGACCGGTCGCCATTCGGCGTTGGTGTCCTGCTCGTAGACCTCCGGCACGAACACGTGCCGCGGAGTCGCGGCCACCGCAGCTTTCCATGCCGGGTCGGTGAGGTCGCCGCGTGATTCGAGCTCGTCGGCGAGCGCCTGCGCGCGGGGTTTCCACGCTGTATCGAGCTGGGCGGTCATGGTTGCCCCTTCGTCAGTAGATCGGCGAGAACACCGGTCAGCGGCACGCTGGTGTGCGACTCGATCCACCCATACTGCCCACCAGGGTTGATCTCCAGAAAGACCCACTCACCCGCCGGGGTTACCACGAAGTCGAGCGCCCCGTAAACGAGCCCGAAGGCCAGCATGAGCGCGTGAATCCCCTTGGTCACCTCGGTAGGCGGGTCGATCAGGTTGTAGGACAGGGCGTCGTAGTCGGATCGCCAGTCGACGTAGGACGTCGCGTTGCCCGCGTGGATCGCCGCTGCCGTCAGGTGATCACCCATGACGATGACGCGCACCTCGAACGACTTCGGCACCCACCGCTGCACCATATGCGTCGTGACCTCGACACCGCGCAGGTCGCCGAGGTCATCCTCTCCGAGGACACGAGTCCAGGACAGTTTGCGAGTGCCCTCTTCCGAGATCGTGTTCGACCCCAACAACTTCGTGATCGTGCGGCCCCCAGCTGCGAACCTGCGCACCGAGTCGGCCTCGTTCGTGATGAACGTGTCCGGCACCGCCAACCCACACTCGTGCGCCCGGACGAGCTGCACCGGCTTGTACGCCGCATCGGCCATCCGCGCCGGGTGATTCACCCAGAACGCAGGCAAACTCGACAGCACCCCGCCGAGACCGTACTTCGCTTCGAGGAACGCATGATGCCGTTCCGGCGCCGACAGCTCGTCGGGCATCTGGTACGCCTCAGGACTGCGGTACCACACCGCGTGCACATCTTCCAGCTCCACGCAGTGCGCGGGTGTGCGCAGGTACCCGGACCAACGGCCCCCGCGCAGCCCAGCGGAAACACTGAGCTGCGCAGGGAACCACGCGGTATTCACTCGACACACCGCCGTATCGCGCTCCCGCAATGCGGTGACCATCGCGTCGGCCGACGGGTCGAGATCACTCGCGAGGATCAGAACCGTCATACAGGCTGCACCGGCTCATCGCCGACGAAGTCGTACGACCAGTCCTCGGACGCGCCCTCGTCGCCGTCGAGGTTCGAAACCGAGTTCGCCGACGGGTCGCAGCGCAACTCGTTCAGCCCGATTCCGTCGAGGTCGACGGCGACCTGCTTTTCGTGGTCATACCGCCACGCGGGCAGCGGCTCCACGGTCTTGTTCGACAGCGTCGACATTCCGCGCAGCCCCCACGCCCGAACGCCCTCGCCCGACGCCGGGTCGGCGTTGTTCGGCGTCCCCAGTGGACGCCCGAGCGGGAATTGCGCGCTGTCCGGGGCGATCGGGTCGTGCGCGAAACGGGTCAGCGTTTCAGGCATAGCGCCTTCCTTCCTGTTCGAGTCCTACTACCTGTCGGCCACACGGCATCGGCGGCCCGGTGGCCGGCCGAATCCCGTGCGACTCCCGATACGGAGAGATCCGCCGGACCGGGAAAGGTGGGGCCGAGCGCCGTTGATCGGCCCCCACCAGCTCATGACGTTGCGTCAGGCACGAAGTCCGGCAACGTGTCCTCGGTGCTGGGGTCGGGGACGCTGTAGCTGCGCGCGCTCATGGCCGGGCCGCGCAGCCGCTCGCCCTGTCCATCGACGGCGATCTGTTTTTCGTGGTCGTAGCGCCACTCGCCAATCTCGATGCCTACCCGGGGTGGGGTCTGCATTCCTTGCAGCCCCCACGGCCGAACGTGGCCTCGCGTGACCGGCGCGTCCGACAACGTGATCGACACTGGTTTCCTTTCCGTTGTTTTCCTTTGATGGCTTGTCGTGAGGATGACCGGGCAGTGCCGGGGGCGTCGACGAGCGACGCACCGCCCGGCCATCCGGGTGCCCGGCCGCCCTGGGGGTCAGCAGTACGGGCACGTGATGACGGCGAAAGCACCGGCCCAGGAGGGAAGGCGGCGCGATGCCTCCGCCGAGCTCTACAAGTTCTGAAGCCCGACAAGGAGGTGGCGCAAGGTCCACCGGTGGGTCGCCATGATGTCGGGATTATCGAATGGCACCCCGGCCGAGGCCCGCGACAGAAGCCGCGTTTCCACCACTGCGAGGTCGTCGGCCAGGTCGCCGCGTATCACCACCGGTTCGCGGAGCCGGTGCCGGCCGCCGGGCTCGTCCTCGGCGTCGGCCTGGGCGAGCAGCTGCTCAACCGTCAGCGCACCCTCGCCACCACCGGCGTGCTTGCCGAATTCGCTGAAGTAGCGCACGGCCAACAACCCGGCAAGTGCAACGGCAACCGCGACGGCTGCAATCAGCACGGTGATCATCGGATCGCTACACGTTGGGTTGCAGATCCGGTTGTGCGGCGGGCGAGAATCACGGTCATGGCCGTACCTCGCCGCGAACCCGCAGGATCTCGGCCCGGCAATCGCCGCACTCCGCCATACTGATCCAGTCCAGCGGTGACGACTCATCCAGGTTGACCACCACGCCGCACACTGTTTTGCACTCGGCCTCTTGGCCGTCCCAGCGGCGACCCCAGAACGCATGACGGGTGCCCGCTCGCACCCCAGCCCCGTCGCCAGCCTCACCGGATGCCGGTACCTGGTCGGGTACCGGCATCCAGAACACCCGGTGGATGTGTGGGCTGGTGGGGCAGCTGTCGACCATGCTCATACCTGGAACGTATGAGCGGTGATCTTCTGTCGGGTAGGACGCTTTGTCCTACTACCCGATCAGCTCACTCCGAGCGTCGAGGCCAGGTTTCGAAGCACGCTCGACCGCTGTTTGGTGGTGTGCAGCAGCTCGCGCACAACGACCTTCGGTAGTTGCTGGTGCTTGGCCCAGTTCGGCGACGACTGCACCGCCGTGGCCATGAGCGGCAGAGCCGTTTCGGGCTGGCCGAGCCGAACGTGGGCAAGCGCCCGGTCGGCAAGGTGGCGGCAGTGCGCCATCGTCGGCAGCGCCGCACCTTGACGGGGCATCGTCGCCGCAGCGTCCACAGCCCGGTCGTAGTCGCCGAGTGCAATGTGGACATCGGCGGACTGCATCGCGATCAGCGACGGCCCGAACGTGGTGCTGTAGTCGTTGCGGTCCTCACCAAGCCGCCGGGCCACCTCGGCGGCTGCGTCGAGGTAGTCCCGTGCTGCGCCGCCGTTCCCGGCTCGTGCTGCGGCGTTGCCGGACTGCATCAGCAGGGAACCGTAGGCCGACAGGTGCGGAGCCGGCGCGGACCCGTCCGGCTCGATGCCGACCGCTGCCCGTTCGGTCAGCGTCATCGACTCGTTGTAACGGCCGGAGACCATGAGCTGCCACGCCAACGATCCCTTGACGGTGGCGTGCATCCAGGGGTCGTTGCCCTCGGCTGCGAGCCGCACCGCCCACCGGGTGGCAGCAGATGCGGCGTCGTTGTGCCGGAGGTGCATCAACGTCGACCCCGCAGCCCACAGAGTCCGGGACAGGGCGTAGGCGAGCGGCGCACGGTCGGGCAGGTTCGCGGTCGCGTACCCGGCGCGCAGCCCGTAGATCAGGCTCGGGAGGGCCGCGGCGGCGGCGTCGTGGTCCCCGGACCAGTAGATGCCCCAGGCGTACACCTCGGCGCGCTGTGCGTCGTCGACGTCGAGGGGGTCGGTGTCGGCCGGCGGGCCGATCAGGTCGTCCAGGTCGGTGACGGCGTGCCGCAGCTCCACCGCGCCCTCATTCGGTGCTTGGTCCGGGATACGGGCGGGGCCGATTAGGTCGGCCAACGTGGTGTCCAAGGCGAGGGCGAGCTTGTGCAGGTTCTCGACCCTGGCAGTGGTTCGGGTGCCCTGTTCGAGCTTGCGCACCAGGTCGACGGACACCTGTGCCTTATCGGCGAGTTCCTGTTGGGTGTAGAGCTTGCCGCGTAGCTGGCGGAGGCGGTCGCCGATCGGCTGGTCCGGCTCGGTGAAGCTACCCATGATCACCCTCGATTCGCGGAGTCGGGGTTTCTCGCGGAATGCCCCCGGGGGCCAGCCGGGGGCGTCATGACCTCCGCGAGAAGGTGCCCCGCCAGGGTAGCGACGAGCCGACCGGGTGACGAGCCTGCTGGATACGAGGGTTCAGCAGCAGCGGCACCCGGTCGAGCTCCCAATCAGTCCACTATGGTCTTCGCGGGCAGCAAACGGGCAGCAGCGACGGCTAGACCCCGCTATGTCTCGCTACCTTACGAATACCTCGGATATGCCTCATGACCTCCTGATACTACGGAGCGCTATGAAACGCTA
Organism: Saccharopolyspora shandongensis; assembly: GCF_900106995.1. Classification (GTDB taxonomy): domain Bacteria; phylum Actinomycetota; class Actinomycetes; order Mycobacteriales; family Pseudonocardiaceae; genus Saccharopolyspora; species Saccharopolyspora shandongensis. Next base: position 8,115 of record NZ_FNOK01000075.1, read on the forward strand.
GCGGATGCTATTCCTGCTGAAATGCTCTCCTAAAGCGGGTGTCGCAGGTTCGAATCCTGCCGGGGGCGCAAGCAAGGTCAGCCAGCTGACCTGCGGCGGGACGCCAGATCGATGATCTTGGCGCTCCCTTCGGAACCCCCCGAAGGGAGCAAAATGGGAGCAGAAATCGGAGCCTGCTCCCCGCCGAGGGCTGCGGCGACCGCCGCCCACCGCTCGGGTTTCGCCTCGGCCAGTGCGCGCACCGCCTCGGCGATCGCATCGGAACTCAGCTCATCCGGAGTCGGTTCCGGGCCTCCGATGGTGCTCGCTGGTCGACTGGTCGATCCACACCACCTGATCATCTGGGGTGACGGTCAGGCCGACGCGAGCCCGACCAGCTGTCGATTTACTGGGACACCCGAACTTGTCCGACACTCACGCTAATACCTGACTCTGTTCCCATACCATTTTCGCCGTCATCCCAAAAGAGTAATATGATCTTCGTCATATGTGCCAGTGCTGCATTTCTCCTCAGAATCATGAAAAGATCGACCCGTCGCACAGTTCAGACAAAGGGGGTACTGAACGCGATATCGTGCTAGCATTTCGACATGGAATCTGGTGTTGAATACAACGGACATGTAGAAATCTGGCACGTCAATGACGGCTGGGGGTTATCAGCGTGCAAGGTCAAAGTAGCAAAATCTGGGGCCATTATTCGCACATAGAGGCTTCAGGATTTCGTTCACTTGCCGTTGGCGATCGAGTGAAAATCAAGGCTGAGCCCGCAGAGCAAGATGGCTACCATTGGCGCGCCACCTGGATCAAGAAAGAGCCTTGATTTGCGAAAGATTTTCTCTTCGCTTGGCGTTCTAGCCGCTACCGCGCTGTCGTTTGTCGGCCTTACAGGGACTGCCCAGGCCGCATATTATCACGACTTTTTCCTCAACTATCCGGCTTTTGATGCGTCGGACAACAACGGCAGGTTTACCGGGCAAGTTAACTTTTCCGCCCCTGGCGTGCCAATGGCATGGTCCTGGGATCTTGCACCGCACATCGAAGCGATCGCAACGTCGCCGATGGACTGTAGTGCTGGGCTCGTCCAGCCCGCGACGAAACCAGATGACGGGGCCGTAGCTTACTTCCTCAGCAGTTGGCCTTGTTGATGTGAGTGAAGCTCGAACCGTAGCCGCCGGCGCCGGGGCTACCGCCAGTGCCGCCACCGCCGATGTTGCTTTGGCCGCCGGTGTTGTCGCTGCTGCCACCGCTGTTATCGATGTTGCCACCGGCGGGCGGACAAACCCCCTGCTGGCCGTTCCCGCCGCTGTTGCTCGACGGGCTTTGGTTCTGATTCCCGCTACTGCTGTTGGAGTTTTCGTTCCCACCACCGTTATTCAACGGGCTCTGGTTCTGATTCCCACTACCGCTGTTGGAGTTTTCGTTCCCACCACTGTTGCTCGACGGGCTCTGGTACTGATTCCCACTGCCGCTGTTGGAGTTTTCGTTCCCACCACCGTTGCTCAACGGACTCTGGTACTGGTTCCCGCTGCCGCTGTTGGAGTTTTCGTTCCCACCACCGTTGCTCAACGGACTCTGGTACTGATTCCCGCTGCTGCTGTTGGAGTCGCTGTTTGGGCTGCCGTTGGGGACGGCAGGGCTGTTGCTATTACCCGCTCCGCCGGACCCGCTGTTGGAATCGCTATTGGAGCTTGCGGGGTTGTCGCCACCGCCAGGCGCTGGCGGAGGTCCCGGCGGAGGCGCTGGTACCGGATTCGGCACCAGCGGCGCCTGGACATCCGGCGGTGACGGTGGTGTTGGAGTACCGGAATCACTACCCGACAGTAGCCAGCCACCGAGCCCCAAGCCGAGCGCTATCCCGGCGAGGCCGAGAACTAGGCCGATCGCCACCTCCGCCGCTTTTTCCCGCACCCAGGTCCCGACCGCGGCCAAACCGAGCGCTTCCAGGCCATCGGCGACCCAGTTACCCACACGGCTCCACAGCCCATCCGCGCTCGAACTTGAACTCGAAGCACCAGAGCCGGAATCTCCGGTCACACCGGCGCCACTCCCAGAACCGTCGGCCACGGAGGTGCCGCCGTCGGCACCGGCGCCAGTTGCGGACCGTGCTGGGCGTGTTTGTGGTGGGCTCGGTGGTTTGGTTGGTGCGGGTCCTTGACTGTCCCCGGCGTCAGTCGGGGGAGGTTGTGCTGGGTCTGTTTGTGGTGGGGACGGTGGCGATTGGGCCTGTGGTGGTTTTGTGGGATTGGGCTCAGCGCCGGGATCCCGGGAAGGCCCGGCATTATCATCAGCGTCTTTAGCTCTTACTCGAATCCGCTGCTGGGGCGGGTTTGGTAGCTGATCAGCGGGCGGTAACTCGGGCGGGGGTTCCCTGCCGAACATTCGATAAATGTTCTCGATTTCTTCACGAGTGACAGGCTCCCAAGGGGGCCGCGGTGCGGGCGGACGAGGGGGAGGATCCTTGGAATATTCCCGCAAAAATTCCTTCAGCGCGTCCTTCCCTTGAGCGTTCGCGTCAAGAGCTTGGTCGATCGCCCGCATGCGTCCCTTGATGTCTTTCCTGCACATGTCGATAACTTCTTGATACGTGTGGTCCCCAGTTAAGTCCAGGTTTGCAGGATCTTGGGTTTTCACTCGTTCAAGATAATGTTGCAGGCAAACTTGATCGGCCTTCATTCCCGAGAGCTCATCAGCAAGGAACTGATAGATGTTCCGGTCGGCGCCGTATGCGGGTGGGAAAACCTTAAGAACTGCCATTCCGTCTTCGATTCCTTCGCCTCTGGAGATCCGCTTCTTGTAACTGGGTTTCGGGATTCAACTAACATCTCTTGCTGTCTCGGCCACGGAAATCACGCGCTGGTTGTAAGCCTCGCTGAACCGCTTGACGGTGTCTGAGCACGAGCGACGATCATCCGTCGCCATGCCCTCCTCCCCTCAAGCACACTCGGGCGGGCATGGCTAGTAAGGGCCGAAAGTCCTCTCCTGCGCCCATGTGCCGAACCAGCTGTATCGGTGGGTTCAGCGCATCTGGTCGCGTCTGGTGTGGCCCACTGTGGGGGCTCAGGATCCGCCGCAGGACCCTCGCACCCTTCATCGGGTGCGGGGCGCGTTCGTCGTTTCCAGCGGCCCGCGAGGTAGGCAGCGAGCGAGGTCGGGTGATCACTAATGTCGGATTGGAGCTCTGTGCGAAGCTGATCCCGGATGCTCGCCGTGATCACACCTGACCTTGACCACCTGGCCGAGCGGAGTGATGTTGACCAGCTTCCGACCACTGCCGAAGCGGACGCCGATCCAGATCGTCCTCTGGGGCGTTGCTCCGCTGTCGCTCAGCGCGCACATCACCGCGTTGTGGTTGCAGCACACCACCTGGATCGTCCCCTTCAGCCTGTTGACCTTCCTATCGGCGGGAGTCGCGAAACACTCCGCGAACGGCAGCTGGAGGACCACGAACGCGGAGATGACCGACTCGAAGAGGCTGCCCCAACACCAGCAAGCACGCCCGAGGAGCAACGGAGCGATCGCTTGGCGACTGGCGCCAGAGCTGTTCTCCTGGTCGAGCTGGTGCTGGCGCTGGCAGGTGGCGCGCTCCACCACCTCCAGATCCAAGGGGACATCGAGTTCAGGTCCCTCACTGCGACGACCTTGCTGGTGGCGGGGTCGGGGGCGATCGTGTTCGGCCTGCTCTGCCTCGGTCTCCTGCGCCGGTTCGCCGGCACCGAGAAACGAGCCGATGTCCTCGCCGCCGCGGCGTCCGTCGCGCTGTTCCCAGTTCTGCTCTGGTTCTCGTACTTCATCGGGCGCAGCGGCGGCTACTGCATCAAGGAGTTCCCCGACGGGAGCGAGCGTGACTTCACGTGCGTTCCACAGGAGCCCGGTGTTCACCTGCTGGTCGACGACATCAGCAGCTACCTCGGCTGGCCGGCGCTCGGCGCTGGAGCCATCACCGCCATGTTCATCGGGGCCGCCTTCGCGGGCAGCCAACCGGACCGGGGTGACAGCACTTTTCTGCGGCGGAACCTGACCTGCGCGATTCTCGTCTCGGCGGTCCCCGCAGTGTGGTTCGCACTGGATTTGAGCGACACCTCCAAGACCGAGACGGCCTGGACCGCCCTGGCCGTGTTGGTCGTGATCGTCCCGCCTGCCATCCACGCGATCCGGCGGAGGGCTCAACTGGAGCGAGTGCGGAAGGCCGGGCTCCGTCCGCGCCTCTGAACGTTGACACCGCTGCCGGCCGACGCATCACTTGGTGATCGCGAAACCATCCCACTTGCCTTCGACGTAGGAGACCATCCAGCCCCCGCCGTTCTCGGCGAACTCCAGATCAACGGCAATGTCGACGGCGTGGATGTCCGAGGCCATGACGTCTGCCCCAGCGCCCGACTCCGAGCTGGCCGCACCCCCGGCACTCGCAACACCCACCGCCAGCCCGGGCGGGGTCGATGCCGACTGCCCGGCCAGGGACGTGCACCCACTCACCAACACCGCCGCGGCCAGCAGCCCGCCGGGAAACGAGCGGTCGAGCAGGGCGCCGCCGGAGTCGCGCATTTCGCGTCTCAGAATCCGCGACCGGGGGCTGCCTTGGAGTGGCATTCCAATCCACCCCTGCGCATGAATCCGACCTGAGCTTTGGCATTCATCGCCATGGAATATGCTTTGCCGACACAAGGGGAACAATCCGCTTTTGCGGTTTCCTCCTCGCCTGACATGCCCCCAACGGTGGACATTGACCCTGATTTGGTGAACCAAAGATCTTTGCGAGGCGGAACGCGGCGACGAGCACCTATTCTTCAATTCGTCCCCCAACCGTCTACTCGAAAGGTTTTCAGGATGATGCGACGGCGCGTTATTACTGCTGTGATGATCGCAGGAATGACCTCGGTGGCGCTCGCAGGAACCAGCGCAGCCGAAGGGGCGGCAGGAGTCGACACGCGAGCCGGTTCCTGTTCGTCGGGACGGGTTGTGCGCGGAAATCAAGAGGGATCAGGTTCCAATTGTTTTCATGCCGAATACCCAGGGGAAAGATTCCGCGCGGTGGCGTTTTGCGCGAGCAGGGGCGGCCCCTACACGGTATTCGGACCAGATAGGTTGGTAGGCAGCGGGCAGGTTTCCATTGCTTGGTGTCGCCCGGGGGACCGAGTTACGGGTGGCGATACGCAGGATCGCGGGTAGCTTCAAGCGCCTAGGGTTTTGGGAGCCCCGATCAATGCGATCGGGGCTCCCGTCACGTACGCGGTCAGTAGCTCGGCTGTGAAGTTCCTCGACCAGGCAAGGCCAGCTGCCGTCGAGAGATGCTTCTGCTTTCTGCGTCATGCTTGCGGTTGCCTTCGGACACTCAGCGCGAGGGCGTGAGGACGGCCAGCGTTGTCAGCTGTACCGCACCGAGCTGAGAAGGAGTTCCGCCAGGGCATGGGGGTTGCGCTTGCTCGTCCGTGCCGCCGCTGCGATCCGGTCCAGCCGGAAGCCTCGACTGCCCAACGACGCCGAGCTGCGCTACCAAGTCGTCGACTATGGGCTCACGAACGGCCGTCGGGGCTGGTGTTCTGCTCCGTCTCGAGGAAATCGGAAACGGTCTCGATGAACGCTTCCGGTGCCGCGTCGTGGACCAGGTGTCCGACCGGGATGGTGACAGTGCGGCCGCCGGGGATCATGCGGGTGAGTTCCGCGACGCCGTCCTGGGGCACGTGGCTGCTGGGCCCACCGGCCACCACCAGGGTATCGGCGGTGATCCCGCCGATACCCGCCAGCCAGGTGGCCGGAGGCGTATCGATCTGGCGCCTGACCGCGAGGACCATGTCCCAGTCGAAGGTCAGGTCTCCGTCCGGCCTGACCGGAGCAACGGCCCGCCGCGGCCGCGGGGCCGCGATGTCCTCCAGGACGAGCCGTGTCACCCGCTGGGGCTGCTCGGATGCGAGCAGGTAGGCCACGATGCCGCCCATCGAGTGCCCGACCAGGTCCACCCGGTCAAGCCCCAACACGTCCAGGAACCGGAGGACGTCGTCCCGCATGAGTTCGAGGGAGTACTCCCCTGGCCAGTCGCTTCGCCCGTGCCCGCGGAGATCCAGGGCATGGACCCGTCGGCCTCGGGCGAGGACGGGCGCCACCGTGCTCCAGTCCTCGCAGTTCTCACCCAGTGCGTGCAGCAGGACGATCGCCGGAGCGTCCGGCAAGCCGTACACCTGGTAGGCGAGCCGAATCCCTCCAACGTCAACGAAACGATGACGCGACATGATCCAAGACTAATCGGGTGTGCAATCACGTACTCGTCACCAGATCCTCGCCGAACCGCCAAAGCGCTCACAGCCGGAAACCGTTGACTGTCCGGAAAGGACCATAACCAGGATCATGCACGCCTTCCGTTCCAGTGGATGGTGTCCGGGGGCTCGTGGTACCTGCGCAGGTGTTGTTGTTCCGTTCGGCCTTGTAGCGGGAACCTGAAACTCGATCCGTCCGGCCACTTCACCGTTCGCTTGCGGAAGCTGATCTCCGGGACCTTCCAGACGATCCGCGGCGGGGGCGCGTCGGCCGGTTCGACGTCGGGGTGACGGCATCCTCGCACCTCGATCCGCCGGCTCCCGCAACACGATCACGCGACAATCTGGCCGTCGTGGGCTGCTCGGACAGGTGACGATGTTGGAGTATTGGGTGAATGCGTCTCCTTCTCGTTGTCGCCGCCCCCGGGGATCAGTTGACTCCGCCGTGTTCCGGAACATTCCCCCTGGATTGAGGAGTTTTGTCGTGCGTGCTCTGCATCGCGGGTTGATCCGTGTCGTCGTCGGCTTGGCCGCCGCTGCGCCGATGGCTGCGGGCGTTTCCGCTCAGGCGACGGTGAAGCTCGATGACCCCGGCGCCCTGCTCGAGCCTTGCTACCAGTCGGTCACGGTCAGCAACGATGGCGCGTTCGCCGTCGCGTTCACCGTTCGCGCCGAGAACAGCGATCCGTTCTCGACCGAATGGACGACCTACTTCGGCCGGTCGGAAGCGAGGACTCTCGACGTCGGCGACGTGGGGGTCGGCGAGCACACCCCGGTCCACGTCGAGGCGGTCGCCGCGTTCGGGAACCCGTTCAAGAGCAGGGACTTCTCCTTCTGCCACAACGGCCACACCAAGCTCATCGAAGCCAAGGGCACCGCTGCTGACCCGTGGTTCGAGGAACGCTGACGCACCGCGTTCGCCTTGCTCGGCCCGGCGTCGCGTGTGGCACGATTCCGCAGGTGACCAGCAGACCATCCGAGGCCCAGCGCTTGAGCGACCTCGCCCGGCTGCGCCGCGTTCGCGACCGTATCGACCGGGAGTATGCCCAGCCGCTGGACGTGGAGGCGCTCGCCCGCGACGCGCACATGTCCGCCGGGCACCTCAGCCGCCAGTTCCGGCTCGCCTACGGAGAGTCGCCCTACGGCTACCTGATGACGCGGCGCATCGAGCGCGCCATGGCGCTGCTGCGGCGGGGCGATCTCACCGTCACCGAGGTCTGCTTCGCGGTCGGCTGCTCCTCGCTGGGCACCTTCAGCACCCGCTTCACCGAGCTGGTCGGCATGCCGCCCAGCGCCTACCGGACCCAGGCGGCGCTCGCCACCGCCGGGATGCCGTCGTGCGTGGCGAAGCAGGTGACCAGACCGATCAGGAATCGAGAAGCGCCGTCATCTGGCCGCACATAGCCTGACCGGCATGGACATCAGCATTCACTCGACATTCCTCCCGCACGAGGACCCGAACGCCTCGCTGGCCTTCTACCGCGACACCCTCGGCTTCGAGGTCCGCAACGACGTCGAATACGGCGGGATGCACTGGATCACCGTCGGTCCGCCCGGCCAGCCCGGCACCTCCGTCGTCCTGTTCCCGCCGGCCGCCAGCCCCGGCATCACCGACGACGAGCGCCGCACCATCTCCGAGATGATGGCCAAGGGCACCTACGGGATCATCGTGCTGGCCACCAAGGACCTCGACGGGACCTTCGAGCGGCTGCAGGCCGGCGACGCCGAGGTCGTCCAGGAGCCGACCGAGCAGCCGTACGGCGTCCGCGACTGCGCCTTCCGCGACCCCGCCGGCAACATGGTCCGCATCCAGCAACAGCGCTGACCCTCCGGCCATGACCTGCGCGGACGGTACCGTGGAGGAGCCCGCGCGCGGCGCCGGCGGCGACCTCTCGGTGGCCACCGGCGCCGCGCCGCCCGGGCTGACGATGCCGGCACCGGATCTCGCGCCGCGCCACCCCGAACGACACCCCAGGCCAGACCGCACCCGCTTCCGGACCGCTCGACGCTGATCGGATCGAGCCAGGCGACGCCGAGGGAGACCGCGAACGCGGCCCCCGCCCGACAGATGGAGACACGATGAGCAAGGCCACGAGGAAGGACGCGCAGTCGCCTGCGCCGCACGCCGCCGACAGCCACGAGCTGATCCGCGTGCACGGAGCGCGCGTGAACAACCTCAAGGACGTCAGCATCGAGCTCCCGAAGCGCCGGCTGACGGTGTTCACCGGCGTCTCCGGCTCGGGCAAGAGCTCACTGGTGTTCAACACGATCGCCGCCGAGTCGCAGCGGCTGATCAACGAGACCTACAGCGCCTTCCTGCAGGGCTTCATGCCGACGCTGGCCCGCCCCGAGGTCGACGTGCTCGAGGGCCTGACGACCGCGATCATCGTCGACCAGCAGCGGATGGGCTCCGACCCGCGCTCCACCGTCGGCACCGCCACCGACGTCAACGCGATGCTGCGCATCCTCTTCAGCCGGCTCGGGAAGCCGCACATCGGCTCGCCCCAGGCGTTCTCCTTCAACGTCGCCTCGATCAGCGGCGCCGGCGCGGTCACGATGGAGCGCGCCGGGCGGACCATCAAGGAACGCCGCAGCTTCAGCGTCACCGGCGGCATGTGCCCGCGCTGCGAAGGCCGGGGCACGATCAACGACATCGACCTCGGCCAGCTCTACGACGACTCCAAGTCGATCGCCGAGGGCGCGTTCACCATCCCCGGCTGGAAGTCGGACAGCTGGTGGACGGTGCGGACCTACGCCGAGTCGGGCTTCCTCGACCCGAACAAACCGATCCGCAAGTTCACCAAGAAGGAGATGCAGGACTTCCTCTACCGGGAGCCGACCAAGGTCAAGGTCGAGGGCGTGAACCTCACCTACGAGGGGCTGATCCCGAAGATCCAGAAGTCGTTCCTGTCCAAGGACAAGGAGTCGATGCAGCCGCACATCCGCGCGTTCGTGGAGCGGGCGGTCACCTTCACCACCTGCCCCGACTGCGACGGCACCCGGCTCAGCGAGACGGCCCGGTCGTCGAAGATCGGGCGGATGAACATCGCGGACGCCTGCGCGATGCAGATCAGCGACCTCGCCGAGTGGGTGCGGGAGCTCGACGAGCCGTCCGTGGCGCCGCTGCTGAAGGCGCTCCACGACACCCTCGACTCGTTCGTCGAGATCGGGCTCGGCTACCTCAGCCTCGACCGCCCGACCGGCACGCTCTCGGGCGGCGAGGCGCAGCGCACCAAGATGATCCGCCACCTCGGGTCGTCGCTGACCGACGTCACCTACGTCTTCGACGAGCCGACGATCGGGCTGCACCCCCACGACATCCAGCGGATGAACAACCTGCTGCAGCGGCTGCGCGACAAGGGCAACACCGTGCTGGTCGTGGAGCACAAGCCGGAGGCGATCGCGATCGCCGACCACGTCGTCGATCTCGGCCCGGGCGCGGGCACCAAGGGCGGCGAGGTGGTGTTCGAGGGCACCGTCGAGGGGCTGCGAGCGGGCGGCACGCTCACCGGGCAGCACCTGGACGACCGCGCGTCGCTGAAGCCGTCGGTGCGGAAGCCGTCGGGGGCGCTCGAGGTGCGCGGCGCCGACACCCACAACCTGCAGGGCATCGACGTGAACATCCCGCTCGGCGTGCTGGTCGCCGTCACCGGGGTCGCGGGCTCGGGCAAGAGCTCGCTGATCCACGGCTCGGTGTCCGGGCAAGACGGCGTGGTGGCGGTCGACCAGACCCCGATCCGCGGTTCGCGGCGGAGCAACCCGGCGACCTACACCGGGCTGCTCGAGCCGATCCGCAAGGCGTTCGCCAAGGCCAACGGCGTGAAGCCGGCGCTGTTCAGCGCCAACTCCGAGGGCGCCTGCCCCAACTGCAACGGCGCCGGTGTCATCTACACCGACCTGGCGATGATGGCCGGCATCGAGACCACCTGCGAGGAGTGCGAGGGGAAGCGGTTCCAAGCATCGGTGCTGGAACACCACTTCGGTGGTAAAGACATCAGCGAGGTGCTCGCGATGTCGGTGGCCGAGGCCGAGGAGTTCTTCGCCGAAGGCGAGGCGCGCCTCCCGGCCGCGCACAAGATCCTCGACCGGCTGGTCGACGTCGGGCTCGGCTACCTCCGCCTCGGCCAGCCGCTCACCACGCTCTCCGGCGGCGAGCGGCAGCGGCTCAAGCTGGCCACGCACATGGCGGAGAAGGGCGGCGTCTACGTCCTCGACGAGCCGACCACCGGCCTGCACCTCGCCGACGTCGAGCAGCTGCTCGGCCTGCTCGACCGGCTCGTCGACGCCGGCAAGTCGGTGATCGTCATCGAGCACCACCAGGCGGTCATGGCGCACGCCGACTGGATCATCGACCTCGGTCCCGGCGCCGGGCACGACGGCGGCCGGCTCGTCTTCGAGGGCACGCCCGCCGACCTGGTCGCCGCCCGCGCCACCCTCACCGGCGAGCACCTCGCGGACTACGTCCGCAGCTGACCGTCCTCAAAGGACTTCCCCGGCCCGCGCCCGGGCCGGGAAGTCCTTTCGTCGACGGCGCGCCACGCCGAGAACAGCAGCGGGCACAGGGACATCGTCGCGGACGCGGCGGTGAACACCGCGATGCTGGGCATCAGTCCGATGTGGTCGCTGAGAAGTCCCGCGGCGAGCGTTCCGGCGGGCATTCCCAGCAGCGCTGCTGCTGATATCGCGCCGAAAACGCGTGCGCGGTACTGCGGCGGCGTTCGTTCCGCCTTGACCGCGCCGATGATCGGGTTCAGCGGCCCGAACGCGAGCATGATGACGCCGCTGACGGCGACGAGTACCGCGAGATCCGGTTGCAGCAGGAAGATCCCGGAACGCGGCCCGAGCACCAGCAGATAGCAGACCACCAGAACGGGCCAGCGCCGCCAACGCAGTCCGATCCAGGCGAACAGGACCGTGCTCAACACCATCGCCGCGCCGGACGCTCCGGAGATGAGCCCGACCCCGAGCGACGAGTGCAGGACCACCTGGCCGTAGACGGGCACGAGAACGGAGAAGAAGCCGCTGTTCAGCCCGTTGGTCACCGCAACCATGCAGAGGATCGCGAACAGGGTGCGGTCGTTGCGCAGGAAGCGGAATCCCTCGCCGAGTTGCCGCAGGTAACCGCCGCCGCCGGCGGTGTCGATCGCTGCTTCGTCGAGCGTCAAGCCAGTGATGACGGCGGCGAGCACGAAGCTCGCCGCGTCGACGACGAGCGCCGCCGGGGCGCCGAGCATCGCGATGACCGCGCCCGCGATCGGAGCACCGAGCGCTCGCGCGCCCTGGTTCGGTGCGTCGTAGGCGCCGCTGACGCGTTCCACCGCGATACCGGTGCGAAGGGCGATGTCCGGGATCAGCACCTGCCGTGCGGCATCACCAGGCGCCCGGGACAGTCCCAGCAGCAGGCCCAGTGCTCCGAGCAACCACAGCGGCAGCGCGTCGTAGTGGTGGAGCACCGGAATGCCGAGCACCACGACCGCCGCGGCAAGATCGAACAGGACGGCCGCTCTGCGGGGGCGCAGCCGGTCGATCCACGGCCCGCCGAACGCCGAACCCAGCAGCAGACCGACGACCTCGGCCATCACGACCAGCCCGGTGTCCACGCCGCGACCCGTCGACTCCAGCACGAACCAGGGGATCGCGAGCATGGTCATTCCGGTGCCGACGCTGGAGATCGCCGTCGCGGTGATGAGCCCGGCGAGCGGGTGCCTCATAAGACGTCGGTGGCGTCGGTGGCGCGCTCCTGGCGGCGCAGCGGGAGTGCGTGCCAGTGGGTGACCACCTCGACATCGCCCGGTTCCGGTTCGCGCCAGTACTCCTCGACCACAGCCTGGATGCGCCGGTTGAGCTCCGAGAGTTCCCGGGCGGACAGGGACAAGCGGTAGTCGGACAGCTCCGCGGCGCCGCGCCATTCCTTCGACCAGTCCTGCATCGTGGCGAGGTACGTGCCGGCCTGGTCGTGGTGGACGGCGTTGATCGCGTGCAGGTACGACGCCAGCGATCCGGTGAGCTCGGGGTCCTCCGAGAGTTCTCCCGGGTCGAACTGGGTGCGGTCCTGGGCCGCGGTCCACCAGCGTTCTCGCCGGTTCCCGCGCTGGGTGTCCTCGGCCACGAGCCCGGCCTCGGCCAGCTGGCGCAGATGCCAACTGGTGTTGGCGGAGTTCTCGCCGAAGCGCTTGCCCAGTGCCGTCGCGGTGGCCGGCCCATCCAGCCGCAGGGCTCCCAGCAACCGGACCCGCAACGGATGCGCGAGCGCGCGCAGCCGTTTCGCGTCGAGGGTGACCATCCGCAGGTCTCGTCCGTAGTCCGCCATGCCGCCAACGTACGATTGCAAAGAACCATTTGCAAACATTTCTTTGCGATGGCCGGCGAGGCATCGACGTCATGACCGCGATCCGCCAAGCCAACACCGCCAACCCCACCCAAAGTCCACAGTGGATCCACCACGTCCGCGTAGGGCTACTCCGGCGGCGAGGAGTTGGGGCGCCGGAGTAGCGCGGAGGGCCAGGAGTGGGTGAACATCACCGTGCGCACCACGCTGCCGCGTCCGTCGCCGGCGGGGATCGTCGAACACGACGGGGCCAAGATGAGGCGGATGACGCGCGGAGCCTCTCCTCCTGCAAGGAATCCCTACATGTTCGGTGCACCGTTGCGGCCCCGGAACCGGGTGAATGTAATTTCGGCCGTGCAAGAAACCGGCTAGGCCCTTTTGGCCTTTTTTGTCAGGAGAGTTGCATATGAAGATGCGGCGTTCCCTTTTCGCTGCTGGTCTGACCCTCGGCGCCGCCGTGGTTGCCATGCCGCTGACCATCGGCGCCGCTTCCGCGTCCGGCTGGGAGACCGTCGGCGGCGGACCCGCGGTGTATTCCTCGATGGACCAGTGCAATGAGGAGGCAGCGCAGCTCAAGGCCGACGGCACCTACAAGGACGCCAGGTGCTACATCGGCGACAGGGGCTGGATCTTCCTCGAGGTGCTGAGCTGACCCCCAGCGCGCATTGGTGGCAGGGGCGAAGCTATTACCCCGCAAGACCCCCGTCACGAACCCGATAGTCCTCGGACCCGCGTCCCGGACGTCCTGCTGCCCCGGTGTGCTGACACCGGGGCAGCATTGTGTCCGCCGTGCGTACGGGCGGTGGTGCGGTCACGACCGCAAGCGCGCGGAGGCGTACCAGGTATTCCGGCTAGCGCTGAGCCGCACGGTCGGCTAGGCCGGAATCAGCTGGAGGAACGCGCCATTTACTGACGAATCCGGCAAGAAGACGGCCGAGAAAATGGACAGCGAGCACAAGAGCATCAAGAAAGAATTTTAAGACGCAGTCGAGAAAGGCCAGCCTTGGGGCGCCCAACGATCAGCCAAGCCGACTGATCACGCCCTTGCCGACCATCCGGATGCACGTCCGGCGTCATTTGTGTCCATTGTGGTCCGCGTGGCGCTCAGAACACCCTGCACGGGAAGCAGGTTCGCAGCCGTGCCTAGCTGTTGTCGGGTACCCAGCGGAGCACGTCGCCGGGTTGGCATTCGAGCGTTCGGCAGATCGCGTCGAGCGTTGTGAACCGGACCGCCTTCGCCCGGCCGTTCTTCAGCACCGCGATGTTGGCGGGCGTGATGCCGACGGCCGCCGCGAATTCGCCGACCGACATGCCGCGCTTGGCGAGCTGGACGTCGAGGTCGACGATGATCGCCATCAGATCACCTCGGCGATCTCTGCCTGCAGGTCCGTCGCCTTGCGCAAGAGGCTCCGCATGACGACGACGAGCATCGCGAACAACGTCCCCACGCCGACGCACGCGACCGCGGCGGCCAATGCGCTGACGACGTCCATGCCATCGCCGGGAGACGGGATGCCGGCCACGGACAGGTGCCCGGCGGTCCCGATCGCCAGCAGCGTCGCCACCACCGAGGCCCCGATGATGATGTCCACCCACCGGAAGGCTCGCGGCGTGAAGATCGCGTCGCGCCGGACCATGGACAGCAGCATCCACACCGCGACGAGCACCGCCTGGACGCAGGCGACACCGATGATCGTCACCGCCACGTAGGGCGCGGCGAACGGCGCGTACGGCGGGAAGCTGTCGACCTCGTCGGCCGCCGCCGTTGGGATGACCACGATCTGACCGAAGAGGCCGAGCAGCACGGCCGCGACGATGCCGACCCGGAGCAGCACTATGACGATGCGGTTCATATATCGATTATCGATCGATACCTATCGAAAGTCAATCGGTGCCATTCCCGGGCGGCCTGGCGCTCCGGCCGAAAACGACCGGGGCCGTGAATGCTTCGGTCCGCCACAGCAGCCCAAAGCGCTCACGACCCCGGAGTCGACGTGCTCCGCCTTCGCCGTCAGAGGTGGAGGACCGTCTGGCCCAGCGCCGCCGCCGCGAGGAACGAGGACGAGTAGGTCAGCAGCGCGACCAGGACGACCTTCCAGCTCAGCTGGCGCAGCGCCTGGATGTCCCGGCCCAGCGTCAGGCCGATCAGGGCCAGGCCCGGGAGACCGATCAGCATCACCTTCATGTTCTCCATCAGGTCCGCCACCAGCGGGCCGGTCGGGAGGAAGTTCGCCGACAGCAGCGTGCCGATGCCGAGCACGAAGACGCTGGCCGGAACCATGGGCACCAGCTTCCCCAGGCGGACGCACACCCACGTGAGGACGAGCAGGACGACGATGCCCACGGCGTCCTTGATCTCGAAGGAACGCGTTCCGATCGCGCTGGCCAGCAACCCGCCCGCACCGACGACGACGTAGGACAGCAGCGTCAGGCCCGGGGTGAGCTTGACCTCGGGGTCCTGCACGACCTCAAGCACCTGCTGCTTCTTCTGCTTCTTCGGCTTGGCAGCGGCGCGGCGCCAATTGCCCTCGTCGTCGCGGCCGAAGACGCGGCTCCAGAAGGCGTAGAGCCGGCGGCACAGCGGCAGCGCCAGGAAGACGCCCGAGTAGAAGCCGACGATGTTGGTGACCAGGTTGGACAGCGCCGCCAGGGCGGCGATCTCCGCGGCCTGCTCCGGGTAGATCAGCGACAGCGCGCCGACGCCGCCCAGCATCATCGAGCCCGAGCCCAGGCCGAGCCCCAGGGCGAGCGCGAGCGGGTGGAAGATGCCCAGGCTGCCCATGAAGCCCGAGAGCAGCGAGACGTACAGGGCGCCGAACACCGATCCGATCAGCCAGACCGAGAACACGCCCCGGTATTCCGGCGACCGGACGCCGAAGCGCTCGATCGCGAACGCCAGGTAGGACTCGCGGTCGATCGACCAGGTGGCCCCGATTGCCGCGCGCCCGAGGCCCAGCGCCACCGCGACCGGCAGCGCGAGGATGACCGTCCCGAAGATGTGGCCGACCTCCTGCAGCAGGATGGCCGGGCCCAGGTTCTGGAACTTCGCCAGCGAGGGGCCGATCTCGGTGCCGAGCTTCGCGAGGAACAGCAGGATGCTGATCTCCAGCATCACGGTCGCCACCGAGCGCGTGGCGCCGGAGACCGGCCGCCAGCGCTGGACGCCGATGATCGCGCCGATCAGCACCGCCCAGATGATCGGGAACAGCGCGATCGCCGCCGGTCCGACCTGGAACTTGTACTCGCCGATCAGCACCGCGACCACCGAGATCGCGGCGGACAGCACGATCGCGGTTATCCAGTTCGCGCGAGTGATCGGCTGCTCCGTCGCGGCCGTCGTGCCGGCGCTGTGGTCCATGGCTACCTCCGGGGCACGGTCCGTGAATTGGACCGGTCGGGCCTAGCTGGTATACCGACGGGAGAGTAGAGAGCCGTCCCCGGAATGGCCAGATCGGACGGACGAAGAGTTACCTCGACTTAATATTGACCGATCTAGCTAGGCATTCCCCGCCACGGAGCGCCCCGTGGGCGCCCCTTACGGCCAGCTTCACCAAAATGACCATCCGAGTTTGGTATGCCAAATGCTAATGTCGAGGAGCTTCCAGGCCACCGAGAACCGAGCCCGAGGAGATTCCATGCGCACGCGTTGGCGGGCCAGCCACATCCTCGCCCACCAGGACGGACATCACGCGCTCCTGCGCGACGGCGAAGTGGTCTGGGAGGACGACGTGATCGTCCACGTCGGCCACGGCGTCGACGGGCCCGTCGACGCCGAACTCGACCTCGGCGAATCGCTGGTGCTGCCCGGTCTCATCGACCTGGACGCCCTCACCGACATCGACCACCTGGTGCTCGACTCCTGGCCGACGCCGGAGCTGGCCGACGGGCTCCAGTGGTCGCTGGACTACTTCCAGCACCGGCGCCGCGACGTGTTCACCCCCGAGGAACGCGCGACGATCCGCGAGTACGCCCTGGTGCAGCTCGCCCTGCACGGCATCACCACCTACATGCCGATCGCCTCGGAGATCCACAGCTCGTGGGCCGAGCCCTACGACGAGCTCGTCACCATGACCGAGACCTCGCGCAAGCTGGGCCTGCGCGCCTACCTCGGCCCGGCCTACCGCTCGGGCGTGAACGTCGCGCTGCCGGAGGGCGGTCGTGACGTGGCGTTCGACGAGGAACGCGGGCGCGCCGGACTGCAGGACGCGGTGCGATTCCTCGACCACGTCGCCGAACTCGCCGACCCGCTGGTGACCGGCGTCCTGCTGCCCTGCCGCATCGAAACGATCACCGAAGAGCTCATGCGCGAGACCGCCGCCGCCGCCCGGCAGCGCGACGCGATCGTGCGGCTGCACTGCCTGCAGGGCCTGATCGAACGCGACCTCGTCGAGCGCCGGCACGGCGTCACGCCGCTGGAGATGCTCGAACGCACCGGTCTCCTCGACACCCACCTGCTCGTGCCGCACGGCCTGGTCACCGACCGGCACCCGGACGTCCACGGCGAAGACCGGGGCGATCTCGCGAAGCTCGCGGCCGCGGGCGTGTCGATCGTGCACTGCCCGCAGACGTCCCTGCGCTACGGGAAGGTGCTGCACACCTTCGGCAGGTACCGGGACGCGGGCATCAACCTGTGCCTGGGCACCGACTCCTTCCCACCGGACCTGATCCGGGGCATGGACGTCGGCGTCCACCTGGCGAAGGTCCTGGAAGACCGGTTCGACGCCGCGCCTGCCGAGGACTACCTCGACGCCGCCACCCTCGGCGGCGCCCGGGCGCTGGGCCGCGGCGACCTCGGCCGGCTGGAGCCGGGCGCGCAGGCCGACGTGGTGGCGTTCCGCATCGACGACATCCGCGACGGCGTGCTGGACGACCCGGTGCGCACCTTCCTGCTCAACGGAACCGGGCGGCAGGCGACGCACTCGGTCGTCGCGGGCCGGACCGTCCTGGCGGACTCCCGCATCCCCGGCGTCGACCTCGAAGACCTGCGGAAGCGCGCGCAACTGCTGTTCGAGAAGATGCGCGAGGCCTACTCCGAGCGCGACGTGCAGCGGCGGCCGGCCGCGGAGCTGTTCCCGCCGACGTACCCGGCGTTCACGACCGGGGATCCGGTTGGATGACGGTTTCAATTGAAACTGCGGTCAACCGATGTTCCCGGCGGGAGGTTTCAATTGAAACTGCTGATCACCAGCGGGCCGGGGTCGGCGTTCTCCCCCGGCATGCGTCGAAGTCGCGGCCGCGTCGCCGCGCGTAGGGTCGGCTCATGACCGGTCCAGCTGCCACCGATCGCCGCCAGGGTCAGGACCTCGGTCCGTCCACCGCGGTCCGCGCCGCGGACGAGATTCGCCGCCGGATCTTCGCGGGTGAGTACGCGCCCGGCGAGCGGCTTCGCGAGCGCGATCTCTCCGAGGCCCTCAGCATCTCCCGCATCCCGGTGCGCGAGGCGCTGGCGCGGCTGGAAGCCGACGGCTTCGTCGTGGCGTCGCCCCGCCGCGGCGCCACCGTCCGCGCCCTCACGCTCAAGGACGTCGACGAGCTCTTCGACCTGCGACTGAGCCTGGAGGTGATGGCGGCGCGCCGGGCCGCCGAAGCCGTTGCGACGGGCGGCGGCGGAACGCGGCTGCGGGAGCTCATGGACGCCGCCGAGGACGCGACGCGGCGCGGCGACGCCAACGAGATCCCGGCCGCCAACACCGCGCTGCACGCCGAGATCGTCGCGATGACCGGGAACCGGATGCTGGAGAACGCGCTCAAGCCCTCGCTCGGGCTGATGCAGTGGCTGTTCACCATGACCTCGGATCGCGACATGCGCGTCCAGTGCTCCGAGCACAAGGACATCTGCCAGGCCATCTACGCGGGCAACGCCGATCTGGCGGCGGCGCTCGCGTACTCGCACATCGAGCTTGGCCGGGCACCTTCGCTGGCCAGCCTCGTCGACGTACTGCCAGCGACGTGACCACCGGAGAGCCGATGCTGATCACCAACGTGCGCCCGTGGGGCGGCGAACCCTCGGATGTGGAGATCCAGGACGGGCGGATCACCGCCATCACGCCGCACGCCCCGCAGGCCGACCGCGACCGCACGGTCATCCACAACGGCCGCGTGGTCGCCGACGGCGGAAACCTGACCGAATAGGAGCCGCCGACGGCGCGGTGTGCCCCACTGCGCCGTCGGTCATACGCCGCCGGGGGGCGCGTCCCCGGCGGCGTTTTCGCGCGAAAACGGCGTCCGGCACGCGTGGCCGCGCCGTTTTCGCGCGAAAACGCCAAGATCCCACCCCTGGGTGACGTGCGCGGAGGGTTCCAGGTGCTCACGGCGTCCGGCGTTGGAAGCGGTCCGACATCCCTGGGCTTCAGGTGCTCAATTGGACGCGGCGGCCAGCAGCGCGGAGGTGTGGGACCGAGCCGCAAGCAACTGCCCGCTTGTGGTTCATGCCTCCTGCGGGAGCGACGCTGACCTGCGGATCGACCGCACCAGCGGCCAACCTGCCCGTGGGACAACCGTCCGAGTGGCTGCGAGTAGGCGGATTTTCCTTGCCGGCCGCGTCAAGTAGCGGCCTTGCCGGTGAGGGAATCGAGCTGGGTCAGGATCGACGGATCGCTGATCTTCTCGTCTTCGGCGAGCAGGAGCACCTTGCTCAAAATGATGCTCGTCATCCGGTCCTCGTCGGCGAACGGCAGGAACAGCCGTCGGTGCGCCGTGGCGCCGAACGAGGCGGGCACCACGCAAAGGTGGCCGGCCGGGGCGATGTGGATGCTGCCGCTGGTCAGATGCACCCGGTAGGTCGCCCGGGTGCCGCGTACCACGGCCGAGTGCCCCTCGACGGTGACCTGGGTCAGCCTGAGGTCGGCGATGAGCGCCGCGAGCACCTGCGTCCGACTCGCCGCCTGCGTCGGCGATAGGTACTCCTCCGGCTGGGCGCCGGCGACCGACACCGCAAGGTCCAGGTCTCGCATGACCTCGGAGAACACCACGGGTGGCACGTCGACCAGCGGCACTGGGGTGCCGCCGGCGCTGCCCGAGCCGGTCGGGGTGCCGTAGCAGCCCGGGTCACGGTCGCCGCCGGTCAGGAAGCGGATCTCGCCGACCTGGACATCGCCCATCCCGAAGTAGCCGTGGAAATCGCAGCGCAGCGCGGCGATGAGGCCGTCGCCGACGGTGCGGGTCGCCTGGTGGTCGTCGTACTCGCCGTGGGTGAACCAGCCCCGACCGGACAGCAACTGGCCCGCCACCTTGCCGTTGACCGTCTGACCGGCGAACCGCCGCGACACGTCGCCCGCCTCGCGTTCCGCCGGAGTGAGCACGTACAACTCCCGGAACGCCTGCTTGACCGGTTGCCGGAGCCGACGCCGCACGATCTCCGCCTGCCAGTCGGCGAGCACCCCCCGCTCGTGCAATTCGACCGGGTGGACAGCGGTGACCGGGCCGGTGATGTCGACCTGGTCGAGCAGGTCGATCACGCCCGCCTGGTCTCGCCAGAGCAACGCGGGCAGCATCGCCGCACCAGCCGGCAGCGACAGCAGTCGGGCCAGTTCGTCAGGCGCCAGCGTCCCGGCGGTAGCGACCAGCCGCTCCACCAGCCCGGTCCGCATCCGGCGAGCCTGGTCCCGCAGTCGCTCCTGGTGCTCACGCAGCTCCTGGTAGCCGGGGTCGGCGCGGACGGCGGCCGGCACCGACTTCAGCGTCTTGCCCGCCCGGCTGACCGTCATCGCCGGGTCGGCACCATCGAACCGCAACGCGATCCGGTAGTCGCCGACCTCCGCCTCCATGGGGGTCTCGATGGCGATGCGCGCCTCGCAGTCCCATTCGAGGCGGCTCGCCTCCGGAACTCCGGCTACCTGCGCCAAGTGGTCGAGAGCGACCGCGATCGCGGCGGCGTGGCTGTGTCTGCGGTTCGGACCGAGCTTGGCGCCCTTCTTCGCGGACTCGCGCAACGCCAGGTAGCGATCGAGGACCGTCTCGTCCGAAGCCAGGGGCAGCATCCCGAATGCGGCGATACCCTGCAGCGCATTGTGCTTGACGCGCTTCAGCACCTGGGCACGGTTCCACCCCATGACCGCGGAGACCAGCTCGTTCGGTTCGAGCTCCAGCAGGCGCCGGGCGGCGTCCACACCGGCGTCCTCGATCGCGGCGAGGAAGACGGCCCGGTCCTGGCGGGTGGCTTCGCCGACTGGCATCGCCCGGATCAGGCGCAGCAACGGCGCGGCGCGTTCCAAGCCGAACAGCGGAAGCAGCGCGTCGGCGTCACCCGCACGCAGCCGCCACCCGAATACCCGGCGCTGCTCCTCCACCGGCCGATCCCGCAGCAAGTCGAGCAGGGCGGCGCATTCCGCGCCGGTAAGTTCCGCCGCGCCGAGGTGGTCGGCCACCCGCTCGTCGCCGTGCCAGGTCAGCGCCGCCCGAACGAACCGCAGGCCGCGCGGTACCAGCACCTTGGGCAGCTCGTCCCAGTCGGCCGGGGCTGGTGCGGAGACGAGCCGCCAGGTCAGCGCGTCCACGTGGTTCCGCACGGCGCCCGCGCAGGCCAGCGGCGGCGCGGTCGCATCACCGGTCGGAGTTTGGCCGATGATGGCGTAACCGAGGTAGCGGTCATCGGTGAAAGCCCGTTCGACCACGGCGGCGTCCAGGGCGCCGGCCCGGTGCAGCGCGTCGAGAATCCGCGCCACGGTCTCCCTGCCCAGGGTGCCCAGCGGGGTGCAGACGAGCACCCGCAGCAGGCGGGTGTCGATGGCGGCAATGGCCCGCTCCGCCACCTCGTCCAGCAACAGCCGGTGCCGGACGTCGCGCCCGAGAAAGGCAGCGAGCAGGGCTTTCCGATGAGCCGTCGGCCACGGCGCATCCAGCAGGCCGGTGATGTCGTCCGGCCGGTCGACCGGGAAGCCGGCGTCGTAGAGCTCGTCCAGCTCCGCGACGATATCGGCCACGTGCGGTGCCAGGTTCCCGATCGTCTGGTCTTCGCCCTGCCTGATCCGGAGCCGGATCACCCCGGCGGTATCCCGCAGGCCCGCCACGTCGCCGGCCTTCACCGCGACCCGCGCCCGGTCCACCAGCCGCCACAGCGCCTCGCGATGTTCGTGGACGATGTCGATGTAGATCTCTGGTACGGATCGCTCCACCACAATCAGCCTCCCGCCAGCGCGACCAGCCGCAGGAACACGACCGGCTCCCCCGGCCGAAGCGTGACCTCCTCGTCCAAGCCGACGACCTGCCGTCCCCCGACGAAGACCACGAACGTGCCCCGGGCGAAGGCCCGGTGCGCCCGAGCAGCCTCCGTGGTCACGTCCGGGTCCGCCGGCGCCTGCCGCGGCAACCTGATCGCACCGGTGCGGGCCTGCGCCCGGAGATCGTCGTTGGACAGGTACTGACGGTCGAGGACGCGCCGACAACGCGCCGCGTCGGCGCGCAACTCCCGGATCTGCTCCTCGACCGCGCGCCGGATCAGCTCCCGCACCGTCGTGCGATCGCCGACCAGCCGTACCAGCACCGCCGGCACGTCATCGCCAGACGCGCCGGGCACCCGGCTGCGCACCTCGATGTCGACCATGGCCGCCACCATAGAACAGCGCCCTGTCAGGAAATGGCCACAGTGGAATACCCGGCGCTACCGCTCGGCGCCCCCTGATGCGTGACGCTTCCTTGGTCTGCCGACAGCTTTGCTGCGCGTCGGCATTTGGAGCAGCCTGGCCCGGCCTTGACGCGGTTGCCAGGTGTGGTGGGCCAGGTGTGTCCGCGATCGATCGCTGGAGTTGGGCACCATCAGGGCTGGGCCAGCATTCGGGCGTGTGAGGTTCTCGACGAACTCGGTGGCGATCTCGGGGTGTCGGTCGGCGGGTTCACCCGCAGAGCAGCCGGGCCGGGTTGGCCACCGTGATCCGCTCGAACTCCCCGTCGTCGATCCCCGCCTCGCGCAAGGCATCTCGGAAGGCCGACCACAGGAACGTGTAGCCGGTGCCGCCGTACGCGCTGAGCTGCGATTTCACGCAGACGTCGTGGGAGAGCAGGATTTGGTCGAGATGTCCCGCTCGCGCGAGCTCGACCACCAGCGCCACGCGCCGCCGCACCTCGTGCGGGTTCGCCGTGAAGATGGTGTCGATCCCGACGTAGGCCCCGCGCCGCGCGATTTCCAGCGCGTAGCCCGGCTTCTCGACCAGGTCGCAGTGCCCGATCGCGATCCGCTCCGGCGCGACGTCCTCCGCCGCGAGCAGGTCGAGCTGCGGCAGCCCGATCGGCCAGCGCGCCGCGTGGGTGTAGATCGCCGCCCCGGTTGCGCGGTGGGCGCGGGCGGCGGCTCGGAAGGAGCGCTCCTCCGCCGCCGAGATGTACCACTTGTCGGCGCCGATCTCGCCGATGATGCCGGCCCGGATACCGGTCCCCGGGAAGCCTTCGGTGAGGTCCCGGACCAGCTGCTCGGCGATCTGATCCGGGTCGTGCCGGTCGAACCAGTCCCGGTCCAGGAACGGGTCTCGGTAGTGCCCGGTGCCCAGCACCACGTTGAGCCCGGCGGCCTTCGCGACGCGCGCGACGGCCAGGACGTTCTCCGGATCGCGGGTGTCGCCTGCGGCCTCGCTGCGGGGGTCCGGGGCTGCTCCGATGGTCAGCTCGGCGGAGGTGAGGTCCACGATCGTGCTGCCGCCGAGTTCGGCGAACGCGCCGACTTCCGCGGTGACCAGCCGCTCGTCGGTGATCAGGCCGTCGCCGCGGCGCTCGCGGAGCAGGTTGATGAACAGGTGCTCGTGCGGCAGGGTCGGGCCGAGCCGGTCTCGGTCGACCGGGCCGGATGCGGTCATCGCGCTGGGCATGCTTATTCCTCTCAGGCCACCGATTCGGGTTGGCGCGCTTGGCTTTTCGCCCTCAGGCGGCGCTGCGCGGCCAGGCTGCCGAGCAGGCTCCACACGGCGATCGCGAGCAGCAGCGTCGCCGCGGGCCAGGAAGCGTTGCCGGACAGCACGAGCAGCTGGGTGGCGAAGTACGGCAGCAGGCCGCCGACCACCCCGGCGAGGTTGACGCCCATCGCGACGCCCGTGTAGCGCAGCGACGGCGGGAAGATCGACGCGATCAGGGTGCCCAGCGCCGCGTAGGTGATGGTGAGCATGCCGATCCCGACGGCCGCGCCCAGCACCACCAGCACCGGGGATCGCGTGTCGACCAGCAGGAACACCGGGAATGCGGTGATCGCCGAGAGCAGCGAGCCGAAGGCGCACATCCGGCCCGGGCCGAACCGGTCGGCCAGCCGGGCGCTCAGGGCCATCACCGGGAACTCCAGCGCCGCCGGGATCAGCGTCGCCGCCAGCATCACGTGCCTGGGCAGGCCCAGCGCGGTCGTGCCGTAGCCGACCAGGAACGTCGTCAGCAGGTACAGGCCGCCGGTGTTGGCGATGGTCGCCGACAACGCGATCACGACCTCCCGCCAGTGGCCCCGCAGCACCGCCAGGACGGGCGCCTCTTTTCGGGATTCCCTTTCGAACAAGGGGGATTCCTCGATCCGGCGCCGGACCTGGAAGCCGACCAGCAGCAGCGCGAACGAAACCAGGAACGGGATCCGCCAGCCCCACGCCACGAACTGCTCCTCGGGCAGCAGCGTCGCCAACGCCATCGCGCCGCTGGACAGCAGCGTGCCCGCCGGCGCCCCGTACTGCGGCATCGCGCCGTACCAGCCGCGCCGCCCCTCGGGCGCGTGCTCGACCGCCATGAGCGTCGCGCCGGACCACTCGCCGGCCGCGGAAAGCCCTTGCAGGCAGCGCAGAACGGCGAGCAGCAGCGGCGCGGCGAATCCGATCTGCTGGTACCCCGGCAGCAGGCCGATCGCGCCGGTGGACAGGCCCATGATCAGCAGGGTGGCGGTCAGCGCCCGGCGGCGGCCGAGGCGGTCGCCGATGTGCCCGAACAGGATCCCGCCCAGCGGCCGGACGACGAATCCGATCGCGAACGTGAGGAAGGAGGCGATCAGGGCGGTGCCCGGGTCGAGGTCGGGGAAGAACACGCGGTCGAAGACCAGCGCGGCCGCCGCGCCGAAGAGGAAGTAGTCGTACCACTCCAGTGCCGTGCCGATGAACGCCGCGGAAGCGACTCGCCGCAGTTCTCTGGTGCCGTGCATCCCATCACTCCCGCCGCGAGCCGATCCGATCGGAGCTCGTCCGTCGATCGATCGATCGAGTAGCAGGGATCGTAAGGCGGCCGGTCGAGGGCCGCAAGGCCCTCCGCCACACGTCCGAAGTGGATTCTTCCGGCGCCGGTGTTGAACCTGACGTAGCGGGAGGTCCTAGTGTCGTTTCCGTGACCGGAACCGGGGGCGAGAAGCAGCCGCTTTGGAGCGTTGGGGCGCTGGCCAGGGCGACCGGCCTGACCGTGCGCACGCTGCACCACTACGACGAGCTCGGGCTGCTGCGGGCCGGCGAGCGGACCCGGTCCGGGCACCGCCGGTACACCGAGCACGACCTGCAGCGGCTCTACCAGATCCGGCTGCTGCGGCAGCTGGGGATGTCGCTGGAGGAGATCGGCGACGTGCTGGCCGATCCCGCCGCGCTGCGCGAGGTGCTCGTCGGCCACCTCGACCAGCTCGACGAGCAGGCCGGCCGGCTGGACGCGCTGCGGAGCCGGACCAGGAACCTGCTGGAGCAGCTGGACGGCTCGTGGCGCCCGGAGAGCGGCGAATTCCTCACCGCGCTGGGCCGGATGACCACGATCGACCAGTACATCACCGACGAGCAGCAGGCCGTCCTGGACGAACGCGCCGACGCGCTCGGCCCGGAGGGCCGGAAGCTGCTGGACGCGGAATGGCCGCTGGTGGCGGCGAAACTCGTGCGGCACTGCCTGGCCGACGACCCGGTGGACGATCCCGAGGTGCAGCGCACCACGCGGCGCCTGTTCGAGCTCGGCGACCTGTTCACCGGCGGCGACCCCGCGATCCTGCAGTCGATGCTCGGCTTCCTCCGGGAACGCGCCGCCCCCGACGACCGGGGCTTCGTGTTCGGCGAAGACTTCTTGGACTACCTGGACCGCGCCTACGCGGCCCTGCGGGAGAACTGACCCGAAACCCAGCCGGTTAGCCGAATAGCCCGAACGGAAGTTGCGGGCTCGACCTGTCATGCCCTGGGAACAGAAGGGGAAAACATGTTGCGCAGAACGACAATCCTGGCCGCCGCGCTACTGCTCGCCACTGGTGGCATCGCGCACGCGGAGCCGACGACCTTGCGGCTGCCGACACCTACCGGCCCGCACCGGCTCGGCACCACTATGCTGCACCTGGTCGACCGCGACCGGACCGACCCGTGGAACGGCACCGCCAGGGAACTGATGGTCACGGTGTTCTACCCCGCGAGCACCGTCCGCGGATACCCGGTCGCACCGCAGCTGACGCCCGCGGCGGCGGCGGTGTTCAAGGGCCTCGACCCGGTCTACCTGCATCCGGAGCTGCCGGACGAGGGCGTGGACTGGGCGGCCACCGCGACCCACTCGCACACCGGTGCGCCCGCACAGCCCATCCCGCGTCCGGTGCTGCTCTACAGCCCGGGCGGCGCCGACCCGCGCACCATCGGCACCGGGCTCGCCGAAGAACTCGCCAGCCACGGCAACGTCGTGGTGACCATCGACCACCCCGGCGAAACCAGCGAGGTCGAGTTCCCCGGCGGCCGGGTGCGCACGATCGACGTCCCCGGCGATCCCCGGACCGACCCCGAGCTGTTCCGCACCATGCTCGACACCCGGGTCGCCGACACCCGGTTCGTCCTGGACCGGCTGGTCGACCTGGCCGCCGGGCGCAACCCGGACGCGGAAGCACGCGCGCTGCCCGAGAACCTCGGCCGGGCGCTGGACCTGCGGAGGGTCGG
The DNA here is from genome assembly GCF_900106995.1 of Saccharopolyspora shandongensis. Lineage (GTDB taxonomy): Bacteria > Actinomycetota > Actinomycetes > Mycobacteriales > Pseudonocardiaceae > Saccharopolyspora > Saccharopolyspora shandongensis. Next base: position 34,514 of record NZ_FNOK01000075.1, read on the forward strand.
CGCGTACGGCCACTCCGCGGGCGGCGCGACGGTGGCCGAAGCGCTGCACGAGGACCGGCGCATCGACGCCGCCGTCAACATGGAGGGCTACCTCGACTACCTGCCGGAACAACCCGGCCAGGAAGGCGAGCTGCTGCCGGTCGCCCGGGACGGCGTGGACCGGCCGTTGCTGCTGCTGGGCACCGACGGCTTCCGCGACGAGCGGTTCGAGCGCACCTGGGCGGCGATGCTCGCGCACCGGGGATGCACCCGCCGGGAACAGCTCGACAACGCCACGCACTGGGTGTTCACCGACTACGGCGCCCAGGCGCCCCAGCTCCAGGACGCCGGGCTGATGAGCGCCGAGGACCGGGCGAAGCTGGTCGGCGCGATCGACCCGGCCGAATCGGTGCCCGCGATCCGCGACCACGTGCGCACGTTCTTCGCACGACACCTACCCCGCTGACGGGCGACGGGTCCACTGTGGTCAGTCGCGCCCGGAGCCAATCGACTACTGGACGAGCTTCGCCAGGGTCGGCGACCCGGCGGAGACCGGCGGCCCGGAGTTCCGCGCGGACGGGAACCCTCCGCACACCCAGGCGCTCGCTCCCAACGGGATCGGGCCGGTCGACCTGGCGGCCGAGCACCACTGCGGCTTCTGGGCCGGTCGCTGCCACTTCACGCGAAATCGCCTCTCCGGGGGTGGCGATTTCGCGAAATCAACACCCCTTCTCGGCGGGCTAGCGACGATTTCGCGCGAAATCGCCGCTAGCACCGCTCGGCGTACCAGGTGGGAGGTTCGCCGAACATGTCCTTGAAGTCCCGGGCGAAGTGCGCCTGGTCGGCGTAGCCGAGTTCGGCCGCGAGCGCCGCCCAGTTCCCCTCCCCCAGCCGCTCGGTCGCCTCGCGCAACCGGTAGCGGCGGATCACCCACTTCGGCCCGATCCCGACGTACTCCGCGAACAGCCGCTGCAGCCGCCGGACGCTCGTGCCGAGCTCATCGGCGAGCGCGTCGACCCTGGTGATCCGCGGTTCCGCGGCGATCATCGCGACGATTTCCGCGGCCTCGTCGGCCTGCGGGTCGGGCTGTGGCAAGCGAGCCCGGAGGAACCGCTCGACCGCGGCCACGTCCGGCGCGTCCGGCAGCTCCGGGCCGAAGATCTCGCGCGCGTCGACCGACCGGTCCGTGAGCGTCGAGACCGACGCGCCGAGGAACGGCCGGAAGCAGCCGGGCCGGAACGCCACCCCGAACACCCCGCTGCGGCCTTCCAGCACCCTGGTCTGGTGGCCGCTGAAGACGCCGTTCACGGTGGCACCGCCGTCCTGGAACGTCAGGTGCACGTTCGGGAAGGGCACGATCAGCTGCCGGTAGGGCTCGCGGTAGTCCCAGGAAACGACCCAGTAGCGCTCGACGTGGCGGGCGAGGTCCGGCGACGGGGTGTGGGCGGCGTGGCGCTGGTACTTCGTCCACGCGCCCCCGAGTCCGCGGGCGTCCCTGGTCACGGGGTGGATCCTATGTCGCGTTCGTTCAAGACGTCGGCCGCCCACCGTGCTTGTCTGGGGCCATGTCCGAAGCACAGTTCCTGACCCGCGCGGCCGCGTCGCTGCGGGAAATCGTTCGCAACATCAAGCCCGACCAGCTCGACGCCCCGACACCGTGCGCCGAGTACGACGTGCGCAAGCTGGTGAACCACCTGCTGTTCTGGGGGCCGTCGCTGGAGGCCGCCGCGCGCAAGGAGACGGTGCCGCCGCCCGCCGGGGCCGAGCAGGACCTGGACCTGACCGGCGGCGACTGGGCGGCGGACCTGACGGCGCTGCTGGACCGCACCGCGGGTTCTTGGAGCGAGCCGAGCGCGTGGGAGGGCACCACGCACATGGGCGGCCCGACGGAGATGCCCGCCTCGCTGGTCGGCGGCATGATCGTGGTGGAACTGGTGGTGCACGGCTGGGATCTGGCGAAGGCCACCGGACAGCGCGTGGCACCGGACGACGACGTCCTCGACTACGTGCACGGCGAGGTCGTGAAGACCGCCGAGCAGGGCCGGGCGATGGGCGTCTACGACGCCGAAGTCACCGTCCCGGACACCGCGTCCACATTGGACCGCATCCTCGGCCGCACCGGACGAAACCCCGCCTGGACGCCATGACCAGCCTACCGGGAGCTTCCGGGTTTCCACTGGTCACTCGGCTCGTGAGTGTTTTGGAGCGCTATGGCGCTCCAAAACACTCACGAGCGGTGCGGCCTCAGCCCGAGGCGCGGAGCCGGTCGAGCTTGGCCTTCCAACCCGCGATAGCGCAGAGCACGAAGCGGTGGCGGGCAAACCGCCAGGCGGATGCCCACGCCGGTGCCATGAGCTCGACCTAAGGGGTCGTTTCAGGACCGGCGTGGAGTGCCGGTTTCGCGCGAAACCGGCACTCCGCGTGAGGGTGGGTGGCGGTTTCGCGCGAAACCGCCCGGGCTTCGGAGCGGCCTGGGCCGACTAGAAGTCGAACGCCGCCTGGGCGCCTGCGGTGTTGCGCCGCTCGAAGTCGAGCAGGTGCTGCTTCCGGCCCAGCCCACCGCCGTAGCCGGTGAGGTCGCCGTTGGAGCCGACGACGCGGTGGCAGGGCACGATGATGCCGATCGGGTTCTTGCCGTTGGCCAGGCCGACGGCCCGCGAGGCGCTGGGCTTGCCGATCCGCTCGGCCAGCTCGCCGTAGGAAATCGTTTCGCCGTAGGGGATTTCGCACAGTGCGGCCCAAACGGTGCGCTGGAACGGCGTGCCGGATGGCGCCATCGCCAGGTCGAACTCGCTGCGCTGCCCCGCGAAGTACTCGTCCAGCTGCTCGATCACCGGCCCGAACGGCGTGACATCCGGCTCGCCGAAGGTCTCCTCGGGCGGGCGGTGGCGCTGGTCCTCCATGTACAGGCCGGTCAGAGCCCCGTCGATGGCGACGAGGGTGAGCTGCCCGACCGGACTGTCGATCACGGTCTTCATCGAGTGCACGGAAATCCTCTCCTCAGGCGGGAAGCCGGTTGATCGCGTGGTCGCCGGTCGCCCACAGGTATTGCACGGCGTACGCGCGCCAGGGGCGCCAAGCGGCCGCATACCGGGTCAGCGCCGCGGGTGTCGAGGGCAACCCCAGAGTACGGGCGGCGTACCGGATGCCGAGGTCGGTGGGCACGAAGGCATCGGGATCGCCCAGGGCGCGCATGGCGACCGTCTCGACGGTCCACGGGCCGAAACCGGGCAGCTTGGCGAGCTGGGAGCGGGTCCGGTGCCAGTCGCTGCCGACGCTCAGATCGATGCCACCGGCCGCCAGGGCGCTGATCAGCGTGGTGATCGTCTTCCGCCGCGCCTGCGGGAAGGCGAGCGTCTCCGGGTCGAGCTCGGCCAGCGCCGCCGCGTCCGGGAACAGGTGGGTCAGCCCGCCCGCCGGGTCGTCGACGGCCTCGCCGTGGGCGGTGACCAGGCGAGCGGCGTGCGTCCGGGCCGCCGCGGTGGAAACCTGCTGCCCGAGCACGGCCCGCACCGCGAACTCGGCGGCGTCGACGGTCCGCGGCACCCGCCGCCCCGGCTCCTTCTCGACCAGCGGCGCGAGCATCGGATCCGCGCGCAGGAGATCGTCGACGGCGACCGGATCGGCGTCGAGGTCGAGCAGCCAGCGGCAACGGGTGATGGCGGCCGACAGATCCCGCAGATCGGTCAGGGTCAGCCGGCAGTCGATGTACTCGGGCTGCGGGCGGAGCGCGACGACGCCGTGCCCGTGCGGCAGGCGCAAGGTGCGGCGGTAGGCCCCGTCGCGCCACTCCTCGACCCCGGGCACGGCGGTGGCGGCGAGGTGCCCGAAGAGGTTGTCCGGGCACAACGGCGCCCGGAACGGCAACCGCAACGCCAACGATCCGGCGGCGGCCGGCTGCCGCTTCGAAGCACGCGCCCGCAGCTCGGACGGGACGAGCCCGAAGACCTCGCGCACGGTGTCGTTGAACGTCCGCACGCTGGCGAAACCGGCGGCGAACGCGACATCGCTCATGGCCACCGACGTGGTCTCGATCAGCAGCCGCGCGGTCTGCGCGCGCTGCGCCCTGGCCAACGCGAGCGGCCCGGCGCCCAGCTCGGCCAGCAGCTGCCGCTGGATCTGCCGCACGCTGTACCCCAGCCGCGCGGCGAGCCCGGGAACGCCCTCCCGATCGACGACGCCGTCGGCGATCAGCCGCATCGCCCGCCCCACCAGGTCCGCCCGCTCGTTCCACTGCGGCGAGCCGGGGCTGGCGTCCGGCCGGCACCGCTTGCAGGCCCGAAACCCGGCCTGCTGAGCTGCGGCGGCGCTCGGGTAGAACCGCATGTTCTCCACCTTGGGCGGCACCACCGGACAGCTCGGCCGGCAGTAGATCCCGGTACTGATCACGCAGGTGAAGAACCACCCGTCGAACCGAGCGTCCTTCGACTGAACGGCCCGAACGCACCGCGCCACATCCTCGTGCATGCCGCCCAGCATCACCGCACCACGGAGCCGGTGCTAGCGGAAAAACGACATCAACGTGCCCGCGTTCGACTTCCGCGCCTGGCGCTTCGCTCAACCACCGTCACAAGCCAGGTTCACAGTCCTCAACGCCGAGACGAGCGCCGACCACTGCGACAGCCCGAACACCAGCACGGCCCCGCCTCGATCCTTTGAGTCCCTGACCCCGACAAAATCTGCTGCCCTTGCAACCTCGACACAGTTCGAGGTCGACCCCGACCTACTCGACTTCCGCCACTCCGCTAGGGACCAATCCAGCACTGTCACTGCCTCCAGAAGCAACAACCCTGCTGCCCACGGTTCAGCCGAAGCGCTCCGCCTTGACGGCTGTCAGGAAAGATCCCCAGGCCTGCGGCTGGAAGACCAATGTCCCTCCGTTCCGGTCCTTGGTATCCCGCACCCCGACCACGTCGGTGCCGGTGCCGACCTCGACGCAGTCCGACTGGCTCGCGCTGTGGCTGGACTTCCGCCAGGTCTGGAACGCCATGACTCTCACCCCTCTAGCTCGTCAGCCCGCGTTGCGATCAGCTTCGCCGAATCTGCAGGACTCAACGCCACCCGTTGGAGTGTATCCAGCACTTTCTTGTAATCGGCAACGTCAGCGGGCTCGTCCAGGAACGCGCCCAGCCTGCGCTGCTCCAGGTGGACGATCGAGCGGGCCTTCGGGAACTCAAGCAGGACGAAGGAGCCTTCGAGCCCAGGATGGGTTGCGACTTCTTCCGGGATGACTTGGATGGTCACGTTTCGACGCCTGGCCATCTTCAAGATGTGGCGCAGTTGTTCCGCCATCACGCGCGGCCCTCCGACAACTCGCCGAAGCACGCTTGCGTCGATGAGAGCGTGGAACACGACAGGAGTGGGCTTGGTGAGAATCTCCTGTCGTCCAATGCGAATAGCAACGCGCGCCTCGATGTCGGCAGCGTCGACACCGCTGCCGCGCATTACGGCGCGCACGTAGTCACTCGTTTGCAGCAGTCCTGGAACCAAGATCATGCCGAGACAGCCGATCTGGCTTGCGTCACGCTCGAACTCCAGCAAGCCGGTGAGCTGCTTCGGCAAGCCTGGAACACCGGTCTCCCACCAGCCGGGCTGATCCTGTTCGCGCACAAGCTTCAGTAGGCGGTTACGGTCCTCACCTGTCACGCCGAGTACGGCGAGGATCGCGGACACGTCGGCTTCGGTGACTGCCTTCGCGCCGCTCTCGATGCGACTCATCGTCGCCTTGGACAGGCCGAGTCGCTTCGCGACCTCCTCCTGCTTGTAGCCGCTCCCGTTCCGGAGCTGTCGCAGTTCGGCTCCCAAGCCTCGTGCGCGAGCACTGCCATTCATGCTGAGCAGCCTAGATCGTCCACTCGGGTCCCTGGTTCACCCAAAACGGGAATAGATCAGTTTCAGAAACTGCCGATAAATTCTGAGAACCACCAAGGAGGCTTCGATGTCCGACTACTTGACCTACATCTGGCGCCCAGTCACGGGAGGCCGCCACGCTTTCCCCATCACAGCAACGAAAACCCCCGCCGGTCTACCAGTGGCGGCGTTCTGCGGAGCAGAAGCGGACGCAGCAGAGCTGCACGACCGCTCCGAAGTGGACTGGATCCGCGAGGACACCTGCATGAACTGCTGGCGGCGCATCACCGCCGGGTGGTCGTGAGTGGCTATGGCCGCTAGAGCAACCTGTCTTCGCTCAGGACCTCGTGAACAGTTTGTGTCTCAGGACCTCGTGAACACTGGCTGGCCTGCTGTCTGTGATCATCAGTGGTGGGCGGAACAGGGTTTTCGATGGATCCGGACCTGGTCGCGGCGGTGGCTGCGGTGGCTGGCGGTGACAAGATCAACGTGTCGAGGTTCTGTGCTGAGCACAAGATCTCGCGCACGGTGTTCTACAAGTACGTCAACCGATTCCGGCAGGAAGGAGCGGCGGGGTTCATCCGCCGCTCTTCTGCCCCGCACCGACGGCCGACAACGACCGCGGCGCGGGTGCGTGAGGCGGTCGTGCGGGCCCGTAAACAGTTGGCG
>NZ_FNOK01000095.1 GCF_900106995.1 Saccharopolyspora shandongensis
ACCCGCTGGCGCGGCTCGGACCTGGCGAAACGGCTGAAGATCAGCTCCACCACGGCATCCAACGACGCCACTCACCTTGCAAGATCCACCACGCGGTGATCATCACCGCCGACAGCCCTCAGCATCCCACGTCACACCGTCGTTGCAGTACTCCCTGCTCAAGGCCCCGGATGTGTCCGTGGAACGGATTGGCCCTTGCTCATGCGCAGGATCAAGGCGACCGCGTCCTCCGAGTGGACTGCCGGAGTCAGAACCTCCTGGAGGAGCAGGCCACGAATCGCGGCGATGGTGACGGAGGCCGTGGTCAGCGCTTCCTTGGCGTCGAGCCCTTCGCGTTCCGCGAGCGAGGCCAGAATCTTGGTCAGGTCGTCGAGTGAGTCGATGAACTCACGAAAGTTCTCTGGGCTGTACGCGGCCAGACCTACGACGTGAAAGAAGCCGCGGACACGCGACAGCTGCTCCGGGCGGGTGTAGGTCCGCCAGATCGCCACGACGAGGTCGTCGAAGGTGCCTTGCTGGGCGGCCTCGAAAAGCGCCTCGTTGTCACGGGATCGCTGCGCCTTGAGCATGGCTGCCAGGACGCCTGGGAGCGACCCGAAGTGGTATCGCAGGAGGGCGTGGCTGGTCCCGGTCCGGGAGGCGATCTCACGGAGTGACACCTCCGGTGCGGGAAGGGCCTCGTCGAAGGCGTCGAGAAGCCGAGCCAGGAGGCGCTCGCGTGCGTCGCCGGTGCGTTCCGTGCTTGACAGGATCACTCCCACAGTTTATCCATTGGAAAAGACTGACGGTGCCGTGGCGCTTCACCCATGGTCGCAGTCAGCTCACCGACGGCGGAGGACATGACTTGTGGGACCTTTTCAGATAACCGGCGCGGCGGTCGTCGACGGGTCGGGTCGCGACCCCGTCGACGTCGACGTCACCGTCGAAGACGGGCGTATCGCCCAGCTGGGTGCCTCCAGGGCACACGGCGAGCGCCTTGATGCCGGGGGACTGACGATGACGCCTGGCCTGATCGACGCTCACGTTCACCTGGGCCTGTCGAGCCCGATCCAGCCGCAGTTCTCGTTTCGGATCAGTGCCGCGGAGATCGCGGCGGACATCTTCGCCACGGCCGGCGCGACGCTCGATGCCGGCTTCACGACCGTTCGAGACACCGGTGGGATCGACGGCGGCGTTGTCACCACGATCGCCAAGGGCAAGGTCAGGGGGCCGCGCGTGCTGTCGTGCGGACCTGTTCAGTGCCAGACCGGTGGGCACGGCTACTACGGAGCCGAGTGGGAACCCACCGAGCTGTGGAGCAGCCATCACGTTCCCGGTCTGTGCGCCCTGTCGATGATGTCGGGCAACGCGGACGAGCTGCGAGGCAACGTGCGCGAGGCATTCCGTCGCGGAGCATCCTTCCTGAAGCTCTGTGTGACCGGCGGAGTGGTCGGCGCTCACGACCGGCTGACCGACACCCAGTTCACCGTGGAAGAGATCGCCGTCGCTGTTCAAGAAGCCGCGGCACGGGGCACCTACGTGACGGTTCACGCCCACAACAACGAAGGCATTCGGAACGCGGTCGAGGCCGGGGTGCGCTGTGTCGAACACGGCACCGACCTCGATGAATCCACGGCCACCCTGATGGCCACTCGCGAGGTCGCCCTTGTGCCCACGTTCGCTGTCGTCGAGCAACTGCTACACGACACCGCTGGAACCGGCCTCGACGAGTCAACCCGCGATCGTGTGCTGGGTGTTCGTGAGCGGATGACCGAGGCGCTCGCTGTCGCCAAGGAGGCCGGAGTGCGGATCGGGCTGGGTTCCGATCTCATCGGTCCGGCTCAGGACCGTCGAGGCGAAGAACTCAAGTTGCGCGCAGAGCTGGAGACGCCGATGGAAGCCCTCGTGGCGGCCACGAAGACCAACGCCGAAATCCTCGGCCTGTCCAGCGAGGTGGGGGTCATCGCTTCCGGCATGCAGGCAGACCTCGTGCTCTGGAACGGCAACCCCCTCGAAGACCCGGAACTGTTCGCCGACCCCGCCAACGCCGTCCTCGTTCTCCAGGCCGGCCGAGTTGTGAAGGACCTCCGATGAGCACCATGTGGCAAGGCTGCCTCGCCGACACCGACTACTTCGAGATGCGGTCCAGCGGTGGGCATGACTACGGCGTCTGGGTCACCACGCCACCGGGCTACGACCCCGCCACGACGCGAGCGCCTGCCGTGTATGTGCTCGACGGCAACTGGGCCGTGGGGATGACGGCTCCGCTCGTCGTCACCCAGCAGGATCCCATGCAGCAGATCCAGCCCTACATTCAAGTCAGCGTCGGCTACGCGGGCGAGGACGCACAGCACTGGGCACGGCTGCGCAACAGAGACCTCGTGCCACCCGGCGAGCCCATCGCCAAGGAGTTCATCGACGCCGTGGAGATGGGAATTCGAACGGGCGCGATGACACACGAGGAAGCCGACGCCTACCTCGCCGAACTACGCGACACCCGCGCCGATGCGTTCCTGAGCTTCCTTACCACGGAACTGCACCCGCGGATCGAACGCGACTACGGCACCGCCACGAGCGGTCACGGACTCTTCGGCTACTCCTACGGCGGACTTTTCAGCCTCTACGCCTGGCTCAGCGGCAGCACGCTCTTCGAGAGCATCGGAGCGGGCAGCCCCGGCGTTGTCAGCGAAGACAGTCAAGTTTTCGCCCAGCTCAAAGAGCTTGGCGACAGCCAGCCTGCCGCCAAGCTTCACGTGACCGTCAACGACCAAGAGCTTCTCGGAGACCTGGCCGTCTACCAAAGCCTCGCGAAGAACGCGGCCACCGTCCTGCACCGCCTCACCTCACGCGGCGGAGCCGTCACCAGCGCGGTCCTGCGCGAAACGCACGTGACTGGCCTGCAGGCATCGTTCCTCAGCTACCTCAGGACCTGCCGGGCCCGGTAAGCGCGAACGCCGCGATTTTCGCGTCGGGATCGGTAGCCGGATCTTGGGAGCCAGCGACTGCTGGGATGCTCTCCATCGTTCTGCGCAGGGCCGGCGCCTGCTTGGGCGTGAGCTCGATGTCCTCCTCAACGCCGGCCTCCGAGGCAGCACGCTACTGGCCACGCAGGCCACGCTCGATCGGCGCTGCCCTGTTGTCTCCTCCCCTGCTTCGCGCAGGTACCGGACCGCGGTCGTCACCAGTCGACGAAGGCGTTCGACTGTGCGCTCTGCGGTGTGCCCGCGGGGTTCCTGAGTCCAGGCTCGGGCCAGCGCGTAGTGCGGAGCCCACTCACGCAGAAGATCATGCGCGTGACTTCCTCCTGGTTCGAACCCTTCGGCTCGCAGACGCTTCTCCTAGCCGCGAACCGTCCAGTCCAGCGCGAGCCCAGTAGCGCTCCGCGGAAGCGGCGTCGGTGTCACGCCGCCCGGATCGACAGTGGAATCGACGAGTTTGCCGTCGCCGTCGTAGTAGTACGTGACAGTTTGCCTGCCTCCGACCCGCTCCAGGGTGACCCGGCCAGCTCCGTCGTACTCGCGCTTGACGACCTCCATCTCGCCTGGGCCTGGCTCCCCCTTGGTCACCCGGTCGAGCAGATCGTCCATGGTGTAGGCGTAGTTCATCTTGCGTCCCAACGCATCCGACTGCTGCTTCAGCCGCCCGGCCGGGTCGTAGGTGTACAGCGCCGAGATGAACAGCGCCCCCTTTGCCATCGGACTTGCGTTCCTCCACCAACCGGCCCGCGTCGTACCACCGCTCAGAGATCCGCCCGAACGGCTCCGTCACGCGTTCCCAGCCGGAATCCTCGGTGGCGGTGGCGTCGTTCCGCAGGCCGCGGCCATAGGTGAAGACGGTGACCCCGCCTGCGGCGTCGACGACCCGGGCCAGCCGTCCGTTGCTGTCGTAGGTGATCTCGGTGGACTGCGTCGTGAGCTTCGTGCCACAGCTGGTCGTTCGGCGCCTGATGCGTCGCGCAGACGACCCAGTCGCACCGGCGCTCGCGCATCTGGCCGGTCGGGTGGTGCAGCAGTTGCAGGACAACGCCCCCGTCGTCCTGCCGACCGCAGCCCATCACCACCAGGTCGGTGGACTGGGCGATCCCATGCCGGTGGGCGCGGACGTTGAACGACTCCATGTCAAGGGTGATGCCCAGGTCTTGCCCGACGACCATGCCCGCGGTGACCAGCTCGACCGCACAGCCGCGCTCGGCCAGCAGCTCCGCGGTGGAGGTCGACTGGTGGAAGCCGAGGTCGTCGACGACGACCACGTCGCCATCGGGTTCGGCCCGTCCTTCCAGCACGTCGCGGACGTCCACCACCCGTTCGCAACCACCAGCCCAGTGCGGAGCCTGCGGACGGGCACCGGTGGCCAGCACGACCACGTCGGGGCTCTCAGCCCGGATCAACGTCGCGTCGGCGCGCACCCCGGTGCGGATCTCGACCCCGTGCCGCTCGCACTCGGCAGCGAGGTTCCGCACCACATCGAGGAATTCCGCCCGGCTCGGCACGCTCGCCGCGACCGATACCTGACCTCCGGTGCGCGGTTGTTCCTCCAGCACCGTGACCCGGTGTCCGCGGCGTGCGGCGACGGCCGCAGCCTGCAGGCCGCCGGGACCGCCGCCGACCACCAGCACCCGTCTGCCGCGGACGGCCGGAGTCGGCAACGCGGTCGATTCCTTGCCAGCACGGGGGTTCTCGATGCAGCCGAGCCACCGGTTCAACCCCATCCGCCCCACGCATTCCTGGTTGCACGACAGGCAGGTGCGGATGTCGGTGGCCGCTCCGGCCCGCGCCTTGGCCGCGAAGTCGGGGTCAGCGATCTGCCCGCGCACCACGCCGACGAGGTCGCAGTGACCTTCCTCCAGCGCCCGCTCGGCCTGCTGCGGGTCCTTGAACCGCCCGACGCCCACCACCGGCAGGTTCACCCTGCGGCGCAGCGCGTTCGGGATGAACAGCGCGTATCCCGGCGGGACGTGCATCGATGCCTCGATCATGTACAGCGTCGAGGTGGCGACGCCGATCGAGGTGTTGATGTAATCGACCTTCCCGGTCGCCTCGACTGCGGCGGCGATCTCCACCGCTTCGTCGATGGTCGTGCCGCCCTCGATCAGCTCGTCCCCGCAGATGCGCACCCCCAGTGCCCGGTCGGGGCCGATCGACTCGCGTACCGCGTGGATGATCTCGCGCAGCAGCCTCATTCGGTTGGGCAGGCTGCCGCCGTAGGCGTCGGTGCGCTTGTTCGTCGCCGGGGACAGGAATCCGCGCACGATCGACGAGTGCGAGCACTGGAGCTCGACGCCGTCGAAGCCGCCTTCGGCGCAGTGCGCGGCGACCGTGCCGTACCCGGCGACGACCTCGTTGATCTCGTACTTCTCCAGCGCCTTGGGCACCTCGCGGAACATCGGGTCGGGTACCGCCGACGGCGCCCACACCGGCAGGCGTGAGTACATCGACGAGGCTTGACCGCCGTTGTGGTTGATTTGCGCGAAGATCGGCGTCCCGTGCGCGTGCACGGCCTCGGTGATGCGTCGGTAGCCGGGGATGACCGACCGGTGGAAACCGTGGATGAGCTTCTCGTACGGCCAGTCCGTCGGGTGGGTCGAGTGCTCCTCGGTGATCACCAGCCCGGCGCCGCCCGCCGCCCGCGCCGCGTAGTAGGCAGCGTGCTGCTCGGTCGGATGCCCATCTTCGGCGTAGTTGGTCAGGTGCGCTGAGAACACGATGCGGTTGCGCGCGACCACAGGACCGATCCGCAGCGGCGAGAACAGATAGCGGTAGCGTCCTTGACCACTCATGGGCCGCTCCTCGCGGGCGCCGGCGGTCCGGCTTCGGTGATGACGGGCATGCTGCCGACGCGCACGGCTGTCCGACGGCCTTCCAGCACCGCTTCGAGGACAGTGCGCGGCGCAACGCAGTCGCCGGCCCGGGGCGTGCCCTGCCGGTACAGCGACTCCTCTGGCAATCTATGTCCACAATGGATCACTACGGCGCACTCGACGGTGCGCTGCTCGGCGGTCCAGCAGTCCTCCAGCACGGCGCGACCATCGCCGACCTCCCGCAGCAGGCTGCGCAGTTCCCGGTGGACGCCGACGCGCTGGAGACGCGCGTTCGCGTCGGCCAGGTCCCCGGTGATCGCCAGCTTCGTGCCCGCAACCTGGTCCTGGGTGACCAGGGAGGTCGTCCGGCCGCGTTCGGCGAGCAGCTCGGCCAGCCCCACCCCTACCGCGTCGCCGATCGGGTCCAAGACCAGCACGGGTCCGGTCGGGAGGTCGTCGATGCGGAGCAGCGCATCGGCTGCGTCGAGCACGGTGGTGCCCGGCCGGATGTCGTAGTTCCTCGGCCCTGGCACCGATCCTGTGGTCAGCACCACCTCGATGCCCTCTGCCTGCGCACTCCAGAGGTGCGCCTGGGTTCGACGTTGAACCCCGGTTCGGTGTGCCCGTCGGGCCGGGTCGCCGACGCCGAGAACACAGATCCGCGCACCACGACGAGGTAGTCCACCAGCGGCGCCAACCGCGTCGCCTGCTCGGCGGCGGTCTCGGGCGTCACCCCCGCCCAGGGCGCCAGCTCGTCGCAACTCAACCGGAGACCGAGCAGCGCGTCACCGATCCGTTCCCGAACGGCGCGCAGCACCTCTTCGGTCAGCAACAGCCCGTCCTCGCCGTAGCGGTCGGTCCGGTGGTTGGTCAGGCCCGAGTGGAACTGCCGCAGCAGCGAATGCTGCCCGGCGTTGACCTCCACCCCGTCCAGGCCGCTGCGCACCCCGAGCGCCGCGGCATCGCCGAAACCGGCCACGAGGGCTTCGATCTCGCGCTCTTCAACCTCCATCGGCATCTCACGGCTGGCCGGATCGGGGAACCGGGAAGGGCCCCACAGCGGCGCCTGGGAGAACGCCGACGACCCCTGTAGACCCGCGTGCCCGAGCCCGGCGAGGACCAGCGAGCCGTGCGGGTGGCAGGATTGCGCCACCCGCGCCCACCCCTCGGCGCACTCGGCGGCCAGCGGCGCGCGCTCGTAGGGCCAATCGGACGGGTGCACGCTGGCGATCTCGGTGACGATCACACCCGCGCCGCCGCGCGCACGCCGCTCGTAGTAAGCCGCGTGCCGGTCCGAGATCGCCCGCTTGCGACCGAGGTTGGTCTCGTGCGGCCCGAACAGGACCCGGCTCGGTGCCCGATGGCGGCCCAGTTTGACGGGCGTGACCAGCGACCGGCTCATGTCAACCCCGCAAGTGGGCTCGTATCGCAGGCACGGTCGGGTCGGCGGGCCGACGGCAGCCCGAGCATGACCTGCTGCTGGCGCGCGCTGGGCCGGGAGTGGTCCTGCGCCGGCCGCGGCGAGGCGCCCGGCTCGACCGCCGCCAGCGCGGCCTCGCCGTGCCCCTTGACGCACTCCGGATCCGGGCCGTCCAGCGGCAACCCGGTGAAGAACTTCGCCGCCATGCACCCGCCCTGGCAGGCGTCGTACGCGGCACATGACGTGCACGCGCCGCCCGTTTGCGGCCGGCGCAAATCCTGGAACAACGCCGAATCGCGCCACACCGCACCGAACCCGGCCTCGCGGATGTTTCCGGCGAGGAAAGCGTCGTGGATGGCGAACGGGCAGGCGTAGACGTCGCCGACCGGGTCGATCAGGCAGACCACCCGGCCCGCTCCGCACAGGTTCAGACCCGGCAGGGGATCCGAACCCAGCGCGTTGAGGTGGAAGAACGAGTCCCCGGTCAGCACCCGCTCGCCGTGGTCGAGCAGCCACCGGTAGATCTGCATCTGCTGCTCGGCGGTCGGGTGCAGTTCGTCCCACACGTCGGCCCCGCGCCCGGACGGCCGCAGCCTGGTGATCCGCAGCTGCGCGTCGAAGAAGTCGGCGATCCGCTCGAACTCGTCGAGCTGGTCGACGTTCTGCCGCGTCATCACCACGGAGATCTTGAAGCCGCGCATTCCGGCTGCGGCGAGGTTCTGCATCGCCCGCATCGCGGTGTCGTAGGACCCTGGCCCGCGCACCGCGTCGTTGACCTCGGCGGTGGCGCCGTCCAGCGAGATCTGCACGTCGACGTAGTCGGTCGCGGCGAGCTGCCTCGCGCGCTCAGGGGTGATCCGGAAACCGTTGGTGGAGAACTTGATCCCGACGTGGTGGGCAACGGCGTAGTCGACCAGTTCCCAGAAGTCCGGGCGCACGGTCGGTTCGCCGCCGCCGACGTTGACGTAGAAGACCTGCATCCGCTCCAACTCGTCGATGACGCGCTTGATCTCGTCGGTGCTCAGCTCGTCGGGGTCGCGGCGCCCCGATGACGACAAGCAGTGCGCGCAGGACAGGTTGCAGGCGTAGGTCCACTCCCAGGTCAGGCAGATCGGCGAGTCGAGTCCGTGTTTGAACTGTTCGACCAATGGTGGGACTGCGGCAGTGGGCATGGGCAACTCCCGGGTCAGGCGCGGACGATCATGTCCGCGCGGGCCAGCGACGCGAGCGCGCTGAGGTATCCGCGCTCCTCGTGCCGGGCGACGCCGTGGGCAGACAGCGCCGCCCGCGCGGACCGGTGCTTGTGCAGGCCTTGGACCACGGTCACCAGCAGCGGCGTCTTGAGGAACGACAACCGGCGGTTGCCGAAGTGGTAGGCCAGCGCGCCGAAGGGCTCCGGGCGTAGCGCCACGTTCGGGCTCAGCGCGTAGGGGCCATCCGGTTCGAAGGCGGGGTGGTCCCACGCCTCCGGGGGCAGTGATCGGCCCCCGGAGACGCAGCGTTCAGTAGACACCGCACATCCCGTCGATCGACACCTCTTCGACGAGGAGTTCCTCGACCTCATCGGAGTCGAGGTCGTGCTCGGGCAGCTCGGCGGTCTGGTCGGACATGGCGACTTCCCCTCTCTGCCAGGCGGTCTCGCCGTGGTCGAACCGAAGCTAGCCCCGGTTCCCAGCGGGTTCGCCGTGCTGACGGTCCTTCCCGGCCCGTCCGGTCGGACAGGTGCGGACTGGACTCCGGGACGGTGGTGCTGTGCTCGGTGCACCAGGCGGGCGCCGGGCGGAGAGAGAAGCTGGCGGAGCCTCGGCGGCCCGGGTACACCAGATTGGCTGGACCACCCTGGAACCGCGGCGCTAACGGCCAGCGGGCGTCGTGCGCGATGTGAGGACTTCACCGAGCAATGCGACGCGGTGGTAGCACCGGCGATCCGACGGAGGTGGTACGCGCGGCCACCGACTTCGTCGAACGCCTGTCCTGACCCGCACCTGTCCGATCGGGCAGGTGCCGCACTGCTTGGACGGCGGGTCTTGGGTGTCCACATCGGGGGTTTGCAGTCCTGCGCCTACCCGCCGGCCGGCGCGACGACCTAGCGTCCCCACCAATCCGCGCCGTGACCCACGTCACGAGCGGAAGTCAGCTGGAGAGGAGACGCCGCATGAAGGTCGAGGAGCTGCTCAAGCCGTTCCCGCTCAAGGAGTTCCACCCGTTCCCGCGGGCCCTGATGGGCCCCGGGGCGCACGAGATGATCGGCCCGGAGGCGATCAAGCTCGGCTTCACCAAGCCGCTGGTGATGACCTCCGGCCTGCGCGGCACCGACATCGTGCACAACATCGTCGAGTCGCTGAAGTACCACGGCCTGGAGCCGGTGCTCTACGACCAGGTCGAGTCCAACCCCAAGGACTACAACGTCATGGACTCGGTGACGCTGTACCAGGAGAACCGCTGCGACAGCTTCATCTCCATCGGCGGCGGTTCCTCGCACGACGCCTGCAAAGGAGCCCGGGTGTGAGTGGCCCACGACGGCCGCAACGTTAACGACTTCGAGGGTTTCAACAAGTCGGAGAACCCGAACAACCCGCCGCACATCGCGGTGTCCACGACCGCGGGCACCGGCTCGGAGACATCCTGGGCCTACGTCATCACCGACACCACCACCGACCCGGAGAACCCGCACAAGTACGTCGCCTTCGACGACGCCTCGGTCACGAGCCTCGCCATCGACGATCCAGTGCTGTACTACGACTGCCCCGTCGACTACACGGCGCAGTGCGGTTTCGACGTCCTCGCGCACGCCTCGGAGCCCTACGTCTCGCGGCTGAACTTCCAGCCATCGCTGGGCAACGCGCTGCACGCGATCAAGCTCACCGCGCAGCACCTGCGCGAGGCGACGTGGAACGGCCAGGACCTGGCCGGGCGCGAGGGCATGATGTACGCGCAGTACATCGCCGCGCAGGCGTTCAACTCCGGTGGTCTCGGGATCATCCACTCGATCTCGCACGCAGTGAGCGCGTTCTACGACACCCACCACGGGCTCAACAACGCGATCGCGCTGCCGCGCGTGTGGGCCTTCAACATGCCGGTCGCCTACAAACGCTTCGCCGACATCGCCAGGGCCATGGGCATCGACACCCATGGGATGACCGATGTGCAGGCCGCGGACGCGGCGCTGGCTGCGGCGATCCGGCTGCTGCGCGACGTCGGCATCGCGGAGCGCTTCGTCGACGTCAAGAAGGACACCTACTCCAAGAACCGGCTCGGCGAGGGGCCGACGAAGTACTACGAGCGACGCAAGGAGATCAAGGGCGACACCGAAGACGTCGACGCCATCACCCGGCACGTGCTCGGTGACGCCTGCACTCCGGGCAACGCCAAGGAATGCACGTTCGACACGGTCCGCCCGGTCGTCGAGCACTGCATGACCGGCGACCTGGACGACCTGCTCAGCTGACCCGGCGTGGGGTGGCGGGCGGGCCCGCCGCCCCACCCAGAATCGGAGGAACCGTGCACGACACCACCGAAGCCCCGTTCGAGTCGGTGCAGGAGGTCCTGGACCGGTTCGCCGAGTGCGGCTACCTCGGCGACCAGCGCCTGGCGACCACCGTTTTCCTCAGCACCCGGCTGGAGAAACCACTGCTGCTCGAAGGACCCGCCGGCGTCGGCAAGACCGAACTGGCCAAGGCGCTGGCGACCGCGACCGGCAGGCGGCTGCTCCGGCTCCAGTGCTACGAGGGGCAGGACGAGACCAAGGCCCTCTACGAATGGGACTACGGAAAGCAGCTGCTCTACACCCAGATGCTGCGGGACAAGATCGGTGAGCTCGTCGCCGAGGCTCCCGACCTGCACACCGCGGTCGACGCGATCGGCGACCAGGACAGCGCCTTCTTCTCCGAGCGGTTCCTGGCCAGTCGGCCGCTGCTGGACGCGGTGCGCGGCGAGCAGCCCGCCGTGCTGCTCATCGACGAGGTCGACCGGGCCGACGAGGCGCTCGAAGCCGTTCTGCTGGAGTGCCTCGGCGAGTACCAGGTCTCGGTGCCCGAGATCGGCACCTACCGCGCCGCGACGCCCCCGTATGTCGTGCTGACGTCCAACAACACCCGCGATCTGTCGGCGGCACTCAAACGCAGGTGCCTGCACCTCTTCCTGGACTACCCGGACGTCCAGCGGGAGCTGGAGATCATCCGCTCCAAGAACACCGGGCTGCCCGACGCCCTGGCCGCCCAACTCGCCGAGATCGTGCGCGACATCCGCGGACTGCCGCTGCGGAAGGCCCCCAGCATCTCGGAGACGATCGACTGGGCGCGCACGCTGGCCGTGCTCGGCGTCGACGAACTGGGGCCCGCCCTGCTGGCGGACACGGCGAACGTCGTCCTCAAGTACGAGCGGGATCTCGACCGCGCGCGGGAACTGATTCCCCAGCTGCGGGACCCCAATCGCGATGTGCCCGAGCACCTGCACGGCCACGGTCATGGCCACGGGCACGGGCACGACGGCGCGGAGGTGGACCAGTACGACGAAGGCAAGCGGGTCCGGGCCGCCATGGACCAGCCGGGCAGGCACGACGACGGCTACTACGGCGCGAGGACCAGCGGCCCGTTGCAGCGCTCCGGTGCGAACCGTTCGTCCGACGCGCGCAAGCTTCCCTTCTGAGCAGCCTATGGGGCGAAGTCAAGTGGCGGTGTTTCCGGTTTCGGTGTGCAGCAGCGTCCCCGCGTGGGTAATCGAGATTCCGGAGAGAAGCCTTCGAGCCGTTACGAGAAACCCGTAATCATGTGTGGCGATCGTGCCAATGCGAGGAGGAAGTGGTGCGGTATTCCTGGGACAGCGTTGTGAATTCTCCGACCTCGTCATACGCCTCATATCCCGACGGAGTTTCCGACCATGCATTCGCCACGTGAGTTCGACTATCACGTCAGGCTTGCCGGAGACTTGATGAATTTTGCGCTTGAACAGAGCCGTTGGGATGACACCGCGCAGGCTCAATGCGCAGCGCACGGCCCCACCTTGCCCGATTCACCGGCAGCCCGCGCAGGCGCACCTGTTCCGACGACGCCGGACAGGGCGGGAGGTGTGGAGCGGCATGCGGTTTTCGATCAGGCGCCCGTGCCCACCGCGGTGCTGGATGTGCAGGGCTGCCCCCAGTACGTGAACCCGGCGCTCTGCAATCTACTGGGCCACGGAGCCGCAGACCTACTGCACCCGCGCCCGCACGACACCTTGTGTCCAGGCCACGCGGTCCTGCAGAACGCCGTTGTCTGGGACACCCTCGCGCGAGGACACGCTGTGGCGGAAACGTGGTACCACAAGCCCGACGGCCAGACGATCTGGGTGCGGCTATCAGGTTCGGTCATCAACGATGCCGTCGGCCGCCCGTGCTCCGTCCTGTTGCAGGCAGAGGACGTCACCACCCGCCGTAGCTGCGAAATCCTGTGGGACCAGTGTTTCGCAACGGCGCCGATCGGGATGGCCCTGCTGGATCTGCAGGGGCATTGGACATCGGTGAACGACACATTGTGCGACCTGCTGGGTTACCGTCGCGATGAAATTCTCGCAATGCACTTGACATGTACGCCCGCAAAAAGAACCCCCGAAACGCATAACACACGACCCCACCACTCGATGACTGCCCGGCGCTCTCGCCCCAACCGGGGCTCCGCGATCAACGCAAAGATCCGACGAGCCGATATCGAGATCAACATTACTTGACGAGGCACAAGGGGACGGTATGGAAACGAGCTTGCACCGCTTCGTCCGCCTGCTGCGCCTGCACGGGGTGCGGGTGTCAGGGGCTGAGGCGACCGACGCGGTGCTCGACGACCTGCCCGCGCTCCTGAAGGAACACCTGCGCAAGCTCACCGAGCTGGAACACCGGTCGGTCGAGTCGGTCTCGCCCGCAGGCGTCACCGACCGGATCGACGAGCGGGAGCGCCAGGAGCTGGAGGACTCGCTGCGCAGGCTGGCCCGGAGTCTGCGCGGGGCGCGCACCAGCAAGCAGGTAACCAGCCCGCACGGCAGGGTCCACTCCGGACGGACGATGCGCCGGAACATGCGCTACGACGCCGTTCCGTTCCGGCCGGTCACCACCAAGCGCGCCGAGGACAAGCCGCGACTGGTGGTGCTGGCCGACGTGTCGCTGTCGGTGCGCAGCACCGCCCGCTTCACGCTGCACCTCGTGCACGGCCTCCAATCGCTGTTCAGCCGGGTGCGCACGTTCGCCTTCGTCGCAGACATAGTCGAGATCACCGACCTGTTCGAGCAACATCCGCTGGAGAAGGCGCTCGGGCTGGTCTTCGACGGGCTGCCGGCGGGCGGGGTCCTCGACGTCGACGCCAACTCCGACTACGGCGGCGCGCTGCGGGAGTTCCTCGACGAGCACGGCTCATCCCTGACCCGGCGGACGACCTTGCTGGTGCTCGGCGACGGCCGGGGCAACGGCAACGATCCGGACGTGGCGGCCTTCGCGGAGATGGCGCGGCGGGTGCGGGAAACCATTTGGCTCACCCCGGAACCCCGCTACTCGTGGGGGCTGGGCCGGTGCGATCTACCGCGCTACGCCGAGCACTGCGACCGCGTCGAAGTGGTGCGCGATCTGGCCGGCCTGGCCCGCACATCGGATGCGATGTCTTCGGAGGCGGTGGGGCGATGAGTGACGCGGGGCAGTTCTCCGGCAGCGCCACGATCGATCCGCTGGCCCGCAGCAGTCCCGGCTGCTACCGCGACGAGGCGGTGGTCGTGGTGCACGAGCGGCACGACCCGCCGCCGGACCGGATCCCGATCACCCGCACCCGGCACTTCGGCCTGCACCGCGACGGCCACCGGGTGCTGGTCAGCCACCGCCTCGAGCCGCACGAGCTGGACAACGACGTGGCGGGCAAGCTGGCCGACGAGCTGTTCGCGCCGGGCTGGCTGACCGGGGCAGAGGTCTTCGAACGAGTCTTCACCGGCATCGTCAGATCCACTGTGGATGATTCGGTCGACGCCTGGTCCACCTTCTACCGCAACACCCTCGCCCGGATCCGGCTCCCCAGGGACGCCGGCGGCGCGCCGCACTCGTCGATCTCGGCGATGGTGCCGGTCTACTCGCGGGTGCTGGAGCTGGTACCGCCGGGCCGGGTCCTCGACGTGGGCTCCTGCTTCGGATTCCTGGCCCTGCTACTGGCCGAGCGCCCCGGCACCGCGGTCGTCGCCTCCGACATCGCCAACGGCACCGTCACGTTGCTGCGCACCATCGCCCGCGAGCTGGGCCTACCGCTGGGCGCGCTGGTCTGCGACGGCGCACGAGTGCCGCTGCCGGACCAGGCCGTCGACACGGTGACGGTCATACACCTGCTGGAGCATCTCGACCCCGAGCACGGCGAGGCCGTCCTCGCCGAGGCGATCCGGTTGGCGCGGCGACGGGTCGTCGTCGCGGTCCCATTCGAAGCCGAACCGACGGCCGCCTACGGGCACCTGCGCACCTTCGACACCGCCGAGCTGCACCGGCTGGGGACCGGCACCGGACTGCCCTACGAGGTCGACGAGCACCACGGCGGCTGGCTCATCATCGACTCCGCCTGATGGGCGTGTCGGTCCTTGAGTACTGTGGGGAAGGGCCGTTGCTGGTGGTCGTGGCACCACAGCGTGATCGACACGGCAACAGGTCAAGAGCCACGCTCAGATGAGCCCGCGCTTACTTGCTTCGTAGACGGCTTCCGCGCGGGTGGAGGCATCCAGCTTGCGCATGATGTTGCGCACGTGGAACTTCACCGTCGTCTCGGAGATGTAGAGCTGGCCGCCGACGTGCCGGTTGCTCGACCCGGTGGCCATCAGCCGGAGCACACCCAGCTCGCGTTCGGTCAGTTCCGGTGCGGTGGAGCGGTTGTTCATCGAGTGCACCATCGCCGCGGCCGAGCGCGAGTCGAACGCGCTCTCCTTGCGGGCCACCGCGCGGATCGCCCGGACCAGCTCGGTGGTGTCGACGTCCTTGACCACGTAACCACGGGCACCGCGGTGCACGGCGTCGACGACGAGCTTCTCGTCCAGGAACGTCGTCAGCACCAGGACCCCGAGACCCTCGTGCTCCCCGGTCAACCGCTCGCACAGGGCCAGGCCCTCGGTGTCCTCACCCGAGGACAGCTTGAGGTCCAGCAGCACCACTTCGGGCCGCGTCCGGCCGACCACCGCGACCGCCTCCGCCGCGGTGGAGGCCTCCCCGACCACTTCGAGGTCCTGTTCCCGTTCGAGCAGCGACCGCAGCCCCTGCCGGACGATGGAGTGGTCGTCGACGATCACGATCCGGACCGAACCCGGCGGTGCGCTCACCGCGCCCCCGGACTGCCACGCGGCTTCCTCAGACATCGGTGTCCCCTTCTGACGGCGGCATCGGCACTTCCAACCTGATGAGCACCCCGCCCATCTTCGCCCTGCCGATGTTGAGCTCACCGCCGAGTTCTTCGGCTCGTGCGGCCATGTTCGCCAGCCCCCGGTGGTGCCCGTTGAGGTCATTGGTGCGCGCCGCCCGCAGAGTTCGCCGCAGCTGCGCGGGATCCCCGGTGCCGTCGTCGGCGATCGACAGCACGACGCGGTCTGTCTCGTACTTCAGGTGCACCGACGCGCGGTCCGCGCCCGAGTGGGTCGCGGTGTTGAACAGGGCCTCGCCGGTCAGCCGCAGCAGCGAGTGCTCGGCCTCGCTGGGCAGCGGCACCGGCTTGCCCTCGATCCGGACCGCTACGTCGACTGATGTCGGCAGGTGCACGTTGGACAGCCGTTCCAGCAGCACCGGCAGCGAACCGGGGCCCTCGTCGGCGCCCCGGTGCAGCGCGTAGATCGCCGACCGCAGCTGGGAGACCGCCTGCTGGGTCAGGTCCCTGGCCGCCATGAGCCGCTCGGCGACCTGCCGCACCTCGGCGCCCATCGCCGCCAGCTCCGACCGGCACACTTCCACGGTCATGCCGGCGCTGAGCACGGCCTGGGTCACGCTGTCGTGCAGCTCCCGCGCGATGCGGTGCCGTTCCTCGTCGATGACCTGCCGCTGCATCGCCTCGGTCAGCCGACGCTGCACCTCCTGCAGTTCGGCGTCGCGCGCGACGAGGTCCTTCGCCTGCCGGGAAGCCTCCTCGTTCAACTGCTCGGCGCGCCCCTTCAACTGGGCCGCAGTGTGGAACAGGTAGGAGTTGTACAGCGCCACCGCGGCCTGATTGGCCAGCACCCGCAGGACCGCGAGGTCGGTCCCGGTGACTTCCACTCCCGCACCCGGCCGACCCACGACGCCGCCGACCGGCTCCTCGCCGAGCAGCATCGGCGCGCGCACCCAGCCCGGCCCGGCCTCGCCCGGTTCGAGCTCCCACGGGCGCTTGCGGATCACCTCGAGCTGCTCGCGGACCTCGGCGGGCAAATCGTGCTCCTGGTCGATCAGCTCGCCGTTCCGGGCGAACAGGAAACCCGGACGTATCCCCCGCAACGCCCCGTCGGCGACGGCCAGCAGCACCCACTCGGCTTGCAAGTGCTCGACGGCGGCCACGACGACCGCCTCCACCAGCGCCCTCGGCCCCTCCGCCGAGCGCACCACAGCGCGGGAGATCTCGTCGAGCGCCTGCACGGCCACGGCCAGCCGCTCGTTCGAGCGCCGGTACTC
Source organism: Saccharopolyspora shandongensis (assembly GCF_900106995.1). Classification (GTDB taxonomy): domain Bacteria; phylum Actinomycetota; class Actinomycetes; order Mycobacteriales; family Pseudonocardiaceae; genus Saccharopolyspora; species Saccharopolyspora shandongensis. Next base: position 16,807 of record NZ_FNOK01000095.1, read on the forward strand.
GGGGTAGAACGACCGCTTGCTCGATCGCATCCCGGTGAGCTCACCGAGCGTCGTCTCCCCCGCGCGGACGCGGCCACCACCGGACACCTTCGACCTCACATGGCCTTTCGGAACAGCGACTCGATCTCCGCCTGGGTGACCTGGCGCGGGTTGGTCGCCAGGCACGCGTCCTTCATCGTCGTCCTGGCCAGGTGCGCGACGTTGTGCTCGCCGACCCCGAGGCAGGACAAACCGCGCGGGACGCCGACGGAGTCGGCCAGCTCGCGGACCCGATCGGCCAGCACCTCGGCGACCTCGGCCGCGGGTACGCGGTCGGTATCGATGCCCGCGGCGGCGGCCAGCGGCACGTAGCGAGCCGGGCTCAGTTCCGCGTTGAACCGGATCACGTGCGGCAGCAGGACCCCGTTGATCACGCCGTGCGGCGCGTCGAGCAGTCCGCCGACCTGGTGGCTCATGGCGTGGGTGGCGCCGAGGATCGCGTTGGTGAACGCCATCCCCGCCGCCAACGACCCCTGCGCCATCGCGTTGCGCGGCTCCTGGGCGGCCGGGTCCAGCAGGGTCCGCAGCAGGTTTCTGGTCACCAGGTGCACGGCGTGCAGCGAATGCTGATCGGTCAGCACGTTGTGCGCGAGCGAGACATAGGACTCCATGGCGTGGGTGAGCGCGTCGAGACCGGTCGCCGCGTTCAGCCAGTCCGGCATGGTCGTCAGCAGCCGAGGATCGATGATCGAGATCTCGGGGACCAGCGTCCTGCTGATAATGGTCACCTTCGTCTCGTTGGTGGTGTCGGTGACCACGCAGAACTGGGACACGTCCGCCCCGGTCCCCGAGGTCGACGGCACCATGACCAGCGGCGGGATGGGGTTCACGACCCGGTCGACGCCCTCGTAGTTCAGGATGTGCCCGCCGTTGGCGGACACGATCGCCACGCCCTTGGCCGCGTCGATGCATGAGCCGCCGCCGACGGCGATGATCACGTCCGCGCCGGCCTGGGCGTATTCGCAGTAGGCCGCCTGCACCTCGTGGTCCTTCGGGTTCGGCGTCAGCTCGTGCCAGACGACCGGTTCCAGACCCACCTCGCGCAGGTGCGCCACTGCCTCGCGCACCCATCCCGCCGCCACGATGCCCGGATCGGTGACCAGGAAGGGGCGGCGCGCTCCGAGCCGTCGAGCCGAGTGGCCGAGCTCGGCCAGCGAATCGGGGCCGAACACAATTTCCGGCGCGTGGAACTTCGCCAAGGCCGGGCGCTGCTCGCCGACATCGTCACGGCTGGGTTGGCGCGGCACTCCCGCATCTTCTAACGCGATTTCCAGCTCCGGCATTCTCGTGGTCCTCCCGACTCGCCGATGAGCCTCGCCCGCGAACGAGTCCGGCCGGTGCGCGGCCCGCGGCGAGACCGGCTGCAAGCAGACCAGAAGCACTACTGTGGCGTAAACCACAGGTGAACCTACAGCCGGGACTGTACCTCGAAACCGTCCGGATGAGCACCCCTGACCTGTCCGATCGGACAGGTGCGCTACGCAGTTTCTTCCAGTAGCAGGCGCAGCCGGGTTTCGAGCACGTTGCGCTGCGGAGCGTCCGGCGCCATCAGGTCCCGTGCTCTTTCCAGCACTTCCAGATCATCGCGCCCCGCATCGCTGTTGGCGAAGCGCCAGAGCAGTTCAGGGTCCCCGCTGCCCAGTGCCCAGCCGCGCAACGCTGCCACGAGCTCGTCGCGCTCGGCGCGGATCGCGACGGACTCCGAGTGCGGCAGCAGCAGTCCGGCTCGGTCCACGGCGGCGTCGGCATCGCCCTGGCGCAGCGCCTCGCGGACGGCGTGCAGGTCGCTGTCCACATCCGCCGCGATGCGGTACGGCCTGGTCTTGACCACGTGCTGGCCCAGGGCGTTGCGGATGCGGTGGATCTCCACCCGGACCGTGGTGGGGTTGCCCTGCTCCCCGTGCAGCAGCAGCGCGAGCCGTTCTGCGGTCAGCCCGCCGGGGTTCATCGCCAGCAGCGCGAGGATTTCGGCGTGCCGCAGGCTCAGCTCCCACCCGACACCGTCCACCGTGGCCATTGGAACCTCGTCGCCGAGCAACCTCAACGACAACTGCGGCCTGCGATGGGACCGGCGCTGCCCGACGCGCAGCAGGTAGCCGCCGTCGAGCGGTTCGACCTCGGCGTCCTCACCGTCGTCCAGCCGGACCGTTCCGCTGTCGTCGAGGCCGATCCGCTGCCCCGGCACGAACCGCGTCGAGGGTGCGCTCGCGACGATCCGTCCGCTGGGGCTCAGCAGCGCCGCATCCCGACCGGACTCGGTGAGGTGGTGGGCGTTGCGCTCCCGGAGCAGGTCGTCGGAGGCGGCCAGGCGCCAGCGGAGCTCGCCTTCGACCAGCCGCGCCCCGGCCACCACGAGCGCGAGCAGCGCCGGGTGCATCGTGTGCAGCGGCCCGCTGAGATCGACCGCGCCGAGCAGCGCACCCGTATCGGGATCGCGGACCGGACAGGCGGCGCAGGTCCAGGAGTGGTAGGCCCGCACGAGGTGCTCGGCGGAGTGGATCTGGACGGGAACACCGGTGGCCAGCGTGGTGCCCATCGCGTTGGTCCCGATCGCGCTCTCGGCCCACCTGGTGCCCTCGGCGAGCAGAACCCGGTCGGCGTCCCGGCAGACCTGGGGATCGCCTTCCCGCCAGAAGATGTTGCCGTCGGCATCGGTGATGATCATGACGTGGCTGGTGCCGTCGGCCGCGTCCAGCAACGTCTGGCGCAGCATCGGCACCCAGCGCGCCAACGGGTGCTCCCGGCGGACGTCGTCGAGCCTGCCGGAGTCGAACGCCAGCGGCGGCTCCCTGAGATCGGGATCGATCCGGGCTGCCAGCGAACGCCTCCAGGACTCGAAGATGACCGGTCGCGGCTCGTGCGAGAGCCGGTCACCGGCCAGGACGGCAGCGTGCACCCGCTCGAGCAGCCGGGCGCGCTCGAGCGGATCGACCGATGTGCCGTGGCTAGTGTTCATCCACCTGCTGGGACGTGTCGGAATCGCAAGGGTTTCGCCGCTGGACTGCTCATGGTGCGGGGTGACGCCGGTTACAGGCAAGTGCCGCCGGCTTCCAGCCCTCCCGGTTGCAACGTCGCTGCAACGTTGCAGCTCCTAGTTTCTCGCCACACCAG
>NZ_FNOK01000076.1 GCF_900106995.1 Saccharopolyspora shandongensis
CGACGAGTACCTCACCCAACCTGGAGCTGACCAACTCGTCCCTGCGCGACGCGCTGGCGACTCTGGAGCAGGGCCAGGCACCGTTGGTGCACTCCGACCAGGGATTTCAGTATCAGCATCGTTCCTGGCGGCACCTGCTGGCCGGAGTGGGCGCGACCCAGTCGATGTCCCGCACAGGCAACTGCCACGACAACGCCGTCATCGAGAGCTTCTTCGGCCACCTCAAGGAAGAAGTGTTCCACCACACCCGCTATCTCAGCGTTGAGGCGTTCACCACCGCGCTGGATGACTACATCACGTGGTTCAACACCGACCGGGGCCACACACACTGCAAGGGCCTGAGCCCGGTGCAATACCGGGCCCAGACCCTCGCTGCCTAGACTCTTACTTAACGAGTCCAACTCCCGGGGACCAGTTCAACCGGTAGCAGGTGCCCTTCGTCGTCAGTCGATCACTGGTCTTCGAGGCCGATGGAGAACGCGGCCTCGGTGTCCTTGCGGGAGTAGGAGCGGAACGCGATGTGCGTGTCGGTGCCCAGGACGCCCTCGACCTTGTTGATCCGGCCCGGCACGATCTCGGCCAGGTCCTCGTGGCGGGGCACCCGCAGCATCGCGATCAGGTCGACGTCGCCCGCGCAGGAGTAGACCTCGTCCACGCCGTCCAGGTCGGCGATCTCCTGGGCCGCCTCGGTCAGGCGGTCGGCGGCGGTCTGGATCAGCACGATCGCGGTGATCACGGCAAAAACCTCCTGCTGCGGGTTTCGCGGCCTCGAAGGACGCTGGAAAAGATCCTATCGGGTTGCTCCGGAATGCGGCGCCAGCCGCATGCGGTGCGGGACTCGGCTCGCACCGCCGCGCCAACCGATTGGCGAAATCGCCGCTAAACCGGCGCAGGCCCCCGGGTCCGGTGGACTCGGGGGCCTGCGATCGGTGCGTTCGTCAGTGGTCGCTCTGACCGGTGTGGTACTCGAACACCAGGCCCGCAACCATGATCAGCACGATGCCGACGGCGATGACGATCATCCACACGTGGAAGAACGCCAGGGCGAGACCGGCGAAGGCGGCGGACGCCGCCAGGCCCACCGGCCAGTAGCTGCCCGGGCTGAAGAAGCCCAGCTCGCCGGCGCCGTCGCTGATCTCGGCGTCGGGGTTGTCCTCCGGCCGGTCCTCGATGCGGCGAGCCACGAACGAGAAGTAGCTGCCGATGATCAGGGACAGGCCACCGACCAGGATCAGCGCCACGGTGCCGACCGGCTCCTTGGCCCAGACCCCGTACACGATCGCGGACAGGAAGAAGAAGATGGTGATGTAGTTGAAGATCTTGGATTCGACCTTCATGGAGTCCTCGCTCTCACGCCGTACGCCCTGCCGAGGGCACTCCTACTTGGCCCCGACCTGACCGGACGGCACGCCGCCGGTGCGCTCGGTGTTGAACGGAACACCGGTCACCGCGTGCGGGGTGCACAGCTCGCCGCAGTTCATGGAGCTGAGCGCCTCGGCGGCGGTGTACGGCTGGCCGGTCTGCGGGTTGACCTGCGTCCGCAGCTGCATGTACCGGTCGAACTTGTCCTGCGACAGCGCCCGCACCTCGAAGTTCATCATCGAGTGGTAGGTGCCGCACAGCTCCGCGCACCGACCGACGAAGGAACCTTCGCGCTTGATGGTGTTCTGGAAGACGTTGTCCTGGTTGTTCTTGTTCGGGTACGGGAAGGTGTCCCGCTTGAAGTGCCACTCCGGAACGAAGAACGAGTGGATCACGTCGGTCGCGGAGATGCTGTACTCGACGCGCCCGTTGACCGGGACCACCAGCAGCGGGATCTCGCTGCTGCTGCCGATGGTGCGCACCGGCTGCCCGTCCGGGGTCTTGTACTCCGGGTAGTTGAACTCCCAGTTCCACTGGAACGCGACCACGTTCACCCGCTGGTCCGGGTTGGCCGGCTTGGCCAGCACCGTGTTCTGGGTGACCGCCGTGAAGTAGAACAGCACAACGACCAGCACGAACGGGATCGCCGTGTAGATCAGCTCGAGCGGCAGGTTGTACTGGAACTGCCGCGGGAGCTCTTCGTCGTTCTTCTTCTTGCGGTGGAAGGCGACTGTCCAGAAGATCAGCGCCCACACCAACACACCGACCGCGAGTGCCGCGATGACCGACCAGGTCCACAGGTTCCGCATCGCCTCGGCCTGCGGGGTGACACCCTCTGGCCAGCCGAACCGCAGGACCTCGTCGGTCGTGCAGCCCGTGGCCGCGACACCAACCAGGCCGATCAAACCAGCGACCTTGACCAGCCGTGGCACTCGGGTCCCCTCCTTCAGGCCCACTGCGCGACGCCTCCTCGTGCAAAGCTCTCCACTGCGACCTGGTGATCCCGGCCTCGTCCTGAGACGACACCGGGGATCTGCCGCCGGAATCCTGCGCAGAGCCTAGCCCAGGTGTAGCCGCGATACTGCTCCGGGGGCGTAGATCGCTGCCGGACGTCCGGGCGCGACCTCGGCGGGCCCCCGCGCGTGCAGCGCGCGGCCGGACAGACGGCATACTGGGGCCAGCTGTGGGGGGCTGAAGACGACACCGCCGATTCGAAGAGGTGCACCAGACGCGTGTGCGGCCTGCTTGGACTCATTTGTCCCACCGAAGAGAACGCCGGCTTCGCCGTTAACGCGGTGGCCAATGCGCTGCCGTGTCAACGACACCGGGGCCCGGACGAAAGCGACACTTGGCACGGCGGCGAGGTGGTCTTCGGCTTCAACCGGCTGTCGATCATCGACCTGGAGCATTCGCACCAGCCGCTGACCTGGGGCCCGCCGGAGACCCCGCAGCGCTACACCATCAACTTCAACGGTGAGATCTACAACTACCTGGAGCTGCGCGCCGAGCTGATCGAGCGGTTCGGGGCCCGGTTCAGCACCGACGGCGACACCGAGGTGATCGTCGCCGCGTACCACTACCTCGGTACGTCGGTGGTCGGCCGGCTGCGCGGCATGTTCGCGTTCCTCATCTGGGACAACGAGCGCAAGGTGGTCTTCGGGGCGCGCGACCCGTTCGGCATCAAGCCGCTGTTCTACGCGGCCGGGCCGGGCGGCGTGGCGTTCGCCAGCGAGAAGAAGAGCCTGCTGAGCCTGGCCAGCACGCTGCGGATCGCCGAGGAGCTGGACCACAAGGCGCTACAGCACTACCTGGTGCTGCAGTACGTGCCGGAGCCGGAGACGCTGCACCGGCAGATCCGCCGCATCGAGTCGGGCACCTCGTTCACCGTGTCCCCGGGCGGGCAGCTGGTCACCGAGCGGTACTTCCAGCCGAACTTCCACTCCCGGCCGGTCAACACCGACGCCGACGCGCGGCGCCTGCACGACGAGATCGTCAACGTGATGCGCGACTCCGTCGCCAAGCACATGCGCGCGGACGTCACCGTCGGCTCGTTCCTCTCCGGCGGCATCGACTCGACGGCCATCGCGGCGCTGGCCAAGGAGCACAACCCGAACCTGATCACCTTCACCACCGGCTTCGAGCGGCAGGGCTACTCGGAGGTGGACGTGGCCGCCGAGTCGGCTGCGGCGATCGGCGTCAAGCACGTGGTCCGCACCGTCTCCGCCGAGGAGATGATGGAGACGCTGCCGCTGATCATCTGGTACCTCGACGACCCGGTGGCCGACCCGGCGCTGGTGCCGCTGTGGTTCATCGCCCGGGAGGCGCGCCAGCACGTCAAGGTGGTGCTCTCCGGCGAGGGCGCCGACGAGCTGTTCGGCGGCTACACGATCTACCGCGAGCCGCTGTCGCTGGCACCGTTCGAGAAGGTGCCGGGCGCGCTGCGCAAGGCGATGGGCAAGGTCTCCACCGCCATCCCGGAGGGCGTGCGCGGCAAGGACCTGCTGCGCCGCGGGGCGCTGAGCCTGGAGGAGCGCTACTACGGCAACGCGCGCATCTTCCGCGACGACCAGCTCCGCAACGTGATGCGCAGCTTCGACCCGGGCGTGTCCCACAAGGACGTCACGGCCGGCCCTTACCGGCAGTCGGCGAGCTGGGACCCGGTGACGCGGATGCAGCACGTGGACCTGTTCACCTGGCTGCGCGGCGACATCCTGGTCAAGGCCGACAAGATGACGATGGCCAACTCGCTGGAGCTGCGGGTGCCGTTCCTGGACCCGGAGGTGTTCCGGGTCGCCAGCACCATCCCGCTGGAGCAGAAGATCACCCGGGAGACCACGAAGTACGCGCTGCGCCAGGCGATGTACCAGGTGGTGCCCGCGCACGTGATCAACCGGCGCAAGCTCGGGTTCCCGGTGCCGATCAAGCACTGGCTGCGCGACGAGATGCACGACTGGGCGCGCAACATCGTCCAGCAGTCGCAGACCGACCACCTTCTCGACCGCACGGCGGTGCTGCAGCTGCTGGAGGAGCACCGCTCCGGGGTGCTGGACCACAGCCGCCGCCTGTGGGCGCTGCTGGTGTTCATGCTGTGGCACGGGATCTTCATCGAGGGCCGCCTGTCCCCCGAGGTCCCGGAGCCCCACTACCCGGTCCGCCTCTGACGATTCGGCGACACGGCCCGCTCACCTCGTGGTGGGCGGGCCGTTTCGGTTGTCGGGCCGGTGCGGATGAACGTTCCGCCTGGCTGTGCCCGTGCGTGTTTTGTGTCGCCATAGCAGCACAAAACGCGCACGGGTCGTGCACTGCTGGTCAGCCGCAGTGCTCGAAGGGGCTGGCGTAGGACTTGTCACCCACCGAGCCGCCCCACTTGACGCAGGTCGTGCCCGCCTCTTGGCGGACCGGGCCCGCGTAGTACGTGAAGTTGCCGGAGTCGGTCGCCCGGGTCTTCCCCTGCACCTCGAGGAACGCCGCCGTCGGCGAGGCGGTGCCGAGCGAGGTCGCCTTCAGCGTCACGACGCAGTTGTTCTTGTTCGAGGCGTTGTAGAGCAGGTAGACCGTGCCCGCGCCGGACAGGCCCGCCTCGTCGATCACGCTGTAGCCGGCCCCGCACACCTCGGTCGGCGAGTACGGGTTGCCGTTGCAGTTGTTCTTGCTGGTGAACGACGTGTGGCCGTAGTAGGGCACCGCGACGCCGTTGAGCGTCGCCTTGACCACGGCGCCGTTGAGCCGCTGTTCGTAGTGCAGGTGGGGGCCGGTGACGCCGCCGGTCGCGCCCGCCGTGCCGATCTTCGTGCCGAGGCTCACCTTCTGCCCCTCCGACACGCTCTGAGTGGACAGGTGGGCGTAGCGGGTCCGCCAGCCGCTGCCGTGGTCGATCTCGACCCAGCGGCCGTAGCTGACGTTGCCCTCGTTGGCCACCCGGGTCACGGTGCCGGCCGCCGAGGCCAGCACCGGCATCCCGGTGATGCCGGACTTCTGGAAGTCCACCGAGTACTGCGGGTTGTGACCGCTGAAGGTCGCGGCCGTCAGGGTCTGCCCGCACTGGAATGGGACCTGGAAGTTCGGTGCGGCGGACGCGGGCGCCTGCCCGAACCCGACCACGCCGAGCGCGGCGAGCACCACCGCCGCCAGGCCCGTGCCTAATCGTCGAAACATGAACCACCTCCTGTACCAGGGGGATTCATGCGACCACGGCGGGTCGGTCAAGAACAGACCTATTAGGAGGATTCGCGGTTAATCTTTCCCGTCGACAGCCAGATCGCGGTGGCGGCGGGCAGCGTCCCGCTCCAGTCGGCCGCGCCGTCGCTGCGCAGCAGCAGGTCTCCCGGCAGGTCCAGCTCGACGGGCGAGTCGCCGAAGTTCACCGCGCACGCGAAGCCCGGTTCCCGGTGGAAGGCCAGTACCTCTCCCGGTGCGTCCAGCCACTGCAAGGCGCCGTCGCCGAGCGCCGGATTCCCGCGTCGCAGGGCCAAAGCGTCGCGGTAGTTCCGCAGCACCGAGCCGTCGCGGGCGTCCTGCGCGGCCACAGTCGACTCCGCCCACTCCCCCGGCGCCGGGAGCCAACCGTCCGCCGAGCTGAAGCCGAACGGCGGCCGCTCGCCGGACCAGGGGATCGGCACCCGGCAGCCGTCGCGGCCCCGCTCGGTGCGGCCGGAGCGCTCCCAGATCGGGTCCTGCCGCGCCTCGTCGGGCAGGTCGAGCACCTCGGGCAGCCCGAGTTCCTCGCCCTGGTGGACGTACACCGAGCCGGGCAGGGCGAAGCTGAACAGGGCGGCGGCGCGGGCCCGCCGGATTCCCAGCTCGCCGCCGCCGTAGCGGGTCACCGGTCGCGGCACGTCGTGGTTGCCGAGCACCCACGTCGTGGTGGCGCCCACCCGGGCCGTGGTGGCCAGCGATTCCTCGACCACGGTCCGGAAACCGGCCGCCGACCACGGCGCTTCCAGCAGCGCGAAGTTGAACGCCTGGTGCAGTTCGTCGGGCCGGACGTAGCGCGCCAGTCGCTCGCTGGTCGACGCCCACGCTTCGGCCACCCCGATGCGCGCGCCCTCGTAGGAGTCGAGCAGCTGCCGCCAGTCGCGGTAGATCTCGTGCACCTCGTCCTGGTCGAAGTACGGCAGCTCGCCGCGCCCCAGCAGGGAGATCTGCTTGTCCAGCCCGGTGTCCGGCAGGTCCGGGTGCTTGATCATGCCGTGCGCGACGTCGATCCGGAAGCCGTCGACGCCGCGGTCCAGCCAGAACGCCAGCACTTTCCGGAAATCCTCGCGCACCTGCTGGTTGCGCCAGTTCAGGTCGGGCTGCTCCGGCGCGAACAGGTGCAGGTACCACTGGCCGTCGGCGAGCCTGGTCCACGCCGGACCGCCGAAGATGGATTCCCAGTCGTTGGGCGGGAGTTCACCGGCCGCGCCCCGCCCGTCCCGGATGACGTAGCGGTCCCGGGCCGCGGCGCCGGGAGCGGCCGCCAGCGCCTCGGCGAACCACGGGTGCCGGTCGGAGGTGTGGTTGGGCACCACGTCGACCAGGACCCGCAGCCCGAGCGAATGCGCCTGCGCGAGCAGCTCGTCGAAGTCGGCCATCGTGCCGAACATCGGGTCCACGTCGCAGTAGTCGGCCACGTCGTAGCCGCCGTCCGCCATCGGGGACGGGTAGAACGGGGTCAGCCAGACGGCGTCGACGCCGAGCCGCACCAGGTGCGGTAACCGGTCGCGCACCCCGGCCAGGTCACCGATGCCGTCGCCGTCGCTGTCGGCGAAGCTGCGCACGTAAACCTGGTAGACGACGGCATCCCGCCACCAGTTCTGAGACATCCCTGCTCCCGTCTTCGGACTTGCTTCAGGTCGTGCCTTCGCAGCGGTCGGGCCGCTCGGTGGGCGAGATCGGGCAGGTCGCGAGGCGCCGTTTTCGCGCGAAAACGGCGTTCCCACGCACGCCAGGTGACGGTTTCGCGCGAAAACGCCACCTCGTCGAGGTCAGATCCGCCGGGTGGATTCCCGGACGATGAGGTTCGGGCGGAACATTCGGCTGAAGCCCGCCGAGCCGCGCCCCGGCTCGTCCGGGTCGAGCTGGCGCGCGAGCTCGTCGACCGCCGCGGCGGCCATGTCGTGGATGGGCTGCGCCAGCGTGGTGAGCGCGGGCTGGCAGTACGCGGCCAGCGGGATGTCGTCGAAGCCGACCACCGAGAGGTCCTCGGGGGTGCTCAGCCCGCGGCGCTTGGCTTCGCGCATCGCGCCGAGCGCCATGACGTCCGACGAGCAGAGCACCGCGGTCGGCCGCGGGCCGTCGAGCAGCCGCCCCATCGCCTCGGCGCCGCCCTCCGCGCCGAACGGCGCGTTCGCGACGAGCTCCGCGACCGGTTCGACACCGGCCTCCTCCAGCGCCGCGGACCAGCCGGCCCGCTTCAGCCGGGACGGGAGCGCGCGGGCCGGGCCGCTGACGAAACCGATCCGCCGGTGGCCGAGTTCGAGCAGGTGCGTCGCGGCGGCGTAGCCCGCGAGGTGCTCGTCGACGGTGATGTCCGGGACGTCCAGGCTCGGCGCGCCGCCGTTGACGAACACCATCCGAACGCCTTCGGCGCCGAGTTCCTCGTAGTAGTTGCGGCTCTTGCGCTCGTCGTTGTCCGGGTTGGCGATCTCCGGCGACACGAAGATCATGCCCTCGACGCCCCGCGCCACCAGCATCCGGACGTACTCCCGCTCGGTCATCGCGGCGCGCGTGTTGCACAGCAGCGTCGCGTAACCGGCCAGTGCGGCGCGGCTTTCCAGGGCTTCGGCGAACGCCGGGAAGACCGGGTTGGACAGTTCCGGCACCAGCAGGCCGACGACGCCGGTGCGGCGCAGGGCGCCGACGCCGCGCGCGGTGTGCGGCATCTGGCTGAGCACTTCGAGCACGCGCTGCCGGGTCTCCTCCTTGATGCCGGCCTTGCGGTTGAGCACCCGGCTCACCGTGGACACGCTCACCCCTGCCGCCTGGGCGATATCGGCCAGACCCGCCACTGCTCCGCTCCTCCGCACCGGGACCGTCTGCCGACACAATCCTGCACACGGCCGAAATATTTTGCAATCACTGCGCAACGAACCTCGCTGTCCCGCGACCCATTTATACCTGAACACCTTGACTTGCGTCACATTTCGGGTATGGAATTTAACGCCAGTCGTTCGCAAATTTTTGCAAACAGGAGGTCCGGACATGAGATCAAGGGCCACGGTCGCCGCCGCCCTGGGCCTGGTCGGCGCGCTCACCGCCGGCTGCGGGAGCGACGCCGGGAACGCCGGCGAGGTCGTCTTCTGGGACACCAGCGGATCCGCGGAGAGCGCGGTGTTCGGCGAGGTCGCCACCGAGTGCGGCCGCACCGGCGGCTACCAGGTGCGCGTCGAGGCGGTCGCCTTCGACCAGGCGCTGAACAACTACAAGACCGCGGCGCAGGGCGGGCAGGGCCCCGACGTGCTGCGCGCCGACGTCGGCTGGGTCGCGCAGCTCGCGCAGGCCGGGCTGATCCAGGACCTCTCCGGCACCCCGCTGGCCACCGACACCGGCGACTTCCTCGCCGCACCGCTGGAATCCACCAAGTACCAGGGCAAGACCTACGGCGTCCCGCAGGTCACCGACGCGCTTGCGCTGTTCTACAACAAGAAGCAGCTCGCGGAGGCCGGCGTGACCCCGCCGAAGAGCTGGGACGAGCTGAATGCCATCGCGCCGAAGCTCGGCGGCGACCGAGCACTGTTCATCAACAACGACGAGTATTACTCGCTGCCGTTCATCTACGCCTTCGGCGGCGACCTCGTGGACACCGAGGCGCGGCTGATCACGGTGAACGCGCCGGAGGCGGTGCGCGGGGTGCAGGTCGCCAAGGACCTCATCGACGCGAAGGCCGCCCGCACCGCGCTGGACCAGCCGAACTCCTACAGCAGCATGAAGGCGGCGTTCACCAGCGGCGAGGTCGCGATGGTCATCGACGGGCCGTGGGCGGTCTCGGAGTTCACCGAATCGGAGCCGTTCGCCGACCCGTCGAACCTCGGCATCGCCCCGGTTCCGGGCTCCGCGACGCCGTCGCCGGTGGGCGGCCACGACTACGTGATCCGGCAGGGCAGCGACGCCACCGAGGCATCGGTGAAGTTCGTCCAGTGCATGAGCAGCGCGGAGAACCAGGCGAAGGTCGCGGAGAAGCTCGGCCTGCTGCCGACCCGCAAGTCCGCCTACGACGTGCCCGCGGTGGCGCAGAACCCGGTGGTGTCCGCGTTCCGGCCGCTGGCGACCAACGCGCACTCCCGGCCGTGGATCCCGGAGAACAGCGAGCTCCTCGAACCGCTGCAGACCTCCTACGCCGACATCCTGTCCGGGCGCAAAGACGTCCAGACGGCCTTGGACGAAACGGCGCAGACCTACAAGACCTCGGTCCTGACCGACTACGCGCTGCGCTGAATACCAGTATTTCCAGACTCCTTTCGCGTGGCGGTGCGGGCAGCGCCCCCCTGCGGGAGTTACAGACGCCGCCTGGACTGCGGGAGCCCCGACTTACGTACGACCAGGCTGCCCTCGCCGGACGACGTCTGAGAACCCGCCGGTGCAAGCGCCGTAGGTGGGCCAAGCGGCTGCGCCGCTTCAAAGGCAAAGACAACCGAATCCACCAACAAGTCCTGAGGCGGCTTCAATGCGGTTGCGGAATCTCCTGGCGCGGCACTGGTTCGTCTACGCGATGGTCTCGCCGGTCGTCGCGGTGCTCGCGCTGCTCGTGGTGTTCCCCCTGCTGCAGGGGTTGTTCTTCTCGTTCACCGACATCAACGACACCAACATCGCCAACCCGGTGCTGGACCGCGAGGCGAGCTACGAGTTCGTCGGGCCGGCGAACTACCTGAACGTGCTCTCCGGCGATCCGGCGTACGGCTCGTTCTGGTCGACGCTGGTGCGCACGCTGATCTGGACCTCCGCGTGCGTGGCCTGCCACTACGCGATCGGGCTGGCGCTGGCGATGCTGCTCAACCGGCGGATGCGGCTGCGCGGGCTGTACCGGGTGCTGCTGATCCTGCCGTGGGCCGTGCCGGTGTTCATCAGCGCGTTCGCCTGGCGGTACCTCTTCAACGCCGAGTACGGGCTGATCAACTGGGCGCTGGAGTCGGTGGGGCTGCCCGCGCAGGTGTGGCTCGGGCAGTCGGACCTGGCGCTGGTGTCGGTGATCGTCGTGAACGTGTGGCTGGGCGTGCCGTTCATGATGGTGGCGCTGCTGGGTGGGTTGCAGGCCATCCCGGCGGACCTGTACGAGGCCGCGGAGATGGACGGCGCGGCGCCGTGGCACCGCTTCGTGCACGTGACGCTGCCGGGGCTGAAGCCGGTGTCCGGCACGGTGGTGCTGCTCGGCGTGATCTGGACGTTCAACATGTTCCCGGTCATCTACCTGATCACCGGGAACAACCCGCACACCCGGATCCTGGTCAGCTACGCCTTCGAGCGGTTCTTCGCCGGCGCGACCCGGGATTACGCGATCGCCTCCACCTACGGCGTGCTGATCCTGTCGGTGCTGCTGGTGTTCGCGACGATCTACCGCCGCGCGATGGCCCGGCGGGGAGAGGTGCTCTGACATGACCATCGAAGCAGCATCGCTGCGGGCGGCGCCCGCGGCCGCCGAGCCGGGCCGGGCGCGCCGGAGGTCCACCGCGGCGAGCATCGGCCTGCACTCGGCCCTGATCGTCGCGTCGCTGATCGCGGTGTTCCCGGTGTTCTGGGTGCTGGTGGTCTCGTTCAAGCCGAACGCCAAGGCGATCGAGGCCACCCCGACGCTGTTCAACGAGTCCAGTTTGGACAACTACCGGGACGTGCTCGCCGGCGCCAAGGGCGCTTTCCTGAGCTGGTTCGGCAATTCGGTGCTCATCGCGGCGCTGACGACGGTGCTCGGGGTGCTGCTGGCGGCCACCACCGCCTACGCGGCGAGCCGGTACCGCTTCCCGGGGCGGCGCTGGCTGCTGCTGTCGTTCCTGGTGGTGCAGATGTTCCCGTTCGCGGTGCTGATCGTGCCGCTCTACAACATCCTGCTGGGCCTGGGCCTGCAGGGCAGTGCGTTCGGGCTGGTGCTGGTGTACTGCAGCACCGCGATCCCGTTCTGCACCTACATGCTCAAGGGCTACTTCGACGGGATCCCCGGCGACATCGACGAAGCCGGCCGGGTGGACGGGCTGTCGCCGTTCGGCGTGTTCTGGCGGCTGGTGCTGCCGCTGGCCAAACCCGGGCTGGCGGTGACGGCGTTCTACTCGTTCATCGTGGCCTGGAGCGAGGTGGCGTTCGCGTCGGCGTTCCTGTCGGCCGGCGACCGGTCGAAGACGTTGGCGGTGGGCCTGCAGGTGTTCGTGCAGCAGAACCGCGCCGAGTGGGGCCACCTGGCGGCCGCTTCGGTGCTGGTCGCGGTGCCCGCGGTGATCGTGTTCTACCTGGTCCAGCGCTTCCTGGTCAGCGGCCTCTCGGCGGGCAGCGTCAAGGGCTGAGCCGCGACGGAGCGTGATCGCTTGTCCGGCCCGCGGCCCGATCCGCACTAGGGTGGGTGGCATGAACGCGTTCAGCCTCAGCGGCGCATCGGTGATCCTGGACGGCGGCCTGGCCACCGAGCTGCAAGCGCAGGGCCACGACCTGTCCGACGCGCTGTGGTCGGCACGTCTGCTGGCGGACGCGCCGGAGGAGATCGTCGCGGCGCACGCCGCGTTCTTCCGGGCGGGCGCGGAGATCGCGACGACGGCGAGCTACCAGGCGAGCTTCGAGGGCTTCGCCGAGCACGGCATCGAACGCGCCGACGCGGCGAAGCTGATGCGGCGGAGCGTGGAGCTGGCCCGGCTGGCCGGCGAGGTCGAGCCAGGCCGGCACCGCTGGGTGGCTGCGTCGATCGGTCCGTACGGCGCGATGCTCGCCGACGGCTCGGAGTACCGGGGCCGCTACGGCCTGACGAAGCGGCGGCTGCAGGACTTCCACCGGCCGCGGCTGGAGGTGCTGGCGGAGGTCCGCCCCGACGTCTTCGCGCTGGAGACCGTTCCGGACGTGGACGAGGCGGAGGCGCTGGTGGACGCGATCGCCGGCCTGGACGTCCCGGCCTGGCTGTCGTTCACCATCAGCGGCGACCGGACCCGCGCGGGCCAGCCGCTGGCGGAGGCGTTCGCCGTGGCGGAGAGCAGCGACGCGATCATCGCCGTCGGCGTCAACTGCTCGGCGCCGGACGACGTGCTGCCCGCGATCGAGATCGCCCGGGCGGCAACGGAAAAGCCGATCGTCGTCTACCCCAACAGCGGCGAGGGCTGGGATGCGCAGCGGCGCGAGTGGACGGGCCGCACCCGGCTGTCGGCCGAGGAGGCCCGTGGCTGGCGCGCGGCGGGCGCCCAGGTGATCGGCGGCTGCTGCCGGGTGCGCCCGGATGACATCGCGGCTGTGGCGGACGCGCTGGTTGATCCGGCCGACTGAGCCGGTACTGGGCCGATCGCCACCCCGGCCAAACATTTACCGGACAGTTCAACGGCAAGTTCTTTTCCGACATACCGGATCTGCGGTGCAATGCGTTATCCGTTCGTCGGCGAAAGGACGCGCATGCGCCGGATGACGAAGCTCGCGGGGGCGGCGGCCGGGGCCGCACTGCTGCTGCTGGGCGCCGCCCAGACGACCGCGACCAGCGAACCCCTGGCGATCGCCGGGAAGACGATCTTCACGAAGGGCGAGGGCGGCTACAACTGCTTCCGCATCCCGGCCCTGGTGCGCACCCAGGACCGGAGCACGTTGCTGGCGTTCGCGGAAGGCCGCCACAACAACTGCGACGACACCGGCGACATCGACGTGGTGCTCAAGCGCTCGACGGACGACGGGAAGACGTGGCGGGCGCTGGAGCTGGTCACCGACGGCGCCGGCGACACCCGCGGCAACCCGGTGCCGATCGTGGACCGCGCCACCGGCCGGATCTCGTTGCTGACGACGCACAACCCGGGTCCGCAGTGCAACGGCAACGGCTGCACCCGGACGCCGTTCCTGCAGCACAGCACGAACCCGCAGGGTACGCAGTGGGCCAAGCCGGTGGCCCAGCCGCAGCTGACGAAGCCGGAGTGGAACACCTGGTACGCCACCGGTCCGGGCCACGGCCTGCAGATGACGCGGGGCGAGCACGTGAACCGCATGGTGGCGGGCATCAACTTCGAGGGCCAGGGCGGCGTGAAGGGCGCCGGGATCGTCTACAGCGACGACGGCGGGACGAACTGGCGGCTCGGCGCGCTGGACGACCGGACCGGCAAGGCCATCAAGCCGCAGGAGCTGAGTCTGCTGGAAACGGTCGACGCCGAGATCTACGCGGCGGCCCGGAACCAGGACAACTCCGGGACGACGATCGCCGAGGGCAACCGGGCGCACGCGGTCAGCGCGGATGGCGGCGAGACGTTCCGCGCGCCGTTCCAGGTCGTGCCGCAGCTGAAGGGCCCGGTCGTGCAGGGCTCGGTGGTGCGCCTGCGCGCGACGACGGCGGGCGACCCGCGCAACCTGATCCTGTTCTCCGGGCCGTACAACACGAATCCGGACATGGACCACCGCCGCCACACGATGCGCATCCGCACGTCGTCGGACGAAGGCGCGACCTGGCAGGAGGTCGGCACCGTCGTGGACGCGACCTGGTCGGCCTACTCGGACCTGATCAACCTGGGCGGCGGCTGGGCCGGCTTGCTCTACGAGGCGGGCTCGCAGAGTTCCGGCGACGCGAACCAGACGATCCGCTACGCGAGGTTCAGCGAGAACGACCTGGCGCGCTGAAATCCGTTGGCGCGGAAAGTCCGTCACGCCGGTGGTCGTCCGGAAGATCACCACCGCGCGGCGCCCGCCCGGGTGACGAACGCGGGGCGCCGCCACGGGCGCCCCGCATCCACTGTGGACGAATCGGTTCCGGGAGCTCAGCCGAGCTTCGCGCCCGCGTGCAGCGCGACACCGGAGTTGGCGGCGACGGTGGCGGTGAACTTGCCGTCCCCGCCGACCTCCACCGCATCGCCGGTGCACGACCCGCCGGAGAGCTCGCCGGTCATCACGTTGCAGTAGGTCCCCGCGGGCAGCGACGTCTGGAAGGCCTGCGACAGCTCGCCGCCTTCCCGGTTGATCACGACGAACCCGGCGTCACCGCGGCCGAACGCGATCTGCCCGTTGCCGTTGTCCCACCAGCCGGTGAGCTCCGCGTCCTGCACCGCGGCGTGGAACCCGGCCATCCCCGCGATGATCGTGCGCCGGTGCTCGCACACCCACGCCGAGTTGTCGCAGCCGGCGGCCTCGGTCGTGCCGTCCGCGGCGGCGGGCGGGCCGGCGTCGGGGTTGTCGAAGGCGAAGCTGGAGATCAGCTGCGGCGTCCCGTACGGGTAGGCCAGCTCGAACGCGACGGCCAGGTCGTAGGCGACGCCGTCCTTGTAAGTCAGCGTCGGCGAGCTGCGCTGCGTGTCGTGGTTGTCGATGAAGACCACGGCCTGCTCGCTGGGCAGCGGCATCTGGTCCGGCAGGTTCGCCAGCCCCGCCAGCGAACCGTTCTTGAACGCGTTGGCGACCGTGCCGTAGTAGGCGAACTCGGTGACGTCGCCGTTGCCGGCGTACTCCCCCGCCGTCGTGGTGCCGTCCGCGATCACCTCCTGGAAGACGTACGGCTTGGCGCCCGTCCCCGGAACGTCCTGCAGCGCCCCGAAGATCGCGCCGACGTCCTCCGGCGGCAGGTGCTTGACGCCGTCCACCCGGAACCCGGAAACGCCCAGGCCCACCAGGTCGTTGAGGTAGGCGATCTCGGTGTTGCGCACGTACTCGGACTCGGTCGCGAGGTCGGCCAGCCCGACGAGCTCGCAGTTGCGCACCTCCCACTTGTCGTCGTAGTTGGCGATGTCCCGGCGGCAGCCGTGGAAGTCGGCGTCCGAGTAGACGCCCGGGTAGTCGTACTTCGAGTAGGACGAGCCGCCGCTGCCCGGCCCGCTGCCGGCCGATCCGGTGCCGCTCATGTGATTGACCACGGCGTCGGCGTAGATCTGCACGCCCGCGGCGTTGCAGGTCTGCACCATCGCGGCGAACTGCTCCCGGTTGCCGCGCCGGGACCGCAGCTGGTAGCTCACCGGCTGGTAGTCCTGGTACCAGGGGTAGCCCGCGTCGGCGAGCACCACGTGCTCCTGCGGCGGCGACACCTGCACCGCGCCGAATCCCTTGGGGCCCAGGAAACTCGTGCACTCCTGCGCGATGGAATCCCACGGCCACTGGAACATCTGGACGATCGGACCGCGCACCGGCGCGGTGGCGGGCGCCGCCGGCAGGTCCGCCGCGGCGGGCACCAGGGCCGTGCCGCCGAGCACCGCGGCCAGCAGCAACAACGGCATTCGCATGACAACCTCCTCTGCGTCGAGCGGGTCGTCTACGATCACATTTTCTTGCAGATGTTAAGTCAATACACCATCTGAACCAGCATTCACCTGCTTAAATCCTTGCAAATTATTGCAACAATGCTTGACTGGTCCAATGTGGACACGAGGCGGATCGATCTCGGTCAAGGCAGCGCGAGGAGACGCCATTTCCGCAGCCACAACACCGCTCAGCGGCAAACCGGCAGCACTGGGTGACCGTGCGTGCACCGAGCGCAGCGCCGTGCCCGGCCCGGCCGCGTACCGGGCGCGCGGCGGACAATGGCGGCATGCGCGAAGTGGAGATCCGGGACGACATGATCCGGCTCGGACAGCTGTTGAAGCTGGCGGGCCTCGTCGAGCACGGAGCAGAGGCGAAGGAGCTGCTGGAGGACGGCCAGGTCGAGGTCAACGGCGCGGTCGAGACCCGCCGCGGCAAGCAGCTGGTCGACGGCGACGAGGTGCTCCTCGGCGGCGAGATCGTCCGGGTGGTCACCCGCTGACGGCCGCTACCTCAGGCGGAAGACGAAGGGCGCCTTTGCCGAACTACTCGGCAAGGGCGCCCTTCGCGGTCACAGCGCCTCGTGCACGATGCGGCCGCCGACGATCGTGCAGGCCACCCCGAGATCCGGCAGCTCGTCCGGGGCACAGGTGAGCTATCACGGCCTACATCGCGGGTCTGCCCGATCCCGCGTGACCGGCGGCGCCGGCTGGGACGATGGCGGCATGAACGAGGAAGTCATCCCGATCCTCCGCGTCGCGGATGCCGCCACCGCGGTCGAGTGGTACGAGCGGTTGGGCTTCGCCGCGCAGTGGGAACACCGCTTCGAACCCGGGCTGCCCGCCTTCGTCGAGGTGGCCCGCGGCGCGTTGAAGCTGTTCCTGTCCGAGCACGAGGGCGACGCCCGCCCGGACACGCTGGTGTACCTCCGGGTTCGCGACCTGGATGCCGTCGCGGAGGCGTTCGGCGCCCAGATCGAGCACGCCGACTGGGGCCGCGAGATCGAACTGCGCGACCCCGACGGCAACCGGCTGCGGGTGGGCGCGCCGCCGGCTTGAGCCTGAAAAGCAAGAAGGCCGGTGCCCACGGGCACCGGCCTCATGCCAGATCGGCTTGCTCGATCAGTGGAACGAGTCGCCGCAGGCGCACGAACCACCGGCGTTCGGGTTGTCGATGGTGAAGCCCTGCTTCTCGATGGAGTCGACGAAGTCGATCACCGCGCCCTGCAGGTAGGGAGCGCTCATCCGGTCGACGACCACGCCCAGGCCCTCGAAGTCGCGCCGGACGTCTCCGTCGAGGCTCCGCTCATCGAAGAAGAGCTGGTAGCGCAGGCCCGCGCAACCGCCGGGCTGCACGGCGATGCGCAGGTGCATGTCGTCGCGGCCCTCCTGCTCCAGCAGGGCCTTGGCCTTGTGGGCAGCCGAGTCGGTCAACGTGACACCGTGGGCGGGCGCCTCGCTCTCGGTCGTGGTGTTCGGCGCGGTCATGGACTCTCCCTAGAGGTCTCGCTCATCCGATTCCGGCGTGTGGTGCAACCACACCAGGGCTCGGGCTATTCCCACGGGCGCCGCCCGGGGGAGCTTGTCTTGTCTCCTCCGCCCATGGTGGCACAGCCACCCGCCTAGCTGGTGTGATGTGGCCGCCCGATGTCTGTTCCGCCGTAGCTGTCCGGTCTGCTGCAGCCCCGGCCGTGGCGTCGAATACCCTGTTGGAGTGAGGTTCCTTCGCCGTAGCAGCGCTGAGCAGACCGCCACCACCGAGTCCGATACCGAGACCGGTCCGGCTGCGGCGGAGCATGCCCCCAATCACACCCCCAAGAAGGGGAAGCCGACGCCGAAGCGCCGGGAGGCGGAAGGCAAGCGGCGCGGCCCGGTCCCGCCGCCGCCGAAGACCCAGCGCGAGGCGGTCAAGCGGGCACGCGGCAACAAGGACGAGCGCCGCCAGGCGGCGAAGGAACGCCGCGAGCGGATGATGCAGGGCGACGACCGCTACCTGATGCCCCGCGACAAGGGCCCGGTGCGCGCGTACGTCCGCGACCTCGTCGACACCCGGCGACACCTGATGGGCCTGTTCATGCCGCTGGTGCTGATCGTGTTCGCCACCACGCTGGCGCAGAACCTGGTGATCCAGCAGTACGCGACGCTGTTCTGCATGGTGCTGCTGGTGATGATGGTCGTCGAGGGCACCCTGCTCGGCCGCTACGTGAACAAGCGGGTCCGCGCGAAGTACCCGGACGCCAAGGACCGCCCGTTCTCCCTGGGCTGGTACGCCTTCACCCGGGCGATGCAGATCCGCAAGCTCCGGGTCCCCCGCCCCCGCTACACCCCCAAGGACATCGCCAAGGTCGCTTGATCCCGGCACTACCGCGGGCGTCGCACCCGGCCGAGGCGAGCCGATCTTCCACGCCTGGTTCCGGGTAGCGTCGCGGCGACGTCGTAGGTACGGGACCGGAGGTCTAGCTGGTGGGTGTGCGCACTCTGGTGCTCGGTGGGGCTCGGTCCGGCAAGTCCGCGCACGCCGAGGGATTGGCGCAGGCCGATGCGCCTGTCACCTACGTCGCCACCGCGCGGCGGGATCCGGACGACCTCGAGTGGGCCGAGCGGATCGCTTCGCACGTCGCCCGGCGGCCCGACACCTGGCAGACCGTCGAGGCCGGGGACGCCGATTCGCTGCTGCGCGTGCTGGCCGGGGCACCTCCCGGCGCGACGGTGCTGGTCGATGACCTGGCCACCTGGTTGACCGGGGTGCTCGACGACGCCGGTGCGTGGGATCGCGATCCGGCCGCTCTCGACGTCGTGGCCGGGCACTGCGCCGCGCTCGTCGAGGCCGTCGCCCGGTGTTCCGCGCGGGTCGTGCTCGTTTCCGCCGAGGTCGGCCTCGGGGTCGTTCCCGCGACCAGGTCTGGAAGGCTGTTCCGGGACGAACTCGGCTCGCTCAACGCCCGGCTGGCCGAGGTCTGCGACGAGGTCGTCCTGCTCGTCGCCGGGCTCCCGCTCCGGCTGCGCTGATTCAACGGAGGTTTTCGCTTGTCCACCGACGACCAGAACCAGTCCGGCCCGATCGGGTTCCCGGCGGTGCCGCCTGCCGACGAGCAGGCCCGCCGGCAGGCGGTCGCCCGGCACGAGCAGCTGACCAAGCCCGCCGGCTCGCTGGGGCGGTTGGAGGAACTCGGCGTCTGGGTGGCGGCCCGGCAGGGCACCTGCCCGCCGCGCCCGTTCGCCCGCCCCCGCGTGATCGTCTTCGCCGGGGACCACGGCATCGCGGCGCACGGCGTCTCGGCCTACCCCAGCGACGTGACCGGCCAGATGGTCGGCAACTTCCTCAGCGGCGGCGCGGCGGTCAACGCGCTGGCCGCCGGGTCAGGCGCGACGGTGCGCGTGGTGGACATGGCGGTCAACACCGACACACCGCCGGTGGTCAGCGCGCACAAGGTGCGTCGCGGGTCGGGTTCGATCGACCGGGAGGACGCCCTCACCGCCGCCGAGGTGGACGCCGCGATCAACGCCGGGCGCACCATCGCCGACGAGGAGATCGACTCCGGCGCCGACCTGCTCATCGCCGGGGACATGGGCATCGGCAACACCACCCCGGCCGCGGTGCTGATCTCCGCGCTCACCGGAACCGAGCCGGTGGCTGTCGTCGGCCGCGGCACCGGCATCGACGACAACGCCTGGATGCGCAAGACCGCCGCGATCCGCGACGCGCTGCGCCGCGCCAGGAAGGTGCTCAACGACCCGGTGGCGCTGCTGCGGACCTCCAGCGGCGCCGACATCGCCGCGCTGGCCGGATTCCTCGCGCAGGCGGCCGTGCGGCGCACGCCGGTGCTGCTGGACGGGGTCGTGGTGGGCGCGGCGGCGCTGGTCGCCGAGGAGCTCGCGCCGGGCGCCCGGCAGTGGTGGCTCGCCGGGCACCGCTCCGCCGAACCGGGCGGGCCGCTGGTGCTCGACCACCTCGACCTCAACCCGATCCTCGACCTGCAGATGCGGCTCGGCGAAGGTTCCGGAGCGCTCACCGCGCTGCCGGTGGTCACCGCCGCGGTGCGGGTGCTGCGGGAAATGGCCACCTTCGCCGAAGCCGGCGTCGTCGGTCCGACCGAGGCCACCGGCCCGACGGCGTGACGGTGCTGGACGGCCTGCGCCTGGCGGTGTCGTGGCTGAGCGTGCTGCCGGTACCGGCGCAGCGCGTCGACGACCCCACCTGCCGCCAGGCGATCTCCTTCGCTCCGCTCGTCGGCGCGCTGGTCGGCGCTTTCGGCGCCGCCGCGCTCTGGGCGCTGACCGCGCTCGGCGCTCCCCCGCTGCTGGCCGGGCTGCTCACCGTCGGCGTCCTGGTGCTGGTCACGCGGGGCATGCACGTGGACGGCCTGGCGGACACAGTGGACGGTCTCGGTTGCTACGGGCCGCCGGAGCGCGCGCTGACCGTGATGCGCGACGGCGGGGCCGGGCCGTTCGCGGTGGTCGCGCTGATCCTCGTGCTCGGCGTCCAGGCGGCCAGCCTCGCCGAGCTGGTGCACGCGCCGCTGACGCTCGTCCTGGCCTGCGCCGTCGGTCGCGCCGGATTCGTGCTGTGCTGCCGGACCGGGGTGCCTGCCGCGCGCCCGGAAGGCATGGGTGCGCTGGTGGCGGGCAGCCAGCCGACGTGGCTCGTCACCGCCTGGTGGCTCGCCCTGCTCGCGGTGGCCGGCGTCGGCTTCGGCTGGCAGGCGGCCCTCGCCGTCGTCCTCGCCGCGGCCCTGCTGCTCGCGTTCACCTGGCACACGCGGCGCCGTTTCGGCGGAATCACCGGAGACGTCCTAGGCGCCGCCTCCGAACTCGCGACAACGACAGTCCTCGCGACAACGGCGGTCCTCGCCACACCCATCGCCTGACCGGACCGCAATTTCCATCGAGCGTTTTTCATCCTCTACGCGGAAGGCCTGTGTCCTGGGTCGTGAGTGGCCATGGCTGCTATGGCAACCATGGGCACTCACGACCCCTGCGCATTCGAGACCTGGCCTGACGCCGCGGACCAGGATGAAAAAGGCACATGAAATCGAAGGTTCGATTTCAATGAGGTTTTTCCAACCTCGTTCTGCGTGGCGGTGCGGGTGGCGGAACCTCAGAGGCTCCCTGGTCTGTGGGTGCCCCTCCTGATGTATGTCCGATACACGGCGGAGGGGCCGTCCTCGCCGAGGGAGCCCCGAAGGGGTGGGCGCCGTGAACCCGCGGCGGTGCAGGTGTCGTAGGTGGGCTATGCGCCTGCGGCGCATGCGACACCCCATCGACGTGCAGCTTTGCGACCCGCGACTGCGGGCTCACCAGGATGAAAAACGCTCAATGGAAATTGCGGACCTTCGGCGTGCCGACACCCGACACGCCGAAGGCTGTGGACAACTCCCGCAATTCCATTGAAATTGCGGACAACCCGTGGCCGTCAGCCGAGCTTGGTCATCCAGCCGTGTGTGTCGGCGACGGTGCCGTGCTGGATGCCGGTGAGGCGCTCGCGCAGCTTCATCGTCACCTCGCCCGGCTGGCCGTTGGCGACGGTGAACTCGCCGTCGCGGTGCTTGACGTGGCCGACAGGGGTGATCACCGCGGCGGTGCCGCAGGCGAAGACCTCGGTGAGCTCACCGGTGGCGGCCTTCTTCTCCCACTCCTCGACGGTGACCTTCCGCTCCTCCACCTGCATGCCGAGCTCCTTGCCCAGCTCCAGCAGCGACGAGCGGGTCACGCCGGGCAGCAGGCTGCCGCTGAGCGCCGGGGTCACCAGGCGCGCGTCCGAACCCGAGCCGAACACGAAGAACAGGTTCATGCCGCCCATTTCCTCGACGACGTGCCGCTCGCACGCGTCGAGCCACACCACCTGGTCGCAGCCCTTCTCCACGGCCTCGGCCTGCGCGGCGAACGACGCCGCGTAGTTGCCCGCGAACTTCGCCGCGCCGGTGCCGCCGGGGGCCGCGCGCACGTACTCGTGGCTCAACCACACGGTGACCGGCTTGATGCCGCCGGCGAAGTACGAGCCGGCCGGCGAGGCGATCACCGCGTAGAGGTAGGCGTTGGCCGGGTTGTTGACGCCGAGGCCGATCTCGGTGGAGATCATGAACGGCCGCAGGTAGAGCGAGCTCTCCTCGGCGGTCGGCACCCAGGCACCGTCCACGGCGATCAGCTCGCGCAGCGACTCGACGAACAACTCCTCGGGCAGCTGGGCCATCGCGATCCGCTGCGCCGAACGCTGGAACCGCCGCGCGTTCGCGTCGGGGCGGAACGCCGCGATCGAACCGTCGGGCTGGCGGTAGGCCTTCAGCCCCTCGAAGATCGCCTGCGCGTAGTGCAGGACCGAGGTCGCCGGGTCGAGCTGCAGCGAGTGGTAGGGCTCCACGGCGGCGTCGTGCCAGCCGCGTTCGTCCGTCCACTTGATGGTCACCATGTGGTCGGTGAAGTACCGTCCGAATCCCGGATTCGCCAATACTTCCGCACGGCGCTCGTCGCTGGCCGGTTGCGGGTTGGGGGTCCGGGTGAATGACAGCGCTTCAGTCATGCGCGTACCGTATCGCGCGCCTCGGAGCAGTGGAAACCCGATCTACGGAACTTGGTCGTCCAAATATCCGTCGTCCGCTTACTCACCGCTGAAGGAACGCCACCGTTCGTGATGCGAGGCGGTGGAACCGTACCTGCCGACGCCTATGATGTGACCATGACGCACGCCCAGAACACCCCGGTCCCGGTGGGGCCAACGACGACGTCGCAAGACGTGCTGGCCGCCACCCTGGCGGCGCTGCTGCCGCTGGGCGGCGGCATGCTGGTGATGCTCGGCTACTCGTGGCTCGACATCTTCGGCTTGATCCTGGGCATCGCCGGAGCGGCCGGCTGGGCCTACTGGTGGCGCAACAAGCACAAGTCGTTCTTCCCGAAGGACTTGCGCGGCGGCTCGGTCGGCGGGATCGGCGCCCTGGTCGCCGTCATCGGCATCCTGCTGTTCATCTCGCTCTGACACCTCGGGCCGGGCGCCTTCGGGAAGGCACCCGGCCCGGGTGCATCAGGCGATCAGCAGTCCCTCCGGGAGGGACGGAAGTGCCCACTTCGGATCGGGCGCGGCGTCGCAGTAGGTCCCGTCGAACGGGAACCGGCCCGCTTCGGCCAGCGCGATCATGTGCTCACCCTCCGACCGGAGCCGGTCCAGGTGCTGCTCGTCGAACCGGCCCGCGGCCAGCGCGTCGGCGAGCTCGTGTTCGTCCTTCCAGGACCAGCAGCCGTCGGGGAACACCTCGACGTCGAGCACGCCGTCGACGCGCCGGACGCCGGTGGCGTCCCGGCCCAGCGGCACTTCGAGGTTGACGTACCAGTTGCGGAAGGTGCCATCGGGCTCGAAGAACCACCAGACCGACGCCCAGCGGTGCTCGTACACCAGGCGCAGCGTCGAGGTGCCGTGCCAGGTCGACCTGGCTGGCACCCGCGGCCCGTTGAAGCGCTCCGCCAACGGCATCTGGCGCGGCGAGCGACCGTCCGGGGAGGTGGTGACCCGGATCGGCGTCCCGTCCAGAACCCAGCAGAGCAGGTGGGCGCCGTCGTCCTCGACCACCCGTGCCGGGTGGACGGTGCCGAGCGAACCGTCCAGCCGCCAGAAGTTGTAGTGAACTTCGTCGCCAGGCGCCCACTTATGCGATACGCCGGTGGATTTCAGGGGAATGTTGGCAACACTCGTCTTGAGCATGACCCGCCTCATCTCCAGCGACGGGACACACCTCCCGTCGCCAAAGGACCGACAACAACGACAACAAGCGTCGCAAGCATCGCAGAAATCGGCATGCTCATAGCCAGTACGACGGAGAGCCCCATCCCCAGGCAGGCCCCGCGCATCGGCCAGGGCCCGCCGTCCGCCAGCAGCAGCCGGGCACCGGCGTTCGCGAAGGCGTAGTGCACGAGCATGCAACAGGCCGCGAACGCCATCGCCGGAATGGGCTCCACCAGCAGTGCGATCGCCGCAGCGGCGACACCGGCAGCCAGGTCCAGCACGTAAGGCGTCCCGGCGCTGCCGGTGCGGCCTAAGAGGCTCGGCAGGTCTCGGTCGTGCACGAGGGCCAGCGCCGTCCCGCGGAACGACTCCAGCGCGCCCAGCAGCACCGGCAGCAGCGCCACCGCCGCGCCGACGCCGACCAGCGGCGCGAGATCGGCGGCCGCGGCGGCGGTCAGCACCTCGCGGATCGGCATCGGCGTCAACGCCAACCGCGACCAGCCCAGCTGGTGGACCAGCGCAGCGGTCACCGCCGACAGCACCACGACGAGTGCGACCAACGAGATCGCGATGCCGCGCTTCATCGACGACCAGGCGAACCGGTCCTGCTCCGCGGCGGGCGCGGTCAACCGCTCGAAGCCGAGGAATGCGAAGAAAAGCACCGCGGCCGCGCCGGTGATGCCCACCGCGCTGTCGGCCAGCGGGCGCCCGGCCGCAATCGGCGGCACGGGTTCGATCGCGAAGCAGGTGACCACCACGAGGCCGAGCACCGCGACGGTCAGCGCGAGCCAGATCCAGGCGGCCGCGCCCCGGATCCGCAGCCCCGCCGTCGCCGAGAGCACGACCAGCAGCACCGCTACCGCGGCGACCTGCGGCGCGGCCGAGGGCAGGAACAAGTCGCCCAGCACGCGCGCGATCGCGGCCATCCCGGCGACCTGCCCGGCCAGGTAGGCGCTGGCCCCGACCCGCGACGGCACCACGCCCACCCTGGCCCGCACGCACACGTAAACCGCGCCGGGCACGCGGTAGGCCTCGGCCTGGTACGCGGTCGACGACGCCGAGCACACGACGGCCGCCAGCGCGATCAGCAGCCCGAACGGCAGCCATGGTCCGGCCGCGGCGGCCGCCGGCGCCGGTGCCACGAACACCCCGGCGCCGAGCATCCCGCCGAGCGCGAGCGGGATCGCACCGAGGCCAGATGCGAGTCGGCCGGCCGATTCAACCTGTTGGGCCACGGGACCACCCTTACAGACGAACGCCGATGCGTGCAGCCGCCTGTCGGCTGACGCGAGAGTAGTCACGACCGAGTGCCCGAGCGCACCGCAACGCCGACCGCTGTCCTGGTCGAATTCGCAGTTGCCGAGCGTTCTAGAGTGCGAAGAGCTTTGCTGACACCGCAGCGTTGACGCGTTACCCGGAGGATGACCACGTGACGACCCCGAAACTCGCCCTCACCGACACGGCGGTGGCCAAGCTGACCGCGGACGCGCTCGTCGTCGGAACCGTCCAGGGCACCGACGGCCTGCGGCTCGCGCCCGGCACCGACCAGGTCGCCGCCGCGTACGGCGGAGACCTGGCGAAGGTCCTCGTCTCGCTGGGCGCGACCGGCAAGGCGGACGAGGTCGTCAAGCTGCCCGCGGGCGACAAGCTGCGCGCCGGGATCCTGGTGGCGGTCGGGCTGGGCAAGCCCGCGGCCAACGGCGGGGTTTCCGGCGAAGCGGTGCGCCGGGCGTCCGGCGCCGCGGCCCGCGCGCTCGGCGGCGTCGAGCACGCCGCCACGGCGCTGTCCGCTGTTGACCTCTCGGCCGCGGTGCAGGGCACGGTGATGGGCGCCTACGCCTACACCGAGTACAAGTCGCAGTCGGGCGACGCCCCGGTGTCCAAGGTGGACTTCCTGGTCGGCGACGCCAAGGCGGACGCGAACGCGCACGCGCTGAAGGGCGCCGCCGCGATCGGCGAGGCCGTCAACACCGCCCGAGACTTCATCAACACCCCGCCCAACGACCTGTTCCCGGCGTCCTTCGCTGAGCGCGCCGCCGAACTGGGGCGCGCCGCGGGCCTCGAAGTCGAGGTGCTCGACGACAACGCGCTGCGCAAGCAGGGCTTCGGCGGCATCCTCGGCGTCGGCGCCGGTTCCGCCCGCCCGCCGCGCCTGGTGCGGCTGCGGCACAAGGGCCCGAAGGCGGCCAAGAAGGTCGCGCTGATCGGCAAGGGCATCACCTTCGACACCGGCGGCATCTCGCTGAAGCCCGCCGCGAGCATGGAGGAGATGACCTCGGACATGTCCGGGGCCGCCGCGGTGATCGCCACCATGCTGCTGGCCGCCCGGCTCAACTACCCGCTGGACATCACCGCGACCGTGCCGATGGCCGAGAACATGCCGTCGGGCACGGCGTACCGCCCGGGCGACGTGCTGACCATGTACGGCGGCAAGACCGTCGAGGTGCTCAACACCGACGCCGAGGGCCGGCTGATCCTGGTCGACGCCATCACCCGCGCCTGCGAGGACGAGCCGGACTACCTGATCGAGACGTCCACGCTGACCGGCGCGCAGGTGGTGGCGCTGGGCAAGCGCACGCCCGGCGTGATGGGCAGCGAGGACTTCCGGGACCGGGTGGCGCGGCTGTCGCAGGCCGTCGGCGAGGGCGGCTGGCCGATGCCGCTGCCGGAGGAGCTGCGCGGCGACCTGGACTCCAAGCTCGCCGACCTGGCGAACATCACCGGGCACCGCTGGGGCGGCATGCTCGCCGCGGGCATCTTCATCGAGGAGTTCGTCGCCGACGGCGTGCAGTGGACGCACCTGGACATCGCGGGCCCGTCGTACAACACGAGCGCGCCGTGGGGCTACACGCCCAAGGGCGGCACGGGCGTCCCGGTCCGCACCATCGCGGCGGTCCTCGCCGACATCGCCGACCGGGGCTGACCGGAGCACCCGTCCCGACGGGGTCGTGGGTCCGCCGATCCACGGCCCCGCGCGGCGAGTAGTCCTACTCCGCCGAGGTGGCGTATTTGTGACGTGAAACTCAAAAGGATCACCACTGCCCCGCACCGCGGTGTCACGATGGGTCGATGACCGATACGAAACCGGCCGCGCCCAGCACGGCCCGGCACGGCTACCAGGTCGACGTGGTGTGGACCGGCAACACCGGACAGGGCACCAGCTCCTACCGCAGCTACGAACGCACCCACGAGGTGCGCGCGGCGGGCAAGGACGCCATCGACGCATCCGCGGATCCGGTCTTCCTCGGCGACGCGGACCGGTACAACCCGGAAGAACTGCTGGTCGCATCGCTGTCGCAGTGCCACATGCTCTGGTTCCTGCACCTGGCCGCGGACTGCGGCGTGGTGGTCACCGGCTACCACGACCAGGCGCGCGGGATCCTCGCCGAGAACCCCGACGGCTCCGGCCAGTTCGAAGAGGTGCGGCTCGCGCCCCAGGTCACGGTGGCCGACCGGGCGAGCGTGGACGTGGCGGAGGCGCTGCACGAGCGCGCCCACGAGCTCTGCTACATCGCGAAGTCGGTGACCTTCCCGGTCAACTGCACCCCGACCACCCGAATCGCGAACTGACGATCGAAGCCGTTCCTGACTCGCCCTGCATCCACGGCGAACGGCCCTAGCCGTCGGAGGCCTTGCGATCGCGGTCGCGGAGGATGCGCTGGCGGGCCTGGTAGTCCCGCATCCGCTGCGGGTAGCCGACCTTGGCCACCTCGTAGAGCGGGATGCCGATCTTGCGGGTCAGCCGGTGCGCCGCCGCCGGGCCGTCCACCCGCCGCCGGGTCCACTCACCGTCGTGCGCGATGAGCATCAGCGTCGTCTCGGTCACCGTCGTGCGCGGCTCCAGGTACCCCTCGACGCCGCGGCGCTGCGCGGCCCAGCCGATCAGGTGCTCGGTGTCCGCCGAGCTTGCGCCGCGCATCACACCGGAACGCTTCCTGCGGAACCGGTCGAACAGGCCCACCGGACTCGCCTCCCGTCGCTCCGGATGTGGAACAGCAGACGTTTCGATGATGCCATCGCCCACATGGGGCGTGTGTGAAAAGCGTTCACTCCTGGTTGATCGGCGCCGACCTCGCGGTTGTGATCCACGGCAGTGCAGCGCAGATCACCCGGCCCACGTCGCGTACGCCCGTCGTGTGGTGACAAGATGGCTCTCAGGCGCCCGTGAACGTCCTGTTCCGGCGACGCCATCAGCTAGTCAACGATGCCTGTCGAGGAGTGCGAAGTGACCGACACGTCCGCCGATCTGGTCATTCTCGGCGGCGGTTCGGGCGGCTACGCCTGCGCCTTCCGCGCGGCCGAGCTAGGCCTGTCCGTCGTCCTTATCGAAAAGGACAAGCTCGGTGGGACGTGCCTGCACCGCGGCTGCATCCCGACCAAGGCACTGCTGCACGCCGCCGAGGTGGCCGACTCCGCCCGCGACGCCGACCAGTTCGGCGTCCGCGCCGCCCTCGAGGGCATCGACATCGACGGCGTCAACAAGTACAAGGACGGCGTCGTCGCCGGCCTGTACAAGGGCCTGCAGGGCCTGGCCAAGGCCCACAAGGTGACCTTGGTCGAGGGCGCCGGGACGCTGGTCGACGCCAAAACCGTCGAGGTCAACGGCACCCGGTACACCGGCAAGAACGTCGTCCTGGCCACCGGCTCCTACTCCAAGACGCTGCCGGGCCTGGAGCTCGGCGGCCGGGTCATCGCCAGTGAGCAGGCCCTGAACCTCGACTTCATCCCGGAGAAGGTCGTCGTGCTCGGCGGCGGCGTGATCGGCGTCGAGTTCGCCAGCGTGTGGCGCTCCTTCGGCGCCGACGTGACCATCGTCGAAGCCCTCCCGCACCTGGTGCCCAACGAGGACGAATTCGTCTCCAAGCGCCTGGAGCGGGCCTTCCGCAAGCGCGGCATCAAGTTCAAGACCGGCGTGAAGTTCACGGGAGCGACCCCGACCGCCGCGGGTGTGTCGGTGAGCCTGGAGAACGGCGAGACCTACGACGCCGACCTGCTGCTGGTCGCGGTCGGCCGCGGCCCGAACACCGCCGGGCACGGCTTCGACGCCGCCGGCGTGCACATGGAGCGCGGCTTCGTCCGCACCGACGAGCGGCTGCGCACCAACCTGCCGGGCGTCTACGCCGTCGGCGACATCGTGCCCGGCCTGCAGCTGGCGCACCGCGGTTTCCAGCAGGGCATCTTCATCGCCGAGGACATCGCGGGACTCAACCCGCAGCCGATCGACGAGGCCGGCATCCCGCGGGTGACCTACTGCCACCCCGAGGTCGCCTCGGTGGGCCTGACGGAGGCCGCGGCGAAGGAGCAGTACGGCTCGGTCGAGACGTTCACCTACGACCTGGCCGGCAACGGCAAGAGCCAGATCCTCAAGACCCAGGGCGCGGTCAAGCTGGTCCGCGCCACGGACGGCCCGGTGGTCGGCCTGCACCTGGTCGGCGACCGCGTCGGTGAGCTCATCGGCGAGGCGCAGCTGATCTACAACTGGGAAGCACTGCCAGAGGACGTCGCTCCCCTGGTGCACGCCCACCCCACCCAGACCGAAGCCCTGGGCGAGGCACACCTCGCCCTGGCCGGCAAGCCGCTGCACGTGCACGGCTGACGTCGGCTCCATAGTCAGCCAGCACCCCGCCACACCACGAGGAGTCAGCAACAGATGGCCTTCTCCGTTCAGATGCCGGCACTCGGCGAGAGCGTCACCGAGGGAACGATCACCCGGTGGCTCAAGCAGGAGGGCGAGACCGTCGAGGTCGACGAGCCGCTCCTGGAAGTCTCCACCGACAAGGTCGACACCGAGATCCCGTCGCCCGCCGCCGGCGTGCTCCAGCGCATCGTCGCCCAGGAAGACGACACCGTCGAGATCGGCGCCGAGCTCGCCGTGATCGCCGACAGCGGCGAAGCAGCGGCGCCCGCTCCGGCCGCCGCCCCGGCCGAGCCCGCAGCCCCGGCACCCGCCGCGGAGCAGCCCGCCCCGCCGCAGCCGGCGGCCCCGGCGCCCGCTCCCGCTGCCGCCCCGGCTCCGGCCGGCGGCGCGACCGGCACGGACGTCAACATGCCGGCGCTCGGCGAGAGCGTCACCGAAGGCACCGTGACCCGGTGGCTCAAGCAGGTCGGCGAGACCGTCGAGGTCGACGAGCCGCTGCTGGAGGTCTCCACCGACAAGGTCGACACCGAGATCCCGTCGCCGGTGGCCGGCACGCTGCTGGAGATCGCCGCCGGTGAGGACGACACCGTCGAGGTCGGCGCCAAGCTCGCCGTGATCGGCGCCGCTGGCGCGGCTCCGGCCCCGGCTGCGCCGCCCGCCCCGCCGGCTCCGGCTCCGGCTCCGGCTGCTGCCGCGCCGACTCCCGCCGCGCCGCCGGCCCCGCCTGCGCCCCCGGCCCCCGCTCCGGCCGCGCCGCCTGCGGCTCCGGCCCCGGCCGCGCCTGTCGAGCCGGTTTCGGTCGGCGGTGCGCCGTACGTGACGCCGCTGGTCCGGAAGCTGGCCAACGAGCACGGCATCGATCTGTCCGCGATCAAGGGCAGCGGTGTCGGCGGCCGGATCCGCAAGCAGGACGTGCAGGCCGCGATCGACGCCAAGCAGGCTCCGGCGCCGGCCGCCACTGCCGCCCCCGCCGCCGCTGCACCGGCCGCTCCGGTGCCGTCCGCCGAGCCGTCGGCGGAGGCCAAGGCGCTGCGCGGCACGACGCAGAAGATGTCCCGCCTGCGCCAGCTGCTGGCCCGCCGGATGGTCGAGTCGCTGCAGACCGCGGCGCAGCTGACCACGGTGATCGAGGTCGACGTGACCCGCATCGCCCGGCTGCGGGACCGCGCCAAGGCGAACTTCGAGGCCGCCGAGGGCGTCAAGCTGTCGTTCCTGCCCTTCTTCGCCAAGGCCGCGGCCGAGGCGCTGAAGCTGCACCCGAAGCTGAACGCCTCGATCGACGACGAGAACAAGCAGGTCACCTACCACGGTGCCGAGCACCTGTCGGTCGCGGTGGACACCGAGCGCGGCCTGGTCTCGCCGGTGATCCACGACGCCGGGGACCTCAACCTCGGCGGGCTGGCCCGCAAGATCGCCGACCTGGCGGCGCGGACCCGGAACAACAAGATCAAGCCGGACGAGCTCTCCGGCGGCACCTTCACCATCACCAACACCGGTAGCCGCGGCGCGTTGTTCGACACGCCGATCCTGAACCCGCCGCAGGTGGGCATGCTCGGCACCGGCGCCGTGGTGAAGCGCCCGGTGGTGGTCGCCGACGAGAACGGTGGCGACACGATCGCGATCCGCTCGATGGTCTACCTGGCGCTGACCTACGACCACCGGCTGGTCGACGGCGCGGACGCCGCCCGCTTCCTCGCCACGCTCAAGCAGCGACTGGAAGAAGGCGCCTTCGAGGCCGACCTCGGCCTGTAAGAGCTGTTTCGAAGGCGGTTTGCTCAGCGGTGCAGGTGGCGGAACCTCAGGCGCCTTCTCGCTGTGGGATCCCCGACCTCATGAATGCCAATTCACCACGTCGGGGCTGTCCTCGCGAGAAGACGTCTGAGAACCCGCAGCGGTGCAAGCTGCGTCCCACACCGCAAGCGGCTACCGCAGCTTATGAAGCAGAACCTGTGATCCGGCGATAGCGAAAGGGCCGCTCACCTCTTCGGTGGGCGGCCCTTTCGCTTCGATCCCGGCGGAATCGCTCGCACCGCGCCCGCCGGTGCGGGACGATTCCTGGCATGCGCGTGGTTGTGGCCGGTTCGTCCGGGTTGATCGGCACGTCCCTGGTAGCCGCATTGCGGCAGGCCGGGCACGAGGTGGTCCGGCTGGTTCGCCGGCTCCCGACCGCCCCCGACGAGCGGGGCTGGGATCCGGAAGGAGGGCAGCTCGACGCGGACGCGCTGGACGGCGCCGACGCGGTCGTGAACCTCTGCGGCGCGGGCATCGGCGAAAGGCGCTGGAGCCCGGAGCGCAAGCGGCAGCTGGTGCACACCCGGGTGCGGCCGACCGAGGTGCTCGCCAAGGCCGTCGCCGAGCAGGGCGTCCCGGTGCTGGCGAACGGGTCGGCCGTCGGGTTCTACGGCGACAGCGGTTCGAAGCCGGTGACCGAGACGTCCGAGCCGGGCTCCGACTTCCTCGCCGACCTGTGCCAGCACTGGGAGGCGGCGACCAAGCCGGCCGCGGACGCCGGCGTGCGCGTGGTGCGGCTGCGCTCCGGTCTGGTGCTCGCCCCTTCCGGCGGGCTGCTCGGTCAGCTCCGGCCGCTGTTCTCGATGCTGCTCGGCGGTCGTCTCGGCGGCGGCACCCAGTACATGTCGTGGATCTCGCTGGACGACGAGGTCGGCGCCATCCGGTTCGTGCTGGAGCGGCCCGAGGTGTCCGGCCCGGTCAACCTCACCGGCCCGGCGCCGGTCACCAACGCGGAGTTCACCCGCGCGCTGGGCGAGGCGCTGGGGCGACCGGCGCCGTGGATCGTGCCGGGCTTCGCGCTCCGGATCGCCCTCGGCGAGCTCGCCGACCAGGCGCTGACCGGGCAGCGCGCGTTGCCAACGGTGCTGGAGTCGGAGGGTTTCGCGTTCCAGCACCCGTCGATCGGGGCGGCGCTGGCGGCGGCCGTCTCGTCGTGAGCCTTCGGGCGTCTCCGCTGGACCCGGGGCGTAGCCTGGCCGCGTGAGTCGTGCCAACACTTCGTGCCGCGCATCCGCCGATCCGATGGCCGTGCGCAACCTGGGAACCATCGACTACCTCTCCGCCTGGGACCTGCAGCGCGAGCTGGTCAACGGCCGCGCCGAGGGGCTGAACCCGGACACCCTGCTGCTGCTGGAGCACCCGTCGGTCTACACGGCGGGCAAGCGCACCTCGCCGGAGGACCGCCCGACGGACGGGACGCCGGTCATCGACGTCGACCGCGGCGGCAAGATCACCTGGCACGGCCCGGGGCAGATCGTCGGCTACCCGATCGTGCAGCTGGCGGACCCGATCGACGTGGTCGACTACGTCCGCCGCCTGGAGCAGGCGCTGATCTGGGTGTGCGACCAGTTCGGGCTGAACGCGGGCCGGGTCGAGGGCCGCAGCGGTGTCTGGTTGCCGGCCGACGACGGCCGCCAGGAGCGCAAGATCGCGGCCATCGGCATCCGGGTGCAGCGCGGCATCACGATGCACGGGCTGGAGCTGAACTGCAACGCCGACCTGACCAACTTCGACCGGATCGTGCCGTGCGGCATCGCCGACGCGGGCACCACCTCGCTGAGCGCGGAGCTCGGCCGGACGGTCGAGGTGGCCGAGGCGATGCCGCTGGTCGAGAAGGCCGTGCGGGACGCGTTGGACGGGACGCTGCCGGTCAGCGAGCGCAACATCCCGCGCGAGCAGCCGACCGCGGCCGGGGTGACGCTCTCGCTGGACCCGAGCCTGCGCTGATCGGGGCCAGCTGACGAACGAAAATCCACTTCTCTAGTATTCTGGAATTACGGACTACTAGAGGAGTGGATGTCATGCCGCTGTCCCGCCGCCGCCTGCTCGCCGCCACCGGGGCCGCCATGCCGCTGCTGCTGGCCGCGCCCTCGGCCGTCGCGCAACCGGCCACCACCCCGCCTGACCTGGCGACTCCCGAGGGCTGGCTGACCTGGATCAGCGCGAACCGCGACGGGCTCGGCCTCGTGGTCGACGACGGGCGCGGCAACCGGCTGCTGCACCGCGCGGACGCCGCACAGCCGCTCGCCTCGGCCGTCAAGGTCGTGCACCTGGCCGCCTACTCAGCCGCCGTCGCCGAGGGCGAGCTGGACCCGAAGGAGCAGATCCGCCTCGGCGACTGGGAACGCTGCTACGTGCCGACCGACGGCTATGCGCACGCGACCACGCTCAAGCACCTCGGCATCCCCACGGATTCCACCGGCCTGTACGCGGCGGACCCCGACCACCGGGTCACGCTCGACGACATGGCCTCGGCCATGATCATGTTCAGCGACAGCGCGGTCCCCGACTTCCTGCGCAACCGCCTCGGCGACGCCGCGCTGCGCAAGGCCGCGGCGGCCGGCGGCTGGGCGCGGCCGGACATCCGCTCCATGTGCGCGGAGTACCTGTTCCTGCTGCCCGAGTTCGCGCCACCGGCGCAGCTGCCCACCCCGGCCCGGCGAATCTTCGGCTACGCCCTGGAGCAGCGCTACAGCAACGACGCCGACCTGCGCAAACGCGTGCTGGACCGGCTGATGCGCGACGGCCTGCCGCCGTACGGCCAGCAGCTCAGGTGGGGCTCGAAGACGATGTCGTCGACCGCGAGGCAGCTGGCCTCGCTGCACCGCGCAATCGCCACCGGCGGTGTCCCGGCCGAGGCCGCCCGCACCCACCTGGAACGCCCGCTCAGCGGCCACCTGCCGCCGGGCGTGCTCGGGATCGGCATGAAGGGCGGCAGCCTGCCCGGAGTCCTGACCTGCGGGATGTCGGTGCGTCGCCAGGACGGCACGGTCGCGTGGGGCGCCCTGCTCGCGCACGGCGACATCGCGCTGGAACAGGTCGGCACCGGCGATCCGGGCCTGCCGCTGCTGCTGGCGATGCAGCAGCCGGAGTGGCGGGACCGGCTTGCACGGGCGCTGGCCGGCTGAGGCAAGCTCGTCCGGTGACATCGGAGGACTTGCACCGGCGGATCGCCGCGCTGGAAGAGCGCGTCGCCGCCCTCGAAGGCACCCGACGGGTCGACGAGGTCGAGCCCAGCGGCGGCGTCGTGCAGTACCAGGGCAGCCTGGTCGAACCGGTCGAGCTGGAGTGGCGCATCCACGTCGACCCGGCCTGGGTGCTCGGCATGGACGACGGCCCGCGCACGGACGTGCTTGCCGCGCTCGGCCACCCGGCCCGGGCCGCGATCGTGCGCTTGCTGGCCCAGCAGGGCTCCCAGCCCG
The DNA here is from genome assembly GCF_900106995.1 of Saccharopolyspora shandongensis. GTDB lineage: Bacteria > Actinomycetota > Actinomycetes > Mycobacteriales > Pseudonocardiaceae > Saccharopolyspora > Saccharopolyspora shandongensis. Next base: position 34,276 of record NZ_FNOK01000076.1, read on the forward strand.
CCGCCGCCTTACAGGAAGCGGCGGGCCTGGGCTCCACCGGGCAGCTCTACCACCACCTGAAGAGCCTGACCGCGTGCGGCCTGGTGGAGCAGGACAAACGCGGCACCTACCGGCTGCGCGCCCAGGCCACGATCCCGGCCCTGATCCTGCTCACCGCGGCCTCCGACATCGCGGGCCAACTCGCAACGCGCTGACCCAGGGGGCACCCGACCCGTGGTCCGCGATTTCAATGGAGATCAGAGCTCTGATTTCCATCGAAATCGCGGGAACCCACCGGGTAGGTCCGGCGCGGAGGTCAGAGCTGGGGCGACCTCGGCGGCGACCAAGTCGAGGTGATCGAGGTCGGCGAGGTCGAGGACCTGGAGGTAGAGCCGGGTGATGCCGGTGCGCTCCCGCCAGGCCCCGATCTTGGCGACGACCTCGTCGGGCGTCCCGGCCAGGCCGTTGAGGCGCAGCTCCTCGGCCTCCCGGCCGATGGCGTCGGCCCGGCGCGAGACCTCCGCGTCGTTCTTGCCGACGCACAGCACCAGCGCCGCGGACCGCACGATCTCCTCCTGCGGCCTGCCGATCGCGGCGCACGCCGCCGCCACCCGCTCGAACTGCTCCGCCGCCGCGTCCAGGCCGACGAACGGCAGGTTGAACTCGTCGGCGAACCGGGCGGCCAGCTCCGGCGTCCGCTTCTTGCCCTGCCCGCCGATCAGCAGCGGCGGCCGCGGCTGCTGCACCGGCTTGGGCAGCCCCGGCGACTCCTCGATCCGGTAGTACCGGCCGTCGTAGTTGAAGTGCTTGCCGGCCGGGGTGCCCCAAAGCCCGGTGATGATCTCCAGCTGCTCGGCGTAGCGGTCGAACCGCTCCTTCAGCGGCGGGAACGGGATGCCGTAGGCGGCGTGCTCCTCCTCGTACCAGCCGGTGCCGAGGCCGAACTCGATGCGCCCGCCGGACATCTGGTCGACCTGCGCGACCGAGATCGCCAACGGACCGGGCAGCCGGAAGGTGCCGGCTGTCATCAGCGTGCCGAGCCGAACCCGGCTGGTCTCGCGGGCCAGCCCGGCCAGCGTCACCCAGGCGTCGGTCGGGCCGGGCTCGCCGGACACCGCCCCCATCTTCAGGTAGTGGTCGGAGCGGAAGAACGCGTCGTAGCCGGTGGCTTCCGCGTGCTTGGCCACGCGCAGCAAGTCGTCGTAGGTCGCGCCCTGCTGGGGCTCGGTGAAGATCCGCAACTTGAAGTGTTCGCTCACGGTTCCCGAGGCTAGTAGCGGGGTTGTGCCCGTGCCGACCGCCGCCCGATCACGTGTTCCGCAGCCCGTCGAGGACCCGCTCGATGCACTCGCCGATGTCGGCGCGGGCCTGCTTGGGCGATTTCGATCCGGCGATCGCGGTGGCGCCCGCCGACAGCGAGCCGAACACCACCCGGGCCAGGGCCTCAACCGGCAGCGGGGCGATCTCCCCCGACTCGACCAGCGTCCCGACCACGCCCCGGACAACGCCGAAGGTGTAGGCCTCCTCCGCCGCCCGCCACCGCTCCCAGCCCATCACCGCGGGCCCGTCCTGCACGACGATGCGCTGGTAGGACGGCTCCAGGCAGACCTCCAGGAAGGCCCGCAGCCCGGACCGGGTGGCCTCCCAGGGGCTGCCGGTGGAGATGACCTCGGCGAGGCGAGCCACCATGCTCGTCTCCACCGCGTCGAAGGCCGCCTCGAACAGCGCCTGCTTCCCGCCGAAGTGGTGGTAGAGCGCGCCCTTGGTGACCCGGGCGCGCTTGGCGATCTCGTCCAGCGAGGTGCCCGCGTAGCCGTGCTCGGTGAACAGCTCGACGGCGGAGTCCACCAGCGCCTGCCTGGTGCTTTCCGAGTACTCCACGCGTCGTGGTCGAGCTGTCGCCATGCTCACAACCCTATGACATACCGGCGGTACGGACTCGTGGTACCGTCGGTACACCAACATACTCTCGGTATGCCGCACACCTGGGGTATCACCCCGGGCCCGATCCCGGAGAGCGAAGATGAGTTGGAACGACTTCCGCCGGCGGCAACAGGCGATCCAGACGGTGCTCGACGACGCGAGCCGAAACCCGTCCGAGGCCCTCACCCATGTGCCCGCGCCCTTCCTCGACGCCACCGATGCGCTGCGCGCCCTGCAGTACAAGTGGACCCAGCAGCTGACCGGCCGCATCGGCGTCGCGCTCGCCGAAACCGATGACACCCCGCACGCCGACCGGGTTCAGGCCGTCACCGCCGCGTGGCGCCGCACCGCGGAGGCCAATCCCGTGCTCCGCGACCTCCTGGACCGGCACGAATCGGATCCGGTGCTGCGCAGCGACATGGCCCGCGAGCACCGGCTGCTCGCCGTCGCCGCCGGACTCGCCGAGCACACCGAACCGGTCGATGACGTGGCCCGCGTCGGCCGCGCGTTCCGGCAGCTGGTGCGCATCACCCCAGAGCCGTCCCCGCAGTGCATCGGCGGCCGACTGCGGAAGCTGATCCCGAGCTTCTGACCGCCCCGGAGCCGGTCACCGCTCGTGAGCACTTTGGAGCGCCATAGCGATCCAAAGTACTCACGACTCTTTGACCAGCGGGAACAGCTCCCCGACGATCAGGCGCGGTGCTGCATCCACAGGCGGGTCTCCGCGTCCGCCGGAGCCTGCACCAGCAACAGCGCGGAACCGTCCGGTTGCAGCAGCGAGCACTCGAAGCGCAGCCGGCGGCCGTCGACCGCCACCGTGACCGGCCAGCCGCCGAACTCTCGGACCGCCCGGCAACTCCACCAGTGCGCGAGGTCCGGGCGCAGCTCCTGCAACCGGTCCACGACGTCGTCGCCCGGGAACCGGTCGGCACGCGCCCGGAACCGGAGGAACAGCTCGTAGAGGAACCGCTCCTCCGGCACCAGCAGGTCCTGCAGCCGCTCGCTCCCGGCGAATGCCAGCAGCAGGTTCGGGCGGCCGGACAGTTCCGGTTCCGGCCACACCGTCGCGTACGCGTCGTTGCCCGCCAGGACGTCGAACCGGTGGTTCAGCACGAGCGCCGGCGTCAGCGGCCAGCTGTCCAGCATCGGCCGCAGCCGCTCGACCACCCCGTCGTCGTCGGCGTCGTCGGACACGAAACCGCCCAGCGCCAACAGGTGCCGCCGCTCGTCGCGCCCCATCCGAAGGGCACCGGCGAGGGCCTGCAGCACCTCGCGCGAGGTCCGCACCCTCCCCTGCTCCAGCCACGTGTACCAGGCCAGGCCGACCCCGGAGGCCGCCGCGACCTCCTCGCGGCGCAGCCCCGGCGTCCGCCGCCGCCCGGTCGCCGGGAGCCCGAAATCGGCCGGATCGAGCCGCTCCCGGCTCGCGCGCAGGAACGCGCCGAGCTCGCGACGCCGGGGGTCCGCTGCGGTGCTCACGTCGCCAGCCTATGACCTGTGATCACCGCATGAACCGGCTGCTGGTCGGCATCCCGGCAGCCGGACAGGCTGGGTCGCGTCCACCCGGAACCGAAAGGAACTGCCCGTGCCCCAACAGCTTTGGCGCCGCGACCCCGATTCCTCGAACCTGCCGCAGCCCCGGACGTTCGTGCGGGTGTTCGTCGCCGCGGAACAGCTCGAACCGACCACGGCCTGGTACGAGCGGCTGCTCGGCGTCGAGCGCGACATGGTCATGCCGTACCCGGAGAAGGACCTCGCGCTCACCGCGGTCGGCGGCTTCCTGATCATCGCGGGCACCGACGAGTCGCTGGCGCCGTTCCGCCGGACCGTCGGCACCCTGCTGGTCCCCGACATCGACCCCTACGAGGAGCGGTTCCGGGCAGAAGGGCTGGAATTCGTCCAGCAGCGGTTCCGCGCCCCCGTCGGCGAGGGCTTCACGGTCCGCCACCCGGACGGCGCGGTGATCGAGTACGTCCACCACCGGCCCGCGGCCCACGAGCTCAGCTGACCGGTTGCGGCGCCCGTCGCACCAGGCTGGGCAGCGGCAACCGGAGTGCGTGCCCGGCGGTCAGCGCCCGCCGGGCACGCACCGACGCGACCATGCCCCGGACCTGGGCCTGCGGTTCGACCGAGCCCTGCCGCACGAGCTCCACCGGCCACGGCAGCACGTGGCAGAGCTTGAGCACGAACACCAGCGGCAGCACCGCGATCTCCGCGAGCAGCTCCAGCGTCGCGCCGGTGAACAGCACCGCGAACCAGAGCAGGAACGGGATGGCGATGATCGCCGAGATCGGATCGTCGCCGAAACCGCTGGGCAGGCTGTCCATCGCGTCCTCGAACGACAGCCTGCGGCGCCACAGGAACCAGCGCCGGCGCCCGTAGGGGCTGAGCTGGTGGGAAACCAGCCGCCACCGCCGCGCGCTGATCTCCACCGGCTGGAGCTCGGCCTGCTCGGCCGCCAGCAGAGCACGCGCGTCGTCCAGCCCCGGATGGGTGCCCAGATGCTCGCGCAGGACCCGGCGCAGCCGGCGAGCCGCGGCCAGGCCGCCCACCCGGATCACACCCGCCCGGCAACCCCGGCTGCTGACCTCCAACCGCCATCCCGTCCCGGCGGCCCGCGCGATCAGCGCGAACGGCAGCAGCACCAGGACGAGCAGCAGCTCCAGCCAGCAGCCCAGCAGCACGGGCACGAGCAGCAGGAGCCAGGCCAGCCGGAGCGCCACCGAGATCGGCCCCTCGCTCAGCCGCGGCCAGCGATCTCCGGCGAGGTGCAGCCGCACGACGCGGGACCACGGCGCCCATCTGAGGCGAACTGCCCAAGAGGTTGTCGACACGACTGTGCAGTATGACGCGTGAGATCGCGCGAACCCGTAGCGCCTGGTAGTGACCCCTCCCACCTTCTCGAACCGGTTGTGTCAGGGGCGTAGCCTGTCGACGTGACTGTCGCGCCGGAGGGCCGGAAGCTGCTGCGGCTGGAAGCCCGCAACAGCCAGACGCCTATCGAGAAGAAGCCGTCGTGGATCAAGACCCGCGCACGGATGGGCCCCGAGTACCAAGAGCTGAAGGGCCTCGTCCGCCGCGAGGGCCTGCACACCGTCTGCGAGGAAGCGGGGTGCCCCAACATCTTCGAGTGTTGGGAGGACCGCGAGGCGACGTTCCTCATCGGCGGAGAGCAGTGCACCCGCCGATGCGACTTCTGCCTGATCGACACCGGGAAACCGGCCGAGCTGGACGTCGAGGAGCCGCGCCGGGTCGCCGAGTCGGTGCAGGCGATGGGGCTGCGCTACTCGACGGTCACCGGGGTCGCCCGCGACGACCTGCCCGACGGCGGCGCGTGGCTGTACGCCGAGACGGTCCGGCAGATCCACGCGATGAACCCGGGCACCGGCGTCGAGCTGCTGATCCCGGACTTCAACGCGGAGCCGGACCAGCTCGCCGAGGTGTTCGGCTCGCGGCCGGAGGTGCTCGCGCACAACCTGGAGACGGTGCCGAGCGTCTTCCGGCGGCTTCGCCCGGCATTCCGCTACGAGCGGTCGCTGAAGGTGATCACGCTGGCCCGCGAGGCCGGCCTGGTGACCAAGTCGAACCTGATCCTGGGCATGGGCGAGACGCCCGACGAGGTGCGCCCGGCGCTGCAGGACCTGCACGACGCGGGTTGCGACATCATCACCATCACCCAGTACCTGCGGCCCAGCCCGCGGCACCACCCGGTGGACCGGTGGGTCCGGCCGGAGGAGTTCGTGGAGCACACCAAGGCCGCCGAGGAGATCGGCTTCCCCGGCGTCATGGCGGGTCCGCTGGTGCGGTCCAGCTACCGCGCCGGCCGCCTGTACGCCAAGGCCACGGTGCACCGCGGCATGCCGCTGCCGGAGAACCTGTCCCACCTGGCCCAGGCCGGCACCGCGGCCCAGGAGGCCACCAGCCTCCTCAACCGCTGACGCTTTCCACGTGAAGGGCACCGCCGGGTGAACTGGTCCCCGGAGGTTGGACTGAGGAATTCAGTTCCGATCTCCGGGGAGCGGTTGTATGGCTGGGCGAAGTTCGTTGAGCGTGGAGCAGCGTGCCGCGGCGATAGGGTTGTTCGATGACGGTTGGGCGGATCGTGCGGTCGCGACCAGGCTTGGTGTGTCTCGCCCGGCGGTGGCCCGGTTGTATGGCCGGTGGCGGGTTCGCGGGGGTGCGGCGCTGGTGAGTAAGCCGTCCAGGCGGGTTTTCACCGTCGAGTTCAAGCTCGAGGTGGTGCGGCGTTTCCTTGCTGGTGAGACGAAGACCGATCTCGCTTGTGAGTTCGATCTGTCGTCGCCGAAGCTGATCGAGACGTGG
>NZ_FNOK01000078.1 GCF_900106995.1 Saccharopolyspora shandongensis
GTCCGGTCCGCGATCCCGATACGGGTGCGCTGCTCGGCGCGGTCGATCTCAGCGGGCCGCTGCACACGATGCACCCGGCGCTGCTCGCGCTCGTGACCGCCGGGGCGCGGCTGGTGGAGGGCGAACTCCGCTGGCGCCTGCACGCCTCCGACGACCTCTTCCGCGAACGCAACGCCCACTACCTCGGCGAATCCGGCCGGGGAGCGGCGCTGCTGAGCCCGAGTGGCCGGATCGTCGCGAGCGCGTCTACGGCGCAGTTCGTTCCGGGGCAGCGCGTCGGCCTCGACGACAGCGGGATCGTCCGTCTCGACAACGGCGAACACGCCGAGGTCGAACCGCTGGAGGGCGGTTACCTCCTGCGTGTTCCTCAGCGCCGCCGGCGCCCGCAGCTGTCGTTGCAGCTTCTCGGCGACGGCATTCCCAAGGCCACAGTGGACGGTGTGCGGCACGAGTTGAGCCTGCGGCACGCGGAGATCCTCGCACTGCTCGCGATGCATCCGGGTGGCCTGAACGCGGAGCGGCTGGCGCTGCTCCTGCACGGGGAGCACGGCAACCCCACCACGGTCCGGGTCGAGATCCACCGCATCCGCAACGTGCTCGGCCAGGACGTGGTCAAGCCCAGGCCGTACCGGATCGCCGCCGATCTCGACAGCGACCTGGGCGCCCTCCGCGAGGCTTTGAGCCGGGGTGACGCCGAAGCAGCCCTCGACCACGCCGGACTGTTGCTGCCGCGCTCGGAGTCCACCGCGATCCGTGCCGAGCGCGACGAACTCCTGGCGTCGTTGCGCGGGTTGGCGTTGGCGGCGAGGAGTCCGGAACTGCTCTGGCGTTTCGCCAACACCGATGCGGGGCGCGACGATCTGGAAGTGCTGGAAAAGGCACGCGACCTGACGGCACCAGACGCCCCGCAACGAAAAGTCCTCGAAATCCGGCTGCGCCGGTTATCGGAAGAAGAGGCGTAGCGAGCCCGACCGGACACGCCAGGGGTCCTCACGGCCGAGCCCACCGCTTCGCGTTCCCAAGGCATCGCCGGTACGACGAACCTCGGAGGACAAGGCTGCGGGCGCTGGGGTGGGCGCAGTTCGGTTGCGGGCAGTTGGCAGGGGTTCTAACCTGCGCCGATGGTCGTGCAACGATTGCAGGCGGCGGCGCTGTTCCTCGGTCCGGTCATCTTTGCTGCATCGCCGTTCTTCTGGGTCGACGGTCATTACGGCGTGAATGGCGGGATGTTGATCGCCCTTTCCATGGTGCCCTGGGTGTACGGGCTGATCGGGGAATACGAACGGTTGCGCGAACGCATCCCCGTCGTGTCCGGGCTGTGGTTGTTGCTGTTGTTGATCGGAATGTTCGGCAGCATCGCATTCGGGCTGCAGGGCTTCTTCGAAGGCGTATTCGGCTTGCACGATCAGGTGGCCCTGGCGCGCTTCGGCGACTACCCGCCGCAGAGCCTGCTGGTGCTGTGGCTCCCGGGGCCGACCTTCCCGCTGGCCCTGCTGGTATTCGGCGTACTCCTCTTCTGGACCCGACTGTCCCCGCGGTGGGTCGCTGTCCTGATCTGCCTCGCCGCTGTGGTCTTCCCGCTGGGCCGGGTTCTTCGCCTCGAATGGGTCGCCTACATCGTCGACCTGCTGGTGATCGTTCCGTTCGCCCAACTCGCTTGGAGCGCTTGGCATCGGACGCCAGCCGATTCCACGATGTCTTGAGGCCGGGTCGCTCTGATCTGCCGAAAATGTTGATCCAGAAGATCTGGCGCGCTTTGGATCAACTTGCCGGTGCGGAGGCCTTGCTGCGGAAAGAATCTGAGCGAATAAGCGCCTTTCCCGTCGGCTTCGACTCGAAGCCGACGCCCGGTCAGCCGGGTTGGGCCGGGAGGATTCCGGCCGCGGTCTTGGTGATCGCTTGGAGGGCGCGGGCGATCGTTGGATTGTCCCGGCCGCCCATCCTGGTGGCCGCCAGGATTCGGCGCGCGGGTGCCGGTTCGCCGTGGAGCGGGATGCGGGCGACCGGCCAATAGCTGTGCAGGCGTGCCAGCCGGGGCACCAGGATGACGCCGAACCCGTGGGCGACGAGTGCGGTTCCGGTGTCCCATTCGTCGGCGTAGTGCGCGACGTTCGGGCTGAAACCCGCTGCCATGCACGCGGTGATCACCAGCTGGTGGTAGGTGCTGTCCGGTCGGCCCACGATCCACGGCTCGTTCGCCGCGTCGGCGAGTGTCACCGCCGGGCGGTCGGTCAGCGGGTGACCGAGCGGCGTGACCAGGTCGAGCGGATCGTCGAGCAGTGGCCGCTGGTCGAACCGCGCGTCCGCCAGCGGCGGGGTGTCCGCCGTGACGATCACCAGCGCCAGGTCCGCGTCTCCGGCGAGCAGCAGGTCGAAGCACCGGGCGGGCTCGGCCTCGATCAGCCGCACCTTCAGGTTCGGGAAGTCGTCACGCAGTTCGGCGGCGGCCGGCGGCAGCAAATGCGTTGCTGCGGTGGAGAAACCGCACAGGGTGAACGGGCCGCCGGGCTCGTCGGCGAGAGCGGCCAGTTCAGCCTTGGCGCGCTCCCACTGGGCGTGCAGCAGTTCCGCGTGGTGCAGCAGCGCATGCGCGGCGGAGGTCAGCCGGATTCGGCGGCCTTGCGGAACCACCAGTTCCACGCCGAGCTCCGCGGACAGCTGGCGCAGCTGGTAGGACACCGCCGACGGCGTGTAGTGCAGCACCTGAGCCGCGGCGGTGACGGTGCCGTGCTTGGCGACGAGCTGCAACACCCGAAGTCGAGCGTCAATCATGCAAGGAGTTTGCACGATCTGCTGCATGAACGTTTGATTGTCCGGACGGGCCATGGCGCTCCACGCTGGTGGGCACAGACGTCCACCTCGGCCGGAATTCGCGAGGAGCGCCATGCATCCGACGGATCCCCTGCTCCAGCCGTTCACCATCAAGCAGCTCACCTTGCGCAACCGCGTGGTCAGCACCTCGCACGAACCCGCCTTCGCCGAGGACGGCCTGCCCAAGGACCGCTACCGGCTGTACCACCTGGAGAAGGCGCGCGGCGGGGTCGGGCTGACCATGATCGGCGGCTCCGCGGTCGTCGCCCCCGACAGCCCACCGGCCTTCGGCAACCTGCTGCTCTACCGCGACGAGGTGGTGCCGTGGCTGCGTCGGCTCGGCGACGACGTGCACGCCGCCGGCGCGGCGGTCATGTGCCAGATCACCCACCTGGGGCGGCGCACCAGCAACTACGCGGGGGACTGGCTGCCGGTGCTGTCCGCGTCCCCGCTGCGCGAACCCGCGCACCGCGCGTTCCCCAAGGCCGCCGAGCAGTGGGACCTGGACCGGATCGTGCGGGACTACGCCGACGCGGCGGCGCGCTGCGAAGCCGGCGGCCTCGACGGCGTCGAGATCCAGGCGTACGGGCACTTCCTGGACAGCTTCCTGTCGCCGACGACGAACCGCCGCACGGACTCCTGCGGCGGGAGCCTGGCCAACCGGATGTCGTTCCCGCGCCGGGTGATCCGGGCGGTGCGGGCGGCGGTCGGGCCCGGTTTCATCGTCGGCATCCGGATGATGATGGACGAGACCCGGCCGGGCGGGCTGACCGTCGACGACGCCCTGGCGGCGGCGCGCTGCTTCCTCGACGACGGCATCGACCTCATCAGCACCATCCGCGGCTCGATCGAAAGCGATGCCGCGCTGGCCCGGACCATCCCGTCCATGGGCACGCCGTCGGCGCCGTTCCTGGAGTTCAGCGGCGAGATCAGGCGGAGCCTCCAGGTCCCGGTGATGCACGCCGCCCGCATCGCCGACGTCGCGACCGCGCGCCACGCCGTGCGGGACGGCCTGCTCGACCTGGTCGGCATGACCCGGGCCCAGATCGCCGATCCGCACCTGGTCGCCAAGGTCGCGGCGGGAGCGGAGGACCGCATCCGGCCGTGCGTCGGGGCCAGCTACTGCCTCGACGCGATCTACGACTCCGGCGACACCAAGTGCATCCACAACCCCGCCACCGGCCGGGAGCAACAGCTCCCGCACACCATCACGCGCGCCTCGGAGCGGAAGAAGGCGGTGATCGTGGGCGGTGGTCCTGCGGGGCTGGAAGCGGCCCGGGTGCTGGGCGAACGGGGACACGACGTGGTGCTGTTCGAAGCGAACGACGTGCCGGGCGGGCAGGTCCGCATCGCGGCCGCGAACCCTCGCCGGCGGGATCTGCTCGGCATCGTGGACTGGCGCGTCGACGAATGCAAGCTGCTCGGCGTCGACTTCCGGTTCGGCGTGCTGGCCGAGGCGGCGGAGGTTCGCGACGAGCACCCCGACGTCGTGCTCGTCGCCACCGGCGGCACGCCGAACCCGACGTTGCCGGAAGGGACCGAGGTGGCCGACACCTGGGACGTTCTCACCGGTGCCCTACGCCCCGAAGGCCGGGTGCTGGTCTACGACGACAACGGCGCGTACCCGGGCATGGACGCCGTCGAGGTGCTGGCCCGCCGAGGGGCGTCGGTCGAGTACGTGACACCGGAGCGCATGCTCGCGCCGGACGTCGGCAGCATGAATTCGCCGGCATATCTGGAAGTCTTCGCCGAGCACGCGGTGCGCGTCACGCTGGCTCACCGGCTGCGATCGGTGCGCCGCACACCGGACGGGCGCCGCACCGCGACGTTGCGCAGTGAGTACGCCGCCGTGGAAACCGAGCGGACCGTCGACCACGTGGTGGTCGAGAACGGGACGCTGCCCAACGATGAGCTCTACCAAGCGCTGCTCGCCGATTCGACCAACCTCGGCGAGGTGGACCACCGCGCGCTGCTGGCCCTCGCGCCGCAGGGCGTCACCCGCAACCAAGCGGGCCACTACCAGCTGTTCCGGATCGGCGATGCCGTGACCAGCCGCAACATCCACGCCGCCGTCTTCGACGCGCTGCGCCTGTGCCTGCCCATGTGAACACGAGGAGCGCGGAAGTGACTGCACTGGGAACCATCGAAGCGTCCGAACTCGTCGCCCGGCGGCCGGTCGGCCACAGCCTGGAAGCAGCGTTCTACACCGGCCGGGAATTCTTCGACCTCGACATCGCGGCGATCTTCGCGAAGCACTGGATCTTCGTGGCCACCGAGGCCGAACTGCCCGAGCCGGGCGATTACCTCACCACGACGCTCGGCGACTACTCGATCATCGTGCTGCGCGATGATGAGGAGAACATCCGGTCGTTCCACAACGTCTGCCGCCACCGCGGCGCCCGCATCCTGGACCAGCAGCGCGGATCGGTCGGGAACATCGTCTGCGGTTACCACAAGTGGACCTACGGCACCGACGGCGCGCTCCGGCACGCACCGTCCCAGCCGCCCGGCTTCGACCCCGGTTGCTTCGGGCTCAAGCCCGTCCACGCCCGCAGCGTCGCCGGTCTCGTCTTCGTCTGCCTCGCCGACGAACCGCCGAGAGACTTCGCCGACGTGTCCGCGCGCATCGAACCGTACCTGGCGCCGCACCGCCTGCGCGAAGCCAAGGTCGCAGCGCAGGTCGACCTGGTGGAGCAGGGCAACTGGAAGCTGGTGATGGAGAACAACCGGGAGTGCTACCACTGCGACGGCCATCCCGAACTGCTGCGCACGTTCTTCCCCACCTACGGCTACACCGACGCGAACCTGCCCGCGCGGCTGCGCCCGGCGCACGAGCGCTACCTGCGGGTCGACGCCGAGCTGCGCGCGATCTGCGACGACTCCGGCCTGCCGTACCGGCTCATCGAGGAGCTGGACACCCGCGCGACCGGGTTCCGAATCCAGCGCGATCCGCTCGACCTCGCCGGGGAATCCTTCACCGCGGACGGCAAAGCCGCGTGCCGGCGCCCGCTCGGCGACGTCCCGACACCCCGGCTCGGGCACTTGTCGCTGCACCTGCAGCCCAATTCGTGGTTCCACGTCGTCAGCGATCACGCCGTCACCTTCTCGGCGCTGCCGATCGCCCCGGACCGGACGTTGCTGCGCACCACCTGGCTGGTGGCCCCGGATGCCGTGGAAGGCGTGGACTACGACTTGGAGACGCTGCTCAAGATCTGGACGGCCACCAACGAGCAGGATGCGCACCTGGTCGCCCGCGCGCAGCAGGGGATCGGCAGCCCGGCGTACGAGCCCGGCCCGTACGCCCCGACGGAGTACCAGGTCGAGGCCTTCTGCAACTGGTACATCGGCCGCCTCCGCGAGCATCTGCGATGACCGGCGTGCGAACCTCCCGGACCACGTGCGACTGGGCGGACGCGGCGGACCAGCGGCTGGTCTGCAAGCAGGTCCAGCAGTTGACCGCCGACGTGAAGATGTTCGTCTTCGAACCCGTCGAGCCCGCGCTGTTCCACCACGACCCGGGCCAGTACATCACCATCACGGTGCCGGTCGACGGGCTGGAGGTCGACAGGTGCTACACGCTGTCCTCACCGCCGTCCCGCCCGCACCTCGCGGCGATCACCGTGAAGCGCGTGCCTGGCGGGCAGGTCTCCAACTGGCTGCACGACCACTTGGTGCCCGGTGCGGTCCTCCACGCACGAGGCCCGTTCGGCGAGTTCTCGATGCACCGGCGCCCGGCGTCGAAGTACCTGTTCCTCTCCGCCGGGAGTGGCGTGACGCCGCTGATGTCGATGACCAGGACGCTCCACGACCTGGCCGGCCCGGCGGACGTGGTCTTCGTGCACAGCGCCCGCACCCCGGACGACATCATCTTCCGGCGAGAACTGGACTTCATCGAAGCCACTTCGGAGCGCATCCGGGTGGCGCACGTCTGCGAGGACGACGGGGCGGACGAGCGCTGGGCGGGCCGGCGCGGTCGACTGGACCTCGACGTGCTGCGCAGCATCAGTCCGGACTTCCTGGATCGCGAGGTGTTCACCTGCGGTCCGGCCGGCTACATGGCCGCCGTGCGGCTGATGCTCGCGGAAGCCGGTTTCGCCATGGACCACTACCACGAGGAGAGCTTCACCCTCGACGCCGCGGTCCCCGAAACATCCGGTGGCGAAGGGACATTCGAAGTGCGGCTCGCCCGCAGCGGCCGGACCGTCGAGTGCGACGCCGACACGCCGGTCCTGGACGCCGCGGCGAGCGCCGGCATCACCCTGCCGTCGTCCTGCGGACAAGGAATGTGCGGCACCTGCAAGGCAACGCTGCTGAAGGGCTCGGTGGACATGCGGCACAACGGCGGTATCCGCCCCCGGGACCGAGCGGAGAACAAGATCCTCCTGTGCTGCGCGAAACCACTGGAAGACCTGGTGATCGACGCCTGAGTCCCTTCCTGATCGGATCGCAGAAGAAGCTCACCGCACGGTCAAGCGTTGCCGGCGCGATCAGGAGTTCGGCCGAAAAATTCGGCGGAGAACCTCGCAGTCATGCCCTAACCTCGCCGACGTGATGATGCAGCAGTTCTTCTTCCGCCTGAGCTGACTCGGCCCCGAGTCCCGGCGCCGCGCCTCGTGCGCGCGGCGCCTGATCAGTCGTTCCTGAAGGAGAAAAATGCTGTTGCTCGTGTCCGGCGCCTCTGGCGTCGGCAAGACCACCGCGCGTCTGCACGCACGTCATCTGTTCGAGCGGCGCCGGCTCGACGACGTGTACGAGACCGCCGAGCTCTTCACGCTCAGCCCGATTCCGGATGTTCCGACCATCGCCTGGCGCCAGGAACAAGTGGAAGCGGCGGTCCGCCGCGCGATCGCCCTCGAAGCAGAGGGCAAGCACCTGCTGTTCTCGGGTGACCCGGTGCCGCTCGGCGAGGCGCTCGCCGCTCCGAGCGCCGACCGGATCGACATCGCCGCGTGCCTGCTCGATGTCGACGAAGAGGCTCATCTCGCTCGTCTCGCGCAGCGCAACGAGTCGGAGGAGCTGATCCCGCTGCATCGGAGCTTCGCCACCTGGCTGCGGGCGCACGCCACCGACCCCGGGCACGTCCCGGAGGCGGTCACGACCGATGCCTGGCCGACGATGCGCTGGGAGCGCTGGGTCGGTCGCACGCCCGGGCCGGAGTGGGCGATGACGGTCATCGACACGTCACGACTCACGCCCGAGCAAGTGGGGGCGAGGGTCGCGGACTGGTGCCAGCGCGCGGTGGCCGGAGACGCCCCGGTCTTCCGGACAGGCTGGTTCCGAGGCTAAGAGGCGACGTCTACGCCTCGATCCACGCCTGAACAAGGCAGTCATGGTGCTGCCCGCACGAAAGGTCGGGCAGCACCATGATCGTGTTCGGCGAGTCCATCGCCCAGCTCCGGCACCTGGGAGGAACTACCGTCCGCAGGCCGAAGCCATCAGCGGTGTCGTGGTTTTCCAGCAGTGCTTCGGGTTGCGTTGCGGTCTCTACCGAGGTCTGGTCCGGCGCTTCCGGAAGGGAGGCGAGTCGAGTCAGCTGAAGGTGCGGCGGTAGGTGTTCGGGCTGACACCGGTCGTGCGTTTGAAGCGGTCGCGGAAGGCGGTGGGCGACCCGAAGCCGACCTGGTCGGCGATGCGCTCCACGGAGTGGCTCGTGGTCTCCAGGAGGTGCTGGGCCTGGCGGATGCGGGCGCGGTGCAGCCACTGGAGAGGGGTGGTGCCGGTCTGCTCGCGGAAGCGTCGGATCAGGGTCCGGGTGCTGGTTCCGGCGCGGGATGCGATGTCGGCGAGGCTGAGGTCGCGACCCAGGTTGTCCTGCAGCCAGGTCAGCAGTGGTTCGAGGGCGGAGCCTTGCGGCACGGGCACGTAGTCGTGGACGATGAACTGCGCCTGACCGCCCTCGCGTTCGAGAGGCATGACGGAGAGGCGCGCCGCGTGGGCGGCCACGGCCGATCCGTAATCGCTGCGGATCATGTGCAGGCACAGGTCCAGGCCCGCGGCGGCGCCGGCAGAGGTGAGGACCTGCCCGTTGTCGACGTACAGGACGTCCGGGTCCACCGTGACGTCCGGGTAGGCGGTGGCCAGGCGGCCGGCCGCGGCCCAGTGAGTGGTGGCCCGCAGGCCGTCGAGGAGCCCGGTGGCGGCCAGGGGAAAGGTGCCCGAGCAGATGGAGGCGATCCGCGTGCCCTCCTCGGCCGCCGCGCGCAATGCGTCCCGGACGGCGGGGGCGAGCGGGGCGGCGAGGGTGGCCGTGCCGGGCACGATGATCGTGTCCGCGCCCTTGAGCCCCTCAAGGCCCCACGGGGCGCGCAGGGTGAAGGCGCCCGCGTCGATCTCCGGCCGTTCGGCGCAGATGCGGATCTGGTAGCCCGGGCGCCCGTCCGGGAGGCGGGTGCGGGTGAAGACCTCGATCGGGGTGGACAGGTCGAACGGGATCACCTGGTCCAGGGCGAGGACGGCGACGGTGTGCATGGCGAGAACATATCTGTCCGCCGGGCGGGAAAACGCGGTCCCGACCCCAGGAATGCGTTGTCCGCCCGAGTTCGGAGCCCTCGCGACGAGCCGTGGCACTATCCCGTTGAAGAGTGTCACTCATGCCACTGGGGCAAGGGAAGCAGGCCGCATACCTTCGGAGGCGTCCCCGGCACCGGGCCGGTTTTCCCTCACGCGAAGGAACTTTCCATGCACGTCCAGATGGTTCTGTTCGACGGCTTCGACCCGCTAGACGTCATCGCCCCCTACGAAGTGCTGTACGCCGGCGGCATCGCCGCCGCGGGCGCGGTGAGCGTGGAACTGGTCTCCGCGGAAGGGGCGCGCGAGGTGGTCAGCGGCACCGGAGGCCTGGCGTTGCGCGCCACGGCCGCCCTCGACCCCTCGCGCGCGGGCCTGATCGTGGTTCCCGGTGCGTCGGGCCGCGTCGGCGAGCCCGGTGACGTCCCCGACCAGGATGCGAGCGACGAGGGGTGGCGGCAGGACGAGTTCATCCCCGTCCTGCTGGGCCGGACCCTGAACACCGAGCTGCCCGCGCTGCTGAAGGCGGCCATGGATAACCCGGAGGTGACGGTCAGCACCGTGTGCGGCGGCTCGCTCGTCCTGGCCATGGCGGGCCTGCTGGAGGGACGCCGGGCCACGACGCACCACACGGGCCTCGACATGCTCGACGCCACAGGCGTCCACGTGGTGCAGGCGCGCGTCGTCGACGACGGCGACCTCGTCACCGGTGCGGGCGTCACCTCCGGACTCGATCTGGGGCTGTACTTGCTGGAGCGCGAGGTAGGGCCTCGTATCGCGCACGCCGTGGAGGAGTTGTTCGCCCATGAGCGCCGCGGCACCGTCTGGCGCGATCACGGCCCGGTGCCCGCCGGTTTCTGACCGTGCGCCGCGCGCTTCTCGTTTCGCCCTCATTCGTTCGCGCACACCGCAAGGAAGAACAGCAGCATGTCCGTCGAAGGAATCCGGATATCGAAAAGGTGACCCAGTCATGATCTACGTCGTGCCGATCCTGATCGGCCTCCTGTACGCGCTGCTGATGTCACTGATCCGCGAACCGCACCGGCGCCGTTTCAACGCGATCATGGTGGCGGGAGCGGGCGCCGCCTACCTCAGCGGCGGCGGCTTCGGCGGCTGGGAGTTCCTCTTCACCGTCGTCGCCACGTATGTCGCCTACCGCGGGCTGGAGTCCTGGACGTTCATCGGCATCGCCTGGCTGATGCACACCGCCTGGGACGTGCTCCACCACCTCAAGGGCAACCCGATCGTGCCCTTCGCGCACACCTCCTCCCTCGGCTGCGCGATCTGCGATCCCGTCATCGCCCTGTGGTGCTTGCGGGGCGGTCCGTCGCTGATCGACCTCGTCCGCGGCTGGTTCACCCGCTCCCGCATCGCCGAGCAGGAGCCCGCGGTCAGCAGCGGAACCTCTGAGTCGGTGACCACGACCGCCGGGCATTCCCGCGCCAGATGCGAGAAGGCCCGCTGACCAATGCTTTCGCGCTGATCAACGGGCCTGTCCCATGCCCCGGAAGCGGTTACGCCCGGCGCATTCCGCTCTCGATGGCGTCGATGATCCGCGGCCGCAGTTCGTCGGCGCGAACGATCGCGTCGACCGAGCCGACCTCGACGGCCCGCTGGATGCTGTGCACCCGGTCGAACTCCGCCGCCACCTCGCTGAGCTTCTCCGCGCGCACCGCCGCCCGGACATCGGCCAGCTTCAGTTTCAGCGTCGCCCGCTCGGTGCCGTCGGCTTCGGCGACGAGCTCTTCGAGCTCGCGCACCGCGGGGTCGTTCGCCGTCCGCGTGTTGACCTCGCCCGCGAAGACCACCGCGGCCGCCGGCGCGCCGCCGATCACCGAGGCGAACGAGCCCTCCACGGCGAGCACCGTCATGTTCGGGTTCAGCGCCTTGGAGAACACCACGAAGGCGCCGCCGTGGTATCGGGAGATCACGCAGAACACGATCGGGCCGCGGAAGTTCACGATGGCCCGGCCGATTTCGGCGCCGTACTCCAGTTGCAGCTTCCGCATCGACTCCGGCGAGCCGTCGAACCCGGACAGGTTCGCCAGCACCACGAGCGGCCGGTTCCCGCTCGCCGCGTTGATCGCCCGCGCCGCCTTCTTCGACGAGCGCGGGAACAACGTCCCGGCGGTGTAGGAGTCCGGCCCGTCGGTGGGCGGGAAACCGCGGCGCGCCACCGGCTGCGATTCGATCCCGAGCAGGCACACCGGCCAGCCGCCGAGGTGCGCGTCCTGCACGACCGCGGTGTCCGCGTCGGCCATCCCCGCCCAGCGCTCCAGAACGGCGTGGTCCTGGTCGGCGACGGCCCGCAGCACCGTGCGGATGTCGAAGGACTTCTTGCGGTCCGGGTTGCTCGCCGCGGAGAAGATCTCGCCCACCGTGGCGAAGTCGCTGCCGGCCAACGCGTGCGGGAAACCGGAGATGTCCCGGTCGTGCGGGTCGGCGGTCCCGGCGCGCCGCGGTGCGGCCTCGCCGGGTGCGACGTAGGTGTGGTCGTAGTGCGCCATCAGCACGTCGTGCGCGGCACCCAGGTTCGGTGCCCAGTACTGGGCCTGGCCGTTCGGCCCCATCACCCGGTCGTAGCCGCCGATGCCGAAGTTGTCCTCGGCCGATACGCCACCGGAGAAGTCCAGCGACTGCTTGCCGGTCAGCACCATCGCCGAATCCGGCGTCATCACCAGGATTCCCTTGGTGTGCATGAGCATCGTGGCCTCGGCGTTCCAGTACGGCTGGGCGCCGACGTTGATCCCCGCCACCACGATGTTGATCTCGCCGCCGTCCTGGGTGAACTGGACGATCCGCTTGAGCGCGGCGGCCACCCAGTCCATGTTCTCCGTGCCGGAGTCCATCGAGATCCGGGCACCCGCCGACAGCGCGAACCACTCCAGCGGCACCTGCAGCCGCTCGGCCAGGTCCAGGGCGGCGATCACCCGCGAGCACTCCGGTTCCGACAGCGCGCCGAGCGCCTTGGTCGGATCGCCCAGCAGCACCACCCGGGTCATGCCCTCGGGATGGCGCTCGGTCGGCGTGCTGACGACGCCGGCGACGATGGCCGCCGAGTTCTTGCCCTTCGGGCGGTCCACCGGCGCCAGCACGCCGGTTTCGTCGAGGTCGTGCTCGACGAACATGCCGTCGGGCCCGGCGAGCATGCCGGTCAGCTCGTACGGGTAGGCGGTGCCGCGCTTGGCGGCGCGCAGCACCTTCTGGCGGTAGCTGTCCAGCGGCTCGATCGGTTCGGTCGGCGGCTCGATCACGGACAGCTGCACACCGGTGCCGGCGTCGTAGCCGATGCGCACGGCGAATTCGCTCAGCTCGCCGGTCTCCCGGTCGCGCCGGCGCCCGAGGAACAGCACTTCCTCCAGCCCGGCACCCGCGGTAGTGGGCAGTACCCGCTGCGCGACGGTGTTCAGCTCGTCCGTGGACAGCTCGTTCGGCGGCCACACGTAGATGGTGATCCGGTTGGTGCCGGACCGGTTGTTCCCGTTGTTCGCGCCGGGCTTCGCCTGCGCCTTGCGGACCGCGTCGAGGCACGCGGTGAGCACGCCTTCCGCGGCAGGCAGCGCGACGAGCCTGCCGTCGTCGTCCCGGAGCGGCGTCAGGTCCCGCACCTGGGCCAGTGCCACGAACCGCTCGTCGGCCGGGTTGTCCGGCGCCACGCAGCGGAAGAGGTACACCTCTTCGTCGGCCGACGGCAGGCGGGTGAGGTCGAATTCGCCCAGCCGCTCCAACTGCATCCGCTCGGCGATGAGCGGGTGCAGCCCGCGGATCAGGCGTTCCTCGGCGAAGCCGGTCGGCGACGGCCGGAACGTGAAGTGGTGGTGCATCACCGCGCCGCTGCGGCCCGCCACGGTGGTGGTGATCCGGCTGACCTGGCTCGGCAGCGGTTGGGCCGCGAGCACCTCGGCCAACTCCGCCGCCATCGCGTCGGTGTCCTCGGGCTGATCGGCCCAGACCAGGTAGATGTCGGCGACCAGATCGCCGTCCGGCGCCAGTTCGCCCAACGCCCGCACGGCGTCGGGCAGGGCCGCGAAGTCCACCGCGGTTGCCACCACGCGCGTGTGCGTGCTCTGGTGTTCGGCGCTGACGAACGTGCAGCCGGCGGCCAGGGTCGTGCGGACGTCTTCGAGTTCCCGGTTGCCGTAGTAGCGGCGGGTGAGCACCTCCAGCAACGGCGCCGGATCGGTGCCCTCGCGGCCGATGCGCTGCCCGACCAGCCGGACCAGCGGTTCGGCGCTGGTGACCATGGCGGAGATCCGCTCCGCCCGGTCCGGTGCGTCCGGGTGCTCGTCGAGGTGGCGCAGGTGCTCCCGCACGCCCGCGTAGACCTCCGCGCGGCTGCGCCGCAGCATGGGCTGGGCGAACCACCGGAAGACCACGGTGCGGGCCAGGTCGGAGACGGCGGGGAACCGGAGCTGGGTGGCCGCGATCAGGTGTTCCAGCGCCAGGCCCGCGGCCTGGCGAGCCGCGCTGGACGGAGGCGCCTCGGCGAGCCACTGCCGCAGCAGTGCGGTCACCACCGCCGCGCCCGTCGTGGCGCGCTGCTGGGCGAGGAAGATCCGGAAGACGGCCTCTTCCAGCTCGGGCGCCCGGTCCAGCTCGTGGACCCCGTAGTGACCGAGCACCCGGACGAGGCGCTGCTGGAACGTCTCGGACAGCCCGGCCCGCTCGACGTCCAGGCTCTGCAGGTAGGTGTGGAAGTACTCGCGGGCGCTGTGCACCCGCGAGTCCGCCTTCGTCTCTTCCCCGACCGGCCGGTTGCGGCTCAGCTCGGAGAGGTCGGCGAACACCGCCAGCAGTTCGATCTCCTCGGTGAGCGGGCGCTGCCCGGCCTCGGCGAGTTCCGCCCGGGCGGCCAGGTAGTCCGCCAGCACCCGGCGCTCGTCGTGCGGGTCCACGTCGAACCCGAGCAGCTGACTGCGCAGATCCTGCCGGCCGCGGGTCGCCCGCTGCCGCGCGCTGAGACCGTCCGGCCGCTGGGGCAGGGCGAGGTCGGCGGCGGCTTCGTCGGCGGGCTGCTCGGGGCCGGCCTCGTCCTGGTCGCCGAGCGGTTCCAGCCGCAGCAGCGGCGCGCCCATCTCGACCTGGCTGCCCGCCCGCACCACGCATTCCCGCAGCTTCGCGCGGAACGGCGCGCGCACCACGGTCTCCATCTTCATGCTCTCCAGCACGAGCACCGGAGCGCCCGCTTCGACCTCGGCGCCGACCTCCAGCGGGGTCGCGACCACCAGGGCGGGCGCCGGTGCGCGCAGCACGCCGCCCTCGTCCCGGCTGACCCGGTGGGCGACGCCGTCGACCTCGACGAAGTGCACGGGACCGTGGGTGTCGGTGACCAGCCGGTACCGCTGCCCGTTGACCGAGATCTGCCCGGCGTGCGAGTCGAACCGCTCGACCTCGACGTCCGCGGGGTGGACGTCGCCGCCCGCGGTGCCGATGCCGACCCGGAACCGCTGCTGCCCCACGCGCGCCACCTGCACCCGGTAGCCGACGCCCCGCAGCTTGAGGTCCAGCGGTCGGCCGCTCTCGTGGCGCGCCTGCGGGCGGCCGCCGTGCGCGGCGGCCAGGAACCGCTGCCGTTCGGCGAGTTCGGCGTCCTCGTAGTCCTTGATGGCGGCCGCGGCCAGCGCGATCGCGGAGTGCCGGTGCGCCTGGAGCTCGCCCTGCGCGCGCACCCGGTCGATCCACCCGGTGTCGGCGGTGGCCTCGATCACCTCGGGCCGGTCGAGCAGGTCGAGCACGAAGCTCTTGTTCGTCGCGCCGCCGGAGACGATGACCGTGGTCTGCGCCATCGCCCGGCGCAGCCGGCCCAGCGCCTCGTCGCGATCCCGGCCGAACGCGATGATCTTGGCGATCATCGAGTCGAAGTCGGCGGGAATGGTGTCGCCCTCGCCGACCCCGGTGTCCACGCGGATGCCGGGACCGGCCGGGAAGTCCAGGCGGGCGATCTTGCCGGGGGAGGGGGCGAAGTCGCGGTCCGGGTCTTCGGCGTTCAGCCGGGCCTCGACCGCGTGCCCGCGCTCGGCGGGCGGCTCGCCCGCCAGCTTGCCGCCGGCCGCCACGTGCAGCTGGGCCTTGACCAGGTCGACGCCGGTGGTGGACTCGGTGATCGGGTGCTCCACCTGGAGGCGGGTGTTGACCTCCAGGAAGGCGAACAGCCGCTCGCCGGGGTGGTAGAGGAACTCCACGGTCCCCGCGCCCCGGTAGCTCACGGCGAGGGCGAGCCGCTCGGCGGCGGCCTTGAGCTCCCCGCTCTGCTCAGCGCTGAGCACCGGGGAGGCCGATTCCTCGATGACCTTCTGGTTGCGCCGCTGGATCGAGCAGTCCCGCACTCCGAGCGCCCACGCCGTGCCCTGCCCGTCGGCGATCACCTGGACCTCGACGTGCCGGGCGCCGGTGACCAGCCTCTCGAGGAAGACCGCGCCGCTGCCGAAGGCGCGCTCGGCTTCCATCCGGGTGCGCTCGTAGGCGTCGGCCAGCTCCTGCTCGTCGTTGATCACCCGGATGCCGCGGCCGCCACCGCCGGCGGTCGCCTTCAGCATCAGCGGGTAGCCGATCTCGTTCGCGCTGCGGATCGCCGCGTCCAGGTCGGCGACCTCGCCGCGGCTCCACGGCGCCACCGGGACGCCGACCTCCTCGGCGATCAGCTTCGCGCCGATCTTGTCGCCGAGCTTGCGCATCGCATCGGGGCTCGGCCCGATGAAGGTCACGCCCAGCTTCTCGCAGAGCTCGGCGAACGCCGGGTCCTCGGCGACGAAGCCCCATCCGACCCACGCCGCGTCGGCCCCGGTGTCGATCAGCGCCCGCTCCAGGACGGCGAGATCGAGGTAGGGGCGCGCCTGCGCCGGGCCGAGGTCGTAGCTCAGATCGGCCTCGCGCACGAAGGCGGCCGTGCGGTCGGCGTCGGTATAGAGGGCCACGGTCTCGATCCGTGACCCGGTTTCCGCCGCGACCTCCCGCACGGCATGGATCAGCCGCATCGCAGCTTCCCCGCGATTGACGATCGCAACACGACTGAACACCGAGCAGACCTCCTGCAGCTATCTCTCCTGGGGCGGCAACACCCCGCTCAGCACACCATCCTGGCTACTGATCGGTATGGATATGTCGAAACCCTGGCGTGGTGCGCCCCGAAAATCGTCTGGCATCGCCAAATCGACCCGACCGGCACCCCTCCCAACTGTTTCGATGCAGCAATTTCAGTGATCCGCATCTCATCAGGTGGTCATGGGCGTGACGGGGACGATATAGGACGGCCCATGGTTGGCCGATCACCGACTCCGGCGCCCGGCCGCGGTGGACATGCCGACCGCGTCTGCGGCTGATCATCAGGCCATCCGGTCCCCGCCCGCCGACGAGCAGCGCGCTCATGCGACGGAACCGCCGGGTCGTTCTCGACGTTCTCGGCCCACACCGGACAATGCCGACGAAAAGCACCGCTGATGGGCGTGGAACGACGGCTGCGGCTGGATCGTCCACGAACCGTTGCGCCGACGACCACCGGCGACCCGGAACAGCGATGCGGCCGGTTCGAGAACGTGTCCGACATCGCCGAGCTGGTCTCCGGCCTCGGCGGGTACACCGGCAGCGCCGCACCCGGCGAGCACGGGAACTGATCAACCGCGGTGACCTGCCCGCGGCGGGCGCGATCCCCGGTCCGGGACCACGCCCGCCGGATTCGGATCGGTGTCCAGGCGAAAGCTCATTCCCGGTGCTGGTGTTCTCCGCGTCGCCGCGGAATTCCTTCGTGGACCGGCGAAATCAGGTGGAGACGTTGCGGCGACGGTTCGCGAGGACGGAGAACAGGAGCTGCAGGAGGCAGAAGAACAGGAGGGCTGCGATGGCCCAATGAGCGGTGCCGGTGGTGTCGCGGAGGGTCGCGGTGAGGGCCGGGCCGACTGCGGCGAGCAAGTAGCCGAAGCCCTGGGCCATCGCGGACAGCCGGGTCGTTTCGTCGTCGCTGGTGGTGTGCGCGGGGATGGCGGCGAGTGCGGGGGCGAGGGCGGCCATCCCCACGCCGAGCAGCGCCGCCCACAGGATCGGGGCCGTGGCCGGTGCGACGAGGAGTCCCAGCAGTCCGAGGCCTCCACTGCAGGTGGTCAGCACCATCCACATGCCGATGCGGGTGGTGTTGCGGTAGCAGGACGCGGTGATGACCACGGAGGCGGCGATGCTGACCAAGAGCGTGCCGGCGCTGAGAGCGCTGGCACCGACCGGACTGACTCCGGTGACTCGTAGGAGGACCGGCTGCCAGGAAAGCATGGACAGGGCTTGCAGCGACTGCAAACCCATGAACAGGGTCAGATACCAGGCTTGCGCGCTTCTCAGGAGAGATCGGCGGGAACGGGGCATGCGTGGTGGGGATGCGGCGCGCGTCGTGCGGGCCAGCGACAGCGGTATCCACAGGAAGAGCGCGGCCGCGACGGGGAGGATCCAGATTCCCAGTCCCGTGCGCCATCCGCGGAGGGCGGTCAGCCAGGGCGTGATCGCGGTCGCCGTGGCCGCACCGACTCCGATCATGCTCGCCGACAACGTCGTGAGCGCGGCGGTTCGCCTACCACCGATCTGCTGGCAGACGGCGGGCAGGAGGACTTGCAGTCCGCCGATCGCGCAGCAGGCCAGGACGGTTCCGGCGAGCAGCAGCCAATGGCCGTGGGTGATGCGCACCGCTTGGCCTGCGAGCAGAACACCGAGGAACACAACAACGCTCGTCTGCGTGCCGCTGCGGCGGCGAAGGGGAGGAACGAGGAGCGTTGTCGCGGCGATGCAGAGGCAGGGCATCGCCGTCAGGATGGCCACCGCCGTCGTGCTGAGGCCCAGTGCCGCGCGGATCTCGGGCAATGCCGCGCCGACCGCGGTCACCGCGGTGCGGGCGTTGAACGCGGCCAGCACGAGCGCCCCGACTGCCAGGACTCGCCACCACATCGGGCGCACCGCAGGGATGACGACGGTGGGGATCGGCATCGTCCGCTCGTTGGCGAACAAGGTGGAAGAGGAGGAGAACATGCACCCCTGTGCCTAGGCTGATGGCTGGACGTGCCGGCGCGCGAAGTTCGCTGCGCCGGATGCGATGGCGACGAGATGATGAGCTCTCTCGGCTTAAGATCATCATAAGGTCGTCCGCGCGAGGCTCAGCCCCGGCCCGACGTTCCTCTGTGGAGGCATCGCTGCGGGAGAGGTCCACCTGACGTCGTAGCGCTCACCGGTCTCCGAGCGCGTTGCCCCGATCGGTGGCGGTGGACGTGATGCGCTGGCTGCGCAGCAGGATTGCGGCGATCACCGGCAGGACGCCGGTGGCGCCGGCGGGCTTGGCGATGTCGCCGGACTGGCCCGGTCGACCGCCTTGCGGCCGTCGACCGGGCCGAGGTCGAAGAGGAACGGCGGGTCGGCGGTCGCCGCGGCGAACTCGGCGGCAGCGGGTTCGAGCACCGGAGGCGTCAGAACGTACTCAGGCATGGTCCCGTTCTGGGATGCGGATGATGGTGTGCGGCTCACAGGTCGAGCCGGCCCGGGCTGCTGCCCGTGGGGACTGGTTCGGCTGAGCGCGCCTCTCGATCCGGGCCAGGTAGTCGCGGATCGTCGAGATGTACTCGCGGCGAAGCGGCTCCGCCTCCAGGTAGCCCATGTGGGCGGCACCGGACTGCGTGACGTGTTCGGAGTCCGGGATTCGGCCTGCGATGTCGGCGAGGTGGGCGGGAACGCATTCGTCGAACTCCCCGCCGAGGACCAGCGTGGGAACTCGAATCCGGTGGAGGTCGTCGAAGATGTCCCAATCCTTGAGGGTTCCCGTGACGTGGTAGTCCGCCTGACCGATCATCGTCCGGAAGGTGAGCAGGCTCGTGCGATCCGAGTCGAGGTTCACCGGAGCGGTGCGCACAACGCACGCGCGCAGGTACTCGCCTTGGGCGACCTGGTAGTCGGGATCACCTGTCTCGCCTCGCAGCTCGCGACCGTACGTGCGGTCCAGCACGTTGCCCGGTAGTTTCGCCATCAGATCTCGCGCTTCTTCCTCGAACCGGGGGACGCTCGCCAATCCGTTGGCGCAGACCAGGCTCGTCCACTCGGGTGCGCGCTCGGCGGCATGCTGGAGCCCGAGCATGGCTCCCCAGGAGTGGCCGTAGACGTGCGGTCGCCGGAGGCCGAGACCTTCGACGACCGCATCGAGTTCGTCGAGGAAGCGATCCACCGTCAACAGCGAGGTGTCGTGGATCGGATCCGAACGCCCCACTCCGAGCTGGTCGTACCAGATGACCTCGCGTTCCTCGGTGAGCGGCTCGAACGCCTCGAACAACGGGTCGCTCGGATAGCCCGGCCCACCGTGAACGAGCAGGAGCGGCGCGCCACCGCGGCCCATCCTGCGGTACCAGACCTTGCCTCCCGGCACGTCGATCTCGCCTTCGACCACGTCGATCTCATACCCGGTCATCCGGCAACCTCAAATCCAACGGCGGTTTCACAGCCGTTCTGTCGAGAGCAGAAAGAAAAAACGTTGCAGCACAACGGAAGGTGTCTCGGCAGCGTCGCAGCAGTTGGTGCCGGACGTGCCCGCGATGAAACCGGCGAATCGGCGCTGTGCCCTGCGGTATGAACGGCCGCAAGGCCGACGTCCCTCCTTCGCGGGCCTCTTGCGCCGCCGCGCCTCCAGACGCGCGGCCTGGTCGGCGATTCGAAGCATAGGGACGAGAACCTCCGAGAATAAGTCTTGATTTGCCCGGTCGTCTCAGGCAGTGGGCACCGAACGCGCGACAAAGGTCCGTCACTTGCTGGCGAACGCTCAGGGCAATGGCGTGATTCGATGTTCGCGAAGTCGCCGCCGCATGCCTCTGCCATCTTCTGAGGCGTCGACGCTGGCTCCACCGGAGACCGAGCGGAAGACGATCCGGCATCCGGAGAGCGGCGACATCCTCATCGCTCCGGGCACGGAGCTGCGCATGGTCACCTACACGGCAGCGCCACACCGTTGAGGTGCCGGCTGCCGACTCGAAATCTCCCTGCGTCAAGTTGTTCGGGGGTTCGTTGCCCTTTCGGGCAAGGTTGATCGAATGCGGCCGAAGCCGGGTGGTGGACGCAACCTCGGTTGGTGTGGTGCGTCTTTCCTGATGACAAAGCGGTGAGAAACCGTTGAAACAAATGAGGAAAAGGGGAGCACTATGCTCAAGCGTCACCGTATGACGACGGCCATCACCGGTATTCTGGGTGGGGCGCTGCTGATCACCGGCTGTGGAGCCGCTGTCGCACTGCAGCCTTCGCAGGCGCCCGAGCGTGACGCGGCCAACGCCGGTTTGGCCTCCGGCGGGGGTGGTGGGGACATCGGCACGTCGAACTGCGCGGAAGCCGATTTCCTCGCCTCCGCAGCGCCGGTGGAGGGCGAGCCCGGCAGTTTCATCGTGACGTACGGGAACCGGTCGGACAAGACCTGCACGATCAACGGTGGCGTGCCCAATCTCAAGGGCGTGGACATGAGTGACTCGCCGATCGAGGAGCTGCCGGTCGAGGACGTGCGGCTTCCCGACGCGCCCGAGGAGTTCACCCTCGAGCCCGGCGAGAGCGCGTACTTCGGCATCGGCATGATCCTGGCCGACAGCAGTGATCCGAACGCTCATGTCCTCAGTGGGTTCCAGGCCTCGCTGCCGGACATGTCCGAGCTCCAGCCGGTCTACATCGACGGTGACGACGAGGTGCGGTTCGCCGTGGAGAACCTGCGGGTCAGCTCGCTGGTGTCCACCCCGGACGAGCTGTGAGTCATTAAAACCCAGGTGAATCCAGCAGATTCGGGGCTCTGGCCTCGACCGCGGTGAGCGTCGTCTTGGCTCACCAGGTGACTGGGAGTTCGGTCACGCCGTAGATGCTCGCCTTCTCGCGAAGCGGGGCGTCGTCGGCGGGGATGGCGAGGCGCAAGCCAGGGAACCGGGCGGCCAAGGCGGGGAACGCGACTCGCATCTCCATCCGGGCCAGTTGCTGACCGAGGCACTGGTGGGGGCCGTGGCCGAAGCCGACGTGGCCGGCGGGGCCGCGACGCAGGTCCAGGGTGTGCGGATCGGCGAATTTCGCCGGGTCGCGGTTGGCTGCCGCCATCGCCAGCACCACAGTGGACCCGGCCTTCACCAGGTGGCCGTCGAGTTCGACGTCCTCGAGCGCAACCCGCGCCAGGACGGACACGACGGTGAGGTAGCGCATCAGTTCTTCGACCGCCGGATTGACCAGGTCCGGTTCTGCGTGCAGTGCTGCCCATTGATCGGGATGCCGCAGCAGCGCGAAGGTTCCCAGCGCGATCATGTTGGTCGTGGTGTCCAGCCCCGCGGCGAGGAGCAGCCCACCGATGCCGGTGAGCTCGTCGTCGGTCAGGTCGCCGCCGGCGAGGTCGCTGAGAATGTCGTCGGTCGGTTCGGTGCGCTTGTCCGCGACCAGTCCACGTACGTACGCCATCAGCGCCTCGTACGCTTTGAGCCCCTCGTACTGCCCTTCCGGCGTGGTGGTGTCCGCTCCGAAGATCGTGGCTGCGTCGTGCTGGAACCGCTCCCGGTCCTCGTAGGGCACGCCGAGCAGTTCGCAGATCACCGTGGCGGGGATCGGCTGGGCGAAGACCGTGACCAGATCGATCGGCCCGCCGTGCCGTTCCATGATGTCGAGGTGTTCGGCGGTGACCTGTTCGATCCGCTCGGTCAACTGCGTCATGCGGCGCACGGTGAACTTGCCGGTCAGCAGCTTTCGGTACCGGATGTGCTCCGGCGCGTCCATGCCGAGGAAGACACCGGGATCCGCGGGCGGCGCCACCCCCTCGTATTCCAGCGTCGGCGAATGCATGAGTTCGCTGCGCGCGCTGAAGCGCGGATCGGCGAGCACAGCGCGCACCGTGGCGTGGCCGGTGGCCAGCCATCCTTCGTGCCCGTCCGGGAAGATCAGGGGAGTCATCGGCGCCTCGGCGCCGATGCGGGTCAGCTCCGCTGGCGGGTCGAACGGACAGCCCGGGGTGCGTTCGATGGGCAGCTCGACGGCCGGCTTGGTCATGTTGTTACCTCGCTTGGTTGTGGGAGATCGCCGGATGATGGTGCCCGGGTACCGGATTCCAACGTTAGGAACGAGCCGAAACACCGGTCAATGGCGATCCCTCCGGATCAACGTTGTTCGCGCAGCTCACTGCCGTGATCGTCGATTGCAATGACGATGCCGCTTAATGCACGCCGAACGGCGGTGCGTTGCAACGGTCGACGACCGGCACGGATACTGGCATCGAGACGGCCGGATCGGAGGACGCAGTCGGATGCCAGGACGCAGACTGACCGGAGCCGACCGGCGGCAGATCTCCGGGGGATTGGCGCAGGGCCTGGATTACGCCGAGATCGCTCGCCGACTCGGTCGTCCGACCTCGACGGTGATGCGCGAGGTCGCGCGCAACGGTGGACCGGGCCGCTACAGCGCGGAACTGGCACAGCTCGCGACGATCCACCGCGCCAGGCGCAGGCCGCGTCCGGCTGCGGCGCAGCGGATCAGCGAGGACAGCGGCCCCGATCCACACATGACGGCCGCGTTCATGGCCGAGTTCACCGCGGCGCTCATCGAGACCGGACTCCCGCGCACCGCCGCCGGCGTGCTCGCCTGTCTGTTCGCCTCCGAAACCGGCAGTTGCACGGCCGCTGAGCTGGCACAGCGCTTGCAGGTCAGCGCGGCGACCATCTCGCACGCGGTCGGTCTGCTGGAGAAGCAGGCGCTGATCCGCCGTGGTCGTGACGACCGGGGCAGGCGCCACCGGTACTTCATCGACGACGATGCGGGCGTTCGGTCCGCGGTGGTCGGCGTCCGCGCCAACCAGCGGCTCGCCGCGACCGCACTGCGCGGGGCCGACATGTTCGGGGCCGACACCGATGCCGGAGCTCGGCTCGCGATGACGGGCCGACTCCTGGAGCAGATCGGCAACGACATCATCCGGTCTGCGCAACGGCACTGGCGTGCTGCGACCGGTAAGGAGCTTGGTGATGCGCGGGCGTACCAGGCGTCGGCGGAGTAGTACCCGAACGCGCGCGATCACTCTACGTCGGCGTCTTCCAGATACCAGCGGTGTGGCGCGATCAGGTCGCTGACGGCCGGTTCGGGTCCCCAGGAGCCGGGGGCGTACGGCCGTAGCGGTGGTGGGTTGTCGAGCAACGGGGTCGATGCCTCCCAGATGCGTTCGATGCCATTGGACCGGGTGAACAGCGACTGGTCGTCCAGCATGGCGTCCAGGATCAAGCGCTCGTAGCCCTCGAGCCCGTGCTCCTGGCAGAAGGAGTCCGCGTAGCGGAAGGTCATCGCTTCTGGTGCGAGCCGCATGGTGGGGCCGGGCTCCTTCGCGAGGAAGCAGGCGGCGATCCACCCCGGGTCTCCGAAATCGATCACGATCCTGTTGCCGAGGTTCTTCTCCTGCCAGGGGAGATCGGTGGGGAACATCCTCAGCGGCGGCTCGCGCAGGCCGAGGGTGATCACCTCGCGGTGCTGTGCGAGTTTCTTGCCGGAGCGCAGGTAGAACGGCACACCGGCCCAGCGCCAGTTGTCCACCTCCAGCCGCAGCGCGGTGAACGTCTCGGTCTGCGAATCGGGGGCGACGCCCGGTTCGCCGCGGTAGCCGTCGTACTGGCCGCGTACGACGTGCCCGGGTTCGATG
Organism: Saccharopolyspora shandongensis; assembly: GCF_900106995.1. GTDB lineage: Bacteria > Actinomycetota > Actinomycetes > Mycobacteriales > Pseudonocardiaceae > Saccharopolyspora > Saccharopolyspora shandongensis. The sequence continues at coordinate 23,951 of NZ_FNOK01000078.1, forward strand.
GGGCGCAGCGCTTCGAAGACCTTGTCCTTCTCGTCGCGCAACTGCTGCGCAGCGAGCGAGACGGGTGGCTCCATCGCCACGATGCCCAGCACCTGGATCAGATGCGTGACGATCATGTCCCGGAAAGCGCCGGTGCCTTCGTAGAAGTGGGCGCGGCCCTCGAGGCCGAGCGTTTCGGGCACGTCGATCTGTACGTGGCTGATGTGCTCCCGGTTCCAGATGGGTTCGAACATTCCGTTGGCGAACCGGAGGGCGAGGACGTTGTCCACCGATTCCTTGCCGAGGAAGTGATCGATGCGGAAGACCCTGGATTCGTCGAAGACGGCGTGGATCGTCTCGTCGAGCGCTCGCGCGGAAGCGAGATCCGTGCCGAAGGGCTTCTCCACGATCACCTTCGAGTTCGCCGCCAGGTCCGTGTCGCCGAGCATTCCGACGACGGATCCGAACGCCGTGGGCGGAACGGCCAGGTGGAAGATCTTGCGTGGCTGCCCGCCGAGGGCGTTCTCGGCGGCCCGTACGGCCGGGAGAAGCGGGCCCGCATCCGGTGGGTCCGATACGGCGAACGACAGCGAGTCCGCGAAGGACTCCCACACCGGCCCGGATGGCTCGCAGCGTCCGAAGGTGGCGACCGCATCGCGTGCGTGTTCGCGGAACGCGTCGTCGCTCAGCGCGGAGTGAGCCCGCCCCGAGCCCACGATGCGGTAGCCGTCGGGGAGGAGGCCTGCCCAGGCGAGGTGGAACAGCCCGGGAAGCAGTTTGCGCTTGGCGAGGTCGCCGGTGGCGCCGAAGAGCACGATCACGTGGTTGTCCGGGCGTGTCACGATCAGCTCCTCTTCTCGGCGTGTCCGCCGAACTCGCTGCGCATGGCGGACAGGAGCTTGTCGGCGAACTCGCTCAGGCCCCGGGACTGGAACCGCTCGGTGAGCGCCGTGGTGATCACGGCGGCAGGCACGCCTTCATCGATCGCCGCCAGCACGGTCCACCGCCCTTCGCCGGAGTCCGAGACGCGCCCGGTGAATTCCGCCAGCTTCGGCGACCGGGCGAGCGCGTCCGCGGTCAGGTCGACGAGCCAGGAGCCCACGACGGAGCCGCGGCGCCACACTTCGGCGACCTGACCGACATCGATCTCGTACCGGTAGAACTCCGGCTCGCGAAGCGGGGCGGTCTCGGCGTCGGCGGTGTGCTCGCGGCACCCGGCGTCCGCGTGTTCGATGATGCTGAGGCCCTCGGCGATCGCGCCCATCATCCCGTACTCGATTCCATTGTGGACCATCTTCACAAAGTGCCCGGCCCCGCTCGGGCCGCAGTGCAGGTAGCCGTCCGGCGCTGTCCCGTCGGCCTGCCTGCTCGGCGTCGGTTCGGCGGCGCCTGCGCCGGGCGCGATGGTCCGGAAGAGGGGGTCGAGCCGGGCGACGGGCTCGGTATCGCCGCCGATCATGAGGCAGTAGCCGCGTTCCAGGCCCCAAACACCGCCCGACGTACCGCAATCCAGGTAGTGAATGCGGCGAGGAGCGAGTTGCGCGGCACGGGTGATGTCGTCGCGGTAGTAGGAGTTGCCGCCGTCGATGACGGTGTCGTCCGGGTCGAGGAGCTCGATGAGCTGGTCGAGGGTGGGCTGCACGACGGCGGCCGGCAGCATGAGCCAAGCGGCCCGTGGCCGCTCCAGCTTCGCCACCAGGTCGCCGAGCGATCCGGCGGCGACGGCGCCCTCGTCCGCCAACTCTCGCACTGCGCTTTCGTTGAGGTCGTAAACCACGCAGCGGTGGCCGTCGCGCAGGAGCCGGCGCACGAGGTTCGCGCCCATCCGGCCGAGCCCGATCATGCCGAGCTGCATGGGGGTGTCGGTTGCCATGGCTGCTCTCCTCCTAGCTTTTCAGGGCGCGGTGACGACGGATGAGGGCGCCGGTCGACGACCTGTCCGATCTCGGCGTGATGTTGTGATGGACATCTTTCGGCCCTCGGAGCGGTCGGTTCGGGTCAGGAGGAGGGATGGGCGAGTGCCTCCCGTTGCGCGGAGATGCAGGCCAGGAGGTCGTTCCAGGAGGCGACGAAAGAAGCCGCGCCGTCGCTCTGGAGCTTGGCCGCGAGCGCTGCGACATCCACGCCTGCGTCGGCGAACCGCGCTAGCGTCGCGTCACAGCCATTGCCGTCGACGGGCATCGGCTCGCCCACTTCGCCGTGATCGTAGAAGGCCTTGAGCGTCTCGTCGGGCATCGTGTTGACCGTGAACGGTGCGGCGAGTCCGTGGACGTACAGCGTGTCCGGCGCGTCGGGATCCTTGGTGCGGGTACTCGCCCACAGCAGTCGCTGCATGCGTGCGCCGGCGTTCGCCAGGCGTTGCACCCGGTCCGAGTCCATCAGGGCGCGGTACGTCCGGTACGTGTCCTGTCCGACCGCGAGGCCGAGCCGGTCCCGCAGCTCTTCCGGTACTTCGCCGCTGACAGCCGCATCCCAGCGGGACATGAAGACGGAGGCCACCGAGCCCACGGCGGGATCGAGCCCCCACTCCGCCCGTTGCTCGACGCCGGTCAGGTACGCGTCGGCGGCAGCCCGGTAGTGATCGGCCGAGAACAGCAGGGTGACGTTCACCGGTATGCCCGCGGCGATGCACTCGGTGATGGCCGGAAGACCTTGAGCGGTACCGGGAATCTTGATGAACAGGTTGCTCCGGCCGGCTCGCGCGTGCAGTGCCTTCACCGCTTCGATGGTCCGTGCCGTGTCGTACGCCAGGAGGGGCGAGACCTCCAGGGACACCCAGCCGTCCACACCGTCCGTTCTCTCGTGAATGGACAGGAAGAGATCCGCGGCTCGCCGGAGGTCCTCGATGGCCAGCTCGAAGAAGAGCTCTTCGTCCGGCTGTCCCGACTCCGATTTGGCGCGGATGGCCGCGTTGTACGAGCCGGAGGAGATGTCCTTGTCGAAGATCGAGGGGTTCGACGTCAGACCGGTGACCGCGTAATTGTCGATGTAGTGCTGGAGCCGGCCGGAGTCGAGCATGTCGCGGGTGATGTTGTCGAGCCACAGGCTCTGCCCGAGCTCGTGCAGGGTCTGAGTCGCTTTCACGTCATCGCCTCCTCAATCCGGAGCCACCAGTTCGCGTGCCACCTGCGAAATGCGCTCTGGGGTGAATCCGAACTTCGTGAGCAGCTGTTTGAGGGGTGCGGAGGCGCCGAAGGTGTGCATGCCGACGATGGCCCCGCCGGCACCGACGTACCGGTCCCAGCCGAGCGTCGAGGCCCCTTCCACCGCGACCCTCGCCGTCACCGTCGGCGGCAGCACCTGAGCGCGGTACTCCCGCTGCTGGCGGTCGAACAACTCCCAGCACGGCATGCTCACCACCCGGCACGCGATGCCCTCGTTGGTGAGTTCCTCATGCGCGGCCAGGGCGAGCGGCACTTCGGAGCCGGTGGCGAGCAGGATCACGTCGGGCTCGCCCGAGGGCGCGTCCGCCAGCACGTAGGCACCGCGCGCGACACCGCTGGCCGCCCCGAGCCGACTCCGATCGAAGGTGGGAAGGGCCTGCCGGGAGAGGATCAGCGCTGCGGGCTCCCGGCGGAGTGCGGCGACCACTCGCCAGGTTTCGACGACCTCGTTCGCGTCGGCGGGGCGGAAGACGAGCAGCCCGGGTGTTGCGCGCAGCCCGGCGAGCTGCTCGACGGGCTGGTGGGTGGGTCCGTCCTCGCCGACGCCGATGGAGTCGTGGGTGAAGATGTGGACGGTGGGGATCTCCATCAACGCGGAGAGGCGGATGGCCGCCTTGGCGTAGTCGGAGAAGATCAGGAATCCGGACCAGTACGGGCGGAGCTTCGCCAGCGCCATTCCATTGGCGACGGCGGCAGCCCCGTGCTCCCGGACGCCGAGATGCAGGTTGCGGCCGAACCGGTCGTCGGGCTGGAAATCGCCCGCTCCGCCGAACGCGAGCCGGGTCTTGGTCGACGGCGCCAAGTCGGCGGACCCGCCGAGGACCCAGGGGATCGCCTCGGCCACGGCGTTCAGCACCTGGCCGGACGAATCGCGAGTCGCCAAGCCCTTCGGGTCGGCCGGGAAGGTGGGCAGCGCGGCGTCCCAGCCGTCCGGGAGCTCGCGACGCTGGATCCGTTCCAGCTCCTCGGCGAGGTCGGGATGGGCGCTGTGGTAGGCGTCGAACGTCTTTTCCCAGGCAGTGCGCAACTTGGCGCCCCGCGCACCGATGCCTTGTGCGAACCAGTCGGGCACCTCACCGGGAATGTGGAAGTCCGCGTCCGGCGGAATTCCGAGGGCCTGTTTGGTGGCTCTGACCCCCTCCGGCCCGAACGGTGCTCCGTGCGCTTTCGGTGAGTCCTCGACCGGCGAGCCGTAGCCGATGTGACTGTGCACCAGGACCAGGGTCGGACGCTCGGCCTCGGCCCGGAAGGTGTGGAAGGCGCGGCCGATCTGACCGAGGTCGTTGGCATCGGCAACGGTGGTCACGTTCCAGCCGTAGGCCAGGAAGCGGGCGGCGACGTCCTCGGTGAAGGTGATGTCGGTGTGGCCCTCGATGGTGACCCTGTTGGAGTCGTAGATCCAGCACAGGTTGGACAACTGCAAGTGCCCGGCCAGCGAAGCCGCCTCGGAGGAGATGCCCTCCATCATGCAGCCGTCGCCGGCGAGCGCGTACACGTCGAAGTCGAAGAGCGTGAAGTCCTCGCGGTTGTACCTCGCCGCCAGCCACTGGCCGGCGATCGCCATGCCCACCGAGGTGGCGACCCCCTGGCCGAGCGGGCCGGTGGTGGCCTCGACGCCGCTCGTCCACCGGTACTCGGGGTGACCGGGGCAGCGCGAATCGAGCTGCCGGAAGGACTTCAGGTCGTCGAGCGCTACCGACGGGCGGCCCAGCACCTCGTAGTCGGGATCGACAGCGCGAACGCCGGTCAGGTGCAGGAGCGACCAGAGCAGGGCAGAGGCGTGGCCCTCGGAGAGCACGAAGCGATCGCGGTTCGGCCAGATGGGATCGGCGGGATCGAAGCGCAAAAACCGCTGCCACAGCAGGTATGCGACGGGCGCCATGCCCATGGGAGTCCCGGGGTGCCCGGAATTCGCCTTCTGGATGGCGTCCATGCACAGTCCGCGAATCGTGTTCACCGACAGCGTGTCCAGGTCGGTCATCGCTACGCCCCCGTGCTCTCGATGGCGGTCCACGCCTGTGCCGCATCGACGGGCCTGGTCGAGCAGGGCGCCGCGGCCTCGCGATGAGGCGGGTCACCGGTCCGGAACGAACCGCCTCGGCAGGCCAACTGCGTGGATGTTCGGCCGAGGATTGGCCATCTCGGCCGAGCGTAGGTCTGCCCGTACCCCCGCTCAACTTTTTGGCCGTACGTCCGGATGTCCGGATGGGCCTCGGGGCGTGGCTGCGCACGTGCGCGCGGTGCGGATCGGAGGTCGGGTTGTGGCTTAAGGCTCTTTCGATCAATTGCGAAAACCTCGATCGTGGCATGGGACCGGGTTCCCGCCGGTAGCGAATCGGCGCTGGCGCTGAATCCGCGCGGCGTCGGACGACCGTTCGATGGTCGCTGCGGGGTGGGATGCGCGGAAGGAGTGCGCCCATGCGGATCGTCGTGGACCTGAATCGGTGCCAGGCGTACGCGCAATGCGTGTTCCTGGCCCACGAGATCTTCAGATTGAGCGGTGAGGAGGCGCTCACCTACGAGCCGAACCCCGATGACGCGCGGCGCCTGCAAGTCGAGCGAGCCGTTGCGGCCTGCCCGGTGCAAGCGATCGTGATGGACCGCTTGGACGGCGCGGAGCGGGGTGTGTCGTCATGACCATGGCGGCACCACTCGCGGAGTTGGTGCGCGATTTCAAGGCCAAGGGCCGGATCGTCATCGTCGGCGCCTCGCTGGCGGGGCTGCGGGCCGCCGAAGCCTTGCGCGCGGAGGGCTTCAGCGGGTCCTTGACCATCATCGGGGACGAGCCGTACGAGCCCTACGACCGGCCCCCGTTGTCCAAGCAGGTGCTCAAGGGGTGGGTACCGGCCGACCACACCCTGCTGCCCCGCCTGCGGGGCGTGGATGCGCAGTGGCGGCTCGGGGTGGCCGCCACCGGATTGGACCGGGCGTCCAGGCAGGTGCGCCTGGCCAACGGCGAACAGGTCGGGTACGACCGGTTGCTGATCGCCACGGGCACCCGCGCACGGCAATGGCCCAATCCGACCGAGGCCGCTTTGGCGGGCGTGTACGCGCTGCGCTCGCGCGATGACGCCGCAGGGCTGCAACAGGCGTTGGCCGCGCGGCCGTCGCGGGTCCTGGTCATCGGCGCCGGTTTCATCGGCTCGGAGGTGGCCTCCGTCTGCCGAGAACTCGATCTCCCGGTGACCGTCGCCGAGCGGGGCCCGGCGCCGCTGGTCGGCCCGCTCGGCGGAGTGATCGGCGAGATCGCCGCGGAGATGCAGCGCGACCACGGCGTGGACCTGCGCTGCGGCGTGGGCGTGTCGTCGCTGGAAGGCGACGCGAGCGGACACGTGCGGCGTGCTCGGCTCTCCGACGACACCACCATCGAAGCCGACGTGGTGCTGGCGGCGCTGGGGTCGATCCGCAACGTGGAATGGCTGCAGGGCTCCGGGCTGGCGGCCGGCTTCTGGGGCGTCGGCTGCGACGCCGGCGGTCGTGCCTTCGACATCAACGGCGTGGTGACCGACACCGTCTACGTGGCCGGGGACGTGGCGCGTGCGCCCCACGTGCTCTACGAGTACGAGTTCCTGGCCATGGAGCACTGGGACAACGCCGTGTTCGGCGCTGAGATCGCGGCCCACAACATGGTGAACCTCGAGCCCGACTACTACCCGCACCTGCTGCTGCCCGGCTTCTGGTCCGGTCAGTTCGGCGTCAACATCAAGTCCGTCGGCGTCCCGCCCTTCGCCGACGAGATCGCCTTCACGCAGGGGTCGGTCGAGCAACGCCGCTTCGCCGCCGCCTACGGTCACCGGGGCCGCATCGTCGCCGCGGTCACCTTCAACCAGGGCAAATGGCTGCCGCACTACGCGGGGCTGATCGAGCGATCGGCTCCTTTCCCGCCCCCGCCGCCGGGCTGGGACCAAGCCGACGACCTCAAGCCGATCCCGGCTGAATTCCCGGAACACGGCGTCCCGACGGCGATACCCGACGTTGTCCTGACCGGACACGACCCGAGCGAGCGCAGAGCCGAGTTCCGGCCGCGCCGTCGCTGACGCGCCCTCGGGATCACGCGGGCACAAGAGGAAAGAGAACATCACCATGAGCGAGGAAACCCCTTGGCAACAGGTCCTTCGCTACGAAAACCGCGCCAATCCTTACCCGTTCTACGCCGAGCTCCGGAAGACCCCGGTGGCGCGGCAGCCGAACGGCACCTACGTCGTCAGCACCTACCGGGAGATCGTCTCGCTGCTCCACGACAACCGGGTCAGCTCGGATCCCACGAAGCGCCCCGCGACGGCCCCGGGCGCGGACCCGGCGGAGCCGGCGACCGAGACGATCACGGCGGCCGATCTGGAGCCGAGCATCATCGACTCCGACCCGCCCGAGCACGACCGGAACCGCAGCATGATGCTGCGACACTTCTACGGCCCGTCCGATTCGCCCCACCAGATCTCCGACCTGGACCCCGAGATCCGCGGCATCGTGGCCGGCCTCCTGGACAACATGAAGGGCAAGACCCGGATCGACGTCGTCGACGATTTAGCCTACCCGCTGCCGGTGACCGTGATCTGCAAGGTCCTGGGCGTGCCGCTGGAAGACGAGCCGCGCTTCCACGCCTGGATCAGGACTGCCCTGGAAAGTTTCGACCTCGGCCCGGAGCCCACCGCCGAGGAGATCCAGCGCGAGGCGGTGGACGGGCACCGGGCCGTGCAGGAGTTCGGGGAGTACATCACCGGGCTGCTCGACCGGTACTCCGAGCAGCCCGGCCCGGGCATGCTCTCGGCGATGGTGCACGACGACGGCCCGGAGGGCCGCATGTCCCAGGGCACGCTCGTCACCAATGCCGTGCTGCTGCTTTTCGCAGGGCATGAAACCACGGTCAACCTGATCGCCCACAGCGTGCTCACCCTGCTGCGGCACCCCGAAGCGCTCGCGAAGCTGCGCCGCCGGCCCGAGCTGATCGTGCCCGGCGTCGAGGAGCTGCTGCGCTTCGAGTCGTCGGTCCAGTTCTGGCACACCCGCTCCGCCCTCGACGACATCGAGATCGCGGGCACCACCATCCCGAAGGGCGCGCCGATCTTCCTGGTGTACGGCGCGGCGAACCGCGACCCGGATCGGTTCACCGATCCCGACGAGCTCGACCTCGAACGCCCCGACAACCAGCACCTCGGGTACAGCCAGGGCATCCACTTCTGCTTCGGCGCTCCGCTCGCGCGGCTGGAGGTCCAGGCCGCGGTCGGCGAGTTCGTCCGCCGCGTGCAGAACCCGCGGCTCGTCGAGGACCCACCGCCGTACCGGCGCAACCAGATCTTCCGCGGCCCGCGCCACGTCCTGGTCGACATCGACGGGATCGCCGACTGACCGGACCCGCGCAAAAGCGATCGCCCTGCGCACTGGTGCGTCTCTCGAACAGCACCACACCGGATCCGCAACCAGGCACATCCGCCGCGGCTCTTGCTTGTTTTCTGCCGGGAATATATCTTTCCTGCGAGATGTTTCCAGGGTTGTCTTTCATCGGAACCGCAGGAGGCGATCATGTCGATCAGCACAAGTGGCCTGCACCACGTCACCGCCATCGGTGGGAACCCGCAGCGCAACGCCGACTTCTACCTGCGCACGCTGGGTTTGCGCCTGGTCAAGACGACGGTGAACTTCGACGACCCCGGCACGTACCACCTGTACTACGGGGACGCCGAGGGCAAGCCGGGCACGCTGGTGACCTTCTTCCCGTGGAAGGACGTTCCGCACGGGCGCAGGGGTGCTGGTCAGGCGACCACGACGTCGTTCTCGGTCCCGGCGAACTCGATCGGTTGGTGGGAGCAGCACCTCGCAGCGGCCGGGGTGCAGACCAGCCGGATCAAGACCTCCGACGAGGAGGACACGCTCGGTTTCCGGGACCCGGATGGCCTGGCGATCGCGCTGGTGGCGCACCCGCAGGGTGATCCGCGGAACCCGTGGGACACGCCGCTGGTGCCGGGGGAGCACGCGATCCGGGGGCTGCACTCGGTGACGATGACCGTGTCGCAGGAGGACGCGACGGCCGGGACGCTCGTCGACGATCTGGGGCTGAAGTTCCTGCGTCAGGACGGCAACCGCCTGCGTTTCGCCGCCGGCGACGGTGGCCCGGGCGCGTTGGTGGATGTGCAGGTGGCCCCGGACGCGCCGCGCGGTCTGGTCGCCGGTGGCACCGTGCACCACGTCGCTTGGCGGGTGCCTGACGACGCGACCCAACTGGCGTGGCGCGAGGAACTGGTCGGCAAGGGCTTCAACGTCACGTCGATCCTGGACCGGCAGTACTTCCACTCGATCTACTTCCGCGAGCCGGGCGGGGTGTTGCTGGAGATCGCCACCGACGATCTCGGGTTCAACGTGGACGAGCCGCTGCTGGAACTGGGCCGCGCTCTGAAACTGCCGCCGTGGCTGGAACCCAAGCGGGAGCAAATCCAGGCGGCGCTGCCGGAACTCGACCTGCCCGACGAGAACAACCCCGAGGTAGCGGAAAGGCTGGCTGAGCGGCGATGAGCGCCCTGTCCCTACAGCACCGGTTCGTCGAGGGATCCCCGGACGAACCTGTCCTGCTGCTGTTGCACGGCACCGGTGGAAGCCCGGAAGACCTGGTGGGGCTCGGAAGGGAGATCAGCCCGGGAGCCGCGTTGCTGGCTCCTGCGGGCCCGGTATCCGAGAACGGGATGGCCCGCTGGTTCCGGCGTCTGCGCGAGGGTGTTTTCGACCACGAGGACGTCGTGTTCCGGGCCGGCCGGCTCGCCGACTTCGTCCTGGAAGCGCGCGAGGAATACCAGTTGGGGACGCGGCGGGTGGTCGCCGTCGGGTTCTCCAACGGCGCGAACATCGCCGCTGCGACGGCCTTGCTGCGTCCTGATGCGCTGACCGAGGTCGTTGCGTTCGCGGCGATGCTGCCGGTTCCTGATCCGCCGATGCTCGACCTGGCCAAGACCCGGGTGTTGCTGTCGAACGGGTTGCGGGATCCCTTGGCGCCGTTGGTGTCGACGAAGGAACTCGTGGCGAAGCTCGAGGAACGTTCCGCCGAGGTGGTCACCCATCAGCACCCTGGCGGGCACCAGATAACCCGGGAAGGGGTGGAGGTCGCGCGGAACTGGCTGCATGAAGGCCACGCCCTGCGCCCGTGATCGGTGAGCTTCCCCGGTCGGGGAGCCGAGAAGTCCGGCTCCCCGACCGGGGAAACTCGTTCACGGCCGAAGCCACCGAACCCAAGCTCGCCCTCGAGTGTCCACAGGGGACCGTCGACGTCCGCCGCGGGGCCAGTGCGACGGTGCGCACGAACCGCTGCTGTTCGGCCGAGGGCGGGTGCGAGGGCTGTGTTCTCAAGCCCCCAGGAACTGGCGGCCGATGGTGGTGCCGAGGGAGGAATTCGACGCGAGCCGCATCCCCATGGCCGCCAATGTGACCAGGTGCGCGAGCCGCTGTGCCTCCCAGTCCTCCAGGCGGCGGGTCGGCAGCCGTTCCGGCGGCGCCCATCCGTCCAGCGCGCTGGCGAGGCCGGCGGCATCGCCGAACGCTTTGGACGTTCCCGACGCGGTGTGCGGCCGGACCGTGCCCGCGGCATCGCCCATCAACACCGCGTGGTCGGCGACCATGCGGCGGGGGGAGAGGTCGAGCACGGGCTGCATGAAGACGTGCGACAGCCGAACGAGCGTGGTGAGCTGTGGCGGAAGCGAGTCGGTCGCCAAAGCCAGGAGCTCCGTGGTGATCTCCGGAGTCAGCTCGCCGGGCGGGAGGAAATGCGCATATCTCCTGCCGGAGCGGCCAGTGAGGAGTCGCGGCAGGTTCTCCTCGGCCGTATTGACGTACCACACCCAATTGACGCGTCGTGCACCTTCCGCGAGCTCGCCGTTGGGTCCGGGCACCAGGTAGCACAGCAGTTGCATGCCGTTCGCGCCGAAGAAGGTGAACCGGTCCGAGAGCAGGTCGAGGAGATCGTCGGGCAGCGCGGATTCGGGTTCCAGCCCGCGCCAGGCGACATAGCCGGCGTAGGTGGTCGCCGTGGCGGGATCGAGCAGCGCGCGCGTTGTCGAGCCGATGCCGTCGGCGCCGACCAGGAAGTTGCCGTGCGCGGTATGACCGTTGGCGAAGGTGGCCGCCACGTCGTGGCCTTCCACTCGCACGGCCTCGAGGGGGGGCTGTCGAGGTGGTAGCACGCGTCAGCCAGCGGCTTGCGAAGTGTGCGGTAGAGAGCGTCCCACGAGGTCATCAGCTGTGGGGCGACGTACCGTCCGGGCTTGCCGTGCAGGTGGAGTTGCTGGCGCTCGTGCAGTTCCACGCTCACCGATCGCGCGGCTGCCCCCAGACGCATCAGCAGCGCCTCGACCTCGGGCTGCATGACGATTCCTGCGCCGCGAGGCTGCATCTCGCCGGGCGAACGCTCGTACACGGTGATTTCCGCGCCGATGGACCGCAGTTCGTGCGCGGCCGCCAGACCGCCGAGGGATCCACCGATGATCAATGCTGTGAACGTGTTCTTCTCGGGCATGGGAACACCGAATTTTCCGGCTGCGAGTAATACGGCGTGCGCGATGTGGGCCTAACTGACCCCCTGACGCCAACCTATCCGCCGCCACGAGCGCGTGCGCGGCGACCGGAGGGGCTGTGCGCTGCGGGAGTGGACTTCGAGCGCTCCCAGCGCACGGAGCTCCCGACAGCCTCGATCATGCCGGAGTGATTGACTGTGCGTGCGCTGGGGGATCAGGATCGGTGCGCTCGCAGACAAATGTTTCCTGTTCTAGGGTCTGAGCTTGCGAGCAGGTCCGGAGTGCTGCGCGCACCTTCCTGGCCATTTCGCCGTAGAGCCCGAACGAGATACCAGGAGCTGAAAGTCTGATGTCCGACGCCGTCGAGCCGGTTGAGCCGGTATTGGAAGCTGCGGCTGCCGCCTTCGTGGAGGCGACTGCCGATCCGCCGTATCTGTTCGATCTTCCTCCGGCGGAGGGACGCAAGGCCGTCGACGAGGTGCAGGC
>NZ_FNOK01000081.1 GCF_900106995.1 Saccharopolyspora shandongensis
CGACTCCGCACCCGCTACGAACGACGAGCCGACATCCATCTCGGACTCCTCCAACTCGGATGCGTCCTGATCTGCTACCGCCAACTACCAACGTCCTGGGCGCGGTAGTTGTGCCCGCAGCACACGATCTTCCGGGCAGTGGTGACCACGGGCGCGTGGTCGGACTGCTCCAAGGGAACCACCTGGGCCCTGGGCGAGGGCCACTCAAGCTCCTGGCGCGCTTGCTGGAGGCCATCCCGGGACCGCAGCAGTTCACCCACATCAGCGTGCGGCAGCACCATCCAGCCTTCCCGGCTCAGCACCGCCGCCGCGGTCGTTCGGTCACCCGTCGTGCCACTGGGCAGACGAAGAGTCGAGAGCCGCATGGTCAGCTTCTCCGCTCGAACTTGGCTGGATATGTCGTTTGTTTTACGATCGTCACGGAATCACGTTAACCAACTTCGGGCAAACTGCAAAGCCCGGGAGACGAGAAGATTCATGACACCGGCAGCGAGCACCCCCGTGCAGCACGTCAACCCGCCCGAGCTGGCCCGCCCCTCGGGCTTCACCCACGCCGTCGGCTTCGCCGACACGGTTCACGTGTCCGGCCAGACCGCGATGGACGCCACGGGGAAGATCGTCGACGGCGACATCGTCGACCAGTTCCGGCAGGCGCTGGGGAACATGCTGACCTCGCTACGGGCAGCCGGCGGAGAGCCGGCCGACCTGCTCTCAGTGCGCATCTACCTGCTGGACATCCCCGGGTACCAGGCCCGCGGCAAGGAAATCGGACAGGTCTGGCGCGAACTGGCAGGCGAGACCTACCCCGCCATGACGGGCGTCGGGGTGACGGCGTTGTGGCAGCCGGAGGCGTTGATCGAGATCGAGGGAGTCGCCGCGCTCCGTCGCTGACGACGCGATGCCGTCATCGGCGTGGCCCCGGGCATCGCGCCACCGGGGCCACGCCGAAACGGTCAGCCGGCTGGCGTCTCCAGCACGGCGTTCACGTACTCGCGCGCCGCGCCGTCCAACCGCTCCCGCAGTGCCGCGAACAGCTTCTCCGCCTCGACGCCTTACCACTCCGCCGTAAGGGCATCGAGCGGCAGGCCCGGGTCCAGGTAGGGCAAGCGCCGCCAGATCGTGACGACGCGGACGAAATTTCGGAAAACCTCCACCGGCTGCCCTCCGTCATTTCGCCAGCGGCGCAGAACCGGCCGCTCTCAGACGATGACATCAACTTGCGCGTGAGGCCCACGAGGCACGTGCACACCGGTGGACGCTCGCGTGGTCACGGAGAGCACCGGTGCAATCGAAAACCCGTCCGGTGCAAAGAACATTCATGAATCCTCGATGCTCTTGTCGTCACGAGCGACCGGCAGGTTCGGCTACTTCGCCTGCATCGCGGTCGCCGGCCGGTGCCACGTCGAGTCGCTCGGCACCTCGCAGCAAGTGGTGGGGGCCGACCCGCGCTTTCGCGGATCATGCGCGCCCCGAACGCAACGCCCGCCGCAGGCTCGATCCCGGCGGCGGGCGTCGATCACGCGGCGAGCTACCCTCGCGCGGTACCGGTGCACGGGGTCGTCGGTTCGAGCATGGCGGACACATCGATGACGTCGAGATCGTCGCTGACGTGGATCGGCCCGGCGAAATCGTTGGCGGCCGCAGCCGCGAACTCCCGCTCGCTCACGCTGCCGTCGTCGGGGTAGAGGTGGTTCATGACGAGCGCACGGACTCCCGCGATGGTGGCGAACTCGCCAACACCCATGACACGGCCACCGGTGTCCGGCCAGTCGTAGCCGATCAACGGGGTGTGCGCGGTGGGGGCCTGCACGCGCATGGTGTCCTCGAAGGTCGTTCCGCGATACATCGCCAGCACGGCATCGAGAGACCACCCAGCGGATCACCGCCCGGCGCGTTGCGGTCCGCCCGGTCTGGGCCGAACACCTGGACCTGCTGGTTGTCGTAGTCCCAACTGGCGAAGTTGGAGTTGAAGAACGGGAAGTAGCCGGGCCGCGGTGGGCTGCCGCACCTCAGGCAGCCCTGCCCTTGCCGATAACCTCATCCGCCCTGGTCCGAGGCGGTGTCCGGGTAGGTCGACCATAGTCGCTCGAGCGGACGCTTTCGCCGTTGTCGAGCACCACGGCATGGTGATCGACTGTGCTGCTGCGACTGGCCTACCTGGGCCTAACGAATGCGTTCGCCATGTTGCGCCTGCTGCCAATGAGCGACCGAGACAAGGACATCGAGATCCTCGCCTTGCGCCATCAGATCACGGTGCTAAAGCATCAACTCGGTCACGAGAGGGTGCGGTTCACCCCAGCTGATCGAGCCTTCATAGCGGCACTACTGCACCCGCTGCCACGGAACGTTGCCCTGATCGAAAACTCATCCGCGCAGGTGAAAGCTGGTATACCGGGTGTCGCGGATGTTGTCCGCGACTGTTCGTGCTGGGACCCGCGCCTGACTGGTGATCGCCGCGGCATGATGGTCGACCGTGCCGCTGAGACTGGCGTACCTAGGCATGGCGAACACATTCGCCATGCTGCGCCTGCTACCGATGAGTGACCGGGACACGAACGTGGAGATCCTGGCCCTGCGCCATCAGATTGCGGTGCTGGAACGCCAACTCGGCAAGAACAAGGTGCGGTTCACTCCGAGCGATCGAGCGTTCCTGGCCGCACTGCTGCACCGGCTGCCGCTGGAGGTGTTGCATCGGCTTCGGCTGCTGGTGCGTCCGGACACGGTGCTGCGCTCACCACCGCGACCTGGTCCGCACGCCGTCACGCGACCATCTCCAAACCGAAGCGCCCAGGACGACCGCGCACCATCCGCTCCATCCGAGCTTTGGTGCTGCGCCTGGGCAAGGAGAACCCCAGCTGGGGATATCGCCGGCTCCACGGGGGAACTACTCGTCCCGGGAGTGAAAGTGGCCGCCTCCACCATCGGGGAAATCTTGCAGGCCGCCGGTGTCGACCCGGCACCCGGACGGAACTCCAGCACATGGGCGGACTTCCTGCGCTCCCAGGCCCATGCCTTGCTGGCGTGCGACTTCTTCGAGACGGTCACCTTATCCGGGGCGCGAATGTACGTGCTGGTGATGATCGAGCACGCCAGTCGCCGGATCCGGATCCTGGGCGCCACCACCCACCCAACCGCATCGTGGGTAGCGCAAGCCGCGAAGAACCTCGTGATGGATCTGGAGGACGCTGGTAGCCGGGCGGGTTCCTGGTCCGGGATCGGGACGGGAAGTTCCCCGCCCTGTTCGATACCGTCCTCTCGGATACCGGGATCGAGGTCGTGCTCAGCGGCGTCCAGATGCCGGAAATGAACTCAATCATGGAAAGGTGGGGCAAACCTGCCGCCGCGAACTCCTAGACCGCACACTGATCTGGAACCAGCGGCACCTTCTCCATGCCCTGCGCGAGTTCGAACAGTTCTACAACTCCCACCGGCCCCACCAGGGCATCGCAAACACCCGCCCATAACGTCCCTTGCCCGTGCCGGTCACCGATCCAGAACAGCTCGATCCCCTCAACATACATCGACACGATCGGCTCGGTGGCATCCTTCACGAGTACCAGCACGCAGCATGACCTGCGTGGACGCGGTTTTCGGCAAGGGCAGGCGCAGGATCTCGTCGCGGGCTGCTTGTAGTGATCGTTTCAGGCGTGTCGGGGAAAAACCCGCCTGGTCGGTGACCTGGCGGCGAACGAGGCGCAGCGTGCGAAGGAAGGAGAGCCGATCGGGATCGATCTCGGCGGCCAGGGCGGTGTCGTGCATCAGCGACCGCGGAGCGTGGTGTGTGAGCAGGAATCCGTAGATCTCTTGCTCCACACCGGAAGGGTGTTGGGAACGCAGGACGAAGCCGGCCCCGCCTTGATGGGTTTTCAGTTCGTCGAGAGCAGTTTCGATCTCCCACCGCTGGGTATACAACGCCGCCAGCTCACGCGCCGGGGTCGCGGCGGGATCCAGGACGGTGGTCGCCAATCGGTAGACGGTCTCGTCGGCGCCGAGGGTGTATTCCACAACCCGGACCGTGATCGGGTCAGCGCGCCGGTAATAGTCGCGGCCGGCCACGATCTCGGACAGATACGACCCGTCATCGAACTGATACATCTCGTCTTTCAATGAGGCGAAGAACGACTCAGCTGCGGCGTCGCGAGATACAGCCATCCTTCACCGGTTTTGAGGGCGGACAGGCTTCTGATCAAGCCAACCGGAGGGCCGGGCCGGCGCCGGCGAACACGGCAGGCAGGTCAAGACCAAGGCACGCCGCAACGGCCAGATCTTTGTTGAGTCATGCAGATTCACCGGCACCGATCCTGGCAGCGGACCAGGCCGGAGCCGCTACCACCCACACTCACAGATCTTTGTGTGTAAGACGGTGATCCGACAGGCTGGGACGTCGCTGCACGGATGTCTGCACGGGGCCCGCACTCACACCAGCGTCGTCGATCTTGGTGATCGTTCCTTCTTCGCGGACAACCGACGTACAGAGGACGACACTCGATCATGGACCTCGACCTCGGTGAGCTCATCACCCCGGTTGCCTCGCCGAGTTACTTGGCATCCGCTCGCCGCCGCCCAGTCAATGAGCCACCTGCTCTGCCGCGATGACCTGCGCCAGGCTGCCGGTCTGCCGCGAGAAGATCACCATCAAATCGTCCAAGCTCACAACGCCCTTGAGCATGCCCTCAGTGTCAACGACCGGCATTCGGCGGCATTCGGCGGAGGCCATCCGCTGCGCGGCGTCGAAGAGATCTGCGTCCTCAGAAAGGGAAGCAACGTCGCTCGTCATCACTTCACGAACAGGAGAGCTTGGCGCGAGTTCCCTCGCGATACCGCGGATCACGATGTCACGATCAGTGACGATGCCGACGACCTTGTTGGCGTCATCGACGACGATGAGACTCCCGACGCCGTGGCTATCCATCTGCGAGGCTGCTTCTGCCAGCGAAATCTCCGGTCGGCAGCTCACCGGCGCACTCAAAAACTCCTGCAAGCTCATGGGAGTCTCCCTTCAACTACTACGGAAAGCCGACCACACACCAGCGTCTGGAGCTAGAGGCGAAGGACTCCCGAGAAAGTCGGTGCACCTCGCCAGGCAACCCCAGCTGGTGATGGGCTCGCGGTGGCGCGATGCCTGGCCAGGTCCCTGCTGGGCTCGGTCGCAGGTTTCGGATGTACTCCAGTAGTCCCACTCCATGGTCGGGCAGTTCGTGGACTGCGGCGTGGCGTTGCCGGGTGCGCTTCTCGCGTGTGCTTGTCGTGCGAGGTGGCCCGGTGTGCCAGCAGCGGATGTGGGCGATCACGGTCTTTTCGCCCGCCGCGCCCCGCAGCCCTCCGCGTAGGTCGCCGACCCGTCGCGGCGCACCATCCGCACATCAGAGTGTTCACGCAGCCAGGCCTCGACGGTTGTGGCCTTGCGGTCCGGCAGCGGTTCCCCGCAGCTCATCCCGTCAGCTCGGGGAGCGGGCCGATCTGCCAGGGGTCGTTGTTCGTGGGGCGGGTGAGCCAGTGCTGTGCGTCGTGTTGGCCCATGGCTATGAGTTCGTCGAGGTATTGAGCGTCGAAGAACAGGTAGCTGAGGAGCTGGCCGTGGGCGGGGCTGTCGCCGCCGAGGAACTGGCTGAACAAGCGTTGGCGGACCGAGCGCAGGTTGAGTTTGCGGCTGCTGGAGTGGAAGACCTCCAGGGCGTGTTCTCCGATGGCGCCGCGCCGGTCCGGGGCGATGAAGATGTAGGGAACTCGGCGGTACGGGGGTTTGCCGCGGGCGCGGCGGTACTGCTGCGCTGCGGCTGCGCCTTCGGGGTCGCTGTAGAAGAGGTTGATGTTGCCGAGGGTGATGATGTCTTCGGCCAGCGGATCGACGAGGGCGCCCTCGAGAACGTGCAGTGCTCCATCGGCGAGGTCCGGCGGGCTCCCCTCGTGCCGACCCGGTTCATCCGATGACGGAATGATCGCGTCGGTTCCGACGACCACGATGCGATCGGCCCCGAGGTCCAACGCCGGTTTGATGGGGGTGTTCAGCCGGGTTCCACCGTCGACGTACCAACCGTGCGCCTCGGCCGGGAACTCGATGCGGACTGGTGGGAACAGCACGGGCAGTGCGGCGGAGGCCCGCAGGTGCACGTGATCGATTGTCGTGGGCACGTAGTCGAGGATGTGGGAGCGGTGCAGCACGGGCTGCACCGCGCTCTCAACGAACACGACCGTGCGGCCACTGCGTACGGCGGTGGCGACGACGGCCATAGCATCGACGCTGCGCTGGGTGATGTGGTGATGCAACGATGAGAGGTCGATCCACTCCTGCACGCGCTGTTCGAGCGGAGCCGGATCCAGCAGGCTGGAGAACTGGAAACCCGGCAAGGACAGTGTTTCGCCCACATAGCGCATTGCGGCCAGAAGCAGGTGTTGGTGCAGCGGGCGCATGATGTGTCCGCTGCCGACATGGCGCCAGTTCTCCAGCAAGCCCGCGGCGGCTTCCTCGGCGCTGTGCTCGTGGGCCGCGGCTAGGTAGGCGGCATTCATCGCGCCCACGCTCGTTCCTACGAAAAGGGATGGTCGCTGGCCGCGACGGTCGAGCTCGGGCACGAGTACGGACAGCGCGCCCGCCTCGTAAGCGCCACGCGCGCCACCGCCGGCCAGAACCAGCGCAATCCGCTCGCCGTCCACCGCGCTCATCATCGCACCGATCCCGCAGTGCCGGTGCCGTTCGAGCTCGTCAGCGGATACCCCTTCAGGTAGTTGGTGGGCGGTCGGTGGGCAGCGGTCGTTGCCTGATCGCAGCATCGTTGAGCGTCGGGCAACGCGGGAGGGCACCGGGATGCGGCAAGTCGATCTTGTGCTTGAGGGTGGCGGGGTCAAGGGGTTCGGCACGGTGGGCGCCGTCATCCGGCTGCTGGAGCGCGGGTACGCGTTCCAGCGGATCGCCGGCACCTCGGTCGGGGCGATGGTGGCCGCGCTGGCGGCCGCGGGCGCCGACGCCAGGCAGATCCGCGCCGCTCTGGGGCGGCTCGAACTGTCCCGGGTACCCGATCGAACGCCGCCACACCTGCCGTTGATCAGTGAGGGACTCGGGTTGCTCACGCGCAGCGCCGCGTACGAGGGCGACTACGTCCGGGACTGGCTGGACCGGGAGCTGCGCGCCCTCGGGGTGGTGACGTTCGGCGATCTCCGTCGCGAACCCGACGGCGACGACGACAACCTGCACAGCGATCAGCACTACAAACTCGTCGTGCTGGCAACCGATGTCACGCACGGCCGGCTGCTGCGGCTGCCGTGGGACTACCACCTCTACCACCGCGATCCCGACGAGCAGTCCGTGGCCGACGCAGTGCGGATGTCGATGTCCATCCCCCTGTACTTCCAGCCGCGGCGGCTCACCGACCGGACCACCGGAGACACTTCGGTCATCGTGGATGGCGCGGTCCTGTCGAACTTCGCCGTCGAGATCTTCGACCGCACGGACGGCCAGGAGCGGCGCTGGCCCACCTACGGCGTCCGCATCTTGCCCGACCTACCGGCCGGCATCGACAAGGTCTTCCCCACGCTCGGATTGCCGCTGCCGCCGCCCTTCGAACTGCTCAAGAAGGTGCTCGTCACCGCCTTCGTAGGACACGACCAGACCCACCTGAACCTCCCCGAGGTGCGGAAGCGCACGATCGCCATCGACACCTCGAACGTGGAGATCACCGACTTCGACGCGAACGCCGAAACGGTGCAGGAGTTGATCCGACACGGCCAGGAAGCCGTCGACACCTTCCTCGCCGACCACGAATGAGTCCGAGTCGAACAGCTTCGCGAACGTCCTCAGGAGTCGATGTCGTTGAGCTCAGTGACCGCGTGCGGTAGGGCTTCGCTGAGTTTTTCCAGGTCACCGACGGCGCGCCGGTTTGCCTGCACGCCGATGTGGACGATGTCGCGGTACTCGGTCACGGCGAGGGACAGGGCATGGCCGGGCGCCAGCGGTGCGAGCGGATAGAGCTCGCGCAGCGGGGCACCGTCCAGCGGCACCACGACGTTGGGCACGGGCACGTCGGTGATCACGGTGTCGAACAGCAGACCAACGGCTTGGCCCACCAGCGGGGCGGCGAGCAGTTGCACCATCGACGGCATTCGACCGGCGAGCGCTGGGAAGGCGCCGGGCCCGCGCAGCGGACCAGAGCACTTGTTGCGGTCCATCTCGGCCCGGACGATCTGCAGCCGGGTCACGGGGTCCGGTTCCCCCACCGGCAGATCGCACAGGTAGCCCGAAAGCTGGTTGTTGGGACCTCGGGACTTTCTGCGTGATCGATGGCTGACCGGGACCAGGGCCCGCACGGTGAGCCCCTCAAGGGCATAGCCGCGGGTGTCCAGCCACCGCCGGAGCGCACCGGTCACGACCGTGAGTGCGATGTCGTTGGTCGTGCCGCCGTGGCGGGCGCGGATCCGGCGGATGTCGCATTGTTCGAGGGGGATCAGCGCCACGCGCCGTGCGGCAGACGGGCGAGCGTGCAGCGGAGAGTCCGGCGCGGGCGCTCGCATGTTGCGCACCACGGAAAAGGCGATCTCGACCGTCTGCTGCACGGTTGCGGGAAGATCACCGACAGCGCAGAGCGCGTCGCCAAGAAGTTGGTGCGGCCGGGAGATCCTTTCCACGGTTCGCAGGGCAGCGTCGAGCACGGGATCTGCGCGCGAGGTGCTCGCCGACGCCGGCATCGACGCCAGCGCCCTACCCGATCGCCGCCGAGTTCTCCGCCCAGGGCAAGA
The DNA here is from genome assembly GCF_900106995.1 of Saccharopolyspora shandongensis. GTDB lineage: Bacteria > Actinomycetota > Actinomycetes > Mycobacteriales > Pseudonocardiaceae > Saccharopolyspora > Saccharopolyspora shandongensis. The sequence continues at coordinate 8,731 of NZ_FNOK01000081.1, forward strand.
CCCCCATCCTGGCCGCCGTAGATCGACGACCCGCTGGTGTCGTGGCGGTCGCCGACACCATCAAGGACGATTCCGTCGCCGCGATCACGGCGTTGCGCCGGCTCGGCATCGACGTCGTCATGATCACCGGTGACAACGCCCGCACCGCCGCCGCCATCGCTCGGCAGGTCGGTATCGGCCGCGTGCTCGCCGAAGTCCTGCCCGAGCACAAGCCCGGCGAAGTCCGCCGTCTGCAGGCGGAAGGTCGTCGCGTCGGCATGGTCGGCGACGGCATCAACGACGCGCCCGCCGTCGCCAGGCCGACGTCGGCCTGGCGATCGGCACCGGTACCGATGTCGCCATCGAGGCCGCCGACATCACCCTCATCTCGGGCTCCCTCGCTGGAGTCGTCACCGCCATCCGCCTGTCGCGCGCCACCATGCGCAACATCCGCCAGAACCTGTTCTTCGCGCTCGTCTACAACGCCGTCGGCGTCCCCATCGCCGCAGGCGCGCTCTACCCGCTGCTCGGCCTGCGCCTGAGCCCCATCCTCGCCGCTGCGGCGATGGCGTTGAGTTCGCTGTCCGTGGGGGGCAACTCCAACCGGCTTCGCCGCCATCGCCCCGCCTCCCTTCCCACGGCTGCGACTGTCGCCGTCGAACCGGTCGTCGAGATCGTCGGCACTCACCGCACCGAGGGGGAGCCCGCAGTCGTCGCACGAACCCGTACCGGGTCGATTCGGCCACGACATCGGTAGCGAAATCGTCCGCCAAGAGCGGTGTTCAGCCGCCGAGCATCTGACGCATCTGGTCGATCTCCGCGATCTGGCTGGTCTCGATGCTTCGAGCCAGCTGCCGAGCGTCGGGATTGATGCCGCGGGCTTGTTCGGTCTTGGCCATGTCGACCGCGCCCTCGTGGTGGGCGATCATCATCTGCAGGAACATGCGGTCGAACTGAGCGCCGGACATCCCCATCATCATCCCCGAGATGTCCTCGGGAGGTGGCATGCCCGGCTGGTGCTGCATCATCCCCGGACCGGCGGTGGGCACCGGCTTGCCCCAGTCCTGAAGCCAGCGCGTCATGGTCTGGATCTCCGGATCCTGCGCTTGCTCGATCCTGGCTGCGAGGTCTCTGACCTGCTGGCTCGTGGACCGTTGCTGGGCGATGCGGGCCATCTGGATGGCCCCCTGGTGATGCGGGATCATCTGTTGGGCGAAGGTGACGTCCGCGTCATCGAACGCCGGGGCGGCGGTAGTCGGGGGCGCGCCACCAGTGCCGGGCGGTTGCTGCCCGCAGCCGCTCACGGCCAGCGCGCTGACCAGCACCCCGACCACAGCCAGTCCCCACCTGGTTCGCATCGCATGCCTCCCTTCCAGCGCCATAGTTGGTGTTGCTCCAGCTCGGTTGGCTTCGGAGCCGGCGACCATCGCGATCGAGGCCGCGCCTGCCACAGGTTGACGGCGATGGCTTCGGCTCCTCCATTCGCTGGTGCCCGTTGGGTAGCGCTGCTAGTCGCTGATCAACAGGTCTTTGACATTGCGGCGCGGTGTCGCGCGGGTTGGCGATCCGTAGCCGATCCGCGCCAGGGCTTGCGGGTACGGCTCACCGCCGAGGAACCGCCGCAACTCGTCACGCGTTTCTGCGACCTCCACGACCTCTGACAACAGCGATGAAGCCAAGCCTCGTGCCGTCGCGGCCAGCAGCATGCGCTGCATCGCCTGTCCCGCGTGCAGGTCGTCGAGTCGACTGTCGTGATGCGAGCACACCACGACCAGCAACGGTTCGTACTCGAAGTCCTTGCCAGGAACGCGGGCGCGAGACTGACCACCGGAGAAATCCCGCAAGACCCACTGGTCCTGAGGCTCCGGCAGCGGCCCCGCCGCGGCGGCCGGCACTCCCTCGGACGCGTCTTTTGGACGGCCCGTCCAGCGCGCCAGCTCGTCCCGGAATCGCACGTCCGCCATCTGCACCCGGTGCGCGCGATGTACCAGCCCCTCCAGCGTCCCCAGTTCCTGGCGCTCCATCACGTGCAGCCGGCACTGCTCACGCTGCACCGCGACAGCCAGTGCGTGCTGGTGCTCGGTCGGCACCGGGGTCTCCAGGAACGGCCGCCTGTTGCTGTGCCGCTCGGGGATTGCTCGGTACAGGTCCTGTTCCTCTGAGAGCTGCTTCATCTGCCCGCCACCGCGCACCTCCGCCAACGCGGTTTGCCCGGCCAACCGAGGCAACAGGGCCACCACCGGACGAACCCCGGTGTGCTCAAGCGCCAGACGGAGGTTCAACAACGCCGCACCGCACGCCAACCGCAATTCCCTGTCATCGGGATCCGCGATAGGCAGCCGCCGTTGCGGGTCGCCATGCAATTCGATCGCGTGCGGCATCAGGCGGAAGCGCCATGGTTGGCTGTTGTGCAACGACGGCGCCAGACCGGCCAACCGCACCACGTTCGCGGTCTGCTCGGCGGACAAGCCGAGAGCCGTGGGGAATGAAGTCATCTCCCGCCCCCTCGGGATAACGCCACTGCCTCGCGCATCGAGTCTCGCAGGCCATCGACTCCCGTGCTCGACCGCCGCGCTCCCGTCAACGCATCCGCCGGATCCGTTGCGGTCAAGCGATCTCACGCCAGGGCAACCCCGCGTGCGAGCCGATGGACATCAGGTGGTCGACATTGTCCCGCGCTTCGGATTCGCTGTCGAAACCGATGAGGGCGTGCGGTTCACCGTGCGCCAAGTACGTCACGTGCCACCCGACTCCAGTTCGTTCGAGCACGATTTCGTAGGAAGGAAGCGAATGCCAATCCGATTCTCCAGCACACCACCGTCCCACGACCTCGATCATGGTTTCCTCACACCGGCTACAACGGCTCGACCTACCCGCCAGTATTCTGCGTCATCGCACGCCCAGTCCCGGGCCATTCAGCCTCAATTCGCCGTGGTCCCGGTACGACCCTCGGCTGGTTTCGAAGTCTGCCCAGGCCGACGCGATCGCGGTGTCCACGCGACGGAGGTGTCAATGAGCATGGCCTCCGGCCACGAAGCGGAGACACCGGCCCGTCGTGGCGGCGATTTCCACCGGGCCGCGTCGCCGCGGCGGTTACCAACCACCAGATGTGGCGAAACGGGTCCTCCTCGACCGGGGTGGTACACCAGTTGCGGAGATCTCGTTCGGCACGCCTGCAGGATGCCAGAGAATGCTCGCCATGGGCGGCCCCGGCGTTCAGCTCGTTTCGACAGCCGTCCAGGCTGTTGCGATCGCGGTGCCTTCGCGGCCGGCGGTGTCGATGCGGGTGGATTCGGGCCATTCGGCGAAATCCCAGCGCATCGCGGCAGCGATCTCCGCTGTCGCGTCGGAGGCGTCGCCGGCTCGGGCGGTGATGCGCGGTTCGGCGATCTCCGCTGGGGCCACGCACTGGAGTTCGGTGACCACGACGGACGTCTCGCGCGCGACGGCTCTGGCCGACTCGCGTTCGTCCGCGCTGCTCCAGCTGGCGTCCAGGACCACGCTTTCACCGAACTCCAGCACGGTTCGCGCCCGGTCCAGCATCTCCTGGTAGGTGTCGTGCACGTGTCCGCTGTCGTAGAGGCCGCGGCCGTAGCCGGCGTGCGCGGCAAGTCCGACCGCGCCTGGTAGTTCCCGGCGAATCTGGTCGGTGCGTAGCAGGACCGCTCCCATCCGGTCGGCCAGTGCTCCGGCGACGGTCGACTTGCCGGTGCCCGGCAGTCCGCCCACGAGGACCAGCCGGACCTGGCCGTCGCGCAGGTGTTGCAACGTCATGCCGGTCAGCTGCCGAGCCTGCGCCGCGGCGTCGGCGACGCCCTGGGCGTGTCGCAGGCACGCGACCTTGGCGCGGACGAACGCCCGATAGGCCAGATAGTGGTGCGCCAGCGACTGCACACCCCTGGCGTCGGAGAACTCCTGGTACCAGTCCAGGAAGATCTGGCCGAGTGTGGTGTCGCCGAGTCGTTCGAGGTCCATCGCCAGGAACGCGACGTCGTCGAGGGCGTCGACGTACCGCAGCGCGTCGTCGAATTCCAGGCAGTCCAGCACTCGTGGTCCATCCGGAAGGCAGAAGATGTCCTCGGCCAGCAGATCACCATGACCGTCCACAATGCACCCTCGCCGGACCCGGTCCTCCAACAGCGGGGTCCGGCCGTCGAGGTAGCGCAGGGTCAGTTCGACGACCTCGTCGAACTGGGCGCGATCGAGGACGTCGCCGACGAACGGCTCGGATCCGGCGAAGTTGTCGATCCAGCGCTTGCGCAACGCAGCCGGTTCGCCCGCTGCATCGATGTCAGGTCCGCGGTGCGCGGTGCTGTGGAAGGAGGCGAGCAGCCGCGCCAGCTGCTTCAGATCGGCTCTAACGTCCGCCCGCTGCGCCACCAGCTTCGACAGCCGAAGCGACGAGGGCATGCGGCGCATCACCACGATCCAGTCGCATGGCTCGCTGTTGCCGTCGAGCACCTGGGCCACGTCGAGGTAGACGTCGGGGGCGAGCCGGCGGTTGAGTTCCAGCTCGCGTCGGCACGCGCGCTCTCTGGCGGTCACGGTGCGGAAGTCGAGGAAGCCGAAATCGACGGGTTTCTTGACCTTGTAGGCGTGATCGCCGATGAACACCACCACCGCGCAGTGGCTCTGCACGATCCCGACGCTGTCCTGGTGGACGAAGCGGGCTGGGGACGTACCGGCCCTGGCGTGAGAGGTGCTCATGTTGACGATCTTCCGCCGAGGGTTCTGGGCTGCGAGTCGCTTCCGACTGTCGCGCATACCGGGCGTCAATGCAGGGTCGAACGGCCCTGGATCCTGGCCGGGCCCGTGCGGTTACCTGGCGCTGCCGGAGTCCCTCCGGGGAAGGTGGGAGCGAGCCGATCATGCGTGCGGACGTGGGTGACTGGCTGGTGGTCGAAGGCACCCACCTCGACGACCACCGCCGCAAGGGACAGATCCTGGAGGTTCACGGACCGGACGGCGGGCCGCCCTATCTGGTCCACTGGCTCGAAGACGGGCACACCAGCCTGTTCTTCCCTGGCCCCGACACGCACACGTCGAAAGCCCTGCCTCACCACCTCAAGCCCGATGTCCCCGAAGCGTCTCGGTGAGATCGATGCCTTCCATCCGTTGGTTTTCCCAGCTGGGACTGACCGATGTGCCCTTCGCCGGCGGTAAGGGCGCGAACCTGGGCGAGCTGACGCGGGGCGGTTTCCCGGTCCCACCGGGTTTCGTGATCGGTGCGGACGCCTACCGCACTTCGCTCCGGGAGGCCGGAGTCGAGGCCGAGCTCAACCGGCTGTTGGCCGAGTCCACCGAGCTGGTCGACGACCAGGCCGGGCTGACTTCGGCGTGCACCCGACTGCAGCAACTGGTGCACCAGGCGGGTATGTCTGCCGGGGTACGCGGGGAGCTGGACAAGGCCTACGCCGAACTCGATCACGGTCTGCGGGTGGCGGTGCGGTCCTCGGCCACCGCCGAGGACGCGCCGGGCATCTCCTTCGCCGGGGTCAACGAGAGCTTCACCAACGTCACCGGGTCCGGCGAGCTCTCCGCGCGCGTGGTGGACTGCTGGGCCTCGCTGTTCAGCCCGCGGGCTGTCGCCTACCGGGTCGCTCAGGAGGTGCGGGAGGCCCCGGCGATGGCCGTGATCGTGCAGCAGATGGTGGACGCAGAACGCTCTGGTGTCGCCTTCACTGCGAACCCGGCCACTGGATCGCGGGAAGAGATGCTGGTGGAGGCCGGCTTCGGGCTCGGCGAATCCGTTGTCGGGGGCACCGTGGAACCCGACACCTACACCATCCGCAAAGCCGACTCCCGACTCACCCAGCTCAACATCGGCCGCAAGGACCACAAGGTGGTCCGCGATGCGTCCGGCCGGCAGACCCGCGTCGATCTGGCGGCCGCCGAGACCGACCAACGGGTGCTCACCGACACCGATTTGCGCGAGTTGTCCCGGCTGCTGGTCCAGGTCGAAGAGCACTACGGCAGCCCGCAGGACGTGGAATGGGCCATCGCCGACGGCACGTTGTGGGTGGTGCAGTCCCGACCGATCACCACCCTCGAGCGCCGCATGCCAACGAGTGCCGTTCTGGTCTCCGGGCTCGGGGCGTCGTTCGGCACCGCCTCCGGTGCGGTGCGGGTCATCCAGTCGCCTGCCGAATCCGGGGCACTCCGGCCCGGCGAGGTGCTGGTGGCGCCGATGACCGCGCCGGACTGGCTGCCAGCGATCCGCAAGGCCGCTGCGCTGGTCACCAACAGCGGCGGCATGACCTGCCACGCCGCCATCGTCGCCCGCGAACTCGGGCTGCCCTGCGTGGTAGGCACGCGCACCGCCACCACCACGCTGCGCGACGGCGTGACGGTGACCGTTGACGGGGCGAACGGCACCGTGGTCGAAGGCGGCATCAGCGCGGTTCGCGAGCCCGCCCGCGCTGAACAACCATCGGAACCGGCCCCGAGCCAGTCCCTGGCCACGCGGATCTACGTCAACCTGGCCATGCCCGACCAAGCCGAACAGGTCGCGGAGCTCCCGGTCGACGGGGTGGGCCTGCTCCGGGCGGAATTCCTGCTCACTGAGGCGCTCGGCGGCGAGCACCCCGGCCGCATCCTCGCCCGCGGCGGGCAGGAACCCGCCATCACCGCGATGGTTTCCGCGCTGTCCACCATCACCGCGGCGTTCGCGCCACGGCCGGTTGTCTACCGAACCGCGGACTTCCGCAGCAACGAGTTCCGGCACCTCACCGGAGGCGATGACTACGAGCCGGTCGAGGACAACCCGATGATCGGTTACCGGGGCTGCTACCGCTACGTCCGAGATCCGTCGTTGTTCCGCATGGAACTCGAGGCGCTCGCCCGCGTCCGCGAGCGGACCCCGAACCTGCACCTGATGATCCCGTTCGTGCGCACCCGCTGGGAACTGGAACAGTGCCTCGCCGAGGTCGACCGCAGCCGGCTCGGCGCAGCGCGCGGGCTGCACCGCTGGGTGATGGCCGAGGTGCCTTCAATCCTGCACTGGCTACCCGAATACGCCCGGCTCGGCATCGACGGCGTGTCCATCGGCAGCAACGACCTCACCCAGCTGGTCCTCGGCGTCGACCGCGATTCCGAGCTGTGCGCACCGCTGTTCGACGAATCCGACACGTCGGTGCTCGCCGCGATCGGGCAGATCATCGGCGCCGCACGGCGCGCCGGGATCACCTCTTCACTGTGCGGACAGGCACCATCGAACAACCCGGACTTCGCCGAACACCTCGTCCGGCTGGGCATCACGTCCATTTCGGTCAACCCCGACGCCGTGTCAGCGGTCCGGCACACGGTCGATGTCGCCGAGCGCAAGATTCTCCTCGAGGCGGCACGGACCCGGCTCTGAGCCGCACTCACTCCGACGGGAACAGTTGCTCGACGACTTCCGACAGCGCGCGGCGTGAAGTCAGCGGCCCGGGGAACTCGTGCGTGACCGGCCATCCGATCCGGATTGCCAGCTGTGGAAACCCGGTTCCGCCGAGGACCTGTTCCCGCACCTGGTTGCGGGACTCTGCGACCTCGCCGATCTGACTCAGCGGGCAGGTCGCCAGCCCTTGCTCCGTCGCGCTCAACAGCACCGCGCTCAACGCCTCTCCGGCGGCCAGCCAGCTCTCGTAGCTGTCACCACGGGTCGCCAGGACCGCCAGCACCGCCCCATCGTCCAGAATCGGCACAGGCAACTCCCCCTCCGCAGCCAAGGCGAAGTCCCGCTCGGGCATGCCGCGCAGGTGTTCGGCCGGAATGCTGCGGGCCGGCACCCCCTCAGCGGACGCATGCCGACCCGTCCAGGCAGCGAGCTCCTGCCGGTACTCAGGTCGCTGACGTTCCACCGAGCCCGCGTGTTCGATCGCCAGTTCCAACTCCCGACGTGCCCTGTCGTCCAAGGCGAAGGTGAGCGTGCAGCCCTCCAACCGCGCGACCTCGCGCAAGGGCACGAGGACCTCATCCGGAACCGGATCTTGCAGGAACGGTCTCCGGTCGCTGCGCCGGTTCGCCGCCGCAGCAGCCAGCGTCACCACGTGCTCGTCGACCTCGTCCACGCTGGTGAACTCGATCGACGCCAGGTGATCCGGTTGCGCAGGATTCGGCAGCCGGTGCACCCGGGGCTGCCATCCTTCGGCGGCGAACGCGATGCGCACGTGGTTCAGCGTCGCTCCGCAGCTGATCACCATCTCGCGCCCGGTCGGGTCGAGGACCGGTAGCAGCCGAGAGCTGTCGAGGTAGAGGTGCACCGAGTGCTCTGCTACCTTCCACCGCCACGGCTGGCTGTTGTGCACCGACGGCGCCCGGCACGCCAACGCCAGCGCCGAACGGACCGTCTCCTGCGACGGAACTGCCCTTCCAGCCATCACGCCCACCCCCACGGCCAATGCTGGCGCATCGCGGACAAGGTCACCGGTTTCCAATTCGTTGCCGCGTGAGTACCACGTTCCTGTCCGCTGATAACGAGGTCGACCGGCCCTAGCCCCCGACCGCGCTTGCGTCGACAGTGAAGACACCGCAGATCGGTCCGCTTGGAGGAAATCATGACCAGCTTGTTGCCGAGGCCGGGAATGAGCTTGCCCGACATCTTCCAGATGTTCGAAACCGAGTGGCCCTTCGGCGAGCGGCACGCGATGCGGGTGGAGACCTATGCCGACAAGGGCGAGTTCGTGGTCCGCTGCGAACTGCCCGGTGTGGACCCGGAGAAGGACATCCACATCAACGTCGAAGGCAACCAGCTCAAGATCAACGCCGAACGCAAGCACGAAGAGCGCACCGACCGGCACAGTGAGTTCCACTACGGCACCTTCAGCCGCACCCTGCTGCTGCCGACCAGCTGCAACACGGACGACATCAAGGCCGAATACGAAGCAGGAATCCTGACCATCCACATGCCACGACGGGAGATCGAAGCGCGCAAGGAAGTTCCCGTCGCACGCGTCGGGAAGTAACCGTCACGGCAAGCAGTCCCGGCGGCCGTGGATGTGTTCGATGTATGAGGGCGTCGATCGCGACGTGCTGGAGGCAGCCGTCGCGCTTGCTACACGCGCGCCATCGCTGTTCAACGTTCAGCCGTGGCAATGGCAGGCCGGGGCGAACTCGTTGCACCTGCTGCTCGACAGATCCCGTGGGCTAACGGTCACAGACCCCGCCTTCCGGGAGTTGACGATCAGCTGCGGGGCTGCGTTGCATCACGCGGTTGTCGCTCTGCATGCCCTTGGTCGGCAGGTTCGGGTCCACCTGTGGCCCGATCCTGCCGCGCCGGATCGACTGGCGGCGATCGACGTCGTTGGTTCCGCGGATCCCTCTCAGGCCGAGTTGGCTCTCGCCGGCGCAGCCGGGAGGAGGCGAACCGATCGTCGCCAGTACGCCCCGGATGCGGTTCCCGGCCGCATTCTCGATGATCTCGTTCTGGCCGGTGAAGAGGTCGGCGCGAAGGTCATGGTGGCTGAAGGCGATGACCGGTACGCCTTGGCTCGGGCTTTTGCGAAAGCGGCAGCGTTGCACGGCGCTCGGGAAGACTACCGAGCCGAACTCGCCGCGTGGACCGGATTGAGTGAAGGGATGGCCGCGGGCGTGTCAGCGGCTGCAGCGCCACGACCTGGCGCGCAGTACGGCGACATCGTATTGCGCGACTTCGGGCGCGTTGCGATAGCGCACGAAGAAACCGGATCCGCGCAGAACGCCGGATGCATCCTCATGGTCAGCACGTCAGCGGATGACACGGTGGCGCACCTGATCGCGGGCGAAGCCATAAGCGCTGTTCTGTGCACTGCGGAGTTGGAAGGCCTGGCCGGCAGTCCGCTCAGCGAAGCCTTCGAAATCGAACAAACCCGCAACGCGATCCGCCACGAAGTGCTGGCCGACGCGGGCTATCCGCAGCTCGCACTCCGGATCGGCTGGCCCACCACCGCGCGTGGACCATCACCGACGGGCCGACGCCAGGTCCACGAACTGCTCCACGACCTTCTCGACGACCACGCGGACTGAAAACGGGAGGGCCCGCGATGACGACACCTCGTCCGGTCATCACAGGCGTCCCTGGCTCGCCGCATTCGATCCGAGCTGCTTCGTGAACCGCCGCTAGGGCTCGCAGCGGCGTGGTAGCCACCCCCAACGCAACGCGCCCACGAGCTCTGGTCATCCATCGTCAGGGCGAACAACAACCACCGGGCAGTGCGCATGGCTCACGCAGTGCATGCTCACCGATCCCAGGAGCGCCCCGACGAATCCACCATGCCCGCGACTTCCCACCACCAGGAGGTCCGCACCGCGAGCTCGATCCAGCAAGGCTCGTGCGGCATGGCCGCGAACCACGTCGCGGTCAACGGGCGCCGAAGTCACCAGCAGAGCCGTGGTTTCGTCAACGGCCTTCCGAAGCTCCCATTCCGCACGTGCCCTCGTCTCGTCATCCGAACCCATCGGCGGCATTGGCATGGCCTCACCGAGCACCGGAGCGGACCACGCCATCAACGCGGTGACCCGACCACCGCACTGCTCCGCGTAGCGCAGCGCCCACCGCAACGCCGCTCGCGAGCCCGGCGAGCCATCCACCCCGACAACGACCCGCGGTTCGCGCTCGCTCATGACTCCCCCGAAATCCAGCCCAACAGTCAAGGCCGGGTCTACCCGCCGGATCCCGAGATCGCACACCGGCCCGCAATCGTCCATGCCGCAGTCATCGACCAACGCCCCTATGCGGCGGGCAATCGTGATGCGAATGCTGGCTGGTGAAACGGCCGGCGACGGGGTGAGGTGGTGCGGTGGCGGCACTGCGGTAGGTCTTTGCGATGCGATCGATGGTGGCAGTTCAGGCGTTCCCCACCTCAACGGCCTTCTGGCACCTACGGAGCGCTACCTCCCCGAAGCGACCGGCGACGAGGAAGCTTCGCCCATTGGACACGACGACCGCGCTTGTTCACTTCGCCACCGCCCTGGCGATCGGATTGCTGCTGGGGCTGGAACGGGAGCACAGCATCGCCGGCGAGAAGTTCCGTCCCGCCGGATCCCGGACCTTCTCGCTGCTGGGCGTGGCAGGCGCGATCGCCGCGGCACTGGGCCCGGCCGTGCTAATCGTCACGGTCAGCGCCGCGAGCGTGCTGGTCATCGCCTGGTACGTGCTTACCGCTCACGCCTCCGCCGAAACCGACGTCGGGGCCACCACGGAGGTGGCCGCGATCGCCACCCTCCTTCTCGGCGCGCTGGCCTGGACCCAACCGACCTGGGCGGTACCGGTCGCCGTCGCAATAGTGACGCTGCTGGCCGCGAAACGGCCACTGCACCGCTTCGCCACCAGGCTGGTCACCGACGAGGACATCGCCGACGCCATCCGGTTGTTCATCGTGGCCTTCGTGATCTATCCCCTACTCCCCGACCAACCGCTCGGCCCCTACGGAGTGCTCAACCCGTCCCGGATCTGGCTGCTGGTCATCGCGATCACCGTCATCGGCTGGGCCGGATACGTGGCCGCCCGCGCACTCGGCGAACGCCAAGGATTGCTCGTCGTTGGATTCCTCGGCGGCTTCGTGTCCGCCTCCGCGACCACCGTGGTCCTCGCCCGCCGATCCGTCCAGGGAGTCCAGACAGCCGTGCTGCCCGCCGTGCTTGCCGCAAGTGTGGCGACACTCGTCCAACTGATCGCCGTCACCGCCGTCGCCAGTCCACCGGTCGCCGTCCGACTGCTGCCCGCAGCGATCGCCGGTGTGCTCATGCTGCTGGCCGAGGCAAGCTGGCTCACCTGGCGGTCGAGCCGAGCCGAACCCCACACCGCCGAACCAGGCCAGGACGAGACCACCGCCGCGGAGCCTCGCGAGACGCCCGGATCCCAGCGACCGCTGTCCTTGCGGATCACACTCTCCTTGACACTCCTGCTGGTCCTGCTCCTGCTGGCTACGCGCGCAGCCGCCGATCTATTTGGCGGGCGGGGCGTGCTCGTCGCCGCCTTCATCGGCGGCCTCGCCGACACCCACACCACCGCTGTCGCAACCGCCACCCTGGCGGGCACCGTCATCCCCACCAGCGTCGCTGTCCTGGGCGTCGGAGCTGCGCTGCTGAGCAACACACTGATCAAGCTCGTCCTCGCCGCCGCAGCGGGCGGACCGCACTTCGCTGTGCGCCTGGCGGCGCTACTGGTGCTCCCGGCCGTCGCCGTGGCGGCAGGTATCGCGCTCACCGGATGAGCTCGCTTGGTGGGACACCGCGCCCCGGCGGTGGATTCGTGCAACCAGCCGGGTACCCGACGCGCACGTGGCCCATTTTTCACCACGGTCTGGACGGTGTGGAGAACCGGAGTCGGCATGGTCACCACGAACATCGATCCATGCCGCCACCGTGCGGTGCTGTTCGACATGGACGGAGTGATCACCGATACCGCCTCGGTGCACGCTGCCGCGTGGAAGCGGCTGTTCGATCGGTACCTGGCGGACCGCCCGCGCATGCCGGGGGAAGATCACCGGCCGTTCAGCGCCGCCGATTACACCCGGTACGTGGAAGGCAAGCCCCGGGTGGACGGGGTGCTGGACTTCCTGGGCTCGCGCGGGATCGCACTGCCTCACGGCAGTGCGGACGACGACATCGGTCTGGAAACCGGGCACGGGCTCGGGAAGCTCAAGGATCGGTACTTCCGCGATGCGCTTGCCTCGGCGAGCACGCTGCTGTTTGGCGACGCGGTGCCGCTGATCGACTCGCTACGTCGCCATGGAATCCGGACCGCGGTCACCTCGGCCAGCCACAACTGCGCCCGAGTGCTGGAGCAGGCCGGTGCGGCACAGCTGTTCGACGTCCGCGTCGACGGTGTGCTCGCCGACGAACTGGGGTTGCCCGGCAAGCCCGAGCCCGCGGTCTTCCTTGAGGCTGCACGGCGGCTCGACACGCAGGCCTCGGCGTCCGTGGTCGTCGAAGACGCCCAGGCCGGGGTCCAGGCCGCCAGAATCGGAGGTTTCGGCCTCGTCATCGGAGTTGCCAGAACCGGCCCGCCGAGCCGACTGCTGGAGGCGGGTGCCGATGTGGTCGTGTCCGCGCTCAGCGACGTTTCCGTCTCGGAATCCATCGAGCGACGGCTGTCCGAAGTCCCCGACGGCCTCGATCGATGGAACGACATCGTCGACCGCCTGCAGGGTCGCCGAATCGTGCTGCTGCTGGACTTCGATGGCACCCTCGCCCCCATTCGCAACGACCCCACCAAGGTCGCGATGCCGCTGAAGGCCAGGCAGGTCCTGCAGCAACTCGTCCGAACCTGCCCCGTGGCGATACTGAGCGGCCGAGACCTGCAGGACGTGCGCCTCCGGGTCCGCATCGACGGCCTGTGGTACGCGGGAAGCCACGGATTCGAGCTCGCCGGTCCCGGCGACGAGCCGATCACACAGGAAGCCGGTGACTCGGCGCTGCCTGATCTCGACGACGCCGAGCGGCTCCTTTCCAGCGAACTGGAACCTGTCCCCGGCGCACGTGTCGACCGCAAGCGGTTCGCCCTTGCGGTGCACTACCGCAACGTCCGACCGGACGACGTCGACCACGTGATATCCACGGTGGACCGCATTGGCGATTCGTTCCCCGCTCTCCGCACGACGCACGGACGTCGCGTGGTCGAGCTGCTGCCGGACATCGACTGGAACAAGGGCAGGGCGCTGCGCTGGCTGCTTGACCGTATGGGGTTCAGCGGGGCCGACGTCGTTCCTGTCTTCGCCGGTGACGACTACACCGACGAGGACGCCCTGCGCGAGATCCACGACGACGGCATCGGCATCGTGGTGCGCAGCGTCGAACACGGCGACCGCCTGACCTGGGCCCACTATTCCGTCGACAACCCACGCGCGCTGAGCGCACTGCTCGCCCGCTTCGCGTCCTTGTTGGGGACCGCATGAATCCCTGGCTGTTCGGCTTCGACGACTTCGACCCTGGCGATGAAGGTCGCCGGGAGGCATTGTGCACGCTAGGCAACGGGTACTTCGCCACGCGCGGTGCCGCACCTGAATCCCGTGCCGACGGCGTGCACTATCCCGGCACCTATGTAGCCGGCTGCTACAACCGGCTCACCACGACCGTCGCTGGTCACGATGTGGAGAACGAGTCGTTGGTGAACATGCCGAACTGGTTGCTGCTGACCTTCCGCATCGACGGTGGCTCGTGGTTCGACCTGGCGCACGTAGAAGTGCTCGACCACGACCAGGAACTAGACCTCGAACGCGGCATCCTGGTCCGCAGGTTGCGCTTCCGCGACGGGCAGGCACGGACGACGCGCGTAGTGCAGCGCCGGTTCGTGCACATGTCCCGACCGCACTTCGCCGGGCTGGAGACCACGCTCGTCACCGAGGACTGGTCGGGCACGATCACGTTCCGCTGCGGCGTCGACGGCCGCGTCACCAACTGCGGCGTCACCCGCTACCGCGATCTCGAAGGACGCCACCTCGTCGACTACCAGACCTCCGAAGTCGCGCCGAACATCACCGTCCTGCACGCGCAAACATCCCAGTCCCACATCCGCGTCGCCGAAGCCGCGCGGTTCCGGGTGTTCGTGGGCGGCGAGCTCGTCGACGTCGACCAGTCCCTGGTCCGACAGGACGACCTGATCGCCCACGACCTGGCGCTGGACGTCGAGCAGCAAGCCGAAGTTCGGGTGGAGAAGATCGTCTCGCTGCACACCTCGCTGGATCGCGCCAGCACCGAACCCGTCACGGAAGCCGTCAACGACGTACAGGAGGCCGCGGGATTTGACGACCTGACCCGATCGCACAGCCTGGCGTGGACACGTCTGCACCACGGTTTCCACTATGGACTATCGATGAGCGATGGTGCTCAAGAGGCCGTGAACCTTCACTTGTTCCACCTGTTGCAGACCGTCTCGCCGAACACCGCCGACCTCGACGCAGGTGTGCCGGCACGCGGGTTGCATGGCGAGGCCTACCGCGGCCACGTCTTCTGGGACGAGCTATTCGTCCTGCCCACACTCAACCTGCGCATGCCACAGCTGGCCCGTGCTCTGCTCATGTACCGCTACCGCCGACTGCCGCAGGCACGGAAGGCCGCCCATGACGCGGGATTCTCTGGTGCGATGTTCCCTTGGCAAAGCGGCAGCAACGGCCGGGAAGAAAGCCAGCGCTTAGATCTCAACCCCCGCTCAGGCAACTGGCTACCCGATCACACGCACCTGCAGCGCCACATCGGGATCGCCATCGCCTACAACGCCTGGCACTACTTCCAGGCCAGCGGGGACGAGGAATTCCTTCGCGACTTCGGCGCCGAGATGATCCTGGAGATCGCGCGGTTCTTGTCATCCCTCACGCACTACGACCGCAGCCGTGACCGGTACATCATCCGCGGTGTCGTCGGCCCGGACGAGTACCACACCGCATACCCCGGGCGGGATCGGCCGGGAATCGACAACAACGCCTACACCAACGTCATGACCGCCTGGCTGTGCCGCACCGTCGTGCACGTCCTCCGTGAACTGCCCGACCAGCGGCGCGGGGAAGTCATCGACGCCCTGGAGATCCGCCACTCCGAAATCGACCGCTGGAAACGGATCGCGCAACGCATGTTCGTGCCGTTTCACGGGAACGGGATCATCAGCCAGTTCGAGGGCTACGACCGGCTCGCCGAACTCGACTGGGACGCCTACCGGCAGCGCTACGGCGACATCCAGCGCCTCGACCGCATCCTGGAGGCGGAGGACGACGACCCGAACCGCTACCAGGCGTCCAAGCAGGCCGACGTGCTGATGCTGTTCTACCTGCTGTCGGCCGAAGAACTCGAGGAGATCCTCGGCAGACTCGGCTACCCCATGCCCAGCATTCCCGACAACATCGAGTACTACCTGACGCGCACCAGCCACGGATCGACCCTCAGCGCCGTCGTCCACGCCTGGGTCCTCGCGCGCGGCCGGCGGCATCGCGCGCTGGAGTTCTTCGACGAGGTGCTGGCCGGCGACATCCACGACACCCAGCACGGCACCACCGCCGAAGGCATCCACCTGGCCGCCATGGCGGGCAGCATCGACATCCTGCAACGCTGCTTCGCCGGCATCCGAGGTCCGCGACG
The DNA here is from genome assembly GCF_900106995.1 of Saccharopolyspora shandongensis. Classification (GTDB taxonomy): domain Bacteria; phylum Actinomycetota; class Actinomycetes; order Mycobacteriales; family Pseudonocardiaceae; genus Saccharopolyspora; species Saccharopolyspora shandongensis. Next base: position 24,739 of record NZ_FNOK01000081.1, read on the forward strand.
GCGAACTGCACCTCAACCCGCTGTGGCCCACCGAACTCGGCCCGCTGGAGCTGACCATCCACTACCAAGGACAGCCCGCAGTACGGAGAGGATGATCCACCATGGGGCGCCCCCCAGATCCCGCGCGGCGGGAGCGCACGCTTGCGCGGGCGACCGACTACGTACTGGGTCATGGCCTGGCCGGGTTGAGCTTGCGGCCGTTGGCCTCGGCTCTCGATACCAGCCCGCGGATGCTGCTCTATGACTTCGGCAGCAAGCAGGAGTTGGTATCTGCGGTCCTTGCCGAGGCCCGGCGCCGCGGTGCGACACGGTTGGCCGAGAACCTCCCGCCGGAGGCAGGCTCTCCGGAGGAACGCCTGCGCGGCATCTGGGCCTGGATCAGCGCACCCGAGCGCGCCGCGTTCGTCCGGCTGTTCTTCGAGGTGCACGCCGACGGCCTGGCCCACCCCGAGAACTACCCGAACCGGGCCGAGGCGATCACGGACTGGTTCAACACCCTCAGCGCCACGTTCCGCGACATCACCACCGGCCCCGACGACACCGTTACTCCCACGCTGGTCATGGCCGTCATCCGGGGCCTCCTGTTTGACCTCACGACCACCGGCGACCGCCGCCGCACCGACCGCGCCCTGGACCGCTTCTGCGAACTCCTCCGGCATTGAATGAAGACAAACGATCACACGGTGTCCGCAGGTCACACCACAGACCCTGCCCGCTGGCAGGAGACATTCGAGGCCCTGATGGACCGGATCACGGGCCGGTTCACGCGGGTCGAACCCCGCCGGCGGATACGGCGATTGGTGCTCGGCCTTCTATCGGATCTGCCCCGCAAGAACTGCTGGACCATCGCCGAGTGGGCCGGGGACGCCACCCCGGATGGCATGCACCTGCTGAACCGGGCCAAGTGGGACGCCGACGCCGTCCGCGACGACCTACGCAACTACGTGGCCGAGCACCTGCACGACGACCAGTCGGTACTCGTGGTCGACGAGACCGGCGAGGTGAACTGGCCGCCCGCATGATCACCCGGTTCCTGGATAGTGGCCACCACGCCTCCTGGGTGTCCGGCGACGAGGTCTACGGCAGCAACCCCAAACTGCGCACCGCACTGGAGGAACGCGGCACCGGCTACGTGCTCGCCGTGGCCGGTAACCACGAAATCACCACCCAGGCAGGGAAGTTCCGCGCGGATGCCCTGGCCAAGAAGATTCCCAAGCGGGCCTGGCAGAAGCTGTCGGCTGGAGCCGGTGCCAAGGGGCAACGCTTCTACGACTGGGCCCACATCGACCTACCCAGCACCGCCCCCGGCCACCGCCACCTGCTGATCCGCCGCAACCGCACCACCGGCGAACTCGCCTACTACCGCTGCTACTCGCCCCAACCGGTGCCACTGGCAACCCTGGTCCGGGTCGCTGGATCAAGGTGGCGGGTGGAGGAGACGTTCCAGTCCGGAAAGGGCCTGGCCGGACTGGACGAGCACCAGGTCCGCCGTTACGTGTCCTGGTCTCGCTGGGTCACTCTCGCCATGCTCGCCCACGCCGGTGCTGGCGAACGCGGCGACACAGCCCCTGCGGATGCCGGGTAGATCACCGACAGCGGCTTCGAGCTCTTCGGGATGCAGATTGCGCCCCGCCCGGATAATGAGGTCCTTGGCCCGGCCCGTGACGTAGAGCTCACCGGCGTCGAGATACCCGAGCTCACCGGTGTCCAGCCACCCGCGCCGGACCAGGGCTCGGGTCGCCTGCGGATTGCGGAAGTAGCCCGTGGTCACAGACAGGCCCCGGAACTCGATTCGGCCCTCACGCCGGTCGCCGAGCGCGTTGCCCGCCGTGTCTGCGGCCCGGATCTCGTGGCCAGGCAGCGGCACACCGCAGGAGACGAATCGCAGCGGATCGGGATCGTCTACGGCGGCTCGCAGCGCCCGGCCCGAGCGCACGAAGTCCTCGCGGATGACTCGATCCACGACCGGGCCGCGCCCCATCGGCGGGAAGGTCAGACCCACGCACGATTCGGCGAGCCCGTAGACGGGGGTCAGCGCCCGCGAATCGAATCCGCAGGGCCGGAACCGCTCGGCGAACCTGGTCAGGGTGTCCGCGTGCACTGGTTCGGCGCCGTTGAACGCCACTCGCCACGAGCTGAGATCCAGGCCCTCGATCTCGGGAGCTCCGATCTTCCGCAGGCACAGCTCGTAGGCGAAGTTCGGGCCTGCGGACAGGGTTCCCCGGTGGGTGTGGATGGCTTGCAACCATCGAGCAGGCCGAGCCAGGAAGGTCGATGGCGGCATCACCACCAGTGGAAGTCCGAAGTAGAGGCTGGACAGCCACGCCCCGATCAGCCCCATGTCGTGGTATAGCGGCAGCCAGCTGATGAACACGTCGGCGGTCGAAACGTGAGCGGCCTGGGCCATCGCCCGGATGTTGGACAACAGGTTGGCATGGGTGAGGACCACGCCTTTGGGGTTGCCGGTGCTGCCCGAGGTGTATTGCAGCAACGCGACGTCGGTGGCATCCCGGCCGACCGCGCCCACCTCACCGCAGTCGGTGAGCTCAGCGGGTGTGAGGACATGCCGCATCGACGCGACCTGGCCCTGCACCAGCCTCCCCAGCCGCGCGGCCCCAGGGTCGGTGACCAGCAGCCGTGCTTGGGCGTTGTTGAGGATGCCCACCTGTCGGGGCAGGTGGTCGGCTAGCTGCGATGGCCGTGTCGGCGGGTAGATCGGCACGGGCACCCCGCCGGCCAGCAGCACCCCGGTGAAGTCGGCGAAGTAGTCCCGCCCGGTCGGCAGCATGAGCGCCACCGCATCACCGGGCCGAAGGTCGCGTGCCAGCAATCCCGCAGCCACCCGAGCGGCACTGCGTTGCAGATCGCGATAGCTGACCATCTCCTGGGTCTCGTCGTGGAGAATCCGCACGTGCTGCCGATCCAGGTGGACACGGACGTGCCAGGCCAGCGCTTCGGTCAAGGTGGCGATCGCTTCGGGAATCCGCTCAGCACGCGGAGGCACGGCATATCGGCCCTCGAACGGCCGGTGGACGCCCGTGCGCGGCGCACTCCGGATAGCCGCAAGAAGATCGCGAGGCGTCTCGATTGTGCCGAGCGTGTCCGCCTGCAGGCTGACACCGAAGGCATCCTCTACGCGCAGCAGTAGCTCTGCGAGTGCCAGGCTATCGAGCCCCAGATCGCGCTCGAAGCCACTGTCCAATGCCGCAGCTGCCGCGGCGTCAGCGTAGCGACGCTCCGCCACGAGCTCACGGACCATGGTCAGCAATAACGCCACATCATCTGGCGGTACTGCCGGTTCGGCTGCACTCATCGACGTCCTTCTCACAGCATTCGCGCATCTCCGGTGGAGCCCCACAACTCATCCAACGTGTCCCCTCCTGCCCGTGGTGAGAAGAGGCCGTTGGGCCCTAGATGGCCGCACTCAGATCTCGTGACACTTGCCTACGGCCTTCGGCCCACGAGCAGCCAGCTTCCAGAAGCACCGCCAAGGACACACTTGCGGGGAGGCAGAGGATGCGCCACGAGAAGCCGCAACACCACGGCCGTCATGATGACGATGAGTTGACCGATCCAACACCCACCGGTCAGGATCGACGGGACAAGCTCGAGGACGGCACGGAAGCGATGCTGGACGAGATCGACGACGTCCTCGAGGAGAACGCCGCGGAATTCGTACGCTCATACATACAAAAAGGCGGCGAGTAAGACAGTCCGCCGCGCACGAGCTCGGCGATGACGGCAACCTACTGCTTCGGGCTGGATAGCTGTCGGGCAATGCGGGCAAGAACTCACCACAGTGGACTCATCAGCGAGCTCCGCAGTGAGATCCTCACCGTTTGGTCGCGATGCCGCCGGCCTCCACGTCGCCGGTGCGGAAGGTGAACCGCATCTTCCCAATCCAGATCTCGTCACCGTCAGCCAGCTCCGCCGACTCCACCGAACGCCGGTTGACGTAGGTGCCGTTGAGGGAACCGCCGTCCACCAGGGCACACCGGCCGTTGCGCACCGCCAGTTCGGCGTGGCACCGGGACACGGTCACATCGTCGATCACGATGTCACAATCGCGGTGCCGCCCGACCAACGTCAACGCCGCGCTGATCCCGAACTCCGCTCCCACGGCAGGCCCGCGACTGATCACCAACCGCATGTCACCCACCGCTCCACGCGGCTCCGGGATGAGCTCGTGCAACGGCGCCGCTGTAACGCCAACCTGGTCCATCAGCTGTTCTCCTCGCAAACGATCAAGCCGGGAACGAAACCGGCAGCCGCCGAGCACATTCCCTGGAACCGCTATCAGCATGCGGGCGTTGACAGCCCTCCGACCAGGCCCTTCGTCACTCGGTCACGGTGCTTCGCGTCACCCGGCTCAGGTGTGGACGCGCGCCGCACGGGGTAGGCCTGACCGCGGGGGTATGCCGGTCATGTCCGAACCACGCTCAGCGCAGCAACACGCCGCACACGGCCTTCGGCCTTGGTTCGAGCCGGCCCTCCTCGTGGTCACGACGAGCGCGTTGCTGATCGGCGTCATCGCCTGGGCGGTTGGCGCTACCGGGACGGCGGATGCAGCTTGGATGGCCGGAACCGCGGTCGCCATCGTGCCCGCGCTGGCGTGGATGGCTCTCGCGTTGTGGCACGGCCGCACCGGGGTCGATCTCATCGCCGTGCTCTCGCTCGGCGGCACCCTCGCGGTTCACGAGTACCTCGCCGGATCGCTGATCGCAGTCATGCTTGCCTCCGGGCAGGCTCTGGACTCCGCAGCGCAGCGCCGGGCCTCCCACGACCTGCGCGCGTTGCTGGAACACGCGCCCCGCTTCGCACATCGGTACGCAGGTGATGCGCTCGAAACGGTCGCCGTGGACGAGGTGCGCGTCGGCGACCTGCTACTGGTGAGCCCCGGCGAGGTCGTACCGGTGGACGGCTGGGCCAGCGGCGGTGCCGCTGTCCTCGACGAGGCGGTGCTAACCGGCGAGTCCGCCCACGTCGAGCGGCTAGCCGGAGAGCCCGTGCGCAGCGGCGGCGTCAACGCGGGCCCGACCTTCGACCTGCGGGTCAGTGCCACCGCCGAGGAGAGCACGTACGCCGGGATCGTGCGGCTGGCACGGCAGGCCGGTGCAGAACGGGCACCCGTCGTCCGGCTCGCCGACAGGTACGCGACATGGTTCCTGCCCCTGGCTCTGCTCCTGGCCGGCGCCGCCTGGCTGATCACGGGCTCCCCGGTCGGCGCTGTCGCCGTGTTGGTGGTCGCCACGCCCTGCCCGCTGCTGCTGGCGGTCCCGGTCGCCGTCGTGTCCGGTATGTCCCGCGCCTCCCGAGTCGGGGTGATCATCCGCGACGGCACTGCATTGGAGAACCTCGGCCACGCCACCACTGGGATCATGGACAAGACCGGTACCTTGACCGCAGGACGCCCAACCGTCGTCGATGTCATCGCCGCACCGGGTGTCGACGCGGCGGAGGTGCTCCGGCTGGCCGCCTCGCTGGACCAAGCGTCCCCGCACATCCTCGCCGAAGCCATCGTCGCGCACGCCCGAAAGCAGCACCTCGCGCTGACCCCGCCGCGCGACGCGTCGGAACAACCCGGTCGAGGGATGACGGGCATCGTCGACGGCAAACGCGTCGAAGTCGGCAAGCTCGCGCTGCCCGAAAGCAGGCCGCGCTGGACCGACGCCGTGCTGAACAGAGCCATGCTCGACGCCGCCGCCATCGCCTGGGTCAGCTGCGAAGGCGAACTCTGGGGCGCCGTGCTGCTGCGCGATCCTCTGCGCCGGGACGCCCCCAGGACCCTCAGGCGCCTGCGGAAAGCCGGACTACGCCGCCTTGTCATGCTCACCGGCGACCGCGCCGAACCCGCCCGGGAAGTCGCCACGGTGCTGGGCCTGGACTGGGTGCACGCGGAACAGACCCCCGCGGAGAAGGTCGCGCGCGTCCGCGATGAAAGCGAAACGGCGACCACCATCATGCTCGGCGACGGCGTCAACGACGCCCCCGCCCTGGCAGCGGCGACGGTCGGGATCGCGATGGGCGCACGCGGCGCGACCGCGTCATCGGAGGCCGCCGACGTCGTGCTCACCACTGACCGGCTAGACCGCGTCGCCGACGCCATGAGCATCGCCCGCAGAGCGCGCGGTATCGCCGTGCAAAGCGCCGCCGTCGGCATGGGCCTGTCGATCGTCGCCATGGGCGTTGCCGCCGTCGGCTGGCTGCCACCGGCGGCCGGCGCCTTGCTGCAGGAAGGCATCGACGTCGCGGTCATCGTCAACGCGCTACGTGCGCTGCGCGGGAGCCACCGCGGCGAGCTCGCCGTGCCGCACTCGACCGAGGACCTGCTGCACCGCTTCGCCTCCGAACAGGAGAAGCTCCGCGAAACCCTGCACCTGATCCGCGACACCGCGGACCTCGTCTCCGAAGCCCCCGGTTCGACGAAGGCGCTCGTCGCACTTCGCCAGACGAGTGCGTTCCTGGACCAGCGGCTCGTCCCGCACGAACGAGCCGAGGAAACCCAGCTCTACCCCGCCATCGCTGCCGCCCTGGGCGGCAGCGAAGCCACCGCGACGATGAGCCGCATGCACGCCGAGATCGACCGGCTCAGCAGGAGGATCGGCGCTCACCTGAAGTTGACGGAATCCCACGGCCGCATCGAGGACGACCAGATCGAGGACCTGCTCGCCACTCTGTACGGCTTGCACGCCGTGCTACGCCTGCACTTCACCCAGGAAGAGGAGAACTACTTCGCGCTCGCAGACACCGACCGCGATTCCTGACGTCCCGCAGCGCCACGTCGCTGCCTAGCGCTGAGAGGTCTCGCGGAACAAGACGCGGGATCGGTCACCCACGTCAACACGCAGCGGTCGGTCAAGCCCGCCCGTGCTCAAGCTGCGCCAGCCACAGCGGTTCGTGTGCCTTCGTCACAGCTTCCCACCAGCGGTGTGCGGGGCGGTCGATTCGTACCTGTTGTCCCCGACGGGGTCTCGTTTGAGGTAGTCCTCCAAGTCGAACATGTTGCCCTGCGAGCGATCGGTGATGTTCAGCATCGTGGTCATCTGCGCGACCTCGTCGACCTGCTCGGAGAGGAACCAGCGCATGAACTGCTCGCCGAGGTAGTCGCTCTCCTCTCGCAGGGATCGGGACAACGTCGTGACTTCTTCGGTCACGGCGCGTTCCTGCTCCAGGGCGAGTGCGATGAGTTCACGGGGATCGGAAAAAACGTTGCGGACGGCCTGCACATCCGGAATCTCCACCGCGACATTCTTGTCGATCATGTACTGCACGACCCGCATCGCATGATTGCGCTTGCGCACCGACTGCCGGTAGAAGTACGCGGCCAGCCGGGGCAGATCGCGCTGGTCGAACCACACCGCGCACGCCAGGTACTGCTGCGACGCGTTGAGCTCGTTGCCCACCTGTTCTTCCAACAGGTTCTGGGCACGCGACGTGCGGGACTCGATCTTCTTCACAACCGCGTTCATAGGTAAACGCTACGGCGGTGTGGCTGTGAGCGCGAAAGCGCGGGGTCCGCTCCCCTTGCGAAAGTGTTTGTGGCGGCGCTCTTGCATGCGCTGAAACGTGCGTGGCGCCCGATCAGGGTGTAACCGGCTCGGTAACGATGGACTCGCCGCGGATGCCGCCGCCCTCCATGCTGGGATTGCACGCGGTCGTGTAGGCGTTGTTGGTCACTTTGCCTCCTTGGCGCGGATCTCGGCGGGCCTGCAGGCACTGCGGTGGGGGCGGAGGAACAGCGGCAGGACGATCGCGACGTAGCCGACCCAGACGACGGCCTCGACCACGGTGGTCTGCGGGGAGAAGTTGAAGATCCCCTTCAGCAGCGCGCCGTACCAGGACGTCGGCGGGATGATGTTGCTGACGTCGAAGGCGAGCGTGTTCAGGCCGGGCAGGATCCCGGCCTCCTGAAGGTCGTGCACGCCGTAGGCGAAGACCCCGGCGGCGACGAAGACCAGCAGCACGCCGGTGACGGTGAAGAACTTCGACAGGTTGACCTTGATCGCCCCGGCGTAGAGCAGCCAGCCGAGCAAGATCGAGATCGCGATGCCGATCAGGAAGCCGACCAGCGGCAGCACGGTGCCGCCGCCGGCGGACTGGACGCTGGAGAAGAAGAACACCGCGGTCTCCATGCCCTCCCGTGCGACCG
>NZ_FNOK01000083.1 GCF_900106995.1 Saccharopolyspora shandongensis
CGACCCAGCGGCCCTGCGGTTTTCCCGCCTCGCCCGCCTTGGCGCAGTCGTGGTACGACGGGTAGGCCCCGGCCGGGACGAACGAGGCTGCGGACGCCACACCCTGGGTGGCGGCGATACCACCGGCGAACCCCAGCGTGAGCAGGGCGGCCGCGGCCAGCTTTCGAATCATCATCATCGCGTTCCATTCGCACCGAGACGGAAGTGACGTCGAAAAAAGGGGAGATTCGACGCAGTGCCGGTGAGCCTAAGCAGCGGCATCAGCCGTGACCAGGTCATCCGAGGCGATGGGGCGTGCGCGACCGTGAATGTTGCTCAAAGGCGCAAGTTGAATATTCTTGGATGTGGGCGTGCCAGTTGAGCTCGCACGTGGTGACCCGGACTTTTCGCGGTGAGCAACGTATTGGGTGCTGACCAGCACTGATTCTTGTGCGATCACTCGTCAACTAAGACGTCGAGACGCTCACCTCTTACGGTCTAGCTGCGAAGGGCGATCGTGGCGTCGAGTTCCACGAGCGCACCTTGAGGTAGCACGTGGGCCGGCAGGGCGGTTCGAGCGTGGCGACCCGCGTCGCCCAGAACGTCGAGCAACAGCTGCGAAGCCCCATCGATCACGATCGGCTGGTCCAAGAAGTCTCGTGAACTCGTGGCCCAGGCATTGAGCTTCAGTACCTGCTGTACGTTGCCGAGGCCGACTGCGTCATGTATGCGCGCCAGTAGGTTGAGTGCAGAGGTTCTCGCGGCGGTCACTCCGTCAGCCACGGTCGCATTGTCTCCCAGACAGCCTTGCAGGATCTCGCCCGAGGCGGTCCGTGAGATTTGGCCGGACACATAAAGGAGATCGCCGCATCGTACGGTCGCCTCATACGCGTAGCGGGGCGCACTGAGCGCAGGGAGCTCGATGGACAGCGCTTTGAGACGCTCTTGCACGTCAGTCATGTTGCATCCCGATTCGATATGCCGGACAAGCGATGCGGGTTGGATCGCGCGTTCTTGGCCCCGCGTTGGACCCGCTCCGCACGCAGATTTGGCTGTTCGGGCGTCATCGTTTGCTCACGATGTAGGTCCGGTCGCGTCCGATGTACCAGAGGTCCTCGGTGCCGATTGCCGCGTTCTCGTAGCGCCACGGGATTTCGGCGGCACCATACGAGCCGATTTCAAGGACGTGCTTGTAGCCAGGCCGGAGTTCGTTCGCGAACGACTCCTGCTTGCCCATGAGGTGGCCGACGTTGCGCTTGCGGTATTCGCTGTTGAAATCGACGTCCGTTCCGAGCATCCCGATCGCGACCATCCGGTCCAGGTGGGGCGCCAGGTAGCGCAAGGTTCCCTCGTGCACGTCCTCGCACACCACGCCGGGCTTGAGCTGCCCGATGATGCCCTCGCGCACCACGTCGAAGAAGAAGCTGTACGCCTCCTTCGCCGCCGCGGTGCGGGGCAGCGAGCGGGCCATGTCGGAGGTGGCGACGGTGACCCCGTCGACGACGATGCGCACCCCGGCGTCGAGCTGGATGCAGGTCGTCTCGTCGTTGATCGGGTAGTCGACGGGTGGGCCGGGGAAGAGCATCCGGTTGGACGAGTGCAGGTTGGTGAAGTAGGGCTCGATGCCGAAGGGGATCTCGTTCACCGTGCGGAATTCGGCGATCTTGTCGAGGTACACGGCGTTGATGTCGAGTTCGGAGAACGAGCGGCCGGCGTTGAGGCCCTCTTCCGCCCAAGCCAGGGCCTCCTCGATGGCGAACACACTCGCCCGGGCGGCGACGACCTGGAAGGCGAGGTCCTCGTGGTCGCGGATGTCCCGCCAGTGGCCGAGGTCTGTGGAGACCGGAACCAGTTCCGCTCCCTCGCGCTCGAGTTCGCGGGCAAGGCCGACGCTGATCCACTCGTCCTCGACACCGGTCCGCACACCGCCGGCCAGCGCTTGGACGGCGGCACCGATGGACGGGAACCGGCCGACGGGAGACCCAGAGACACCGGAGGCTCCACCGGGGGCCAGCACGAGCAGCCTGTCCGAGTCGGCTACCCACAGGCCGACCGTCCCGTCCGGCTGCGCGAACCCGGTCGCCTCGGTGAAGTTGGGCGGTGCAGCGAGGAGCAGGGCGCCGAGGGAGCGGTCGGCGACGAGCGTCTTCAGCGCCGAGAACCGGCTGTCCTCGCCGGCGGTGAACTCCTCCGCCAGGCCTGAAAGGTGTGCGACGTCCTCGATCAGCCGCCGCGCGGTGTGGACGCCCGTCTCGCGCCAGGCCGCGAACCTCGTCAGGACTTCCTCGAGGTCGAGTTCGTATGCGGTGACCGGGGTGGGGTCCTGGTCGGAGACGACGAGTTCGACGGAGCCGGAGAGCGTGCGGTAGTGGCTGTAGACGACGTCGGCCGCGAGGCTCACCGCAGCGCCGTCGGCGAGTTCCTGCACCAGGCTGGTCAGCGACGCCGAGGCGGGGGTGTCGGCGACGATTCGGGGGTCGATCGTGACCCAGGGTGCGTAGAACTTGATCTGGTCCTTCGGGACCCCGGCCGAGAGGGCGTTGCCCTGCTCCTGTTGGCGCACGAGCAGGTACTGGCCATTGTCGGTCTGTGCGATCAGTGGTGCGACGAGCGGGTAGGAGTCGAGGCGGATCGCGGAGAACAGCAGGCTCTTGCGTGCATTGAGACCGTAGGTTCGTTCGACCTGCGAGGCGTCTGCGGTGAGGCTCAGCATTGGTGTTCCTCTGGCGTCGATTTCGGTGTCGGAATCGGTCGGAGTCCGGGGCGGCGGTCAGCTGATTCCGGTCACGACTCCGATGTGGGATTCGATTTCCGTTGTGTAGTCGGAGAAAGCTGCGGAGAACCGGTGCTCTTTGCCCCGGGGCCGCGGCAGGTCGATCGCGATGTCGGCGACGATTCGGCCGGGGCGGCCGCCTACGACGACCACCCGGTCACCGAGCCAGACCGCTTCGGAGATGCTGTGCGTGACGAACAGGACGCTGCACCCGGTGGTCTGCCAGATGCGCTGGATCTCGAAGTTCATCGAGTCGCGGGTCATAGCGTCGAGCGCACCGAAGGGCTCGTCCATGAGCAGCAGTTCGGGGTGGGAGACCAGCGCGCGGCAGATGGCCACCCGTTGCTGCATCCCGCCGCTGAGCTCGTATGAGTAGTGCTGGGCTTTGCCGCCCAGCCCGACCATTTCGAGCAGTTCCTGGGCGTAGCGGCGCGACTCGTCGGTGCGGGTGCCGCGGAACTCCAGGGGCAGGAGCACGTTGTCGATGTTGTTGCGCCACGGCAGGAGCACGGGGCTTTGGAACACCATCGCGATGTCCTCGATCCCGTCGCGGATCGGCCGTCCCTTGACCAGGATTTCGCCCTCGGTGGGCTCCTGCAGGCCGGAGATCGTCTTGAGCAGCGTGGTTTTCCCGCTTCCCGACTGGCCGACGATCGAGACGAACTGTCCCGGCTTCACGTGGAAGTCCAGCCCCTTGAGCACTGTGTTGTGCTGGCCGTCCCGGGATCGGTAGGTCTTTCCCACGTTGTTGACCGAGATGGCGTACTCGTTGTTCATTGTGACTCTCCGTCCGGCCGTCACGGCGCCTGGATGGTCTCGTTGCGGTGCAACGGTTCGAGGTAGGCGTTGCTGTACACGTCGGCGGGCGTGAGGTTGCTCGCCGGGTTCAGGCCGAGGAACTGGCGGGCGACGTCGATCATTTTCTGGACGCTGGCGTCGTCCATGACACCGAACTGGTTCGCCGACGCGCCGGTTCCCCAGTTGAGGGCGCATTGCTCGCCGATGGCGAGGGTGATGGTCTTGGTCTCGAAGCCCGAGACCTCTTTCTGGAAGTCCTGGGCGGCTTCGTCCGGGTGCTGGCACGCCCACAGGAAGCCCTTCTGCATCGCGCGGTTGAACCGCCGCACCTGCTCGGGATCGGTCCTGAGCTTCTCGTCGGAGACGACGATCCCGTTGCCGTAGAGGTCGATGCCCAGGTCGGACCACTTCAGCACGACGGCCTGTCGGTCGAGCGCGTCGATGGCGGGCTCGTCGGAGACGTACAGGGCGAGGTTGGCGTCCCACTGACCGGCCAGCAGCCCGGGGATCTTCGATCCGCTCGTGGCGTGGACGACGTTGACATCGCCCTCCTTGAGCCCGAGCTTGCTCATCGCGTACGGCCACATCGCGGTCATCGCGCCCCCGCCCTCGGTGGCGACTGTCTTGCCCGGGAGATCGGCCCATCCGTTGATTCCGGTGCCCGCGAGCGCGACGACCGCGTAGGCGGACCTGGCCTGCAGGAGGTTGACCTGCTTGACTTCGGCGCCCCTGCCCTGGCTGGTGACCGTGGCGCCGAAGTCCGCCCAGCCGGCGTCGACCTTGCCGGTTTCCACCGAGGTGACCGTGTTGGTCGAACCCGACCCCGGCATGACCGTGAGGTCGATGCCTTCCGCCTTGAAGAAGCCCCGCTCGACAGCCGAGATGAACGGGGCGTGTTTCGGCAGGTACGCCACGTCGAGCATGAGGGTCATCGAGTTCTTCCCGCTCTCGCTCGTGCAGCCTGACAGGGCCATGAGCAGCGCCGCCCCGACGATCGCGGCGATCTTACGAGTGGAGTTCCGCATTCGAGTCTCCGATCCCCGCGGTCACTTCGCGTGGTTCTTCCACGGGACCAGCTTTCGTCCCGCGAAGTCGACGATGAAGAACAACGCCAGGGCGATGGCGGCGAGCACGATGAAGGCCGCGAACATCGACGGGAGGTCGACCTGGCTGTTGGCGAGGAGGATGACATATCCCAGCCCCTTCGAGCCGGCGATGAACTCACCGACGACCGCCCCACCCACCGCGAGCGAGATGGAGATCTTCGCTCCGGAGAAGATCGACGGGATCGCGTAGATGAACTCGATCTTCGTCATCTTCTTCCACTGCGACGCCTTGTTGATCCGCGCCAGCTCCTGCAGTTCGTGGGGTACCGAGCTCAGGCCGTCGTAGGTGTTGATCACCAGCGGGAAGAACGCGATGGCCATCGCGACGAACGCCTTGGACTCGAAGCCGAACCCGAACCACACGATGAACAGCGGTGCGAGCGCAACCTTGGGGATGGTGTCGATCGCGATGAGCGCGGGGTAGAGGAAACTGCGCACGGTCGTCGAGTAGTGCAGCGCCGCGCCGCACAGGACGCCCAGTGCAGTGCCGAGCGCAAACCCGGCAAGCGCCTCCTGCAACGTGACGAAGGTGTTGCTCGCGAAGTACCCGGGGCGTTCGATCAGCTCGGCGAATGCCGAGAGCGGCCCGACGAGCAGGAATTCCGGCGGATCGAAGATGATCACCAGCAGCTGCCAGACGACGAAGAGCCCGACGATCCCCACGACTGCCTTCACACCGGCCGCGATCGAGTCGCGGCTGGGCTTTCTCGGCCGGGGTGTTGCCTGTCCACCGAGCGGTGCTTCGGGCGAGGACTGGCGCAGGCCGTCCGAACTGACTTCAGGAGTGGTCATGGCCGGGGGCTCCCATCGAACCTGCTGTGCGCGGACAGCGCCAGGGGATGAGCATCGACTGCCGACTGCGGGTGTGGACGCCAGCGGGAGCCCGTGGCGGGGAGAGGCGACGCAGCCGGGATCCGGCGCGACGATAGTGACGACGAGAACGATCGCGGTGTCATTAGGTCCTCACGACATTGGAAGGGTTGCGACCGGGCGGTCGCGGGAATGGCCGGATCTGGGCCGGGGGTAACCCGCCGCACTAGGCCGACACTGGTCAATCGGCGCTGTCGACGGCGAGCGCGTCTCGACCGGGTTCGCCGTCGAGTCGACGCCACGCGTCAACCGGATTGTCGTCGCGAACCTCGGCCGGCAACAGACCCGCCGGAACGTCCTGATAGGCGACGGGTCGCAGGAAGCGCTCGATCGCGAGCGTCCCGACCGAGGTGCTGCGCGGGTCTGTCGTGGCCGGGAACGGGCCGCCGTGCACCATCGCGTGTCCCACCTCGACTCCGGTGGGCCAGCCATTGAAGAGGATGCGACCGGCCCGCTCCTCCAAGAGCGGTAGCAGCTTCGCGGCGAGCGGGTAGTCGGCCTCATCGGTGTGCACGGTCGCGGTGAGCTGACCTTCCAGCGCGCATACGGCTGCGGTCAACTCGGTGGTGTCTGCGCATCGGACGAGCAGCGACGTCGCACCGAAAACCTCGGCCTGCAGCTCCGGATCGGCGACAAAACGGGCGCCAGCGACGGTCAGCAGCCTGGCGCAACCCCCGGCCGCATCGCCGGGTCGGCTGCCGCGTGCGAGCTCATCGACCCCGTCCCGAGCAGTAAGGGCGTCACCGGCGGTGGCGTAGTGGTCGGCGATACCAGTGGTGAGCATGGTGGCTCCGGTGTTGGTGGCTACGGCGTCGGCCGCGGCCCTGGTGAACGCGTCGAGGCCCGGTCCGTCGACGGCAAGCACCAAGCCAGGGTTGGTGCAGAACTGCCCGGCGCCGAGCGTCAGCGATCCGGCGAACGCGGCGCCCAGCTCGGCGCCGCGGGATCCGAGCGCCGCAGGTAGCAGCAGCACCGGATTGATGCTGCTCATCTCCGCGTACACCGGGATCGGCACTGGCCGCGCCGCAGCTGCGGCCGCGATCGCAAGCCCGCCGCTGCGGGACCCGGTGAAGCCCACGGCACGAATCCGCGGATCGCTGACGAGCCGGGCACCGATTTCGGTCCCGCTGCCGACGAGCTGGGAGAACACGCCCTCAGGCATCCCCGTCTCGGCCGCTGCGTCGGCGATCGCCCGTGCCGCCAGCTCCGCGGTACCCAGATGTGCCGGATGCGCCTTGACAACGACCGGGCACCCCGCGGCCAGCGCCGACGCCGTGTCGCCCCCAGCGGTGGAGAAGGCCATCGGAAAATTGCTCGCGCCGAACACCGCGACCGGGCCGAGCGCGATCCGGCGCTGCCGGATATCGGGGCGTGGCAGCGGGGCGCGGCCGGGCCGTGCCGGATCGATCCGGACGCCCTGCCAGGTCCCGGCCCGCAGCTCCGCGGCGAACAGGCGCAGCTGACCGCTGGTGCGACCAACTTCGCCGGTGAGCCGCGGACGGGGCAGCGCGGTCTCGAGGTGAGCGCGCTCGGCCAGTGCCTCCCGGCGCTCGTCGAGCAGATCGGCGATGCACTCGAGGAACTCGGCACGCCGCTGGGCGGTGGTCGCCCGAAACACCGGAAACGCCTGCGCTGCCAGCGCACAAGCCCGCTCGACCTGCTCGACCGACGCCACCGGGTAGGCGGGGCCGAGAGCCGCGCCAGTACGGGGATCGGCGGATCGGACTTCCTCGCCCGTGCCGATGACGGGTTCGGCTCCGATGACCATGGCGCCGGTCGGGCAGGTCTGTGGGGGAGCGGACACGAGTGTCTCCTTCCGCTTCATCGGGGTGCTCAGATGGTGGCGGTGCGCGAGGTTTCGACGACGTCGACCAACAGTGCGTTCTCGGCGTCATCCAAGTCAGTCAGCGGAGGCCGGACCGGACCGGCCGGGCGCCCGACGAGATTCATGCCGGCCTTGACGATGCTCACCGCGTAGCCCGCCTTGCGGTCACGAATCGCGGTATAGGGCAGCACGACGTCGTCGAGCAGCCGACGCACCTTCGTTCGGTCCCCTGCCCGCACCGCGTTGTAGAAGGCCAGTGCGAACTCGGGCAGGAAGTTGAAGATCGCCGAGCTGTAGGTCGTGACACCCAACTCCAGGTACGGCAGCGCGAACGTCTCCGCCGTCGGCAGCCCGCCGATGTACACCAAGCGGTCACCGAGACGCGAGTGAATCCGAGTGATCGCCTCCAGGTCACCGACACCGTCCTTGAAACCGATCAGGTTCGGGCAGGCGTCAGCAAGCGTGGCCACCGTCTCCGATGTGTACACAGCGTTCGCCCGGCTATAGAGCACCACGCCCAGCGAAGTGGACTCGCAGACTGCGCGCACATAAGAGCTGAGGCCGTCGGGGGAGGCCTCAGTGAGGTAGGGCGGGAACAACAGTAGGCCGTCGGCGCCGGCCGCCTCGGCATCGCGGGCCATCTCGACCGCCTGCGCGGTGCCATACCCCGCTGGGGCGAGGACCGGGGTGCCCTTGGGTGCGCTGCCGGTGGCCGCCCGGACGACGCTGGCGACTTCCTTCGGGGTCAGGGAGAAGAACTCCCCCGTCCCACCAGCCGCGAACAGGCCGGCGACCTCGTACGTGCCGAGGCGGAGAATGTTCTCCCGGTAGGCGGGCTCGTCGAACGCCAGATCCCGGGTGAAGTGCGTGACCGGGAACGAAAGCAGCCCGGAGCCGAGGCGCTCGGCGAGCTCGGTCGGGGTCAAGGCGGGCATCAGCATTTCCTCCTGGGGGCATCCGCTAGGGCGATTGGGATCCACCGTAAGAACCAAAACGATGCGCGTCCAACACTGTTTCAGCATTGACTGATACCTATAATGAATCCGTGTTTACGCTGAGCCAGCTGGAGAGCTTCGTCGCTGTCGCCGAGACCCTGCATTACGGCCGCGCGGCGGAACGACTGTCGATGACCCAGCCCCCGCTGTCCCGGCGGATCCAGCTGCTGGAGCGCGAGCTGGACGTCGAACTGTTCGACCGGACCGGCCGGGCCGTCCGGCTCACCGCGGCCGGACGGGCATTCCTGAGTGACGCCCGGCGCATCCTCGGACTGTCCGAGCAGGCGGCGCTGTCGGTGCGCCGAGTGACTGCAGGCGAGATCGGGACGGTGGCACTGGGTTTCACGGCGTCGTCGGCGCACTCGGTGCTCGACGCCGTCGTCGGCGCCGTTTGCACCCGGCTGCCGGGCGTCGACCTGGTGCTACGCGAGCGGGTGTCCGGAATACAGCTGGAGGAGCTGCGCTCTGGGGAACTGGACCTGGGCCTGGTCCGCCCCCCGGTCCCCGGCACCGGACTCGAGCACCGCCCGCTGCACCAGGAGGCCTTGCTGGCCGCGATCCCGTCCGGGCACCCGCTGGCCGCGCCGGGCCGGGTGCCACATGTGCGCGACCTCGACGGCGAACCGTTCGTCATGTACTCGCCGACCGAGGCCCGCTACTTCTACGAGGTACTGGTCGGTGTCTTCCGGGGCGCCGGGATCGCGCCCAGGTACGTGCACCACCTCAGCCAGGTGCACACGATCCTGGCGCTGGTACGAGCTGGGTCGGGGCTCGCGCTAGTGCCACGGGCAGCCGAGGCGCTTGGGCTGGACGGCGTCGTGCTGCGCCCGCTGATCGGGATCGAGGGCGAGCCGGTCGAACTCGTCGCCGCGTGGCGGGCGAACGACGACAACCCGGCCCTGCACGCCGTCCGGAACCTGGTGATCGATGTGGCCAGCCGAGGCTTCTCCTGATCTAGTAGCGGTACAGCGACGTGTGTCAACGGCGACGAATTCTCCGTATGCAGCGCTGCGCCTCCGGGCTGGGTGGATTCCCGGCTCGGAGACGCAGCGTGGTGGGTTTTCAGGTGTTCGGCGCCGCCAGGTCCCGCGGCTGGCCGCCTGACGTGCGGCGCTTCGGAGAACTGGGCCACTACTGGTTGTGCGGGAGCAGCCGGCTCAGCGCCTCGTCGACATTCATCCACCGGTGTTCGTCACCGGGAGCGACCGCGTCGTAAGTGTCGTTCAAGAAGTCCACAAGCTGATCAGCATTCACTTCGAAGGTGGCCTGCCCTGACGGCGCGCTCAACGCGATCACGACCAACCCCGGACGGTCCAGTCGAGGGCCGATTCGCACATCGCCTTCGCCTGCCTCAGCGACCAGCCCGTCGGCCAGCAGGTCGCGGGCGATCACCCAATCCACCTGACCGGACTTACCCACGTTGAGCTTCATGCAGATCTCGTACGGATTGCGGCTGTCGTACCGCAGTTCCACGCCAACCGGCGCGATCACTCCCGCCGGGGCTACCAGGTTGAAGACCATGGTGGCGAGCACCGTGCTGTGGTCGTTTGCCATCATGTCCGCACTTCCAAACATCGGCTTCGCTTCCGAGACACCAGCATGCCCAACCTGGGTTCATGCCTTCTTCACGATGTCTTCAGGCCCCTGGTGCCACCCTCGGGCTCCCAATGAGGAACCTTCACTCGCGCCGAACCCAACGGGACTCGAGGCGTCCCGGTAGCAGGCGCCGGAAACCAACGCCTAGCTCGGGAGCGCTGGCTGCTGGCCGGGTCCGAGCGCTTGCCCCGCGGGATTCCTTCAGAACCCTGGAAACCGCAGCGAAACGGGGGCGCGTCCACAACGGACGCGCCGCCGCACCACGCACCGGCTCAGTACCGCGGCGCCTTGATCCTGTAGAGCGCAATTCGGTAGTTACGAGCGAGCGTCGCTGATCAGCTGAAGCAGTGCGTCCGCGATGCCCGGTGCGACGGCGATGGTTTCTCCGGCGCTGAAGGTGTGGGGGCTGCCCGCAGCATCGGTGACGGTTGTTCCTGCTTCGCGGGCGATGAGAACTCCAGCTGCCGTGTCCCAGGGCTTGTTCGAGAGAAGGATGCATGCGTCGGTGCGTCCTTCGGCGGCAAGACGAGACAAAGACGAGACTTGACGATTCATGGATGTTCAAGATGAGTCCTTCGCGGTGTCGTGACGAGACGATCACCTGGCCGAATCTTCTGGTATCACGCCAGAGAGGCGGACTGAAGCAGCAAGGAAGCCAAGGGTCATGAGGAGAGTCAGGGGACCTCGACCGCGAGTGGGTCGAGCATCGCGTGTGGTCGAGCCGGCATTCAAGGGTGCGTGTCTCCGATGACGGCGGGCCTGGATGACGGCGGCGTTGTGTCGCCGAAGTCGATCCACGATTGGGAAACCGCCTATCGGCAGGTACGGGGCCACGTCGAACATGGCCGCACGCTCGCGGACGGTCGGCAAGGAAGTTGCGGCGGAGATGGCGTCAGCCTCTCGCGCTGTTGCATCGGCATGGCGGCGTCTCGCCTCTGATTGCCCCCTGCCGTGGTGGGTGCTGGCGGCTGTCGAGTCGGCTACTGAGGCATTTGAAGACCAGGCGCGTTACTGGGAGAGCCGCCTGGAAAGTGATGAAGGAAGGGTGAGCTGACGATGCCGATCTTTGTCACGGTGCAGCCGGACAGCGCGACGTACGCGGAGTGTCTGATCTACGCGACGGGGACGCCGATGTTGGCGATTCATGATCCGTCGGCGAGCGTGATGGTCACGATCGGACAGGACTCGGGATCGGCGTTGCGGTCTGCGCAGTTCGCGGCGCAGTTGGTTCGCGCTGGCCAGCAGTTCGTGCACGAGGCGCGGCGGTGCGCTGGTTTGACGGATATCACCGCTGCTGGCTCGCTGAACACGGCGCCGCTGGATATGGAGGCTCCGGCAAATTTGTGGCCGCGTGAGGGCCTGTCATGACTGATCCGCTTGGCCGGCCGTTGCCCGCGGAGTTCCTGAACGGTGTGGCGTTGCTGGCCGGCAAGCCGAAGCGCTTGTTGGTCGTGGACCGCACTGGGATCGAGGCGCGGGTGTGGCCGGATTTCAACACGGTCGATGTGCTCATCGATTGTGCGACTCCGATCATCTACACGATGGCTCGGCGAAACCTGTTGCGGCTCAACGAAACGATTGCGGCCGCCGTGGTTGAGTTCGAGGAGCTCGACGAGCGGGAAGGCGGGGGCTGAGGTGTTGATCAGGTTCCTGCGTCGTCGTCGGAAGAACCGCGAATGGCGGCGGATGCGTCGTCGCCGAGTGCGTATCTACCTGTAGAGGCTTGGTCAGCCCGCCTCCCGAATGCTCAACGGGCTGACCACGGTTGGCGGGGCAGTATTCCCCCGGCCTGCCCCGCCAACCATCCAAGCACGGGATCACCCATGGTGTCAGCACCAAGACTCCGGGGCCTGAGTTCAGCGGGAGTGTGCTATTCGACCCACTTCACCGACGTCGCCAGCGGACAGCGCGCCACTCTCATGGTCGGAGGTCTGGTTCCCTTGCCGACACGCAGGACCGCCAGCACGGCATTGTCGCCGGAGGTGTCTTTGGTCGAAGGGATCCCGAGTCCGCCGAATTCTCCCAGCAACGGTTGAGCCGCGTATCCCTGCTCAACCAGGGCCAGCCACAGCCGCATCAGCGTCTCACCCGCGTTGATGCGGTCAGCTACGCTCTGACGTGGGCCGCGCAGCACGAGTACCGCGCCGCAATTGCGCAGCTGTCGGGCACGTCCATGCTCGACGACCCCGGCCAGCACGCGGCGCCTGACCACGTCCGGTATCGCCGACCCCGCCAGAGCCGATGCAAGATGTCCGGCGACACCGGAGATTCCGAGCAGGTCGTGAGGTGTGCCGAACGAACTGAGGCCGAACTCGGTATCGGCCCGCTTGCGCACCCACGCCCACAGTTCGTCATCGTGGCCGATCAACGTGGACGTATCGCGTTCGGTCCGGCCGAGGAGCCTGCTTCGAGCTTGCGAGCTGCTCATCGTCTCCAGCTCGACATTCCGGTCGGCACACAGTTTTTCGACCTGCTTCAGGGTCGTGCAGTCGATCGGGGTCGACAGCATGTCGTCTCGGTGCGTCGAACGTGCCCCCAGAACACCCTGGCGGGTCAAGACGTCATCACGCAGGCGATCGAGGCGGAATCGGCCTGCGAACCAGCTCTGGTCCGTGAGCGCACCGTCGTGCGCCTCCCACTCGCCGTGCGAGAGATAAGAAAGAGCTCCCAGCGCGCATCCGAGGTTCTCGGCCCAGCCCAGCTCGTCCGGATGCACTGCCGGCCAGCGTTCCCCGTTGCGCGCGAGCCGGACGGTGTGGTGGTCGACGATTTCGAAACGCCACGGCTGGGAGTTGTACGTGGAGGGAGCGAGACGGGCGCCGTCCAGCACTGCGGCGAGTTCCGGGGGCAGTTCGCGCTCCCGTTGCCCGCTCCGCACGGGTCGAGAACCGCCTTTTCGCGTCACCTGGCGGATGGTCCACAGAGTTCGGGCGAGTTCCAGCGGCATGCGCACCCGGTGTGCCAACGCCGCGGCTCTCGGCATGGCCGCAGCATGGAGGTCCACCGTCACGACGGGCTTCACCCGTCGGTTCATCAGCAAGTTGAGCACAACCCTGCTGCCGAGCGCACCGAGACCCATCACGCAGTAGGAAATCTGCGGCCAGGTACCGCCGTTGGCCAGCCGGTCGGACATGACCGGGAGATAGTCGCTGGGGAAGTGCGTCCTGCCGAACCAGCGCACGGAGTCCCACAGACGGTTGTCCCGGTGCGCTTCCGCGGTCGCCTTCCCGTGGAACGGCAGCGGGTTGCGGCGGTAGTCGAAGACGAACACTGCAGGTTTTCCGCCCCAGTCGACTCCGGCGACGACGGGAATGCCGCGTCGGGCGGCGCGTTCGTGCAGCTGGTACTTGACCCACGCGGACATCGCGGGATCGATCGCGTCGAAGGCGACATGCGCGCCGTCGAGCGCCTCGTCGAGGTTTTCCAGGGTGAGACCGTCCGGGTAGGTGCGCACCTCGGCGGTGGGACTGATCGCGACTACCCGGCGGGCGAGCACCTCGGGTTTCGGCAGGCCGACATCAGCGACCACGCACGCCTGCCGGTTGAGGTTCGACACATCGAAGCTGTCCGGGTCGGCGAGCCGGAAACGGGTGACGCCCATTCGCGCCAGCGGCTCGACCACGGCACCACCCACGCTGCCGCAGCCGGCCACCAGCACCGTCGCGGCCCGCAGTACCGCTTGCTCACGCTCGGTGAGAATGTCCAGGTTGCGGCTCACGGCCTCCGCGCCGAAACTCGCCGTCCCCGTTGAGAGCGGATCAGGACCTCTGAAATCCGAATGCACGATTTTTCTCCAGCGGTCGCCGGAAGTTCACCTTCCGTATTTCCTGAAGTTTCGCCGTTATGTAGCGGTAGCTTTGCTGGTCCGGACGGTTCCGTTGAATAGGATGGGGGTGGCTTGAGCTGCGGTGGCTTCGGTTATCCGAGCGCGCCGAGGACGAGGATCGTCAGGTTCGCCAGGCCGAGGGGTGTGGCATCAGTTTCTGCAAATTGTCCCAAGATCGGTACGGCAGCAGGCAGTTACGGACGGAGTCCGCTACCCGCTGTGGGTCGCGCTCTTGAAGCGCACCGGGAGGCTCCTGAGGCAGCGCACTTTCCCCTGACGCCATTGCAACTCGCGGGGGTGGACTGCAAGTTCGATGTTGATCGGTGCGTGTAGCAGCGCAGTCACGACGGTCTGTGTCAACAATGTGGCGAGCGGGGCGCCGGGACACCGGTGGATTCCATGGCCGAACCCGAGGTGGTGGTTGGGGTGTCTGTCTATAAGGACAGTGTCGGGTTGTGTGAAGCGTCGCTCGTCCCGGTTGGCGCTGGCCAGGCACAGAAAGACGTGATCGCCCTCTTTGATGGTGTTGTCTCCCAAGGTGAGTTCTTCGGTTGCCACACGGTGGACGGGGGCCAGGGCCGGGCCCTCGTAGCGCAGTATTTCCTCTATCGCTTTGGGTATCGTGCCCGGAGATCGGTAGAGGAGTCGGCGGCGGTCTGCGTGACACAGAAGATGCAGGAGGGTGCTGGAGATCAGGCTGATGCTGGTATCAAGGCCTGCAACAAGAAGCAGCATCACCATGGTCAGGATCTCGGTCGCGTGTAGTCGGTTGGTATCGGCGGCCAGGAGTTTGCCGATTAGTCCGTCGGTCGTTGCTTGTTCGGGGTTCTGCAGGAGCCAGGCGGTGTATTCGCGCAGCGCTTTATGGCCATTGGCGCTGACGCAGCGCGCGTTATCGTCCAGTTGCTCGGTCATGAGGTCATGGGACCAACGCACGATCTTGTCTAGATCGGCCTTGGGCACGCCGAGAAGTTTGCCGATAGTCAAGGCGGAGATCGGTTCCGCGATCTCCGCTACGGCATCGACCACCCCGCGCTTCGTGACGGTGCTGATCAGTGAGCGCGTTGTGTGGTCGATGAACGGGCGCATGAGTTCGGCCTGGTGGTGGGTCAAGTAGCGGGCGATGCTCTTGCGCAGGCGAGTGTGCTTGGGCGGATCCGTTGTGAACAGACTCTGGGAGAACGCGACGCGCGAAATGTGCTGCTGTAGGTCGGGGTCGGCTGGGCACCTGTCCTTGGAGGGGTCGCTGCTGAGCCGAGTGTCTGTGAGGGCCTGTACGGTTTCTCGATACCGGGCTACAAACCAGGTGCTGTCGGAGATTCGGTTCACAGCGCCTGTGCTGCGTATTTCGGACAGCAACTGGTGGAGGTCACGGAGTTGTGTGAGGCCCTGGGGGAACCCGGCAGGAAAAAGGTTTCTGTGCTCGGATTGTGGAGGCCTGTCGGGTGGGTGTTGCAGCATCGGTTGTTCACTCCGTCATGGCAGCATGGGATAGGGGAGATGACGCCACAGCGTGCTACATGGGCTCCTTGAGAGTGGGCGTGGTGTTACCAGGTGACGGGTAGTGAGGTGGGGGCGCGTAGGATCGATCCGGAGCGCCAGGTCACTTCTTGATCCGGGACTGCCTTTTGGAGGCCCGGTATGCCCTCGATGAGCGTTTTGAGAGCGACTTGGATTTCCATGCGTGCCAGGTTGGCACCGACGCAATGGTGTGGCCCGTGGCCAAACGCGAGATGGTGGTTGTCTGGCCTCGTGAGCTTGAGGGTCTCCGGGGCGGCGAAAACCGCTTCGTCGCGGTTGGCCGACGGAATGGAGACCAGCACGGCGTCGCCCTTGCGGATGAGCACGCCGCCCAGCGAGACGTCTTCCGTGGCGACGCGGGCGAATTCGGCTCCGTTATTGAGGGGGGTGTATCGCAGTAGTTCTTCGACCGCTTTCGGGATGGCTTCTGGGTGTACCAAGAGCCAGTGCATGTGCTCGGGGTAGGTAATGAGGAGGTAGACGAAGTTGGCGATCTGGCACGTCGTCGTCTCCCAGCCCACGACCAGGAGGGCCGTTGTGATGTCGAGTAGCTCGGCGTCGGTGAGTCGCTCGCCGGCTTCGTGCGCGCTGACGAGCGTGCCCAGGAGATCGTCGGTCGGATTTTCGCGGCGGGCGGCGATGTGCTGATTGATGACTTGAGCCAGGTCCTGACGCGCCCGGGTTACGTCCTCGGCTGTATGGGAGGTGCTGGACATCACCACGTCGGCAGCGGCTACCAGGCGGCGGGTGTCTTCGGTGGTGACACCGAGTAGTTTCAGCAGGACGTTGATGGGGAGGGGGACAGCGAAGTCTGCGACGATGTCGCAGGGCGGGCCGTTGGCCACCATGGCGGCTACGAGTTCTTGAGCGATTTTCTTCGTATGCGCGCGGAGTTGCTCGGTACGTCGCTTGGTGAGACTGGGGGCGATCAGTCGTCTCAGTCGAGTGTGCTCGGGCGGGTCCATAGCCATGATCGAGGTCTTTTTGGCAGGCTTCGGTCGCATGCGGGGTACGTCTTTGCCTGCGGCGGCCGCACGACTGAACCGGGGATCACAGAAGACCAGTTTCGCGTCCTCATAGCGGGTGACCAGCCATCCCCTTCCGCCGTAAGGCATCTGCACCTCGACCACAGGCTGCGTGGATCGCAGCGACGCGTACTGGGGTGGGATTGCGAGCGCGGGGGGTGGCTCGAACGGGTAACGCAGTACATGCTCGGTGTTCATCGGGTGGCGTCTTCCGCCCGCGGATGGATGATCGTGCGTTCCGTGTCAATGGTGACCAGGCCACCACCGATCTCTGACCAGTCGTGGTCAACGCCGTGGTATCGCGGGGAGCATCGCGTATAGAAAGCGGTTCCGGACGCGATGTCTCCCAGGCACTCCAGGTAGCGCAGCAGGCCACTCGTGAGCTCCGGATGTGTTGCGATGAACTGTTCGCGGCAGGCGATGAACTCTTCTTCTGCCGATTCCGCCAGACCCACTACCTTGCGGACCGCGTCACTGATCCGTACACGCTCCATGTTGCACTGTGCCGCGATGGAGTTGGTGAGATCCTTGCCTGCCATGTACTCCTTCCGGAAGGAGTACAAGTCATTCACGAGGGAGGTATATCGGCGAAGGATTCGCCATATTTTGGAGAAGGCATCGGCGTGAGCTTCGAGTTCACTGTGGAGATCTATTCCCAGCATGAATTCAAGGACGGGGAAGTCGACGTCGATCCCTACGTAGACATCCCTGCGCTCGAGAAACTCATCCAGAGTCAGACATCTGCCGCTGCCCCTGTCAGACGCCTCGGCCTTCCACGATTCCATGGTCCCTTGCAGTGCACGGGCGATGCGCGCGCGGATCGAGGGCGGTGCCGAACGGCACAGGCGGTACCAGACGTCTGACAGGCAGCGTCCCAGGACAAGCGCATCGGCTGTGTCGGACGATGGCTGGTTCCTGTCGAACTCCTGCCCGTCTCCGTTCAGGATTTCAATGGCCCGGTCCAATGCCCGATTACGCGTGGCCTCATCGGCGTCCCGGAACGGCCCTGGCGCACTGTGAACATCGTCGGTCATCACCATCCAGGCGCCCAGGTCACAGATGATTCTGAATGTATCTACGTTTCCGCACGTGAATTGGTGAGAAATCCACACATCTGCGAAGCCCTGCGCCAGCCACAAGTCGATATCCCCTCGCGGCGCGCAGAAAGGGGCCCAATTCCGGATTTCCGGGAACCCTTTGATCCAGGCCCTCGTCTCGCCCAGGGTGCGCGCAACGCCTGAGTGCTGCCGCAGGGGAAGCCGTGTCTTGAGGTCGGGAAGGTAGTACTGGTCCTCGCCGCAGTCGAAGAGGGTCGTCCTGGCCATTTCTTTCCTCGTCTTATTCATTTTCACCGTGGCGAGTTTTTCTTCGCCGAGGAGCAGGAAACTGCCCGTCCAGGGCCTCGTCCTATGGAGCCACGCGCTCGTCGAGCAGCCGGACGATCTTGCCGCTGCGGGGGTTCACCTTGATCATGTCGGCCGGGACGAACTCGACCACCAGAGGGTTGATCAGTCCGGCGCGCACGTGCTCGCCGAACATCGGGCGCAACCCTTCGAACCGCGCGGATATCGCCTCGGCAAGCGGCTGCGGATCGTCGACCTGCCCACCGATCCGCAGCACCAGTTCGTCCTTGGAGTCCCGGCGACGTTGCACCACCTGGAATCCCGCGATGGGCTGGTCGCCGGCCAGTTCCTCGATCACCACACGCAGGTCCTCCAGGTAGACGGTGACCGAACCGACCCTGGCTCCGTCGTCGGCGCGGCCCAGCAGGCGGAACCGGCGATCGTCGTAGTCGACCCACGCGGCGCGGTCACCGACCGGATACCGGATGAGCGGCATCAGCCGCCGGACGAGGTCCGTGGCGAGCAGCCTGCCGGGGCGACCTGGTTCCCTGATCGGATCACCGGTTTCGTCGTCGACGATCTCCACCAGTTTGTGGAGCCGGTGGACACGATGCACGCGCGCGTCCGGCTCGTCCTGGACGGGCGCGGCCAGCACCCCTGCGTCCACCGAGGCGTACCCCAGCGAGCGGACAACGGCGTTGGGGAACGCCTCGGTGATCAGTCTGCGCTGATCCTCGTAGAACGCCTCCCCGCCGAAGAGGAAGAGGTGGACCGCGGGCGCCGAGTCACCTCGCGCGGTCAGCCGCGATGCGACCTGGCTGGCCGTGGTGGGCGTGGCCAGCAGCACGGTCGCCTCCTGCTCGATGATCAGGTCCGCCATGACCTCAGGCGACGGGCTTCCCGCGATCGGCAGGTGCACCACGGGGACGCACGTCTCCTGCAGGCACAGAACGTTGAACAGGAAACCCGCGTACAACTCCCCGGCGTAAAAGAGATTGGCAACCCGGTCACCGGTCCGCAGTCCCGCCGCCGCGTACCCGTCGCCCTGCAGCCGGGCCATGGCGTGCAGTTCCGCCCTGGTGTACACGGTCAGTTTGGGGCTGTTGGTCGTCCCACCGGTTTTGAACACGACACCGTCATCGTGGCGAGCCGTCAGCACCCGGTTGTCCTTTACCGTGTTCGCCTTCCAGAAGCCGGTGTGCTCGACGATCGGCAGGTCTTCCGCCCGGATCGGCCCGTCGGTGGCCACACCGGCGTACAGGTCCCGGTAGTAGGGAGAATTGCGGCGGGCGAAGTCGACCAGTTCGGTGAGATCCGGTTCCAGCATCATGTGTCCCCTTCGTCGGCGAAGACGTCCTTCATTCCGTGATCTCCAGGAGCGCGCAGATGAAGCGGAAGCCGGCACCGATCCCGATCACGAGGACGGTGTCCGAAGGCTCGAGGGACTGCCGGAGGAAGTGGTCCAGGCCGAGGAGCTGGTCGCACGGGCCGACATGGCCCAGTGTCCGGTGCAGCTGCCAGCTGGTCCGGTCGCTGGGTATGCCCAGGGGCTCGAAGAGGAGAACGGTCAGCTGCGCCAACCCCAGTCCGGTGACCGCGAACCGGGAAACCTTGTCGAGCGACACGCCGGCTTCCTGGAGGACCTGCTCGACCGCGGTGCGGGCGGCTGTCTGGAGAGTGCCGACATGGGGCAGGACCCCGACCGTCTCCGCCCGTGTCATCATGCGGCTTCCGTCTTCCGCGGGGATGGTGGGCGTGGCCAGGTCTTCGAGTTCGGGCACCGCAGTGCAGGAGGTGGCGACCAGCCGGGCCCGCCCGGCTCCCCGGCTCAGCACGGCGGCAGCGGCGCCATCGGACAGGAAGTGCCCCAGCCCGGGCAGCCACCTCGGCCAGCGCGGCGCGACGAACCGGCCCGCCGCCGTCACCAGCGCGGAGGTGGCGGAGGGATCGGCGGCGAGGTGCGAGGCGGCCAGCACGAGTCCCGCAGCGCCACCGCAGCTGCCCGCGCCCGCCTCGACCGCAAGCGCCCGGGAGGCACCCACAACCCGCTGCACGTAACAGGCGGGCGCGTAGTGCTCCTGGTCGTCGAAGGCGGCGTGGATCACGGTGGCGATGTCGGCACCCTCGTGCCCGGAGCGGCGGAGGGCGTCGGTCGCTGCACTCGCGGCCATCTCCGCGGCGGTGAACCCGTCCGAGGCGGTAAAGGACTCGAAGTCGGACATCTCGAGTGCTTGGCGGTCGATCGTGCCGTCACCAACGAGGTCGGTGGCACTGGCGCGGGGCGGCAGGTACCGGCCGGTGCCGCTGACGAATATGTCGTTCCAGAGCATGGTGTTTCTTCTTTCGTTGCGGATCACGCCGCTTCGTGCAAGTATTGTTCAGAGAAAATGAGTGCGATTGATCGCCGATTCGCGTGCAAGTAACGGGACCGCCAGGAAGGTCTGGTGGCATCCAGAGAATTGTTTTTAGGTGCTCCTCGGCTCCGCGTCCCACATGCTCCGTTTTCGGTCTGCGGAAATCGGTCTACCCTGGGTGTTGCGTCTGGGGTATTGATTCTGCCGCCAACCGGACCAAATGTTGTTGATCGCAAATTCCGTGGCGAATTCTGACTCTTTTGCCGACAAGGGCGATACCGTTCAGTAATGACCGTGCCCTTATGGACACCCGATACGTGTCCATTCGGGCAGGCGAGATCGTCGAAGTCGGTCCGGGCTGGTCCCGGCAGCCCTTTGGGCGGGATTCTGGTGCGGTCGGCGGCGATGCGTTGCAGGGTGCAGGTGAGGTGATCTGAGTGATGCCGGCCAGGGGAATGCCTGATCAATTAAGTGGATCGCCCGGATATGGCCGGTTGGCCGGGCTGACTTGCCAGAAAGAGGAATCACCGAGTGACTGAGAGTCTGTCGGCGAATGCCGTCCACGCCTTGTGAAGCGGCGCCAACCGCTTGCACCCGCCCAAGCAGCGCAACCACCGGCGGGTTCTAAGAACACGATCCGGGCCGTGACTGATTAGTAAGGATGGGACGCATGTTCAACGTCGAGAAGGTCCGGTTGGCCGGAGCCGACATCGAACTCCCCAGGATGATCCCGATCGAGCAGCGGTTCGCCGCCGACGCGGTCGAGGACCTCGAAGCCGCGATCCGCTGCCAGGTCGCCGAGCACGACCGCAACCAGCCGGTCAGCGGCAAGCGGATCGCCATCACCGCGGGTAGCCGCGGGGTGACGCGGATCGATCGCATCGTCGCCACCCTGGTGGACGCGCTGATCGGCTGTGGCGCCAAACCGTTCGTGGTGCCCACGATGGGCAGCCACGGTGGCGGCACCGCGGAGGGCCAGCGGCAGGTGCTGGCCGAGTACGGGATCACCGAGGAGAGCATCGGCGCCCCGATCGTCTCGTCCATGGAGACGGTCGTGGTCGCCGAGCTGGACGACGGCACCCCGGTGCACTTCGACGCCGAGGCCGCCAAGGCCGACAGCGTCATCGTGCTCGGCCGGGTCAAGCCGCACACCGACTTCCGGGGCACGCACGAGAGCGGTCTGGCGAAGATGCTCGCCATCGGCCTGGGCAAGCACCGCGGCGCGACAACCCTGCACGCCCACGGCATGGCTGCGTTCGACACGCTCATCCCGGCGGTGGCCGAGGCGATGCTCGGCGTGGTCCCGATCGAGTTCGGGATGGCCGTGGTGGAGAACGCCTACGAGCACGTCGCCCGCATCGAGTTGGTCCCGACCGCGAAACTGCTGGAACGCGAGGCGGAACTGCTGGTCGAAGCCAAGCAGCTGATGCCGAGGCTGTTGATGTCCGACATCGACGTGCTGGTCGTCGACGAGATCGGCAAGGACATCAGCGGCACCGGGATGGACCCCAACATCACCGGCCGCGCCCAGGTCAACGCGGACAAGTTCAAGGCGGTGCCGATCAAGCGGCTGGTGGTGCTGGGCCTGACCGAGCACACCAACGGCAACGCCTGCGGCCTGGGCTTGGCGGACGTGACCACTCAGCGCTGCGTGGACCAGATCGAGTTCGGCTCGTTCTACACCAACTCGCTGACCGCAGGCCTGCCCGACAGCGCCCGGATCCCGATGGCCCTGGCCAACGACCGGGACGCCATCGTTGCCGCCCTGCACATGTCCCGCGGCCCCGCGGAACGACCGGCGAAGGTGGTGCGCATCCGAAACACCCTGTCGATGCCCCGCATCGAGGTCTCCGAGGCCTACGCCCAGGAGGTCGCCGACCACCCCGACATGGTCACACTCGGCGAGCCGCACGACTGGGACTTCGACGCCACGGGAACCCTCCAGCCCCTCCCCGTCGCCCGCTGAAGGACCGCGGTGGGTCGGGACCTTGGAGACCGGCGCCAAGCACTACGGCGCGGAGCAGCGCTCACGGACCGTGCAGCGAGGAATCGAGGATTTCTGACAGCAGATCTGGAAGGGAATACGTTCATGCCCACACGGGTAGATCCGTTTCTACCCTATTGAGCGTTTTTCATCCTGGTCGGTCCGCAGCCGCGGGCCGTGAAGCTGCACGTCGATGGGGTGTCGCATGCGCCGCAGGCGCATAGCCCACCTACGACACCCGCACCGCCGCGGGTTCACGGTGCCCACCCCTCCGGGGTTCCCTCGGCGAGGACGGCCCTGACGCCGTGTATTGGGCATACATCAGTCAGGGCACCCACAGTCCAGGGAGCCTCTGAGGTTCCGCCACCCGCACCGCCACGCAAAACGAGGATGAAAAACGCTCAATTGCGGAGCCGAATCTCTCCGGCATAGCTTCACGGCGCAATTTCCATGCGACCGCAGCAATAGTGATTCGGCACAGAGGCACCGAGGCGACCCGTCAGAACCCGTCCAGCATCCGGTGCTCTCCGCGATCTTCGCCACCGCACTCTAGGGCCAACCCTGCCCGCTGAACAGGTTTGGACGCTGAGTCGGCGGCGTTTCGCCCAAACCTGTTGGCGCGCCGATTTCTTCAGGGGCAGCAATAGCTATGCCGGAACCGCCGATCGGCCCGGTCGCGGTGCTGGGCGCGGACGATTTCGCCGTCCGCCGCGGGCACCGCTACGGCACTGTCATGGTCGACCTCGACACGCGCAAGCCGGTCGACCTTATCGACGGCCGTGACGGTGAGGACCCGGCCGTCTGGCTCGCCGCCAGGCCTGGCTCGACGGCCACGTCGAAGACCGATCCGAGCATCACGAGAAGACCGCTCCAGAGCCCGGATTTTGACGCGGATGGCGTCGATGAGTGTCATCGGAGAGATCCGGTCGAGCGGTCGGTTGGACCACTCGGTTATCGGTGGGGGCAGGCCAGGGCGAGGTCCACTGTTGATCAGGCGGACTTCCCGGCGATGCGTTCGGTGGCGGTGAGCCGGGCGGCGTCCGCCTTGCTGGAGCTACGTGCCGAAGCATGGGGAAGCCCCTCGGCTGCTTCGTGAGGCGGCGCGGTGTTTTAGGGGCCTTGCTTCTCCGGGGCTGGACTTCTACCGCAAAGAACTATATAACTAGTGAAAGTCTTTTTTAGGAAGACATCGCGCTCGCATGCATGCGCAGGGACAACGTGGAGGTAGCGGCATGACCTGGGTGGCGTGGCGGCAGCACCGCGCGCAGTTGTTGCTGATGGCAGCGGTGTTGCTGCTCGGCGTGGTCGCGGTCCTGGTGCTGCATACGAGCATGGTGCAGCAGATTCAGGCGCAGGGACTGGAGCGGTGCCTCGCGGTGGGGGGCCAAGGCCCGGGCTGCGCGACCGGGGTGAGTGATTTCCGCGACGAGTGGTTCGATCTGCTCAGAGTCGGCCAACTCGTGATCGTGGTCCTCCCGGTGCTGCTGGGGGTGTTCAGCGGGGCGCCGCTGTTCGCCCGCGAGATCGAGCACGGCACCCACGTGCTGGCGTTCGCGCAATCGGTGACCCGGGTCGGCTGGATGGCGGCCAAGCTGGTGATGCTGGTGGTGCCCTCGCTGGTCGTACTGGTGGTCCTGCAGTTGCTGGTGAGTTCCTGGGTCGCGGACGCCGGGCTGATGGGGCCGCTGGTGGACGGCCCGTTCTCGTTCCTGAACTTCGAGAGCATGGGGTGGATGCCGGCCGTCCACCTGCTTTTCGGCTACGCGTTGGGCACGCTGCTGGGGGCGGTGCTGGGGCGGTCGTTGCCGGCGATGATCAGCACCCTGGCCGGGCTGGTGGCGGTGCGCGGTGCCGTCGGATTGGCGGGACCGGCTCTGATGCCGTCGCAGCTGCGGACCTCGGCCGACCCGATGAGTGCTCCCGAGTCCGGTGTGGACGAGGTGGTCCAGGTGGGTTTTCTGGGTGCCGACGGGCGGACCATACCGGAAGGCGGCTTCAACGCCGCCGTGTGCGGTTCGCGGGGCGATGTTCCAGTCTCGACCTTCGACCCGGCTCAGTGCTATGCGCAGCACGGGGTGGTCGGCCAGTATGCCGAGGTGGTTCCGGCCTCGTACGCCCCGATACTGCAGCTGATCGAGTTCGGCGTCCTCGGCGTGGTTGCGGTCCTGCTGTTGGGAGGAACCGCGTGGACGCTGCGCAGGAAGCATTGATGACGCTGCGTGGAGCGCGCGCCTTCGGCGATGGCCGCCCCATATGCTGGGCGATGTGATCGAGTTCCGGATCGACCGTCGCTCCGGGGTCTCCACGTACATGCAGATCGTCCAGCAGGTCACGCAGGCCATGCGGTTGGGACTGCTGGGGCCCGGTGACCGGTTGCCCACTGCGCGCGAGGTGGTGGAGGCCACGGCGGTCAATCCGAATACCGTGTTGAAGGCGTATCGAGAGCTGGAGCGGGACGGCCTGGTGGAGGCTCGGCGTGGGGTCGGTACCTTCGTAACTCGATCGCTGGCGAGCGGCCGGACCTCGGTCGAAGCCCCGATGCGACGCGACCTGGCGGACTGGATGAGCCGTGCCAGGAGCGGCGGGCTCACGGTCGAAGAGGTCGATGCGCTGTTCGCTGCCGTCCGTGACGAGTACTTCCCGGCCGGAGGACTGGAACACCCATCATGAGCGCGCTGAGCACCATCGGTTTGTCCAAGCGCTACGGCGACCGCCGGGGGATCGAGGACTGCACGGTGGAACTGGACGGCGACGTCGACGAACTCCTGGAGGAGCACCGCGACCTGGTGGGGCCCGCCGATGCGGGGCCCCCGGAGATCGGGACGGTCGTGCACGCGAGGAAATCCGGGCGGCAGCAGCGGATGCTGGTGCGCGAGCCCGGGGTACTCGCCCCGGGCTGGGAGTCTCGGCAACCGGACCTGGAATCGCCCGTGACCGATTACCTGCGCGCCGGCCGCGAGCGCGCGGGAGCCTGAGAGCCTGTCGGCGAATGCCGTCCGCGCCTGTGGAAGCGGCGCAGCCGCTTGCATCCACCTTGCCAAGATGACCATCGGCGGGTTCTGAAAGGTTTCCTGGCGAGGACGGCCCCTCCGCCGTGTATTTGGACATACATAAGGAGGGGCACCCACAGTCCAGGGAACCTCTCAGGTTCCGCTAAGCGACCACCCACCCAGACCATTCACCAACAGGCTCTGAGAACCGCTCGCCGGCCCCGCTGATCCCCGTCGCCGAGCCGGGGGGGCGGCGGGGCTTCGTTGTTTTTGGGCCTCCGGCGGCGGATTCGTTGCGTGTTGCCGCGTCGGCTCGCCCCCTGCGGGAGCCCTCTTCCGTGCTGCTGACGCGATCGGCTCGTTCTGCTCCTGGGGAGGCGTCTGCTGGCGTGATCCATCCAGTCGGTGCCCTTTCGCCCCGCTTTCCCAGACCCGGCCTTGTCCGCGATCCGCACCACTGCTAGTCTTCAGTCATTCCACTAGATAACTAGTGGAATGACTCAGAAAGGTAGTGAACATGGGCTTCACCTTTGGCAAGCGCGAAATGATCGTTGGGCTGCTGGCTGCGGGAGCACTGGCCGGCACTGGCGGCATCGCCGCCGCGGCGCCAGCGGAGAACGTGCCGGAACTGCGGATCAGCTCGGCCGACTACGCGCTGGAGTACACCGTGGTGAACGGCAATGGCGACGGCTTCTCCGCCGTCCTGGAGCCGAACTCCACCCGCGAGAGGCAGGCCGAGGGCTTCACGACGGTGCGGTTCTCCGTGAACGGCAAGGTCGTGAACGCCTATGGCCCGCTCGAGGCTGGTCGCACGCTGGTCTGCAATGCGGGAGGGACCGCGGCCGCGCCGAATGTGGAGTGCGCCTTCGCCTGACCCGGAACTGCGCGCCGGAGCGTGCAGTTTTGCCGGCGGAGTCCGGGAGGTGACTGCCACCCGGACTCCGCCGGCAGCGGCCGGCAGGTTGGCTTGCTGAGCTGTTCCACGGCTTGCGGCGGGCGGTCGTCGGTGGCTTGCGACGAGCTGAAGACGTCGTGAAGAAGCTGTAGATCCAGGACGGGCATGCTGTGTGTCGTGCAGGATCCGACATTGAGGAGCGCAGGCATGATGAGCAGCCAGAACCACAAGACGATCCGCTCTACCGCGGTTTTCGACCTGACGGCCCCGGCAGGCGTGAGGACGCCGGTTGGGGTGGAGCTGCGGTACGACAGCCGTGAGCCATACGCGGTGAACATGAGCTTCCGCGCGGGGATGAGTGGTCAGGTCGACTGGTTGATCGCCCGGGACTTGCTGGCGGACGGGCTGGTCATTGCGAGTGGCGAGGGTGACGTGCAGATCATCCCCCAACCCGACAACCACGAGCTCGTCGTCATCGCGTTGAGCTCGCCGTCCGGGCAGGCCACCTTCGAAGCGCCCGCTGCCGAACTGGCGGAGTTCCTGAACGAGACCTACGACGTCGTCGCCCCCGGTGGCGAGAACCACTGGATGAGCTTCGATGAGGAACTGAGTCGACTACTGCAGAATGATATGCACTGATCGACATAAACCGAAGCCGTGTGGTGCCAGTTCGACGCTTTATGCCGCGGAGCGGTTCGAGGCGGCACTACGGGGTGTGCGGATCTACTTGTGCCCAGCTGATCTAGAGAAGACGTAGAGACGTTGTGGAGTCGGCGCCGGCAGATTGTTCGGTGCAGAGATAGAAACCACGGGAGTGTGCGATGGAACGAGTTCGCGTGGCTGTGCTTGCCTCAGATGCCATCACGCATGCTGGTCTTGCAAGCCACCTCGACTCTCGCGCCGAGGTGTTGGTGGTGCCGAATCGAAACCTGGTCGAGGTGGACGTCGTCGTCCTGGCCGCCAAGCGGCTGACTGATGGCGTGACCGCCTTGCGCGCCTTGGGTGCTGAGTTCGAGCGTCGTGTGGTCTTGGTGATCGACCAGCTAGATCCGGCTGGTCTGCTTGCGGCGGTGGAATGTGGTGCTGCGGCGGTGATCCCGCGCAGTGCGGCCACCGCAGAGCACTTGATCAAAGTCATCCAGGTCGCCGCGACCGGAGGTGGAGTGCTGCCACCGGAACTGATCGGAGAGCTGCTCCGCGAGTTTGCTCGTCTGCAGCGGGATGTTCTGGCGCCGCGAGGAATCAGCGTTTCCGGGCTGACACCTCGCGAGCTTGATGTCGTCCGCTTGCTGGCCGAGGGCTTGGATACTGTTGATATCGCCGAGAAGCTGGCCTACTCGGAGCGCACCGTGAAGAACGTCATCTACGGGATGACCAACAGGCTCAATTTGCGTAACCGGCCGCATGCCGTCGCCTACGCGATGCGTGCAGGCGTGATCTGAAACGCGAGTGCTCATGGTCTTTTTCCTGTTCGAGCATCGCGGCGGAGTACGGATGGGCAAGAACTGCTGACATCCGCTCACTGATGTCGGAGAGTCTGTTCGCCTCCGAACGAGAAAGCTTGCTAGGGAACGATTCTGCCACGGTAGTGGCCGATCGGCTTGTGAACGACAGATTTCGCACGTACCGTGCTGGGCGGCATCAGATGTTGTGGTGATCGACGCAGTCGCACTGCCACTGGCGGGCAACGCTCTTCCGGCACCCACCTGACCGGTGCGCTCCCACTCGCCGCTCGATGACATTCGAGCTTCATGATCCCGGAGTTGTCATGAGCTCGCACAAGAAGAACACCGGCCCCTCGTTTCACCCGCTCGCCTTCGGAGGCTGGGGGAACTACCAAGAATGGGCGGACCACCAGTTCCAGCCACGGCCCGCCGCACCGGAGGCCGACGACGGAGATGCGGCCGAGTCCGAACAGGAAATCCACGACCAACCGGCCGTGCCGATCGAGTCGGCACCCGATGCTCGCGAACCGAACCAGGCCGCTGCTACCGATCGCGCTGACTGCAACCCAGCGGAGCAGACCGGCATAACCGTTTTCGTCGAGGCCGAGGATTCGGGGACCAGCGTGGCGATGCCGCGTCCGTACGTCCGCACCGGCGGACGCGCCGAGCCCGAGTACGAGTTCCGGGTGGAAACGCTGGTGTCGGCGACCTCGCAGCGGCTGGCGGGCACGTCGATCAACCCTGATCTGGACGAGATCCGTTCGATGTGCGCGTCACCGCATTCGGTTGCCGAGATCTCATCCCGCCTCGGGGTTCCCCTGACCGTCGCTCGTGTCCTCATCGGCGACGCCATCAAGGCCGGACTGGTCGTCGTCCACGGCGGCGCGTCGAATCGCGGTGCAGGTCCTTCCCTCGTGACTCTGCAGCGGGTGTACGAAGGGTTGCTCAAGCTGGCGTGATGCTGTCGGTCCGGGGTGATTCGGTCGTCTTCTTCCGTCCGACCTTCACCAGGAAAGCTGCGAGGACGAACGAGACGGCGGCCGACACGGCCACACCCATGATCACGCTCAGGTGGCCACCCCGCGGCGTGACTGCCATCAGTGCGATGATGCTTCCGGGAGAAGGAGTCGCGAACAGTCCCGCTCCGGTGGCGATGAAGGTGAAAATCCCCGCCGCACCGCCTGCGATGGCCGCCAGGATCAACTGCGGCTTGGCGAGCACGTAGGGGAAGTAGATCTCATGAATACCGCCGAAGAAGTGGATTGCCAACGCGCCTGGCGCGCTGGCCCGTTCCGGTGCGGATCCGAAGCACGCGCAGGCGAGCAGAATACCGAGCCCAGGGCCGGGGTTGGTCTCCAACAGGAACTCGATCGCCTTGCCGTTCTCCGCCTGGGCGGTGACGCCCAGCGGGCCCAGGACGCCGTGGTTGATCGCGTTGTTGAGGAACAGCACCTTGCCGGGTTCGATGATCAGGGCTGCCAGTGGTAGCAGGCCGAGGTCGATCAGCGTCTGCACCCCGCCGGCCAGCGTTCTGGCCAGCCCGCTGATCGCGGGCCCGATCCCGACCATGCCCAGAATCGCCACGCTGCCACCGATGATGCCCGCGCTGAAGTTGTCCACGAGCATCTTGAAGGCCGGACCCACGCGTGCGCCCACGGCTTGATCGAACCATTTCATCAGCAGTGCCGTAGCGGGGCCGAGCAGCATGGCGCCAAGGAGCATGGGGGTATTCGCTCCGACCACGAGGCCAAGTGTGGCGACCGCGCCGACGACGCCGCCGCGTTGCCCGTGGACCACCCTGCCCCCGGTGTAACCGATCAGGATCGGCAGCAGTGTTGTGATCATCGGTTGGATGATCGCGGCCAGCGTCGCGTTGGGCAGCCATCCCTCGGGCATGAACAGTGCGGTCGCGAGGCCCCATGCGATGAACGCCCCGATGTTGGGCATCACGACGCTGGCCAGATGTCCGCCCCATCGTCGGAGTGCCGACCCGATCTCCCGGCTCGAAGAAGCTCCTTCGTTGCTACGTGACATCGCTGCAAGCACATCCCAGGTCGTCGTTGACATCGTGGTTTCTGCGGCCTTGGCGAGAAAGTCGGCATGGCGTACTCGGGTCGGCTTTGCGACCCGGACGCGTTTGGGATCTCCGCATTAAACACCACGTTCTGCCGGGCCGGAACGGAAACGTCACGACAGTGCACTTCCTTCTCCGGCAAGTGTGCCCGTTCAGGCAGCTGGCGTATTCGCGTGCCGCGATAGCGCTCATTTGGGCAGGATCGGCCGAGCTGCGTAACTGCGGATCACCTGATGTCCTCGCCGGATTCCGCTCAAATCCGCCCAATTTGGCAGCTAGGTGCGTGCTGGAGCTAGGAGAGAGGAACAAGATTCTCGGGTGTATCGCGCAAATCGTTGCGACCGAGAGCGATGTCGTGATCATGTGCTGGTACGGTCGACGTGGCAAGGAGAGTCCAGTGCGAGATGTGGCCAGTGCGTGCGTTCGCACGAACCTGCGCCAGTCCAATGAGGATATGGCCGAGCAGATCGCTGGGGAGTTGAGTCAGTTGCTCGGGCAGGTCGCGGACGAGGTCGCGCCGTTGCGCGGGGCGGGGATGGTGGCGGATTACATTCCGGCGCTCGCGCGAGTCGATCCGGGTCGTTTCGGTATCGCGCTGGCCGATCTCGACGGCGGTGTCCACGGGGTCGGTGACTGGGAGACGCCGTTTTCGGTGCAGAGCATCTCGAAGGTCTTCACCCTCGCGCTCGTGCTGGCCGGCAGTGATGAGGCGCTCTGGCGGCGCGTCGGCCGGGAGCCGTCGGGCAACGCCTTCAACTCGCTGGTCCAGCTGGAGCACGAACACGGGATTCCCCGGAACCCCTTCATCAACGCGGGCGCGCTGACGGTCACCGATGAGCTGATCTCCCTGGTCGGCGACGCCACCGGCGAGCTGCTCGCGTTCCTGCGCGCCGAGAGCGGCAACCCCGCCCTGCGGGTCGACGAAGAGGTCGCCGCCTCCGAAGCGGCCCACGCGGACCGCAACCTGGCCCTGACCCATTTCATGGCGTCCTACGGCAACATGCGCAACCCGGTGGCGACCGTGCTCGACCAGTACGTCCGGCAGTGTGCGATCGAGATGAGCTGCCGCGACCTGGCCCTGGCGGGGCGGTTCCTCGCCGCGCGCGGTGTCCGCCGCGACGGTTCGGAGCTGGTCACCTGCCGGCAGGTCAAGCGGATCAACGCGATCATGCTCACCTGCGGGACCTACGACGCCGCCGG
>NZ_FNOK01000084.1 GCF_900106995.1 Saccharopolyspora shandongensis
GGTCAGCTGCTGGACGCCAACGCGGTGGATTTTGCGTTGTTGGCGTTGTACTTCGTTTTTGTGCTGGGTATCGGTTATCTGGCGCGGCGTGCGGTTTCCACCAGTTTGGATTTTTTCCTGTCGGGTCGGGCGTTGCCGGCGTGGGTGACGGGGTTGGCGTTCATCTCGGCGAATCTGGGTGCGATCGAGATCATCGGTATGTCGGCGAATGGTGCCGAGTACGGGATGCCGACGATGCATTATTTCTGGATCGGTGCGGTGCCGGCCATGCTGTTCTTGGGCGTGGTGATGATGCCGTTCTACTACGGCTCGAAGGTGCGTAGTGTTCCGGAGTTCATGTTGCGCCGGTTCGGGCGGGCGGCGCATCTGGTGAACGGGATCAGTTTCGCGGTGGCGCAGGTGTTGATCGCGGGGGTGAATCTGTATTTGCTGGCCAGCATCGTGAATGCGTTGCTGGGGTGGCCGTTGTGGTTGTCGGTGTTGCTGGCGGCGGCGATCGTGTTGTCGTACACGGCGTTGGGTGGGTTGTCGGCGGCGATCTACAACGAGGTGTTGCAGTTCTTCGTGATCGTGGCGGCGTTGTTGCCGTTGACGATCATCGGGTTGGTGAAGGTCGGTGGGGTGCAGGGTCTGGTCGAGAAGGTGTCGGCGGGGCCGGGTGGTGCGGAGCAGTTGTCGGCGTGGCCGGGTAATCAGTTGACCGGGTTCGACAACAGTGTGTTGTCGGTGGTGGGGTTGGTGTTCGGGCTGGGTTTCGTGCTCAGTTTCGGGTATTGGACGACGAACTTCGTCGAGGTGCAGCGGGCGATGGCGTCCAAGAGCATGTCGGCGGCGCAGCGGACGCCGATCATCGGGGCGTTCCCGAAGATGTTCATTCCGTTCATCGTGATCATTCCGGGGATGATCGCGGCGGTGCTGATCCCGGAGTTGGCGGCGTTCAAGCAGGCCGGTGGGTCCGGTGGTGGGGGTGTGGATTACAACGATGCGATCTTGTTGTTGATGCGGGATCTGCTGCCGAACGGGATTCTGGGGGTCGCGCTGGCGGGGTTGCTGGCGTCGTTCATGGCGGGGATGGCGGCGAACTTGTCGTCGTTCAACACGGTGTTCACCTATGACATCTGGCAGTCCTATGTGGTGCGGGACCGGGCGGATGGTTATTACCTGAGCATGGGGCGTTGGGTGACGGTGGGGGCGACGCTGGCGGCGGTGGGCACGGCGTTCATCGCGGCGGGGTATTCGAACTTGATGGATTACCTGCAGCAGTTGTTCTCGTTCTTCAACGCGCCGTTGTTCGCGACGTTCATCCTGGGGATGTTCTGGAAGCGGATGACGCCGCATGCGGGGTGGGCGGGTCTGGTGTTGGGGACGGTGTCGGCGGTGGTGGTGTTCGGGTTGTCGGAGACCGGGGTGCTGGATCTGCCGGGGCAGGGTGCGAGTTTCGTGGGTGCGGGTGTGGCGTTCGTGGTGGACATCGTGGTGAGTGTGGTGGTGTCGCTGGTGACGCGGCCGAAGCCGGCGGCGGAGCTGGTGGGGTTGGTGTACGGGTTGACGCCGCGGGCGAGCTTGCAGGCGTCGACCAGTGGTGAGGATGCCGGCTGGTATCGCCGTCCGGGTCTGCTGGCGGGGATCGCGCTGGTCCTGATCATCGCCCTCAACATCATCTTCGGCTGACTTCAAACGACGAGGAGGTTCCGCCATGGCGGGTCGGAGTTCCGGGCACACCGCGGGTGCCTTCGACATCCGGACGGTGATCGCGCTGCTGTTCGCCATCTACGGCGTGGTGCTCGCGATCGTGGGCGTGGTGCAGCCGCAGGCCGAGATCGACAAGGCCGCCGGGGTGAACATCAATCTCTGGGCCGGGATCGGCATGGTCGTGTTCGCGGTGGTGTTCGTGGCCTGGGCCCGGCTGCGGCCCATCGTGGTGCCCGACGAAGCCGAGCGGGGAGCGTCCCCGGAGTAGGCGAACACCTGGTGTGACGGCGTCCGCACCCTCCGGGGCGGGCGCCGCTCGCGTCGCGCCGGATCTGCAGGTTCCCGGCCACGATGGCCGATCGGATAGATAGTGTGATCGTCGTGCCCCGACCAGTGACCTTGATCGCCGCGCTGCTCACCGCGCTCACCGCGTTCGCAGCGGCGGGCTGCGCCGCGGACGGCAAGTCGACCTCGGCCCGGCGGACCGTCGAAGTGCCGAAGTTCGACGTCGACAAGCCCGGGCTGCTGGACCCGGCCTTCGCGCCGGACCGGCTGCGCGGCGTGGACGTGTGCGCGACCCTGCAGGCGGTCGACCTCGGCAGGTTCGGCACACCCGCCCCGGCGTTGACCCCGGACGGCTTCGGGACCTGCTCGAACTTCATGAAGGACCGCAACGGCAAGCCGTTCAACGTCACCCTCTACTTCGATGAAGGCGTGTCCAACCCCGGGGCGAACCGCATCGGCGGGCTGCCCGGCACCGTCTACGGCAACGGGTCGGGCTCCTGCTTCGCGTCGGCCGCTTACACCGGCGCCGACACCAAGAACTTCGACGAACCGCGCGGGCTGGAGATCCAGCTGAGCAGCGAGCAGGCGGACGTCTGCTCGCCGGCCGTGCAGATCCTGGCGGACGCCGTCGACGTCGTGCGGACGAAGCCGCCGGTCAGCCCCCGCGCGTCAGGCGGGCTGGGCGGGTTCGACCCGTGCGAGATCCTCGACCAGGCCGCGATCCGCGACGCCGCGATGGGCGCCTCGGTGGACTCGGCCGGTGGCGAAGGCCTCTACGCCTGCAAGTGGATGGCGGACAACTCCGTGGCGGTGACCGTGAGCTTCGAGGTCGGCTCCCTGACGAGCAGCCCGCTGCCGCCGGTCGACCTCGCCGGCGTGCCGGGCATCGTGGTGCCCACCAGCGCCGATCCGCCGACCTGCGCGGTCGAGTGGGAGCACCGCAAGAACGCCAATGCCAAGGGCGAGAGCGAATTCGTGCAGATCGAGATCATGAACATGGGCCGGATCCCGATGGATCCCTGCGCGAATGCGACGAAGCTGGCACAACAGGCGCGGGCGAAGCTGCCGACCGCATGACGGTCCCGGTCGGCCACCGAATTCCGTAGGCTGCACGATGACAACGACCGACGTAAAGGTGGGAGGCCGGCCATGACCCAGACCGCCCGTGGCAGCGTCGAAATGCCCAGCGGCACGACTGAGCAGTCCCCGACGTTCGAGTCGATCGACCCCCGCACCGGGGAGATCGTGGGGCGCCACCCGATCCACGACGCGGCCGAGGTCGGCGCGCGGGTCATCGCGGCCCGCGAGGCCCAGGCGGCGTGGGCCGAACTCGGTTTCGCCGGTCGCAAGCAGCGGCTCGACGCCTGGCGGAAGCTGCTGGCCAAGCGCCTCGACGAGCTCGCGGGCGTCATCTGCGCGGAGACCGGCAAGCCGCTCGACGACGCCAAGCTGGAACTGATGCTGGTCGTCGACCACCTGCATTGGGCGGCCAGCAACGCGGAGAAGGTGTTGCGCCGTCGAAAGGTCTCGGCGGGCATCGTGATGGCCAACCAGACCGCCACCGTCGAGTACCTGCCGTTCGGCGTGATCGGCGTGATCGGCCCGTGGAACTACCCGGCGTTCACGCCGATGGGCTCCATCGCCTACGCGCTGGCCGCGGGCAACGCCGTGGTGTTCAAGCCCAGCGAGCTCACCCCGGGCGTCGGGCAGTGGCTGACGGAGAGCTTCGCCGAGGCCGTACCCGAGCACCCGGTCTTCCAGCTGGTGACGGGCTTCGGCGAGACCGGCGCGGCGCTGTGCGCCGCCGGGGTGGACAAGGTCGCCTTCACCGGCTCGACCGCCACCGGCAAGCGGGTCATGGCGTCCTGCGCGGAGAACTTGGTCCCGGTGCTGGTGGAGTGCGGCGGCAAGGACGCCCTGATCGTCGACGCCGATGCCGACCTGGCGGCCGCCGCGGACGCGGCGGTGTGGGGCGCGATGTCCAACGCCGGGCAGACCTGCATCGGCGTGGAACGGGTCTACGTCGTGGACGCCGTCGCGGACCGGTTCCTGGAGATGGTCGCCGAGCGGGCGGCGAAGCTGCGGCCGGGCGGCGAACCCGGCGCCAACTTCGGCCCGATCACGATGCCTTCGCAGGTCGACATCATCCGCGGGCACATCGACGACGCGCTCAGCCGCGGCGGCCGGGCGGTCGTGGGCGGTGAGCACTCGGTGCGCCCGCCGTTCGTCGAGCCGGTCGTGCTCACTGACGTGCCGGAGGATTCCACCGCCATCACCGAGGAGACCTTCGGACCGACCATCGTCGTGCAGCGGGTTCGCGACGCCGACGAGGGCGTGGCCCGCGCCAACAACTCCCGCTACGGCTTGGGCGCCTCGGTGTTCTCGCGGGCGCGGGGCGTGGAGCTGGCGCGGCAACTGCGTACCGGGATGGTCGCCGTGAACTCCGTGATCGCCTTCGCCGGTGTGCCGTCGCTGCCCTTCGGCGGCGTCGGGGACTCCGGGTTCGGCCGGATCCACGGCGCGGACGGGCTGCGCGAGTTCACCCGGCCGCAGTCGGTGACGCGGCTGCGGTACCGGATGCCGCTGAATCCGATGAGCTTCGCCCGCGCCAAGGGCACCGTCCGGCGGCTGGTGCGGGTGGTCCGGCTGGTGCGCGGCCGCTGACCCGACCCGGCTGATCGATTCGGCGTTTCAGCTGGGCTTGCGCGGTCGGTGACAGGAAGGTTCCCTTGCTCTCGCACCCTCCGGCCGGGCTCGCGGGGGGTGCGGGAGCGGAGTTGATCGTCAGCCGGCCGGTGCCGCGGGCGCCGGTTCGGCAGCCAAGGAGGCCAGCGGGTGAAGAAGATCATCAATGATCCGGCGGACGTGGTCGCCGAGTCGCTGCGGGGCATGGCCGCCGCGCATCCCGAGCTGCTCCGCGTCCGCACCGATCCCGCGGTGATCGTGCGCACGGACGCGCCGGTGTCCGGCAAGGTCGCGGTGGTGTCCGGCGGCGGTTCCGGGCACGAGCCGCTGCACGGTGGGTTCGTCGGCCCCGGGATGCTGTCGGCCGCGGTGCCCGGCGCGGTGTTCACCTCGCCGACCCCGGACGCGGTGCAGGCCGCGATCGACGAAACCAACGGCGGCGCGGGCGTGCTGCTGGTGGTGAAGAACTACACCGGCGACGTGCTCAACTTCGAGACCGCTGCCGAGCTGGCCGGCATGGACGGCGTCGAGGTGCGCAGCGTGATCGTCGACGACGACGTGGCGGTGAAGGACTCCACGCACACCGCGGGCAGGCGCGGGGTCGGCGGCACGGTCCTGGTGGAGAAGATCGTCGGCGCGGCCGCCGAGCGCGGCGCGAGCCTGGACGAGTGCGAGGAGCTCGCCAAGCGGGTGGTGTCCCAGGTTCGTTCGATGGGCATGGCGGTGACCTCGCCGACCGTGCCGCACGTCGGTCAGCCGAGCTTCGACCTCGCCGCGGACGAGATGGAGATCGGCATCGGCATCCACGGTGAGCCCGGCCGGGCCCGGGTGCCGCTGACCTCGGCGGACGACATCGTCCGGCGGCTGCTGGAACCGATCCTCGAGGACCTGCCGTTCGCCGCGGGCGACGAAGTGCTGCTGTTCACCAACTCGATGGGCGGCACCCCGCTGCTGGAGCTCTACCTGGCGCACGGCATCGCCGAGCGGCTGCTCGCCGAGCGCGGCATCCACGTCCGGCGGCGACTGGTCGGCCCGTACATCACGAGCCTGGAAATGCAGGGCATGAGCCTGACGCTGCTGAAGCTGGACGACCAGCTGACCGAGCTCTGGGACGCGCCGGTGCGCACCGCCGCGCTGAACTGGTGAGGGAGAACGCCGGAATGGGTTGCACCGCACAGGACGTGATCGCCGCGCTGCGGGCGGGTGCGGCCGTCGTCGCCGAGCACCGCGACGAGCTGATCCAGCTCGACCGGGCGATCGGCGACGCCGACCACGGGGAGAACATGGATCGGGGCTTCCGCGCCGTGGTGTCCAAAGTGGATACGGCGGCGCCGGAGACGCCGGGCGCGGCGCTGAAGCTGACCGCCACCGTGCTGATCTCGACCGTCGGCGGCGCGTCCGGGCCGCTGTACGGCACCGCG
This sequence comes from Saccharopolyspora shandongensis, assembly GCF_900106995.1. Lineage (GTDB taxonomy): Bacteria > Actinomycetota > Actinomycetes > Mycobacteriales > Pseudonocardiaceae > Saccharopolyspora > Saccharopolyspora shandongensis. Next base: position 6,084 of record NZ_FNOK01000084.1, read on the forward strand.
TTCCTGCGCGCGGCGGCGGCGGTCGGCGACGCCGAGGAGCTCGACGGCGCGGCGGTCGCCAAGGCGCTGCAGGCCGGGATGGAAGGCGTCATCGGCCGCGGCCGCGCGGCCGTCGGCGACAAGACGATGGTCGATGCGTTGTCGCCGGCGGTGGAAGCCGCCAAGAGCGCCGCGGAATCCGGCGAAGGCGCGGCCGCGGTGCTGGCCGCCGCGGCCGATGCCGCGCACCAGGGCGTGCAGGCGACCGAACCGCTGGTGGCCCGCAAGGGTCGCGCGTCATACCTCGGCGAGCGCAGCGCCGGGCACATCGATCCCGGGGCGCGCTCGACCGCGCTGCTGTTGTCCGCATTCGCCGAAGCCACGAGGTCGCGATCATGAACGTCGGACTGGTCATCGTCTCCCACAGCACCCGGCTCGCCGAGGGAGTCGCCGAACTCGCCCGGCAGATGGCCCCCGAGGTGCGGGTCGTGCCCGCCGGGGGACTGCCGGACGGCAACATCGGCACGGACTTCGAGAAGGTGTCCGCGGCCCTGTCGGACGCCAACACCGGGGCCGGTGCGGTGGTGCTCTACGACCTCGGCAGCGCGCAGATGATCGCCGAGCTAGCAGTGGAGTCGCTCGGCGACCCGAGCACCGCGCTCGTCGTCGACGCGCCGCTGGTGGAGGGCGCGGTCGCCGCAGCCGTTGCGGCCCAAGGCGGCGGCGACATGCGGGGCGTCGCCGGAGCCGCCGAGGCGGCGGCCGCGGGCGGCGAGCTCGCCGAGCCTGGCGAACCCACGGCGGCGGACGAAGTCCACGAGGAGCTGGAGCTGGCCAACGAAGTCGGCCTGCACGCGCGACCCGCGGCACTGCTGGCCCGCAGCCTGAACGGGCTGCAGGCGAACGTCACGATCTCGCTGGGCGACAAGGAAGCCGACGCCGCCAGCGTGCTGGGCGTCATGGGCTTGGGCGCGCGCAAGGGCGACCGGATCGTCCTGCGGGCCAACGGCCCGGACGCGCGCCAAGCGGTGGAGCGCATCTTCGACCTGGCCAAGCGCAACTTCGACGAGTAACCGGCCCGGCGGCCGGTGCATGGGAACCTTCCTGCCACGAACGGCGGGAAGGTTCCCTTTTTCGTGCGTTGGGTGACAGGAAGGTTCCCATGCTCGCGGCGGTTCCGGGGAGGATGACAGGAAAGTTCCCGTGCTGTCATCGGCCGGTGCGGCTGCCCGGCGGGTTAGGCTGAGTTGATGTCGCTGCGTCTCCGCCACCGAGGTACGCCGCTGCTGCTACTACTGGTGCTGCTGGTGGCGGGGTGCACGCCGGAGGCCGCGCCGGTCGGCCAGTCCGGCGGCCAGCCGAGCGACGCCGGCACCGCCGCAGCGGTTCTCGGCGATCTGCGCACAGTGGACCCGTGCACCTTGGCCGATCCGGCCGCGCTGCAAAGCTTCGGTCAGGTGGAGAACGCGGGAACGGTGTCGCTGGACTACTGCCTGCTGCACCTGAAGCTCAACGACGGCTCGCTCGCGCAGTTCGCGGTGGGAGACCTGGTCTACGCCGGTCCGGTCGAGCAGGGCCAGCCGGTCGTTCAGCGCGGGCCGCTGCGGATCGTGCAGGACGCGCCGCTGCCCGGGCACTGCACTCGGCAGATCCTGTTCGCCGACGACATCGCCATGCAGGTCAGCGTCGATCTGCTGACCGGCGATCCGGCCGCCGGGTTGTGCGCGGTGGCCCAGGCCGGGGCCGACGCGGCAGTCGCCGCCCTCGAACAGCAGCGGGTGGGGCACCGGTCGTTCGGGGCGAACTCGCTGGCGCTGCAAGATCCGTGCGAGCTGCTGGATTCCGCTGCCGTGCAGCAGGTTCCCGGGTTGGAAGCGGCGGAACCCCAGCCGAGCCCGGCCGGGCACCAGTGCATGTGGGGTGCGCAGGCTGCCGACGCGCCGCGCGTCCAGTTCCTGCACACCGCCGGTGAACCGCCGAAGGTGCTGCACGGCGCGGCCGTCGAGGAGCAGATCGCCGACCGGCGCACCGTGGTCAGCGTCGTCGGCGGCGACCCGCAGGTTCCGCTGTGCTCCGCGGAAACCGGGCACATCCCGTTCGGCGATCCGGCCACCGGCCAGGTCGAGGTGGCGATGCTGGTCGTGGCAGTGCCGGGGATGACCGGAATCGACGCGTGCGAGTACGCCCGCGGCCTCGCCCAGCAGGCCTGGCCGTACCTGCCGGCGTCCGGCCCGTAGCCGGGCCGTTACCGTTGCAGGCGTGCCTCGACGCAACCGACCGCAACGCCCGAAGGGCCTGTCCCAGGACACCAGCCACCGTGCGATGGGCACCGCGTTCGGCATGTCCCGGGTCGAGCACGGGTCCGACGGCGACTGGATGGTGCGCACCGTGCCCGCCGCGCAGGCCACCAAGGTCTACCGGTGTCCGGGCTGCGACCACGAGATCAGGCCCGGCATCGCGCACGTGGTGGCCTGGCCGGAGGCGGAGCAGGGCAGCGTCGCCGACCGGCGCCACTGGCACAACGGCTGCTGGAGCGCGCGCGGCCGGCGCGGGCCGACGCGGCGCTGGTCGTAGCACGTCACAGCGTGTCGGCCACTCGTTCGTGGCAGGATCGAGGTGATGAGCACCGAGATCCGCGCCAACACGATGCTGCCGGCCCGCCGCGAAGAGATCACCCTGCACACGGCCGACGGCCTGAAGCTGATCGGTGAGCTGGCGCTGCCGGAGTCCCGGCCGCCGCGCGCGACGTTGATCTGCCTGCACCCGCTGCCCACTCACGGCGGCATGATGGACTCGCACATCTACCGCAAGGCCGCGTTCCGGTTGCCCGCGCTCGCCGACCTCGCGGTGCTGCGGTTCAACACGCGCGGCACGGTCAGCGAGGCGGGCCGCAGCGAGGGCAGCTTCGACGGCGGCAACAGCGAGCGGTTCGACGTGGCCGCGGCGCTGGAGTTCGCCGAGTTCCACGACCTGCCGAACGTGTGGCTGGTCGGCTGGTCGTTCGGCACCGACCTGACGCTGGTGCACGGCCTGGACCCGCTCGTCGAGGGCGCGGTGCTGATCTCCCCGCCGCTGCGCTGGAGCACCGAGGAACACCTGGCGGCCTGGGCCGAGTCGGGCAAGCCGGTGCACGCGCTGATCCCGGAGTTCGACGACTACCTGCGCCCGGACGAGGCGCGCCGGCGATTCGCGGCGATCCCGCAGGCCGAGGTGATCGGCTTCCCGGACACCAAGCACCTCTGGGTCGGCAAGGCGGAGGCCGCGCTGGACGCGATCGTGCGCGTCGTGGCGCCGGACGTGCCGACGCCGCTGCCGCACACCTGGGACGGCCCGTCGGAGACCCGCAAGGTCACCATCGTCGACTCCTGACCTGGGGTTCCCAGGGAGGTTCCGGTGCTCGCGTCAGCCCGTGGTCGATAGCCGGAACACCAGCTCGGGCAGGCCGTCGCGGTGGCGCGCCAGGTGCAGCTTGAACCCGAGCTTCTCGGCGACCCGCACGGACGGGATGTTGTCCGCATCCGTCACGATCATGACCGGCCGGTCCGGTCGGTGTCGCCGCGCCCACTGCACGGCGGTCTCGGCCATTTCCGTCGCGTAGCCGTTGCCCCACGCGCTCGGCCAGAAGCGGTAGTAGAGGTTCAGCACCGGCTCGCCCTCCTCGACCCAGTGCCGCAGGCCGCCGAAGCCGATCACGTCCTCGGAACCCGGCAGCCGGATTGCCCAGTAACTGATTCCGTCGGAAGCCCAGCTCCGGTGGATCTTGCCGAGCAGCTCGAGGAGCTGTTCCCGGGATCGTCGGATGTGCGCGTCGAACGGGTGGGTCTCCGCGGCGGCGGAGATCGCGATGAACGCCTCGTCGTCGGCCGGCTGGATGCGGCGGAGGACGAGGCGGCGGGTGTGGATCTCATCCGGTTCGAGCACCCGCCCACGCTAGCCCCTCGACCCGCTCCCGATCATCCGATTTTCGCTGGTAGCGGCGGAGGGTGACAGGAAGGTTCCCATGCTCGCACCGCCTCGGCCGGTCCGGCGGGAGCCTGGGGTGACAGGAAGGTTCCCATGCTGCACACCATCCCGAGTGGCGAGTAGTGCTACGAAGTTCGGTGATGTTGTGGCGACTGCACACATAGGCGCTGGCGGGTCCGCGGCTTAACGTCCTGGGGCATGAGTGACATCCGGCACGTCTCGTTGGGCGGGCGCGTGGCGCTGGTGACCGGCGCCGGCAGCGGGATCGGGCAGGCGTGCGCGCAGGCGCTCGCGGAGTCCGGGGCGAAGGTGCACGTCGTCGATCTCGACCGCGCCGCCGCCGAACGGGTCGCCGCCGACGTCGGCGGCTGGGCGCACGCCGTAGACCTCGCCGATGCGGCGGCCGTCGACGGGCTTCCCGCCGAGGTCGACGTCCTGGTCAACAACGCGGGTTTCCAGCACGTCGCCGCGCTGCCCGAGTTCCCGCCGGAGACGTTCGTCCGCATGCAGCAGGTGATGGTGACCGCGCCGTTCCTGCTGACCCGCAAGGTGCTGCCGCACATGTACGCCCAGGACTGGGGACGCATCGTGCACGTCTCGAGCGTGCACGGCCTGCGCGCCAGCCCGTTCAAGGCCGGCTACGTGGCCGCGAAGCACGCGCTCGAAGGACTGTCCAAAGTGGTCGCGCTCGAGGGCGCCGAGCACGGCGTGACGAGCAACTGCGTGAATCCCGGGTACGTCGACACGCCGTTGGTCCGCGACCAGATCGCCGGGCAGGCCGCGGCGCACGGGCTCGGCGAGTCCGAGGTCGTCGAGCAGGTCTTGTTGCAGCGCGCCGCGCTCAAGCGGCTGATCGACCCCAGCCGGGTCGCCGAACTCGTGCGCTGGCTCTGCGGGGACCACGCGGAGCACGTCACCGGCGCTTCGCTGCCGATGGACGGCGGCTGGACCGCCGCCTGAACCGGCCCACACACAAAGGAGTGTTCGCCTTGGCCAGCAACCCATCCGGGCGCGGCTCGATCGCGCGGGTCGTCGGCGCCAGCCTCATCGGCACGACGATCGAGTGGTACGACTTCTTCCTCTACGGCTCCGCAGCCGCGCTGGTGTTCAACCACCTGTTCTTCCCCGATGCCGATCCGCTGACCGGCACGCTGCTGGCGTTCACCACCTACGCCATCGGGTTCCTCGCCCGGCCGCTCGGCGGCCTGGTGTTCGGGCACTTCGGCGACCGCGTCGGCCGCAAGAAGCTGCTGGTGCTGAGCCTGCTGCTGATGGGCGGGTCCACCTGCGCGATGGGCCTGCTGCCCACCTACGCGGCGGTCGGCGTGGCCGCGCCGCTGCTGCTGACGCTGCTGCGGTTGGTGCAGGGCTTCGCGCTGGGCGGCGAGTGGGGCGGCGCGGTGCTGATCGTGTCCGAGCACGGCGACGCTCGCCGCCGCGGGCTGTGGGCGTCGTGGCCGCAGTGCGGCGCGCCCGGCGGGAACCTGCTGGCCACCGCGGTGCTGGCGGTGCTCGCCGCGACGCAGTCCGACGAGGCGTTCATGGCGTGGGGCTGGCGGATCCCGTTCCTGCTCTCCGGCGTGCTGGTGGTGATCGGCCTGTGGATCCGGCTCGCCGTCAGCGAGTCGCCGGTCTTCCTCGACGCGCAGGCGAAGGCCGAGCAGCGGGCGGAAACCCGGAGCGTCCCGGTGGTGGAGGTGTTCCGGACGCACTGGCGGCAGGTGCTGGTCACCATCGGCTCGCGGATGGCCGAGAACGTGTCCTACTACGTGCTCACCGCGTTCATCCTGGTCTACGTCACCGGGCCGCTGGGGCTGCCGAAGTCCGTCGGGTTGAACGCGGTGCTGATCGGCTCGGCGGTGCACTTCGCGACGATCCCGCTGTGGGGCGCGTTGTCCGACCGGTTGGGCCGCAAGCCCGTCTACCTGTTCGGAACGGTCGCGATGGCGGCGTGGGGCTTCGCGTTCTTCGCGCTGCTGGACAGCAAATCGGCAGTGGTGATCACGGCCGCGACGACGGTGGGACTGCTGCTGCACGGTGCGATGTACGGGCCGCAGGCGGCGTTCTTCGCCGAGCAGTTCCCGACCAGGGTCCGCTACACCGGGCTTTCCGTCGGCGGCCAGCTGTCCTCGATCGCGGCCGGTGCGGTGGCGCCACTCGTCGCGGTGGCGCTGCTGCAGGCCTTCGGCAGCACGATCGCGGTGTCCGGCTACGTCCTCGCGATGTGCGCGATCACGCTGGTCGCGGTCGCGCTGGCGAAGGAGACCGCGGGCAGCTCGTTGCACGATGAGGCTCCGGACGAGCAGGTCGCGGTGACAAGATGAGCCGGTGAACGACGACGTGGTCCGGCTGCTCGAACTGCTCGCCAGCGGCGCGAGCAGCGAGCAGCTGGCGCGCGTCGCGGTCGAGAACCCGCAGCTGGGCAAGGCCGCCGCGGTGGCGCTGCGGATCCACGGCACGCTCGGCGCGCACCGCCGCCGCGAGGCCGAGCTCAGCGCGTTGTTCGACACCGCCAGCGATCTGGCCAGGCTGCGCGACACCGACGCGGTGCTGCGGTCGATCGTGCGCCGGGCCCGCACGCTGCTCGGCGTGGACGTCTCCTACTTGAGCCTCAACGACGAGGCCGCCGGGCGCACGTACATGCGGGTCACCGACGGCTCGGTGTCGCGGCTGTTCCAGAAGGTCACGCTCGGCATGGGGGAGGGCCTGGGTGGCCTGGTCGCGCAGACCGCGCAGCCGTACGCGACGCACGACTACTTCGCCGACGAGCGGTTCCGGCACACCTCGCCGATCGACTCGGCGGTCCGCGACGAGGGGCTGACCGCGATCCTGGGCGTGCCGCTGGCGCTCGGCGACCAGGTCATCGGCGTGCTCTACGCCTCGGACCGGACGCGCCGCGAGTTCAGCCCGGACGAGGTCGCGCTGCTGTCGTCGCTGGCGGACCACGCCGCGATCGCGCTGGACAACGCCGCCCTGCTGGAGGAGATCAGCGCGCACAGCGAGGCCCTGCACCGCGCCGAGGAGGCCCACGACCGGCTGATGGATCTGGTGCTGCGCGGTGGCGACCTGCCGGAGGTGGCGGCGTCGGTGGCCGATGTGCTGCGCGGCGCGATCGGGATGTTCGACGCGGACGGCGCCGAGCTGACCGGCGCCGGCGGCACACCGCCCGAGCCGCCTGCGGAAGCCGTCGCGACGTCCCGGGCCGCGGGCCGCGCCGTGTCCACATCGGACGGCTGGGTGTGCGCGGTGCAGGCCGGGCCGGAGCTGCTCGGCAGCATCGTGCTGGCCGGGCGGGCGGATCTGGTCGACGCCGACCGACGGCTGTTCGAGCGCGCGGCGGTGGTCACCGCGCTGCTGCTGATGCTGCGCCGATCCGTGGCGAAGGCGGAGGACGAGGTGCGCGGCGAGCTGCTCACCGACCTGCTGACCGCGCCCGACCGCAATCCCGGCGCGCTGCTGGCCCGCGCCGATCGGCTCGGGCTGGACCTCGTCGAGCCGCACGCCGTGCTCATCGCGCACGCCGACAAGGTGCCCCGGACGCGGCTGGCGGTGGCGGCCGGGCGGTGCGCCGCGCTCGCCGGCATCCACGCCGAGGAGGTCGTCCTCCTGGTGCCCGCCGGTGATCCGGGGCAGTCGGCGTCCCGCATCGCCGCCGAACTGCGATCCATCGTGGACAACTCGGTCACGGTCGGCGCGGCGGGCCCGGCGCGCGGCCCGCAGGAGATCGCCGCGGCGCACGCCGAGGCGGCCCGCTGCCTGCGCGCCCTGCTCGCGCTCGGCCGCATCGGCGAGGGCGCGGCCATGGACGGCCTCGGGTTCCTCGGCGTGCTGTTGGGCGAGCACACGGACCTGACCGGCTTCGTCCGGCGGACGATCGGTCCGGTGCTCGACTACGACGCCCGCCGCGGCACCGAACTGGCCGGCACGCTGCACGCGTACTTCGCCGCCGGGGCGAACCTCACGCGGGCCAAGGACGCGCTCCACGTGCACGTCAACACGGTCGTGCAACGGCTCGACCGCGTCGGCTCCCTGCTCGGCTCCGACTGGCAGACCCCGGACCGGGCCCTGGAAATCCAGCTCGCACTACGCCTGCACAACCTGCAGACCTAGCGGGCGGCCCGCCGAGCCTGACCGACGCGGTGTGGCGTGGATCATGCGGGTGAATATGAGTGGCGTTCGGCTAATGTTTGCGGGTGCGACAGGAAAATCTCGGCGCCCTGATCGGGGCCGTCTTCGGCGCGGTGTTCGTCTTCGTCAACACCTCGGACCCGTTGCCCGGCCCGGCCGCGCTGACGCTCAAGGTGCTCGCGGCCGTCGCTCTCGCCGCGATCGTCCTTCTGGCCGTGCTGGCCAACAAGGCTCCCCGCACCGCCGAGGCCCGGCCGTCCGGTGGCATGTTCGGCAAGCGCTACGGGCTCGTCGTCGCAGCTGAGGCGGTGTTGCTGTTCGGCGGCATCGCAGTCCTGCGCCTGCTGGGCGCCCCCGACCAGGCGAATGTCGCATGGATCGCCTTCGTCGTCGGGGTGCACTTCCTCGCGCTGGCGGGCGTCTGGCGGCGGTCGTCGATCGCGGTGCCGGGCGTGCTGCTGACCGTCTTCGGCATCGCCGGGCTTGCCATGGCCGGAATCGGCGCGCTGGCGTGGATTCCGCTGGTGAGCGGGACGCTGTCGGGCATCACCCTGCTGGCTGGCAGCTTGACCGCCACGGCGCAGAGCTTCGCTCGCTCCCGCAGTCGCGGGGCCTGACCGGGAGGGGTCAGCTGCCGCCGAGCCAGCCCTCCAGCTCGCCGAAGGCGTCGCGGAAGTGCGGCGCCAGCGGGCGCAGGCGGCCCGGGAACTGGTCCACCAGGCCGTCGGTGTGGTTGCCGCCCTCGATGCGGTGGTAGCGGTGCAGACCGGCCCGCCCGGACTCGGCCACCATCCGCGCGTAGACGTCGGAATCCCGGCTGATCGGCAGCAGCGTGTCGAGGGTGCCGTGCAGGGTGATCAGCGGCTTGCCGATCCGGCCGGTGAGCGCGATCCGCTCGACCGCGCGATGCACCTCGGCGGGGCGCCGCGCGTAGTCGTAGTCCGCGTCGCAGCCCTCGGTGCCGCTGGCGCAGAACGGGATCCCGGCCACCCGGTCGCCGTCGTAGCCGGGATCGAACTCCTCGCGGTAGATCCGCTGCGTCAGATCCCAGTAGACGCGGTGGTGGTAGTCCCACAGGAACTGCGATCCCGGCGCGAAACCCGCGGCCAGGATCGCCGGTTCATCGCCGGCGGGGTAGGCGCGCAGCGCCGTCGGCAGGAAGGTCAGCAGGTTGTCCCGCTGCGTCCACAGCGTCCCTTCCCAGTCGATTCCGCCGTCGTAGAGCCAAGGCCGGTTCTCCAACTGCCAGCGCACGAGGTAGCCGCCGTTGGAGAGCCCGGCCGCGAGCGTCCGCGACGGCGGCCGGCCGTAGTGCCGCCAGGCGGTGACCTTCGCCGCGGCTGCCAGCTGCGTCACGCGGTGGTTCCACTCGGCGACGGCGTCACCCGGCCGCTGTCCGTCGGTGAAGAACTCGGGGCCGGTGTTGCCCTTGTCGGTCGCGGCGAAGGCGTAACCGGCCGCCAGGACGTGGTCGGCGATGGCGCGGTCGTTGGCGTACTGCCTGCGGTTGCCGGGAGTGCCGCTGATCACCAGGCCGCCGTTCCACCGCTGCGGCAGGCGAAGCACGAACTGGGAGTCGTGGTTCCAGCCGTGGTTGGTGTTCGTCGCGGAGGTATCCGGGAAGTATCCGTCGATCTGGACGCCAGGAACCGGCCCCGGCGCGGGCAGGTCCTGGGCGGTCAGACCGGCCCAGTCGGCCTGCACCGTGTGCCCGGAACCGAGCGTGCCGGTGGTGGTCAGGTCGTCCAGGCAGGCCGATTCCTGGTGCGCGGCACCGGGAACCCGGGCCGCGGGACGGCAGTCCGCCGACTGCGCGGCCGCCGGCTCGGCCGGAAGGAGTAGCGTGCCGGCGAGCAGACCGGCGGACAGCAGGGCGATTCGGCTGGGCACGGCAGACCTCCTCGGGTTCGCCCCATGACGCTAGGGCGGGGCGCCGAGCCCGAACATGTGGTGGCGACACACAAAAAGCACTCGCGGTGTAGCGGCGTCCACTGTGGAGGTCGTTGCGCCGGCGCCCCTACCGTGAGTGGTGCAAACCACAAGGAGGTGGTCTGAGTGCGTGTCTTCTCACTGGTCGCGGCCGTGCTGCTCGCCGTCGCCCCCGCCGCGTCGGCGGCGGAAATCCGGGAGGTGACCGGGTTCGGCGCGAATCCCGGCGCGCTCCGCATGTTCGAATACGTCCCCGACGGGCTGCCCGCGGGCCGTCCGGTCGTAGTCGCGATGCACGGCTGCACGCAGGACGCGGCCGGCTACGGCAACGGCGCGGGGTGGGTCGAGCTCGCCGAGCGCTCGGGTTTCACGCTCGTGCTGCCGCAGCAGGAAGCGGCCAACAACAGCAGCCGCTGCTTCAACTGGTTCCAGCCCGGCGACACAACGCGCGGTCAGGGCGAGGCGGAATCGGTCGCGCAGATGGTGCGGCGCGCGATCGACGACACCGGCGCGGACCCGGCCCGGGTCTACGTCACGGGCCTGTCCGCGGGCGGCGGGATGACCTCGGTGCTGCTCGCCACGTACCCGGAGATGTTCGCCGGCGGCGGCGTCGTGGCGGGCCTGCCGTTCGGCTGCGCGACGAGCGCCGTCGATGCGTTCACGTGCATGAACCCCGGCCGAGACCTGACGGCGGCGCAGTGGGGCGACAAGGTACGCGCCGCGAGCCCGCACCAGGGGCCGCGGCCGACGCTGAGCATCTGGCACGGCACCGCCGACTACACGGTGGCGCCGGCGAACCAGCGCGAGCAGGTCGAGCAGTGGACCAACGTGCACGGCATCCCGGGCACGCCGTCGGCCACCGACACCGTCGCGGGCTACCCGCACGCGGTCTACAACGACGCCAACGGCCGCACGCTGGTGGAGACGTTCGAGATCACCGGCATGGGCCACGGCCAACCGATCGACCCGGGCACGGGTGCGGGCCAGTGCGGCCGCGCGGGCGCCTACCTGCTGGACGTCAACATCTGCGCCGCGGCACACCTGAGCCAGGCCTGGGCGCTCGGATGACAGGAAGGTTCCCATGCTCGCGCCGGGCCGGGCCGGGGTGACAGGAAGGTTCCCATGCTGCAAGTCGCGCAGGAAGGCGGGTGGCGGCGGTTCGTTGGGGCGCGCCGGGTGGGTCGTTCCGGCAGGATGGGCCCGTGCACTTCATCGAATCGGGAGCCGGGACGCCGCTGGTGCTGCTGCACGCCTTCCCGGTGGATGCGCGGATGTGGGATCCGGTGCGGGGCCGCCTGGACGACCAGTTTCGGGTGATCACCCCTGATCAACGGGGGCTCGGCGAGAGCGCGCTGGACGGCTCGTCGGCGCCGGGCCTGGCGGAGCCGGGCGCGAACCGGCGCGCGGCGGGGCAGCCGAGCATCGATCGCGCGGCCGCCGACATCCTGGCCCTGCTGGATCGGCTGGAGCTGCCGCGGGTCGTCCTGGGCGGCTGCTCAATGGGCGGCTACGTCGCGATGGCGCTGCTGCGCGCTGCGCCGCAGCGCGTCGCGGGCCTGTTGCTCGTCGACACCAAGGCCGTCGCCGACAACGACGAGCAGCGCGCCAACCGCCTAAAGGTTGCGGATCGCGCAGAGCGCGAGGGCACCAAGGGCTGGCTCGCGGAGAGCAGCCTGCCGAACCTGTTGGGGCGCACTACGCACGAGCAGCGCCCCGAGGTCGTCTCCGGTGTCCGCGAGATGATCGATGCTCAACCTGCGGACGGTGTCGCGTGGGCGCAGCGCGCGATGGCGGGCCGTCCCGACAGCACAGCCACGCTGCGGTCCTACGACGGCCCGGCGCTGGTTGTCGTCGGTGAGGAAGACGCGCTGACGCCCCCGGAGAACGCTCGCGAGCTGGCGGATGCGCTGCAGGGTGGCGAGCTCGTGACGTTGCCGCGCGTCGGGCACCTGTCCTCGGTCGAGGCGCCGGACGCCTTCTCCGACGCCGTCCGTTCCTGGATCACCAGGATCGCTTAGGTGACGCGAGGCTCGGTTGCCGAGCCTCGCGCCCCTGCCTTCTAGCGGTCGCCCTTGCCCGGCAGGTGAGTGTCCCGGTCTACGGTGCGATCCCGCGATTTCTCCAGGTCTGCCTCGGACCGCTTGAACTGCTCGGCCGTTTCGCTGGGCAGCATGAAGTAGCTGCCGGACTGCCGTTTGACGCGCGCCCTGTCGTCATCACCGGTTGGGAACTCCTGGTCCGACATGACCTGGTCCTTTCCGTCGGTGCAGGCCGCGAGATGCCCACAGCTGTCCTTGCTCGTAGAGAGAGGCGTCGGCCACACCGATGACGCGCACCCGCACTGACCAGGCGGAACGTCAGGTGTCAGCGGCGATCCGACCAGTGGTCGAGCGGCAGGGGACCGCGGCTGAGCACCGTGCGGATCGCGGAGGTGCTGCGGGCGTCGGTGACCGGCTCGATGGCGAGGATCCTGCGAAAACGGGAACGCCGTGGGGGTTGCAGGCGGCCATCGTCGTGGCGAGCGCGCTGCTGCTCGGAGCAGCGGCGGCGGATGTCGTGAACACCGCGCAACTGGTCACCATCCCCACGACGCTGTTCCGCGTCGTGTACCTCGGCTGCACCGCGGCGGATACGCGAGTCCTAAGTGGACCGATCCGCATCGCCGCCGCTTCGGCCTGCCTGGCGGTGCTCGTGGTGCTCGCGTTCAGCTGCTGGGCCCTGCTGATCGCACTGCTGATCTGGCTGGTCGCGTACGCCCGCCGCTTCGCAGAGGACACGCGACGTCCCGGCGGCGCGATGGGGATCAGGGCTGATCCGGCGCCGCTGGACGAGTATTCGTGCAGGTGAGGTGGGCTGCTGTCAGCGGCGCTGCTGGTTCGTGGCGTCGATTCGGGTGGCGCTGTGGGAGCGCTGCTGGCCCTTGCCGTCCGGCACCGGCAGCTGGATGCGCCGCGTCGGCTCGTCGTGCGGGCTATGACCGCGCACCGTGTCCCGGTGGATCTGCTCCGTCGGCCCGTCGTCGGCGGCTCCGCTGCCGCCCGACGGCTTGCCGCCCTGGCCCTTCGGCTTCGCCTGCTTCGCAGGCTGCGCCTGGGGTTTCCCGCCGCTCGGCTTCGCCTTCGCCGCGTCCTGAGCCGGCTTCGCCTCGCCCGACGGCTTCGCCTCGGTCGCCGCCGCGGCCGCAGGCGTCGCTTCGGCGGTCGGCTTCGCCTTGCGGGTGGGCTCCTCGTCGCGGGAGTCGCGGGCGAGGGCGTCTTCGGCGTCCTTGCGGGCTTGTTCGCGGGCTTCCGCCGCCGCTTCGCGGAGCTTGTCCTCTTCGGAGTCCTCCTGGGCGAGGCGTTCCAGGAGCGGCGTGGTCTGGCCGAGCATTTCGGCGGCGTCGCGGAGCTTCTTGGCCACGGACTCGCGCAGCTCGGTCAGCGAGTGGACCTGCTCGTCCGCCTTGCCGAGGCGGCGCTGGACTTCTTCGGTCGTCGCGCCGAGGCGGCGCTGGGAGTCTTCGCGGGCCGCCGTGACCAGGCGCTTGCTCTCGCGGGTCGCTTCGTCGATGAGGCGGGTGGCCTCCTCGGTGCACTCGCGGACCATCCGCTCGGACTTCTCCGTGGCCTCGCGGACCATCCGCTCGGCTTCCGTCTTGCTCTCCCGGATCCGCTTCTCCGCGGCCTCGGTGCTCTCGCGCTTCCGCTTGTCGGCGGCGTCGACGCTCTCCTTCTCGCGCTTCTGCGCGGCTTCGACGCTCTCCTTCTCGCGCTTCTGCGCGGCTTCGACGCTTTCGCGCTCGCGGCGCTCGGCGGTCTCGATGCTGTCCTTCTCGCGCTTCTGCGCGGCTTCGGTGGATTCGCGGGTGAGCTTCTCGGCCTTCGCGGTGGCGTCGCCGACCATCCGGTTCGACTGGTCGGTGGCCTCGCGGACCCGGCGATGCGCCTCGGTGGTGCCTTCGCGCAGCCGGCGGTTGGCCTCCTCGGTCGCTTCCCGGACGCGGCGCTCGGCTTCCGCCTTGCTGGTGGCCTCCTGCTCGGCGAGGGTGCGCATGGATTCGCTGCGGCGCGCCGCCATCGCGATCTCGAAGTCCTCTTCGACCTGGATCCGGCGGGCCTCGGACTCCTGGTGGGCGCGCTTGCGGTTCTCCTCCGCCTCGCGGGTGATCCGCCCCGCCTCGACCTTGGCCTTCTCCATCAGCGAGCGGTGCTCGGTTTCCATCTCGCCGCGCCGGCTGTCGACCTCGGAGAGCAGCCGCTCGTAGCGGTTGCGCAGGTTGGTCGCTTCGGCCTCGGAGCGCGTGCGGATCAGGCCGGCGTCCTTCTCGGCGCGGCCCCGGATGTCGTTCGCCTCGTCCTGGGCGAGGCGCAGCATCCGCTGCAGGCGCTCGCTGAGCCCTTCCAGCGTTGTCGGCGGCTTGGCCAGCCGGTCGACCTGGCCGCGCAGGCTCTCGATCTCGGAGCGGGCCGACTCCAGCTGCTTGGACAGGTCTCCCGCCTGGGAGACCGCGGCGTCGCGATCCGCGGAGAGGATGCGGATGTCGGCGTCGAGTCGCTCGAGGTGCTCATCGACCTGGGCGCGGTCGTAGCCGTTCTTGCGAGCGAGGTCGAATCCCGATCCCAGTGGCAGCAAATCGCGGTCGTCGGCAAGGCCCATGGCCACCAAGCTACCTGGAAGACGACGTTGTTGTGGGAGGTGTGGCGTGTATCGGCCGGATTTTCCTCGCCCGGTGGACGAGGCCCCCGGCGCGGCTTCGCGGCGGCGTGCCAGGCGGTGTGGCGAAGCGGACGGAACACCACGATCCGGACTCTTGACCGGCTGGCCAACCAAGAGTGAACATGGAGGTGCAAGTCGGGCATCAGTGGAGGTGATCGACGTGGCCGATAGGTCGAGCGGTTCGACTGTGCAGCCGTGGGTCCGCTGGCAGGACTGGGTCGCAGTGGTGCTGGGCGTCTACCTGATCCTCGGGACCATGTGGACGGCGACGAACGGGGCGGCGATGTCCGCGATGATCGTGCTGGGCGCGCTGCTGGTGGTCGCGAGCGTGTGGTCGTTGGCCATGCCGGGCTCGATGACCAGCGAATACAGCCACATGTTGTTGGGCCTGCTGCTGTTCATCTCGCCGTGGGTCCTCGGCTACACCGGGTTCATGGGCGCCTCGTGGACCTCGTGGATCGTCGGCGTGCTGGCCATCATCGCCGGTGCCGCCGCGCTGCCCGAAGCCAACGCCGCGCACCGCGGGATGGCAGGCCAGCACTGAGGGCCGTGCCGCGGGTGGCTGCCGTCACCTTGTGAAACACGCCAATCGTCGCGAGCGGTGATGGCCGTTCGAGCGACCACCACTCGCGAATTCGCTGTCGCGCGGTCCGGCGGTAACGTCCGGGCCGCGCGTTTTCGTCGGCTCGGTGGAACGAGCGGGCCGGGAGTCGGAGGTCGGGTTCATGGCGGAGGCACCGGGTGATCACGGCACCCGCAAGCGGTCGTCCACATCGGACGATGCCGTCGCGGCGCCGGGTGATCAGGGCGGGTCCGCGCGGGAGCGCATCCTGAACGCGGCCGGCGAGCTGTTCGCCGAGCACGGCTTCAACGCCACACCCACGTCCCGGATCGCCGAGCAGGCCGAGGTCCCCAAAGGACTCATCCACTACTACTTCCGGCGCAAGCAGGACCTGCTGACGGCGCTGGTCGAGCGGCTGCCCGAGGACCTGGTGGAGTCCGACCGGGTCGCCGTCCGGGGCGATGTCGCGGGCAGCCTGCGCCGGCTGATCGGCGAACTGGACGCACGGCTGGAGTCGTCGCCGCTGCTCAGCCACCTGCTGTGGCGGGAGGCGGACACGCACGTCGCGGTGCGGCAGGCGCTGCAGCGGCGGTTCGGGACGGTGGTGGAGCTGATCCGCCGGGTGATCGAGCTGGCGCTGCCGCCGGGCCCGGTGAGCGGCGACATCGACACCGCCGCCGTGCTGCTGGCCAGGGTGGTCAACCACCGCCACTCGGTGGCCCGGCACGGCGCGCACGACGACGAGCTGGACCGCGAGATCAGCTTCATCGCCAAAGCCCTGGAGCTCGGCGTCGGGAAACCGCGGAAGGTCAAGCCGGCCTGACCGGTGCCGCGTGGGCCTGGCCGTACGGCGGGGTGGGGCTAGGCCCACTCCCGGGCCGATCCGGCGGGAATCGGGCCCCGCGCGACGCACAGTGTGAGCACCGAGCCGGACCGGCCGGACCGGCGCAGTGCGGGAATCGCGGCGCCGGGTCGATGGAGCGAGAAGGAAGATCATGCGACGAGTGGTGTCGTGGGTGGCGCGCGCCTGCACGGGGTTCGCGCGAGCGTGCGCCGTCGTGGTCGTCACCATGCCGGTCCCGGCGGTGTGGGCCGCCGCCGTGGCGCTGTGGATCTGGTGGGGCGGGAACCCGTGGTCGTGGATCGCGCCGTTCGCGTGGGCGTGCATCGGCACCTTCGCCTTGTCCCGCCCGGTGTGCAGGATGGTCCGCTCCCTCGTCGCGAGGTGGACGGCCACCGTCATCCCGGACGGATACCGGCAGGCCGGTCCGGTGACGCGGATGTCGACCGGGTACTGGTGGAACGGCTACTCCTACTCGCGCACCAGCCGGGACGCCCGCCAGGAGCAGCGGTGGCGGCTGTGGTGGAGCGATCCCGCCACCTGGCGTGACCTGCGGTTCACGGCGATCGCGCCGCTCACCGCGGGCGCGATCGCGGCCATCCCGCTTGCCGGAGTCGCCGCGGCCGTCATCGGGTTCGTCCAGCCGGAGCCCTCCGCGCGTCTCGTCGGTGTGCTCGGCCTGGTCGTGGCCATCGCCGGTGCGCCCTACGCCTGGCGGCCCATCGTGCCGGTGGCCGCCCGCTTCCTGCGCGCGTCGCCCGCGATGGTGCTGGCGGACCGGGTGGACGAGCTGACCACCCAGCGCGCGGACACGACCATCGCGCAGGCCGCCGAGATCCGCCGGATCGAGCGGGATCTGCACGACGGGGCGCAGGCCCGGCTGGTCGGGCTCGGGCTCTCCCTGGCGACGGCCGAGAGGCTGCTGGAAACCGACCCCGGCCAGGCCAAGGCGCTGATGCGGGAAGCGCGGGTCGGCGCCGCCACGTCGCTGACCGAGCTCCGCGAACTGGTCCGGGGGATCAACCCGCCGGTCCTCAACGACCGGGGGCTCGTCGACGCCGTTCGCGCTCTCGCCCTGGACAGCCCGCTCGGGGCCGGCGTCCAGCTGCGCCTGGACCCGCCGATCGAGTCCGCCGCGTACTTCGGGATCGCGGAACTGCTGACCAACGCGGTGAAGCACGCCGACGCGACCCGCGCGCAGATCTCCATCGCCCTGGGCGGAAACCGGCTCGTCGTCGACGTCGAGGACGACGGCCGGGGCGGAGCCGAGGTGCGGGCCGGCGGCGGGCTGGCGGGGCTGCGCCGCCGCCTCGCGGCCTTCGACGGCACGTGCGAGATCACCAGCCCGGCTGGCGGCCCGACCCGCGCGAGGATCATGGTGCCGTGCGAATCGTCGTAGCCGAAGACCTCTACCTCCTGCGGGACGGCATGGTCCGCCTCGTCGAGGCGTTCGGGCACCAGGTGGTGGCGACGGCGGCCACCGGGCCCGAAACGCTCGACGCGCTGCTGCGGTGGCGGCCGGACGTTGCCATCGTCGATGTGCGCATGCCGCCGACCAGCTCGGACGAGGGCCTGCGGGCGGCCATCGCCGCGCGCCGCGAACTGCCCGGGCTGCCGGTCCTGATCCTCTCGCAGTACGTCGAACAGCTCTACGCCCGCGAGCTCTTGGCCGACGGCGCCGGCGGCATCGGCTACTTCCTGAAGGAGAGCGTTTTCGACGCCGATCAGTTCATGGATGCCCTGCAGCGCGTCGCCGGCGGCGGGACCGCCATGGATCCGGCTGTCATCGCCAAACTGCTGTCCAGCGGGGCCTCGAACCGGCGGCTGGAGCGGCTCACGGAACGCGAGCACTCCGTGCTGGGCCTCATGGCCGAAGGACTGTCCAACCAGGCCATCGGCCGGCGCCTCTTCCTCAGCGAAAGCGCCATCAGCAAGTACACCACCTCGTTGTTCGGCAAGCTCGGCATCACCGATGACGGCGACAAGAACCGCCGCGTCCTCGCCGTCCTCGCCTATCTGAACACCCCCTGACACGGGCCCGGCTCATATGAAGTCGCTTCACCCTTGTGAAAAGATGTTGCCCGGACTACAACTTCCTGCAGGTGGTCGACGCGGGAGGTTGTGGTGGACGTTGGGCGCGTGCGTTTTTCCCGGCGGCAGGGCTTCGTCGCGACTGCGGCGGGAATCGCCGGAGCGAGTGTGATGGGGGCCGCGGCGAGCGCGACTCCCGGTGACCCGGCACCGGTGACGAACTTCCAGGTGAAGGGCCTGCGGGCGCCGGTCGAGCTGATCGAGGACCGCTACGGCGTCCCGCACCTGTACGCGAGCAGCGAGGACGATGTCTTCCTCGCCCAGGGCTTCAACGCCGCGCGAGAGCGGCTGTTCCAGATCGACCTGTGGCGCCGCCGCGGCCTCGGGCGGCTCGCCGAGGTGCTCGGCCCCGACTACGTCGACCAGGACCGCGCCACCAGGCTGTTCCTCTACCGCGGCGACATGGACGTGGAATGGTCGCGCTACGCCCCGGACGCGCAGCGGATCGCGACGCAGTTCACCGCCGGCATCAACGCCTACCTGGACTGGCTGGACCAGCACCCGGAGCGGCTGCCGGCCGAGTTCGGCATCCTCGGCTACCGGCCCGCCCGCTGGGAACCGGCGGACGTGGTGCGCATCCGCAGCCACGGCCTGACCCGCAACCTGACCAGCGAGGTCAAGCGCGCCAAGGTGGCCTGTGCCGCCGGGGTGGACGCGGACCTGGTCCGGCAGGGCCTGCAGCCCGACCGGCGGACGACCGTGCCGGAGGGCTTCGACCCGTGCGCGATGCCGGCGGACGTGCTGGCGGTCTTCGAGCTCGCCACCCAGGAGGTGGAATTCAAGGAGGGCTCGGTCCGCGCCAGGACGATCCGCGACGCGACCACGGAAGGCAGCAACAACTGGGTGGTCGGCGGGCAGCGGACCGCCACCGGGCGGCCCATCCTGGCCAACGACCCGCACCGCGCCTACTCGGCGCCGTCGTTGCGCTACATCACGCACCTGTCGGCGCCCGGTCTGGACGTGATCGGCGCCGGCGAGCCCGCGCTGCCGGGAATCTCCATCGGGCACAACGGCACCATCGCGTTCGGGCTCACCATCTTCCCGATGGACCAGGAAGACCTGTACGTCTACCAGCTCGACCCGGCCGACCGCACCCGCTACCGCTACCGGGACGGCTGGGAGTCGATGTCGATCCGGCGCGAGACGGTCGCCGTGTTCGGCGAGGCGGACCGGACCGTCGAGCTCGCGTTCACCAGGCACGGCCCGGTGATCCGCGTGGACGAGCAGCGGAACCTCGCGTACGCAGTGCGGACGGCCTGGCTGGAACCGGGCATGTCGCCGTACTTCGGCAGCATCTCCTACATGCGGGCCAGGAACTTCCGCGAGTTCACCGCGTCGATGCGCAACTGGGGCGCGCCGACGGAGAACCAGGTCTACGCCGACGTCGACGGCAACATCGGCTGGGTGCCCGGCGGTCTCGCGCCCAAGCGGGTCGGCTACGACGGCCTGCTGCCGGTGCCCGGCGACGGCCGATACGAGTGGAACGGCTTCTACTCCGGCGACGACCTGCCGCGCCAGCTCAACCCGGCGGCCGGGTTCATCGCCACCGCGAACCAGTTCAACCTGCCGCCGGAACACCAGGACAAGGGCCTCGGGTTCGAGTGGACCAACCCGTTCCGGCACCAGCGGATCGTGGAGGTGCTGTCGCGGCAGCGCAAGCACACCGTGGCGGATTCGACGGCGCTGCAGAACGATCAGCTGTCCATCCCGGCCCGGCGGTTGCTCGCCCTGTTGTCCAAACTGGACAGCGGCGAATCCGATCTCCGTCGCGCGCTGCGGCTGCTGCGGGGATGGGATGCGGTGGAGGCGGCCGATTCGAACGCCGCGGCGCTGTTCGAGGTGTGGCTGTCGAAGCACCTCGGACCCGGGTTCGTGCGCGCCGCCGTGCCCAAGGCCGCCGGCGTGATCGAGGACGCCGACACGCTGGTCCTGCTCGGCGAACTGGAGAAGCCCGGCAGGTGGCTGCCGGACGAGGCGGCCCGCGACCGGCTGCTGCTGGACACGCTGCGCACCGCCTACGCCGAGGTGCAGGAGCTGCTCGGACGCGGCGAAGGCAGGTGGCGGTGGGGAAAGCTGCACCACAGCTTCTTCCAGCACCCGGCGTCGAAGGCGTTCGACGCCACCGAGCGCGCCCGGTTCGACGTCGGCCCGCTGCCGCGCGGCGGCTCCCCGGACACCGTGAACCAGTCGTCGTACCGGACGAACGACTTCCGGCAGACCAACGGCCCGTCGTTCCGGATGGTCCTCGACGTGGGCGACTGGGATTCCTCGGTCGCGGTCAACACGCCCGGCCAGTCCGGGAACCCGGACGACCCGCACTACCGGGACCTGGCCGAATCCTGGCGCACCGGCGAGTACTTCCCGCTCGCCTACAGCCGCGAAGCGGTCGAGGAGATCGCCGAACACCGGATGCTGCTTCTCCCGTCGTGATCAGGTCGTGAGTGTTTTGTGCTGCTATGGCGGCACAAAGCACTCACGACCCGGACGGTGTCCTCAGTGGACTTCGGCTGGTTCGACGAGTTCGACGAGGACGCCGCCGGCGTCCTTGGGGTGCACGAAGTTGATGCGGCTGTTCGCCGTGCCGTGGCGCGGTTCCTCGTAGAGCAGCCGCAATCCCTTGGCGCGGATCGCCGCCATGGCCGCATCGATGTCCGTCACCCGGTAGGCGAGTTGCTGCAGGCCGGGGCCGTTGCGGTCCAGGAACTTCGCGATCGCCGAATCGTCGCGCAGTGGCGCGATGAGCTGAATCTGCGTCACGCCCGTGGCGTCTCCGGGCGCCCGCATCATCGCTTCGCGCACGCCCTGTTCCTCGTTCACCTCGGTGTGCGCGACCTCTAGCCCGAAGGTGTCCCGCTGGAAGGCGATGGCCGCGTCCAGATCGGCCACCGCGATGCCCACGTGATCCACGGCCGTGACCAGGCCGGTTAAGTCCGCTCGCATGCCCGCAGCGTAACTCGCGACCACATTTTCCGGGAATACCGGCAAATCCGGAAGATCGAATTGCCCCAACGAGCGGAGTCGGGTGACCTTGCTACGCACGAGCATGTGGCTGATTCACCTGGAAGGGGCAAGGATGGCGAGAAAGCAACGTGGGCCGGTGCGCGGGCTCGCGATCCTGACGGCAGTGCTCGCAGTCACCATCGGGCTAGGCGTACCCGCCGCGCTGGCCGCCGGCGGCGACGGCGTGACCAGCGGCGGAGGCGGCGACAACCCGAACGCGGCCCAACTGCGCCGGGACCGGGCCTGGGTCGCGCCCGGGCCGCTGGTGTTCGGCACCGAACCGCACGAAGCGGTGAGCGCCGCGGCCAAGGAGGCGGCCGGGGCGGCCAACTGCACGATCAGCGCCGAAGCCGCGACCAACCTGGCGCTGTCCACGACGTGGCCCGAGGTGGCGGGATCAGGCAAGGCGCCGTCGCCGATGACCCTGTCCCGCTACGACGACCAGACCTCCCTCGCCGACCCCGAACAGCGCGCCAAGGGCCTGTTCTTCAACCCGGGCGTCGGCATCTGGCAGCTCGACTCGGCCGGGCTCGGCGCCAAGGAGACCGCGGCGACCGCCATCGACTCGGTCGGCGCCGCGCAGAAGATGGTGCCGTACATGGTCGGCAAGTTCTGCGGCGCGATCAACGGCGGATCGTCCACCGCGCGCGCCCGAGCCATCGCGTGGAAGGACTGGCACGCCTGCGACGCGGGCGCCTGCGAAACGATCTACCAGCGGCTGGAATCCGACGGCGTCACCAAGGACGCCAGCGTCACCAGGTACGGCGGGGCGCAGCCGCGCGCCTGCACCTACGAGGGCACCAAGTACGACTGCCTGTACGTCGACCCGGGCGAGGCGGAAGGCGAAAAGGCCTGGACCGCCCCCGACTTCGGGCCGGCCCCGGTCCCGGCGCCGTTCTACGTCTTCACCTACGCCAAGGGCGGCAAGGGCTACGAGGTGCGGTACTGGCTGAAGGCCGACTCCGGCGCGGGCACCGACGTGTCGGCGTCCCGGGAACTCGGCGTGAACGCCCGCACCAAGCTGTCCTGGGCAGCCGAAACCAGCCTCTGCGACACCACCACCGGCACCGGCAACTGCTGAGAGCAGGGGAACCTTCCTGTCACGCCCGGCCTTCCACCTGCGGCCGGGCGTGGCCGGCAGGGCTTGCGAGGAAGGGAACCTTCCTGTCATCCGGCGGCCGGATCGCCGGGGCGTGCGGCGTTGGGAGCATGGGAACTTTCCTGTCACCGGAGCCGGTGAAGGGTGCGAGGAAGGGAACCTTCCTGCCGTCCGTAGCGCCTGGTTATGGCAGTCGTCACAGGTGGCACCGGGTGTCATCGCGGGTATGGTCCGGAAGCGCCCGCGGGGCCATCATGGTGCTGCGGCGCATCGATGCCGTGGCGACCGACGAAGACGCACCGGGAGGCAGTGGTGGGCAGTTCTGTGATCGTGGCGGGGGCTCGTACTCCGATGGGGCGGTTGCTGGGCTCGCTGAAGGGGTTTTCGGGTGCGGAGTTGGGTGGGTTCGCGATTCGGGCTGCGTTGGAGCGGGCTGGGGTGCGGCCTGATCAGGTCGAGTACACGATCATGGGTCAGGTGCTGACGGCGGGTGCGGGGCAGATTCCGGCGCGGCAGGCTGCGGTGGCGGCGGGCATTCCGATGGATGTGCCGGCGTTGACGATCAACAAGGTGTGTTTGTCGGGGCTGGATGCGATCGCGTTGGCGGATCAGTTGATCCGGGCGGGTGAGTTCGATGTGGTGGTCGCGGGTGGTCAGGAGTCGATGACGCAGGCGCCGCATTTGCTGACGGGGTCGCGTGAGGGTTTCAAGTTCGGTGATGTGTCGATGTTGGATCACATGTCGCATGATGGTTTGTTCTGTGCGTTCGATCAGGTCGCGATGGGGTTGTCGACGGAGAAGCACAACGCGCGGTATGGGTTGACCCGCGAGGAGCAGGACGCGTTCGCGGCGCGGTCTCATCGGCGTGCGGCGGCTGCCGCCCAGCGGGGTGTGTTCGCGGAGGAGATCGCGCCGGTGGAGGTGCCGCGGCGCAAGGGCGCCCCGCTGGTCGTGGACGCCGATGAGGGCATTCGCGCGGACACCACGGTGGAGGGGCTGGCGAGGCTGCGTCCGGCGTTCGCATCGGATGGGACGATCACGGCGGGGTCGGCGTCGCAGATTTCCGATGGTGCGGCGGCGGTCGTGGTGATGAGCAAGGCCAGGGCTGAGGAGCTGGGGTTGTCGTGGCTTGCCGAGGTCGGTGCGCATGGTGTGGTCGCGGGGCCGGATGCGAGTTTGCATGAGCAGCCGTCGAATGCGATCCGGGCCGCGTGTGCGCGGGAGCGGGTCGAGGTCGCGGATCTGGATCTGGTGGAGATCAATGAGGCGTTCGCGGCGGTGGGGATCGCGTCGATGCGTGCGTTGGGTGTTGATGAGGAGCGGGTGAACGTCAACGGTGGTGCGATCGCGTTGGGGCATCCGATCGGGATGTCGGGTGCGCGGTTGGTGTTGCACTTGGCGTTGGAGCTCAGGCGTCGTGGTGGCGGTGTTGGTGCGGCGGCGTTGTGCGGTGGTGG
>NZ_FNOK01000038.1 GCF_900106995.1 Saccharopolyspora shandongensis
CGGGAAACTTGCCTACCACCGCCCGCTTCACCCGGGCCTGCTGCCGTGCGGTCAGCGCCTTCTGCTCCTCGGGACGCCGGCCACGTTTCCGCGCGTCCAAGGCCCGGTTTCCGGCACGGTGAAACGCATTCACCCGACGCGACACCGACCGCAGCCCCACACCGAAGGTCTCCGCGACCTCCGCCTGCGTCCGCCCGGACTCGACCGCCGCGACCACCCGCCGCCGCAAATCCTCTTGCGAGGCAGGCGAAAGCCGCTTGACATCAACCACCGTCACCTTCACACCATAACCAACGACCACGCCACATTTGAGTTACCCATCAATAAGTCACGGCTCCCGCAGTCCAGGCGGACGCTGTAACTCCCGCAGGGGGGCCGCCACCCGCACCGCCACGCAAGCCATTCTGCTACCACTCCTACGAGCATTCCTTCCACTCGAACTGGTAGGTCGTGTCGATGTTCCCGTCGGTGGAGTCCATCGACATGAAGCTCGTCTTCGACGGGTCCGAGGTGCCGGCGTCCACCCGCAATTCGGTGTTGATGTTGAAATTGCGCTGTTCACCGCACGGCTTGTAGACGATCGCGCCGATCTCGGTGGAGTCGGTCACCTGCCAGTTGTCGCTCAGCGGGCCGGAGAACGGCGTCTGGAAGCGGCCCGTTTCCGACATTCCCTGGAAGTAGTAGCTCGCCTTCTCCAATCCGGTCGCGCCCGGTTCGAGGTGGGCGAAACCGCGGTAGTCGGCGCTGGCGATGCCGTAGGTGAATCCCTGCGGGATGCTGACGATCAGGTTGAGCTGGCAGTTCTTGCGGAATGCGGTGGGATCCGCGTCCGGGCCCACCTTGGCCAGGTAATCGCTGTAGCTCACGGTGAACGAGGTGTTGTCCGGGGACACCGCGACCGCGGCGGTTCCCGCCGGGCAGCCCGATCCGTTCACCGTCGCGACATCGATGGTGATCTTGCCGGTCGGCGGCGGAACGTCGTCGTGGTAGCCCGCCGGGGAGAGCATGGTCAAAGCCGTCAAAGCGGCAGCAGAAAGAGCAGCGAACATGGCGAACGCCCTTCATTGAAAGCGAACAGACAAGACTTCACTGCCGTGAATGCGATGAGAGTAGCGGCGGGGCCGTTCGCGGCACGCCTCTGAACGGGCTAAAACCGCAGAGTCCCGAAAACTGTTAATGCGCAGGGAAATTGGGACGCGGCGCTTCCCGCCGCGAACACCGGATGCCCGGCGCGGTGTCGCGCCGGGCATCCGGTGATGACGAAATGTCTGCTAGATGTTGGTGACGATGTTGATGGCTTGCCGCAGGGTCTGGTTGCCGATGTCGCCGACGTTGCCGTAGGCATTGCCCTCCGAGTTCAGCCCCTCCTGCCAGTACCCGGTTTCCTTCTGGCGCAGCTGGTAGGACTGCGACATCTGCTGGTGGGCCTCGTCGAAGTGGTTGATGTTCATCGCTTGCTGGACCTGCCCGTCGAAGTAGTCTCCGATCTGGGCCGCCGTCTTCTGGGCATCGGACATCGCCGTGCCCATCATGTCGAAGACGATCTTGAATTCGCCGCCGGTCGACATTCGCTACTCCCTTCAGGTCGGGTTGATGACGCTCGCGGTGCCGTAGTCCGGCGCGGCGAGCACGCTCTGGGCGGCGTCCTGGCCGCCCTGGTACGTGGAGAGCAACTGGTTGTTGTTGTCGACCAGGAGCTGGTTGTGGTCCGCGACTTTCCGCCACTGGTCGTCGCGGTTCTGGCCGACCGAGAACGCCGCGACCTGCGGCGACCCCAGCAGTCCACCCTGGACCGTCTCGCTGTTGCGCTGGCTGTGGGCCACGCTCGCGCCGTTCTGGTCGCGCTGGCTGCTCTCGGTCAGGGAGACCAGGTGCTGCATCGCCCCGTAATCGATGTGGGCCTGGTTGGAAACCATCCACCCCTCCTCTGCTCGGCGTGCGGTTCCGATGCCGAAGCTAGAGCGCGGAACCGGGGTCGCGCCCCGGCGCGGCACGTTCCTGCCATCGCCCGCGCCCACCGCCGCCGATCGCGAACCATCTCGGGCATGGCGACAGTCGTGGTGAAGAGGCCGGCCCGCAGACCGGCGCCGGAGATGCCCGCCGGTGAGCTGGTGCTGCAGGCTCCGCCGGAGATCCCGCCGCCGCCCGCCCGGCAGTGGACGCAGGTGTTCATGGTCCTGCCCATGGTGGCGATGACGGCGGGCATGATGCTGATGTTCTCCGGATCGATGGGCGGTTCCATCCGCTTCGTCATGTACGGGCTGATGGGCGTGGCGATGCTCGGCATGGTCGTCATGGGCTTCCTGCAGAGCGGCGGCCCGAGCAAGCGCGAGATGGGCCACGCCCGGCGCAAGTACCTGCGGCACCTCGCCCAGCACCGGCAGCGGTTCCGGCGGTCGGTGCGCGGGCAGCGCGCGGCGATGGAGTACCTGCACCCGGATCCCGCCTCGCTGTGGTCGGTGGCGGCGAGCTACCGGTTGTGGGAGCGGCGCAAGGACGACCCGGATTTCGGCGTCGCCCGGATCGGCAGCGGCGCGCAACGCCCGACCGTCACGCTGGTCGCGCCCGACACCAAACCGCTGGAGGAACTCGAACCGCTGTCCGCGCTGGCGCTGCGCAGGTTCCTCACCACCTACTCCACAGTGGACCGGTTGCCGGTCGCGATCGCGGTCAACGGTTTCAGCCGGATCTACCTGCGCGGCGACCGCGCTGCGGCGCTGGGCGCGCTGCGCGCGATGCTCGCGCAGCTGGCCACCTCGCACTCGCCGGACGACCTGCGGATCGCGGTGTGCGTGGGCGAGGACCGCCGCCCGGACTGGGACTGGATCAAGTGGCTGCCGCACGCGCTGCACCCGGAGCACACCGACGCGGTCGGGCCGGTCCGCTTGGTGGCCCAGGAGATTCCGGCGCTGGAATCGATGCTGGAGGAGGAGCTCGCCAAGCGGCCGCGCTTCGACCCGGAGGCCGGGGCGGGCATTCCGGGCCCGCACCTGGTGGTGGTGCTCGACGGCGGCTCCGTCGCCGGTTCCGATCACCTGATGACCGGCGGCGGCGTGGAAGGCGTGACCGTGGTGGACCTGACCACCGCGCCGCCGCGGGCGCTGGACCGGAGCGCGGTGGTGCTGGACGTGGCCGCCGACGGCGAGCTGGGCAGCGAGACGATGGACGGCGCCGCCCTGGTCGGCCGGGCGGACTCGCTCGGCGCCGCCGCGGCCGAGGGCCTGGCCCGGCAGCTGGCCCCGCTGCGGCTGACCGCCGGCGTGCGCGGCGGTGAGCCGATGACCAACGAGCTGGGCCTGGCCGACCTGCTGGAGCTGGGCGACCCGTACGAGCTCGACCCGGCCGAGACCTGGGCGCCGCGGCCGAACCGGGACCGGCTGCGGGTGAAGTTCGGCATCCGGGCCGACGGCGTTCCGATCGAGATCGACCTGAAGGAGTCGGCCCAGGACGGCATGGGCCCGCACGGCCTGCTGGTCGGCGCGACCGGCTCCGGCAAGTCGGAGCTGCTGCGCACCCTCGTGCTGGCGCTGGCGGTCACCCACCCGCCGAACTCGCTGAACTTCGCGCTGGTCGACTTCAAGGGCGGCGCCACCTTCACCCGGCTGGACGCGTTGCCGCACACCAGCGCGGTGATCACCAACCTCGCCGACGAACTGCACCTGGTCGACCGGATGACCGACGCGATCAACGGCGAGCTGATCCGCCGCCAGGAGCTGTTGCGCGCGGCGGGCGACTTCGCTTCCCTGCGCGACTACGAGAAGGCCCGCGCCGCCGGAGCCCCGCTGCCCGAGGTGCCGACGCTGCTGGTCATCTGCGACGAGTTCTCCGAACTGCTGTCCGCCAAACCGGAGTTCATCGACCTGTTCGTCCAAATAGGACGGGTCGGCCGCTCGCTCGGCGTGCACCTCCTGCTCGCCTCGCAGCGGCTGGACGAGGGCCGGTTGCGCGGCCTGGAAACCCACCTGTCCTACCGGATCGGGCTGCGCACCTTCTCCGAGATGGAGAGCCGGGCGGTGCTCGGCGTGCCGGACGCCTTCCGGTTGCCGCGGGCCCCCGGGCACGGATTCCTCAAGGTCGGCACCGAGCCGATGGACCGGTTCCGCTCCGCCTACGTCTCCGGCGTCTACCAGAGCACAGCGGGAACAGGCGTGGCCGCCGCCTTCGGCGAACGGCTGGCGCTGCACGAGTACACGACCACGTACCTCGCCCCGGAGCCCACTCTCGACGATGTGCCGGAGGAGCCGGAGGCCGACGAGGAGACCGCCGTCGGCGAAACGCTGCTGGACGTCATGGTGGACCGGCTGCAGGGCCGGGGCACGCCGGCGCACCAGGTGTGGCTGCCGCCGCTGTCCGACTCGCCGTCGCTGGACGCCGTGCTGCCGCCGCTGACCGCCGATCCGGTGCGCGGGTTGACCGCCGCCCCGGCGGGCACGCTCCGCCCGGTGCTCGGCATCGTCGACCGGCCGCTGGAGCAGCGGCGCGACCCGCTGGAGCTCGACCTGTCCGGCGCCGCCGGGCACCTGCTGGTGCTCGGGGCCCCGCAGACCGGCAAGAGCACCGCACTGCGCACCCTGATCACCAGCCTCGCACTCACCCACACCCCGCGCGAAGTCCAGTTCTACTGCCTGGATTTCGGTGGCGGCACGCTCGGCTCGATCGTCGGCCTGCCACACGTCGGTGGCGTGTCGGGACGCCTGGACACCGGCGCGGTCCGGCGCACCGTCGCCGAGGTGGCGACGCTGCTCGCCCAGCGCGAGCGGATGTTCGCCGAGCACCAGATCGACG
This sequence comes from Saccharopolyspora shandongensis, assembly GCF_900106995.1. Classification (GTDB taxonomy): domain Bacteria; phylum Actinomycetota; class Actinomycetes; order Mycobacteriales; family Pseudonocardiaceae; genus Saccharopolyspora; species Saccharopolyspora shandongensis. Next base: position 4,786 of record NZ_FNOK01000038.1, read on the forward strand.
GCATCGCCACCTACCGCAGGCTGCGCGCCGAGGGCCGGTTCGCCGACCGCCCGCACGGCGACGTCTTCCTGGTGATCGACGGCTGGCAGACGCTGCGCAACGACTTCAGCGACCTGGAGGAGGTCGTCGGCGACATCGCCGCCCGCGGCCTGTCCTACGGCGTGCACGTGGTGGCGTCCTGCGCCCGCTCCTTCGAGCTGCGGATGAACGTCCGGGACCTGTTCGCCAGCAGGCTTGAGCTGAAGATCGGCGACCCGATCGACTCGATCGTCGACCGGCGCGCCGCGATGAGCGTGCCCGCCGACTCGCCCGGACGGGGCCTCGCGATGAGCGGGCACCAGATGCTGGTGGCGCTGCCCAGGATCGACGGGGCGAGCAGCGCCGGCGATCTGGCCGGCGGCATCGGCGCGCTGGTCGAGGCGGTCGGCGCGGCCTGGCCGGGCGAGCCCGCGCCGCCGGTGCGGCTGCTGCCGGGCGTGCTGCCCTACACCGAGTTGCCCGCGACAGATGAGCTCACCGGGGACGCGGCGGGGCTCGCGGTCGGCATCCACGAGCGCGACCTCTCCCCGATGCGGCTGGACTTCACCGCCGACCCGCACTTCTTCCTGCTGGCCGACACCGAATCCGGCAAGACCTCGTTCCTGCGGGTGCTGGCCCGGCGGATCTGCCAGGCGTACTCGCCGAGCGAGGCGCGGATCGTGCTCGTCGACCACCGCCGCGGGCTGCTCGGCGAGATCGGCGACGAGCACCTGCTCGGCACCGGCACCAACGACGCGCACAGCCGCGGCCTGCTGGCGGAGGTGGCCGCCGAGCTGACCAAGCGGCTGCCGGGGCAGGACATCACGCCGGAGCAGCTGCGCGCCCGGAACTGGTGGCAGGGACCGGAGATCTTCGTGCTCGTCGACGACTACGACATGGTGGCCACGCACCAGGAACACCCGCTGATGTCGCTGCTGCCGCTGGCGGCGCAGGGCACCGACATCGGCCTGCACGTCGTGCTTGCGCGCCGCTCCGGCGGGGCCGGGCGCGGGCTGTTCGAGCCGTTCCTGGCCCGGCTGCGGGAAGTCGGCACGCCCGGCCTGATGATGTCCGGCGACCGGGACGAGGGCCCGCTGCTGGGCGGCATGCGCGCCCAGGTGCTGCCGCCGGGCCGCGGCTGGCTGGTCGACCGCCGCGGGCAGAAGGACCAGGTCCAGATCGCCTGGCTGCCGCCGGGCGCGTAGCCGGATGGCCGGTTGCTGTCGCGGCCCCCACCGCGACCGGCCGCCGTGCTTCGCTGAACAGGGGGCGGGCGATGCGCGAAAACCCGTGGCAATCCAGCGGAAATGCCGGGCGGCCGAACCGGATCGACCAGAACCGCAAATGCGCGACACCGCGCGGGACATCGAGGAGGGGCGTATGCCCGCAGCAGAGGTCAACGGCAACACCGAGGCGATGAGCGCGTTCTCCAGCCGGCTCACCGCTCCCCCGATGCCGCCGTCGCTCACGCGGCTGGGGACGCCGCCGAACCTGTCCGGCCTGTTCGAGGGGATCGCGATGTCCGTGCTGGACAAGGCCGCCACGGCGGCCATGGCCACGTACCTGACGAAGGTGACCGAGGACCTGGTGACCGACTCCGCGAAGGTCAAGGCGGCCGCGGCGACCTACAGCGCCGCCGACGTGACCAGCGCGCTCACGCTGACCGCCTCGGCCCTGAAGCTCGCGAACAAGGGTCTCGGCCTGCTGAAGAAGGCGGGCGGGACGTTCGGCCAGCAACCCGCCGCGAAGCCCGGTGACGAGACCGGAACCGCCTCCCCGACCAGCGCCGCCTGAGGAGGGCACCATGGCAATCCCCTACAACCTGCTGCCCATCGAGGCGCACATGGCGATGATCACCGCCGAGCAGGCCAACGTCGCCGTCCTCACCGACGCGGCGCGGATGTGGACCGAGGTCCGCGCCTGGATCGAAGAAGCCAGGGTGGAGCTGCACACCCGCGCGGGCGAGCTCACTCCACAGTGGAAGGATGACGCCGGACGGGCGCACGAGGAGAAGGTCCAGCGGTCGCTGGCCGAGCTGACCATGTGGGCGGACCGGATCGACGCGGCCCAGCCGGTCGAGACGCTGACCACGCTGGCCGGCGCGATCCCGGAGGCGCTCGGGACCGTGACCGGCCTCTACGAGTCCTACATGCTCGCCATGTCCAACCCGCTCACCATGGGGATGGCCCCGGCGTTCCAGCAGGCGGCCGGCGCGCGGATGTCGGCCCTGGGCGCGCAGTTCGACATGTCGATGCTCAAGGTGGTCGCGGCCTCCGGGCTCCAGTCGCCGGGCGACGTGCTGCCCGCGCCGAAGGGCGGCCTCCCCGTTGTCGAAGGCTCCCCGGGCGAGTTCCTCAAGGCGGCGAACGCCGGGATGGACGTCCTGTCAGAACTGCAGAACCTGGCGTCGTCGATGACCGACGGCGCGACCGCACCGGACGTCTCCGGCGCGACCGGGCCGTCGCTGGCCGGGGCGACGCCCGTGACCGGCCCGGTCCCGAACGCGCACCTCGGTGCCGGGCTGCCATCGGTGTCCGGCCCGCCGGTGCCGTCGGGCGGGCTCGGCTGGGCGGGCGCGGCGGGCGGCGCGGGCATGATGCCGCTGGCGAAGCCGGTAGCGGGCAAGCGGGCGCCCAGCCTGGCCGCCGAGGTGAAACCGGGAACCGCCGCCGCGGCTGGGACGAAACCGGTCGCGGGCGCGATGCCGCCGCCGATGCTCCCGCCGTCCGCAGGCCAGGGCGCGGCGGGCACGCTGCGGCCGGGCTCCGCCGAGCAGTCCGCCGGTCGTACCGAGACCAAGCGCAAGCCGACCGGAACCGACGGTGTGCCGGAGAGCCTGCGCGGCCGCTCCGGCGGCGACGCCGCCTTCCACCGGACGAGCGGCCAACGCACCCGCGAAGCAGGCCCGGCCCGGCTGCCCGACGACGATCTGTGGCAGGTGAATCCACCCACCAGGCGCAGATGACCGTCCCACCGGTGGAGATCCCCAACACGCACCAGACCTCGTAACCAACGGAACACGGCGACCGTTCTTGTCGCGCGGGCACATGTGAGTCGTCGCCTGGAGCGCAGGAGGTCGACTTCGCGCGAAATCGCCGCTCCCCGTGAGGGTTGGTCGGCGATTTCGCGCGAAATCGCCGCCAGTCCCGGGCGCCAGGCGGCGTTGGGACGAGCTTGCCCGGCGCCCATCCGAGACGACACCCCGGTGGATCACGGGCGTGAGCCGGATCCGTCGAAGTGGCGAGCCGTGTGCCGCAGCGCGGACCACGTCGGCATCGAAAGCAGCGCCACGGCCGTGGCAGCGACCTAGAACCGCATGAGCAGGCCGAAGGTCCGCGCCAGGAGGCCACCGGCAAGGGCGCCCAGTGCTGCCCCGCCGAGGTCGGCGAGCCGGTAAGCACTGGTGACCCTGCCGAGCAGGTGCGGCGGGGCGAGCCGCTGCCGCGCGGTGGTCGCGGCCGTGCCCCACACGACGGCGTGCACGCCGAAGAACGCCATCACCGCTGCGGCGGCCCAAGGGTTGGTGACCAGGGCGAGCGCGGCATAGGTGAGCGCCTCCACGATCAGGCCCGCGCGCAGGATGAAGACCATGCCGAGCCACCGTTCCAGGAATCCGTAGGCCCTCGAACCCGCGATGCCACCGAAGGCGCCGGCGGCGATGAAGAGGCCGAAACCAATTGCGAACAGACCGAGGTGCTCGCGCGCGTACAGGACCACCCAGATGGAGAATCCCCCCACCCCGGTCAGGTTCATCATGGATGAGGGCGCGCCGTTGGGCGCGAGAACACCGCAACGCAGCACGCGTTGCGGAACCGCCGCGTCGGGAACGGGAGTGGGTCAGGAGATCGAGCGCGACCGGCAGGCCCGCCGCCTGGATGAGCCAGAGCCGTCGACGAGCGTCTCCACTCAGTTGCGCACCGGGGCTCCTCCCGGTCCGGGCCAAGCCATGCCGCCGACACTATAAGGCCCGCCGCCAGCGCTTTTCCTCGAAACTGGGATCGTTCTGCGCCGTTTTCGCGCGAAAACGGCGTTCGCCACGCCTACCGGGCGCCGTTTTCGCGCGAAAACGCCATCCGAACCCACGGCCACAAGCGGCTTCGCCACTCCATCGACACGAGCGCCCGTACAGCACCCCCGCGCCAGCACATCCAGAGCACCCCGACGGGCTCACGGCCGTTACGTCCGCAGTCCGGCCAGCGTTGCCGCTGACCGGACGCTTCCCGGCTCGGGTGTCATCCGGCCGGGGCCTGTCGCATGGCGGCGTTGGGGTCCAGGGCGGGGCCTTCCGGCAGGCGGGCCACCAGGCCCGCGGGTAGCCGCACCGGGCGGGCCGAGGCGTAGCCGAGCATCCGCAGCACCTCCGGTGTCGCCAGCGGGTAGCGGCGTCCCATGTCCGTGACCACGGTCAGCGTGCCCGCCGGGGCCTGCTCCGACGGCATCGCCTCGACCACCGCGGCCCACCCCGGCGGCACGTGCACCCGGTCGGCCAGCGGCGTTCCGTTCGGGCTCCGGCGCGTGGTCGCCGTCATCGGATCAGCCGGCGGCAGCACCGGATCGACCACCAGCAGGGGCACCCCGCCCTGGCCGAAGGTGGCGCACACCGTGGCTTCCCGGTCCCGCAGCCGAGCGACCGCCGGTCGCGTGGCGGGCGCCGAGCCCGCGGCCGCCACGACCGGATCGAGCCGCCGCGCCGTGGCCGCCAGTGACGGCGCCAGCTGAACCGCCTTCGGCTCCCCGCCGGGATAGGCGGCGAGCATCGTCTGCGCGTCCGCGAGCTGGATGTCGTGCTGCAGCTGGGTGATCGGGCGCAGCGCGTCCCGCTCCGCCAGGTAGTACTGCTGCCCGCCGCCCGAGGTCTGCACCACCAGCAGCATCCCGATCCGGATGTCGCTTCGCCCCGGCACCGCCGCGGACGGCTCACCGGCCTGCGCCACCGCGAGCGGCTCGATCGGGGCGCCTTCGGGCAGCACGTCCAGCCACGCCTGCCCCACTCTCGCCCACGGATCGGAAGTCAGCGCGAGACCGGTGCCGACGACCGCGTCGTAAGCGTTGATCTGGTGCCGCCGGCCGCGCCAGATCAGGTAGCGCTCCCCCGTTGGCGCGAGCTCCACCAGCAACGCCTGGTCGCCCAGCCCGGCGCCACCGCCCGGTTCGGCACCGGCCAGCAGCACCGACTCCTCGATCCTGCTGCCCGCCACGTCGCTGGCCGGCACCGAGCACAGCGACCAGGAGCCGGTCAGCAGCCGGTCCGGGCCCGGCAGCGCGTCGGGCGCGCCCGGGATGCCGATGCGGGGCCCACGGGGCACGTCGGCGAGGGAATTCCGGGAAACCTGCTGCGTGGCGCGGTGATCGCCGAGGAGCAGCAGCGCGGACGCGTAGTTGGCGACCGGGTACAGCCGGTCGTTCAGGTAGACGTACCGGGTGCCGGTCTCCTTCTCCACGATCACCGCGGCGTCCTTGCGCCAGGCGTTGTTGCCGCCCGGCACGATCATCCCGTACACGCCGACGCAGGCCAGCGACACGATGGCCAGCGCGATGCTCGCGAGCACCGCGCCCGTCGGCCTGCGGAACGGCGGCTGCTCCGGATCGGTTTCCCTGGTGACCAGGGCGGAAATCGCCCGCTGGACGAGGAACTGGTACGCCTGCAGCTGGTCTCGCTTCGACGCCATGCGCTCAGCCCCCCAGCCCGCGGACGTAGCCGTACAGGCCGAGCACGGCGCACACCACCGGGACGATCGCGACCATCACCAGGATCTCGGAGTACTCGGCGAACCGGCCCAGGTAGGGGTTCGCGGCGCGGGTGCTGAGCAGGATGCCGGCCGCGATCACCGCGGCGGCCACGACCAGCAGCAGCGGCCCGGCGAACACCAGCCCCGCCGCCGTCATGCCCGGGCCGACAACCAGGCAGCCGACGCCGAACATCCCGGTGACCAGCAACGGCACCCGTTGCCGCAGGATCGGGTAGAGCCGCGCGCGCAGCAGGAATCCGACGGCGAGCACCGCGGTCATCACCACCGAGCTCGCATCGGCGCGGCCGACCAGCACCACCAGGCAGCACATCACCACGACCGACGCCCCGGTCAGCATCCCGGTGAGCACCCCGTCCGCCCTGGCCACCGCGGCGTGGACCAGTTCGAGGGGCGGCGGCGGGTCGTCGCGCACCAGATCCGCCGTCGATCGCGGCAACACCGGCATCGGCACCCTGCCGAGCCGCAACGCCAGGGGAGCGAACACTGTGGACAGTGCCAGCAGCCCGCCCCCGACCACGGCCGCGACTTGGTAGCCCGCCAACCCGTCGATCGTGGCCAGCCAGCCGGCGAGCACTCCGAGCAGGCCGACGGTGACCGCCCCCGCGAACAGGGACTGGGCCGCGGTCACGCCGAGGTAACCCACCAGGCCCGCCAGCAGCAGCAACGCACCGGCGAGCATCAGGTGGCCCGCCGACAGCTCGGTCACCGGCTTCCGCCCGGCCAGCAGCAATCCCCCACCGGCGAAGGCGAACGGCAGCGCGACCCCCGCCAGCACCGCCCCGGCATCGGCATCACCGACTGCGCGGGCCAACACCACGCCCGCCGCGAGCAGCAACACGGCCGTGCCCAACGCCCACAACGCGGGCGATGTCCACGGCGGGCCCGCGCGCAACACGGCGACCAGGCCGAGCAGCACTGCCGCTGCACCGGCCGCCAGTCCCGCCACCCGGGTGTGCCGCGGCCCCCACGCCCTGCCGGTGTGTCCGGAGCCGGTGGCGATCGCGTCCACCAGGTCGTCGTACTCCAGCTCCGGCCAGCTGATCCGGCGCGGCGCCAGGTGCAGCACCTCCCCGTCCCGCACCCGGTGCGAGCCGAGCGTCCGGTCCAGGTCGAACGCCGTCCCGTCGACCCTGCGCAGCTGCCAGCCGCCGCCGGTGACGCCGTCGTCGGCCAGGCCTTCGCCCGCGCGCGCCAGCAGGCCTGGGAGGAGCTCGGCGACGGCCGCGTGCTCGGGCAACGCCATGTCGATTCGCCGCCGCGGAGCGGCGATGGTCACTCTGACCAGGCCGGTAGTCTGCATGCTCGAAAGCTTCGACCGCGGCGGGCGATCGCGGGTGGCGAAGGCAGGAACCTGCCGCGTTGCGCGACTTTCGCCGAAGACCGGCCGCACTCCTGGAGAATGGGCGCATGAGCATCGAGAGCAGCGGCGCGGTGGGCGACCTGAGGCTGCTCGCCGAAGGTCCGACCGCCAAGGTCTACGCGGGCCGGCTGGTCGATGATGGCCGCGCGGTCGCGATCAAGATGTTCGCCGACGGTTTCGACGCCGACACCACGGCGTGGCTGGACCGCGAGCGCAAGGCGCTCGACGCACTGCGGGAGGTGCGGCCGATCCTGCCCGTCGACGCCGTGATCAAGCACCGCGACGGGCGCTCCGGCGTGCGGATGGAGCTGTGCCGGGGCTCGGTGGCCGGGTTGTTCGACTCCGGCGTCGCGCTGTCGCTGCGCGACGTGCTCGCCATCGGGTCGGCGATCGCCACCGCGCTCGCCGCGGCGCACCGGGCGGACATCCTGCACGGCGGTGTGACGCCGCACAACGTGCTGTACCGCCGGTCCGGCGAATTCGTCCTCGCCGACTTCGGATTGGCGCTGCGCCGCCGTTTTCCGCGCGACCCGATGCACGCGGTGGCCTACACGGCCCCCGAAACGCTGCGCGAGGACACCATTTCCGCGGCATCCGACCTGTACGGGCTGGGTGCGATCCTGCACACCGCGCTGACGGGCGCGCCGCCGTTCCCGCACCGCACCGGACAGCAGCCCGGCGAGCGGATCCTCCAGGTGCTGCGGGAACCGGTGCCGCCGATCCGGGCCTCCGGGGTGCCGGCCGAACTGTCCGATGTGGTCGGTCGCCTGCTGGCCAAGGACCCGGCGGACCGGCCGCAGGACGCCGCGATGCTGATGACGTTGTTCGCCAGGATCCAGCGAGCGACGGGCAGCGGCGCGATCGAGCCCGGCAACGACTCCGGCGAGGCCGACGACGAGGAAGACGAGCCCGCCGCCGAGTTCGACGATTTCGCCGAGGTCGCGCAGCACCAGCCGCCAACCGCCGGACACGCCCCACCGGTGGCCGCCGGACACGCTCCACCGCCGGTCTCCGGACACGTCCCACCATTGGCCGCCGGACACGCTCCGCCTGCGGCCGAACCGGTGACACCGGGCCGAACCCTCGTCCACACCTTCGGCGGCGAGTCGAAACCCGGCAAGCGCCCGCACAACCGGCGGCGCACCGGCATCCTGATCGGCGCCGGCGTGGTCGTCCTGGGCCTGACGGCCGTGCCGCTGTTCATCGGGTCGGGCGAACCGGTGGAGCAGGCCGAATCCGCGCCCACCGCGGTCGCCGCTCCCCCGCCGCAGCAGCCGGCCGACCCGAAGCCGGACGTGAACCTCGAAGTGGCCCCACCGGAGGACCGGGGCGACCAGGTCCAGCTGACCTGGCGAGCGGACGGCGACCTCGACTTCGCGGTGGTGGTGGCGGGCGAGCGCATCGACACGATGGTCCTGGTCGCCAACCGGGACCGCACCAAGGTGGTACCGGTGGACCCGACCCGAAGGTACTGCTTCCAAGTGAGGGCGACGGAGGCAGGAAAGCACATCTACACCAGCGACCCGATCCCAATCCGGGGCGCCCGCTGCAACCTCTAGAGCCCCTACGAGGCAACCTCGACTCGGTTACTCAGCCGGCGTCTCCGGGTAGAGGTCGCGCCATGTCACCGAAGCGGGCCGGTCGGCGGTGTGCAGGAACTCGACGAGAGTCTTGGTGAACTTCTCGACCGGCAGACCCGATCCGGGCGGAAAGTCGTCGTCGTCGAACTCGCAGCCCTCCGATGTAGGATCTCCCTCGGGGTAGGCCTTGTCACGAGTGGCGTCTTGGTAGCTGAGGTACCCGAATCCGTCGACGACGGCAGCGAACACACCGTGATCGGGAAAGTTCGTTTCCGCGTCCCACAGCGGCCGACCGTTGTGCACCAGCCGGGCCGAGTCCGCTTGGGGATCGGAGAGTTGCTCGACGAACCCCGCGACGTCCTCCGGGGTGCCCAGGGTCGCGTTCAGCCCCTGGTACGAGCCGTCGAGACCGACAACTGCCCAACCTGCCCTAATGCTCATCCCGTCACCTTCCGACCGACGTAGGTACACCCTGCAGCACTAACGCACCCTCGGCTGATCAGCTCGCCGACGCGCGGGCCAGGTCTACCTTCCCAGTACGGGGACGAGTCCCCGGAGCAGGTATGCCCCGCACCACCGGGACTCGGCGTCGGAGTCCAGGAGGGTTTCCTTCGTCAGGGCCTTTGCCAGCTTCCGGGGATTCGGCGCGGTGGTCGGGTCTTTCGCAACCGCCTTGGCGGTCTCCCAGTCGTGTTGCGTCAGCTTGGACACCTCGGACGCCAAGGACAGGAACCTGACCTTCTCGTCCGTCTCCAAGCACTCCACGATGAGCTCGATGTCCTCGCGCATCGACATCTTCGAAAGCACCGCGAGAGCGTTCGCCCGCAGCGTCGACGTCTTCCCGGTTCGGACCCACTCCCGCAGGTGGTTCGCCCCCGACTCACCCAGCTTCGACGCGAGGAAGAAGTCGACGGCGCGGCTGGACGGCGCGGTCGCCAACACTCCGGGGTCTCCGCTGTCGATCGAACGGGCCAGCTCGGTGAGTGTCGGTCGGTCAGCCTTCATGGTGCGGGGGTGCGTGATGTCCCGGCGACGCAGCATGTCGTCTCCCAACGGGCCGAGTTCGCGTTCGTACGCCACCACGATATCGACCGTGATCGGCCGCCGACCAGTCTCGATCAGCCCGAGGTAGGGCTTGGAGTAGTTCGTGAGCCGCGCCATCTGCGAAAGGCTGATCCCTGCGTCAACCCGCGCGGACCGAAGTTCGGCACCGACCTCATCACCGGCAGAAGACACCTGTAGACCCCCAGAAGCTTCCGAGTCACTCCTCGTGATCCGAAGACTACAGAAAGACACCTCTCCCTTGACCAGTAGGCGGGGTTGTCTTTCCAGAGATCGGGAGACGCGATGTGGAAACGCTTGCTGGAAAGGCGTCAGTACCGGCGCGAGTGGGCCGCCATGCGGAAGCAGAGGAAACGGGTGGACCTGCGGAAGTGGCCTGTGCCTTGGGGGCTGCGATGAACGAGCCGTTGTCGCTTGAGCTGAAGGAGCTGCTCACCGAGTTGCGCTTGCGGGGTTGGACCCTGATCCGCTGGGGTCCGGAGCACGCCCCTCAGCTCATGGCCGCGATGTTCCAGCACCCGCAGGACTGCGCAGATGTCTTCATCCTCCGCAGCCAGAACCAGGCCACCGCGTACCGCGTGCCCACGCCGGACAGCACTGGGGTGTTCAACCCGCAGGCCGTGGCTTACCAGTACCACGCCCCGCCACTGTGGACGCTTCGGGCGATTCTGGCGCTTCCAGCGCCAACACACCCGCAAGCACCGTTCTGCATCCAGGAACCGGCTCATGAGTGCTTCTTGCCGGAGGGGCTGGCTCGTCCAGTTCTGATCCGCCCGTTGTCACCGTCTGCGAGTTAGCGAATGGCAAAGCTCCCGTGTCAATGGCTGTACCTGGGCGGCTTCACCTTCCGCTGGGGACGTGGGGACTCCGCTATCGACGTTCTGCGCGGTGACACCGGACCAGTGCACGAGAACCACCAACTGGTGGTTTCGATCCCGGTCGATCACAGCTGGGACGACATCCGCGACCTTGACCAGAAAGCGCGGGCGTGGCTGCACGCCACCGCAGCGCAGCGCGCAGCCACGAGCTGGCGGAAGTCGAGATGACCTCTCGGCCGATCACTCAGGATCGGTCTTGCTGGCGGCCGGTGGGGAGCAGTGTGCGGAGTTCCAGTGCCGCTCTCAGTCTGGTGGACAGTGGGCGGGCCGCTAGGGCTCGCCGGACCTCTCGGACCTCTTCCCAGGCTCGTCGGGGTTGGCCGTCCGCCACCGGGACTCCTGACCACAGCGCCATGTCCAGCACCTTCGCCAGCCTTACCACCGGCTCCGCCGTTCGCTCCCCGATCATCGAGCCCGCCGACTCCGCCAGATCTCGCGGTGTCATCCCGATCCGGTACGGCACGCCGTGGGCTCGGATCCGGTCGCGGGCTTCCGCCCACGCGCCCATCACGCCATCGGCGCCGGCCAGGCGCCTCCTGCGGCGGGCTCGCACGGACTTCGCCAGCGGCACTCCGATCAGCCAGCAGGCGAGCAGGAGCAGGGCCCCGGCAACCGGAATCACCACTGCCCACAGCATCGGGGCGGCGCCGGATTCCTGTTCGCCCTCATCTTCCTGCTGTCCCGGCGGGAGTTGAGGCGGGCGCAGCTGGTTCTCCGGCGGGAGCTGCTGCTTGGCCTGCGCGGCCGCCATGGCCAGGCCGGACTGGTCCCGGCCGGACTGGGTCGCGGTCGCGGTCGGGTCCAGCGGCACCCAGCCGACTCCCTCGACCGCCACCTCCGGCCACGCCAGCACGTCGCCGTTGCGCACCACCTTGAAGTCGCCTTCGGTCTTGTTCGAGCCGCGGAACCCGACGACCAGCCGGGCCGGGATGCCGTTCATCCTCGCCAGGAGCACGTACGCGGCGGCGAACTGCTCGCTCGTCCCGCGCTTGCTCTCGAGGAGGAAGTGCCGCAGCTGCGGCCAGCCGTGCCCGGTCGGCAGGTGTTCGCCTACCGCGACCTGGTAGTTCTCGCTGAGGAACCGGTCGAGCTGCAGGGCCGCCTGGAACGTCGGGCGCAGCCCGCGCACCGAATCCCTGGCCAGCCGCCCGATTTCCGGTGGCACGACGCCGAGGCCGCCGAGGCCGCCCGTCGCGTCGGGATCAACCGGGGCGACGCCGAGTCGCGCCGCGTCGATCTGGGGCGTCGACCAGCTCAGCCGGTAGGAGACCTCCTGGCCGGCGGGCACCGGCGGATCCACCAGCAGTGCGCCCGAGGACTGGTCCACCAGCGGCGCGAGCCCGGTCACGCCCATCGGAACCGGCTGGCTCGGCAACCACGGCCCGAGCCCGCCCCGCACCCGCAGATCGGCCGCGCTCTCGGTGCCGCCCGGCACCCCGTCGAGGCCGGTGCCCATCCGGCGCAGCTCCGCGCCGGTCGACCAGTTGGTCCCGTCGAAACCGTCCAGCACCACCAGGCGCCACCGGTCGACCGGTGCATCGCTGCGGTAGCGGAACACCTCCCGCTCGCGGTCGCCCAGCCGCGCCGCGACCTGGTCCAGCGGATTGCTGAGCCGGTTCTGCTGCAGCGGCGCCAGGCGGCCGTCCGCCAGGCGGTACGGATCGCCGCCGACCGGATCGAAGCCACCGATGAGGACGGAACCGGCGACCACGCCCACGATCGTCGGCACCACGAGCAGAATCCGCGCCTTGGATGCCCGGCGCGCCGGTTGGAGCCCACCGCGGGGACGGGCGCCCGGGCGCCCGGGGCGCTCCGCCCAGAGCACCACTCCGGCCGGGACCGCATAGGCGATCGCCGCCAGCAGTGCGGCGAACCCGGTCAGCGCCTGGTACGCCTGGCCGAGCGCGACCACGGCCAGGCCCGGCAGCAACGCCACCATCGGCTTTCGCAGGCGCAGCAACAATTCCAGGCCGAGCACGACGGCGAGCAGCACCGCCAGCGGGACGAACAACAGCTGCTCGGCATCCGGTCTGGCGGGCCAGGTCGACTGCAGGGTGAGCAGCCAGCCCTCGGTCAGCCCGCGCTCCAGCACCCGCAGCGTCTCCCCGGTGGGTACGCCCACGACGGTGGTCGGGAACAGGACCGACTCGATCAGCCCGAGGAGAGCCCCCAGCAGCACCAGAACCGGGCGCCACGGCACGAGTTTCGGCCACCTCACGGCCATTTCCACGCAGCCGTAGCCGACGAGCACCACGACCAGGACCGGGACGATCAGCGGAGCCAAACCGAAGACCGGGGCGAACATGAACCCGGAAACCGCAGCGGCACAGAGCAATCCGGCGACCGCCAGCCGGTTGCGCGCGGTCATGCCGGACCCGCCTGCAAGGCGTTCCACTTCGCCGCGGCGTCGGCCGCATCCGACGCGGCGATCAGCCCGTTGCCCGCCGACGATTGCCGGGCGCCGAGCCGGACCAGCACGTCCGGCCGCCAGCGGTGCGCGGCTACATCGGCGTCCGGCCCGGTGAGCACGACCAGGATGCCGCCGGGTCGCGCTGCGGCGAGCGCGGCCGGCACCAGCGGCTCATCCGCCGCCGCGTCCTGGCCGACCAGGCACAACTCGTCCAGCAACGACCTGACCGCCCGCAGGCCGCTGTCGACCGGCGTGTCGATGCCGTGCGAGGTGATCAACCGGCAGTGCTGCCCGGCCGACGCCGACGCGTACAGCAGCGAGGCCGCCACCTCGACGGCTTCCTCGAAAACGGCCGGGCTCATCGCGGCGGGCCGGGTGTCGAGCACCGCCGTGAACCGCAGCTGCGCCGGGTCGGCGTACTCGCGCACCATGAGCTGACCGGTCCGGGCCGTCGCTTTCCAGTGCAGGAAGCGCACTTCGTCGCCGATCACGTACGGCCGGACGGCGCGCAGGTCCGCCGAACCGCGCAGCGGCGGATCGGTGATCGGCCCGTCGTGGTGGTGCCGTGGATAGCCGGCCCGCGCGGGGCGCACCTGGTGCCGGCGCGGATGTGCCCACAGGTGCGCGGTGCCGCCCGCGGTCCGGTCGCCGTGGGCGAGTCCGAAGGGATCGAACCGGCTCAGCACGAGCGGGCCGACCTGGAGCCGGCCGCGCGCCGTGGTGAGCAGCTCGTAGTGGTAGGTGGCCTCCGCGCCGGGCGCGAGCGGGCGGACCTGCACCTCGTTCACCTCGGTGCCGACCCGGTCGGCCGCGGCGAAACCGCCGTGCCGGCGGGTGGTGCCGTTGCGGACCACCAGCGACGCCAGCGCGGGCTTGCCCCGCTCGACCCGGTCCGGCGTGACGGAGCGGACGACCTCCACCTTCGGCTGGACGAAGGTAGTGGCCACGGCGGCCAGCACCGCGCCGACCGCGGCCCCTGCCAGAGCCCGGAACAGCGGGTACCCGGCCACCTCGCCGAAGGCGAAACACATTGCGGCCCCGAGGAGAACGAGGATGCCGCGGCGGGTGAGCCGCACCCCTACCTCCTCGCCGGGTCCGTCGGCACGGCGGTGTCCGCCAGCAGCTCCGCCACCACGTCGCTCGCCTGCCGCTGGCTCAGTTCCGCGTCGGGGGTGAGCACGAGGCGGTGGGCGAGCACCGGGACCGCCACGTCCTTCACGTCGTCCGGTGTCACGAAGTCGCGGCCGTGGGTGGCGGCGAGCGCCTGGGCCGCCCGGATCAGGGCGATGCTGCCGCGCGGGCTGGCGCCGTAGCGGACCGCCGGATGGGTCCGGCTCGACGCGGCCAGCCGCACCGCGTAGGAGATGATCTCGGGCGCCAGGCGCGACTTCCGCACCTCGGCGATCACCTGCTGCACGCCGCTGATGTCGATCACCGGCTGCAGCTCGTCCGGGCTCACCCCGGCGCAGTCGCCCATCACCACGCGCACCTCGGCGTCGTGATCCGGGTAGCCGACCGACAGGCGCATCAGGAACCGGTCCAGCTGCGCCTCGGGCAGCCGGTAGGTGCCTTCCATCTCGATCGGGTTCTGCGTGGCCACGACGAGGAACGGCCGGGGCACGTCCTGGCTGACCGAGTCGACGGTCACCCGGCGCTCGGCCATCACCTCCAGCAGCGCGGCCTGGGTCTTCGGCGTGCCCCGGTTGATCTCGTCCGCCAGCACCACGTTGGCGAAGATCGCGCCGGGGTGGAACTGGAACCGCTCGGCGTTCTGGTGGTACACCATCACGCCGGTGATGTCGCCGGGCAGCAGGTCGGGCGTGAACTGGATGCGGCTCCACCCGCCACCGATGCTGGCCGCGATGCACCGCGCCATGGTCGTCTTCCCGACCCCGGGCACGTCCTCGATCAGCAGGTGCCCCTCGGCGAACAGGGCGGCCACCGCGAGCCGGACGGCGTCCTCCTTGCCGCGCATCACCACCTGCACGTTCTCGGCGATGAGGTCGTAGGCGACCTTGGGGGTGGGTGTCACAGCAGTTCCTCGTCCTTTCCTCGACGCAAACCCGCCAGCAGAGCCGGCCCGATCCAGAACACGACGCCCTGGATCCGCCCGGCTATCACGGCTCTCCCGTCCAGTTGTCCGTGGCCTGACCCAGCGGGGTCGTGATGGTGACAGTGATCTTGACCCTGCCGATCCAGGTGACGTTGTTGATGGCGATCTCGGAAGGCCCGTCGCAGGGCGCAGAGGTCGGAAAGAGGCCCATGAAGCGCGCCTCGCAGGTGGCCGACGAGCCCTTGGCGTCGGCGTTGACGCTCACGATCAGCCTGTTGCCGCCCTCGCCTCGCACCCCGGTGATCTCCACGGTGGGCGGGCCCGACGGCACGGTGACGCTCTGCTTGCCGGGCTTCCCCGTGAGCACGGGAGAACCGGACGGACCGTACCGGGTGACCGCGCGGACGGTGATGGTGGTGGTGCCCGTGATCCCCTGGAATTCCGTGCTCTGGCCGGAAATCTCGCGTTCGCCCTTGCCGGACGCGCTCACCAGGTAGTGCACCAGGTTCGCGCCGTGAAGGTCTGGCTCGGTCCAGGTCACCGAGACCCGCCCGTCGGCGCTCGCCTTCGCGGTGACCTTCGGCGCTTCGGCCGCGCGTCCCGGCACCACTGCCTTGGCGCTGGCGCCCGAGCCCCGGCCCGCCGAGTTCTCCGCGGTCACGGTGATCACGTAGGACCTGCCGTTGGTCAACCCGCTCACGGTGGCGCTCGACGCCGAGCCGTCGACCGTGGTCGACCCTCCCGACCAGCTCAGCCGGTACCTGGTGATCCGCGCGCCGTTGTTCGCGGCGGCGCCCCAGGACACCGTGGCCGAGCTGTCGCCGGCGACCGCCTTGACGTTGCGGGGCGCGCCGGGCGGCGTCGCGGGCGCGACGACATCCGACAGCACGCCGGGCACCAGCGGCTCGGAGTCCGGGGGCTCCTCGGCGGTCGCCTCGTCGGCCGTCCCGTTGCGGGCGGCGTCGTCGATGGACACCTCGGCCGCCGATCCGTCCTCGCCGTCGACCACCAGCACCCGCGAGCCGTCCGAGGTGTCGACGTAGATCCGGTTGTCCTCGCCCAGCGCCGGTCGCGGCGGTTCGCCGTTCTCCGGAAGCTTCTTCGAGCTCTTCAGCTGGCCCTTGCTGTCGTAGGTGAGCACTTCGTGCCGGGTCTCGTCGACCACCATGACGACGTGCGAGGCCGCGACGGGTCCGGCGATCTTGCCGTCCCTGGGCAGGTCGACCGAGACGGGCCGGGCGGTCGGGCCGTTCTTCTCCAGCCCGGCGGTGTCGATCAGGTGCAGCTGCTTGCGGTCCGGGTCGACGACGGCGAGCCGCCCGTCGACGGCTCTGTTGGCGACCTGCGCCGTGGGCGGCAGTTTCAGCCCGATCTCGGCGGATCCGCCGAGCCCGTCGCCGCTGATGGTGTGCAGCGTGTCCGCCGTCGTGTCGATCACGACCGCCCGGTCGCCGACGACGGCCAACGCGCCGCCGTGGCCCTTGGGCAATTCCGCGGGACAGGCGAGCCGGGTGGCGCCGCGCGGCAGCTGGCAGATCGAACCGGTGTCGATCCGGTGCAGCCACACCGTTCCGTCCGAGGTCGCCACCGGCGTGGACAGCGGGCCGCCCGCCGGGACGGTGGCCGTCGGGTCGCCGAGGCGCGCCACCCGGCCCGCGTTGCGGTAGACCAGGTACGGGCCGCCCGCGACCTCCAGCACGACCGGTCGCTCGGCGGCGGGTGGGGCGACGCTGTTCTCGACGCTCAGCGTCGACTTGCTGAACTCCGTGATCCGCGACCGCTCGACGACGTATCCGGAGCGCTCGCCCTGCACGACCTGGCTGCCCGGCTCCGCGCCGGGCACGTTCGCCCGCGCGTCTACCTGGCCGGTCGATCCGTCGACGTGGAACGCCGACTGCGAGGCGTTGTTGTAGACCCAGTGGCCGACCTGGACGAACTGCAGGCCGGGCGGAACCGACGCCTGTCCGGTCACGGCCAGGCCGACCAGCCCCACGCAGCCGGCGACCAGCAGCGCGATCGCCGCGCGGCCGCGCGCGACGGCGCGAAGCCGCTGCAAGGCCGGGGATTTCGAGCCGGACGTGTCGTCAGTCACCCGATGACATTAACAAGCGGTCGATGAAGATTTGATGATAATGGCCAACTTCGGGCGGGAGCGGTCCGCTGTCACCGAATCCTCATTTTCCCTACGGACACTGGGGCTGGGGAAGGCACGAGGAGGCAGCACGGTGACCGATCCAGGCGCTACCCGAGCCGGCGTGCGAATCAACGCACCGGCGATCCCGCAACCGCGACCGATTCCGGCGTGGCAACCGGAGCACCCGGTCGCCGGCCCAGCACAGAAGCCACCCGCTCGCCCTGCCGCGGGGCCGCCGGAAACGACGCCCGCTCAAGCACGTCCGCTCGGCGGGATCGGCGTGCTGCAGGTCATCTGCTGGCAGCTCGTGCTGATCGCGGTCGCGCTGGCCATCGGCCGCCCGTGGCCCGCGGTCGCCGCGGTCGTCGTGGCAGCCGCGATCGTCCTGGCGCTGACCGCGGTCCGCACCCGCGGCCGCTGGCTGTACGAATGGCTCGCGTTGTCCTGGAAGTACTTGCTGCGCAAGCGCGACCGGGATCTGCGGAACGCGGACGAGGCCGGGCGCGCGCTGCTGCGCCTGATCTCGCCGGAATCGGTGTGGCTCGTGGACGACGTCGGCGACGACGTGGTGTCGATGCTCAGCCGGACCGCCGGGATCTCCGCGGTGCTGCAACCGAGAACGACCGCACGCGCCCCGAAACCGATGCCGCCGCCGGAGACCATGCTGCCACCGCTGAGCGAGCAGGCACCGGCGTTCGCCGTGCAAGTGGTGCACCACGCGGGGTTCAGCCAGGCTCACGCACCGCGCGTCTGGCTGACCCTGCAAGTCCTGCGCACGGTCGAAGTGCATCGGGACGCGGAAGTCCGGCAAGCTCTCGGCAACGCCGTCCGGCGGGTGAAGCGCCAGCTCCGCCGCGACGGCGCGCCCACCAGAGGACTTACCGAGCACGAGGTCCTCGGCGCCATCTCCTCGCTCGCGCACGTCACGGCCGACCGCAGCCGCGTCCGGGAGCAGTGGCGGCTCTGGCACGCCGGACCGGTCTCGCAGGCGACCTTCGAACTCGAAGGCTGGTCGGGTCTTTCCCCCGCGGTCACGACGCAGGCATTGCACCGGCTGCTCGCGGCCCCGCACGCGGCGGTGACGATCGCCGTCACGGCACACCGGTCGACGACCGACACCGAGCCCAGCGTGAAGGCGACGATGCGCATCGCGGCGGCGAACCTCCAAGCGCTGGAGCACACGACGCAGGCGCTGACCGGGCTGGCCCGCAGCTGGGGCATCGGCCTGGAACGCCTCGACGGCAGGCACGCGCAGGGCGTGGCAGGCACCCTGCCGATCGGTCTCACCGACGCACAGCAGCACCGCTGAACTCGGACGTTACTGTCCACATCGGACCCTTCGACCGAAGGGCATCGGTTTTCGCCATGGCGGGCATCCGGCGCAGCCCCGACGAGACCTGCGCCGCGCGTGGTGTCAGCTCAGCGACCGGATGCCCCAGACCTCTTCGAGCACTCGCGGGGTCAGGACGGCACCGGGCGCGCCCGCGGCGATCAGCCTTCCGCCGTTGAGCACCAAGCAGTGATCCGCGCGCATCGCTTCGGCGAAGTCGTGGGTCACCTGAACCACCGTCGTCCCTTGTGCTTTGGCGTTCTCGAGGGCCGCTGAGATCAGGCGTCGCGCCTCGGCATCCAGACCGGAACCCGGTTCGTCGAGCAGGAGCAGGCCGGACTCCTGGGCGAGCCCTTGCGCCAGCAGGGCGCGCTGGCGCTGGCCGCCCGACAGCGAGCCGAGCCTGCGGGCCGCCACCGGGAGGAGTTCCAGGCCGGCCAGGCACTTCTCGACGACGGCCCAGTCTTGGGCGGTCAGGCGCCGCCACGGGCCGCGGTGCGCCCACCGCCCCATGGACACCGCGTCGCGGACGCTGATCGGCAGCGAATCGGACACCGCGCTTCGTTGCGCGACGAACGCGGGTTCCCGGTCGGCCGCCCGCTCGACCGAACCCGCGGCAGGCCGGAGCACCCCCGCGATCACGCCGAGCAACGTCGACTTCCCGGAACCGTTGGGGCCGATGACGGCCGTCATCCGCCCCCTCGGGAACGTGGCGCTGAGGCCGCGCAGCACCGGTTCGCGCGTGTAGCCGACCGTCAGGTCGCGGACGGCGATCTCCGGTTGATCTCGGGTGATCGTCACAGCACTCCTCGCGCAGTGTTCGGCGTCACCGAACTGTACCTACAATGATAATCATTTTCATCATAGGATCCGTGCTCATGGATTGGCTGTTCGTCCCGTTCGAGGTGTCGTTCGTGGCGCGGGCGCTGTGGGCCGGGACGCTTGTCTCGTCGATCTGCGCGCTCGTCGGCACGTGGGTCGTCCTGCGCGGCATGGCGTTCCTCGGCGACGCCATGTCCCACGGGATGCTCCCCGGTGTCGCGCTGGCCTCGCTGCTGGGCGGGAACCTGCTGCTCGGAGCGGCGCTCAGCGCGGGCGCGATGACGCTCGGCGTGACCGCGCTCGGCCGGTCGTCGCGGCTGTCGCAGGACACCGCCATCGGGCTGCTGTTCGTCGGGATGCTGTCGCTGGGCGTGATCATCGTTTCGCACTCGCAGTCCTTCGCGGTCGACCTGACCGGCTTCCTCTTCGGCGACGTGCTGGCGGTGCGCGGGCAGGACCTGGGCTACCTCGCGGCGGCGCTGGTCGTCGCCGCGTGGGTGTCCGCGCTCGGCCACCGCTCGTTCGTCGCGCTCGCCTTCGACCCGCGGAAGGCACAAACGCTCGGCCTGCGGCCCCGTTTGGCCCACGCCTGCCTGCTCGGCCTGATCACGCTGGCGATCGTCGCCTCGTTCCACGTCGTCGGAACGTTGCTGGTGTTCAGCCTTCTCATCGCGCCGCCCGCCGCAGCCGTTCTCTGGGTCGACCGGATTCCCGCGATCATGCTCGTCGCGGCGTTGATCGGCACCGCCGCGACGGTCATCGGGCTGGTCGGCTCGTGGCACTGGGGCACCGCGGCCGGAGCGACGATCTCGGCGGCCGCGGTCGCGCTGTTCTTCCTCTCCGCGCTCGGTGCGGAAATCCGCCACCGCATGCGGCGGATCTCAACCACAACAGGCGAGTAGAAGCCGGAATCGAGAGGGGATCGTGAACTACATCAGGAAGAAATCCGCTGCCTTCGCGGGATTGTCGGTCGCAGCAGTGGTCCTCGCGGGATGCGGGCCGGACGCGTCGACGCCCGCCGAAGAAGTTCCGCACGGCTACGTCGAAGGCGCGGAGGAGGCCGCCGAGGCGCAGTCGCGCCTGGTGGTCGCCGACGCGCAGTCCGGGACCGTGCGCGTGCTGGACCTGATCACCGGCGATGCCGCGGAGGCAGGTCAGGTGCACGGCGTCGAAGAGGTCGTCGGCGACGGGCGGTTCGCCTACCTGGCGGCGGGCCCGTCGGTCCGGATCGTCGACAGCGGCTCCTGGATGGTCGACCACGGCGATCACGTGCACTACTACCGCGCCGCCGTTCGCGAGGTCGGCACGATCCCGGGCACCGGGCCGGTGCGCGCGTACCGCGATCCAGCGGTCGTCGCGGTGTCGTTCGGCGACGGCACGGCCAGCTTGCTCGATCGCGCCGAGCTGGAGGCGGGCACGATCGCCGAGACGGGCAAGATCGAGGACGTGGCTCGCGGCGCGGCGGTGCTGCCCTTCGACGGCCACGTCCTCGTGCCGGTGGAGCAGCCCGGCCGGGCGGGCGCGTTGCAGGTCCGCAGCCGGGACGGTCGGCCGGTCACGACCATCGATCAGCCCTGCCCCGGCCCCGCCGGTGCCGCTGTCACCCGGCGAGGCGCCGTGTTCGGTTGCGCCGACGGCGCTCTCCTCGTCGACTCGAAGGACGGCAGGTTCAGCGGCGAAAAGATTCCGTACCCGCGGCCGGTCTCCGAGGACGAGCGCGCGCAGGAGTTCGACCACCGGCCGGGCAGCGACACGCTCGCGGCGAAAGCCGGTGCGACCGGCGTCTGGTCGCTCGACGTCGCGCACCGCAAGTGGACGCACATCGCCACCGGCCCGGTTCTGACGGCCAACGCGGTCGGCGCCGGCGGGCCCGTTCTGGCCCTCACCGCGGATGGGGCTCTGCGCGCGTTCGACGGCGAAACCGGCCAGGAGACGGCGGTCGTACCGCTGCTGAGCGATCCGGTGGCGGGCGGGGTTGCGCCGACGATCGAGATCGACACCAGCCGCGCCTACATCAACGACGCGACCGCGGGTGTCGTCCACGAAATCGACTACAACGACGCCCTCCGCCGCGCTCGCACCCTCGAACTCGGCGGCCGGGTCACCCACCTGGTGGAGACGGGACGATGAGCGCTGGAACGCGAAGCAGCCGGCTCCTCATCACCTCCGGAATCGCATTCCTCCTTGTGCTCACCGGCTGCACCGCCCCGGCGCAGGGCCGTTCGGGCGTGGTCGTCACGACCAACATCCTCGGCGACATCACCCGGCAGATCGTCGGCGGCGAAGCCGAGGTGACGGTGCTGATGAAGCCCGACGCGGACCCGCACTCCTTCGGGATCTCGGCGCAGCAGGCGGCGAAGCTGGAACAGGCCGGTCTCGTCGTCCACAATGGATTGGGCCTGGAGGAGGGTGTCGCGCGCAACGTCCAGGCGGCGGAAGCCGCCGGGGTCCCGACCCTCGCCGTGGGCGCCGAGGTGGATCCCGTCCGCTACACCGCGGGGAGCACCGACGGCCGTCTCGACCCGCACTTCTGGACCGACCCCCGGCGCGTGAGCCGAGCGGTCGACCTGATCGCCGAGCAGGTCATCGCGCACGTCGACGGCGTCGATCCGCAGGTCGTGCGCGCCAACGCGGCGCAGTACCGGGGCGCCGTCGACCGGCTCGACGCCGAAATGGGCCGGCAGTTCGCCGACATCCCGACCGAACGCCGCAAGCTGGTGACCAACCACCACGTGTTCGGATACCTCGCGCAGCGGTACGGCTTCGAGGTCGTCGGCGCGGTGATTCCCAGCGGAACAACGCTCGCCTCGCCCAGCGCGTCGGACCTGAAGTCCCTCGCGGACACGGTTCGCGCGGCAGGCGTTCCGGCGATCTTCGCCGACTCCTCCCAGCCGGACCGCCTCGCGCGAGTCCTCGCCGACCAGGCCGGCCTGCACGTCGAGGTCGTGTCGCTGTTCTCCGAATCGCTGAGCCGACCGGGACGGGGCGCCGGCGACTACCTGGAAATGATGCGGTCCAACGCCGAGTCCATCGCGCGGGGGCTCGGCCGGGACTGAGCCGCGCGAGCCCGCCGCCCCGGGCACTCCTGGATCCGTCCGTCCGAAGTGGAATGGAAATGATGATGGTGAATACCGTTTCCCGCAAGAAGATCGCCGCGGCGTCCGCGGCGTTATCCCTCACTGCCGCGCTGGGTGCCTGCAGCACCGCGCAGGCACCACCCCAGGAGAACGCGGCCGCCGCACCGGCCGTGGTGGCCGATCCGGTCACCGTCACCTACGACGGTGGCGTCTACGTCCTCGATGGCAGGACCTTGGAGGTGGTCGAGGACCTGCCGCTGGTGGGCTTCAACCGCCTCAACCCGGCCGGCGACGACCGCCACGTCCTGGTTTCCACGGCGACGGGTTTCCGCGTGCTCGACGCGGCCGGCGCGATCCTGAGCGACGTCGAGTTCAAGGGCGCCAAGCCGGGTCACGTCGTGCCGCACGCCGGCAGGACCGTGCTCTTCTCCGACGGCACCGGCGAAGTCACGGTCTTCGATCCCGAAGCGCTCGGTGCCGGCATGCCGCCGACCGAGGTGTACCGGACGCCCGAACCGCACCACGGCGTCGCGATCGAGCTGTCCAACGGCGAGCTCGTGGTCACGATCGGAAACGAGGAGGAGCGGGTCGGCATCAGGGTGCTCGACGCCGCACGCAAGGAGATCGCGCGCAGCGAGGACTGCCCCGGCGTGCACGGTGAAGCGACCGCGCAGGGCGAGGCCGTCGTGATCGGCTGCGAGAACGGCGCGCTGATCTACCGCGGCGGCACCATCACGAAGGTCACCAGCCCCACCGAGTACGGCCGGATCGGCAACCAGGCCGGCTCCGCCGCGTCGCCGATCGTGCTGGGCGACTACAAGAAGGACGAGCACGCCGAACTGGAGCGCCCCCAGCAGGTTTCGCTCATCGACACCACCAACGGGAGCCTGCGGCTGGTCGACATCGGCACCAGCTACACCTTCCGCTCCCTCGCCAGGGGGCCGCGGGGCGAGGCCCTGGTCCTGGGCACCGACGGCGCGATCCACCAGATCGACCCGGCGACCGCCCAGGTCACGCGGACGATTCCGGTCCTGGCCCCGTGGCAGGAGCCGCTGGAGTGGCAGCAGCCGCGGCCCGCGATCTTCGTCCGCGGCGGCACCGCCTACATCACGGATCCGGCGGGGAAGAAGATCCACGCGATCGATCTGGCCTCGGGGAACGCCCTCGCCACCGGCGACCTGCCCGCGATCCCGAACGAACTCAGCGGCGTCCGCTCCTGACGCTCCAACACCTCGTTGCGCCGCTGGACCCGCCCGGCGGTGGCCGCGGCTCACGACGAGCCGGGCCACCGCCGGGCGGGCAGCCGCTCTTACCGCCCCTCCTCCACCGGGCGCGGTGAAATGACGGCGCAGCAGACCATCAGAGGTATTGGCCGAACTGGTCGGTTCGGTTCGCCAGGTGGCTGATGTGGACGCCGGACAGGTCCGCCGGGCGGAGGAGGCCGACCTCCGCCGCGTCCTGCCGTTCGGATGCCGTGATCCGCTCGCCCTGCAGCGCGATCGCCCGGTCTAGGAGGTTTCTGACGACCCGGCCGTTGCCGAACGACTCGTCCCGGCTCGTCGCCCGCAGGATTCGGCGGACCTCCGCGCCGACTTCTTCGTGGACGGTGAATCCCGCCATGCTCGCCAGGCTTTCGAAGATCTCGACGAGCTCCGCCTCGTCGTAGTCCGGGAAGTGCACCACCGAGGGGAAGCGCGAGGCCAGGCCGGGGTTGGTGCGCAGGAACTCCGTCATCCGGCTCTCGTACCCGGCCGCGATCACCACCAGGTCGTCGCGGTGCTCCTCCATCAGCCGCAGCAGCTCCGCGATCGCCTCCGGGCCGTAGGAGTGCCTGCCGTCCGGCGGCGTCAGCGCGTAGGCCTCGTCGATGAACAGGACGCCGCCCCGCGCTCGCTCCACCGCGGCGCGGACCTTCGGCGCGGTCTGGCCGATGTACTCGGCGATCAGGTCCGCGTGCGAGACCTCCACCAGGTGGCCGGAGGACAGCAGGCCGAGCTTCGCGTACACCGCCGCGACCAGCCTGGCGACCGTCGTCTTCGCCGTGCCCGGATTGCCGGTGAACACCAGGTGCCGGGTGCGGGCCGCGAGCGGCAGCCCGGCGCCACGGCGCAGCCGGTCCGCTTCCGCTTCGGCGACCAGCAGGCGCACTTCGCGCTTCACCGACTCCAGCCCGATCAGGCCGTCGATCGCCGCCAGCGGGTCCGCCGGGAGGTCCGCGTGCACCGGTTCGACCGGGGTGTCGGGCACGTCCACGGCGTCGATCCGGTGCAGCGACTCGTCCGCGCCGACCACACCGTCCGCGAGGATTCGCCTGGACTGCAGCGAAACCGCGCGTTCCAGCAGGTTCACCGCGAGGCGGCCGTTGGTCATCGCCGCGTCGCGGCGCGCCATGCGGACCACCGCCCGGGCCTTCTCCGCCACCCCGTCGCCGAGCGCGAAGCCCGCCGCCGCGGCCTTGCGCTCGAACAGCTCCACGACCTGCTCGTCGGTCAGGTCCGGGAAGCGCACCACCTTCGGGAAGCAGGCCGCCAGTTCCGGGGTCGCCTTGAGCAGGCCGTTCACCGCGGCGTCCGGGCCGCACAGGACCACCAGCAGATCCGCCGAGCGCGATTGCAGGCCCGCCAGCAGCGCGTCGATCACGCCCTGGTTGCGGGCCCGGTCGACGTCGATGCCGGGCCGGGCGAGCGTGCCCGCGTCCTCGACGCACAGCACGCCGCCCATGGCCCTGTCGAGCGCACGCTGCACCCCGGTCGCCGCCTCCGCCACGTGCCGCCCGGCGAGGTCCGCGCAGTCGACCACCACCAGATGCCCGGAGGACAGCAGGCCGAGATCCGCGCAGGTCCGGCCGAGGACCCCGGCCACGGTCGTCTTCCCGGTCCCCGGCGCGCCGGTGAACACCAGGTGCCGCGGGCGCACCGCGCCTGGCATCCCGGCCTCCCGGCGCAGCTTCGCGGCCCGGACCTCGGCGAGGACCAGGTCCAGTTCGCGGCGGACCGAGTCCAGGCCGACGCAGTCCGCCAGGTCGGTGCCGGTCGAATGCTCCGGCAGGTCGCGGCCGAGCACCTCCACCGGTCCTCCGCTGTTGCGGGCGCGAGCCGCGTCGACGCCGCGCTGCGCCAGGTCCTCGATCAGCCGGGCGCCGCGCATGTTCTGCGGCCCCACCGCCGCCAGCCGCGCAGCCGACTGCGCGACCTCGTCCGCTGCGACTGCGTCCCGCCGGGCCACCGCGCGCCGGAACAGCTCGGCGAGGTCCTCCGGCGCGAAGTCGGCGGTCCTGGCGACCCGGAACTTCTGGAGCAGCGCCGGATTCACCGCGCCCACCCGGTCGTCTCCCCCGGCCCGGCACACCGCGATGACGTGCAGCTCCGGCAGCCGCTTCACCAGCCGCCGCAATTCCTCCAGCAGCGCGGTCCCGGACCGCTCCAGGCCCGCCAGCTGGTCGAGACCGTTCACGACCAGCACGTCGTGAGCGCCGAGGCCCTGCGTCTTCTGCTGCAGGTGCACCACCGCGTTGCTGACGTCGAGGCTGGCGAACTCGGCCTCGGAAACCCAGGCTTCGGTGCGGTTGCCGCCCGCCTTGAGCAGCATTCCGCGCAGCACTCCCGCAGCCGTGCCGCGCCCCGTGCTTTCCGGACCGGTCAACAACATCCGCACCACCCTGGTGCGGCCGTGCCGGAAATCCGCCAGCTCGGCGCGGACCGCCTCGGCCAGCTCCGGCTGGCCCACCAGGGCCGCCGCCGGGTCCGCGGCCGCCGAGTGCAGTTCCTCGCCGCCGACCAGCTTCGGCACCAGCAGGTTGAGCACCCTGCGCGGCCGGGCCAGCACCCGCAGTTGCCGCTGGAAGTCCCGCACCGGGACGAAGCAGCTCGGCGTCACGACGCCGTCCGGCAGGCCCTGCACCACGCCGCTGATCCGCATCGCCATGTCCAGCCAGGCGCGGCAGACGTCCACCTCACCCGCCAGCACCGCGCGCCCCAACCAGGCGAGCACGAGGTTGTGCCATCGGTCGCCGTCGAAGTTCTCCTTGAGCCGGACGAACATGGCCTGCACGACCTCGAACATCGCGTGGCCCGTGGTGAGCGCCAGTTCGACCGGCACCTCGACCAGCTCGGCCTGCAGCATCAGGCCGGCCAGCGCGATCTCGTGCTCCACCGAGTAGTCGATGTCGGGGATCGGGCCGGCGCCCGCGACGCCCGGTGACCGCTCCAGCAGCCGCTGGTGCGCGGCCAGGAACCCCGAGCACGCCCAGTCCAGGTAGCCGGCCGGGCCGCTGAGCTCGGGCAGCGCCGCCAGGATCGACTCGTCGGCGCGCTGCGCCCACAGGTCCGCCAGCCTCCCGACCGGCGCGACGAGGTCCTGCTTGGCCAGCGCCGGGTCGGCCGCGCGCATGTCGTGCAGCGCGATCAGCGCCTGGCGGCGTGGTTCGAGCGGCTCGATCCCGGCGAACACGTCCAGGCAGCGGCGGGCGACGTCGAACGCCAGCTCGCGCAGATCGGGGTCGTCCCCGGCACCGTCGAGCAGCCACTCCACCGGCGGCCGGAACCGGGACGCGCTCGCGCTCCAGGACCAGGTGCGGTTGGGCCGCCAGGGCTGGGCCGCGAAGCCGCCCATGGTCTCCCGCTGCAGGTCGGCGGCGTTGCCGCCGCGCACCGCCGCCGTGCCGACCAGGAACTCCAGCAGGAACCACAGCTCGGCGCCGATGACGGTGGTGTCCTCGGCGAAGAACTCCGGCAGTTCCACGGCCAGCGCCTCCGCGGCCGGATCGCGGTTGAGCTCGACCGCGCGCTCCCCGATCTCCTCGTACAGCCCGTCCGGAACCCGCCACGGACCGTGGGAGTACACGTCCAGCACGGGCTCGTCGGACAGCAGCAGCCGGAGGTGCTCGGGCAGCAAGGAGCGATCCACGGTCCGCCACCTTACTTCCGCCCGCCGGCTGCCTGATTCCAGGCGACGAACACCGATCACTCGCCCGCCGGGAAGTCCTCGTCATCGAATGACCACCGGTAGTCGGGGCGTCACTGTCGGTCCAGCTTCGGCGCCGCTGGCTGCTCCTCTCCGCGCATGCTCGAACACTGGGAATGACATTCCCATTAAATGGGAAGAATTGCTGGGCAGCAGGTCACCGCCGACGTAGCGTGCCCGCCGTGACAAGCCCGGAAACGAACCGGAAAGCCGGTACGCGAGCAGCGCGGATCCTTGCCGTGTTCGCCGAACGGGAGAGCGCGACGGCGGACGAGATCTCCGCTGTCACCGGGATCCCGTCGAGCGCCGTGTACCGGCACTTGACGACGTTCGTCGAGATCGGGCTGGTGCACCAGGCACGCACCCGCGGCCGCTACTGCGCGGGGTCGCTGACGGTGCAGATGGCCGAGAACTACCGCCGCGAGGTGCTCAGCCAGGGCGGCGTGAAGCGCCGCCTCCGGCGGCTGGCGACCGACACCGACGAGCTCGCCGCGTTCCTCATCGCCCGCGACAACGACGTGCTCTGCGTCGAAGCGGCCGAGGGGACGCGGGTCGTCCGGTGCAGCTTCTCCCCCGGGCTGAGCAAGCCGCTCACCTTCGGCGCGAGCGCCCAAGCCCTGCTGGCGCACCTGCCCGAAGAGCGGGTCGCGCGCGCCGCCGCGGCGCACGGGCTGACCCCGCCGCAGGTCCACAAGTTGGAGGTCGACCTGCGGCGGGTCCGGGGCAAGGGCTTCGCGGTGAGCGTCGGTCAGGTCGATCCGGGCGTGTGGGGCGTGAGCGTGCCCGTGTTGGACCGGAAGCAGAACCTCGTCGGCGTGGTCAGCACGATGGCCCCGGACTTCCGCGTCCGGCCTCGGCACGAATCCCTCGTGACGCTCACGCACGCCGCAGCGCAGGACATCAGCAGACTGGAGGAGTACGCGTGAGCACATCCGTTCCCAGGTGGACCGGACGCGTCGACGGCCCGGGTCCGGAACATCGCCGGTGGCACAACGCCATCGACGAGTCGCCCGGCGCCACCGGCGTTTCGCTGATCGGTTTTCCCAGCGACATCGGCGTCCGCCGCAACGGCGGTCGTCCGGGGGCGCAGGCGGGCCCGGGCGCGATCCGCGCGGCCCTGGGTTCGTTCGCGATCCAGCCGGAGGTCGTCGTGCAGGACGCCGGTGACGTCGCGGTCGCCGGCGACGACCTCGAAGCGGCGCAGGACGGCCTCGCCGAGGCGGTCGCGGACCAGCTCCGCGCCGGGAACCTCCCGGTCGTGCTCGGCGGCGGGCACGAGACCGCCTACGGCTCCTACCTCGGGCTCGCCCGCAGCGGCCTGCTGGACGGGCGGCGGCTGGGCGTGCTCAACCTCGATGCGCACTTCGACCTGCGAGAGGCCGATCGCCCGTCGTCCGGCACCCCGTTCCGGCAGATCGCCGTCGGAGAGACCGAGCGCGGCGCCGAATTCACCTACGCGGTGATCGGGATCAGCCAGCCCAGCAACACCGCCGCGTTGTTCGCCACGGCGACCGAGCTCGGCGTCCGCCACCTTCACGACCTCGACTGCCAGGAACGGCACATCGAGGACGTCCTCGAATTCGTCCGGGCCTTCATCGCGGACGTCGACGCGCTGTACCTGTCGATCGATCTCGACGTGCTCCCCGCCGCACAAGCGCCGGGAGTCAGCGCTCCTTCGACCCTCGGCGTACCCGCCGCTGTCGTCATCGAAGTGTGCCGGTTGGTCGGCAGCGACCCGAAGCTCGCCCTGTCCGACATCACCGAACTGAACAGCTCCTACGACATCGACAACCGCACCGCTCGGATCGCGGCCCGCCTCGTGCACACGATCGTGACGAGCGCCGCCGACCGGTCTGTCCCGGAAGGACACTGAATGCACCGTCAGCGAACCTGGGCGCGGCTCGCGACCGCGCTCGTCGCATGCCTGCTCGTGCTCGTGCCCACGAGCGCGGCGTCCGCGGCAGAACCCCCCACCAAGCTCGACGCGTTGCGGTCCGGGCAGGCCACGCTCCGGGTCGGCACCGACGCGACGTTCCCGCCGTTCGAGTTCACCGACGCCCAGGGGAACCAGCTCGGTTTCGACATCGACCTGGTCCGGGCGCTGGCCGCGCGGGCCGGCATCAAGAACGTCGAATTCGTCCAGATGCCGTTCGGCAACATCGTTCCCGCGCTGCAGGCGGACCAGATCGACGTGGGCGCCTCGGCGATCTACATCAGCGCCGAACGCGCCAAAGCCGTTGATTTCACGGACATCTACTACCCCGGCGGCCTCGCCATCTTCGCCGGCGAGAAGGACAACGGCATCGCCTCGCTCGGGGACCTCGCGGGCAAGCGGGTCGCCGTCCAGGTGGGCACGAAGTCCGTCGAGTGGGTCAAGCAGCACCAGCCCGCGGCACAGCTGATCACGGTGCAGACCAACGAGCAGATGTTCTCGTCGGTGCGGCTGGGACAGGCGGACGCCGTCGTGACCGGCGCGCCCGCCGGTAAGTACTTCATCGCCCAGCAGGGCGGCCTCAAGCAGGTCGGCGAACGCCTGACCGACGAGAACTACGGCTACGCCTTCCAGAAGGCCGATGCGGATGTGCGCGGCGCGTTCAACACCGCGCTCAAGCAGATGCACGACGACGGCTCCTACGCGCAGGTCACCGAGAAGTGGTTCGGCGCGGAGACCACGGCGGCCAAGCCGGGCGGGCACCCCCTGTTCAACGTGGCCACCATCGTCGAGTCCTCGGGGCAGATCTGGCAGGGCCTCCTCGTCAGCATCCAGGTCATCCTGAGCGCACTGGTGCTCAGCCTGCTGCTCGGTGCCATCGGCGGTTTCGCCAAGCTCAGCCGGATCGCGCCGCTGCGGTGGCTCGGCAACGCCTACGTCTCGGTCATCCGCGGGACGCCGTTCGTGGTGCAGCTGTTCTTCATCTACTTCGGGCTCCCCCAGCTCGGCCTGCAACTTCCGCCGATGGCCGCCGGGATCATCTCGCTCGGGCTCTACAGCGGCTCGTACGTGACCGAGATCTTCCGCGGTGCCGTGCAGTCCGTCGACCGCGGTCAGCTGGAGGCGTCGCGGTCGTGCGGGATGTCGCACGCCTCGGCCATGCGCCACGTGATCATCCCGCAGGCCTTCCTGCGCATGCTCCCGCCGCTGGGCAACGAGTTCGTCTCGATGACGAAGAACTCGGCGCTGGTGTCCTTCGTGACCATCCACGAGTTGTTCCTCGTGGGGCAGACCATCATCTCCCGCACCTTCGACGCGCTGACGGTCTACCTGTTCATCGGCCTCCTCTACTACCTGATGACCAACCTCATCGGTTTCGCGACGAGCACCATCGAGAAGAAGATGGCGGTGTACATCTGATGGCACTACTGGAAGTCCGGGACCTGACCAAGGTCTACGGCGACGTCAAGGTGCTCGACGGGATCGACTTCACGATCGAACCCGGCCAGGTTGTCGCGGTGATCGGCCCCAGCGGCGGCGGGAAGTCCACCTTCCTGCGCTGCCTCAACCTGCTGGAAACCCCGGCCTCCGGCAGCGTGCGGTTCGACGGCGACGAGCTGACCGGACGCGGTGTCGATCTCGACCGGCTGCGGTCGCGGATGGGCATGGTGTTCCAGCACTTCAACCTGTTCCCCAACATGACGGTGCTGCGCAACATCGTGCTGCCCCAGGTGAACGTGCTCAAGCGCTCGAAGGCCGAGGCCGAGGCGAAAGCACGCGGTCTGCTGCAGCGCGTCGGCATGCTCGAACGCGCGGACGCTTACCCGAACAGGTTGTCCGGCGGGCAGAAGCAGCGCGTCGCGATCGTCCGCGCCGCCGCGATGGACCCGAAGCTGATGCTCTTCGACGAGCCGACGTCCGCGCTGGACCCCGAGGTCGTCCAGGACGTCCTCGACATCATGTCCGAGCTCGCCCGCGACGGCATGACCATGGTCGTCGTCACCCACGAGATGGGCTTCGCCCGCAAGGTCGCCGACCGCGTGGTGTTCGTCGACGGCGGGAAGATCGCCGCCGACCTGCCGCCGGAGGACTTCTTCTCGGAGGGCAACGCGAATCCCCGCATCCGCACCTTCCTGGACAAGGTGCTCTGACCGGCTCGGGCCCGGACGCGCCTGCGCAAGGCGCGTCCGGGCGGCGGGCCAGCCCGGGCGGATCGGGTTCGGTGCGGGCGACGGCTGCACACCGAATCCGAACACCGCCGAGCCTTCTACGGCATCTTCGCCGTGGCGGCGCCGTCAGGAGAAGTCCAGCACCAATCTCCCGCGCAGGCCGCCCGCCTCTAGCAGGCGGTGGGCCTCGGCCGCCTCCTCGCCTGGCCTGTACCGGCCTCCTCAAGAAGCTAGGTGAAACAGTCGAAGTATGCCGCCGATCTACTCGTGGAATCGGGTCAGACGCTCGCTCAGGACCCGGTCGAGCGCCGCCCGTCCCGCCGGACCCCACGCCGGCTTGCCGCCGGGCAGGCCGCGGTCCCCGTTCTGGCCCATCAGCATCAGGAAGAGGCTCTTCAGCGCGGCCAGCCCGCGGGCGCGCCGGACCATCGCCTCGTCAGCCTCCGCGTACGCGGCGAAGAAGCGTGCGGCCGCGCCCGCCGGCAGCAGCACCCAGGCGGCCGCCAGGTCCGACGCCGGGTCGCCGACGAACAGGTCGCCGAAGTCGACAACGCCCGCCAGCGTCCCGTCCGCGACGACGATGTTCGCGGGATGCAGGTCGCCGTGCACCCACACCGGCGGACCCTCCCATGCGGGGGCCGCGACGGCGTCGTCCCAGACGGCCCGGACGTCGGCGGCGTCGGAGCCGATCGCGTCAGCGTCGACGGAGTCGAAGAACTGGTCGAAGCCGTCCGTGCAGTCCTTGGGATGCGCGCCGCGGCCCGTATCAACCGGTGCGTCGGCGGGCGCTGCCACGTGCAGCGCCCGGAGGAATGCCGCCAGGGTGTCGGCCGCGTGCTCGCCGCGGGTGATCGACCCGTGGTCCAGCGGCAGGCCCGGCACCCACGTCATGACCGTCCAAATCTTGGGGAAACGCTCGGAGGGCGCACCACTCCGCACCGGCACGGGGATTGGCAGCGGCAGGCGTGGGGCGAGCAGCGGCAGCCACCGGCGCTCCTTGAGCTGGTGATCGGGGCCGGTGTCCATGCGCTGGATCCGCACGGCCAGCTCGTCCCCGAGGCGCCACATCTGGTTGCCCCAGCCGCCCTCCACCTCGCGGAGGGGCAGCTCGGCCAGGTCCGGATGCTGGTCCCGCAGCAGGTCGCGGATGAGACCCGCGGTGATCTCGGTCTCGATCTCGGTCATGCGGAGCAACCATACTGGGTTCGACCACGACAACGTTGTCCGACCGTTCCGACGTGCGATCGATGCGCGAGCTCCAGAGCATCACACCATCGCTGCTGCCCCAAGTAACCATATGGACTGCATGCACAGTCCGGCGCTGTAGGCCGTCATGTCGTTGTTGGCCATCGTGTTCACCACGACGGCGATGACGAAGACCGGGGCGATCCAGGCGGGCATGATGCTCGCCAGCGCGGCCTGGGGATCGCTCATGTCCAGGGCCGTCGCCGCCAGGGCGCCCCCGCGACAGCCTGCTCCGCGCCGGCGAACCGGACACCGCCGGTTGAGCAGGAGCGTCGGCCTGGATGTCCTGTCGCACCGGATTAGGGCTGTTCACGGTTGGCCGGGAGGGGTGATCGGTAGATTGTCCGGCATGCCCAGCGGTGATCTTCCAGTCGAGGTCTGTCGGAGTGCGGAGCTGTTCCTGACTGCCGTGGATGAGTTGGCACCGGGCTTGGTCACCGGCTTCTACCTGGTCGGATCGGTGGCCTTGGGCGACTTTCACCCCTCCGGCGCCGGTCGCGGCCGGCTCAGCACGGCCAGCGATATCGACTTCGTTGTGGTAACCGACCGCCGTGTGGAGTCCGGGTCACGGGAGATGGCGGCGTTGGCCGAGGCCCACGCCCGCACCGTGGCCTGCTTCCCCCGGCCGCACTTCGATGGCGCGGTGCTCACCTGGACCGACCTCGCGACCGGGCCGGACCACTGCCCCGACGTTCCCTGTGCGCAGGAGAGCCGGTTCGCACCGGCCGGCCGGTCCGGCATCAACCCGGTGACGTTCTGCGAGCTTGCCTGGCACGGGATTCCGGTGCGCGGGCCCCACCCGACCGACGTGGACCTGTGGGCCGACCAGAATGCCTTGCGCGCGTTCACCGTCGACAACCTCCGCACCTACTGGCGGCCGTGGTGGCAGCAGATGCGGCAGCAACGCCCGCTGGCCGTCGTCGTCGGGCTCACTGCGTGGTTCCCGGTGTGGGCGGTTCTCGGTGTGAGCCGACTGCACCACGTGATCGCTACCGGAACGATGACCTCCAAAACCGGTGCCGGTCGGTACGCCCAGAAGGCGTTCGACCCACGCTGGCAGCGCATCATCGCCGAAAGCCTGAGCCTGCGCACCGGCGGCGCCGAGGGCCGTCGGGGCTATCGCAACCCGCTGGCCCGTCGCCGCGACACACTCGCCTTCCTGGACACCACGATCGAGACCGCACTCGCGCTCCCCGCCGAAAGCCCCGAATAGCCACTGCGTGTTCGTGGTCGTTCTCCGTTGATGCTGTCCTGGACGGCGGTCAACGACACGAACGCGCGATCGTTGCCGAGCTGCCCCGGGGTCGACGCCATCGGCTGACCCGCGTTCTGTCCTGTTCGGACACTGCGCGCGTGCGAACGGCCCTGCCGCGCGAGCGCAGCAGGGCCGTTCGTGACCTACCTGCCGGACCGGTCTTGAAACGACCTGCCATCACCGGGCATCGTCACGGCGAAAGCTCTTCGAGCGTGCGCCCCTTGGTCTCCTCGGCGAAGACCGCCGTGACGAGCGTCCCGACGAGTGTGATGCCGCCGATCAGCAGGAACACCGCCGACAGACCCGTGCCGCCCGCGTAGACCAGGGCGACCAGGATCGGGCCGATGATGATGCCCAGCCGGTTGAGGACGCCGCCCAGGCTGCAACCGAGCGCCCGGCTGCGGGTCGGGTAGAGCTCCGGCGTGTAGAGGTAGAGGCTGATGTTGGCCGCGAAGCTGAACATCGCCGCGAACGCGGAGAACACCGCGAGCTGCCCCGCGGAGTTCGCGCCGAGCACCGCCAGCACGCCCATCGCCACCGTGGTGCCGCCCAGCCCGATGCTCAGCACCATCCGCCGGCCGAGCCGGTCGATGGTCAAAGCCGCCAGCACGCAGCCGGCCAGCCCGGCCACCGACGCCAGGGTGCTGTACCAGAGCGAGACGTCGATCGGCAGGCCGAACACCTGCTTGTAGAGCGTCGGCAGCCACGAGGTGAGCCCGTAGTTGGCCAGGTAGCCGACGAACCAGATCGTCCAGACCACCAGGGTGCGGCGCCGGTAGCGACCGGTGAACAGGTCGCGCAGCGCGCCGGTGCGCGCGGACTCCGAACCGACGACCGCGGGAGCCGGTGCGGGCGGCGGCAGGTCCCGGCCGGTGGAGCGGCGGACGTTCTCCTCGATCCGCGTCATCACCTCCTGCGCCTCGGCGGACCTGCCGCGGGCGGCCAGCCAACGCGGCGACTCGGGCACCCTGCGCTGCAGGAAGAACGCGGCGACGCCGGGGATCGCGGCGATCAGGAACAGCGTGCGCCAGCCCCAGTGCGGCACGATCCACGCCGACGCCAGCGCGCCGACGGTCAGGCCGGCCGGGAAGACCACCTCGTACATCAGCACGAAACGGCCGCGGCGCTTGGCCCGGCTGAGCTCGGCGATGTAGGACGCCGCGGTGGGCACTTCGCCGCCGATGGCGAGCCCCTGGATGAACCGCAGGACCAGGAACGGCAGCAGCGCCGGGCTCAGCGCCATGCCCAGGTTGCCGAGCGCGGTGATCACCAGGCACAGCGTGATCACCCGGACCCGGCCGATGCGGTCGGCGAGCCAGCCGGAGGCCAGCGCCCCGAGCAGCATGCCGATCGAGCCGACGGTCAGGGTCGCGGTGGCGCCTGCCGTGGACAGGCCCCACTCGCGGGAGATCTCGGGCAGCGAGAAGGCGATGAGCAGTTGGTCGAACGCCTCGAAGAACGTGACGACGCCGATGATCAGCCGCACGCTGACGTGCCAGCGCGACATCGGCAGCCGCTCCAGACGAGCGGCGACGTCCTGCTGGACGGTGTGGTCGGGGGCCGTGATGCTCATGCGTCCCTCCTTCGTTGGGACACGCATGCCACGAGTGCGTGGCATGGAACGGTAGTTGCCGGGAGGTTCGGCGAGCGCGGTGGACTCGCGTCTGGCGCCCCCTGGGTCGGGAGGCGACCGGTGGGGCCGATGTGGTCAGGGCATCCGGGCGTCGAATAGCCGGATCGCCCGGGCGGGGTCGGCGGCCGGGGACTCGTCGAGCGGATCGCACTCGACCGCCGCGGCCAGGTCGTGTTCGGCGGCGGCCCGGGTCGCGAGCGGGCCGGTCTCTCCCACCCCGAGCGCGCCGGTCGCGCGGGCGGGGATGCCGAGCCGGGAGGCCAGGTGGTCGAGGGCCCCGGCGATGTCCGCGGCGAGGTCGTCGGCCGCCAGCAAGGACATCGCGGCGCGCGCGGTTTCCTCGTTCTCCGGGCGGAACTCCTTGCCGCCGGTCTCGTAGTACAGGTAGGGGGCGGCCGCGACGTGCCCGTTGCGGGCCAGCGCCCGGCAGCAGTGCTCGATCGGTTCGGTCAGCCCGTAGGCGTCGTGCAGCACTACCACGGCCGTGCGCAGCCGGGTTCGCGGGAACCGCACGAACAGCGGTGCCGCGGTGCGCAGCACCCGGCGGCCCCGGTTGGCGGGTCCGTGGGCGTGGTGGTGGTCGTGGTGGGCCGGTTCGGCAGGCATCTCGGATCCTGTTCAGCTGGGCACGTGGACCGGGGGCACGAACGGCGACGGCGTCGGTTCGAGCGCGGTGACGTCGACCTCGATCAGGACCGGGCGGTGCTCCGCCACCGCCTTGGCGAACGTCTCGGCGAACGATTCCGCCCTGTTGACCAGCGCGTACGGCATGTCCAGCGCGTCGGCCAGGCCCCCGAAGTTCGGCGTGAACAGGTCGACGCCGGAGCGCCGGTTCGCGTGCTTGTCCTGCATGTTGCGCAGCACGCCGTAGCCGCCGTCGTTGAACACCACCAGCACCAGCCACGGCTGCTCCTGGGCCAGCGTGGCGAGCTCGCCGAGGTGCACCGTGAGCCCGCCGTCCCCGGCGAACACCACGGTCGGCGCCTGCGGCACGCCGATCGCCGCGCCGATGCCGGTGGCCAAGCCCTGCCCGATGCCGCCGCCGACCGGGAAGACGTTGGTGTTCGGCCGGTAGATCTCCAGCAGCCGGTTGCCCCACTGGCTGGACGGGATCGTCACGTCCCGCGCGATCACCGACTCGGCCGGGAGCGCCTGCCGCATCGCATCGCAGATCAGCGCGTACTTGCCGATCGCCGCGCGCAGGTGCGCGCGCACCCGCGCGCGAGTGCCGGTGACCTTCTCGCGCCAGCCGGCCTCGGCGCCCACCACCCCGGTCAGCTCCGCGAGCAGCTGCGGGAGCACCTGCTCCGCAGCACCGGTCAAGCCGACCTCGGCCGGGTGGACGCGGCCGATCGCCGCCGGGTCGACGTCGATCTGCACGTGGTTTCCGGGCAGTTCCAGCGCGTAGTGCCTGGTTTCGTTGGAGCGGAAGTGCGTTCCGATGGAGATCAGCAGGTCGGCCTCGGCGAGCAGCGGCCCGGCCTCGGGATTGGCGGCGAAGTTGCCGATCACCAGCTCGTGGTCCTCCGGCACGCTGCCGCGGCCGGAGTTGCTGGTCAGCACTCCCGCCCCGAGCAGCTCCGCCAGCTCGCGAACGCGCTCGCCGGCGCCGGTGCCACCGCCGCCTACCCACAGGATCGGCCGCTCGGCGCTGCGGATGATCTCGGCGGCACGGCGCACCGCCCCCGGATCGACCGGCGGCGCGGCCTCGCCCCGCTCCGCAGGAGCGGCCTGGCATCGCTGCTCGGCGTACTGGAGGTCGATCGGCCATTCCACGCTCGATGGTCCACAAGGGAGCGACAAGGCGCTGCGAACCGCTTGGCGGAGCACGGATTCCGCCGCATCGGACGAGTTCACGGTGGCGGAATGCTTGGACACGGCGGCGAGCATCGCGGCCTGGTCCTTGGTCTCGTGGATGACGCCGCGGCCCTGCCCGAGGAACGGCGAGTCGATCTGGCCGGTCACGTGCAGCACCCGGCTGCCCGCGGTCAGCGCCTCGACCATCGCGCCGGCCGCGTTGCCCGCTCCGGTGCCGGTGCTGGTGATCGCCACCCCGAGGCCGCCGGTCGTCCGGGCGTAGCCGTCGGCGGCGTTGACCGCCGCCGCTTCGTGGCGCACCGGGACGAAGCGCAGCTCTCGGCTCACCGCCTCCACCAGGGGCAGGTTGTGCACGCTGACCACGCCGAAGGCGGTGTCGACGCCGTTGTCGCGCATGACCTGGACGAGCAGATCGCCGCCGTTGGTACTGGGCATGACAGTCCTTTCTCTCGTGAGCGCGAAAACCCTTTCGCACTCACGACCGGAGGGCTCAGAGCCTGTTAGCGAATGTCGTTTTGTTCTTTGTCTTTGAAGCGGCGCCAGCCGCTTAGCCCACCTAAGCAACTTGCACCGCCGCGGGTTCTCAGACGTCGTCTGGCGAGGACAGCCCGTTTGCCGCGTATTGGACATACGTAAAAACGGGATCCCACAGCCAGGCGGCGTCTGAGGTTCCGCCACCCGCACCGCCACGCAAAACGAGCCCACCAACAGGCTTTCAGAGGTAGCGGGCGATGCCGCCGCCGACGTCGACGGCGGAGCCGGTGATGTAGGAGGCGCGCGGGGAGAGCAGCGACGCGATCGGGAAGGCGACCTCGTCGGCGGTGCCCAGCCGCCCCAGCGGGATGCCGCGGTCGGCGGCCAGTTCCGCGCTCCACGCGGCGAAATCCGCTGCGGAGCCGGACTGCTCGTAGCGGCGCCGCCACTGCCCCGTGTCGATCAGGCCGAGGCACACCGAGTTGACCCGGATCCCGTCGGCGGCGAGCTCACCGGCGAGCGTCTTGGTCAGGTTGAGCAGCGCGGCCCGCGCCGCCGAGGTGGCCGCCAGGCGCGCTTCGGGCTGCCGCGCCAGGATCGCGTTGATGTTGACCACCGATGCGGCGTCGGAGGCGCGCAGCCACGGCTGCGCGGCCCGGATCACGTGCAGGACGCTGAAGATCTTCAGCTCCAGTTCGTCGCACCACTGCCGGTCGGCGGTTTCGGACAGCCGCGCCATCAGGGAGCGCCCGGCGTTGTTGACCACGCCGTCGATCCCGCCGAAGGCATCGGCGGCACCCGCGACGAACTCCTGCACGGCCTCTTCGTCCAGGACGTCGCAGGCACCGATGTGCACCGGCAGCCCGTCCAGCGCGGCCTTCAGCCGGTCGGCGTCGCGTGCGCACGCGGCGACGTTGGCTCCCTCGGCGAGCAGCATCTTGGTGGTCGCCAGGCCGACGCCGGAACTCGCGCCGGTCACCACCACGGTGCGGCCGGTCAACCCAAGATCCATCGTTTCCTCCTCATCGGCAGACGAAGCCGCCGTCTACGAGCAGCGTCTGGCCGGTGATGTACGCGGCCGCGTCGGACAGCAGGAACCGCACCGCGCCCACGAGGTCCTCGGGTTGCTGCGGCCGGGCGAGCGCGCGGTTGATCCGGTACAGCTCGTGCCGTTCGGCCGGAACCGCCTGGGTGGCCTCGCATTCGGTGATGCCCGGGGCGACGGCGTTCACGGTGATCCCGTCGGGACCGGCGTCGCGGGCCATCGCGCGCGTCATGGCCACGATCGCGCCCTTGGAGGCCACGTAGTGCATCAGCCGGGGCGGGCCGTAGAACGCGACGTCCGAGGCGATGTTGAGGATCCGGCCGTCTCCCCTGGCCCGCAGCTGCGGGTAGAGCGCCTTCGAAACCAGCCAGGTGCCGCGCAGGTTGACCGACATGATCCGGTCGAACTCGTCGGGCTCGATGTCGCAGAAGTGCTTCCCGCCGACGCCGTCGGCCAGCGCCGCGTTGTTGACCACGCCGTAGGCCCCGCCGAGCTCGGCGACCCGGTCGGCGAACCGCTGCACCGAGCCGGGGTCGGACACGTCGGTATCCACGCGGTGCACTGGAACGCCGTGCTCGGCGAGTTCGGCTACCGCCGTGGCGGCGAAGCCGGAATTCCGCTCGGCGATCACGAGGTGCGCCCCGGCGGCGGCGAGGTCGTGGGCGATCGCGAGCCCCAGGCCGCGGCCGGCGCCGGTGACCACGACCAGTCGTCCGGTGAGCGTCACAGCACTCCTCCCCTGACGTCGAGTTCGGCCAGGAACGTCCGCACCGCCGCGTTGAACTCGGCGGGGCGCTCCTGGTTGGCGGCATGCCCGGCGCCGGGGATCTCGACCAGCCGGGCGTCGGGGATCTGCTCGGCCAGCACCCGGCTTTCGGCCACGCCGGTCACGGTGTCCTCGCCGCCGACGACCACCAGCGTCGGCGTGGTGATCACCGCCAGCTGCGCGGAGTGGTCGGTCGCGGCCATCACCCGGGCGGCGTTGCGGTAGCCGCGCGGCCGGACCCGCGACATCAGCGCCACGACCTTCTCCCGCACCGCCGCGTCCGCACCGGGCGCCACCAGGCGCGGTCCACGGGCGGCCGCGAACTCGTCCGCGCCGCGGGCGGCGAGCTCCCGGACCCGCGCCGCCATCGCCTTGCGGCCGTCGGCCGTCCGGCCGGAGCCGCGCGAGGAGTCGGCGAGGATCAGCGACCGCAGCACCTCCGGTGCCTTGATCGCCACCCGCGTCGCGATCACCCCGCCCCAGGAAACCCCGAGCAGGTGCGCCGGTTCGGCGTCCAGTCCGCGCAGCGCCGACACGACCGCGTCGGCGTACGCGTCCAGGTCCGGCTCGCCGGGCAGGTCGGCCGAGCCGC
Source organism: Saccharopolyspora shandongensis (assembly GCF_900106995.1). Lineage (GTDB taxonomy): Bacteria > Actinomycetota > Actinomycetes > Mycobacteriales > Pseudonocardiaceae > Saccharopolyspora > Saccharopolyspora shandongensis. Next base: position 45,151 of record NZ_FNOK01000038.1, read on the forward strand.
CGTAGCCGGGCGCGTCCCAGGCGATGACCCGGTGGTCGCCGGCCAGCCCGGACAGCTGCGCGTCGAACGCGTCGGCGGCGCCGCCGATGCCGTGCAGCAACACCAGCGGCGTGCCGCTACCCGCCACCACGAAGTCCACATCGGACACCTTCGTCCGGATCATGCGAACGCTCCGGTCGGCGCGGCGAGCCGGCCCACCGCGGCCAGCACCGCGTGCGGAACCACGCCGCTGGTGGCCGGATTCGCCGGGGACGGGTGGTTGCGGATCTCAAAGCGGTAGTCGCCCGCGCTGCCTTCGGCCGTGATCACGTGGCTGGTCAGCGGGGCCTCCGGGTCGGCGACGACGGCGGCCTCCACCAGGTCCCAGTCCCCCACCGCCAGCGCGACCGATGCCGCGACGTTGGCCGAGGCCGGGAAGGCGGCGGTGACCGCGCGGGCCGGTGCGCGCATCAACTCGACAGGCTCGACGGCGGTGCGCAGCCGCTGCGCGGCGGGCTCGTCCATCCACTTCTGGATCAGCGTGGTCGCCTTCTTGGTGGTCACGATGCGCACCTCCGACAGCCCGCCCATCCGGGCGGCCGCCGCGAGCACGTCCAGGCCGCCGATCGCGCCGCTGCACAGGTGCAGCCGGCCGGGCCCGGTGTCGCGCAGCTTCGCCAGCAGGGCGTCATCGGCCAGCGCGCCGACCGACACCACCAGCAGATCCGTGCCGGCGGCCACGATGGACGGCCCGAGCTCGGCGAGCGCGCGCTGGCCCGCGCACTCGACGATCAGGTCCGCCTGCTCGATCGCGGCTTCGACGTCCAGCACCGGCAGTCCCGGCGGGTCGGTGCGCTCGGCGTGCACGACGCCGACCAGCTCGGCCCCCGGGACTTCGCCGTCCCGCACCGCGCGCGCCACGACGCCGCCGATCGCGCCGCAGCCGAGGATCGCCACCTTCATGCGCGCACCAGCTCCCGGTAACCGGCGTCGGGCTTGCCCGCCATGTGCGCACGCGCGTCCTTGGACGGCGGGCCCGCGGTGCCCCACTGGTCGGAGAGCTCGGCGGTGCGCCGCCACACCCGGCACAGCCAGGCGTCCTCCTCGACCTGCGCGACGTCGGAGGTGTACTCGCAGACCAGTCCGGCCGGATCGGCGAAGTAGGAGAAGGTGTTGGATCCCGGGCCGTGCCGCCCCGGGCCCCACAGCGGGGTGATCCCGTTGTGCTTCAGCCGCCCGATGCCGCGCATGAAGTGGTCCATCGACGGCATCTCGTAGGCCACGTGGTTGACCGAGGTCCACCGCGCCTGGTTGAACGCGATCACGTGGTGGTCGGAATTGCACCGCAGGAACGCCATCTGGTGCTCCGACCAGTCCGAGATCCGCATCCCCAGCACGCGCGTGTAGAACTCGCAGGCGGCGTCGATGTCGACGGTGTTGAGCACGACGTGCGCCACCTTGCGGGGCACCGCGGGCAGGCCGCCCGGATCTTGCGCGACGACGGCTTCCACGTTGCAGGACAGCTCGACCAGCCGGCCTTCGGGATCGACGAACCGCAGCCCGTAGCCGCCGCCGATCTGGTCCAGCGGGCCGGGTTCGGCGAGCATCGGGACGCCGAGCGCGGCCAGCCGCCGCCCGGCCTCGTCGATCTCGGCGGGCGTGCCGACCGCGAACGCGATCTTGCCCAACCCGTTCTGCTCGGCCTGCCGCAGCTCGACGATGTGGTGTTCCGAGCCGGTTCCGCGCAGCCACGCGGCGTCCCGGTCGGTCTCCACCGGGGTCAGGCCCCAGATCTCGCGGTAGAACTCGGCGGCCTCGGCGAACCGCTCGGTGCGCAAGCCGACCGACCGCAGCGACCGGAGCCGCACCACCGGTTCGGCGTCGGGGAATTGCATGGTGTGCACTCCAATCAGAGACTGTCTTCGAAGCGCCGGAGGCGCTTGGCCCGCCCTCGCGACTTGCACCGCCACGGGTTCCCAGGAGCCTTCTCGCCGATGCCGCGTGGACATCCCAGAGCCGAGAAGGCTTCAGGGGTTCCGACCGGCAGCGCCAGGCAGAAGCGGTTCGGAGACAAGCAATCAGCGGGCGGCCGCGCGGACGGGTTCGCGCTCGGCTCGGGCGGCCGCTTGGCGCTTGGCTTCCGCGCGCAGCATCCGGCGCAGCCGGACGAGGGCGATGTCGTGCTGGTAGAGGTTCTCCCGCGCCCAGGCGTCGTCGGGCATCGCCTCGGCCATGACGCGGTCCTGCTCCAGCACCTGCCAGTGCCGCGCCTCGATCCGGTTCTTGTACAGGAACCGCCAGCTGTCCCGCTGCCAGCCGCTGACCTTGCGGCAGCGCCAGAAGAACCCGGCGTGCTGGCGCTCGTTGATCGCCGTCACGCAGGCGACGATGGTGAACGGCCCGCCCGGCCCGGCGGTGTCCGGGTACGGGATGTCCAGCGTGACCGATTGCAGCCCGCCGGTGTCGAGCCACTCCGACCAGTCGAAGTTGACGCCGCGCTGGTCGGTCTTCTCGAACACGAAACCGGTGTCGGTGTCCCGGATCTGGAACGCCGCCTCCCGCTTCCCGGTGTACATGGTGTGGCTGTTGCGGTGCAGGAACGCGCCGTGCATGGGGTCGAGCAGGTTGTCCAGCGAGAGCAAGTAGGAGGCGTCCCACTCGACGTAGCAGAGGAAGTCGTCCCACTCGGCGCCGGCGATCGGCGCGGGCACCTGCAGCGGGGTCGGCTCGGCGGACTCGTCCGCGCCGAACCAGGCGAAGATCGCCCCGGCGTGCTCCTGCGCCGGGAAGGTGCGCAACGCCTTGCGGCCTTCCAGCGCGCAGCCCGGGCTGCCCGGCACCGAGGCCACGACGCCGTCGCCGTCGAGCTGAACACCGTGGTAGTTGCAGGCGATCCGGTCGCCCATGTGCACGCCCAGCGACAGCCGCGCGGAGCGGTGCGGACACCGGTCCTCCTGCACGTGCACGACACCGGAACTGTCGCGCCACAGCAGCAATTCCTCGCCCGCGCGCTCCAGCCGGGTCAGCTCGCCCGCCCGGACCCGGTGGGACGGGCACAGCGGGTACCAGCGGTCCCGCAGCCCGAGCAGCAGGAGGTCTTCCTCGTTCCGCAGCCTGGTCATCGTCAGATCTCCTTCGCGCCGAGGCGGGCGAGCTCGGCGGTGAACGCCTGCTCGGTCCAGTCGGAGCCGTCGGCCGGGCGGACTCCGGTCTCGTTGAGCGCGGCAACGACGCCGGGCAGGTCGTGCACGCCCCGGCCGTAGATCGCCTCCAGTTCGTCGGCGAAGGCATCCGCATAGCTCGTGGTGGGCCCGAGCCGGGTCTGCACCGGCTCCAAGGTCAGCGACATATCGGTTCTCCTCCAGTGTTTCCAACGGGACACCGGCACCCGGGTCTTTGCGGGGTCGTATCCGCACGCGGTGCGGGATTCAATCGGGCTGCCGGACGTGCACGACTCGGGAATCCCGGAGTCCAGCCGGCAGTCAAAAGCCTCTAATGCAGTGCCGCCCGGCCGAGATCGGTCAGGGCCGCGGTCACGCGCCGGCCGCTCGCGCCGGGCGGGGCCGCGCGCAGCAGGCCGGTCTGCACCAGCTCCCGGGCGCTGCCCTGGTCGCAGCACGGCAACCCGTCGACGTACAGGTCGGGTTCGCAGCTGCAGGTGATCTCGGCCCGGCCACCGGCGACGGCCCGCAGCATGGCCAGCTGGCGGTGGTTGAGCACAGCGATGACGGTCATGATCGCACTCGTTCACAAGTCCAGCACCAGCTCGGCCGAACGGCAGCGGGACACGCAGATCATCATCGTTTCCCCGGCATCCCGTTCTGCCTGGCTGAGCACGAAGTCGCGGTGCTCCGGCTCGCCGCCGAGCACCTTGGTCTCGCAGGTGCCGCACACGCCTTCCTGGCAGGAGTTCGGCACCTGCACCCCGGCGTCGGACAGCGCGTCGAGCACCGAGACGTCCGGGCCGACGAACACCCGCGTGCCGGAGGCTTTGCAGGTCACCTCGAAGCCGTCGTCCGAAGTGGACGCTGTCGCCTCCGGGGCCCGGAACCGCTCGACGCGCAGCACCGACGGATCGGGCAGCGCCGATTCCACCGCGCTGATCAGCGGTTCGGGGCCGCAGCAGTACACCAGCGCGCCGGGCGGCAGGTCGGCGAGTTCGGCACCGAGGTCCGGCGGCCCGCCGTGCTCGTCGTCGGCGTGGACGCGGACCCGGTCACCACCGATCTCCCGCAGCTGCGGCAGGAAGGCCATGCTCTCGCGGGACCGTCCGCAGTAGAGCATCCGCCAGTCGGCGCCGCGGTCGGCGAGTTCGCCGGCCATGGCCCGCATCGGCGTCACGCCGATGCCGCCCGCGATGAGGAGGTGGCGCTCGGCGGGTTCCAGCGGGAAGTTGTTGCGCGGCCCGTCGACCGTCAGCAGGGTGCCCGCGGTCAACCGCTCGTGCACCCAGCTGCTGCCGCCGCGCGAGTTCGGCTCGCGCAGCACCGCGACCGTCCAGCTGCGCCGGTCGGCCGGGTCGCCGCACAGCGAGTACTCCCGCGTCATCCCGTTGGCCAACTGCAGTGCGAGGTGCGCCCCCGGTTCCCATGCCGGGAGGTCGCCCCCGGCCGGATCCCGGAATTCCACCTGCACCACCCCGGATGCCAGCCACGTCGTGCTGTGCACCCGAACCCCGTGCGCCATGCTCCTCACCCCGGGCCTTCCTCGACCGACGTCTGTTCTCCAATGCGGCGCGGAGCCGCTCGCGGCGTGGACTCGCTTCAGTCGCGGGTGACGCCGTGCACCGGCGAGGTGGCCGGGTAGGTCGGCAGCTGCGGCTTCTGGGCGCCGATGACGACGCAGAACAGCGCGTCGGTGTCGCCGATGGCCTTCAGGCTGCGCGGCACCCCGGCAGGCACCCGGATCAGGTCGCGGTAGCCGAGCACGCGGGTCGCGGTCTTGGTGCCGTCCTCGACGTCGTGGACGCTGACCTCGAGCTGCCCCTCCAGCACGAAGAACACCTCCTCCACGTCGTGGTGGGTGTGCTCCGGGCCGATCGCGCCCAGCGGCAGGCGCATGTTGGAGAAGGTGAAGTGCTCCGACGGCAGCGTGCGGCTGTCGCCATCGTGGTTGCCGGTGGCGCCGGAACCGATGTAGCGGATCTGCGCGCGGCGGAACTCGTCGCCGGCCTTGGCCTGGAACGCGAGGGTGTCCCAGTCCTCGTGGCGGCTCTCCCGCGAGGCGATGCAGGAGTCGATCAGGTCTTCCAGGCCGGTGTGGGTCTTGGCGTCTGCAGCGGTCATCGGGCGACCTCCAGAATCTCTTAGCCGCCACACCGGAGGACGTCGACGAAGCCGCCCGCGCCGGGTCCGCCGCCGCGGCGGACCCGGCCTGGCGGGACCTGCTCCCGCACGAACGCGCCCGGCTGCTCACCCGGGTCGGCGACCTGATCGAGCAGCACGCCGGCGAACTCGCCCTCCTGCAGACCCGCAACACCGGCAAGGCGCTGGCCGAGACGCGCGCGCTGGTGGGCAGCGCCGCGGGCACTTTCCGGTTCTACGCCGCCGCTTTGGAGACCACCGAGACCCCGCTGCCCCCGCAACGCGGCCCCTACCTGACGATGAGCGTGCCGGAGCCGATCGGCGTGGTCGGCGCGATCACGCCGTGGAACTCCCCCATCGCGAGCGACGCGCAGAAGGTCGCGCCGGCACTGGCCGCGGGCAACGCCGTGCTGCTCAAGCCCGCCGAAGCCACCCCGCTGGTGTCGCTGGCGCTCGCGCGGCTGGTGGTCGAGGCCGGGGTGCCTCCGGCGCTGTTCTCGGTGCTGCCCGGCAAGGGGTCGGTGGTCGGCGACGCGATCGTCCGGCATCCGGCGGTGGGCAAGGTCTCCTTCACCGGCGGCACCGACACCGGCCGCGCCATCGGCCGGCTGGCCGCGGCCAAGTTCATGCCGCTGACCAGCGAACTCGGCGGCAAGTCCCCGACGATCGTGTTCGACGACGCCGACCTGGACCAGGCCGTGGCCGGGATCCTGTTCGGGATCTTCTCCTCCAGCGGGCAGAGCTGCATCGCCGGATCCCGGATCTTCGTACCGGAGCGGATCTACGCGGAGTTCGTCGAGCGCCTGGTCGCCGGGGCGCGGCGGCTGCGGGTCGGCCCCGGCACCGACCCGGCCAGCCAGGTCGGGCCGCTGGCCACCTTCGCGCACCGCGATCGGGTGGCCGCGCTGGTCGACCGCGCCCGCGAGGAAGGCGCCAACGTGCTCTGCGGCGGCGGAATCCCCGACGATCCGGAGTTGGCGCGCGGCGCTTACTACCTGCCGACGCTGCTGGACGGGCTGCCCAACGACGCGCGCACGTGCCAGGAGGAGATCTTCGGCCCGGTCGGCGTCGTGCTGCCCTTCCGCGACGAGGAAGAGCTGATCGCCCGGGCGAACGACACGATCTTCGGCCTGGCCTGCGGGATCTGGACCCGGGACTACCGGCGGGCCTGGCGGGTGGCCCGGCGCATCGACGCGGGCACCGTGTGGATCAACACCTACAAGCAGTTCAGCATCGCCACGCCGTTCAGCGGGATGAAGGCCAGCGGCGTGGGCACCGACAAGGGCCGGGACGCGATCCTGCGCTACACCCGGCAGAAGAGCCTCTACTGGGGCCTCGACGAAGCCCCGCTTCCCTGGGCCACCTGACCCGCCGCCCCACCGGAGGTCGGCAGTTTCAATTGAAACTGCGGAGACCTCGGGCTCCATGCGTGCCGCGGTGATCTTCCGGCCCTCGCCGGAAGATCACTCGCCGGCGCGCCTGGCCACCGCGTGGTCGAGGGAGCCTTCGAGCCTGCTGAGCAGGTCCGCGAGGCGCTCCTGCTCCGTGGCGGACAGGCCGCTGAGCATCTCGCGCTCGTTGGCGAAGTGGGCCTCGCTGACCTTGTCGGTGAAGGCGAGGCCCTCCTCGGTCAGCTGCACGTGAACGGTGCGCCGGTCATGGGCGTCGCGCTCCCGCCGCACCAGGCCGGCGGCTTCGAGCTTGTCGACGCGCTGGGTGATCCCGCCCGTGGTCACCAACGCGGCGTCGGCGAGCTCGCCCGCAGTGCGCCGGTACGGGCTGCCCGCCCGGCGCAGCGACGCGAGGATGCTGAACCCGGCCATGGTCAGGTCGAAGGACTGGAAGATCCGGTTCAGCTGGTCCTGGTAGCGGTGGTAGGCGCGGTGCAGGCGGCCGAACACGGCCATGCCGGAGGCGTCGACGTCCGGAACCTCGCGGCGCCACTCCGCCAGCATGAAGTCGACCGCGTCCGGCCGGGACCGGTTGCGTCGGACCACCTTCGCCCACCACCCGAAACTCGACGAACAAGAAGTACTAAGAATAGCAGAGCTAAGGAATTTCCCGACGAGCGCCGTGCCAGGACAGCAGCCCTGGGAACCGTGCTCCTCGGCGCGAACTCGATGCTCACAGGTGGTGCGACGCGTGCCGGACCCGCACCGTCCTCGACGCGCGGCCGCGCGATCAGTTCGCCGCCAGGACCCGTTCAAGTGTTGCGTAGCCCGCCGGTTCCCAGGTCGGTTTACCCCCGGGCAGACCGAGCCTGCCACGCTGTCCGATCCAGATCAGGCCCAGAGCGCGCGCGACGGCCCAGCCTCGGGCCCGGGCGACGGTGGCTTCGTCGGCGTGCTCGTAAGCGTCGAAGAACCGACTTGCCGCGCCGGCGGGCAGCAGGATCCAAGCGGCCGAAAGATCAGTCGTGGGATCACCTGCGCACATCTCGCCGAAGTCGATCACCCCGGCGAGCATCCCGTCCCGGACGACCACGTTGGCCGGATGCAAGTCACCGTGCAGCCAGAGCGGCGCGCCCTGCCAGGCGGGCGCCGCGACGGCGTTCTCCCACACTTCCCGCGCAGCGTCAGCGTCCGCGTAGTCGGCGATGACCTCGAGCCAGCCGTCGACCTCCTGCCGCAAACCGGCCAGCGGGATGCCGCGCGTCGGGTTGGCAGGGGCGTCAGCCGGCGCCTGGTGATGCAGCGCCCCGAGGAACCCAGCGAGGACCTCGGCCGCCTCGATGCGCCTGATCGGCGTGTGATCGGCCGGCTCACCCTCGACCCAGCGCGCGATCGTCCAGGTGTGCTCGAACAGGCCCGAAGGCTTGCCGATGCGAACCGGCACGGGCGTTGGCAGCGGCAGGCGCTCGGCCAACACCGGCAGCCACGTCTGCTCCCCCTGCAGCAGAGCCGGCGCTCGCTCGGTGCGCGGCAAGCGCACGGCCAGCTCCTCCCCGAGGCGCCACTGCTGGTTGTCCCCGCCTCCGTTGACGTCTCGGAGCTCGAGGTCCGCGAGATCCGGATGCTGATCCCGCAACAGCGCCCGCACCAGGTTTCGCTCGAACTTCAACCCGTCCATCGAGGAGCCTCCGATCACCGGCATGCGCAGGCACGCTAGCACCGGTCGAACCAGCAGACGGAAGCCGCACGTGTCCTGGCGCGGCCGACGATTCCGCTCCTTCGAATCCTCCCGGTACGCAGATACCCCGCGCTCATTGCCCGACGAGCAGTTCGCCGACCAGGCTGAAACCGTTGACTTGCATGGCTCCACGGTGCCGACTCCGCCGGATGCCGATCACAACACCGCCCGTCCACCACGGATCACCTTTAGTCCTTTGCGGACATTCACACGAAATGAGCCCCTAGGGCTGGACGTCCATGAGGTCGAGGTCGCCCCACAGCTTCTGGGCGTCTCCGGACGCGCGCGGAGTCGTCGTCCGCCATCTCCGCGAGGACGGCCCACACCGCCGCGACCATGGCGGTGAGAGACGGGCCCGCCTGGACGCCCTCGATCGGTGTGGCGATCAGGTGGTGCGCGTCGTCGGCCAACGGCGAGGAACGCAGGTGCAGGCGGGCGTGAGCGAGGCTTCGTACCGCAAGATCTTCGACGTTCGGCACGCGGGCCTCGACGCACTGGAGAAGGCGCACCGAGCAGGGGTGAACATCGCCTACGGAACGGACCTCCTGGGCCCGATGCACGCCCACCAACTCGACGAGTTCGCCCTCCGCGCGGAGGTCCAGCCCAACGCAGACCTGATCCGGTCGGCGACGACGACGGCGGCGCGCCTGCTGGGCATGACCGGCCAGATCGGCACGCTCGCGAAGGGAGTCCACGTGGACCTCCTCGTGGTCGAGGAACCCACTCGAAGACCTAGCGGCCCTGACCAAACCCACCAAGAACCTCAAGCACGTCATCAAAGCAGCCAGAACGATCTGACCCGACCGCCCCGAGCAAACCGGCGCTGTCGGAGGTCAAGGATTCGGACAGCGCCGGTAGGCGCTCAGCAAAGTCCAAGCGGAGCATGCCGCACACCGGGATGATCTGCGACACCCAGGACAACCGACCGCCCAAGGCAGAGGCCGATCAACGCAGAAGAACCGCCGGGAGAGCAGGCCCCGAAACTGCGACTCCTCGAAAGCCCGAGGCGGGGCTCCTTTGACATCCTTCCCGGAAGAAGCTTGACACTTCAGTTGATCGCGCCCTCTCGCCCGCGGTTCACACGCGATAGCCGGCGTTGACACTTTCGCGTCGTCTTCAAAAGACTTCGGATCTGCGAACGCTTCGTCGGGTGGTAGAGGCCGAGCACGGAAACGGCACGACGGCGACGCCGCCACCGCAGGTCAGGAATGGCGAGTTCGATCAGGCGGACCAGTTCCGCCGCCTTGTCCTGGTCCCACTGGGACTGGATTGCCAGCGCAGACAGGCGCTCAATGGCTATCCCCCCGAAGTCAGGATCCTCGAGCACAAGCCGCATGAGCACACGCACGTGGTAGTCGAATGTCTCGTATACCTCGGCAGCGTCGAACCACTCGACGCGGTCCAGCCCGGTCAACCACAACCCCAGACTCAGAGCTACGGCGCGCAACCCCTTGCGGCGATACTTCGGCTCCGACCACGACAGGACGCGATCCATCACGAGCTCCTGGATGTCGGGATTCTGCAGCATGCCCAACACACCCGCGACCACCGCGTTCTGCGGCGCTTGGTAAGTAGACTGCCCGATCTTCGCGAGCCGGGTCAGTGCTCCGCGTATGTCCCGCTGCCCGAAAGATGATGTGTACACAACTGCCGCAGTCCACTGCTGGTACGCACCGCCGTACTCGGTCCAGTCCTCCAATGTCTCTTCTACGAGCGGTTGCAGGTTGTGGTCGTCCGCCAAAGTAGTGAGGGTTGCCGCTGCCAGGAGCCGATCAGCGTATCTTCTCTTCGCCGCAAGCTCATTCACGAAGCGCAGCGGCTCGTGCGCAGGAACCTTCGCGGTAATCGTGCACAGCGCACGGCGTGCGGCGTCGCCTGGGACGCAGACCAACCACTTGTGCAGAATCGGGTGGATGGAAGGGTACTCGCGCCACACATGGCAGAGCAGCGCAACGGCCCAGCCTTCACGTTTGAAGCGCACTGTTTCTTCTCGCAGGCCGGTGTGCCGAGGATGTTGACGCTCTACCGTCTCGGTCTGGATGTCGTCCAGCAACTGCTGCTTCGGCTTCTCGAATACCCGACGAGGGCGCAACTTCTTGTCCTCGGGAAGCTGAGCCTTGCGGATCCCCTCGTCCAGCAGGGTGGCGTGCGCCACGACCCTGTCGTAGGGCTCGTTCTCCAACACCGCGACCGCCAAGGACATCGCGTACTCCCGCACTGACGAGACCTGCCAAGCTTCGAACCAGCGAGCTACCGCATTCCCGATATCCTCGCGCAAGCCTGCCAACGCCTCGTCAACCGACGCCTCACCGTGAAAGGCACGCAGCGCCCACTCAGCGGCTCGTACTGCCTTCTCCGGAGGATCCCCTTTCTCCAACGCATTGCGAAGGTCTGATTTGAGCACCACCGCCGGCCCTTCAGCCCCATATCGGCAACGCCACCTGAGAGCGCAAAGAGCCACCTCGACGAGGTCCGGAGCCGCTAGCTCCACCGTCTTGCTCGATGCCGTGGAGCAGGACTGCGAGCGATGATCAAGCACGATAACCAGCCGGCAACCCTCGTCTTTGAACAAGCTTGCACATTGCTCGAATTCCCAGTCCAAGAAAGGCTTGCCGCCATCGTCGCCAACCGACCAGATGTAGCCAAGACCCGCTTCCAGATCACTCGCACGCACCGACTGGAGTTTCCGCTGCCGGTTCATCTCAACGATGGCGCTCGCACCGCAATCGTCGAGCAGCCTCCGAGCGGTGAACGACCTTCCGGTGCCGGGCCCGCACAGCACCACCACGTTGTGCTCCCACAGAATGCGTTTGGCGGTGGCGAAACCCCCGGGCTCGACAAACTGCTTCCGCGCCTGTTCGACCTCGTCATCAGTCGCACGGCGGACGAGCAGCTCCGGCTCCTTGGGAGAGCTGAAGCTGTTCATCGTGACATCGCCATTGAGGATCCCCGTTTGGACGCCGTTCTGGTCGCGATATGCCGTGTTCTGCGTGGACCCCTGCTTGAAATTCGGGACGTAGCGGACGCCGCCGAGTTCTTCCTCAGTCGTTTCGTTGTTGGATTCCTCGCTCATCGCGGCACTGCTCCGAACGTCACCCCACCGTTGACGGTATGGGCTTGGACCCCCTGATTGGTCCCGTACGACGTGTTGGACACCTGGACACTGGGCCGCTGCGCACCCTCTTCGCTGCGCGGTGAGACGAACGAGTCCAAGCTTCGCGGATCGAAACCCGGGACCCTGACCCAAGCCGTGTCGCTGTGCTCCTTGTTGCGGAGGGGTAGTGCCGCGAAGTCACTGCGTCGAACCAGATCGGTGTGGTCACCACCGAAGGCAGCACCCAGCACCTTTTCAGAAACGATGAGCGCGGAGCTCGCAACGTCGCCAGGCCTCTCCTCTCGACATCGGCCGAACAGAGCCTTGAACTCCTTCGCCTCCAGCATCCTGCTGAGTGCGATCTTGGCGGCGTAGAAGCCAGGCCTTCCGCCCACTGGTCCGATTTCGATCGCGATGCGGAGACAGATCTCGGGCTTCTGCCATCGATTCCGGACTGCGGCGAGTGCATCGAGATGCTGGGAGCAGTCCAGCAAACGTCCAAGATATCTGCTGGGGAGCGCGAGCAGTGCCCCGTCTCCGGTTGACTCCCAGTCCACCACCTCGTGACGGGGGATGCTGCTTGTTGCCAGCGCCTCGCACAGCAACTCGTCGACGCACTCGGCTACGGCGTTCAGATGATATCCAGGATTGCTCGCCGAGCCGACGACGTCGACGCCGAGCAGCGCGCGATGCTCCGGAATCAGGTTCACGGGTACCTCCATACGGGCGCTTGCCATTGGGCAATCAGTGTGAAGCGGGGCTGACGACCGTTCTCCCGGTTTTCAGGGATATCTACTGATCCGTCTGGGACTCGGTGAGGACAGCAAGCGATTCCATCGCTTGCGGATCGAGCACCTGGTACCAAAGCCGCCCCGTCCGGAGCAGCCCGGATGCGCGGAAACGCGCAAGGACGGCATCCACCGTCTTATCCGAGGCACATACGGCCTGGGCTATGTCCAGCTGGCTCACACCGCGCATCAGCAGCCCTGACTCGGTCGGCCGACCGAAGGCACGCGCCCAGCTGAGAAGCGTCGTCGCGACTCTCGTGCGGACATCACGGGTTTGGGAGAGTTGCCGGGCATCGGCATTTCGTTGCCGCTGCCACCAGGATTCGTCGAGCAGCGCCCTGACATCGTCGTCCCGCTGTTGCATCAGCCGGAACACGTCACCGGGAACGCGCACGACGATCCCTGATGTCAATGCGACGATATGCGCACTCCGCGGACGGTGGCCAACCACTCCGATCTCCCCGAGCAGGTCACCTGCCCCAAAGAGGCCGACCACGGGCTCGGCGCCGTCCCGGTCCGGGAGAACGGCCTTGACCAGGCCCTCCTCGACCAGCAGCACCTCGACGCTGGCCGACCCTGCGACGATCAACCGGTCACCACGGCGGAAGGAAGCCGACCGGCCAGCCGAACGCAGCGCTAGCCGCCCTCTCTCTCGACTATCATCCTGCACGGTCGATCATCGTCCCCCCAGCCAAGGCAACTCAGGCTTGATCCACGCTCGTTCACTCGTTGAGAGCAGAGGCACTTGCGCGCGATCTTCGGTGTGGCTGGTGTCCGTCGCCGGGGACGACGGCGGCTGCAGGGCGGCCGCCGACGAGGTCATGCCGGTCGTCTCGCCCGGCATCCGCGCAGTGAACGCCAGTAAGTCGTCCGATGCCCCAGCCCTACTGCCGCCACAGCGTGGTCCTGCAAGTAAGCCAGGCCATCGAAACCGCGGTGGCCCACGGCGGTGCGGACCACGCGGTGCACCGGCTGACGCAGTCACAGGAGAGATCGTCATGAAGTTCGCCCTGCTCTACCAGTACGACCCCACCAAGACTGGCCCGACCGACGGTGAGATCGACGACTGGCTGGCGCTCGACAAGCAGATCCGCGACGCCGGCATCTTCGTGTACGAGGCCGGCTTTCATCCCGCCGAGGCCGCCCGCATGGTGACCGTCCGGGACGACGCCGCGGCCACGACCGACGGCATCGAGCACCGCACGGGCGAATACCTGGCCGGCCTGTACGTCATCGAGGTTGCCGACCTCGACGCGGCGACGAAGTGGGCCGAGCAGATCCCCACCGGCCGCTACGGCAGCGTCGAGGTGCGCCAGGTCGTCGAGTACTGAGGCCGGGAAAGCGCGGAGGGGTGGCAGGTCCGGCGGACCTGCCACCCCTCTTTTCGTCCACAAGGGACAGTTCGGCTACGGGCACAGCCCGATTCAGGCCGTGGCCGGTTCCCGGATCGTGCTCAGCTCCTCGTCGAGCAGGACCCATCGGGTGATGCCGATCGATTCGAGGAACGGCATGTCGTGGCTGGCCACGATCAACGCCCCTTCGTACGACCTCAGGGCCGCGACCAGCTGACGGGCGCTGGCCATGTCGAGGTTGTTCGTCGGCTCGTCCAGCATGAGCAGCTGCGGCGCCGGCTCGGCGAGCATGAGCGCGGCGAGGGCCGCGCGGAAGCGCTCGCCTCCGGACAGCGTCGCCGCCTGCTGGTCGGCCCGCGCCCCCTTGAAGAGGAAGCGGGCCAGGCGGGCCCGGATCTCGTTGTTGGTCGAACCCGGCGCGAACCGCGCCACGTTCTCGGCGACGCTCCTCTCCTCCGCCAGGACGTCGAGCCGCTGGGGCAGGAAGCGCAGCGGTACGTGCACAATGGCCTCCCCCTCCAGCGGTTCCAGTTCCCCGGCGATCGTGCGCAGCAACGTCATCTTGCCCGAGCCGTTCCGGCCCAGCAACGCGACCCGTTCGGGCCCGCGCAGGTCGAACTCGCCCCGCACCTGCGCCCCGTAACGCAGGCGCAGGTCGCGCAGGGTCAGGACGGTCCGGCCGAGCGGCACCGCGGTGTGCGGCAGATCGACCCGGATCTCGTCGTCGTCGCGCACCGCCTCCGCCGCCTCGCCGAGCCGCTCCTTCGCCTCGGCGAGCTTCTCCTCGTGCATGATGCGGTGCTTGCCTGCGGAGACCTGGGCCTGCCGCTTGCGCTCGCTCATCACCACCTTGGGTTCGCGCTTGGTGTCCCACATCTTCTGGCCGTACCGCTTCCGGCGGGCCAGCTTGATGTGCGCATCGGCGAGTTCACGCTTCTGCCTCCGCAGATCGGTCTCGGCGACGCGGACCATCCGCTGCGCCGCCTCCTGCTCGACGGCGAGCGCCTCCTCGTAGGCGGCGAGGTTGCCGCCGTACCAGCCGATCTCGCCGTCCCGGAGGTCTGCGATCTGGTCCACCCGCTGCAGCAGTTCGCGGTCGTGGCTGACCACGACCAGCACGCCCGACCAGTTCTCGACCGCCTCGTACAGCCGTCGCCTGGCGTGCAGGTCCAGGTTGTTGGTCGGCTCGTCGAGCAGCAGGACGTCCGGCCGCGTCAGCAGCAGCGCGGCCAGCCGGAGCAGCACCGACTCGCCGCCGGAGACCTCGCCGATGGTGCGGTCGAGACCGATGTGGCCCAGACCGAGAGCGGCGAGCATCGCCGTGGCGCGCTCCTCGACATCCCAGTCGTCGCCGATCGTGGTGAAGTGCTCCTCGCGCACGTCACCGGTGGCGATGGCGTTCAGCGCGGCGCGGATCCCGGCTATGCCCAGGGCCTCGTCGACGCGCATCCTGGTGTCCAGGGCGACGTTCTGGGGCAGGTAGCCGACATCGCCGGACACGCGGACCGCGCCGCCGGTCGGCGCGAGCTCGCCCGCCACCAGCTTCAGCAGAGTGGACTTGCCCGACCCGTTGAGCCCGATGAGGCCGGTGCGGCCGGGCCCGAACGCCGCCTGCAGTCCGTCGAAGACCCGGCTGCCGTCCGGCCAGGCGTAGCCGAGCTCGGTGCAGGTGATGGCGGCGGTGCCGGGCAGGTGCGTGGAAGTAGACATGAGGGCCTCGCAGTTGCTCGAAGTAGCGATGTGGGTGCAACGCGTTCGAGACGCCGCGAGCGACAGCAGGCGAAGCGGGAAACGCCGACTCACAGCCCGTTGTCTGGGCGGAGGCGGAGGAACGGCTCACATCGCAGAGGTCGCGACCGGGTCAGCGCTTCGGAACGAGCGTGACGCGCGGCGTCTCAGGACCTCAGATGAGCAACGTCCCTCTCCAATCGACGGCAGCAGAAGCCCGACCACTCTACGGTCCGCTTTGGAAGAAAGTCAACGGAATAAACGAGTCCTTCCGTCGTCAACGGTAGAAGATCGTCGACGGATCACCCGAGTACCAGGTGGCGTCGACCTCGATCCGGCTCAGTGGCGCCTGACACCGAGGGCGATTTCGCGCGAAATCGCCCTCGGCGTCAGGCACCGGGTGGCTTCGGGATGAGCCGGGGTGGAGCCATTTTGGAACGACTCCTAGTCGGCTGGGTTCATCGCGCGGTGTACGTCGTCGTAGGCGGCGTCGGCCGCGTCGATCAGGCTCGCTCCTTCGGCTTGGAGGTCTTCGATGGCGGCGTACCAGGTGTCGAGGGTGGCCTTGCACTGGCTGACCACCTCCTCCGCCGCCGGGCTCAGCGCGCCGCGCCGGTGGACCACACCGAAGGGCACCGACACCAGCGGGTCGGTTTCGATCACGACCGCGCCGAGCCGCCGCGCCTGAACTGCCATCCGCAGCGGGAGGAAGGCGTGCACACCTCCGCCGAGGACGAGCGTGAGCTGCGCGTGGCGATTGGGCATGCTCGCGATCAGCCGCGGCTCCACCCCCACATCCCGCAGCGCCGTCGCGACCCGGTCGTTCTCGCGCTGCGCGAGCGCGCAGATCGTCAGCGGCAGGTCACCGAGGGCGTCGAGCGGCAGCCGCCCGGTCGGCGGCGCCGGCGAACCCGGCGGCATCACCAGCAGCAACCGCTGCACCCCGAGCTGGACGAAGTCCAGGCTTTCGGTGGGGACGGGCCGGGTGGTGAACCCGAGCTCGTACCGGCCGGCGAC
Source organism: Saccharopolyspora shandongensis (assembly GCF_900106995.1). Lineage (GTDB taxonomy): Bacteria > Actinomycetota > Actinomycetes > Mycobacteriales > Pseudonocardiaceae > Saccharopolyspora > Saccharopolyspora shandongensis. The sequence continues at coordinate 61,541 of NZ_FNOK01000038.1, forward strand.
GACCTCGCCGCACAGCGCCCGGACGCCGGCGGCCTCGGCGATGTCCAGCCGCACGTCCGGATGCCGGGCCCGGAACGACGTGATCCAGGAGGCGACCGCGTCGCTGGACATCTCCGGCATCGTGCCGATGGAGACCGAGCCCGCCTTGAGATCCCGGGCACGGCTCATGGCGTCCCGGGCGGCCACGACGCCGTCGAGGATCGCCCGCGCCTTCGGGACCAGCAGCGTTCCCGCCGGGGTCAGGACGAGGCTGCGCCGCGCCACGCGCTGGAACAGCTCCACGCCGAGCTCGCGTTCGAGCGCCTGGATCGCCTGGGAGAGCGCCGGCTGGGAGACGTAGAGGCGCTGCGCGGCCCGGTTCAGCCCCTCGTGCTCGACCACGGCCAGGAAGTACTCGATCTGGCGCAGCTCCATCGTCCCTCCTCCGATCGTCCGGGGCCGACGCGCTCCCGCGGACGAGCCCTAACGTACGCGGTAGCTGTCCGGCAGCACCCCGTCCGCCGCGACCGACCGGACCATCGCGCGGCCCAAGTTCCGCTCGTGGATCGCGGACGCGCCCTCGTAGATGCGCAAGGTGCGGACGTCGCGCCACATCCGGGGCACCGGGTGCGGCCCGACGATGCCCTCCCCGCCGAGCAGCTGCACGCACCGGTCGGCGACCCTGCCGACCATCTCCGAGCAGTACAGCTTCGCCGCCGAAATCCGCTGTCGGGGAACGGTTCCGGCGTCGAACGCGCGGGCAGCGTCCAGGGCCAGGGCCCGTCCGGCCTCCAGCTCGGAGTAGCACCGGCCCAGTTCGGCCCGCACGACGCCGAGATCGGCGAGCGGGGCGCCGAACTGGTGGCGCTCGCTGACGTGGCGGGTGGTCTCCTCCAGCATCCTGGTCGCCTGGCCGACGCAGGTCGCGGCGACGTGGAGCCGGGCGTGGTTGATCCCGCGCATCGCGGCCGCGAGCCCGGTGCCGGGCACGCCGCCGAGCAGCCGGTTCTCGGCGACGACCACCGACTTCAGGTCGATCTCGGCGACGGGGCCCTCGGCGTGGCCGTTCATGAGGTCCGGGATCCGGGTCGACACGCCGGGCGCGGTCCGGTCCACGATGAACGCGGACACCTCGGCGCCGTCGGTGCGCGCGAAGACGAGCAGCGCATCCGCCCAGTGCGCGTTGGTGATGTAGCGCTTCGTCCCGTCCAGAACCCACCCGTCGCCGGTGCGCCGGGCGGTGGTCTGGACGTTGGTGGCGTCGGAGCCCGCCTCCGGCTCGGTCAGCGCGAACGACGTGACCCGCCGGCCGGCCGCCATTTCCGGCAGCATCTCGCGGCGCTGCTCTTCCGTGCCGTGGTCGAGGATCGCCTGCGAGCAGAGCCCGATCACGGTCGAGAAGCGGGACCGGTACACGCACGACGCCCTGGTGAACTCGAACGTCAGCAGCACCTGCTGCTCCATGGTCCAGCCGAGGCCGCCGTAGGCGGGCGGGATCGAGATGCCGAACAGCCCGAGCTCGGCCATGCGCCGCACGATCGCATCCGGAACCTGCCCCGCCGCGACCATTTCGGCCTCGGCGGGGATCAGCTCGTCGTCGGTGAACGCGGCGATCGTGCGCAGGTACGCGTCGAAGTCGGGCTTGCCGGCGGCGCGGGTCATCGTGTCTCCATCCCTGGTCGCGGTTGCTCCGGCAAGGCGACGACGCCGTCGTCGGCCAGCCGGTCGATCTCGTCCTCGCTGCGCCCGAGTTCGCGCAGCACGTCGCGGGTGTGGGCGCCCAGCCGGGGCGCGGCCGACGTCCGGCCGCGGGCCGCCCCGTCGACCCGGAAGGGCGCGGCCGGGGCGTCGATCCCGAGCTCGTCCAGCTCGACGACCAGGCCCGATGCGGCGAGGTCGGCGTCCTTCACGAGCTCGTCGAACGACCGCACCGAGCCGCACACGATCCCCCGCGAAGCCAACAGCGCGATGGCCTCGGCGCGGGTGAGGTGGCCGAGCGCGGAACTCAGAACTTCCTTCAGCGCCAACCGATTCGCGACCCTCGATCCGTTGTCCGCGAAGCGCGGGTCGGCCGCGAGCTCGGGCCTGCCGATCGCCGAGCACAGCGCGGCCCACTTGGTCGCGGTGTAGGCGGAGACCACGACGGCGCCGTCGACGGTCTGCACGAGATCCGCTGCGGGCGCCACCGCGGGCTGGCCGTTGCCCGTCCGCCGGGGCGCCTCGCCGGTGAGGCGGTAGCTCGTCCACTGCGTCGCCTGGGCCGAAACCACCGCTTCCATCAGCGAGGTCTCGACGATCGCGCCGCGCCCGGTTCGGGCGCGCCGGACCAGCGCGGCGAGCACCCCGGCCGCCAAGGCGTTCGCGGCCAGCACGTCGGCGACGGTGAAGCCGACGCGCTGCGGTTCGCCGTCGGCGTCGCCGGTGGTGTGCATGATCCCGAACTCGGCCTGGGCCGCGATGTCCAGTCCCGCGCGTCCCGCCGAGGGGCCGCGGGTTCCGAACCCGGTGACGAACCCGTAGACGAGGTGCGGGTGGCGCGAGCGCGCCTGCTCCGGCCCGATGCCGAGGCGTTCGGCCGAGCCGTGGCGGAAGTTGTGCAGCAGCACGTCCGATCCCGCGCACAGCTCGTCGAGGACCCGGAATCCCTCGGGATGCCGCAGGTCGATCGCGATGCTGCGCTTGCCACGGTTGTTCGCGTGCAGCATCGCCGCGCCGAACGAGCCGATGGATCGCGCCTGGTCGCCGGTGGGGCTCTCCACCTTGATCACCTCGGCGCCCAGGTCGGCCAGCTGCTGGCCGGCCCCGGGAGCGGCGATGTACTGGCCCAGGTCCACCACCCGGATCCCGGTCAGCGGTGCCTCCATCACGAAGCCCTCCTCATCGCGGTCTCGGCCTCCAGGGTCCGGCGGGCGGCCTCCGGGTCCAGCAGCCGCGCGCCGACCACGGCGCACGCGCAGATGGCGATGCCGACGACGAGGAACCCGTTCGAGTAGCCCTCGGACGGCGTCGGTCCGGCTTGGACGATGAGCCCCAGTGCGTAGGGGGCGACGATGCCCGCGATGCTGTAGAACCCGATCACGCACCCGAAGAACGCGGTCCGCTGGCGCTGCGGCAGGAAGTCGGAGGCGCCCGCGAAGGCGACCGAGAACGCGACGCTGTTGATGGAGAAGGTGCAGATCACCAGCACCAGCTGGAGCGTCCCCGGCCCGACCAGCGCGAACGCGATCATGCTCAGCCCGGCCAAGACGATCAGCGCGCCGCTGAGGTGACCGCGCGCGGCCCGGGAGCTCCAGCCCCGCGCGAGGAGCCGGCCGGACAGGTATCCGCTGGCGACGAGGACGACGACCGCCGTGGCGTAGGGCGCGGTGACCAGCCATCCGACGGTGGTCGGCGCGTAGCCGAGGCCTTCGCCGAGGAACGCGGGCAGCCACGAGACCTTCAGCGAGGTGATGAGGTAGCCCGCGAACGACAGCAGGCTGAGTCCCCAGAAGCTGGGCAGCCGCAGCAGCCGGAGGAACGGCACGTCGATGTGCCCGTTAGGGTCTGCCTCCGCCGCCCCGGCCGTCGGGCGCTTCCGCAGCGGCTGCCGCTCGACGTAGCACAGCCAGACGACCAGCCAGCCGACGCCGACCGCGATGAGCACGAGGAACGCGGCGTGCCAGGAGTACGAGACGATCACCCACGTCAGCACCGGCGCGGAGATCAGCGGGCCGACCGAGGACCCCGCGTTCACGATCGACCCGGCGAACGCGCGCTTCTCCTTCGGGAACCGGTCGGCGACGACGCTCTGGCACAGGGCGTGCGCCGGCCCCTCGAAGAAGCCCAGCACGATCCGGGACACCAGCAGCACCCCGAACGTCGTGGGCACCGCGAGCGGCAGCATGCTGGCTACCCAGGTGAACATCAGGATGGCCGCCGCCCACTTCGCGGAGATCCAGCGCATGGCGGCGGACAACCCCACCGCGCCGACGGCGAACAGCCAGAAGAACGCGCTGCCGACCAGGCCGAAGTCCCCGGCGGTCAGGCCGAGGTCGTGGCGGATCTGCTGCGCCGCCAACCCCACCGTCGCCTTGTCCGCGAAGTTCAGGGTGAAGAAGGCGAAGAGTAGGATGACGATGCCCCAGGCCTTGCGGTCCGGGCGTGGGAGCGCCGGTGACACCACCGGCGTCCCGATTTCGGCTGATGCCATGTGAGCCTCCGTCACGGCCTTGACCTCGTTGACAAGCGCTGCGCCGCAATCACTTCACCGGCGATCGGCGGCACCAACAAGGCCGAATCCCGAGTCACGCTTATAGCCAGAGCCGATAATCAGCGCAGCGCATCGCGAGCACCGCCCTTGGGGGATTCGGCATCGTGGTGCGGCCCCGTGTGGGACGTGGCCACCAGGGGCGAAGGGCGGCGGTTTCGCGCGAAACCGCCGCTCCATGTGAGGGCAGGATGGCGGTTTCGCGCGAAACCGCCCTCTGGGTCAGGGACCGGGCGCCTTCGGGACGAGCTCTCCCGAAGCCCTGCTGAAACGCCCCGCTTGATATCGAGGACGCGAGAGCAGCCGAGTGGGAACGAGAGCGCGTCCACAAGGGACTAGGACGCACGAAGACTGATGTTCTGCAGGTAAATGCTTGGTGCCGACTGTCGCGGCTCGGTTCAGGGCAGGTCGGGCCAGCCGCGCGCGAGGTGGGAGAACGCGGTGTCCAGGGCCGCTCGCGGGTCGGGTTCCGTGCCCGCGAGATCGGGGATTTCCAGGACGTAGCGCGCCAGCAGGCGCAGGGAGAGGTCGTCGGCGTGGCGCCCGGTTTCCTCGGCGATGACGCGGGCCAGCGCGGCTTCGCAGCTCGTCCACAACGTCCGGGCATAGGCGCGCAGTGCCGGGGTGGCGACCACGAGATCGGCGACGCGCCGGGCCTCGGGTTCGGGATCGGGGGCGAAAGGGCCTCGTGTGGCGAGGAAGTCGCGCAGGGCGCCCAGGACCGAACTGCCCTCCGGGCGGTTGCGCACGGCAGCCGCCAGGGCCGCCTCGCGCTCTCCGGCGTCGCCGAGGACCAGCGCCTCCTTCCCGCCGGGGAAGTGCACGAACAGCGTCGATACCGCCGTGTCCGCGGCGTCGGCGATCTCGGCGACGGTGACCTTGTCGAAGCCCCGCTCCAGGAACAGCCGGCGCGCTGCCGCCGAGAGCGCCTGGCGGGTGGCGGCCTTCTTGCGTTCACGCCGGTCGGACACCCGCGCCGGAGTCTGTGCCATGCCGCGATGCTACCCACGATCGGGATTGACTCTAAAATCGGATTCATTGCAAAGTCGGAACGACTCCGATTTACTTGCCCGAGGCGCCGCGCAGCGCGCCGAACCACGCCGAACCCACCGGAGCCGCCATGCCGTCCACCGCCCAGACCGCGCCGTGGGACGTCCGGCGACCGCCGCGCGCCGACGGGAAGACCTTCCTGGTGACCGGCGGAAACGCAGGGATCGGGTACTTCGTCGCCGAGCAGCTGGCCGGCACCGGGGCGACCGTCGTCCTCGGTAGCCGCAACGACACCAAGGCGAACGCCGCGATGGCGTCGATCCGGTCCCGGATCCCCGGCGCGCGCGTGCGCCACCTCAGCCTGGACCTCTCCGACCTCTCCTCGATCAAGTCCGCCGTGGACGAGCTGGATGCGGACGGCCTCGACGCGGTCGTCTGCAACGCCGGGGTGCTGCTGGACCGGCCGCAGCGCCAGGAGACCGAGGGCGGCCACGAGCTGACGTTCGCCACCAACCACCTCGGGCACTTCCTGCTGGTCGGGCATCTGGCACCGCTGCTCGCCGCGAGCTCGGGCCGCGTGGTGACCACCGGCAGCTTCGTGGCGAAGTCGGCGAGCCTGGACCTCACCGACCTGCAGAGCACGCGGGACTACGAGCCCAAACGCGCCTACGCGCGGTCGAAGCTCGCGCAGATGCTGTTCGGCTTCGAGCTCGACCGCCGCCTGCGCGCCGCGGGCAGCACGGCGCTGAGCGTGGTGAACCACCCCGGCGGCGCGCTCGACTCCCTCACCCCCTCGCGCCCGCCCATCCACGTCCGGACCACCGGCCAGCGGCTGCGGGGCCTGCCCGCCGGCCTCGCCTTGCACGGCAAGGAAGCCGGCGCGTGGCCCGCCGTTCGAGCAGTCCTGGATCCATCCGTTCGCGGCGGCGAGCTTTGGGGGCCTCGCGTGTTCGGGCTTCGCGGCGAACCTCGCAGCGAAGCCGTTCAGGGCCTGCTCGCCGACGCCGCGCTCGCCGCAGACGTGTGGGCCGCCAGCGTGGACCTCACCGGCGTCAACCCCTTCGACACCGTTCCAGGACCGGCGGAACACGGGCAGTAGGACCGCCCGTCCGTCGACATTGGACGGACGACCGAGGCCCACTCATCGCGGGCAACCTCAAGAAAATGTGATGCATTTCACGTCTGATTTGTCCGTTTACCGGGTGTCCGCGCCCCGGCATGATGCACGCACCAATCGCTCAACAGTGAGGAAAAGCGCGTGGAAAACAGTCCGGATGCCGGGTCGTGGCGGGAGCTCGGCGGTCATCTGAGCACCGCGGTCGTGCTCGCCGGTGGGGTGCTCGTCGGCGCGGTGAACATCTACGTGGCGGCGAGTCTGCTGCCGACGGCCGTCGGCGACATCGGCGGCGAGCCGTTGTACGCGTGGAACATGACGGCCTTCTTGGTCGCCCAGGTGGTCGCCACGATGTTCGTGGGCCGGTTGCTCTCCCGGCGCGGCGATGCCGGCTCCTACCTGATCGGCTTCGGTGTCTTCGCCGGCGGATCGCTGGTCTGCGCGGTGGCCCCGGCGATGCCCGTTCTGCTGGTCGGCCGCGGCATCCAGGGCCTCGGCGCCGGACTGCTGACCGGCCTGGGATTCGCGATGATCCGCTCGGCGCTGCCGCCCCACCTGTGGTCGCGCGGCAGCGCGTTGGTCTCCGCAATGTTCGGCGTCGGCAACTTCGTGGGCCCGGCGCTCGGCGGGTTGTTCGCGCAATTCGGTTCGTGGCGACTGGCTTTCGTCGTGCTGGCCGCCGTCTCGGTCGTGATCGCGGCGTTCGCGCCCAGGGCGCTCCCGCGAAGCGAACGGGACGAGCACGCGACCCCGGTGCCGGTGCGCTCGCTGGTGCTGGTCGTCGGAGCCGTAGGGGCGGTGAGCGTCGCCGGGATCCTCTCGAACGCCACCGCGATGACGGCGTTCATCCTGCTGGGGCTCGCGTTGGTCGCGGCGTTCCTGGTGGCGGAGAAGCGCGCGGCGGGGCGGGTTCTGCCGCGTTCGACGTTCCAGTCCGGCTCGGCGTTGCGGTGGGTCTTCCTGACCATCGCGCTGCTCGCATCCGGTGTCGCCGTGGAGACGTTCCTGCCGTTGTTCGGCCAGCACCTGGGCGGGCTGCCTCCCGTGGCGGCGGGATTCTTCGCCGCAGCACTGTCTTTCGGCTGGTCTGCGAGCCAGATCGCCAGCTCCTCGGCGAGCCGGGAGCGGACGATCCGGCGGCTCCAGGTCGCCGGCCCGGCTGCTCTCGCCGCCGGGTTCGCAGTTCTCGCGCTGCTGCAGCAGGACGACGCGCCGCTGCTAGTGGTCCTGGCCTGGCTGCCCGTGCTCGTCGCCGGTGGCGCGGGAATCGGCATAGCCATGCCGCATCTGTCCGTCGCCGCCATGGCCAGCACCGATGATCCCGGCGAGGGACGGAAAACCGCCGCCGCGATCGCGACGGTACTGACGATGTCGACCGCATTCGGCGCGGCGGTCACCGGGCTCCTGGTCAACCTGGGCGCGCCGTCGATGGTCGCGTCCGCCCGCTACCTCCTGATCGGGTTCGCCGCCATCGCCGCCATCGGGATCTTCACCGCGCGACGCGCCGACGACGTCGCGCGCAGCCGGGAGAAGGCGGACGTCCGCCGATGACCAAGCCGAGAACGCAGGACCGTTCGACACGAGGAGGTTCCATGAACGACGCACAGGTGCCGATGTTCCCGATGGCCCGCGCGGAAGGTTGCCCGTTCGGCCCGGCGCCGGAGCTGTCCGGGTTGGCGGAACGGGTGTCGCGGGTGAGGTTGTGGGATGGCAGCACGCCGTGGCTGGTCACCCGCTACGCGGACGTGCGGGCGCTGCTGGTCGATCCCCGTGTCGGCGTCGATGTCGCGCAGCCCGGTTTCCCGCACACCAACGCGGTGAGCAAGGCCCGGGACGCGCAGATGAAGACGCTGATGCAGATGGACGCGCCGGAGCACACCGCCCAGCGGCGGCTGCTGACCCCGGAGTTCACGTCCAAGAAGATCGAGGCGTTGCGGCCCGGCATCCAGCGGATCGTCGACGAGCTCGTCGACGCGTTGCTCGCCGGTCCGAAGCCCGTTGACCTCGTGGCGGCCCTCGCGCTGCCGGTCCCCTCGCAGGTGATCTGCGAGCTGCTCGGCGTGCCCTACGCCGACCGCGACTTCTTCCAGGAAGTGGCCCGCACGCTCGTCATGGACGAGTCCGATCCCCTACGCGCCATGGCCGCCAGCGAGGAGCTGAACGCCTACCTGGCGGAGTTGGTGGTCGCGAAAGAGGCCGAGCCGGGCGAGGACCTGCTCAGCAAGCTGGCCGTCGAGCAGTACCGGACCGGGGCGATGACCCGGCGCGAGATCGCCGTGCTGGGCCAGCTCCTGCTGGTCGCCGGACACGACACCACCGCGAGCATGATCGCCTTGGGCACCGTCTCACTGCTCGCGCACCCAGAACAGTTCCGCGCGGTCCGGGACAGCGACGATCCCGCGTTGGTGGCCAACGCGGTGGAGGAACTGCTGCGCTACCTGTCCATCACGCACACCGAAGCCCGTCGCGTCGCGCGGGAGGATCTGGAGATCGGCGGGCAGACCATCCGCGCGGGCGAGGGCATCATCGCGGTGAAGAGCACCGCCAACCGGGATTCCACGGCGTTCCCGGATCCCGACGCGCTCGACGTCCGCCGAAAGGCCCGCCACCACATCGCTTTCGGCCACGGCGCGCACCACTGCCTCGGCCACGCGCTGGCCCGGGCCGAGCTGCAGGTCGTGTACGGCACCCTCTACCGGCGCATACCGACTCTGGAGCTGGCCGTACCGCTGGAACAGCTCGTGTTCAAACAGGATGCGGTCTTCTACGGGGTGCGGGAGCTGCCCGTCACCTGGTGAATTCCCGTGCCAGTAAGCGAAAACCGGGCGGGCGGCTTCGAAAAGCCGCCCGCCCGGCCACTTCCCCATCACTTCATCTGCACGTACCCGTTGAACAACGGTTTCCGCGTGCCGTCCCGCACGAGGACCCACGTGGTGCCGTCCGGGGAGATGGCCTTCGCCCCTTCCGGCAGCCACATCCCGAACGTCCCGTTCGCGACCGGCACGTCGAACGGCTGATCCAGCGAGAAGTCGGCGATCATGGAGGCGCCCGACGGGGGCACGATGCCCACGAACGCGATCTTCGCGCCGCCCTCGCCGAATCCGGGCACCGCGAGCCGGCGAACCGGGATGGACTCGCCGACGAAGGTGTCGGTGTGCAGCCGGTGGATCTTGCCTGCGGGGTTCGCCGGATCCGGCTCCGTGGTGCAGGCCACCGCGTGCTGCGCGGTCCGGCCCAGCACCACCCGGTACGGCCCGTCCTCGACGAGGACGCCTGGCTGGTAGCCGTCCCGGTCCGCGGGCGGCTCGGCGAGCCCGGCCAGGCATTCGCCGAGTGCCCTGCCCGCCGGAGAAGTCCGGTCCCCGGCGCGGTCGGTCAGGCTGAGCAGCGGCGCCGGCGGCGCGGGCAGTTCGGCGCGGGGCCAGCTGATCCTCGCCGGTCCCTGACCCGACTGACCTGGCTCGCCTTGTCTCGGCTCGCCTGGCTGGTCCTGGCCCGGTTGTCCCGGCTCACCTTGGCCCGGCTGACCCGGCTGACCTGGCTGGCCCGGTTGTCCCGGCTCGCCTTGGCCTGGCTGGCCCGGCTGGCCCTGTCCCGGCTGTGCTGGCTGGCCCGACTCACCTTGCCCTGGCTGGCGCGGCAGGCGCGGATTAACCTCGCCCGACGGCTCCGGTTTGTACTCGTCCAGCCGTTGTGCCCAGAGCAGGGTGGTCGCCGGGTCCGTCAGCGTGAAGCTGGTGAACTGTCGCGTGTCCTTCGCGATGTCGCTCTCCGACACGCCCAAGCCGTCCGGCATCGACAGCATGATCCGGGGCCACGTGGGATCGGCGATGCCGGCGGCGGCTCCGGTACTGGTGTAGAGCAGCAGCGCGGTGCGGCTTCCGGCCGCGTAGGAGGGTTCCGCGTTCGGGTCGGACATCGTCACCATCGTCGACGTCGTCTCGCAGAAGACGGGCTTGCCGCCCGCGGTGAACGCGGCGACGACATCGTCGCCCTGCGCCGTGATGGACGCGTTGACCCATTCGCTCCGATCCGGCACCTGGCCGGTCTTGCCCGCGGCGCGAACCGCCTCCCAGCACCGGTCGAGCGTCCTGCTCGTGGCGTCGGGCGGGGCTGCGGCGGGCGTCTCGACGAGCTGCGATCGCGCGACCTGCACGCCGATCACGGCACCGGCGGCGAGCAGGACGACCGCGGCCGAAGCCGCCAGCCCCCGGCCGCGGTGGCGGGGCGCCGTCCCGGCCTCGACCTTGCCGCGCAACCGGGCGCGGACCTCGGGCGGGAGTTCACGTCGCGGGGGAAGCCGTGGTTCGTCGATCATTTCTCCTCCACCAGGTCGCGCAGCTGGGCCTTCGCCCGGGACAGATGCGAACGAACGGTGACCTCCGCGACCTTGAGCAGCGCCGCCGCATCGGCGATCGACAGGTCGCCGAGCAGGCACAGCTCCACGACCTGCCGCTGCGCTCGCGGCAGCGTGCGCACGGCGTCGATCACCTGCTTCAGCCGCGCTTCGCCGTCGAGCTGGTCGGCGACGGCGTCGGCGTGGTCCGACACCACGTCCGGTTCGGGAATCCGGCGCAGCAGCCGCAACCGCCGGCTCGCACCCCGGCGCTCCGTTCGCGCGAGGTTCCCGGCCACCGTGTAGAGCCACGGCCGCAGGCTGTCCCGCACCAGAACGACCTCGGCGCGCTTGCGCCAGGCGATGAGGAAGGTGTTCGACGTCAGGTCTTCGGCGGCGCTCCAGGAACCGGTCAGCCGGTAGGCGTGGTTCCACACCGCTTGCACGTGCCGCTCGAACAGGACGCCGAAGGCCCCGGCGTCGTCGCGTGCCGCGCGCCCCCAGAGGTCACCGTCTTCGACGTCGTCGGCCGACGACATCGCTCCGGTCCATTGCATGGTCACACCCCTCAGTGGCCGGCAACGGCGGAAGTGTTGTCGCGGCCGACCGGAAAGGCGGCGGTTCGCTCAGGGAACGAGGACGATCTTCCCGACCGCGTGCCCGTTCTCGACCTGGGCGAGGGCTTCGCCGGCCTCGTCGAGCGGCCGGACCTGCGTGACGTGCGGGTCCAGCGCCTTCGTCGCGACCAGCCGGGCGAGCTCGGTGAGGACGGCCGTGCTCCGATCCCGTTCGACCTCGCCGCCGCCGAGCTCGCGGGCCAACGGCTTGTCGGCCACCGAGCGCAGCTTGGACCGGTCCGCGACCAGACCCGCCACGGTGCGCAGGGCCTCGCCACCGACGAGGTCGAAGACGGCGTCGACCCCACCCGGCGCGGCGGCGCGCACCCGGTCCAGCACACCGTCGCCGTAGGCGACCGGGACGGCCCCGAATCCCGCCACCAGCTCGTGCTTGGCCGGGCTGGCGACGCCGACGACGTTGATCCCCCGGGCGCGCGCGAGCTGCACGACCGGAATCCCGACGCCGCCACCGGCCCCGTTAACCAGCAGCGTTTCCCCGGCATCCAGGCCGAGGTTCTCCAGCGCATCGTGCGCGGTGCCGGCCGCCACCGGCAGCACCGCGGCCTCCTCCGGCGACACCTCGTCCGGCCGATGCGCCGCGAACGACGCGGTGACCAGCGCCTGCTCGGCCCAGCCGCCGACCATCCCGGGGCAACCGCCGAACACCTCGTCGCCGACCGAGAACCCCTCGACTCCGGGCCCGAGCGCGGTGACTGTCCCCGCCACCTCGCGGCCGAGCACGGCGGGCCCCGCCACGCCGTAGGAACCCTCGCGAAGCCGCCAGTCCCCCGGGTTCACGCCCGCCGCCCGCACCTGGACGAGCAGCTCGCCCGGGCCGGGCTCCGGCACCGCGACGTCGAGGAATGTCTGCTTCTCCGGCCCACCCACTTCAGAGAACCCGTACGCCCGCATGCCCACTCCCCTTCGCTGTCCCTCCCAACGTACTAAGAGGTCCTAACAGAATGATCTTGAGGGTGTGGTTTGATCTTGCTGTTCGTTGATCGTCTGGTGGGAGGTTGGTGTGGCGCAGCGCAGGCTGTGGGAGGTCGACGATGGCCTGTGGGAGCGCATCGAGCCGTTGTTACCCGTGGTCGAGCGGCGGTTTCGGAACCCGGGCCGCAAGCGGCTGGACGACCGCAAGGCGTTGTGCGGGATCTTGTTCGTGCTGTACACGGGAATGCCGTGGGAGTTCCTGCCGCAGGAACTCGGGTACGGCTCGGGCATGACATGCTGGCGGCGGTTGCGGGACTGGAACGAAGCAGGCGTGTGGCAGCGGCTGCACGAGACGCTGCTAGCCGAGTTGAACTCGGCCGGGTTGATCGACTGGTCCCGCGCTGCGGTCGACGGCTCGCATGTGCGGGCGCTAAAAGGGGGCCCAAAACCGGCCCCAGTCCAGTAGATCGAGCCAGAATCGGCTCGAAGCATCACGTGATCGTCGAGGGTGGCGGGATCCCGCTGGCCGTCACTCTCACCGGTGGTCAGCGGCACGACGTCACCCAGCTGATGCCGCTGATTGAAGCCATCCCGCCGGTACGGGGACGACGCGGTCGCCCACGCAGGCGCCCCGAGGTGCTCTACGCCGACCGGGCCTACGACTACGACAAGTATCGCAAGCTGGTACGCGCGAAGGGAATCCAGCCCGAGTTCGCCAGGCGCGGGACCGAGCACGGATCCGGGCTGGGCGTGTACCGATGGGTCGTTGAGAAGGCCATTGCGCTGCTGCACTGGTTCCGCCGGCTGCGCATCCGCTGGGAGATCCGAGATGACATCCATGAAGCCTTCCTCAGAATCGGTTGCAGCATCATCTGCTGGCGCAAACTCAAGAACAACTCAAACTGTTAGGACCTCTAAGAGGTGGTTTCAGCATGGTGCGTGGGCACGTGCGGGACGTGGCCGTCCGGAGCGCTGAACGCCGGTTTCGCGCGAAACCGCCACCGGTGCCGGACATTGGGCACCTTCGGGCGGAGCCACGCTGAAACGAACTCCAAGAGGTGCCCGGGAACGGGCATGGCGTGTCTAGAATAGACAGTCACTTGCGCGGTGCCGCTTCCTTACTGAGGACGGAACGGCGAAAGGCCGGTGGCGGTCGCCCGCTACCGGCCTTTCGCCGCTTGCTATTCCGCTGTCTTCTCGCCGGCCCGCTCCGCTGCGGAGAACCCTTCTCGCGCGTGCGATCCGTCGCAGTACGGCTTCTTCGCCGAGAGCCCGCACCGGCACAGCAACCGGGTGCGGCCGGGGCCGAGCTCGTAGGTGTTGTTCTCGTGGTCGACGATCTTGACCGGTCCTTTGACCTGGTACGGCCCGTTGTCCACGGTCTTGATCACCACGGGCGGCTCGGCCGGGGTCGGATCGCTCATCGATTCGCCGCCGTCAGCTCGCGACCTGGTAACCGGCCTCGTTGACGGCCTTGCGGATCGCGTCCGGGTCGACCGGCGAAGCGCTGACGACCGTGAGCTCGCCGTTGCTGATGTCGACGTCGACGTCGGTGACGCCCTCGGCGCCCGTGACCGCGGACGTCACCTTGCTCATGCAACCCGAGCACGTCATGCCCTTGACTACGAAGGTGCTCTCACTCATCGAATCTCCTTCTCCAGGAACGAACTTGATCAGTACCCCGGCAGGGTATCAACAATACCCCCAGTGGGTATAGGGGCGGCCAATCAGCGAACACCGCCGCCCGGCCCTTGCCCCCGGACTACTCGGCGAGCGCGGTGAACTGAGCGGTGCGGACCTTCCCCGCGTGTTTGAAGTCGAGGAACAAGCGGTAGATACCCGGGCCGGGCACTTCCGCATGGAACGCAACCTCCGGCCCCGGCCGGGTCACGCCGTCCTCCGGCGAACCGTCCGGGTGGACGTGCAGGTAGGCCAGGTCGCCCAGCCGGAACGCGACCAGGTGCCCGTAGGCGCCGAGGTACGGCTGCAGGTCGGTGACCGGCACGCCATCGCGGCGCACCACGAGGGCGAGCGGGTTGGCGTGGCCCGCGACCAGCTCCCCACCGAGCTCGACTTCGTAGCCGTCGACCACCGAGACGGCGGCGACCTCCGGCACCGGGCGCGGCCGGAAGTCACCGGCGACCGCCAGGTCGGCGCCGAGCGTGAGCGCCTGCCCGCCTTCCGGCTGGAAGTCGATGAAGACCCGGTACTCCCCGGCTTCCGCGAGCTCCAGCGGAACCGACCAGGCGCCGTCGCCCACCTCGACCGGGTGCACGTGCCAGAACCCGGTGAGGTCCCGGCGGACGACGATGAGGTGGATCTTCTTGCCGTGCACCTCGGCCAGCGAGGTCAGCGCGGCGCCGTCGGGCCCGAGGATCCGGAACCGGTAGTCGGCGACGTCGCCAGCCGCCAACCGGGTCGTGTGCGGCGCGAAGGCGTACCCGTCCTTCGTGATCTGCAGACCCTGCGGCACACCGCCGGTCTCGCGACCCTGGTGAGCGGCCGCCTGACCGTGCTGGCCATGGTGCTGGTGGCCGGCCGCGTGGTCCTGGTGGACGTGGTGCTGGTGGTGACCGACATTCGCCGACGCATTCATCGTCGCCGCCTCCTTCTCATATACCCCCTAGGGGTATCTCTCGAACACGGAGAACTATGCCAAACGATCAACCCGGGATGCAACGTGATCCACGACATACCCCTCGGGGGTACATGCGACGCAAGGCGGCAGCCACCCGACCAGCGAGATCATCCACCGAGGTCGCGCGGCGAAAACGCGCATCCCAACAGGAGGTCCAGATAGGACAGGACTCGAATCAGGCCACCCTCCGCGCCCACATCCGAGATCGCGACGACTGGACATCCCGACCTAGCTCGTCTATACCCCTAGGGGGTATTGGTATCCGATCGTTCGAATCTCGCGAGGAGTCCCGACATGTCCGCACCAACCCGATCGCCGCGCAGGTGGTGGGCGCTCGCGCTCATCGTCCTGGCCCAGTTCATGGTCATCATGGACACCTCGATCATCGGCGTCGCCCTGCCGCGGATGCAGGCGGATCTGGGCTTCTCCCAGGAGAACCTGTCGTGGGTGTTCAACGCCTACGTCATCGCCTTCGGCGGCCTGCTGCTGCTCGGCGGCCGGTTGTCCGACCTGCTCGGCGCGCGCCGGATGTTCGCCGCCGGCTGGCTCGTGCTGCTCGCCGGCTCCGCCGTCGCCGGGGCCGCCGGCACGGCGTGGGTCGAGCTGGCCGGGCGGGCGCTGCAAGGCGCGGGATCCGCGCTGATCGCCCCGTCCGCGCTGACGCTGCTCATGATGCTCTTCGGCGCAACGCCGAAGGAACTCGGCAAGGCGCTCGCGCTCTACGGCGCCGCCGCCCCCGCCGGTGGAACCGCCGGCGTCTTCCTCGGCGGTGTCATCACCGAGTACCTGAGCTGGCCATGGGTCTTCTACCTGAACATCCCGATCGCCGTGCTCGCGCTCGCGCTCACCCCTGCCCTGATGCCGGCCGGTTCGGCGCAGCGCGGTTCCACCGACCTGCTCGGCGCGTTCCTGGCCGCCGGCGGGCTCGCCGTCGCGGTCTACGCCATCGTCCGCGCGCCCGAAACCGGTTGGGGTTCCGCCGAAACCGTCATCGGCCTGGTCGCGGCGGTCGCGCTGTTGGCGGCCTTCGTTGTCGTCCAGGCCAAGCGCCGCACTCCCCTGGTCCGGCTCGGCATCTTCCGGACCCCGGACCTCGGCGCGGCCAACATCGCGCAGCTGCTGCTGGGCGCGGCGTGGATCCCGATGTGGTTCTTCCTGAACCTCTACCTGCAGCAGGTGCTCGGCCTCGGCGCCTTCGCCAGCGGCTCCGCGCTGCTGCCGATGACCACGGTCATCATGCTGCTGATGATCGTCATCGCGCCGAGGCTGGCCGCCCGCTTCGGGGTCAAGACGATGATCGTGTCGGGCCTGGTGGTGCTCGCGCTCGGGCTGGGGTGGCTGGCGCTGGTGCGGCCGGACGGCAGCTACGCCGCCGACGTGCTGCCCGCCTCGCTGGTGGCCGCGGCGGGTATGGCACTGGCGTTCGTCCCCTCGCTGGGCACCGCCATCTCCGCCGCCCGCCCCGAGGAGGGCGGGCTGGCCTCGGGAATCGTCAACACCAGCTACCAGATCGGGTCCGCCTTGGGCCTGGCCGCGATGACGGCGCTGGCGACGTCGCGGGGCGTCGACCGGATCGGCGATCCCGCCGCACTCACCAGCGGTGTCTCGGCCGCCTTCGTCGGCGCCGCCGGCATCGCGATCGCCGGTGCTCTCATCGCCGGGATCAGCTTGCGAGGCAAGCGTTCCGCGACCGAGCCCCAGACCACGAACGCCTGATCACCGGCTGCCGCCCGCCCCCGCGGGACGGGCGGCAGCCCCGAACCCTGGAGCACCACGTGCGACGTCTAAAGCCGCTCGAACCCGCCAACGCACCGGCCAAGTCCGGCGAACTGCTGGCGGAGATCATCGACCGTCACGGCACGGCAGGCGACATGGTCCGCACCATGGCGCACTCACCCGCGCTGCTGACCGGCTACCTGTCGTTCTCCCGCGCGATGAAGCGGACCAAGCTGCCCGCGGCGCTCGGCGAGAAGGTCTCGCTGGCGGTGCAGGAATGGCTCGGCTGCGCGTCCTGCCTGGCCGCGCACGCCGATGCAGCGAAGGCCCTCGGCCTCAGCGACACCGACATCGCCCTGGCCCGCCAGGGCACCGCGGTCGACCCACGGGAGGCCGCGCTGCTCGCCTTCGTCGTGAACGTGGTCGCCGAACCCGCGACGCTCGGCGACGACGACATCGCCGCGCTCACCGCCCACGGCTGGACCGAGCGCACCATCGCCGACGTCGTCGGACTGGTCGCCCTGAACCAGCTCACCGGCACCTTCAACCTCGTCGCAGGCATCGAACCGGCACCCGCCGGGGAGACCGCCCCGCAGTGACCCCGGAGTCGGCGTCGTGTCCCGGGCATGACGCCGACTCCCGCCGCTGGCCCGCGCGGCGGATCCTGGGCGGCCCGTCCGGTTCGTGATCGTGCGGATATCGTCGATCGCTTCGAGAGGACGGCCTCGACGAGGTGGTCGATGTAGCTGTGCGGGATGGCTCCTTCCGCGTTCCGGCGAAAACCTGGCGGCGAGTTCGTCGTTGGTCGTGGTGGTCCTGGCGACTTGCTCCCTTTGGGATACCTCCGTTCTTCGCAGGACGTCTCGCGGCTGCCGTCGGCGCTGCGCTTCGCTGTGGTGTCCGGGTCAGCGAGTCCGCCCGATCAACGACCGGGCCAGCGCCTCGAAGGTCGCGCGGATCTCCGCCGGCATCGGCAGCGAGGCCAGGCAGTCCGCGACGCCCGTGAGGTGCCGCATTGCCTCGCGTTCGGCGAACTCCCGGCCGCCCAGCTCCTCGATGAGCTCCGCCGCCAGCCTCAGGTCGGATTCGGTCCGCGCCTCGGCGCCGACCAGCGAGACCAGGCGCTCGCGCGCGGGACCTTCCGCCGCCAGCGCGGCGATGATCGGCAGGGTCTTCTTGCCCTCGCGCAGATCCCCCAGCACCGGCTTGCCGGTCGCCGCCGGATCGCCCCAGATGCCCAGGACGTCGTCGGTGCACTGGAAGGCGAGCCCGAGGCTGCGGCCGAGGCGGTCGAAGCACTCCGCGGTCGCGGCGTCCGCTCCGGCCAGCAGGGCGCCCGCCGATGCGGAAAAGCCGAGCAGCGCGCCGGTTTTGGCCTCGGCCATCGCCAGGTACTCGGCGACGCCCACCGCCTGCTCTCCCGTCCACGGCAGTTCGGTGAACCTGATGTCCTCGACCTGGCCGACGACCACCTCCCGCATCGAGGCCGCGAGACGCGCCGCCACTGCGGCACCGGCAGGCGCCCCGCCCTCGCCGAGCAGGATCGCGAACGCTTCGGACTGCAGGGCGTCGCCGAGCAGGATCGCCGCCGGAACCCCGTGCTCCTTCCACACCGCGGGCTGACCACGTCTCAGCACGTCGCCGTCGATGAGGTCGTCGTGGATCAGGCTGAAGTTGTGGACGAGCTCGACGGCGGCGGCCGCGGGCAGCGCCGCCGATGGCTCGCCGCCGACCGCCTCCGCGGCGAGCACGGCCATGGTGGGGCGGATGGCCTTGCCGGTGGCGGCGGGATCCCGTGAGTGCCAACGAAAATGGTAGAAACCGATCGCCCCGAGCGATGGCCCGAGCCGCTCGACGGCATCGCGCAGCAGCGGTTCGGTGAGCTCGCGAGCTCGTCGGCTGGCACTCGCCAGCAGTTCGTGATCGGTCTTCGCGGTGACCGGCAGTGTCGTCATGATCGGCCTCGATCCTGGTTTCAATTCCCGACGTGACCCAAGTTACGTGTCCAAAGAGGTCGGTCGGATCGGCCGAAGTGCCAACCGAGATCGACCGATCGGCCAGGAAACGAGGCCCGGCGCCTCATACTTTCGGCCGAAATTCCGGCGAGCACCGTTCGTCCCCGGCAGCGCGGGATCCGGCGTTGCCGCCGGCGGAGCTCGGGATCGGGAATTGAACCCAGCCGCATCCCCGCCCGTCGAAGACGCTGGCGGGGATGCGGCGTTCGGCTCAAGCGGGATTCGACGCCCGGGCGGATCTCGATCGCCTCCGAGGCCGGAAGCTTCTTGACCAGTTCGACGGCTTCCTCCTGGCCCGCCACGTCAAGCACGAACCAGCCGTCGAGGAGGTCTCCTTACCGCCGCGCGTCGGCCGTCCGTGATCGTCGATGATCCATAGACCCACGCACGCCCGGTCACCGACCTGTCGCGCTCGGTGTCGAGGCCGCCGACCGGCTTGCCGGTCGGCGTGCCCCGGCCGAGCCGAGTCTCGTACGCCTTGCAGTAGGCGTCCGGCCTGGCTCCGGCGGCGCAGCTCGCCTGCCTCGAAAGATCACGAGTGCCTGCCCACAGGTGTTCCCCCGCGGTATCGAGGCGGCCGGACGCTGTGCCGGGCCGGGTGTCTTCCCCGCACCGGCCAGAGTTCTCACCGATGCCGGTGCACCGGCTTCAGCGATCGGTTTCGACCGCGGGCGGGGAAATCCGGGCGAGGGCGCCGATCTCCAGCGCCGTCCACAGTGCACCGTCCGGGCCGAGGGCGATGCCGTGCGGTTCCGAACCGGGCGTGGGCAGGTCGTGCACCTCGATGACGCCGCCGGCGGTGATCGAGCCGACCCGGTTCGCGCCCCACTCGGTGAACCACATCGCCCCGTCCGGGCCGGTGGTGATGGCGTGCGGCCGGGCGGCGCGGTCGGGCAGCGGGAACTCCTCGATCCCGCCGTCGGTGCCGATCCGGCCGATCTGGCCCGCGCCGATCTCGACGAACCAGACCGCGCCGTCCGGGCCCGCCGCGATCCCCACCGGCCCGGCCGCCTCGGTCGGCAGCGGGTGGATCGCGACCTCGCCGTCCGGGCCGATCCGCCCGATCGCGTTGGCCATGTTCATCGTGAACCACATCGCGCCGTCGGCACCCGCGGTGATCGCGGACGGGAACGCACCCTCGATCGGCAGCGGGAACTCCCGCACCTGGCCGTCCGGCGTGATCCGGCCGATCTGGTTCGCGGCGGTCTCGGTGAACCACAGCGCGCCGTCCGGCCCCGCGGCCAGGCCGTACGGCCCGGATTCCGGCGTGGGCAGGTCGAACTCGGCGATCTCGCCCGCGGTGGTGATCCGGCCGATCCGGTGCGCCTGGTACTCGGTGAACCAGAGCGCGCCGTCCGGGCCGCCGACGATGATCGTCGGCCCGCTGTCAGGGGCGAGCCGGTGGCTGGTGGGCTCGCCGCCCGGCACCAGCCGGCCGATCTGTCCGCTGTGCACCATGGTGAACCACAACGCGCCGTCCGGTCCGGCGGTGATCGCATATGGGCCGGTGCCCTCGGCGGAGACGTCGTGCTGCTCGATCCGCGCGGTCGATGTCATGCGAACTCCTCGTTGTGCTGCGCGATGCGTTCATTCTCGGCAGGAGTGCCCCACATGATCATCCGGGAGTGCCCGGTGGCGAGCTCGACCGGGACACCTCCGCCACGCGGCGCGGAGCGGCCACATCGTCGAAGCTCCGCCGGATCGGATTGCCGGGTTGCCACCGACGGTCGCGCGAGGAGCCACGTCGGAGGTCATCGCCCGTCGCCGGTCTGCACGCCCGGCATGATGGTCGCCCCGCAGCCGAACCAGACGTCGCGCAGCCGGACGCCTGACCGAAAGGCCCGCTGCCCGGCGCTTTCGCACCGGACAACGGGCCTCTTCCGCCGGTTCAGGCGCCGATGGTGGCGGCGTCGATCACAAAGCGGTACCGCACGTCGCTGCCCTCGACGCGCTCGTAGGCCTCGTTGACCCGGTCCGCCGAGATCAGCTCGATCTCCGCGCCGATGCCGTGCTCCGCGCAGAAGTCCAGCATCTCCTGGGTCTCGGCGATCCCGCCGATCATCGACCCGGCCAGCACCTTGTTGCCGCCCAGCAGCGAGAAGGCGTTGTAGGACAGCGGTTCGCCGGGAGCCCCGACGTTGACCATCGCGCCGCCCACCCGCAGCAGCCCCAGGTAGGCGTCGATCGGGAGCTTCGCCGAGACCGTGTTGAGGATCAGGTCGAAACGCCCCGCCAGCGCCGCGAAGGTCGACTCGTCGCTGGTCGCGAAGTAGTCGGTCGCGCCCAGCCGCAGGCCGTCCTCCTGCTTCTTCAGGCTCTGGCTGAGCACCGTCACCTCGGCGCCCATCGCGGCGGCCAGCTTCACCGCCATGTGGCCCAGCCCGCCGAGCCCGATCACGGCGACCTTCTTGCCCGGGCCCGCGCCCCACTGGCGCAGCGGCGAGTAGGTGGTGATGCCGGCGCACAGCAGCGGCGCGGCGACGTCCAGCCCGATGCCGTCCGGGATCCGGCACACGAAGGCGTCCTTCACCACGACCTGCCGGCTGTAGCCCCCGTAGGTGGTCTCGCCGTCGAAGCCGACGGCGTTGTAGGTCTGGACGTTGCCCTTGACGCAGAACTGCTCGCGGCCCGCCCGGCAGTACTCGCACTCGCCGCAGGAATCGACCATGCAGCCGACCCCGACCCGGTCCCCGACCTGGTACTTCGTCACGGCCGATCCGACCGCGGCGACCACGCCGGCGATCTCGTGCCCGGGAACCATCGGGAAGATCGCCTCGCCCCAGTCCTCCTTGGCCTGGTGGATGTCGCTGTGGCAGATGCCCGCGTAGGCGATGTCGATCAGCACGTCGTCCGGTCGCAGGTCACGTCGCTCGATCGTCGTCGGCGCCAGGGGTGCGCCCGGCGACGGTGCGGCGATAGCGTGCGTGATCGTGCTCATGAATCCTCCAAGGAACAGCTGTGCGGCGGACCCCGATCATGTAAGAGGCCTCTTACATTGGAGACGTAAGACCCCTCTTACATATTCCGAGCGGAAGATGTGAGCCACGACATGGGCATCAAGTACCACCACGGCGACCTCCGTGCCGAGCTCGTGCGCGTCTCACTGGACCTGATCGCGGAACGGGGCCTGACCGGCTTCTCCGTGGCGGAGGTGGCGCGGCGGGCCAAGGTGAGCCCGGGCGCGCCGTACCGGCACTTCCCCGAACGGGAGAGCCTGCTCGCGGCCACCGCGGCCGCGGTCGCGTGCCAGCTCGCGAAACGCGTGCAGGCCGCCGTCGAGACCCGGGAAGATCCCGTCGACGCGCTCGCCGCGGCGGCCGGCGCTTACACCGAATACCTCCTCGAACGCCGCGCGGGCATGAACGTCATCTACGCGGACGGTCTGCAGGGCCCCAAGCACGCCGAGCTGCACGAGCAGACGCGACGGCTGACCGATCAGTTCCTGATGCTCTGCCTGGCCGTGTCGGACGGACCACAGGAAGCCCTGGAGCTGATGGAGCAGCTGTTCGCCCAGGCGCATGGCTACGGCATGCTCTGGCTCGACGGCGTCTTCGCCAAGCAGGGCTACTCCCCCGAACTCGTCGTTCGGAAGTCCACCACCGCAGCGCGCATCGTGATCGAAGGCCACGCGAAGCACTCACGACCGAGTCACTGAAACCCTTGGACGACAAGAGAATTCGCGCCGACGAGACAAGCCGGCCCCGAACCCGGGAGCAGCGCTACCGACCAGGCTTCGCGTCGAGGCCGCGCAGCTCGCGCACGCTCTCGGCGAGCGTGCGGTCACCGAGCGAATCGAGCACCGCCCGCTCAGCCTCGGCCGTGAGCGCGGCGAAGTACTCCCCCGAGCGCGCGGTGATCAGGCACATGTCCGACGCCTCCGGCGAGCAGGCCCACAGCGGCTTGTCGCCGACGGCGCAGCGGTAGATCTCCGCCAGCGTGATCTGGTCCGCCGGGCGTCCTAGGCGGGCCCCACCGGCGCGTCCCTTGACGCAGACGACCAGCCCGGCGTTCGCCAGCGGCACGAGGAGCTTGCGGACCAGGCTCGGGTTGGCCTTCAGGCTTCCGGCCAGGTGGGCCGAGCTCAGCGCGGCGGAGTCCTCCTCGGCGGCGATCGCCAGGAACAGCATCACCTGCAACGCACGGGAGAACCGGATGTCCAGCACGGTCTCCACCCCCGCCCGTGGATCGACGCCAACGTCCATCCCAGAATAGCAACTATCACAGTTGCACTTCTCGTCGCTAAATGTATCTTTGACTTGAACATTTAAACGGCGGGCGAACGCCCGCAAGCACCCGGCAGGAGACCGACAGGTGAGCACCCGCGCAGCTCAGGCACTGTCCCGCCCGTTCACGTTGGGTTCGGCCGAGCTACCGAACCGGATCGTCATGGCGCCCATGACCCGACAGCTCTCCCCCGGCGGCGTTCCCGGCGAGGACGTGGCCGCCTACTACGCGCGCCGCGCCGCGGCAGGGACCGGCCTGGTCATCACCGAGGGCACCTTCATCGACCACCGGTCCGCCGGCTTCAGCGACGGGGTCCCCCGCTTCCACGGCGAGCAGCAGCTCGCCGGCTGGAGCCGCGTCGTGGAGGCCGTGCACGCGCACGGCGGCAAGATCATGCCTCAGATCTGGCACGTCGGGATCCAGCGGCCGGCGGGCGCACCGCCGTTCCCGGAGGCCCCGTCCGTGGGTCCGTCCGGGCTCACGATGGACGGCATGCCCGGCACGGGCGAGGCGCTGACGCTGGCCGACATCGACGACATCATCAGCGCGTTCGCCGACGCCGCGCAGGCCGCCGAGCGGATCGGCTTCGACGGCGTGGAACTGCACGGCGCGCACGGATACCTCATCGACCAGTTCCTGTGGGAGCGCACCAACCAGCGCACCGACGCCTACGGCGGCGACCTGCTCTCCCGGACCAAATTCGCCGCCGACATCGTGGCCGCCGTCCGCGAGCGGGTCGCGCCGGACTTCCCCGTCGTGCTGCGGTTCTCCCAGTGGAAGGCCAATCACTACGACGCCCGGCTCGCCGAGGATCCGGGCGAGCTCGAATCCGTGCTCACCCCGCTGGCCGACGCGGGAGTCGACGCCTTCCACGCCTCCGGACGCCGCTACTGGGTGCCGGAGTTCCCCGAATCCGGGTCGGACCTGAACGTCGCCGGGTGGACGAAGAAGCTCACCGGCAAGCCGGTCATCACCGTCGGCTCGGTCGGCCTCGACAAGGTCTTCGAGCCCGGCGCCCTCACCGGAGCCGCCACAGCGGTGGAGAGCATCGAGCGGCTCGCCGACCACCTGGAGCGCGACGAGTTCGACCTCGTCGCCGTCGGACGAGCACTGCTCGCCGACCCGGAGTGGGCCGACAAGGTCCTCAGCGGCCGCCTCTCGGAACTCGTCCCGTTCAGCAAGGACGCGCTGCAAACCCTGCACTGACGACCGTATCTGCGGCGGGGCGGGCGTTGGCCGAAAGCGCCCGCCCCGCCGCATTTCGTGCATCGAACGTCCAGCGGGAGCGCACCCCGAACGCGGCCATCCCTCGATACCTGAAGTCGACCCGATCCGCCGCGACCAGAACGGCGAGCTCAGTCCCGGGGCGCCCGGTCACGCGGCCACGGGTTGCCTTGCAGGCCGGCGATGGAAGCGGTGTTGATGATGGAGCCGCCGCCCGCCGCGATCATGTGCCGGATCGCGTGCCAGGAGGCCACCACCGTGCTGCGCACGTTCAGGTTCATGACCCGGTCCCATTGGCGTCCGGCGCATCGATGCGCGGCGCCCGATCGACCAAGCCGCCGGGCTCAGGCCCGAGGCGCCTCCCGATCGACCCTCACCGTCGCGCCGGTAGAGCCACGCCAGCCAGAGCGGCCTCGCCCGGCGGAAGAGGATGCGTGAAGTCCAACGACAGGACAACGGCCACCGCCTGTTGTGCACATAGGACTTTCCTAAGTGCACAACGGCAGGTTCGGGGCGGATGACGTTGCAGCGCGGTTCCCAATCTGCGGACCTGCTCGTCGCTCAACTCGACGGGTAGGCAGCGAGAGCACCGGTGCCAGCGGACTCCGGCCGGGACTGGGTAGGCTGACCGCGATCGCAGCCCCGGGCGCTCGCTCGGCCTGCGCGTGCCCGCACCGCCCAGGAGGTCCTCGTGCCCGAATGGCGTCCCTTGCGCAAGCGCCCCCGGCGCCTCCCGGAGCAGTCGGGGCCCTCCGCTCCCGAGCACTCCATGGACCCCCGCTCCGCCGACGAGCGGCCGCTGGCGGACCGGCCGCTGATCGACACCGCGATCTACCGCGACGGCGTCCGGACCGCCACCCCGTCCAGCCTCGCCGAGACCTACCGGCTGCTGCGGGACGAGCCCGGCACGATGGCGTGGATCGGGCTGTACCGCCCCGCCGAAGAGGAACTGCTGGCCGCCGCCGAGGAATTCGACCTCCACAAGCTCGCCGTCGAGGACGCGATCGTCGCCCACCAGCGCCCCAAGATCGAGCGCTACGGCGACACGCTGTTCGTGGTGCTGCGCGCCGCCACCTACGTGGACGAGGCCGAAGAGGTCAGCTTCGGCGAGCTGCACCTGTTCATCGGACCCAACTTCGTGCTCACCGTCCGCCACGGCCAGTCCCCCGACCTGTCGGCGGTGCGCCGTCGCATGGAGGAGGACCCGGATCTGCTGCGGCGCGGCGCGGAGGCCGTGCTGTACGCGGTGCTGGACAACGTCGTCGACGGCTACGCGCCGGTCATCGCGGGCCTGCAGAACGACATCGACGAGATCGAGACCGAGGTCTTCGAGGCGAACCCGAACGTTTCGCGGCGCATCTACGAGCTGTCCCGCGAGGTCATCGAGTTCCAGCGGGCGACGCAGCCGCTGCTGGCCATCCTGCGGAGCCTGGAGGCGGGCTTCCAGAAGTACCGCATCGACGAGGAGCTCCAGCGCTACCTGCGCGACGTCGCCGACCACGCCACCACGGTCGCCGAGCGCGTCGACGGGTTCCGCCAGATGCTCGACAACATCCTCACGGTCAACGCAACGCTGGTCACCCAGGCGCAGAACGAGGAGATGAGGCGGATGACCGAGGCCAGCTACACGCAGAACGAGGAGATCAAGAAGATCTCGGCGTGGGCGGCGATCCTGTTCGCGCCCACCCTGATCGGCACGGTGTACGGGATGAACTTCGACTTCATGCCCGAACTCCACTGGGGCCTCGGCTACCCCTTCGCGGTCGTCCTCATGCTGGCCGTCTGCCTGAGCCTCTACACGATCTTCAAGCGCCGCAACTGGTTGTGAGCCGGAGCCCGCACCGGGCTCCGGCTCGGGTGGCCGTCAGAAGCCGACCTGGTCCCTGCCCTTGAGCCGCAGGATCTCGCGGGCCTCGTCGGGCGTGGCGACCTCCAGGTTCAGCGCCTCCAGCACGGTGCGGATGCGGGTCACCTGGTCGGCGTTGGTCTTGGCCAGCTCGCCCGGCCCGATCCACAGCGAATCCTCCAGCCCGACGCGCACGTGCGAGCCCTGGGCCGCGCCGATGGTGGCCAGCGGGATCTGGTTGCGGCCCGCGCCCAGGATCGACCACTGGTAGGTGTCGCCCAGCAGGCGGTCCGCCGTGCGGCGCATGTGCATCAGGTCCTCGGGGTGCGCGCCGATCCCGCCCAGCAGCCCGAACACCGACTGCACGAACAGCGGGCCCTGCACCAGGCCGCGCGAGGCGAAGTGCGCCAGGTTGTTGAGGTGCGCGATGTCGTAGCACTCGAACTCGAACCGGGTGCCGTTCTCCGCGCCGATGGACAGGATCGCCTCGATGTCGGCGAAGGTGTTCTTGAACACCAGGTCCCTGCTCTTCTCCAGGGCCTCCCGCTCCCAGTCGTGCCGGAACTCCTTGAAGCGATCCAGCATCGGGTACAGGCCGAAGTTCATCGAGCCCATGTTCAGCGACGCCAGCTCGGGCTTGAACACCGCGGCGGGCCGCATCCGCTCCTGCACGGTCATGTGCGGCGAGCCGCCGGTGGTGATGTTGATGACCGCGTCGGTGTGGGCC
Organism: Saccharopolyspora shandongensis; assembly: GCF_900106995.1. Taxonomy (GTDB): domain Bacteria; phylum Actinomycetota; class Actinomycetes; order Mycobacteriales; family Pseudonocardiaceae; genus Saccharopolyspora; species Saccharopolyspora shandongensis. Next base: position 88,146 of record NZ_FNOK01000038.1, read on the forward strand.
TTGAGCTGCGCCAGGATCGGCTCGAAGTGGGCGGGATCCTGCGAGGGCCTGCCGTCCTCGGGGTCGCGGGCGTGCAGGTGCACGATCGCCGCCCCCGCCTCGGCCGCGCCCAACGCCGCCTCGGCGATCTCCGCCGGCGAGACGGGCAGGTGCTCCGACATCGACGGGGTGTGGATCGCGCCCGTCACCGCGCACGTGATGATGACCTTGCGACCGGTTGCCATCTTCGTCAAACCTCCACAGTGGATCGTCAGTAGAGCTTCTCGGTGTTGCCGTCGACCGCCATCGCCTGGCCGTTGACGCTGCGGGCCAGCGGGCCGGCCAGGAACGCGGCCATGTCCGCGATGTCCTCGGCGCCGACCAGCCGGCGCATCGACGACTGGTCCTGGTAGGCGGCCGCGATCTCCGCCACCGGCCTGCCCAGCATCGCCGCCTTCGCCTCGATGACCGCGCGGATGCGCGGGCCGTCGACCGCGCCGGGGCAGATCGCGTTCGCCCGGATCCCCTCCGGGCCGAGCTCGATCGCCAGGGTCTTGGTGAAGCCCACCACCGCCCACTTCGACGCCGAGTACGCGCTTCGCCCGGCCATGCCGAGCCGCCCGGCGGCCGAGGAGAGGTTCACGATGGACGCGTCGGTGGCCTCGCGCAGCAGCGGCAACCCGTGCTTCACGCAGTAGAACTGGCTGTGGATGTTGACCTCGAAGGTCCGCGCCCACGCGGCGCCGTCCAGCGTTTCCACCGGCCCGGTCGGGCCTGCGATGCCCGCGTTGTTGACCAGCACGTCCAGGCCGCCGAGCTCCTCGCGCACGGCCCCCATCAGCTCCTCGACCTGCGCTTCGCTCGACGCGTCCGAGACCCGGGCCGCCAGGCCCCGTTCCCCGGCCGCCCGCACCGCGTCCGCGTTGATGTCGGTGACGAGCACGCGGGCGCCCAGCCCGGCGAACCTGGTGGCGATCGCCAGCCCGATGCCGTCCGCACCGGCGGTGACGAGCACCCGCTTTCCCGAGAAATCCACTTCCTGCACCCTTCCTGGAACTCCGGTGTCACGAACGCCGTTCGGCGTCGCCGTACTTGAGGAAGAACGACAGCGCGGTGCCGATCACGCACACGCCGACCACGAACCACAGGCCGGACAGCTTGCTGCCGGTGAAGTCCTCCATCGCGCCCATCACGTACGGGCCGAGGAACCCGCCGAACAGCCCGATGGTGTTGACGAACGCGATGCCGCCCGCCAGGGTCGCCCCGCTCAACCGGGACGCCGGGAACGTGTAGAGGATCGGCTGCATCGCGAAGAACGAGAAAGCGCCGAGGCAGAACCCGATCAGGCCGACGACCGGGCCGGAGACCGCGCCCAGCGCGAACCCGACGCAGATCCCGCCCATCGTGATGGTGACCAGCCTGCGGGAGCTGCCGCCGTTGACGGCGAACCGCGGCACCAGGAACGCGCCCAGGCCCGCGAAGATCCACGGGACCGAGGTCAGCAACCCGATCTGCAGCGACGACAGCTCGCCGTAGGTGCCGATGATCGACGGCAGGAAGTAGGACAGCGCGTACACCGCGATCTGCTGCGACAAGTAGATCCCGACCACCAGCAGGATCTGCTTGTCCCGCCACACCTGGCGCATGCTGTGCGTGCCGGACGCCTCGGCGCCCGCCTCGTCCTCGGCGGCGATGCGGCGCTGCAGGTCTTCGGCTTCGGCCGCGGTCAGGAACTTCGCCTGGTCCGGCCGGTCGGGCAGCTTCTTCCACACCACGAAGGCGAACAGGCAGGCCGGGAGCCCCTCGATCAGGAACATCCACTGCCAGCCGTGCATGCCGCCGAGGCCGCCGAGCCCGAGCAGCAGGCCGCCCAGCGGCGGGCCGAGGATGCTCGCCGCGGACACGCCGAGCAGGAAAAGGCCGTTGGCCCTGGCGCGGTCGGCGCGGGTGAACCACTGCGTCAGGAAGTACATGACGCCCGGGAACAGGCCCGCCTCGGCGACGCCGAGCAGCATCCGCATGAGGTAGAAGGACCACTCGCCCTGCACGAAGGCCATCCCGGCGGACACCAGGCCCCAGGTGATCATGATCCGGGTGATCCAGAACCGCGCGCCGACCCGGTGCAGGATCAGGTTCGACGGGATCTCCGCCAGCGCGTAGGTGATGAAGAACAGCCCGGCGCCGATCCCGTAGGCGGTCGCCGAAATGCCCAGGTCGATTTGCAGGTGTTCCTTGGCGATCCCGATGTTGGTCCGGTCCAGGAAGCTGATGATGTAGGCACCGATCAGCAACGGGAGCAACTTGCGGAAGATGACTCCGTTAAGCTCGCTGGGCGAGCGCATCACCGATTCTGGGACGCTTTTCGGCATGGCGTGACCTTCGGTTCTTTTTCCGGCGTGCCGGATGGTCGGGTTCTTCTTCGGGAATTCGCTTTTCAGCGGCGGGATTTCTCGGCGGCCCGGGTCGGTTCGCAACCGCAGGTCCGGCCGATGTGCAGGCGGTGCGCGCACACCAGCGATTGGTAGCTGTTCGACGGCTTTTCCATGCGTTTGAGCAGCATTCCGAAGGCCTCGCGGCCCATTTCCTCGTGCGGCTGCATCACGGTGGTGAGCCCGATCAGCCCGGACATGCTGTGCGGAATGCCGTCGTGCCCGGTCACCGCGACGTCCTCGGGCACCCGGATGCCGTGTTCCACCGCGTACTCCAGGATGCCGATCGCCTGCTCGTCGCTGCCGCACACGATGGCGCGCGGCGGATCGTCGCGGGCGAACAGGCGGGCCGCGGCGCGGCGGCCGCCGTCGCTGTTGAGCTCGGTGCTGATCTTGCGGTCGCCGCCGATGTCGACGCCGTGCGCGTGGGCGGTCGACACGAAGGCCTGCTCGCGAGCGAGGGACGCCGAGGAGAACCGCGGCCCGATCACGACGGCGATGTCGGTGTGGCCGTGCGCCAGCACGTGCTCCATCAACGACGTCGCCGCGGCGGCGTCGTCGATGCCGACGAAATCACCCTCCATGTACTGGGATCTCCGCGACAGGTAGACGTACGGGATCCGGGCGGCGCGCAGGGTCCGCAACGCGGTGGCGTCCTCCCGGAACGCGGCGCTCAGGACGACCCCGTCGACGTTGCGGTGCACCAGGCTGCTGGAGACCTTGCCCAGCGTCCGCAGGTCGTCCTGGGTGGTCGCGACGAAGACCTCGTACCCGGCCTCGGCGGCCGTGGAAACGATGCTCTGCGCGAATCGCGGATAGGTCGGATTGATGATGTTGGGTTGCACCAGCCCGATGACGCGGGTGCGATTCGGGTCGACCGGTTTTCCCCGGTTCGGCGGGCGAAAACCGATTTCCTCGGCGACGGCGAGGATGTGCCGGCGCGTTTCCGGCGCCACCCCGCCCTTTCCGTTCATGACGTAGGAGACGGCGGCGGTCGAAACGCCGGCGGCGCGCGCCACCGCGGCCGCCGAGACCGTGCCCGGTCGGCGCGAGGAGCGACGAGTCGCGATCTCCACAGCCGAGTCTCCCTTGACGTGCGATGCGGATCTCCGATCCGGGGTGAACCTAAGGCGCCCGCTGAACGTTAAGCAACATTAAGTTGACGGCCTCCCCCGGCGACGGCCGGTTGGGCGTTCGGCGCGCACGCCCTGCGACGACCTGCCAACTCTGCGCGAACGTCGCAGACTGGTGGGCAGCCCGTCAGCACCTCGAGGCGAGACGTGCGCGAGCCGAAATCGAACAGGGAGACGGCAGTGATGGCCGAATCGGGCGGAAGAACATCGAACAAGCAGGCGGAGACCGCCGAGGCGGTCAGGTGGACCACGACGGCCGGCGAAGTCGCCGAGACCGGTCAGGGACGCACGACGATCGGGGTCGTGGTCGTTCAGAAGATCGCGGTGACGGCCACCCGCGAAGTCCCCGGGGTGGCCGCGCTGGGCGGCGGGATGGCACGGGCGTTCGGCGCGCTGAGGGAGCGCATTCCCGGCGCCAGCGCCGCGCAGACCTCGGGCGCGAACGTGGAAGTGGGCGAGAAGCAGACCGCGATCGACTTGCAGATCGTCGTGGATTACGGCGTCTCCGTGGTGGAGCTGGCACGAGCGGTGCGGCGCAACGTCATCACCGCTGTGGAACGCATGACCGGACTGCAGGTCGTGGAGGTCAACATCGAGGTCATCGACATCCGCCTGCCCGGCGAGGAAGAGGCGGCACCCGCACGCGTCGAATGATCCCGGCCGGGCGCCTAGGCCGTTTTTAAGCGGCGGTAGCCGCTCGCGGTGTGGGACTCAACTCGCACCGCCGCGGGTTCACGGTGCCCACTCCCCTGGAGTTCTCCCAGCGAGGACAGCCCCGACGTGGTGAATTGGTCCATTTATGATGTCGGGGATCCCACAGCGAGGGGGCATCTGAGATTCCGCCACCCGCACCGCCACGCAAACCAAATTCAACACGATCTCTAGTCGTCCGGGACCGTCCGGCGAGCCGGCTGTTCCCGGAGATCCACGGCCAGCGCCCAGATCACGGCGACGTCGATCACGATGATGAGCAGCGACCACACCGGCGCGTACGGGATGAACAAGAAGTTCCCCAGGGCGCTGAGGCCGGCGATGATCAGGCCGACGACCCGCGCCCAGGACTGGCCCGCGGTCAACGCGATTCCGGTGGCTCCGACCAGCACGCCCAGCACCATGTGCACCCACCCCCACGTCGTGACGTTGATGGTGAACGCGTAGTCCGGCGTAACGGCGTAATACGAGCTCCGCAGGATCGCCGCGAGTCCGACGATGACGTGGAAGAACCCGATGATGATCATCATCACCGCGGCGAACAGCTCCACCCCGCCCGCCCAGGACTCCCGGGCGCTCGGGTAGTGGACGCCCCCGTGTCCCGCGTGTGCCATGGTCCTCATCTCCCCTGCCCCGGCGCCCGGCCGTCCTACCCGCCGATCCGGTTCCCCGCGGGTGAGATCGCGTACCAGCTGCCACCGTTGGAGTTCACGGCTTGACCATTGGCCTGGCCCGCCAGTTCATCGCCGATGTAGTAGTACAGCGGGTGTCCGTTGTAGACGATCTGCGTGCTGCCGTCCGGGCGCCGGGTCGTGGCGAGCAGGGCCGGGTTCACGGCCGGACCCGCGATGGGCGGAGCGGTCGTGGTCAGCGGCGGCCAATCGCCTGCGCACGCCTCCAGGCAGGCCAGCTGGTCGCTTCGATCCTTGTCGAACAGGTACACCGTGCGACCGTCCGGGCCCGTGAGCACGGCGCCGAGGCCAGGAACTTCGCGGGTCTGGACGGCGATGGCACCGCCGATGATCGGCGGGGCCGTGGCCGTCGGCGGAGGTGTCCCAGGCCCGCGGCCGTCCGGGACATCCCCGGCCGGCGTGCACGCGGTCACGAGAGCCAGGGCACCACCCACCAGCCAGATGCTTCGCAACACGGCTGCGCGGTCTCGTGCGAAGCGGGCCATCGCGCCTCCCCAGGGCGAGATCGCGTCAAAGTGCATCCTCGCCGTCGCTGCCTCGTCGCAGGCGTTATCCCCGATCGGCACCGACCGGGCCACGCCCCAGCACAGCACGAGGGTGGAACCCGCAGGAAGCCCGCGCAAAGGGCCGTTGGTCCTCCGATGCGCCGAGGGCGGCTCGTCGTCACGACCGAGAACGCCGGATTCATCCGAGTCGGCCGGCAGCACTGCCGCCGGGGCGGTTCGTCCGGCCGGGGCAGAACGATAGCGAAGCCCCCGGAGGGCCAGTGCGCGGAACGCGCTGCTCGTCCCCGGGGGCTCCACGCCCTAGAGCGTCGTCCTCCTGCTCGGCGGGTCAGGCTGTCGGTACGCGGAGGATCAGGGCGTCGCCCTGCCCACCACCACCGCACAACGCCGCCGCACCAACACCGCCACCACGACGCCTGAGCTCCAACGCCAAGTGCAACACCAACCGCGCACCCGACATCCCGATCGGATGCCCCAACGCGATCGCACCACCGTTGACGTTCACCCGCTCCTCATCAACACCCAACGCACGCATCGACGCGATCCCCACCGCCGCGAACGCCTCATTGATCTCCACCAGATCCAGATCCGCGACCTCGACCCGCTCCCGCGCACACGCGGCCCGGATCGCATTCGACGGCTGCTCATGCAAACTCGCATCCGGCCCCGCGACCACACCATGCGCACCGACCTCGGCAAGCCACGACAACCCCAGCTCCTCAGCCCTGGCCTTGCTCATCACCACGACCGCCGCCGCACCATCGGAAATCTGCGACGCCGACCCCGCCGTGATCGTCCCATCCGATGCGAACGCCGGACGCAGCCTCGCCAGCCCCTCCACCGTGGTGTCCGCGCGAATGCCCTCATCGGCGTCCACGACCAGCGGGGCGCCCTTGCGCCGCGGCACCTCCACCGGCGCGATCTCCTCCGCGAACACACCCCGCTGGGCGGCAGCCGCCGCACGCCGATGAGACCGCGCCGCGAACGCGTCCTGCTCCTCGCGGGTCAACCCATACCGCGCGTTGTGCTTCTCCGTCGACAACCCCATCGCGACCTGATCGAACGCACAGAACAAACCATCATGCGACATGTGATCCAACATCGACACATCACCGAACTTGAAACCCTCACGCGACCCCGTCAGCAAATGCGGCGCCTGCGTCATCGACTCCTGACCACCCGCGACCACCACATCGAACTCACCCGCCCGGATCAACTGATCCGCCAACGCGATCGCATCCAGCCCCGACAAACACACCTTGTTGATCGTCAACGCCGGCACATCCATCGGAATGCCCGCCGCCACCGCAGCCTGCCGCGCCGGAATCTGCCCCGCACCCGCCGTCAGCACCTGACCCATGATCGTGTACTCGACCTGATCAGGCCGCACCCCAGCCCGCTCCAACGCAGCCCGAATCGCGAACCCACCCAACTCCGCACCCGAAAACCCCTTCAGCGAGCCCAGCAACCGCCCCATCGGAGTACGAGCCCCCGCCACGATCACAGAAC
>NZ_FNOK01000085.1 GCF_900106995.1 Saccharopolyspora shandongensis
CTCGACTGGCCACCACACCCCTTGGCCTTCCTCGCGTACCAGGCGTTGATCAGCGTCGGATTCGCGATCGGATTCGTGTGGGTCCACGAACGGCTGCTGACGCGCGGTGCCCCGCGATGACGGCGGGTTCGGCTCAGCGCTCCCGGGCGACCTGCTCGGGTCGCGCGCCGCCGGACCGCCGTCGGTCCGCACGGCTGGATTCGATCGCGGCGGACGTGGCCAGCCCCAGCATGCGCCCGTCCGCCGCGTAACCGCGCGGCAGGCCGGCGAAATGCCTCAGCACGGAACGAAGTATCCGCATTCGGATACACCTCCTTTCTTGCATACAGTATCCCGACATTTGTCCGAATAGTGAAGCTCATGTGATCAGTAGCACCTGGATGGGTGATGCCCGGTGGGCCGCGTGACCAGCAGACGACCTGTCATCAACCTCCGCGACGGCACGCGCCGGGCACGCCCGGACACGCTCGTCACCGAGGAACCGCTGGAGATCCGCCTCGGCGGACGACCGCTGACGATCACCATGCGCACGCCCGGCGACGACTTCGACCTGGCCGCCGGGTTCCTGGTCTCCGAGGGCGCGGTGCGCCGCACCGGCGACCTGCTGGGCATCCGCTACTGCGCGGGCGCGACCAACGACGGCGCGAACACCTACAACGTGCTCGATGTGGCGCTCGCGCCCGGCACGGCCCCGCCGGAGAACTCGTTGCAGCGCAACTTCTACACCACTTCTTCCTGCGGCGTCTGCGGAAAGGCGAGCCTCGACGCGGTGCGCACCGTCGCGACCTGGCCGGTCCGCGACGAACCCGCCCCGCTGGACCCGGCCGTGCTGATCGAGCTCCCCGACCGATTGCGCGCCGCACAACGGATTTTCGACCGCACCGGCGGCCTGCACGCCGCCGGCCTGTTCAGCCTCGACGGCGAACTGCTGTGCCTGCGCGAGGACGTCGGGCGGCACAACGCGGTCGACAAGGTCGTCGGCTGGGCGCTGCGCGAGGACCGGTTGCCGCTGTCTGCGACGGTGCTCGTGGTCAGCGGCCGGGCGTCCTTCGAGCTGGTGCAGAAGGCCGTGATGGCCGGAATCCCCGTGCTGGCAGCCGTTTCCGCGCCCTCGTCGCTGGCCGTGGACCTCGCCGCGGAATCCGGCCTGACGCTGGTCGGGTTCCTGCGCGGCACCAGCATGAACGTCTACGCCGGGGCACACCGCCTGGGGCTGGTGCAGGCATGAGTAGCCCTGCGTCAACCTCAGCCCTCCTCGACCGCGCCCCAGGGGACCGTGACGCGAACCAGCCACGAGAAACCACGCAACGGGAGATCGGGCTGAACGCAACCACCACTGTGAATCGCGGAGAGGCGGACCAGTCATGAGCGGGCAGTGGGCGATGATCGGCCTGCACACGCCGAACCGCGAGGTCCGCGACCACCACGGCCGCCGCTACCGGGTGGGCGAAGTGCCGCGCGAGCTCATCGGGCGTTCCCGCACCGCGGTGCTCTGGCTGTGCTGGCTGCCGATGCTCCTCGTCGGCGCCATGCAGTACGCCTACGGCGCGGCGGTTCCCGCGCTGGCCGCCGGCGGCCACGACACCGGGAGCCTGTTCTGGGCACTGGCCGGATGGGCGGTTTTCCAGGCAGGTGCCGGTTTTCCGGTGGCGCACCTGCGGCAGCGCGACCGCGCCGGACCGCGCTCGGCGATGATCGCCGGCGCCTTCCTCTGCGCACTCGGCGTGCTCAGCCTGGCGCACGCGCACGCCTTCCCCGGCCTGCTCGCCGGGTACTCCGTGCTCGGCGGCACAGGTGCCGGACTGGTTTACGCCGCGTGCACTTCGACGGCGGCCAAGTGGTTCCCCGAGCGCGCCGCCTCCAGGGTCGGGTTCGTCACCGGAGCATTCGCGTACGGATCGGCGCCGTTCGTCCTCGCCCTGCTCACCGGGCCGTGGAACGTGACCGCGGCGCTGGACGTCTTCGCGCTCGTGCTGTTCGCCGCGGTGCTCGGCTGCGGCTTGCTGCTGGCCGACCCGCCGCGGCACTGGTGGCCCGCGCACCTCGATCCCCGCGAATGGGCCCTGGCCCGCACCAGACCGCCGGCAGCGCGGCAGTACTCGGCGGCCGAGGCTCTGCGCACACCGGCACTCCCGGTGATGGCAGCGTGCTTGTTCTGCGCCGCAACGGTTTCGCTGTTCAACGCGGCATTCCTGGTGCTGCTCGCCTCCGCCCTGGCGCCCGCTCCGGCAGCCGCCGCGTTCGTCGCGACCAACGGCGCCGGGCGGGCGCTGGCGATCCCCGTCGCCGACCGGATCGGCTACCGGCGCACGCTGCGCTGGGTGGTGACGATCCAGGCCATCGGCCAGATCCTGCTGCTGGCAGCGGTTTCGCAGGAATCGGTCGCGCTGGTGATCGCCGGTGCGACGGCGGCGGGGATCGGCGGCGGCGCGTTCTACCTGCTGTTCGCCGCGCTGGCCCGCGAGTACTTCGGCGAGCAGCGCAGCGCCGAGGTGCACGGGCTGATCTACAGCGCGAAGGCGCTCAGCGGCGTGGTCGGCATCGGCCTGGCCGCCATCGCCGTCGCGCAGTGGGGACCCCCGGCCGCGCTGCTGGCCGCAACGGCACTTTCGCTGGCCGCTTCGGCCTTGTGCGCGGCGCTGCGCCGTCCGGGAATGCCGAAGACGCTGCCGTCACCCGACCTGGGCGCCGATCGCGTTCGCGGCGACCTGTAGCCGCTCCGCCAGCTCGGCGGGCGCCCGGTCGCTCGACACGTAGACGACGGCCACCGCCGCGCAGGAACCGCGCGACAGGATCGGCACGGCCACCGAGGAAAGGCCCGGGATCACCTCGTCGCGGCTCGTCGCGTACCCCTGCCGACGAGCCTCGGCCACGCGCGCCGCGACGTCCTCCCCCAGCCCCTCCGCACCCAGCAGCGCGAGCAGCGCGACACCCGGCGCGCCGTGCTCCAGCGGATGCCGGGTGCCCGGGTGCTCGGCCACGGTCCCGGCCGCGCGCCGGGGTTCGACGCTGGCGAGCGTGATGCACTCGCCGTGGTCGTGCACCACCACGAAGCTGGTCATCGCCAGATCCGCTGCCACGGCAGCGAGTTCGGGCACCGCGACGCTCTGCAGGTCGCGGGCGACGCCGTGCGCCAGCACCGCCAACCCCGCACCCGGCGCGCAGCGCCCGGCGGAATCCCGTGCCACCAGGCGATGATCCTCCAGGGTGCGCACGATCCGGTAGACGATCGAGCGGTGCACGCCGAGGTCCGCGGCGATTTCGTCGATGCTGCGCGGTCGTTCCGCCGCGGCGAGCAGCTCCAGCACCTGGATGCCGCGCGACAGCGTCTGGGACCGCGCCCCGTCGTTCTTCGCCCGTTCGACCATGTCGGCGAACATAGCCGCCCACCCCTTGTGCCGCCGCTCACACGTCACTAGCGTTCCAAGAACGAACTGTGAATTCGATTATAGAACACGATGCCTTCGAACGCGGTCGAGCACGAGGTGGTGGTCGAGATGCCAAGACCGGAAACCGCGCGGTCGCCCGACGATGTCCACCACCGCCGGTTCCGGTCCTGCCTCGGGAGGTTCACCACCGGCGTCACGGTGGTCGCCTTCGACGGCCCGACCGGACGGCACGGCTTCACCGCCAACTCCTTCACCTCCGTGTCGATGGACCCGCCGCTGGTGCTGGTGAGCGTCGCGCGCGCGGCCAAGGCGCACGACGAACTGCCCGGCCGGCCGTTCACCATCAACGTGCTCGGCGCGGAGCAGCAGGCGCTGGCCATGCACTTCGCCGGGCGGCCGCAACTTGAACCTGCTTGGCTGGACGCGGGCTCGGCCCCGCGACTGGCGGGCGCGCTGGCGCACTTCGAGTGCCGCCCGCGGCAGACCTGCGAAGCGGGCGACCACACGTTGCACATCGGCGAGGTCGTCGACTTCGACTACCGCCGCGGCGACCTGCTCGGCTTCGCGTGCGGCCGCTTCGTCACCATCGCCGAACCCTCCCTAGGCCTGGAACACCTGCTCTGACCCAGAAACACGCAACCTGGAGGAACCATGGGCGCTCGTTCGGGACGGCAGTACCTCGACGACCTCGCACGGCGGCGCATCCACGTCCAGATCGACGGCGACACCACCATCGGTGGCACCCCGGACCACCCCGCGTTCGCCGGCGTCGCCCGCAGCTACGCCGGACTGTTCGACATGCAGGTCAGCCCCGAGTTCCAGGACGTGCTCACCTATCCGTCGCCGACCTCCGGCGACCGGGTGGGTACCTCGTTCCTGGTGCCCGAGAACGCCGCGGACCTCGCCCGGCGGCGCGAGGCGTTCCGCACCTGGGCCAACCACTCCTTCGGCATGCTCGGCCGCACCGGCGACTACCTGAACAGCTCGCTGATGGCGCTCGGCCGGGCGAAATCCTGGTTCGCGCAGGCCGATCCCGCCTTCGGCGAGAACATCGAGCGCTACTACCAGCAGGTCCGCGAGGAAGATCTGCTGCTCACCCACACGCTGATCCCGCCGCAGATCAACCGGAGCGTCAGCGGCGGCCAGCAGGGCGGCGGCGCGCTGATGGCGCACGTGGTGCGCGAGGACGACAACGGCATCGTCGTGCGCGGCGCGCGGATGCTGGCCACCATCGCCCCGATCTCCGACGAACTGCTGGTGTTCCCGTCCACCGTGCTGCGCGGGACCCCCGAGGACGAGCCCTACTCGTTCGCCTTCGCCATCCCCACCGACACCCCGGGCCTGCGCTTCGTGGCGCGCCAACCGCTGCACGGCAACCGCAGCGCCTTCGACGAGCCGCTGGCGTCCCGGTTCGAGGAGAGCGACTGCGTCGTGATCTTCGACGACGTGCACGTGCCCTACGAGCGGGTGTTCGTGCTGCGCGATCCCGAGCTGTGCAACGGTTTCTACTCCCGGACCGGCGCGACCACCCACATGACGCACCAGGTGGTGACGCGGACGGTGGCCAAGAGCGAGTTCTTCCTGGGACTGCTCTCAGAGCTGGCCGACGCCATCGGGATCGACGGCTTCCAGCACATCCAGCAGGACATCGCCGAGGTGATCAACGCGGTGGAGATCGGCAAGGCCCTGCTGCAGTCGGCGGAGTCCCAGGCGACGACGAACGAATTCGGCGTGCACACCCCGCTGTGGGCGCCGCTGAACACGGCCCGCAACTGGTATCCGAAGGCATCGCAGCGGTTCCCGGAGATCGTCCGCAAGTTCGCCGCCAGCGGCCTGATGGCGCTCCCCGGCGAGCAGGACGTCTTCGGCGCGGCCGCGTCGGACGTGGAGAAGTACTTGCAGGGCAAGGCGATCGACGGCCCGGAGCGGGTCCGCCTGTTCAAGCTGGCCTTCGACGCCAGCGCCTCGTCCTTCGCCGGCCGCCAGAACCTATACGAACACTTCTTCTTCGGCGACCCGGTCCGGATGGCGGGAGCCCTGGTGAACACCTACGACCGAACGGACCTCCGCAAGCGGATCCAGGACTTCCTGCACCGCGACTGACTCCCGGGCCGGCCTACCCGTCCGCCGCCTCGCCGCACTCATGCCCCGCGCCCGCTCCGCGGAGGTGCCCGGCGCGTCCGTGCTCTCGATGCTCGACGAGCCCGAAGCGGTCGCCCGCGAGCTCGGCGAGTTCCTCACCTGACGCATTCTTCTCGCGCCAGCGGCTTCCGCCTCACACCACGACGACCTCGGCACCCCGCAAGGCCCGGAACGGCGCCAGGTCGTCGTCGGTGGCGCCGCTGTCGGTCACCAGCGTCCAGGCCGCCGGCAGCGGGGCCCAGGCGTTGAACGGCGCCGCGCCCAGCTTGCTGCTGTCGGCGAGCACGAAGACCTCGCGGGCGCGGGCCATCATCTGCTCCTTCAGGCGGGTCTGCAGGAGGCTCGCCTCGCAGATGCCCAGCCGCGGATCGAGGCCGTCCGCGCCGAGGAAGACCATGTCGGCGGTCAGCCGCGACAGGGTGAGCTCGGCCAGCGGCCCGACGAAGCCCTGGCTGATGTGCCGCATCTCCCCCGCCAGCGCGATCACCTGCACCGCGTCGGCGTCCGCCAGCTCGGTGAGCACCGGGATGCCGTTGGTGATCACCGTCAGCCCGGCGCGGTCGCGCAGGTGGTGGGCGAGGCGGCCGGTGGTCGTTCCGGCATCCAGCAGCACCGTGTCCGGCGCGCCGATCCGCGCCGCCGCCCAGCGCGCGATGCGGTCCTTCTCCGCGGTGGCCAGCGCGGTGCGCTGACCGAGCGATGGTTCGGTCACCGTCGCGGGCATCGCGCCGCCGTAGGTGCGGGCCAGCTTGCCCTGCTCGGTCAGCAGCGAGAGGTCGCGGCGGATGGTGGACTGGGTGACCGCCAGGGATGCCGCGAGCTCCTCCACCTGCACCGCGCCCTGCTCGGTCACCAGTCGCTCGATCAACGCGCGTCGCTGGCCCGCGGACATCCGCTGCCCGAAATCAGTGCTCACCCCGCCATCCTCCCAGCAAGGAAATTCTTGGTAGCAATTTGCGTAGCGGTGCGGGTAGCGGAACCTCAGATGCCTTCTCGACTCCGGGATCCCCGACTTAATATGTATGCCCAATACGCGGCGCTGGGGCTGTCCTCGCGAGAAGACATCTGAGAACCCGCGGCGGTGCAAACTGAGTCCCACACCGCAAGCGGCTACCGCCGCTTACAAAACAGACCGAGGTCAGGGGCGGCGGGCGAGTGCCGCGCCCTGGCGCAGCGCCTCGACCATGCTGCCCGCCTCGGCCCGGCCGGTGCCCGCGATGTCGAAGGCCGTGCCGTGGTCCACCGAGGTGCGGATGACCGGCAGGCCCACCGTGATGTTCACCCCGGCCTCCAGGCCCAGGATCTTCACCGGCCCGTGCCCCTGGTCGTGGTACATGGCCACCACCAGGTCGAAATCCCCCCGGCCGGCGCGGAAGAACACCGTGTCGGCGGGCAGCGGGCCCTGCGCGTCGATGCCGTCCGCGCGGCAGGCCTCCAGCGCCGGGACGATCTTCTCCTCCTCCTCGCCGCGGCCGAACAACCCGTTCTCGCCGGCGTGCGGGTTGATCCCGCACACCGCGATCTTCGGCTCGGCGATGCCGGAATCGACCATCGTGCGGTGCCCGCGCCGGACGGTGCGCTCCACCAGGCCCGGATCGATGCGCTCGATGGCGTCGACCAGCCCGATGTGGGTGGTCACGTGGATGACCCGCACCTGGCCGGTGGACAGCATCATCGACACCTCCGGAACGCCGCACAGCTCGGCGAGCAGCTCGGTGTGCCCGGGGTAGCGGTGCCCCGCGGCGTGCAGCGCCGCCTTGTTCAGCGGCGCCGTGCAGATCGCCTGCACCTCCCCCGCCATCGCCAGCTCGGCCGCCTTCGCCACGTACCGGTAGGCGCCCTCGCCGGCCACTTCGGACAGTTCGCCGAACGGCAGGTCCGCCGGGATGATCCCGAGGTCCAGCACGTCGATCACGCCCGCCTCGCCGGTCGCCTCCGCCGGCGAGCCGACGGTCTTGAACCGCACGTCGACGCCGCAGATCTCGGCGGCCCTCGCCAGGCGCGCGGCGTCGCCGACAACCACGCACCGGGCCAGCCCGCGCACCTCGGGCTCCACGAGCGCGCGCACGACCACTTCTGGTCCCACGCCGGCCGCATCGCCCATCGTGACGGCAATCGTGGGCAGGTTCATCCGAGTCCCCTTCCGGAACGCACCGCCGCGATGGCCCGGTGCAGCGTCTCCGGCGTGCCGAAGCCGCCGGCCTTGGTGATGACGTAACCGGGCTGCGGCTCGGTGCGCGCGAGCACCACGCCCGGTTCCAGCTCGTTGAGCAGCCGCAGGCCCGTGACGCCGCGCCTGCTGAGCACCGCGCGAGCGGTCTCGCCGCCGGTGAGCACGAGCAGCTCGGCGTGTTCCGACGCCGGTGCGCAGACTTCGGCCAGGGCGGTGTTGACGCGGCGAGCCGAGCCGGCGTCGACCGGGCCCTCCACCGTGACGACGACGTCGCCGGTGGCCAGTTCGTCGCGCAACTGCTCGGACATCCGCGCCAGGGCGGCGGCGTTCGCGTCGAGCAGGTTCCGCACCGGTAATCGGCGGATGTGCGGGACCCGCTCGGCCAGGAAGTCCGCCTGTTCGCGCGAGATGTCGTTGGCGCTGCCGACCACCGCCAGCACGCGTCCGCCGACCGGCGGCGGGGGCTCGACCTCGCGGCCCGGCCGCAGCTGCTCGGCCAGCGCATCCGCCAACCCCGCCGAACCAACCCAGTGCGGCCGGCGACCACCTGCCGTCCCGGCCGTCACCACGGCCCGCAGGTCGTTCTCGGCCACGGCATCGCAGATCACGACGTCGGCCTCGGCGAGCAGTTCGGCGAGCTTCGCCCGCAGCGCCGCCGCGTTGCCGCGGATCGACGCGAGCGCCACGTGCCGCACCGCCAGCGGCTTGAGCGCCGAGGCGATGTCAACGGGCGGATCGGCGACCTCCGCGGCCCAGGAATCGGTGTGGTGCAAGGCGATTCCGCCGATGTGGACGACACCGCCCAGCACCGTGCGCCCGGTCGCCGGGGACGCCGGGCACAGCAGCACCCCGGCGCCGTCGGAGTGCTCGACGATCGCGCCGACCTCGGCGGCGAGGTTCCCGCGCAGCGTCGAGTCGATCTTCTTGAACACCACCCGCCCGGCGGCGTGCCCGCGCAGCGCCGCCGCGACGCGCTCGGCCGCCTGCACCGGTTCGAGGTGGCGACTGTCGGTGTCGGCGACGAACACCTCGGCGTCGCCGGTGTCGTCGAGTGCCAGCAGCGTGCGCATTTCGCGCAACGCGAAGGGAACGCCGGAATCACCGGCACCGCTGAGGTCATCGGCCACGACCAAGACTCGCGATCCCATGATCACCTGCTCTTCCGCTCACCGGAACACATCCGGCCGCCCCGTCGCGCGGCCGGCGCCGCGAGCTACACGATAGTGATCGCTGCGCGAATCACGCAATAGCGCGCAGAGCCGATGAGCACAACGCGCAGGACGTCGGGAATCGGTATCACGATCAAGTCCGCGGTCGTCTCGTTCGTCGTCGACGACATCGCGGTCAACCTGATCGACACACCCGGCCACCCGGACTTCATCGCCGAGGTGGAACGCGTGCTGGGCGTGCTCGACGGAGCCGTGCTCGTGGTCTCCGCCGT
Organism: Saccharopolyspora shandongensis; assembly: GCF_900106995.1. Classification (GTDB taxonomy): domain Bacteria; phylum Actinomycetota; class Actinomycetes; order Mycobacteriales; family Pseudonocardiaceae; genus Saccharopolyspora; species Saccharopolyspora shandongensis. The sequence continues at coordinate 9,146 of NZ_FNOK01000085.1, forward strand.
CGAGGGCGTGCAGGCGCAAACCCGCATCCTGCTGCGAACCCTGCGGCGGCCGGGCATTCCGACGCTCATCTTCGCGAACAAGATCGACCAAGTGCTGCAAGGCATTTCCGCGAGGCTCACCCCGGCGACCGTCCCCATGGGACGGTCGCGCGATCCCGGCACTTCCGGCGCCCAGCGGCCGTGTGCTCCGCCACACGACCGGCCGCCTCCACTGTGGCCGCACCCGGGTGCGGTATAGTTCCCGTTTCGGCGGCGGGCTTTTTCCGCGCGGCAGTTGCCCGGTCCGCCAGCATCGAGGTCCGACGGGCCTCCGGCCGCGATCTCCTACAGGAAGAGCCTCCACCAGCCTCCACCCATGCGCCCGCCGTCGCACGCGCTCCGCGCGTCCGGGTCCGCGGCGCTTTCCTCACTCTTCCTGCTCGGGTGGCTGCGCCGGATGCGCGCGCCCGGGACGGGTCCGAACCTTTCCACTGGAGTCGACCTCATGGCACGAACCAGCACGCCCCCGGCCAATCGGCTGGGCGTGGTCTTCTACACATCGGTGGCGCTGTGCGCCCTGTTCGTCGGTTGGGCCACCCTGTTCACCGACAGCCTCGACGCGGTCACCGGCGCCGCGCTGAACTGGATCACCGGCTCGTTCGGCTGGGTCTACCTGGTCGCCAGCCTGGCCATGCTGGGTTTCCTCGCGGTGCTGGCCACCACGCGCTACGGCCGCATCCGGCTGGGCGCCGACACCGACCGGCCGGAGTTCGGCACGCTGAGCTGGCTGGCCATGATCCTGGCCGCGGTGATGGGCATCGGCCTGGTCTCCTACGGGGTGTCCGAGCCGATCAGCCACTTCGTGACCCCGCCGCACGGGCTGGCGCAGCCGGGCACCAAGCACGCGGCCGTGGTCGCGATGCAGTACTCGTTCTTCGACTGGGGCCTGCACGCCTGGGCGATCTTCGCGGTGTTCGGCATCGCGCTCGGCTACTCCACCCACCGCAAGGGCCGCAAGGGCCTGGTCAGCCCGATGCTGCGGCCGCTGCTCGGCGACCGCGTCGAGGGCCCGCTCGGCAAGGCCATCGACGTGCTGGCGATCTTCGCGACGCTGTTCGGCACGACCACGTCGCTGGGGCTCGGCGCGCTGCAGATCAACGGCGGGCTGTCCAGGCTGTTCGGCGTCCCGGGCGGCACCGGCACGCAGATCCTGATCATCGCGGTCGTCACGCTGCTGTTCACCATCTCCGCGATCACCGGGCTGCACAAGGGAATCCGGTTCCTCAGCGAGACCAGCATGGGCCTGGCGGTGCTGCTGTTCGGCTTCGTGCTGCTGCTCGGGCCGACCGGTTTCGTGCTCAACCTGCTGGTGGAATCGCTCGGCCAGTACACAGGCGACTTCATCCCGATGAGCCTGCGCACCGGGATCTTCGGCGAGCTGGAGTGGATGCAGAGCTGGACGTACTTCATGCTCGCCTGGTGGATCTCCTGGGGCGCGTTCGTCGGCGTGTTCCTGGCCCGCATCTCGAAGGGCCGCACCATCCGCGAGTTCGTGATCGCCGTGCTCGGCGTGCCCAGCGCGGTGTTCTTCCTCTGGTTCACCGCCTTCGGCGGTACGGCGATCTTCGAGGACGCCTTCCGCGGCGGGCAGGTGGCGCAGGCCGCGGCGGCGGACTCCAACAACGCGATCTTCGCGATGCTGGAAACGCTGCCGTGGCCGACGATCACGTCGCTGATCGCGATGTCGCTGGTGCTGCTGTTCTTCGTCTCCGGCGCGGACGCCAACACCTTCGTGCTGAGCATGCTGTCCTCCGACGGGCACGCCCGGCCGCGGACGTCGGTGCTGGCGCTGTGGGGCGGGCTCACCGGCCTGACCGCGATCGTGCTGCTGGTCGCCGGCGGGCTCGACGCGCTGCAGAACACGGTGATCGTCACGGCCGCGCCGTTCGTGCTGGTGATGCTCGCGCTGGCGGTCTCGCTGTGGCGGGAGCTGCGCCAGGACCCGCTGATCGCGGCGCCGCCGGAGAAGGAACCGGTGGCGGTCGCGGCAGGGCCGAAAGACCCGGAAGTGTGACGTTCGCCGACCGCCGGGGGCGCTGGAACGCCCCTGGCGGCACACCGGCAACAGCCGCCCCGGCCGTTGCCGGCTATGGCGGGCCCGGGCCACCGGAGGGTCTTCCACCTGCGGTTATGGTTGTCGGCAACAGCCTGCGAGCTATCAGAGTTGGGACATCGACATGGCTGATCCACACGGCATCGACCACTTCGACGCGACGTTCGCGCGCGACCTCGCGTGGGCCCAGCGGCTCCGCGAGCAGCTCGCCGAGATGCCGACAGTCGAAGAGCCGGAGCAGGTCGACTGACCCCTCAAAGCTCGGGGGCGCGGCCGGCCGGTAGGTGCTCGGCCAACCGCTCCAGAAGCTTGCCGACGTCGACGGGCTTGCTCAGGCACTCGTTGGCGCCCGCCGCGATGCTCGCCTCCCGGTCGCCCTTCATCGCCTTCGCCGTGATCGCGACGATCGCCAGGTCCCGGTGGCGCGGCATCTCCCGGATGATCCGGATGGTGGCGTTGCCGTCCATCTCCGGCATCATCACGTCCATCAGCACGATCACGATGTCGCCGTGCTGCTGCAGGGCGTTCAGCCCGGCCAGCGCGTTGTCCGCGTGCACCACCTGCAGGCCGTGCTGCTCCAGCAGCAGCGTCATCGCCTGCACGCTCCGGTAGTCGTCGTCGACGACCAGCACCTTCTCCCCGTTGAACTGCAGTGACGCGTGTTCCTCCGGCTCGTCGGTGTGCAGCATGTGCTGGTGGCCCTCCTGCCGGATCAGCTCAGTGGACCGCATCGGCGGGTCGATGCCCTCGGCCGACACGTCCAGGCTGCTCTCCGCCGCGCTCGGCACGTGGGGGCGCGGCAGGCGCTCCGGCTCGGCCACCGGCTCGACGAGCTCCGCGGGCCTGCTCAGCGGCGGCTCGACCGGCAGGTACAGCGTGAAGGTGCTGCCCTCGCCCGGCTCGCTCTGCACCTGGAGTTCGCCGCCGAGCAGCGTGGTCAGCTCGCGGCTGATGGACAGGCCCAGGCCGGTGCCGCCGTACTTGCGCACCGTGGTGCCGTCCACCTGCTGGAACGCCTCGAAGATCAGGTTCAGCTTGTCGGCCGGGATGCCGATCCCGGTGTCGCGCACCGAGAACGCCAGCCGCTGCCGGGCGTGGCGCAGCGCCTGGGTGTGCACCTCGGAGGGCTGCGCCAGGCGGATCCGCAGCTCGACGCCGCCCCGGTCGGTGAACTTGACCGCGTTGGACAGCAGGTTCCGCACGATCTGCTCCAGCCGGTTGCGGTCGGTTCGCAGGGTCTGCTGCACCGACGGCGCCACGGAAACCCGGAAGTCCAGGCCCTTGTCCGCCGCCAGCGGCCGGTACAGCGACTCCACGTGCGCGGCCAGATCGGCCAGCTCGACGTCCTCGGGCAGCAGGTGCATCTGACCTGCCTCCACTTTGGACAGGTCCAGCACGTCGTTGATCAGCTGCAGCAGGTCGGTGCCCGCCTGGTGCACGGTCTTGGCCAGGTCCACCTGCTGCGGGGTGAGGTTGCCCTCCATGTTGTCGGCCAGCAGCTTGGCGAGGATCAGCACGCTGTTCAGCGGGGTGCGCAGCTCGTGCGACATGTTGGCCAGGAACTCCGACTTGTAGGCCGAGGCCTGCGACAGCTGCCGGGCCCGCTCCTCCAGCTCCTGGCGGGCCTGCTCGATCTCGATGTTCTTCAGCTCGATGTCCCGGTTGCGGCTGGCCAGCAGCGCCGCCTTCTCCTCCAGTTCGGTGTTGGAGCGCTGCAGCTCGTTCTGCTGCTGCTGCAACTGCTCGGACCGCGCCTGCAGCTCCTTGGCCAGGTGCTGGGACTCGGCCAGCAGCGCCTCGGTACGTGAGTTCACGACGATCGTGTTGACGTCGACGCCGATGGTCTCCTTCAGCCGTTCCAGCAGGTCCAGGTGCACCGGGGTGAACACGTTGACCGACCCCAGCTCGATCACCGCCAGCACCTCGCCCTCGAACAGCACCGGCACGATCGCCACGTTGGTGGGCGCGGTGCCGCCGAGCCCGGAACTGATCCGGATGTAGCCCGGCGGCGCGTCGGAGACCAGGATCGACTTGCGGTCCGCGGCGACCTGCCCGACCAGCGACTCGCCCAGCTCGAAGCGCAGCGGCGGGCGGCCGTTGCGGTCGCCGGGGCGGCCGTAGGCGGCGGTCCGCTCCAGGATGCTGCGGCCGTCCTCCCCCGCCCGCCGCAGGAAGAACGCGCCGTACTGGGCCGACACCAGCGGCGCCAGCTCGGTCATGATCAGCTTGGCGAGGGCGTCCAGGTCGTGCTGGCCCTGCATCAGCGCCGAGATCCGGGCCAGGTTCGTCTTCAGCCAGTCCTGCTCCTGGTTGTCCTTGGTGGTCTCCTTGAGGTTGCTGATCATCGCGTTGATGTTGTCCTTGAGCTCCGCGACCTCGCCGGAGGCGTCCACGGTGATCTGCCGGGTCAGGTCGCCCTCGGTGACCGCGGTGGCCACCTGCGCGATGGCGCGCACCTGGGTGGTGAGGTTGAGGGCCAGCCGGTTGACGCTCTCGGTCAGCCGCCGCCAGGTGCCGGAGACGTCGGCGACCTCGGCCTGCCCGCCGAGCTTGCCCTCGGTGCCGACCTCGCGGGCCACCCGGGTGACCTCGGCGGCGAACGCCGACAGCTGGTCGACCATCGTGTTGATGGTGGTCTTGAGCTCCAGGATCTCGCCGCGAGCGTCGACGTCGATCTTCTTGGACAGGTCGCCGCGGGCCACGGCGGTGGTCACCTGCGCGATGTTGCGCACCTGGTTGGTCAGGTTGCGGGCCATGATGTTGACGTTGTCGGTGAGGTCCTTCCAGGTGCCCGCCACGTTGGGCACCCTGGCCTGGCCGCCGAGGATGCCCTCGGTGCCGACCTCGCGGGCGACGAGCGTGACCTGCTCGGCGAACGCGCGCAGCGTCTCGACCATCCCGTTGATCGTCTCGGCCAGCGCGGCGACCTCGCCCTTGGCCTCCACCATGATCTTCTTCGACAGGTCGCCGCGCGCCACCGCGGTGGTCACCTGCGCGATGTTGCGCACCTGGATGGTCAGGTTGTCGGCCATGATGTTGACGTTGTCGGTGAGGTCCTTCCAGGTGCCCGCCACGCCGTGCACCCGCGCCTGGCCGCCGAGCTTGCCCTCGGTGCCGACCTCGCGGGCCACCCGGGTGACCTCGTCGGCGAACGCCGACAGCTGGTCGACCATCGTGTTGAGGGTGTTCTTCAGCTGCAGGATCTCGCCGCGGGCGTCGACGTCGATCTTCTGCGTCAGGTCGCCCCGGGCGACCGCGGTGGCGACCTGCGCGATGTTGCGGACCTGCACGGTGAGGTTGTTGGCCATGAAGTTCACCGAGTCGACCAGCCCGCGCCAGGTACCGGCCGCGCCGGGCACCTCGGCCTGCCCGCCCAGCCGGCCCTCGCTGGCCACCTCCCGGGCCACCCGGGTGACCTCCTCCGCGAACGCCGACAGCTGGTCGACCATCGTGTTGATGGTCTCCTTGAGCTCCCGCGTCTCGCCGGAGACCTCGACGGTGATCTTGCGGGTCAGGTCGCCGGCGGCGACCGCCTTCGCGACGTGCGAGATGTCGCGAAGCTGGCCGGTGAGGTCTGCGGCCATCCCGTTGACCGTGTCGGCCAGGTCCCGCCAGGTGCCCACCAGGCCCGGGACCTGCGCCTGGCCGCCGAGCTTGCCCTCGGTGCCGATCTCCCGCGCGACCCTGGTGATCTCCTGGGCGAACAGCGACAGCTGGTCCAGCATGTCGTTGACGGCCCCGCTGAGCCCGGCCAGCTCGCCGGGCAGCGCGGCGTCCGCGGCGCGCCGCGGCATCCGCTGCGACAGGTCGCCGCGGGTCAGCGCCCCCAGCACCCGGTTCAGCTCGGCCATCGGCGCCACCAGGGTGCTGATCATCGCGTTCACCGAGTTCGCGGCGACCGTCCAGCCGCCTTGCGAGGAGCCGTCGAAGTCGATCTGCGGGATCGGCCAGTCACCCCGCTCCGCGGCGACGCCGACCCGCTGCAGCTCGCCGACCAGGAACTGGTTGCGCTCGGCGAGCTCGTTGAACACGGTGGCGATCTCGGTCGCCAGGCCGCCGCCGGAGAACACCAGGCGGCGGCGGAAGTTGCCGTCCCGCAGTTCGCGCAGCCCGATCAGCAGACGTGTCAGCAGCACCTCATCGCTCACCGGTCCGGTGAGGGCGACCTCCGCGGACGGGACGTCCGACGGCTGTGACGACATGACGGCCTCCGCCCCGCTCAGCGCTTGCCGCGCGAATCGCGGTCCAGCCGCAGCTCGGTGGCCAGGACCGCGGCCTCGCTGCGGTGCCGCATGGCCAGCTTCGCCAGCATCTGGGACACGTAGTTCTTGATGGTCTTCTCGGCGAGGAACATGCGGCCGGCGATCTCCCGGTTGGTGAGCCCCTCGCCGATCAGTTCCAGCACCTGCCGCTCGCGGGCGGTCAGCTCGCGCAGCGGGTCGGCCTGTGCTTGCTCGCGGCGCAGCCAGGCCAGCATCGCCTCGGTCTTCTTGGGGCTCAGCAGCGACTCCCCGGCCCCGGCGGTGCGGATGGCGGTGACCAGCTCCTCGCTGACCACGCCCTTGAGCACGAACCCGGCGGCGCCGGCCATGATCGCGTCCATCAGGGCGTCGTGGTCGTCGAAGGAGGTCAGCATCAGGCAGCGCAGCTCGGGCAGCTGCGACTGCAGTTCGCGGCACAGCTCGACGCCGTTGCCGTCGGGCAGCCGCACGTCCAGGACGGCTACCTGCGGCTGCGCCCGCGGTACCCAGGCCAGCGCCTCGGCGACCGTCGCGGCCTCGCCGACCAGTTCCAGGTCGTCCTCCGCGGCCACCAGCGCGGCGATTCCCCGCCGGATCACATCGTGGTCGTCGACCACGAAGACGCGTGTGGTCATCTGGTATCCCCGCCCCCTTCGCGCCGAACTCCTAGGGAGGGCACTGACCAGGATAAATAGCTCGTCTGCGGGGCGCTGGCCGGAACGTGCCGGAGCTGGGCGACCGCCGGCACCCGGCCGCGACCGGGCGCCGGGCGAGGGAGCTCACTTCATCGCGTAGACGCTCTCCACGAAGTGCGCCAGCTGCTCGTCGGTCAGGTGCCGGGCGAGGTCGGCCTCGCTGATCATGCCGACCAGCCGGTGGTCGGCGATCACCGGCAACCGCCGGATCTGGTGCTCCTCCATCATCGAGAGCACCTTGCCGACGTCGGAGCCGGCGTCGACCCAGTACGGCTTGCCCTGGGCCAGCTCGCCGGCCTTCATCTCGGCGGGGTTGCGGCCCTCGGCGCAGCAGCGCAGGACGATGTCGCGGTCGGTGATAATGCCGTGCAGCCGGTCGTCCCGGCCGCAGATCGGCAGCGACCCGACCTTCAGGTCGCGCATCATCTGCGCGGCCGTGTACAGGCTGTCGTCCTCGCCGATGCATCGAGCCCCGGCATGCATGATGTCGCGCGCAGTGGTCATGGCTGATCCTTTCGACTGCGGTGCTGGGCTGCCCTCGCACTACCCGCCCCGCTGCCCGGCGAAACCGCAGCCGGGAGCACGACGCGGGCCGTGCGCGCGGGCGGCGGGAGGGGCGCCCGCGACGGCGCGCGACCCGCCGCGGGCACCGGCCCTCGACCACCGGCCAGAACGCTCCACTGTGGTCCTCGTGGCCGTGAATCCTCCGCACACCAGCAGGATCGGGTTCGCGGTCCGCGACGATCCGCGCCCGGCGCGGCCCGAAAGTCGCGGAACTCCAGCCACCCCAACGATCATGACCGGTCAGTACTCGTGCATGTACCGGTCGAACGCGGCGTTGGCCGCCGCCCACTCGTGGGTGATCAGCTCGGTCGGCACGCCCGGGCGCGGCTCGGCGTCCACGGTGACGACGAACCCCGGCTCGGAGACCCGGCGGCGCAGCTGCACCAGGCACCCGCCCGCCGAGCGGCCGAACCGCTCCCCGTTGTCCTTGGACTCGACCTGGCCCGGTTGCAGGGCGGACAGGTCGTCGTTCGGGTTTTCCGCCATGCGCCCGTTTGTAGCCCAATCCGGCAATCCCGGCACGCCGCCGCCGGCCGGTTCGAACAGGCGTGCCCGCGCCGCGCGCGGAAGGCCCGAGATCGGCACCTCGACCCGGTGCCGCGACTACACTGCGTCGCGAAACGCGCGAGGCCAGGGGGGCAGATGAGCGCGAGTTCCAGCACCGCCGCCGCGGCGACAACCGATCGCATCCCCCGCGTCCTCCCGCCGTTCGCCCGCTCCGCGGTGCCGGTCATCGCCGCGTCGACCCTCGCGCTCCTGCTCGCCCTGACGACCCGCTACGACTACGTCACCGACGAGCTCTACTTCCTGGCCGCCGGGAAGTTCTACCCCGCCTGGGGATACATGGACCAGCAGCCGCTGGTCCCGCTCCTCGCCGCGTTCCTCGACCGGGCGTTCCCCGGTTCCCTGCTCGTCTTCCGGCTGCTCCCGGCCGTCGCCACGGCGCTCGGCGCGATCGTCGCGGCGCTCATGACGCGGGAGCTGGGCGGGAACCGGCGGGCCCAGGTCCTCGCCGCGGCGGCCTATCCGCTCTCGCCGTGGATCGTGCTCAACGGACACTGGCTCACGGCGTCCACAATGGAGCTCCTCCAGTGGACGACCATCCTGTGGTTGCTGGCCCGCTGGACGAGGCTGAAGCACGGCGGCGTCGACCGCGACCGGCTGCTGCTCGGCATCGGCCTGATCACCGCCCTGGCGGTGCAGACGAAGTTCCAGGTGCTAGTGCTGATCGCGGCGCTGCTGGTGAGCATCGCGATCACCGGCCCGAGATCCCTCTTCGCCCGGCCGGCGTTGTGGCTCGCCGCCGCGATCCCGCTGGCCACGGCGATCCCGACGCTGTGGTGGCAAGCCCGCCACGGCTGGCCCGCCCTGGCGATGGGCATCGCGGTGAACAACGAGAACGACCGGCTGCTCATGGCGCCGACCGCGCTGTTCTACGCGGGCCTGCTGGTGGGCGCCGGGTGCTGCTGCTACGGCGCCTTCCGGCTCCTGCGGGCCCCTGAGCTGCTGCCGTTCCGGTTCCTCGGCTGGGCCGCGATCGCGGTGTTCCTGTTCTTCCTGGCCGCCGGTGGCCGCCCGAACTACGTCGCGGGCCTGTTCGGGCTGCTGTTCGCCGCGGCGGCCACCGGCTTGCAGCGCCGCCCGGGAATGCTGCTGTGGCCCGCCTACCTGCTCTCGGCGGTCCTGCCGCTGTCGCTGCTGCCGGTCTACCCGCTGGGCTTCCTGGCCCGCCACCCCGAGCTGCCGAGCTACGTCCGCCTCTACGAGACCGGCTGGCCCGGACTCACCGAAGCGGTCGCCCGCGCCTACCGAGCGCTCCCCGCCGAGCAGCAGCGCCGCACGGCGATCGTCGCCGAGAACTACTACCTGGCGGGGGCGCTCGACGTCCTCGGCCGGAAAGCGGGCCTGCCCCGCGCCTACAGCCCGCACCGCGGCTACTGGTTCTTCGGCGCACCACCGGAAACCGCCGACACCGTGCTCTACGTCGGGAGCAGGAACCGGCCTTCGGTCCACTTCGGACGATCGCGGGAACTCGGCGAGGTGGAGACGGGCCTGGTGAACGTGGCGCAGGGCAACACGATCACGCTCTACCAGGACCCGTTGCAGCCGTGGCCCGCGCTGTGGCCGCGAATCCGCACGATCTGACGCTCACCTCGGGCCCCAGGGGCCGCCGGGCCGCGGGCCGTTCGGCCCCGGTGGCTGCGGCGGACGCCCCGGCGGCCGGTGCCCACCGGGCGGCTGCGGACCGCGGGGAGCCGGTGGGCGCGGCTGGTAGGTCGGCAGCCGGCCCGCCGCGAGCTGCGCGGGCGGGGCGAAGAAGCCCGACTGCTCCTGGCGAGCCCACGGTGGTGGAGGCGCCTGCGGCATCCGCCGGAAGAAAGCGTCCCGCGCAGCCCGCATCAACCCCAAGATCGCCTCCCGCCGGGCAAAGAACTTGTCCGGCGGGATCGTCTCCTTCTCGGCGTGCGAGTGCAAGAGTGCGAGTTCGGTGGCCGCCAGCTGGTAGTCGCCCATCGCCCGCGCCCCGGTCGCGCCCGCCTGCGTGCGCGCCCAGCGCCGCGCCTGCCGGCGACCGGCGAGGCTGCCGAGCATCTGCACGTCGCGCGGCTGCACCAGGCCGCTCGGGATGTAGGCGGGCAGGTACTTGCGGATCAGGTGCACCAGCCGCTTGCGGTCCAGGATCAGGATCACGACCAGCGCGATCAGCACCAGGAACTGCACCAGGTACGCCACCACCATGCCCGGGAAGCCGGCGAACGTCAGGCCGCCGTTCCACAGCGCGTGCAGGAAGACCGCCCCGCACCATCCGCCGACCACGGCGAAGAACCGGCCCACGCCCCGGTGCGTCGCGGCGTAGGCGACGCCGAGCCCGGTCATCGCGGTGTACATCGGGTGCCCCAGCGGCGCGATCACGCCGCGGATCAGCACCGTGCCCCAGATCTCGCCGGTCTCGGCGCCCAGGCCCTGCATGTAGTAGAGGACGTTCTCGACCAGCGCGAAGCCCAGCCCGCACATCCCGGCGTAGACGATCCCGTCGGTCGGCCCGTCGATCTCGTGCCGCCGAACCCACAGCAGGTACAACAGCAACGCGCCCTTGAAGCTCTCCTCGACTACCGGCGCGACGATCGACACCGTGATCACCGAGGCGGCCTCCGCGCCCAGCACCGGGGCCATCAGGATCTCGCCGCCGGAGTTCACGACCAGCGCGCCGATGATGGCCACCCCGGCACCCCAGCCGAACGCCAGCCACAGGTTGAGCTGCGGCTCAGGCTCCAACCGGTCGATGAGCAGGATCAGGCCGATGAGCACGACGGCGGTCGGCAGCGCCAGCGCGGTGCCGATCACCACGTTCACCGGCCCGCCCTGCAGCAGGTAGAAGGCCAGTGCCAGCAGCAGGCAGAAACCGGACACGACCAGGCCGATGATCAGCGGTATCGGCGCGCGGTTGGTGCTCCGGCCTTCCAGGACGGACCGAGGACTGAGTGCGGGCATGCCCGCGAGCGTAGGAGATGCCCCGAACCCCCGCCCCGGGTACCGCGATCTCGCCGGAAGTCACCGGCTGCCGATCGCCCCGGACGGGCCGCCCTCGGCCTCTTCTGCCCCAACATGCAACGCCGCCGCCGCCGAGCGATCGGCGACGGCGAGGCGCTAGAGCGCCGGACGGTGGTTTTCCGCGTACGCCCACGGCCGGACCCGCTCCAGCTCCTTGCCCAGCCGGAACACCGTGGCGTCGTCGTAGGTGTGGCCGACGATCTGCACGCCGGTGGGCACGCCGTTGTCGCCGTGCCCGCTGGGCACCGCGAGCACCGGGCACCGGTTGTTGATGTTGAACGGGGTCGTCATGGTCGCGTCGGAGAACCGGGCGAAGCGGTGACCGTCCACTTCGAACTCGCCGATCAGGTCGTCGCCAACCGGCAGGGCCGGAATCGCCGCGGTCGGGCACAGCAGGGCGTCGAAACCGGCCATCGCCTCGGCCAGCTCGCGCTGCATGCGGGTCTCGATCCGCAGCCCGTCGAGGAAGCTTCCCCGGTCCGCGGCCTTCGCAGCCCAGTCCAGGAACGCCGCGGTGTAGGGCGCGACCAAGTCGCGCTGGTCGCCGACGACGTCCTGGACGAGCGCCCCGAAGATGGCGCCGAAGTGCATGCTGGTGGCCCGGCCGACCTCCGCGCGGGTCCAGGGCAGTTCGATCTCCTCCACGACGACGCCGGCCTGGGCCAGCGCGTCGGCGGCCGCGCGGGTGTTGCGCTCGACGTCCGGCTTGACGTCGTAGTCGCCGAGGCGCACGCACAGCGCCACCCGCATCCCGGCGGCCGGTTCGTACTCGGTGGGCAGCGCGATGCGGGGCCGCAACGACGTGTGGTCGCGCGGGTCCGGGCCGATCAGCACGTTGGCGAACAGGATCGTGTCGTCGACGGTGCGGGCCAGCGTGCCATCGCCGCGGTAGAAGTCCATCGACAGCGGCGGAGTGCCGGGAATCCGGCCGTAAGGGGCCTTGAACCCGACGGTTCCGGTGAAGGCGGCGGGAATCCGGGTGGAGCCGCCGATGTCGGAGGCCGTGGCCAGCAGCGCCGTCCCGGCGGCGAGCGCGGCGGCGGAGCCGCCGGAAGAGCCGCCGGGCGTGTAGTCCGGGTTCCACGGGTTGCGGGTGACACCCCACATCGGCGTGTGGGTGAACGCGGAGATGCTGAACTCCGGTGTGGTGGTGCGGGCGTGGATGATGCCGCCCGCATCCAGGATCCGGTCGATGACCGGGGCGTTCTCGGCGGCCACGTTGCCCTTGTTGATCAAGGAACCCTCGGTCAGCGACCGGCCCGCGATGGCGTGCTTCTCCTTGGCGGCGACCGGGATTCCCTCCAGCGGCCGGGGCGCGGGCCCCTTGCCCAGGTACCGGGCCTCGGCCTGCGCGGCGGCCACCAGGGCCTCGTCGAAGAGCCGCTCGGTGAACGCGTTCACCTCGGGCTCGACCTGCTCGGTGCGCTCGATCAGCGCCTGCAGCAGCTCCACCGGCGACAACGCGCGCTTGGCGAACAGCGCGCGCGCTTCGGTCGCGCTGAGGTAGATCAGCTCCGACATGCCACTCCTTTATTCAGCTGTTGCACGGTTGTCGCGCAGGTGTCGTGAGTGGCTGTGGCCGCCAGAGCGACCATGGCCACTCACGACACCACTGGGGGGCTCGGCCCTCAGCTGTTCTGCGGGAACCCGAGGTTGACGCCGCCGTGGGACGGGTCCGGCCACCTCGTGGTGATCACCTTCGTGCGGGTGTAGAACTGGACGCCGTCCGGGCCGTAGGCGTGCGCGTCGCCGAACAGCGAGTCCTTCCAGCCGCCGAACGAGTAGTACGACACCGGCACCGGGATCGGCACGTTCACGCCGACCATGCCGACCTCGACCTCCTCGCTGAACTGCCGGGCGGCGCCGCCGTTCGTGGTGAACACCGCCGTGCCGTTGCCGTACGGGTTGTTGTTGAGCACCTCGATCGCCGAGTCGTAGCTGGGCACCCGGAGCACCGACAGGACCGGCCCGAAGATCTCGTCGGTGTAGATCGACATGTCGGTGCCCACGCGGTCGAACAGCGTCGGCCCCAGCCAGAACCCGTCGTCCCCGCCGTCGACCCGCACGCCGCGCCCGTCCACCACCAGCTCGGCACCCGCCTCGACACCGGCGTCCACATAGGACGTCACGCGGTCCCGGTGGGCGGCGGTGACCAGCGGGCCCATGTCGCAGCCGCGGCGCCCGTCGCCGACGCTGAGCTTGGCCATCCGCTCGGCGATCTTGGCGACGAGCTCGTCGCCGACCGGGTCGACGGCGACGACCGCGGAGATCGCCATGCACCGCTCCCCCGCCGAGCCGAACCCGGCCGACACCGCGGCGTCCGCGGCCAGGTCGAGGTCGGCGTCGGGCAGCACCACCATGTGGTTCTTCGCCCCGCCGAGCGCCTGCACCCGCTTGCCGTTGCCGGTGCCGGTCTCGTAGACGTAGCGCGCGACCGGCGTGGAGCCGACGAACGACACCGCCTTCACCACCGGGTGTGCCAGCAGCGCGTCGACCGCGACCTTGTCGCCGTGCACCACGTTGAACACGCCGTCGGGCAGCCCGGCCTCCTGCCACAGCCCGGCGATGAAGTTCGCCGCCGACGGGTCCTTCTCGCTGGGCTTGAGCACCACGGCGTTGCCGCAGGCGATGGCGCCCGGCACGAACCACAGCGGCACCATGGCCGGGAAGTTGAACGGCGAGATCACCCCGACGACGCCCACCGGCTGCCGCACCGAGTGCACGTCCACGCTCGTCGAGGCGTTCTCCGAGAAGCCGCCCTTGAGCAGGTTGGGGATGCCGCAGGCGTACTCGACGTTCTCCAGGCCGCGCTGCACCTCGCCGGCCGCGTCGGAGACGACCTTGCCGTGCTCGGCGGTGATGATCTCGGCCAGCTCGCCCTTGCGCTGGTTGAGCAGCTCGCGGAAGGCGAACAGCACGTTGGACCGCTTCGCCAGCGACGCGCGCCGCCAGCTCTTGAGCGCCTCGGCGGCCGCCGTGACCGCAGCGTCCACATCGGACTCCGCAGCGAACGCGACCCGCTTCGTCACCTGCCCGGTGGCGGGGTCGAAGACCTCCCCGGTGCGCTGCGGGTCCGCGTCGGCGGACTTGCCCGCGATCCAGTGCCTGATCAGTTCTGTCATCGGTGGAGCTCCTGCTCGGCCAGCGTCATCGTGTCGGTGAGGATCTGCAGCGCCTGCGCCGCCTCCTCCTCGGTCAGCGTCATCGGCGGAGCCAGGCGCAGGACGTTCCCGTGCAGCCCGCCCTTGCCTACCAACAGCCCGTGCCGCTTCGCCAGTTCCATCACCCGCGTGGCCGACGCGGCGGCGGGCGTGCGGGTGCCGGGTTCGACGAGCTCGACGCCGATCATCAGGCCCTTGCCCCGCACGTCGCCGATCAGCGCGCACCGCTGGGCGTGCGCCCGCAGGCCGTCGAGCAGCCGGGTGCCGAGCTTCGCGGCGTTGCCCTGCAGGTCGTGGTCGAGCAGGTAGGAAAGGGCGGCCCCGGCGCCGGCGGTGGAGATCGGGTTGCCGCCGAAGGTGGAGATCGAGTTGGCGGTCAGGCAGTCCATCAGCTCCGCATCGGCGACCACCCCGCCGATGGCCAACCCGTTGCCCAGGCCCTTGGCGAAGGTCATCGCCGCCGGCACCACGCCGTGCGCCTGGATGCCCCAGAAGTGCTCGCCGGTGCGGCCCCAGCCGGTCTGCACCTCGTCGGAGATCAGCAGGATCCCGTACTCCTCCAGGACCTCGGCGAAGGCGCCGAACAGCCCGTCCGGCGGGGTGGCGAAGCCGCCGACGCCCTGGATCGGCTCGGCGATCATGCAGGCCACGTCGCCGGCGGTGGTGGTCTCGATGACCTCGCGCAGGTCGTCGACGCAGGCGGCGATGTAGTCGGCGTCGGAGAGGTCCCGGAACGGGCTGCGGTAGCGGTAGCCGCCGTGCACGTAGCTGACCTTCACCGGGGACAGCGAGCTGGCCGACCAGCCGCGGTTGCCGGTCACGCCGAGGGTGCCGAAGGCCCGCCCGTGGTAGGAGTTGCGCAGCGCGAGGACCTGGTTGCTGCGCCGGTACTGGGTGGCCAGCATGAGCGCGGTCTCGTTCGCCTCGGTGCCGGAGCCGGTGAAGAACACCTTGGGATTGGTCATCCCGGACAGCTCGCCGATCCGCTCGGCCAGCTCCACCTGCTGCCGGATCAGGTAGAGCGTCGAGGTGTGCAGGATGCCGGTGTCGACCTGGCGGCGGATCGCGTCGCTGATCTCGGCGACGTCGTAGCCGATGGCGTTGGTCAGGATCCCGGCGAAGAAGTCCAGGTAGGTGTTGCCGTCGGCGTCGGTGACGTGGCGTCCCTCGCCCGCGACGATCTCGATGGGCTCGTCGTAGTAGAGCGCCTGCCAGCTGGGCATGGCGGCGCGGTGCCTGGCCAACAAGGATTTCGTCATCAGCGTCCTCTTCCCTCCAGGGGCAGCCGGTTCCTCCGCGGCGGTCGTGCGTGCCGCTGCGGCCAGTCTGGTCGGCCGCGGCGGCTGCTTCCACGGACAACCTGTACTCATTTAGCGCCATCTGCATTACGGTTTGTGCACCATGGATGCCGCGATGAAACCGACCTCGCCGGACGTGCTGGCGCTGCCGACCGTGTCCGAGGCGCTAGAGCTGCCGGTCCTGCGGCGGGGCAAGCCGCGGGTGGTGGCCGGTGCCTCTGGCCTGGACGGCCGGGTGCGCTGGGTGCACGTCGCGGAGATCGCCGACATCGCCCCGCTGCTCAGCGGCGGCGAGCTGGTGCTGACCACCGGCATCGCGCTCCCCGAGGAGCCGGCACAGCTGGTGCGCTACGTCGACGAGCTCGCCGCGGTCGGGGCGAGCGGGCTGGTCGTGGAGCTGGTGCGCCGGTGGCGCGACCGGGTGCCGACGGCGCTGGTGGACGCGGCGCACCGGCACGACCTGCCGCTGGTGACGCTGTCCGAGGAGACGAAGTTCGTGGCCGTCACCGAGGCGGTGATCGCCCGGATCCGCGACGCCCAGCTGGCCGAGCTGCGCGCGACGCACGCCATCCACGAGACGTTCACCGCGCTGACCACCTCGGGCGCCGAACCCGCGTCGGTGCTGCGGGAGGCGGCGCGGATCGCGGGTCGCCCGGTGGTGCTGGAGACGCTCGCGCACCAGGTGCTGGCCTACGACTCGGCCGGTCAGGATCCGGTGGCTCTGCTGGCGGAGTGGGCGGAGCGCTCCCGCTCGGTGGTGCAGTCCGGCCGCACCTCCTACGACCCGGACCAGCGGTGGCTGACCACCGTGGTCGGGGCTCGCGGCGATGACTGGGGGCGGCTGGTGATGCTCGGGCCGGAGCCGCCGCACCGGCACGTCGTGGTCGCCGAGCGGGCGGCGTCGGCGCTGGCGGTGAACCGGCTGGCGACGCGCGACCGGGAAAGCCTGGAGCGCCAGACGCACCGCACGCTGATCACCGAACTGCTCGCGGGCAACGCCGACACCGCCGACCTGGCGGCCCGGTCCGCGGGCGTCGGCGTGCCGCTGGACGGTCCGCTGGTGGGCATCGCGGTCCGGCCGCACACCACGACTACGGTCGCCCCGGCGCTGGAAACCCAGCAGGTGCTGCGGGATCTCGCCGAGGCGACGGCGCTCGCCGCGCGCAAGGCGAAGCTGCCGGTGCTGGTGGGTGTCGTCGACGACGTCACCGTCCAAGCCCTGGTGGCGCTGCGAGCACCCGAAGCCGACGCCGTGCTGACCCGCTTGGCGGCGGAGGTCCGCCGGTCCGCGGGCACGCATTCGCTGCAGGTGGTGGTAGCGGTCGGCAGCGTCGTCGGCTCGATCGCCGGGGCGCGCCGGACGCTGACCGAGGCCGCGCAGGTCGCGGAGGCGGCGCTGCACATCGACGACGGCGGCCGCGAGTTCCACCGCCTGGACGACGTGCGGCTGCGCGGGCTGCTGCACCTGCTGCGCGGGGACGAGCGGCTGATCGCGTTCGCGGAACGGGAGCTCGGGCCGATCATGTCCAACGAGCGGCTGCTGGACGCGTTGCGATCGCTGTGCCGCCACGGCGGGAACAAGTCCGCGGCAGCGGCGGCGGCGCACCTCTCCCGCACCGCCTACTACGCCCAGCTGGCGCGCATCGAGCAGTTGCTGGGCGTCTCGCTGAGCGCGCCGGAATCCCTGGTGTCACTGCACGTCGCGCTCCTGGCGCGGGATCTGCACAGCGGATCGTGAACCCGGGCTTCCCGGGTCAGGGCCGGGGGCTCAGGGTTCGGCGGGTCAGGTCTTGGGTCCGCTTCGTCAGGTCCGCGGCGCCGAGCTCGGCCCCGGTGGCGATCAGTTCGTCGAGGAGGCCGTCCACGCCGTGGTAGACGATCCGGAACGCCGTCGGCGCGTCCGGCGCGAAGGTGCCGTCGGGCACGCCTTCGGCGACGAAGTCGCCGATGCGGTCGATCACCCGGCGGTTGATGTCCTTGCACAGCTCCAGGGCCTTGGCGTTGGCCGAACCGTAGACCGTGCGGTGCAGTTCGGCGTTGCGCACCGCGTGGTCCAGCAGCGCCGCCCACAGCTCGTCCAATGTGGACCACCTCGACCCGTCGCCGGCGAGCACCCGGTCGGTGATCTCCAGGATGCCTTCGACGTAGCGCTCCCAGACGGCGGCGAGCAGGTGCTCCTTCGACTCGAAGTAGAGGTAGATGGTGCCCTGGGCGATCCCGCCCGCCCGGGCGACCTCCGCCATCGTCGCCCTCGCGAAACCCGTGGTCGAGAAGACCTCGGTCCCGGCCTGCAGGATCGCTTCGCGCCGGTCCTCGGGGCTCATCGTCACCCGGCGGCGGCGTGCCGGTGTTCGTGCGGACATCTCGGCGACCTTCCTGCTGTGCGGCGGGCTCCAGCATAGCACCCGACTGAACGACGCTCACTGAGCCGCGCTCATTGACTGACTGAGCGTCATTCAGTTAGCGTTCGCGGCGGCGCGCTCGCGCCGTCCGATCACTCCGCGAGGTTCTCCCGAATGCCGAATTCCCCTGTCCCCGAACGCCATCCGCGACTGCTGCTGGCGCTGATCAGCAGCGGCGCCTTCCTGGTCCAGCTCGACGCGACGATCGTGGCCATCGCCCTGCCGGCCATGCAGGCGCACCTCGGCGTCGGCGTCGGCGACCTGCAGTGGATCGTCGCCGGCTACACGCTCATGCTCGCCGGACTGCTGCTCACCGCGGGCACCCTCGGCGACCGCTTCGGCCACCGACGACTCTTCCTCGGCGGGCTCGTCGCGTTCACCGCCGCATCCGCGCTGTGCGCGCTCGCGCCGACCTTCGAGGTATTGCTGGCGGCGCGCATCCTGCAGGGCGCCGCGGGATCCGCGCTGGTCCCGGTGTCGTTGGCGCTGATCAGCACGGTGTTCCCGGATCCGCGAGCACGTGCGAAGGCCATCGGCACCTGGGCCGGCATCGGCGGGCTGGCGCTCGCGGTCGGACCGCTGCTCGGCGGCGTGCTCGTCGAGGCCTTCGGCTGGCCGAGCATCTTCTGGGTGAACATCCCGGTCGGCGTCGCCGCCGCGCTCGCCCTCCGACGACTACTCCCGACACACGGTCCACAAGGGACTCGTTCGCTCGATCCGTTGGGACAGCTGCTTTTCGCCGCGTCGATCGCCGCGCTCACCTACGCGCTGATCGAAGGCGGGCGGGATTGGACGGCCACGCCCGTCGTGGCCGCGCTCGTGATCGCCGCTGCCGGGCTGGTCGTCTTCGTGCGCTGGGAGCTGCGGCACCCCGATCCGATGGTGCCGATCCGGCTGTTCCGCAGCCCGGTGGTGCTGGTCGCCGGGGCGGTCAACCTGTTCGGCCTGCTCGGCCTCTACGGCGGCATCTTCCTGCTGACTCTCTACCTGCAGCAGGTGAACCGGCTCAGCGCGGCGGCGGCCGGACTGCGGTTCCTGGCGCTGAACCTGGCGATCATGATCTTCTCCTACCTGGCCAGCGTGCTGGCCGCGAAGCTGGGGCCGCGGCCGCCGATCGTCGCCGGTTCGGCGCTGACCACCATCGGCCTGCTTGCCCTCACCGGGCTCGGCGTCGGCACCGGCTACGGGCAGTACTGGTGGGCGCTCGCGCTGCTCGGCTCCGGGGTGTCGCTGGTCGGCGCGCCCGCGACCGTAGCGCTGCTGAGCGCGGTTCCACCCGAGCAAGCCGGTGCCGCATCGGGAATTTCCAACACCTTCCGGCAACTGGGCAGCGTGTTCGGCGTCGCGGTGTGCGGCACGCTGCTCGTCTCACACCTGCGGGCGGAACTGCCCGCCCGGCTGCCGACCCTCCCGACGGCCGCGATCGACGCGCTGTCCAGCGGAGATCTGTCGATCATCGACCGGCTCCCGATCGACCTCCGGCAGCCGGCCTTCGACGTCAGCGCGCGACTGCTCGTCGAAGGGCTGCACCTGGGCGCCCTGGTGGCCGCCGCCTGCGCCCTGCTCGCCGGGATGTCCGCCCTGCTGTTCCTGCCCCGGAGCGACGCGAACCGACCGCTTTCCCAGTCCCAGCCACAAGTTCGCGCCCGCCGGAGCAGGACGCCGAGGCGCCGGGTGTAGCCTTGGGCCGCTGGCCGCGCACCGACGGCACCTCCCCCCAGTGGCTGTCGGCGCGCGGCCGGCCAAGGACCTGATTCGGCGCCACAGCAACGAAAAACGGCCTTCGCCGATCACCGGCTCTCGCATCTCGCCGCGAAACGAACCCCTCGAACGTCACCGCTTCCCACCGCGATCATCGCGGCCTCGGCAGCGCTCTCCGACGCGATCCCGCAGGACACCCGCCACCCGGTGCCGCAATTTCCATCGAAATCGAAGGCACGACTCCCATTGAGCCTAATCAGTTCTGGGAGTGAGCCATCCGGCAAACTCCTGGTTGGTAGCCGACCGGCAGGTGAGCACTCTGTGAGCCTGGGCGTGTG
>NZ_FNOK01000088.1 GCF_900106995.1 Saccharopolyspora shandongensis
GCTTCCCAACGCGGTGTGGCGTAAGAGCCGCCACAGCGGAGCGGTGGGCAACTGCGTCGAATTGGCACCGTTGGTCGACGGCGGCATCGCCGTCAGAAACTCGCGCTACCCCGAGGGTCCAGCACTGGTCTACAGCCGGGATGAGATCGCCGCATTCCTGCACGGGGCCAAGGACGGCGAGTTCGACGACCTCGTCTGACGAACCGTCCGACGCTCCGCGCGGAGCCATGGTTGAAGCCCTTGATGACGAAACTCGGTGGCGCCATGAACGAGATTACCAACGGCCTGCAAGCCCTGGTAGCCCGCGATTTCCAGTTCGCGCACCCGCGCGATGCCGACGGCGGCCTGGTCGCCGTGGTGGGAATCCGGGTCCACCGCGGGGTTTTCGACATCGTGCAGCTGTTCAGCGAGCACGAAGCCGATGCCGCGCGGATCCCCGGTGACGAGCCGGACGTGCTCTTCCCGAGCAAGGTCCTGTGGCGAACCACCGGCCCCGCGCACGAGGTGATCGCCGAGCTGCTCGCGCTGTCCGAGCCGGCCCCGGACCTCGGCGCCCAGCCCACGGGCTGCTGGCTGCCGACCCACGCCGGCCGCTCCACCTGGCTGGCCGCCACCGCTTAACCGCGCTGCAGCAGGCCAGTTCGACACGCCCGCTCAACGGGCGCGACCCTCACGCCACCCGCGACATCTCGACCAGTCGTTCCGGCAAACCGGAACCGGGCAGCAGCTCAACCACAAGCGATGGCTGCCGGCACTGTCCGGGTATGCGCCCACCATTGGCCCCACGCGGCGAAGCGGACGCGGGCACCAGCATCAACGGCCCACCGCCCTCCTGGCTGGTCATAGGCGCGTGTCTGCCGCCAGGAAACGATCAGCTCAGCGGCAGGCAATGCCACGCCACTACGGCTTACGGCCTATCGCACCGTAGGCGTCCAACGGCTCTCCTGCGCCGGTCTGGTCAGCGCCAGGGCGCCACTGGTTGATCGGGGTCAGACCAGGGCCGACCAGCTCCAGGCCGTCGAAGAACTTCGCCACCTGCTCCACCGAGCACAGCCGGTACGGGATCGCGCCGCTCTTCGCGTACTCCTCAGCGGCTTTGCGCGCCGTCTCACTGAGGTTGGTGTTCTCCCACAACACCAAGTAGCTGCCGGACGGAGCCGCTGCCATCACCCGGCGCGTGATCGACAACGCCTCCTCGTACTCGGGGACATGCCCGAGCACGCCCATGAACATCACCGCGATCGGTTGTGTGAAGTTCAGCGTGGACCGGGCATCCGCAATGATCACCTCGGGCTCGTGGTAGTCGGCGTCGATGTAGGCGGTCACGCCCTCGTCGGTCGTGTTCGTCATCAACGCTCGGGCGTGCGTCAGCACCAGCGGGTCATTGTCGACGTAGACGATCCTCGACTCCGGGGCGACCGCCTGGGCCACCTCGTGGGTGTTCTGCAGGGTCGGGAGGCCGGTACCGATATCGAGGAACTGACGGACACCGGCCTCGGCTGCCAGGTAGTGCACCGCTCTCATCAACAACTGCCGAGATTCCTTGGCAATCTGCATGATCTCCGGCTGGAGGGCAACCCACTCGTCCCCCGCGGCCCGGTCGACGGCGTAGTAGTCCTTGCCGCCCTGCCAGTAGTTCCAGATCCGTGGCGATGACGGTGCGGTGTAGTCGATTTCAGCACTATTAGCCACCAGGTACTCCGTTTCTCGTCACGGGGGCCTCCGCCTGACCCTAGCGTGACGGTCCCACCCGAAACACTTTCCGTGCCCATCAGCGTTCCCAGACCACATCTAGGCGGGCACCAAGCACCAGGACGACGAGGGCGCACGCGATCGCAGCAAGTCCCGCCGGGCGCCTGACCCGACGTGTGATCAACGGTGCCCTGATCCACGCGGAACACGCCCCCGACGGGAGATTTTGAGACGCGAAAAGCCGAGTTCCGGCGGCGCCCTACTCCCATTCGGCGCAACGTGATCCCGACTCCCTTGCCCAAAGTCGACTTGATCTCGGGCGCGCTCTGTCGGGCCGCCCGGCGCACTGTTCGCATGGATCCGCTCGAAACCCCTGATGTCGGCGACAAGCTGTGGCCTGGCCCAGATTCCGGCCTGCTGACATGACAGGGCGGTTCAGTTGGGCCGGCTGGTGGCCATCTTGACGGCGAAGAAGCCCAGCAGGGTGCCGGATGCGAAACGCTGTGCCTGGAGCACGCGGGGGTGACGGGCTAGATACCCGGCGAGCGCAGCGGCGGTGAGAACAATGAGGCCATTAATGGTCACACCAACCACGATCTGTGCGGTTCCGAGTTGGAGAAACTGCCACCACGTCGCACCCAGCGCGGGATCAACGAACTGGGGGATCAGCGCCGCGTACAGGAGCGCGATCTTGGGATTCAAGAGGTTCGTCAGCAGCCCCATGCCGAACAGGCGGGCAGCCGAGTGCGGGGCCAGTTCGCGCGGTTCGAACGGCGACCCGCCACCGGGGCGCAGGATCTGCCAAGCCATCCACGCGAGGTACGCCGCGCCCAGGAGTTTCACCACGTGGTAGGCCTCAGGTACGGCCACGAAGAGGGCGGAGAGACCGGCGGCTGCTGCGACGAGGTAGACGACGAATCCGAGGGCAACCCCGGCGAGCGACACGAGTCCGGCACGCCGCCCCTGCGAGATCGCTCGCGATGCCAGGTAGACCATGTTGGGCCCGGGGCTTAGTCCCATGCCCAACTCCACCACCACGACGCCGAGCAACGAGGCGAGCGATACGAGTCCCATTGAGCGAACGTATCTGACGGGCAGTCGCCTTACCCGGCCGGGCGTCTCGCCGTTCCCGGGCCCCGTACGCGATTCGCGCTCAATTCTTCCTGTCGCCTCACCCCGAGCCAGCCGTCGGTCTCGCGCGAAATCGCCAGCCCTGTCCAGTGGCGCAAGATATGATCTTGTTCTGTTCGACAACGAAAGACGGGATGCGTGCGATGCGGCTCGGGGCAGTGGCGCGGGAAGCCACGAGGCGGGAACTGACCGAATGGTCGGCCGCTGGCGACCCTACCGACGCCGCCCGGGTGATCACTGGTTCGGCTGGCTGCGGGAAGACGCGGCTGGTCAGGTCGGTGGCTCAGGATTTCGACGCGGTCGTCGACGCTTCCGGTGCGGCGGCAGCCGACCTGGCCGTCGCCGTGAACGACGAGCTGCGGCTGGATCACGGGCCGCTCGCGGACGAGGTCAATCCCCTCACGGTCGTCAGAGCGGCCAGGGAACGCGGGCGCCCGTTCCTGGTCGCCATCACCAATATCGAGCACGCGGGAGGCATCCGGTGCTCGTCCGTTCCGGACGATGTGCTGACCGGCGTGCTGTCAGATCTGTTCAGGAGCAACGAATACGCGGCGGAATTTCGCCTGCCCAAGGGGGAAGCACGCTTCCCTCCGGTGCGGCTGTTGGTCGAGCTGCCGAAGGAACAGGCCGCGGTCCTGGCACGCGAAGCGGGATTGCCCGCCGGGTCGGTCGTAGACCTGGACGACGCTCACCACGCCCCGGACCGCACGGAGTTCGAAGCGTGGATAACCCGCTTGCTCGCTGCTCCGGGAACCCCTTACGCGGAGGCACCGGTGGACGTGGTTCGCGCCATCGCCGCCGAGATCGCGGACCGCTCGTCGCTGAACTTCCTGCTGGCCCCCCGCCCGACCCAATTCCGCAGGCAGACCTGTTCCTCGCCGTCGACCAGTCGTCCACCGGCCAGCGCAACCGGTCCGGGCCAGCGCGGATCGATCCGATCGGTGTCCAGTTCGCCGAGCGGGCGCCAGGACGCCCACAGCGTCCGCCACGGCAGCGCCAGCCCGCATTCGTCAAGCCATTGGCAGAGCACCTCGTCGCCGCACACCGTTGCGGACCACTGCAGACGTGCGGCGTGCTCGGCCAGCGAACGTTCCGGGTGGTCCCGGAACGTCCTGCTCGCTTCGAGGACGACGCGCCTGCGTCGGTCTGCCGCGTCGGTGTCGGCGTGCCCGGCCCCGCGCACCGCGTCTTCGAGGTTGCGCTGCTGCGACAGCAGCACACGCCGTGGGTCGGCGATCCAGTTGTCGACAGCGAACGACCCGGCCGCGTGGCCGGGGCCAGCGCCGAGGGCGTAACGCTCGGCCGCGGTGCGAGTGGCCTCAAGCGAACCGGAGGGCACGAACGACGCGATGGTGGACAGCACGCGGAGCCGAGTATCGGATCCGAGCGAGACCGCGGCGGCCCGTCCCAGCGCTTCGTGCCGGATACACCAGCACGTCACCTCGCCCGAGGCTGTTGGGACGGCGGTTCGCTCGATCAGTTCACCGGCAAGTGCGGCTGCGTCCTCCAATTGCCGCGCGGGAACGTGCTCGCCGAGCAGGTTGCTCGCCGCTGCCTGCCACACCTCCTGCGGCATTCCCGGCTTGCCTTCGGCGAGCGCGATCGGTGCCAGCAGTTCCGACAGCCGGGATCGCGGTACTGGTTGCGAGGCGAGTAGAAGATCCCAGACCTCGGCGAGCGTGCCCGGCAGCTGCTCGGCTCCACTCGGTGACCAGCGCGCCTCGCGGGTTCGCAGCACTATCGCCGTTGCCTCGGCCGGTTCTGGCCGAGCGCGCGGGGCAACTCGGGCAGTGCGGCGGCGACGAACACGGTCGTGAAGTAGGCCAGCTGCTGCAGTGCGTTGTAGTGCACCCAGCCGTTCTCGGTCGGCCAACCTCCCAGTCCATTGCCCAGGCGCCCGTGGCGCCGATGCACGACGTCCTGGCCCCGCGGCGGGGTTTCGCCAAGTCGGCCGGAACGCGGTCGTTCGGCGGTACGCTGCCCGCGATGCGACACGAGACCACCGTGGCGATCGCCGCATCTCCAGCCGAGGTGTGGGCGGTGCTGGCGGACGTGCTGAACTGGCCCGAGTGGACACCCACCGCGACCTCGATCGCGGCGCTGGACGGTGAACTGCGGGTCGGCCACCGGTTCCTGGTCAAGCAGCCGGGGGTCGCGGCCGCCGTCTGGGACGTGGTCGAGGTCGAACCGGGCGCTTCGTTCGTCTGGGCGACCCGATTCGGGGGCGGCCGGATGGTCGCCACGCACCGGATCGAGGCCACCGACGCGGGCAGCGAGGTGCGGTTGCAGATCGACTTCACCGGCGGTTTCGCCTGGCTGCTCACGCCCGTGGTGGCGGGCCGCATCCGCCGGTTCGTCGAGTCCGAGGCTGCCGCCCTGAAGCGGACCTGCGAAGCACCGGACCACTGATCTGCCCGCTGGAGCCGACTTTTGGGGACTTTCTCCTCACCTGAAGTGGTGGATAGCGTTGCCTTTGCCGAAAACCCCGTCCGTGCAGGCATGCTCGTACTCGTCGAGGATGCCGCCGAGGCGATCGCGTCGGGGTATGTTCAGGCGAGCGATCTTGTCAGAGCGAGAGCGCACCCACTGCGGTCGATCCGCCTCTACGCCATGTCCCGCTCCGTTTCACCTGCGCGGACGAGGTCATCGGCAAGGGCAGGGCCGTCGACCGAGATCAACATGATGTGGACTGACAGATCATGAGGAACTTCGCGATGATCCTCGGCAGAACTGTGCAGCGCCGGGATGGTGGGCGGACGGGCGTGGCGCCTCCTGATCGCACTGTGTTCCTGCTGCTCGCGCTCTATGCGTGCTGGGGCTCGGCGATTCCGGCGATGAAGCTGATGGTCGACAGCGTGCCGCCGCTCGGTGGAGCGGCGCTGATCTTCTTGCTCGCCGGGGTCGTGCTTGCTGGTGCCGCGTGCGGGCGTTCCCGGCCTACGCGCGTGCAACTGCGGCACCTGGCGGTTGCCGGCGTGCTGCTGCTGGTAGGCGGGCAAGGGCTCGCCACGGTAGCGCTGACTGCGGTGACCGCCAGCCTCGGGGCGATCCTCGCTGCGGCGATCCCGCTGTGGGTGGTACTCCTGAGCGGGTTGATCGGAACCCGTGTATCGGTCGCGTCGCGGGTGCGCCTCGTGGCGGGGTTCGGTGGCATCGTGATCGTTGTGCTGACGGCACCCGGCAGCGCGATCGGCGGGGCGCCGTGGGCGGTCGCGGCATTCTGCGTCGCGCCGATCCTGTGGGCTGCGGGGAGCCTGCTGATGGCGAACGTCGCCGGGACGGTCGATCGAGTGGTCGCCAGCGTGGTTCAGTTGCTTGCTGGTGGGACCGTGTTGCTGCTGGTTGCGCTGTCGCTTGGTGAACTCGCCCCGGCTCAGTGGTCGGACGTCAGCTGGACCTCGGCCGGGGCGGCGGTGTTTCTGCTCGTCTTCGACTCGCTCGTCGGCTTCATGCTCTACACGCGCCTATTGGAGAGCGCACCGGCGCCGCTGGTCAGTACCTACGCCTACGTCACGCCGCTTGTCGGCGCCGCGATCGGCGCGACCGTGCTTGACGAGTCGCTCTGGGCCGGTGTGTTTGTCGGAGGCGCCTTGGTGCTCGGCGCTGTCGCACTCGAGCTGCGCGCGAGATGAGCCGAGACCGTCGCGGTGGGATTGCCCTGCTTCGCGGTAGAGCCGCCCTTGCGCTCTATTCTAGCGCTAGAATAGGGCCATGTCCTCCGCTCTGACCGATGGCGAGTTGACCGTGCTCGGGTTGCTCGTCGAACAGCCCCGCCATGGATACGAGCTGGAAAGGGTCATCGAGGAACGGGGAGTACGCGCATGGACGGCGCTCGGTTTCTCCTCCATCTACTACGTGCTCGACAAACTGGCCAAGCGCGGCTTGATCGAAGCAACCAGTGCTCCCTCGTCCGGAAAATCGCGCGCCACCTTCCGTGCCACGGTGCTGGGCCGCGAACTATGTGCTGCCGCCACGCGCGACGCGTTGACGACGCTGACGCCGATGCGCGCACGCGTCCTGATCGCGATGGCCAACAGCCCGGGCTTATCGGATGCGGACGTGGTGACCGGACTGACCCGACGTCTGGAAGCGTTGCGAGAAGAGCTTTTGGACGTCCAGGCGGCCCGTTGCCGGCAAGCCCCCTTGCCCACAGCCGCCTCGGCGATCTTCGACTACAGCGAGGCCATGCTCGCGGCTGATATCAGCTGGACCGAAACCACGCTGGGCACATTTGCAAAGGAGACGGCGATGGACAAGTACGACATCAAGAAGGTCCACCGAGTGCTCTACTCGCCGCCGTCGAAGGAGTTCACCGTCGTCGATGTGCCCGAGCTCCGTTACCTCGCAGTCGATGGCCGAGGTGACCCGAACACATCCGCTGCATACGCCAATGCGATCGAAGCCCTGTACGGAGTGGCGTACGCGCTGAAGTTCGCCAGCAAGAAGGCCCTCGGCCGAGACTTCGTAGTCGGCCCGTTGGAGGGACTGTGGCGAGCGGACGACCCCAGCGTGTTCATCACGCGGCGCAAGGAAACATGGGAGTGGACCATGATGATCAGCCAGCCGGACTGGATCACCGACGACATGGTCCGGACTGCCATCGACAACGTCGCGAAGAAGAAGGAAAACGCCGCACTCGGAGACATCCGGCTGCACACCCTCGTCGAAGGGACCTGCGTCCAGATCCTGCACATCGGCTCCTACGACGACGAAACTCCCACCCTGGACCGCCTCCACAACCACTATCTCCCCGACAGCGGCCTCACCTTCAACGGCGACCATCACGAGATCTACCTCAGCGACGCACGTCGAACAGCGCCTACCAAGCTCAAAACGATCCTGAGGCAGCCCGTCAAGACCGCGTAGCAAGCCGTTCGTCGCTGCGGTAACTCGTGGGGCTGAGGACGATCTGGCCCCACGAGCTACCGGCGAGCATCTGCCTCAAGCGGTCGTCGTGACCGCTGTCCTACTTGTTGAGCTCGATGGGCGCGGTCGACACGTCGTCGGCCGGCTGCGCCGACTCGCCGGGCGTGCCGGGCGGCAGCTCCTCGGCCGGCTGGCATTCGATCGGCTTCGCCGGCACGGCGGGGGCGCCGGGCGGCAGCGGCGCGGTCGACACGTCGTCGATCGGCTTCGCCGGCTCGGCAGGTGTGCCGGGTGGCAACTCCTTGGCCGGCTGGCATTCGATCGCCGTGGTCGGCTTGCTGTCGTTGCTCGGCGAGTTCGTGGTGTTGGCGAACGCGACTCCGCCGGCGCCGAGCATGATGGCCAGGCCGGCGACGACCGTCGCTACCTTCCGGGAGGACGATGACATGCGAGATTCCCTTCTGTCTGCGGACAATCGCACTCCGGCGGTCGTGCCGCCGGAGTGCGACCGCGGCAGCGGGCCGCGGTCTGGTCCCATCCAGCCAGACCGCGGTTATCGTCAGCGTCTGGTGATCTCCATATGCCGGCCATATGTCCCGATGAGGACCATGTAGTCCTCGTGCCGGTCCGTGTCCGGCTGGCGTAGGCGGGGGTGTGCCAGGGCGGCGTACCTGAAGGCAGGAGGATGAACGCGTGCGAGTGCTGGTCGTGGAGGACGAAGCCTTCCTCGCCGAGGCATTGCAGGCCGGTCTTCGCCGCGAAGGCATGGCGGTCGACATCGCCGGCGACGGGGCGACAGCCCTGGAGAGCGTGGCGGTCAACGAATACGACGTGGTCGTGCTAGACCGCGACCTGCCCGGTGTGCACGGGGACGATGTGTGCCGGCACGTGGTGGCCAGCCGACCCGACTGCCGGATCCTCATGCTGACCGCGGCCGGCGGTCTGGCCGACAAGGTCGACGGGCTGCGTCTCGGCTCGGACGATTACCTGGTCAAACCGTTCGACTTCCCCGAACTCGTCGCCCGGCTGCACGCGCTGCGACGACGCGCCGCCGCAGCGCACCCCCCAGTGCTGACCTACGCCGACCTCCGGTTGGACCCCGCGCGCCGCGACGCCCGCCGCGGCGACCGCACCTTGCGGCTGACCCGGAAGGAGTTCGCCGTCCTGGAACTGCTCCTGCGCGCGGACGGGGCGGTGCTCAGCGCGGAACACCTGCTGGAGAAGGCATGGGACGCCCACGCCGACCCGTTCACCAACGCGGTTCGCATCACCATCTCCACGCTGCGGCGCAAACTCGGCGACCCGCCCATCCTGCACACCGCCACCGGGGTCGGCTACTACCTCGCCACCACCACGTGAGCATCCACGCCACGCTTCGGCGGAATCGGCTATCCATCCGGCTGCGGCTCACCCTGCTCTACGGGGGCACGGTGCTGGCCTGCGGCATCGCGTTGCTGATCACCCTGTACGCGTTGATGCGGTACATCCCGAGTTACGAGCTGCAGCCCGCCACACGCAGACTGGAAGCTGTGGTTCCGGCCATCCCCGCCGACGACATCGGACATGCTCCCGTCACGATCACCAGCAAAGACGACATCTTGACGGCGCTGCTGCAATTGTCCGGCGTGGCGCTGATCGGGTTGGCCCTGATCGCGTTCGTGCTCGGCTGGGTCATCGCCGGGCGCATTCTCGCCCCCATCCACCGCATCACCCGGACGACACGCACCGTCGCAGGCCACTCCCTGCACGAACGCATCCACCTCGATGGCCCCCAGGACGAGTTCACCGAACTCGCCGACACCATCGACACGATGCTCGACCGGCTGCACGCCAGCTTCCAAGCCCAGCAACGCTTCGCCGCCAACGCGTCACACGAACTGCGCACCCCGCTGGCGATCACGCGCACCATGCTGCAGGTCGCCATCGCGCACCCCCGCGACCACGATCTCGCCACCCTGGCGCCCAAGCTGCTGGCCACCAACGAACGCAGCATCGCAACCGTGGAAGCGCTGCTGGCCCTGTCCCGGGCCGATCACGGCATCGACGACGCAAAGCCCGTCGACATCACCTCGGTCGCGGCGCACGCGCTGGAACAGGTGCGAACCGAAGCAACCGCCGGCCGGATCGCCGTGCACGACGAGCTGCACCCGGCCACCGTGAACGGCGACGAGGACCTGCTCCGCCACTTGCTGATCAACCTCCTGCACAACGCCATCCGGCACAACCACACCGGTGGCGCGGTACGGCTGACCACCACCACCCGGGACGGCACCGCCATCATCATCGTCACCAACACCGGAAAGCCCATCACGTCTGAAGAAGCCAGTCGGCTGTTCGAGCCGTTCTACCGAATCCGCACGCGTACTCACGCCAACGGACACGGCCTCGGCCTGGCCCTCGTACGCGCCATCGCTTACAGCCACCACGGTGCCGCCACCGCCACCCCCAACCCCGGCGGTGGACTGACCATCACGATCGTCCTGCCCACCGCTGGGTACTCCACGAGTCCGGGGCCTACCAACTGCGCAGGGGAGGTGCCCGACACCGAACCACGCCAGCGGCTCGCGGAAGGCACCAGGTGATGACGAACGGCGCTGATCCGGAAGATTCACCATGATTCCCGCGGCACCCACGGGGTGGCTGTTGACGCCACGAACGCTCAACCCGCACGGTAGCCAATGGGGGAGGAGCGGTGCGATGAGACCGTCTACTGCGCAGTCGTGGAGGCGCTGGTGGCCGCTGGTTGCTCTCGGCGCGCTGGTGGTGGCGATCGTTGTGGTCGCGGCGATGGCATACCTGCGTCCGAAGCCTCCGCCGGCGGTCGCGTTGCCGTTGCGCGCTGCCGGAGAGGTGGAGTTGCCGGGTGGGGGCTCGCGATTCGACTACGCGAGCCTGGATCCGGACCGAGGCCTGCTGTTCGTGGCGCACCTCGGTGCCAGCGAGGTCATCGAGGTCGATGTCCGTGCTTCCCGTGTGGTGCGCGTGATTCCGGATGTGTCCCAGGTGCACGGAGTACTCGTGGTTCCCGCGCTGCACCGCGTCTACGCGACGGCCACGGGCCGCAACGAGATGGTCATGCTGGACGAGGGCACAGGTCAGGCCGTCGGCGAAGCCCCGACCGGTGACTACCCCGACGGCTTGGCCTACGACTCACGCCGCAACGCGGTGTGGACGACCAACGAGCGGGGCGGCACGGAGACCGTCATCGATGCCGTCACCGGCACCGTGCGGGGCACGGCCATGCTGGGTGGAGAGGTCGGCAACGTCGCCTACGACCCGGTCAGCGACCGGATGCTGGTGGACGTGCAGGCCCGAAACGAGCTCGCCTCCCTGGACCCGTCCACGCTCGCCGTGACCAGACGGATCGCGCTGCCGGGCTGCGACCACGACCACGGGTTGGTTTTGGCTCCGGCACAGCGCCTGGCTTTCGTCGCATGCGACGGCAACGCGAGGTTGCTGACCGTTGCACTGGAATCGGAGGCGGTCAGCGGGACCGCGGATGTCGGACGGGACCCCGACGTGCTGGCATACGACCTCGGTATGAGCCGTTTGTACGTCGCGGCGGAGAGCGGGTGGTTGACCGTGCTCGACGTGCGTGATGGCCAGCCGGTCGTGATCGGATCGGGCTTCCTGGCAACGGATGCGCACGTGGTCGCAGTGGATCCGGTCAGCCACCACAGCTACTACCCGGTGCCAGCAGGGACGACTGGCAGCCCAGCGCTCTTGGATCGTGAACCTGTGCCGTGACGCGGCCGCTCACACCACAACTATCCAGTTCCAGGTGGCTGGTTGTGCTGGCCGCGGCGGCCACCCTGCTCGCCTCGCGACTCTGGCCCGTCGATGATCTCGATGAGCAGGAGCACGACCACCACGATCGGCTGCGCAGCGTGATCCTGGCGTCGACTTTCGAGGCGGGGTTGAATCGATCGCCGCTGCTGCCCATTCTTGTTGGTGCAGCGGCACCGTGGTCGAGGGGGCGTTCCGGTGGGGTCGCGAAGCGAGGAAGCTCGGGAAGCGCTGTGCGCTTTCATCGCCAGTGATCATTGTTCGTGTGTCGGTGCGAAGACCGGGCTCGGGCAAGGCACATTGGTCCACCGCCATTACGGCCCGCTCGGCGGCGCCGAGAACACCGCGTGACTGATGGGCGACCCGCGCGGTTTCGTGCGCGATGTCTTTCCTCAACTCCTGGGGGACGTCTTACCCGCACCGCGTGTGGATGCCGGATGCCCTGTTGGAAAAGCTCCGGGAGGACGGCGGCGAGATCGCCGTACCGACCGATCGCTAGCGATTTCGACGTCGCGAGGGGAAATGTTGCATGACCTGGATGCCGTGCTCGGTGACGAGGCAGCACCCGCCGACATTCGCGGCGCGGACGTCAGTTTCGGCGCGCCTGACAGAGATTCCGAGCCCGCAGACGACAACGGGTGAGCCTGTTCCTGTTCGATGTTCAGAAAAACCGGGGCCTGCGTGACAACGCGCCGCTCGTGGAACGTGCCGATGGAGCCCGCATCAGCCGTCGACCGCCGCTGTGGGGCGACTGCACTTGCCTCATCACCGTGTGATCGGCCGGCGCGGGAGCTGTGAAAGCCGTGGAAGAACGTCGCCTGCCCGGACCCGTGAACCTCCACTGCCGCTCCCGCGCCCACCTCCCCGAGTGACGGCAGTCATGAATGTCTCTTACGATCGATCCTGCCAGGTGACCTACCGTCTCCGGCACTGGATCTGGTTTTCGTCCAAGCGGCCAGGCAAGAGAAAACGGCGGTCATCAAGCCGACAAACTGGGTGGCGAGCCCGATCCACATCGGCACCGCGCCAGAGGTGTTGAGCTGGAGTTGAGCATCTGCCTCGGTCGCCACCGGATGTACCGGTGCACGGTCCGGCCCCGGTTGCCCCATGCCCTCCGTGCCTGTTACGCCGTTACCGCCCCCTCCGCCGGGGGCGGTTTCCGTGACTTCAGGCGTGGGGGTACCCGTATTGATTGTCGTGGCAGTCGTTGTTTCCGACGTGCCCTCGGTGGTGCTGCTCGTCGTTTCCGTCGTGCCCTCGGTCGGGGAGGTTGGCTCTTGCTGACCTGGCGGTGGCACGGACACCACGGGTTCTAAAGTGACCACGCTGGCTCCGGCAGTGGTGAGGACGAACCCCACGAACAGCACACCAAGCCCGAGCATCAACGATGACGCTTGGATGGTAAGCACAGTAGGAAAGCCCCCGGTCGACCTGTACCCCATGTGACAACCCTACGAGCCGAGCTGATCCGAATCAGTGGTCTCCAGTGCGAAACCACCTCTACGTGTGCGCAAAGGTTGCCCTAGACGGCTGGTGTCGAACCGGGGGTTCCTCGAGCAGGTGCCGGACCAAGAACTTCCGCGCTACGCCGAAGAGTTGGAGCGGCTCGGTCAGTGATTCACCCGAGTCTGATCGAGTTGTTGCAGATCGCTGAGCGGGCGATCGGCCATGACGTCGCGGCCACGGAGGCTCAACCAGTGGCTGTGGCGACGGGGCACACCGCGCCGCCAACAGGCCGGGCTACCTGCCGACCGCAGGCGACCCCGGACGCTGCGGTGCCCCGGGCACGGCCGGCGCGGCAGGCCGGTTGCGTGTCAGCATGATCGCGGGCACCGCAGCGAGGACGAAGAGCACTCCCGCCATCGCGACGTAGAGGTACACGCCGGTCGCCGTGCTCACCGGCGCACCGTCGGCAAAGGTCCCGGGAATTTCGGTCGCTTTGAGCACCTCGCCCCCGGCGAAGTTGAAGACGACCGAGCCGAGGGCGAGCACGACCGACACCAGACCGGCGATCGTGCCCTGCCGCTCGGGCGCTTCGAGGCTGGTCGCCAGGTTGTAGCCGGAGGCGCCGATCGCGCCGGCGGCCATGCCGACCACGGCGCCGCAGGCGATCGCCAGCGGGAGCACTGATACGCCCGCCAGCATCGCGAAGGTCGCCACTATCCCGACGGCGATGCCGCCGAGGAGGGGCGGTGCGGGACCGAACCGTCCCGCGATCCATCCGGCGCACATGCCGCCGATCACGATGCCGAAATTGGGCGTGGCGAGCAGCACTGCGACCGCCTCTCCGTCGCCCAGCCCGTAACCGAGCCCCAGGCCGGGGGGCACCTGGGCGATGATGCTCGTCAGTTGCAGCATGCTCCGGAAAGAGCCTGCTGCCAGTACCAGGGCCAGCAGCGTCAGCAGGATCGGGCGGCTGAGGGCCCGGATGTCGATGATGGGTTCGTCGACCCGCAGCGCGAGGAACGCCCAACCGGCCAACGCGGCGGCACCGGCCGCCAGCAGCGCGATCATGCCCCCGGACAGCCATCCGAGGTCGCTCCCGAGGCTGATGTAGGCGAGCACCGCGCCGAGGCCGCCGCCGAGCAGGAGCGCCCCGCCCACGTCGATCCGGCCGGTGCTGCGGACCGGCGACTCCGGGATGAAGGAACGCACGCAGAGCGCGGCCGCCGCGGCGAGCAGCGCCGCCACGATGAACACGCTCCGGTAGCCGAACACATCAATGACCGGCTTCATCAGGAATGGCTCGATGATTCCGACGACCGACGAGCCGGACGTCACGAGCCCGACCACGGCCATCGCCACCCGCGGGGTGCAGATCTGGCGTGCGAGGGCCACCGTGAGGAAGACCGCGGCGAAGGCGGCGCCTTGGAGGAAGCGCCCCACCAGGAAAATCCAGACGTTGGGGGCCGCGAGGCAGACCAGCGCTCCGGTGCATGCGAGGAGCAGCGTGCCGATGAGTATCCGGCGCGTGCCGAAGATGTCGGAACTCTTCGCGAGCAGCGGCGAGCAGATGGCCCCGGCCAGCATCGCGCTTGCATTCAGCCACGCGACCTGATCGGTGTCGAAATGCTCCAGCAGCTGGGGCAGGACCATCATCGGTGAGCCGATGGCCACGTCGGCCAGGACGTTGGCGAGGGTGAGAACGGCCGCCCAGAGTATGAGCCGCTTGCTCCAGCGGTGCTCTTGGGCACCGGGGGCGGGCTTTTCCAGCGTGTCTTTCACTATGCATTCTCTCCAGTGCATTGGGGGTAAGGCCCCGGCGAACGGCACGCCCCGTGGGCGGCGCGGGTTGCCGGTTGAGCCGATTTCCGGGAGTGGGCAACCGTTTCCGGGCGGTCGCGCCCGATCGGCAAGGGCCGGTCGGGTGGTCTGCTGAGGGCCATCGGGCTTGTCCGCATTACGCCGGGGAACCGGATGCCAGTCGCATTGCGCCGGGTTCAGGGCGCGCCGGTGCCGGATGCTTGCAGCGCCTTGTTGCGGGCGGCAATGGCAGCCCAGGTGGTCGGCAGCATGCGGTCGCGACCGCTGTCGACGCGGTCCTGGGCGAAGGTGACATAGGGGCGCTGCCGGGCCTCGTACCGTGCGAACGCGGCGGTGTGGTCATTGCCGCACCGTTCGAGTTCTTCGGCGAGAAAGCGGGCGCCGGTGAGCGCGAGTGAGGTGCCCCGGCCGGACAGGTAGGCCGGGCTGTACCCGGCGTCCCCGACGAGGGCGACGCGGCCGCGGTGCCAGGAGGGCAGGTGGATCTGGCTCGCGGAGGTGAGGAAGAAACCAGGATCGGCGCGGGCCGCGTCGAGCAGCTCCGGGATCCGCCACGACCGGTAGCCCGCGAAGGCGTCGATGAGGATCTTCTTCTGGGCGTCCAGGTCGTGGCGGTCGTAGTCGATCGGTTCCGAGCGGAACTGGAAGACCGCAACGGCCTTGCCGTTGTACCGGAAGATGCCTGCCATCCGGCTGGGGACGTTGTATATCGAGTTGGCGCCCTCGGATTGCGCCTCGCCGGGGTGGTCGGCGAGGGCGAAGTAGACGCCGAGGTGCCGGAGGTAGTCCTTCTCGGGCCCGAACACCAGCCTGCGTACCGCGGAGTGCTGGCCGTCGGCACCGATCACCAGGTCGTAGCGCCCGGTGCGGCCCGATGCGAAACGCACGTCGACGCCGCCGTCGCCGTCGCCGTCGGTCAGTGTCTCGATCGAGTCTTCGAAGCGGATCGCCGCGGTGTCCGGGAGCGCATTGGCGAGGATGCGCACGAGGTCCTCGCGGAGGAGCTCGATGTCGTCGTCGGAGTCGCTGACCTGCTCCATCGGGATCCGGGCCACCGGCTCGCCCTGGCTGTCGACGAACTGGGTGAGCTCGGACATCCGGACCCGTCGCTTCTGGATCTTCGCGAGCAGTCCCATCCTGGCCGCGGTCTCGATCGCATCACCGCGGATGTCGATGGGTGTGCCGGTGAGCCGGAGGTGGCGGGCGTACTCGACGACGGTGACGTCGTGGCCGCGGGTGCCGAGCTCAAGTGCGCAGGCGAGCCCGGCGATACCGGCTCCGGAGACAAGGATGTTCACGTGTGCGCTCCAGGTTTCGCTGAGGTGGGTGTGCGATCGGATCGGCCGCTGCTCGCCGGTCAGGCAGGCGAACCCGCGGAGCAGTGCGGCCGCAACTAAAGCGACGAACTGTTGCTTTTAACGAGCGTACTACGACCGGCTTGCACCGCAACGCCGCCCCTGGCGACAATCGGCACCCGAGCAGAGAACAGGAGAGTGAGCGCGGCGATGGCCAACGGGATCGCTGACCGGCCGCCCGCACGGCGTCCCGGTGGCCGCAACGCGCGGGTGAGAGCGCAGATCCTCGCCGCGACCGCCGAGCTCGTGGCGCGCGACGGCATCGCGGGCTTCCGCTACGAGGAGGTCGCCGAGTTCGCCGGCGTGCACAAGACCAGCGTCTACCGGAACTGGCCCGACCGCGAGGAGCTGGTGGTCGAAGCCCTGCTGAGCTACGCCGAGGATCTCGCCTCGGTCGCCGACACCGGCGACATCCACCGAGACCTGGTGGACTACCTGCTGGCCCTCGCCGGTGGCCTGGAAACGCCGTTCGGCCGGACGCTCGAACAGGCCATCCAGCCCGCCCGCCAAAGCCCCACCGTCCGGCAGGCGCTGACCAGGATCCTCGATCAGCGTGTGGCCGCCGTGGGGCGGCGGGTGGACACCGCCGTCGACCGGGGCGAGCTCCCCCCGGTCGACAGCGCCTTCCTTGGCGAGATGATCTCCGGCCCGGTGCGCCTCATCGTCAACCGCGGCATGCGCCCGTTCACCCGCGCGGACGCGGAGCGCATCGTCGGCGTGGTGCTCGCCGGCATCCGGGCCACGGCACCGCACGTCTGAGCAATCGCCCCGGCCGCACCGTTCAGGCCGAAGCGCCCGTCATGCCCGCGCTCAGCGCGGCAAGTCGAAGTGCCGCATCGGTTCTGGCGTGCAGGGACGCGAACCGCGGGCAGGTTCAGGAAGTGCTTGTTCCGCGGCGGTGGGCTGGGCCCGCCGGCCGCCCGGCGCGCCCGTGCTGCCTGCTACCAGACCGACGAGCGTTCCCGGCTGGTAGCTGACGCCCTTTGCATTTTCCAAACCAGGCATCGAAATACTGCCGGCTCGCGGCGCCCGAGAGGCGACTCCGGATCGCCCCTTCCGTGAGTGCCGGATCAGCACTATATTCCGAATAATATTCATGTTTGGGGTGATGAGATGCCGGTCCCGCACCTGCCCTCGGACTTCGTCTGGGGCGTGTCCACCGCGGCATTCCAGATCGAAGGCGCCACCAGGGAAGGGGGTCGGGGGCGTTCGATCTGGGACACCTTCGCCGCCACTCCAGGCAAGATCGCGCGCGGTGAGCACGCCGACGTCAGTACCGACCACTACCACCGGTACCTCGAGGACGTCGCGCTGATGTCCGAGCTGGGCGTGGACGCCTACCGGTTCTCGCTGGCCTGGCCCCGCATCCAGCCCGACGGTCGTGGTCCGGTGAACCCCGAGGGGATCGCGTTCTACGACCGGCTGCTCGACGCGCTCTGCGAAGCAGGCATCGATCCGGTCGCCACGATCTACCACTGGGACACCCCGCAGGCGCTGGAGGACCGCGGTGGGTGGCTCAGCCGTGAGACCGCCGAGCGGTTCGCCGAGTACGCCGCGATTGTCGGCGAGCGCTTCGCGGACCGGGTGAAGATGTGGATCCCGCTCAACGAGCCGATGGTCATGTCGATATACGGCTACGGCATCGGCGAGTACGCGCCGGGCAAGGCGCTGTTGCTCGACGCGATTCCGACCGCGCACCACCAGCTCCTGGCGCACGGCCTGGCCGTGACGGCGTTGCGCGCGGCGGGCGCGGGGGCGGTGGGAACCGCGAACAACCACAGCCCGATCTGGGGTGAAGACCCGGAACCCGTGTCGTTCCTGGACGCGTTGATCAACCGCTTGTTCGCTGATCCGATCCTGCTCGGCAGCTACCCCGAGGTGCTGCATGACCGGCTTCCCGACGGTTTCGCCGACGACCTGCCGACAATCGCCGCGCCGCTGGACTTCTACGGCGTCAACTACTACGAGCCGATGGCCGTGCGCGCACCGCGGACCCCGGACCCGCTGCCCTTCGAGCTCATCCCGGTCGAGGGCTACCCGATGACTACCAACGGATCGCCGGTCGTCCCGGAGGGACTGCGTGAGCTGCTGATCCTGCTCCATGAGCGCTACCCGGAGATGCCGCCGATGCACATCACCGAAAACGGTTGCAGCTTCGACGGAATCCACGACTCCGACCGCATCGACTTCCTCACCACTCACCTCGCCGCCGTGCGGGAGGCCATGGGCGCAGGTGTGGACGTGCGCGGCTACTTCGTCTGGTCGCTCCTGGACAACTTCGAGTGGTCCAAGGGGTACGCCCCGCGGTTCGGCCTGGTGCACGTCGATTACGACACGCTCGTGCGCACCCCGAAGGACTCGTTCGCCTGGTACCGCGACGTGATCGAGCAGTCGAGATGACCGCACTCACCGAGCCCCGGATCCCGGTCCGCGCCGGGTGGACGTCGTTGCTCTTCCTGGCCAACCTCGGGCTGTGGCTGGCGTTCTACGCGCCGATCCAGGTCCTGTTGCCCCGGCAGGCGGACCTGCTCGCCGGCGTGGACAAGGAGGTCGTCTTCGGCGCGGTCACCGGGATCGGTGCGGCAGTGTCGGTGGTGGTCAACCCGCTGGCGGGCATGCTCTCCGACCGCACCACCTCGCGGTTCGGCCGCCGACACCCGTGGACGCTCGGCGGCGCGCTCGTGGCGGCGGTGGGTCTCGCGGTTCTCGCCGCGGCAGGCGATGTGGTGACAATGACGGTCGGGTGGTGCCTGGTGCAGGCCGGGCTCAACGCGATGCTTGCGAGCCTGGCGTCGGCGCTGCCGGACCGGGTTCCGGTGGCGCAGCGGGCACGAATCGGCGGACTCGTCGGCATCAGCCAGATGCTGGGCACCGTCGCCGGCGCGCTGGTGGTGACGGTGCTGATCACCAGGCTCGCCGGTGGCTACCTCGCGTGCGCAGCACTAGTCGTGCTCGCGGCGGCGGCGTTCGTGCTGCGCACCCCGGACGCCGTTCTGCCGACGAAGCCCGCAGGCGGGCTGGCCGTAGCCCGGTTTTGGGTGTCGCCGCGCCGGTATCCCGACTTCGCGTGGGGCTGGGGCTGCCACTTCATGATCAACCTGGGCAACGCCTTCGGCACGCTCTACTTGCTGTTCTTCCTCGACGACGCCGTGCACCACCCAGATCCAGAGACGGGTCTGCTGGTCCTGATGGGCCTCTACGGTGCCGCGCTCACCGTCGGCGGGGTCGTCGCGGGAGCGCTGTCAGACCGCACCGGGCGGCGCAAGCCCTACATCCTGACCTCGTGCGCGCTGATGGCGTTGGCCGCGCTGCTGCTGGCCGCATGGCCGACGTGGACCTCGGCACTGTGCGCCGCTCCGCTGCTCGGGCTGGGTTTCGGGATCTACTGGGCGGTGGCACTGGCCCTGCTGACGCAGGTGCTGCCGTCCGCCGCCGACCGGGCCAAGGATCTCGGCGTCGTGAACATCGCGAACGCGCTGCCCCAGGTCGTCGCCCCGGCGCTCGCCACGCCGGTCCTGGCCCACCTCGGCGGCTATGCCGGGCTGTTCACCGCATCGGCGGTGGCCACGTTGCTCGCAGGAGTGCTCCTCACCCGCGTGCGCGGAGTCGCCTGACTCGTCCTAGTCGTGCAGCCGGATTGGTCGATGATCTGGTGTGCTCCGGCGCGATTCCGCAACCCGGCTCCTCCTTGCGCAGCACAGCGATGCCATGGAACTCGATGCGGTCAACGGTAGTCGCTCGCGCGGGTATGGCGTGCTCGGCGGGATCCGCTACCGAGGCTTGACTTGCCGATCTCCTTCGATACGCTCAAGCAAGCGTTTGGTTCTGCGTTGTCGCAGTTGACTCGTGTGGCGGGGACCGGGAGCGGGTACATGGCCGATGAACGAACGTCCGAGCTCGGCATGGCGGGCAAGCTGTGAGCGGCGACCGGGTCGCGGTGGTCACCGGCGCGAGCCGGGGCGCGGGCAAGGGAATCGCGCTCGCGCTCGGTCAAACCGGAGCCACGGTCTACGTCACCGGCCGGACTCGACGGGAGGGAGAGGCGTCGCTACCGGGCACGGTCTTCGCCACCGCCGAGGAGATCGACCGCAGGGGCGGTACCGGAGTTCCCGTCGTCTGCGATCACCGCGATGACGCCCAGGTCGCGGCACTGTTCGAGCGGGTGCGCGCCGACCACGGGCGGCTGGACATCCTGGTGAACAACGCGTTCATCGTGCCGGACCAGCTCGCGACCAAGGGGCCCTTTTGGTCCAAGCCGCTGGCGATGCAGGAGATGTTCGAGGTCGGGCTGCGTTCCAGTTACGTGTCCAGCTACTACGGTGCGCCGCTGCTCGTCGGCACTGGTGGCGGCCTGCTGGTCAACACCTCGTCCTTCGGCGCCACCTGCTACATGCACGGGCCTGCCTACGGTGCGGTGAAGTCAGGTGTGGACAAGATGGCGCACGACATGGCGGTGGACCTCAAACCGTTCGACGTGGCGGCCGTGTCGATCTGGATGGGACTGCTGCGCACCGAGCGGACCGAGGCGGTGCTGGACTCGGATCCCGAGCGCTACGGCGAGCTGACCGCGATGGCCGAGTCGCCGGAGTTCACCGGACGGGTCATCGCCGCGCTTGCCGAGCACCCCGATCGGATGCGGTGGACCGGGCGGGTGCTGGTCGGCGCGGAGGTCGGCGAGGAACTGGGCGTGGTCGACGTCGACGGCACCTCCCCGGCTTCGCACCGGGCGTTCCTCGGCGCCCCGGTCGAGTTCAGCGACTCCATTGTGGATTGAGGGGAGCACGATCGACGTTCATCGGCTGATCGATCGCCTGTACCGCTGAATGATTCCGGGGCCCGGTCGGGAGTCGCTGTTCGCATGCTGAACCGCCGAACGCGGGATGGCTGTTGGCGAGTCTGGCGAACGAGGAGGCGGAAGTGTTCGGTGACGGCGACGTGGATGTGCGTGACCTCGCTCGTAGGGTTGCGCGCCTGGAGGCGATTCAGGAGATCGAACGCCTGAAGTACCGGTACTGGCGAGCGTGCGACAGCAAGGATCCCGATGCCTTCCGGGAGTGCTTCGTGCGCGAGGGCGCCGACATCGACTACGGCTCCGGCCTCGGCGGCTTCGACGATCGCGAGCAGCTCGTCGAGCTGTACAGCAAGCTGGCCTTGCGCCGCGACGGAAACCGCTGGCTCTACAACGACATCCATCATGGCATGCACCCGGACATCGAACTGATCGACGCGAACACCGCGGTCGGCAGCTGGACCTTCTGGTTCATGAGGGTCAACCTCGCCGACGGCGTCGTCGAGCAGGCGTCATTGGAATATCGCGACCGGTACCTGGTCGAAGACGGGAAGTGGAAGATCCAGAGTTCGCACGTCACGCCCTTGACGGGGGTGAACTTCCCGATCCCGGAAGGAGCGAACGTCGCTCCGGGGCCCGCGGTGCCGAAATGATGCGGCCGGGCGAAACGCGCGTCCTCGGCTTGTTGCTCAACCGGCCTGGCCGAGTCTGGCAGCGAGGCTGGTCTCTCGTGTGATCGTGCTGCGTTCATGATCAACCGGGGTGTCGCTCGTCGTTTCGTGGGTACCAAGAGGCTCGACAGGTTGTCCCGGCTAGTGGGGTTCACGGTCCTGAGTGGATCGTTTCCGGGGCGGTGAACTTGCCTATGCAGCGGGACCACGGTCGTCCCATCGCAGCTCCTCGGACTCACACCATGATTAACGATCGTGGAACGGCCGTGCGGGAGTGAGTGTGGTGACCGGGATCACCGCGACCGGTCGCCTCCCGACAGCCGCCCCTGCTAGGCTAATGCCACTGAGGGGCATTTTTGCTCTCGTGTCATCCGTGTGGGAGGAGTACGGCATGAAGGCCGTCATGGTGTCGTCGTTCGGTAGCGCCGACGTGCTCGACCTGGTGGAGTTGGCCGATCCCTGTCCGGGCCCCGGTCAGGTCCTGATCTCGGTTCAGGCAGCGGGCGTCGGCTTCATGGACGTCATGGTTCGCAACGGGACCTACCCCCAGCTCACCGAACCCGGCGTGGTCCCTGGCGCCGAGGTGGCGGGCATCGTCACCGCGGTCGGCGACGGGGTGGGGCAGGAGTGGCTGGGCCGCAGGGTCTTCGCGTTGACCGTCAGCAGCGGGTACGCCGAGTTGGTGACGGTGGGGGTCGACCACGTCGTCGCTCTGCCCGAGGCGATCAGCGCACCGGACGCCGTCGCACTCGGCGTCAACGCACTGGTGGCCAGCCTTGGGCTCAAGCGGGTGGCCGTCCAGCCGGGCGAGCGGGTGTTGGTGCGCGGTGCCGGGGGCGGTATCGGAATGATGGCCGCTCAACTGGCCACCGCCGCAGGTGCGGAGGTCACCGCCATCACCTCCACCCCGCAGCGCGTCGACCGGCTGCGTCAGCTCGGCGTGGCGCATGTGCTCGACCGCAGGGCGGGCCAGGACGGCGGCGACAGCAGCTACGACGTCGTCATCGACCCCGTCGGTGGCGCCGAGATCACCCGCTACATCGAGTTGCTCCGGCCCAACGGCCGGTTCCTGTCCTGTGGCGCGGCGGGCGGGGTCCCCGGGCCGGACGCGTTCGCCGGGCTGCTGACGACGTTCCACAACTCTCCCACCGTCTTCGCCTTCAACGTCAGTTCCGTCGGCCCCGGCGCGATCGCCACCGAATTCGCCGACCTGCTGCGCCGCACGGCGGACGGCGCGCTGAGGGTCGTCGTCGACACCGAGCTGCCGCTGTCAGAGGTCGTGAAGGCGCACACGCTGCTGGAGTCCGGGACGGTGTTCGGCAAACTCGTGCTCGTCCCCTGAGTCCGGTACGGCTCAGAGTCCGCGCACTGGTGTCCCGCACTAGACTCGGGACCGTGTCCACTGTCGCCAACAGCGGTGAACGCCTGCCACTGCGTGAACGCAAGAAGCAGCGCACCCGCCAGTCCCTGATCGACGCCGCGCTCGACCTGTTCACCGAACGCGGCTTCGACGGCGTCACACTGGACGAGCTGTGTGACAGCGTCGAGGTCTCCAAGCGCACGTTCTTCCGCTACTTCACCAGCAAGGAAGACGTCGCCATGGCCTCGATCTACGACCTGTGGATGAGGTTCGTGGACGAACTGGGGACCGTCGAGGCCCAGGGCCGGACGATTCTGGAGATGATGCGCGACGCACTGCTGGCCTCGCTGGAGGGCATGGCCGACGAGGACTGGCTGCGCCGCGTCCTGCTCACCGAACGACTGGGGGCGGCGAACACGTCGATGGCCGCGCACTGCCTGGAGTTCTGCGAACGCACCATGCGGCTGGCGCTGAAGGTCGTGGCCGACCGGTTCGACCTGCCGGGGCCCGACGACCTGAGGCTGCGACTGGCAGGGGACATGCTGGTCTCCGCGTTCCGGCACGGCATGAGCGACTGGACGGCGCAGGCGCAGGACGGCGCCGGACCGCACGCCGGGAAGCGCCCGGCCGAGCGGGATCTCGCCGCCCACGTCCTCGACGCCGTCGCCGCACTGAACAGCAGCCTCACACTCAGCGCGCCCCTGCGTTCAACG
Source organism: Saccharopolyspora shandongensis (assembly GCF_900106995.1). GTDB lineage: Bacteria > Actinomycetota > Actinomycetes > Mycobacteriales > Pseudonocardiaceae > Saccharopolyspora > Saccharopolyspora shandongensis. The sequence goes on from NZ_FNOK01000088.1 coordinate 23,628, forward strand.
GCTCACTGACCGACGCCCGCCACCTGGGTACGCGGCATCACTGCCAGGGTCCGCACGCGCGCCATCTTCCGCCGCCGCACTCGACGGAGCTGCTCAGACGCTACGGTGGGACCGTCAGTGGGTGCTCAGGCCTCCGGTTGTTCTCCCCATTGGGGTCGATGAACCGGCGCTTTCCGAGCCCGAGGCGGGCGAGGTGTCTGGAAACCGTGCGGCGGTGAGTGTTGATGCCGATCGAGCGTAGCTCCCGGGTGATCTGCTGGGCAGACCACTTGTTTTCCCTTCTCCAGGTCTCGATCCGGTCGATGACCTCGGGTGGTGTTGCGTTAGGGCTGGTGTGCGGTGTCGACGCTCGGTCGTGGAGGCCGACCTCGCCGTAGCGTCGCCAGCGGTTGACCCATTTGCTGGCGCAGGCCCGGGAGATTCCCATCTCGGCGGCGACATGAGCGATGGGGCGGGTTCGGCAACGCTCGATGAGCCGTCGCCGCCCCTCGATACTCAGTGGGGCGTTGGTGTGGGTCATCGGATCGCCTGGCCGACATGGGGTGCGATGACTCGCAACAGCGGCAGCGCGATAGCCAGCGCGAGCGCGACTAGGAGACTGCTGACCCACACGGGAGCGAGATCGCCAGCATCGGCACCGAGAGTCGCTGCGGCAATTACAGGTCCGCCAGCTGCCCCGATGTTGAGCGCAGCGGTTGCATACGACCCACCCATGGTGGGTGCGCCCTCGGCCTCGTAGAGCACCCTGGCGATCAGGGTGCTGCCCACCGCGAAGGACAGAGCTCCCTGCATGAATACCAGGAACACAAGCGCCACAGGGTGCGCAGCCAGTGTCGCCAATGCCATCCAGCCGAGGAACAGCACCGGGCCGCAGACCGCGATGACGATACCGGGACGTTGGTCCGAGAACCGTCCCGCGACAGTGACACCGACGAAGAAGCCGACACCGAAGACCGTCAGCATCACCGGAACCCAGAGCGCTCCCAGGCTGGCTGTGCCGGTGACGATCGGCGCAAGGAAGGTGAAGGTGGCGAAAGTGGCGGCATTGACCAGGGCGGCAAGCAGGATCACCAGGATCAGCCTTGGCTTCGCGAGTTGGGCGATCTCGGTCCGAAGAGATACGAGGGCCGGCGTGCCTTGAGTGGATTCTGAGGCATCGGCCGGGATGCCCTTGGCGATACCGAGCGCAGCGGGAATGCAGAGCAGCGCGATCGCCCAGAAGGTTGCCCGATAGCCGAGCAGCGTGCCGAGCAGCGCGCCGCCTGGAGCTCCCGCGATGGTTGCCATCGTCGTGCCTGAGAGCAGGACAGCCAGCGCGCGTCCTTTCTGATCGGCTGCGACGAGCGTGGCTGCGGTACTCAATGCGACGGCGAGGAATCCTGCGTTGGCCAGTGCGGCGATAACCCGGGTGACCAGCAGCAGCACGAAACTTGTCGTGAGGGCGCCCACGATGTGCGTGACTGCGAAGACCAGCACGAAGAACAGGAGAGTTGTCCGGGCGGGCCACCGGCGAGCCAGCGCCGCCATTAGCGGCGCCCCGGCGATCATGCCGACGGCGAATGCCGAGGTGAGCAGGCCGGCTGACCCGATTGATACATCAAGACTGTCGGCGATGTCCGGCACCAGACCGGCGAGCATGAACTCAGAAGTGCTCATGGCGAAGACCGCCACAGCAAGCATGTAGAGAGGGAGAGGCATCGAGACTCCGAGGTGAGAGAACGACAAGGAAACGTCTCGTCACCGCGGCCAGCGCCCCGGAGGGTGCGCACCATTGCCCCGCAGCAAGGCTGCCGGGATGCGAACTAAGAACTCAGGGGTTCAGGGGGCTGACGGCGTGACCGAAAGCCCCTACCCGGTCTGACTCAGGGAGCACGAGGAGCAGGTTACCCTGTTTCGGGCTCGGCATGGTCGCCACGGTAGCTCAACTACGCCATTGGTGATGAACAGCACCAACCGTGACGCAACCACGCGTCGTCAACGTCCCGTCCCGCAACGGCAAGTGCCGCGTCGGGCAACGTTTGCCCCGTATCAGAGCGCTGGAGCCATTCGATGTCTGTGCCCCACTGGTGCACGCGCAATGAATAGCGTCCGCCCGCCCGGCCACGTTCGCGGTGCTGGGCAGTCTCGGCCGTAGCGACCAAATACCGTTGCAGATGCCGGCCGAACACCAAGTTCCGGCTAGCCAGCGCATCATCACCTCGCTGATGTTCCCCAGCAGCAACCGCGCCCACGGGTTATTTCGTCCACAAAGGACTTGGACTGAGGACGGCCTTGCGGCGAGGGGGGCGGCCCCTCGGCCCGGATTCCCTCGTGTTCCGCGTAGTTCTAAGGGTTGGGGAGACTTCGGTGTAGTGCGCCTTGGTTTTTAGCTGTGGTCAGCGCCGCACTGTCGTGGCGGGCGGGGCCCTTGCCACTGCGCATGAGGAGGGGGCGCGGCGCCCGACCGAGGTGTCGGAGTCAACTAATCCTGTCGACTTGATTCAGCACTGCGAAGGCGATTCCACGTGGGACATCGGGTCCGTTGCCGTATTAATGATCTTTTGGTTATAGGGTGTGTCGTTGTGCTTGGTTTGTGTTGCCCGGTGGGATGATTGTGGCGTGGCGAGGTCTTCACGATCGACGGGTAAGCAGTCCCGTGAGAACAAATCTGGCGCCGCTAGGCGGGATTTCGAGGCGCTGCGTGAGCGGCGGAGGCGGGCGGCGGAGATGTTCGAGCGGGGCGAGCGGCAGGTCGATGTGGCCTCGGCGTTGGGGGTATCACAGCAGACCGCATCGAAGTGGCACCGGGCGTGGTTGACAGGTGGCCACGAGGCGCTGGAGGGCGCCGGTCGTGCCGGGCGGATGCCCAGGCTGTCCAATGAGCAGCT
>NZ_FNOK01000086.1 GCF_900106995.1 Saccharopolyspora shandongensis
TCCGCCGGAAGCCCCAATCTCACCGGAGAAAGGACCAGCTCATCATGACCGAAAGCGTCCGGCGCCTCGCACGCGACGCACGACGAGACATGCGGCAGGGCGCCGAGGCGATCGCGCGACGGCAGCGCGCCCGCCTGGCCGAGATGGTGGCTTACGCCCGCGCGAACTCGCCGTACTACCGCGAGCTGTATCGCGACCTGCCAGACAAGGTCGACGATCCGGCACTGCTCCCGGTCACCGACAAGAAGACGCTGATGGGGCACTTCGACGACTGGGTCACCGACCGCCAGGTGACCCGCGAGCGGGTCGAGGCGTTCGTCGCCGATCCCGACCTCGTCGGGGCGCGGTTCCAGGACCGGTACCTGGTGGCCACCACCTCCGGAACCAGCGGTGTCCGCGGCCTCTTCGTACTGGACGAGCGGAACCTGGCCGTGCCCAACGCCCTTGGGTCACGCTCCCGTGGCCTGCTGGGGGTCCGTGACCTCGGCCGTATGCTCGCCCACGGGGGCCGCATAGCCGTCGTCAGCGCACCCACCGGCCACTTCTACACCATCGCCTCGACGGAGCGGTTCCGCCGGGACAGCCCGCGGCTCAGCCGGATCATGCGGGTCTTCCCGACAGACCAGCCGCTGCCGACGCTGGTCGACGAGCTCAACCGGTACAACCCCGCCAGCCTCGCCGGCTTCCTGAGCATGCTCACGCAGCTGGCCGGGGAGCAGGAAGCCGGCCGCCTGCGCATCCGCCCGGCGCTCGTCATTCCCGGCGGTGAGACGTTGACCGCCGACATCCGGGAACGGCTCGCGACCGCGTTCCACGCGAAGGTCAATGCCGCCTACGCCGCCACCGAGTGCGGCTTCCTGAGCGTCGGCTGCGCGCACGGCTGGTACCACGTCAACAGCGACTGGGCCGTGGCCGAGCCGGTCGACGCCGACTACCGGCCGGTCCCGCCGGGGCAGCCGTCGCACACTGTCCTGATCAGCAACCTCGCCAACCGGGTCCAGCCGTTCCTGCGCTACGACCTCGGCGACAGCGTCCTACTCCGCCCCGACCCCTGCCCCTGCGGCAACCCGCTGCCGGCCATCCGGGTAGCGGGTCGCGCCGCCGACATGCTCACCTTCCCCACTGATCGCGGCGAGCACGTCAGCATCTCGCCCATGCTCTTCGGCACGCTGCTGGACCGCACTCCCGGCATCGACCGGTTCCAGCTCGTCCAGACGTCGCCCTCCGCACTGCGCGTACGCCTGCAAACCAGGCAGGGCACCGACACTGACCGCGTATGGCAGGCCGTGCGCGACGAGATCACTCGTCTGCTCACCGAGCACAAGGCCGACCACGTCACGCTCGAACGTGCCGACGAGCCACCACAACAGTCGCCCGGTGGCAAGTTCCGCCGGATCATCCCACTCAGCGCGCAATAAGGAGCCGCCAATGACCACAGCACATCAAGGATTTGCCTCGCTCAGCGGGAAAGTGGCGATCGTGACCGGGGCCGGGTCCGGCATCGGGGCAGCGTCCGCGGCGACGATGGCCGCCCAGGGAGCACGGGTGTGCTGCGCCGACATCAACGCCGAAACCGCCGAGCGGACGGCCAAGGACATCGTCGCCGCCGGCGGCGAGGCGTTCGCGCTGCGGGTCGACGTCGCCGCCCCGGAGGACAACGACTCGATGGTCAGCACGACGGTCGCCCGCTATGGCGCCGTGCACATCGCGCATCTCAACGCCGCGGCCATGGACCCGGAATCCGCGCAGCCCGCCACGGTTCTCGACTTCTCGCTGAAGGCATGGGACAGCACAATGGCGGTGAACCTGCGCGGCGTCATGCTCGGCATGCGGGCGGCGGGCCGGGCCATGCGTGACGCGGGCGGTGGATCCATTGTGGTCACTTCGTCGGCCGCCGGGCTCATCGGCGTCCGGATGGCGTCGGCGTACTCGGCGTCGAAACACGGAGTCCTCGGCCTGGTCAAGACGGCCGCGCTGGAGTTGGGGCCGGTCGGTATCCGGGTCAACGCCATCTGCCCCGGGTACATCGCGAGCAACGACTTCATGCGCAAGATGGGCGAGGAACGCGACGTGGGCAGCCGGTTCCCGCTCGGCCGGATGGGACGCGGCGAGGACGTCGCGAACCTGGCCGCGTTCCTGGCCAGTGACAGCGCGTCGTTCATCTCCGGCAGCGTCCACACCATCGACGGCGGCTGGCTGGCGGGTCCCGCGGCCCAGAAAACCGCCGCCGCTTCCTGAACCGAATTCCGAAGAAAGGCAACAATGGATCAGCAGATCGACCCCTGCCCGGCCATCGGCGTCCAGCAGTTGCTGGCGTTACCGCAGCACGAGCTGTTCGAGCTGTGGAAGAGCCTGCCCGCTCCCGAGATGGGGGAGCTCGACGGGGAGTACGCGGCCTACATGCCCATTCTCCACATCTCCCCGGAGGAGATCCGGGACGCCGCCACCCAGTTCTACCGGGACGAGTCGGCGCGCGGCTACTGGTTGGGCAAGGCGTACAAGGCAAACGGCGATTCCACCGGCGAGGGCTACAACATCTTCCGCAAGCTTGGGGAAGATGGGGACGGATACCGGTACACCCGGAAGGGCCGGTTCGCCACCGATATCGGCGAGTCGTTCGTCGACGGCAGGCCGTCGTTGATGATGCGGTACACGGCGTTCAACAAGCAGGTGGCCGGTATCACCGACCTCGTGGACGAGGTGCGGCACTATGCGAAGGGGCTCTATCTCGCCACGGCGACCGCGCCCTCGCAGGACGACGGCACGCGCACGATGCCGGACAGCTGCTTCCTGCTCGCCGGTCCAGTCAACCCGTGGGTCGGTCCCGACGACACGGAAGCCGGACAGCGGTGACGGATCTCGACGTCGACGATCGCTTCGCGATCCAGCAGACGACCGGCCGCTACGCCCACGCCTACGACACCGGGGACGTCGAGGGCTTCGTCGGAGTGTTCACAGAGGACGGGATCTTCGAGGTCGTTCTCGTCGACCAGCATGATCAGCGGGCGTTGTTCCAAGGCGCGGCCGAGCTTCGCGACTTCGCCGAGTCGGGGATGCCGAGGGTCAATCCCGTCCTGCACCACGTGTGCGGGTTCGTGTTCGACGAGACCGACGCGGATGAGCCCCGCACCCGCGCCACGGTGGTCGTCACCAAGCAGTACCCGGACGGTCCCACCGTCGTGACCCACGGCACCTACTTCGACCGCTGGCGCAAGACGGAAGCCGGATGGCGCATCGCGCATCGACGCTATGTCGCCCTCGGATACGCCGGAGCGCACCGAACCTCTCCGGCGACACCGTAGGCATCACGGAGAAGGACCCGGACACCACAGCGCAGCAAGACATCCCTGCAACGAGTCGCGGACCGGCACGAACGCGCCAAGACCACCATCGAGGAGCCAACGGAACCGTGACCGACCAGGAAGAACACAAGATCCACCTGCCGGCGTTCGCCTGTCGCTGGTGCCCGTCGGAATGGGTGCGGCCTCAGGCCACCGGCCCTGGTCACGATGGGTCCGGTTTCCGCATCCCCGGCTACACGGAACCGGACCCCGTCGGGCCACTACGCACAGGCCACTCGGCGCCAGCCCAGTGAGGCGCGCATCGTGATCAAAATGATGCAACACCTGTGTCAGCAACGATGAGCACAGATCGCATGAGCACAGTAAGCCAAGATCAACTGCTCCCACCGTGCTCCCAAAACAGTAGGAGCCCCAACTAATGAAGATCATCAGAAGGGGCTCTCACCTGGGTATATAGATGGTGCGCGATACTGGGATTGAACCAGTGACCTCTACCGTGTCAAGGTAGTGGCCCGCTGGGGCCGACCAGCTGTTTCGCGTATCCCTGCAGGTCAGCGGCTCTTGTTCCTCCTCGTTACGACCGGTTGTCGCGCGTTCCCGCGCGTTCCCGTCGCCAGGAAACCGCCATTTGATCATGGCAGTTACAAGGAGGACGACCACGGTGTTCGATCATCTGACACGTCCACAGAGAAAGACCCGGGGTCGGCGCGGCTGGCTGGCGACTCAGGTCCAGTGCCACGACACCAGGCACCCTGACTCCTTCGACGAGAGGCACGAGGCAGCCAGGCTGAAGCTCTGCTTCGTGCAAGACGGTCATCAACCACGCCGCACACGCACCGGTTTGCCATACCGAGGTCAGGGTGATCGTCATTGGTGACCTGGCCTGGACGTTCATCACTTTCACACGATCGGGCGCTGTTGCTTCAGTGCGCCTGCACGATCTTGGTCGCCGCTGGTGCGGCCTACGTGTCGTATCAGCACGGCCGCCAGTTTGCCCTGCGGTTCGGTGCGGACCGAGCCACTGCAGCGATCTGGCCGTTGATCGTGGACGGGTTGCTGACGATAGCTACTGTCGAATTGTGGAAGGCTGGCCCATGCCGCCCTGCGGGACGCTGGAAGGCATGGCTGGCGTTCCTTCTTGGGATTGGATTGTCGCTGTGCGCCAATGTGGCTTCGGCGCCGGAGCTGAGCGTGTTCGCCGTCGCGGTCGCCGCATGTCCTCCGTTGGCGTTGTTGCTGTCGGTCGAACTGCTGAATCAAGCGCTAAAGCGACATCGAGGCGAAACTGCGGCCTCCGTCGGCAAGAGAGATGGAGACCAGGCGCCGACGAACAGGGCTCCGACTGAACCAGATGGAATGCACTCATCGACAGCCGACGCCCTAACGGGTGAGGCCGATCCAACGGAGTGCATTCCAGAACACAACGTACCTGGTCAGGGCACTGCTACTGGCGCCTTGACGTCCGAAGTTTCGCAAGCCGTTGGTCATGATCCGCTGTTCGAGCAAGCATGCGAGCTGGATTCCGAACACTGGGACAACCATAAACGTCCGATCGCAGCGGACACGCTACGACGCCAACTGGGCATCGGTTCAGACCGAGCCCGAGCCCTCACCCGCCATGTCCGGCAGCGTCACCAGCTCCACGACGCAACGCAAGGCGAACGCTGAGGAGGCACCAGCATGGGGTGGCCCTTCGCACAACGAAGGGCCACCCCATGCCTGTGGTCGTCGCAAGTCGCGCCGGAGACTTCAGCTGTGGCGTAACTGGCCAGGAGGACTATCTCTTTGCGGCCAGCTTTGAGCTACCAGGGCAGGACCGCATGAAGTAGTGCAGCCACTGCCATGAGCAGTCCCGCGATCGCAGAGATGTAGCGGAGAACGATCATGTGCCGGGTGGGGATGTTGCGGCGTGAGGGATTACGTCGTTTCGACATCGAGGTTTCACTTCGTGATGTGGTTGAGACTGGTCTCTTCATTCCTCTATGGCCCCGCGCCGGGCTTGTTGCCGTTCTCGATGCTGTTTGACGAGACGGCTAACCTGTCGTCTGACCCGTTGCTCGCCGAATTTGGCTGGCTGGCCGCAAGCCTCCGCGGCCTCTTTCCAGCTCATTCCTGGAGAGTCGGCGTATATGAGGACGACGTTCCGTTCGACCGGTTTGAGCTTGTTCAAGATGCAGTCGACGCGCGGGTTGCTCCAGCCGACCTGAAGGTCAGGACCTGGCAGCGTTTCGAGGATCGACGTGCGCTGACGGTCATGACCGAACTCAGCCGAGAGAGAGGTGATCCGTTGTCCTCTTATCTTCCCTAGGTGCAGTGGTCTCCAGTCCAAGTGCTGTTTGTCGGCCAACCTCTTCAAGACGCCCACGACTTCGTCGTCGGCGGCCTCTGCTTCCAGAGAGATCCAAGCATCGCAGAGCAAAGCGTCAACGACTCCCTGGACCTGTGCGTCGGTCGGGCTGGACCAGCCAAGCCAGTCGTGGGCAAAGCTCTTGGCCGCGTCGAAGCGCTTCTCGATGGTGAGCTGGTGGTTCTCGCTCAACAACGCTGCCCTTGCTTGTTGGGCTGCTATCCACGCGTTGCGTGCGGCAATGTGTGCCGGCTGCGTTCCGGGGCTCTCAGCAAGAACACGCCACCTTTGCAGCGTGAGCAAGGTCGTTGCTGTGATGACCTCCGAACGGCGATCACTTCCCTGATAACGGTCGGTAAGCCAAAGCAGCCACTTTGTGAGGACATCTTTGGCGGGCATCAGATTGACTGCCAGGTCTCGCCATGGCCCGAGGCGCTGCCCATCCAAGTGAATAACCAAGGACCTGCAGCAGTCCTGGCAGATCGGCAGGAGGGACTCAACGTGGCGCCGGGTTTCTGCCGCCGAGAAACGCACGATCCTCTGCAGGTCATCCGCGCTCAGGGACTCGCCGAGGCGCGTGGGTACCTCGAGATCAGCGCCCGGATCCGACCCGGTGTAGATCGTCAACCAGTTGTCGCGACGACGGCAGAACTCCGACACGATGCCGGTGAGCAGACAGTGCTTGCAGTACGTTCCGTCGTGGTCTTCCTCGCCGCCCTTTGCTGGCGTCATGTGCTGTCCCATTGCTCCTGTCCTCCAGAACTCAACGTGCCCTCACTTACTAGCTCTGGAATCGACCCCAAACGACAAAAAATCTTCCGTCGGCTCCAGGACCGCACGATCATCGTCGCTGTGGCCGCTGTGCGTGCAGCTCCCGAACGCGGCGACCCTGCCGCCGACCGTTAGAACGCCAGTTCGGGTGATCGCTAGTTGGGGCGCCCGGTCGACGGTCGCCCCGGACCACCGCCAGCATGTGAACAGCATCGATGGCCAGCTACTGGATCTGGGATGCAGCAACTGCGATGAAGGTGTCGACCTTGCGTGCGGCGTGGTCACCTAGCTCGGTGACGTGGCTTTCGTCTTTGGCTCGCTGGACCTGGGTTGCGGCGTCAAGCGCTTCACGCGCGGCCCCCACGATCTCCCGAGCGTCGGAAGCGACCAGTTTGATCCGCAGCAACGCATGCTCGGCCGCCGAGCGATAGCGGTAGTACTCCGCCGACGCCTCAGCGACCACGTCCTGATCAGAACGGTCATGCTGCCGGTGCCACCCGTCGTATGCCGCCCTTCGGCAGTCGGTCACCGCCTCCGCGAACGCCAAGTACGCGGAAATGCGGTCGGCTCGAATCTGTTCCCGGCGGGCGGTTCGCTCGGTCCGCAACGCAGAACGACGGCCGAAGAGATAGGTCAGGACAGCCCCGCTCAAGGTTCCGGCCACCGATCAACGCATTCCACACCTGCATGGTGGCCAGCTCACCACAACCGCTCAACCGATAAGGGGCACTCGCGACAGGTCGTTACGCGACCGCTCCAGGCCTCCAGCGCTCGTACGAGGACGGGAGGCCGTGGTGGATGGCGGTGAGCCTGCGCTGCGCCGGCCAGGGCTGCCTGCAACGCTCCATCGCTGTGGCCCTGCTCTGCCAATTCCGCGGCAGCTGGCCGACGTGGTGCACCGGCGTGCGAACCCACCCGTTTGCCGCCCACGCCTGGGTCGAAGCCGACGGCCAGCCCATTGGCGAGCCTTACCTGCAAGGCACTTCCAGCCACTGCTGACCATTGGCCCGAGCATCCTCGGCAGAGCGTCGTCCTGAGGCGGTTCTGCCTCCACCCGACGGCTCGACCGGTGTGACCCGGGCGTCCCTGCAAGCCGTTCTTGCCAACTCTCCGCAGCGCAACACGCGCCTGACCGCCCAGGTCCGGCAACTCGAGCGGCGGCTGTCCGAATTACTTGGCGAACGCGCCTGGCACGACTCCGGCCTCGTCGCACCCGTCGACATCGACCGCCTCCAGCAGCAGATCACCCTCCTCGAACAACACGTTGCTGAGCTGCAAGGCCGGCTCGAGGAGCGCACCAGCGAGCTCGACGCGGCGCGAGCGGCCAACCGGGAACTCACCAGGGCGCTCAACCAGCCACAGCGATGACCTCTGCCCCTGCCCACGTTGCCGACCTCGGTGCTGGACTTCGACCACGACACCTCGCGGAGGGAGGTGGTGACGATGGCACACGCCGTGTGGGGCGGGGCGCTGACCTTCGGCCTGGTGTCTGTTCCGGTGCAGCTGGTCGCCGCCGTGGAGTCCCACACTATTCGGTTTCACCAGGTCCAGCGGGGCACCGGTGACCGGGTGCGGCATAAGCGGGTCAACGAGCGCACCGGCGAAGAGGTCCCGTTCGCCGACGTCGTCAAGGGCTACCCCACCGAGGCCGGCTGGGTGATCGTGGAACCCAAGGAACTGGAGGACATCGCCCCCGGCCGCAGTCGGTCGTTGGAGATCATCGGGTTCGTTGACCTGGCACAGGTGGATCCGGTCTACCTCGGCGGAACCTACTACCTCGCGCCCGACGGGGCCGAGTACCGCAAGGTCTACGCTTTGCTCAGGGAGGCGCTGGAGACCACCAATCGGGCAGGGATCGCCACCTTTGTTATGCGAAATCGCCAGTACCTCGCTGCGCTGAAAGCCGAGAAGCACGTCCTCGCACTGCATGTTCTCCACTGGGCAGACGAAGTCCGCGACCCACACCGTGAACTCGGTGCCAGCCTGCCCGACCGCAGCGGCGCCACCGCACAAGAGCTCGGCACAGCGGTGCAATTGATCGAAGCGATGGCCATCGACTGGCAACCGCTGGATTATAAGGACACCTACCAGGAAACGGTGCGAGCCCTCATCGACGCGAAGCAAGCCCACGAGACCGTTGAGAAAGCCGTTCCAGCCCCGCGATCCACAGCGCTCGCGGACCTCATGGACGCGCTGCAAGCCAGCGTCGAGGCCCGGCGGAGTCGAACCGACTAACAGCCACCAATACAAAGGTGCCTCATACCAAGACAAGCTTCTGAGCAGCAAAAACGCTCAGGGCGCTGGTGCCGCGTGCTGTTAACTGCAACACCTGTCGCGGCAGTCGGTCAGCCGGATCGTGGACTTCGACGTGCACTGCTGCCGCTAGCGAGCCACGCTGTTTGAAGCGTTTCCGCCAGATCCTGGAAGGTGGCCTCACTGCACCGCGGCGACGGCACTGTGATGCCGAGCGGCAGGCAAGCTTGGCGGCGATCCGCTCCTGGAGCTTTTCGCAGTATTCGTCTCGTAGGCCGACGGGTCGAACGCCGCAGCCGACAGGGTGCCGACCGGCATCTGAGCCATCTCTTGTTCATGCGGTGCGGCATGCACCTCGCCGACCTCGGACGGGGCGGCCATGCGGCGACGTCCTTTGTCATCCGCTCAGCGCGTCTCATGACCCGTGTACGCCGTCGAAAGCTTCAATACCGGACGAGATCAGGTCGAAGAAGCCCCCGGCGGCCTCATCGAGACGAAGGTCCTCCAGGATCGGATTCCAGAGAGCCTTCCGTGTGGGCCCCAGGTGGGAGGTAAGGCCGTAAAGGTCGATCAGGTAGCGCGGCATGGCGCGGCCCCAGCACTGGCTGTTGTCGTTCCACTCCTTCAGGACCTGTTCCAACTCGGATCTGTTCAGGTACCCGGCGCAGGGAAGGACCGCCTTCTTGGCGATGGCCTCACCACCGTCGTAGCTTGTTGCGGCCTTGAGGAGGCCGGGGAGGTACGAGGTGAAGTAGGAACCGGGATGCTGCTCGATGACCTGAGCTTTCTGGCTGGCCGAAAGGCGATCGAAAGCTTCGGTGAGCGCAGGCAGCGTTTCACAAAGCTCAGGATGGGCGACGAGCGCGAGAGCCTTGGCCTCATCTGTGCTGAGGGTCAGGTCCCAGCTTCCCTGAGCGTTTCCGATCGCCTCGATCTTCACATTAAGAAGTTTGCTCACCGGCGCGGGGAGGGAGGCCCAGAACGCCGGCAGATCTCCGAGCCGACCAAGAGCACTAAGATGCACAGCCGGCTCTGCCTTCTCCAAGCGGCCCATCTGTTTGGCGACGGCCCGCTTGACGAGGTCGACATCGCGGCGAGCGAAGCTGCGAAGGCACTTTGCCATCCGGTTTGCGAACTCCTCCGGTGGGATCTTGATCGCATCATCGTCGATCGCCAGGACAGCAAACTTGGCCGCAGCTTCGACAACCCTGAAGCGGCTCGATGGCCGTACACGGTCGAAGAACGTGTACGTCAGGTACTCGGTGTCGAAGACGAATCCGGGATCGACAACGTGAGTGAGAAAGCTCTGAACGATCTTTCGGCCCTGGCTCGGCGGGTGGATCAGCACCGCTTCCAGTGCAGCGACCAGGTGGGCTCGGGCGTACTCCATCGTCGGCTCGTAGAGTTCACCGAGCGGCCGGATGGACGGATGTGCGCACAGATGCCGGTCGTCGCGGATCCTCTCCAGCTGCTTGCGCTGGGTGAAGTCGATTAGCTCCAGCTTCTCCGTAATGACGAGCAGGGTCTTCTCGAGGGTCAGCATGATCGGGATCGCTTCGCTTTCCTCGCTACTCTGCGCCTTCTCAACCTGGGACACCAAGTCCGCAGCCTCGCCTTCGCCTTCCTCATGGAGGATCCGGGCCTTGGCGATGAGGTCGGCGCAGACCGCTGTCCAGGTCAAGACAATGGCCCCACGAGCCGAGCCGGAGACGTAGCAGCGGTATGCCTCCTGCACCAGCGGCCGCACATCCGGGTTGAACACCCGGTTGACCCGGTCCTCAAGGTCGAGCATCGTGCCTCCTGCTTGTGAATCCAGGGTGATGCCTATGCATCCCCCATGGCATAACACATCCCACTCCAATGGGGTTGCCTTCCCTTCGCGATGCCCGCCTGGCCGACTCGCGCTCGAGGCGGCGGTTCGACCGCCCCGCCTTTGTGAAATGTCCCGCCGAAGGAACAAGCGAGGCTCGCCTACAACCCACCCGCTCGCGGCCCACGTGCATCTCCGGCCCGTGCGTCGAGTGGACCGAGAAGCGTATGTCGGCCGAGTACCTGTGCATAACTTCGGACATCCTGCGCGATTGTTCCTTCCCCGAAAGGGGGGGGGAGGGGCGATTGATCGCGGGCGAGTCGACCGTCGGGCTGGTGCCAACTACGCCGCAGTGCCACGCCGCTCCTCCATTGGCCCGGCGTCCCTGCTGTCGTCCGCTGCTCCCTCGGGCAACGGAGCTCGCGGCGACCGAGCCGTCCGCAGGGCTGCCGTCGCAACCCGAAGATCCTCAGCGCCCCCGCGGTCGTAGACGTGCTTGAGAAAGCGCAGGATCAGCCAGAGACACAGCGGCGCGCTGATCAGTCCGAACAGGCCCACGAGGACGACGATGATGGAGGACACAAGCTACCCCAGGCGCCACGATCGAACGCGCAACGCAGCCAGTGCCGACACAATGTCGGTCGCCAGCCCCACCCTTCCCCAGGCGCCCGCTGCGACGCGTAAGCCCACCGGTTCGATCCGACCTGTCCCACGTCCTGGCAGACAGCGCGGCAGTGGCCCCGAGCCCATCGCAGTGCAGAGCAGGCTAGCGCATGCGATGGGCTGGGTGGTCAACGCCGTGCCTGCTTCGATCAATCGCCGACGCCAGCCTCCCGCAACATCAAGATTTCGCAGTACCTTCTGTGTCCTTGTGGCGCGTCGGATTTTTAGCCCAGGTCGCTACCAGCACAACAAGGAAAACCAAAGAAATATACTGCGCAACGACCAAGCTGCCCTGATTGGCCAAGATGAACCCCTGAAGTGAAATCACTGGATCTTTTTAGATGCTCGTCTAGATCAGAGAATAGGGCGATTTCATTTTCGGCTATCCCCTGCTTGCGGGGCCTACGACGATCCGCATCTGATTCTTCAGGAGAAAATGACGTAGACGTTTCTCTGCCTTGAATGTGCCGTACGAATGAAACTGCTCTAGCGCGAGCATCGCCCAGCTTCTCCCGTTTTTCGATACGGCGACGATATCCGGAATTGCAACGCATTTAGTCGGCGTCGCCCACGATCATGCCGTGCTCGCGGATCTCGACGACGACCAGGCCCGCAGGCTGCTCCGCGGGGAAGGTGACCAGCTCGACCACGGGCTCAGGATGCGCCGGAGTCGGCCGCACCGCGCTTCGTCTCCGGCCTTCGCGGACGGAACGCCGTCGACGGAACGAGCTGCTGAACCGGCAGATCGCCGACAGCGGTCGGAATGGAGAAGGTGACCACGCCCAGCCACTGCCCGCGATCGGAGCGCAGCCACGCGAGCTGCATACCCGCCACCAAGCGGTCGAGCTCGACACCGTGGGCATGAACGACCATCGGCACCGTGTCTGCGCCCGGCCCGCGGCCCCGCTTGTAGGACACCAAGGCATCCACGTTGATCCAGACCGGCCGTGGCGGGCTGATGCGGCGAGCCAACATCCAATGAACACCCTCGAACACGTGTTCAGTATCTGCTGCGCGCGGCCATGATCACCAGCAACGCCACGGCGATGTGGCGCCCGAAGACTGGGGCGCCCGGTGGGATGAGGACCTGCCGGGCCCGTGCTTCGGCGAGTACAGCCCGCTTGTTGCGTAGAGCTCCCGCAAGGTCTGCACGTCGAAATCGGCCAAGAACCCGACTGTAGCGGTCTTGGCTCGGTTGATCAGCTGTTTCCCCGGCTTCTCGCTTCGATTCGGTGACCAGAGGTCACGAAGTGGAGGGGCGGATGCCGTCTACGGACAGCACGATGAGCCGGGAACGGGTGCGGACCGCCAAAGCGGCGTACCAGGATCTACGGGAACGGCGTTTTGATCATGTTCGGCAGGTCTCCGGTGAGGAATCGGCGCCGCGTGAGTGGAGTGATGACGCCGAGCAGGCCCTGCTGGAGTGCCGCGAAATGCAGGCTCGGCAGGACTGGCTGGCGTACGCGCCTGAGGGGCCAACGGAGTGGTGGCCGGGAGGCTGGCGGATCCGTCGTGACACCGGCGTGATCCACCGTGAGGGAGGCGCCGGCGGCCTGGGTGTGTGGCCGACCCGTGACGCCGCCAAGCAGTACGTGCAGGACCAGGTCGCCGGGTACGACCCGTCCGGGTCCGCTCGCGCGCCGTTGCTGTGGCAAGCGCAGGTCGAATGGTGCGCGGTCCGGGACGATCCGACTCGCTACCAGGGGAAGCTAAATGCTCCGGTGATCGCGCTCGATGAAGACTTCTGGGTCGCCCACCAGGTGTGAACGGGGTAGGCCCCGGCACGAACCAGGCCCCACCCCTGTTCTCAGTTCTAGGGGAGTCGGTCGAGATCCAACGTCGTCACGACTGGCAGATGGTCGCTGGCGCCGCGGGTCCGGTCGTTCTCAATGACCTCGT
The DNA here is from genome assembly GCF_900106995.1 of Saccharopolyspora shandongensis. Taxonomy (GTDB): domain Bacteria; phylum Actinomycetota; class Actinomycetes; order Mycobacteriales; family Pseudonocardiaceae; genus Saccharopolyspora; species Saccharopolyspora shandongensis. Next base: position 13,046 of record NZ_FNOK01000086.1, read on the forward strand.
GATCGACCACGGCCGGTGCCAACGCTGGGGTGACGCGGTGGCCGTCGATGGCCCGATCCCCCATGTCCGCATGATCGAAGTGTCCGACGGTCCGGTGCCAGGGTTTGTTGACCAGGGCGGCGGTGTCACGGAGTCCTGCGCTCCACAGTGTGGTTCCGGGTCGGCGGTCGGCCCGCCAGTTCGTCGGCAGGCCGGTGGCGTCGTCGATGTCCCAGAGGCACTGGTAGATAAAGGGTTCTACCCAAGGGCGATCAGTGTAAGGGTCGGGGTGGTAGTGCTGCCATGATCCGTCGGCGCCCGGCACTCGGTCATCAGACACGCTGTTCCAGTCTGCTCCAACGATCCCGAGCGGGAACTGTCCGTAGGGCCTGGTCAGTGCGGACACCACGCGTTCGGCCTCGTCGATGCGCTTCTCACGGCCGAACGGGTTGCCGTGATATGACGCCGCCCGCAGCAGCACGCCGTCGACGTCGAAGGCCAGCGATGCCAGGTTATGCCAGAACTCCCCGTCGTAGGCGCGGAATGTGTCCGTGTAGGGCGTGATCGCGCTGGGATTCCACAACAGGCCGACGTGGAAGTCGGCGCGGGGCTTGGTTCCGGCGATGGCGCTCCGGCCAGGCTCACCACCTTCCTCGTCCCACCACGGTTGTTTGTAGCGGCACGACATCCCGGTCTCCTCGGCAATCTCCAGTAGTGCGTGCGGGCCGGCGCAGATCTCCTGCAGCATCAGCAGATCGCACTCCAGCTCGGCGATTGCTTTGCGCACCAGGGCATAGCGGTCCGCGGCCTGCTTGTCCCGGTAGGTGTTCGCTCTGGCGTACTCGTAGATGTTCCACGTGCCGATACGCAGCACGGTCATATGATGATCGCCTCCTTGCGGGGTTCGGTGTCGGACACGGGTTGTGGGGCTGAATGTGCGGGCAGACGGGCTACAGTGCTGGGTATGGGTGATCGCCGCGAGGCCATGCGTGCGTTGATGACGCTGTGCTCTCAGTGGGGGCACAGCTTTCCACAGATTGCCTGGGATCACGGCGAAATCCGGGCGGCGGTCGGGTCGGTGGCGCAGTGGCTGTCCGCTCGCCCGTCGTGGCTCGGCGCGGTGCCGGACGTCCCTCGCCACCGGCGGTGGCGGAAGCTGCACGACACCGGCGTCGGCGATCTCGTGGAGCATGCTACCTCGATCATGAGTACAGAGTTCGGGTTCGAACCGGTGCTGGAGCACACCATCGACACCCCGCCTGGTCCGAGGCAGTGCTCCATGTTTCTGCATCCGGACGGGGTCCTGGCGCAGCTCACCAGCGCTCTGTACCGGCAGGGCGACTGGATCGTGGACGACTTCCGAGCATGGGGCTGTGCCGAAGTGCGCGACTGGGACCTCTTCGACGCGGCCGGGCCCGCCTCTGGGGCGCTGGCATGCGACCGGGACACCACCGACTTCGTCCCGCCGCGCCTGCGCGTCGCGATCAGCCGGGCGACAGGCTCAGTCGGCCGCGGCTGGCTCGGCGTGGACGCGGCGGTCGACTGGATCACGCCCTGGCCGGAGCCGGCCGTGCGCACCTGGCTCGGACCGGACTCCCCCTGTCTCGACACGGACAGCCTCGACCGGTCTGCCCAGCTCGGATACCAGAACACCTCGGCGTTGTTGGCGCGCCTGCCCGACCATGTGCACGCCCTGCTCGGCTCGATCGCCACCCAGTCGTAGACCTCGCCGCTGCCCCGGTCGTTCTGTGGGTGAAGAGCTGTTGATCAGCATTACGGTGGCGGCATGGAGGACACGCCGCTGGAGTTTGCCGACCTGCAGATCACTGACGAATCCACAGACCAGTACGGGTGGCGGATCGTGGGGGCCGCGACCGGGGCGCACCGCTAGCGGTGGCGTTCGATCAAGCATTGAGGATCACGCTGGCAGCTACCAGTTGGCGCCGCGCCGCCGACGGGGAGACCACCGGGGATCTCGCGGTGCCGGCCACGCTGGTCATATTGGTGGCCTTGGCGCTCGTCCACGCCGCGCGCTACCCGGCAGCGCCGCCCGAAAGCCTGCGCGCACGGTGGACGGCCAGCAACGTCACAGCCCGACTTCGGGCCGCACGGGCGCAGGAGCTGCTGGCCGTGGACGCGGACGCACGGGAGGTCGCGCGCCTGCGACCACCGGCCGAGCGCTACCGCGGCCCCTCCGCTCGTCCCGCCCAGCCTCCGAGATCGGCATCGTTCCCGCTGCGATCGCTGGCCACCTCGACCGACTGCTGGACAACGCCGACGTTGGTGCCTGGCAGGAGCTCTGCCAGGATGCGCACGACGTCGTGGCGGTGTATCGCCAGCAGCATGGCGACGAGATATCCGTGCTCTCCGAAGTTATGCGCCGCTTGCGGATCCGGTTGTTCGCACTGGACCAGCCGGAGCTACCCGTCCTGGTCCCCGAAGGCGAGCCCGGCACGATCTAGCCCGCACCCCGGCGTCCGGTTTAGTCAGGGCGGGCCGCTGTACTTACAGCGCCGGGTGTAGCTGCGGCCGAGGTCGATCAGCTTCTCACCAGCTCTGGCGAGTCGGTGCCATCCCTCGGCCCGTGGGAGGAGCAAATGCTCTGGCACAAGGTTGCGATCCTCACCGGCCCTGGCGAGCCGGTGCCACGGCTGTAGTGGCCAACAACGACATGGGCGTTTTCCGGTTGCGATCATCTCCGGCCCCCTGACGAGGTTGCGATCCTCACCGGCCCTGGCGAGCCGGTGCCACCTGCTCGTCGAGCCACTTGGTCACCCACTTGATGTCGGTTGCGATCCTCACCGGCCCTGGCGGGCCGGTGCCACGAGGTCGACGTCCTCGCACCACTGCCGGTACTGCTCGTTGCGATCCTCACCGGCCCTGGTGGGCCGGTGCCACTGATCGGGTCGAGGACAGCTGCGCGGGCTTCGGCGAGGTTGCGATCCTCACCGGCCCTGGTGGGCCGGTGCCACACGGATCTGCTTCCTCCGTGACGGCGGGGAGACCGAGTTGCGATCCTCACCGGCCCTGGTGGGCCGGTGCCACGTGCTCCTGTCTCGGGACACACCTGTCCCGTAGTCGGTTGCGATCCTCACCGGCCCTGGTGGGCCGGTGCCACCCAGCTCGGTCACGTGCAATGGGTCTTTTGTGGGTGTTGCGATCCTCACCGGCCCTGGTGGGCCGGTGCCACCTTCTGCCGAGACATGCTTGCGCTGCTGATACATCTCGTTGCGATCCTCACCGGCCCTGGTGGGCCGGTGCCACCGTCGAGCAGGTGCTGACGCTGCCGCTGCGGTCGGCGTTGCGATCCTCACCGGCCCTGGTGGGCCGGTGCCACCCTGCGTGAGCAGGTGCGTGTTCTTCTTTAGTTGTTCGATGTTGCTCATCCGATGTGGATACGCCCGGGATTCGCTTCGGTGACCTCCCGCGTGTCGTAGGACGCTTGGTGTTCTGAAGCGGCTTGGTCATCAGAAAATGAGGGGCGTGTCGTGGGGTGCGGGTGGTGAGTGACCGAGGTGCTCGGCGTTGCTGAATGCCCCTGTGTGGAGTTTGTAGACGCGGATGCTGTCGTGGTCGGCGTCGATGGCGTCGAGGAGGCGTCGCTGCATGAGCATCCAGTCGACCTGCGTGCATACGATCTCGAACACTGACTTCTGCACGCGGAGCCCGTAGGCTTCGCAGATTTTGGCGACGCGGCGCAGCCGGCGCGTTCCGGCTGGGGTGGTGGTGTCGACGTCGTAGGTGATGAGTATTTCCATGTCAGCTCGCCACCCAGGGGGTGTAGGCGGCCTGGTCGCCGCGCAGGTGACGGGCGAACAGACGTGCCTGCACCATCGGCAGCAGCGCGGCCGGGATGTCTCGTTGCAGGCCGTTGTGTTTCCACAGTCGTTCTCGGGCTCGGGACCACTCGCCAAGCACGAACGCGCGGCCCTGCTCGGTGAGCGCGACTCCCCCGGCGGGATCACGTCTGGTGTGGGTGTCGGTGATGCGCTTGCGGTTGAACAGCGTCAACACCAGCCGGTCCACCAGCAGCGGCCGTAATTCTTCCATCAAGTCCAACGCCAAGGAGGGCTTGCCGGGGCGCACGCCGTGCAGGTAACCGATGAAGGGGTCGAGGCCGAGGTGTTCGAGCGCGCCAACGACGGCCACGCGCAGCATGCCGTAGCAGAAGGAGAGCACGCAGTTGAACGGATCTTCCGGCGGACGTCGCGAACGCCCCGCGGCGACACCGCGCGCCAATAGCGGCATCGCCTGGAAATAGCCGCGTGCCGCGTTGCCTTCGATGCCGAGTAGTTCGGTCAGCGACGTGCACGTGGCCACGGCGGTCAGCGCCTCACCATGGCCCTCGGCAACGGCACGGATGTCTTTCCGGCGTTTTTCTTCTGCGTCTCGTGCGATCCGCAGCAGCAGCTGCCGGTAGTTCTGCATCTTGCCCGCTACCACCGACTTTGCGATCGTCAGCCGCCTCTGCGGGTCGTCGTAGGCGCGGACCTGTTCCAGACGTAGCAGTGGGCTACCCGTTTGTGCTCCTCCCATACGGCCAAGGAACCGCCCGTTGCGGGACAGCCACGTAACCCCGCGTGCGTCTTCGGCGCAGCGCAGCAGCAACTCGTTGCTGACGTCAACGCCCTTCCACACCACCAGTTGCTCGATGCGGACCAGGGGCAGGATGTTGCGCCCCGGACGCTCCGGATGGTAGATCCGCACCGTGTCGCCTTCCAGATGCAGGCTGGTGCCTGGCGTACAGAACATGACGCGCTCAGCAGAATCACACCTGGGCGGCTACACCCTCTTCTAATTATGCGATGAGCTTAGAGAGCGCGACGCCGTTGGGGAGGTCTTCGTCGTGGGCTGCGACGGTGTAGTCGCTGAAGCTACGTGGTGGTTCGCTGCTGTCGGTCGCGCGGGCGATATGGATGCGTTCGGTGAGTTTGTGGGCCGGGGCGTTGCCGAAGGCGTTGTTGTGACTGAAGACGTACAGGCCGCGGGCGGTCATGGCGCCGCGCGTAGCGGTGCGGTCGTGGTCGAACATCATCTCGAGGGTCTGGTAGAGCAGTTCGAAGTCGCGTGTGTCGACTCCGGTTTTCGTTCCCCGCACTGCCGAGTAGGACAGTTCGGCGCGGTAGAGACCATAGGGGACGGTCCATTTGCTGCCCATTTCGGTGCTTTCGCCTTTGTCGATGTCCTCCTGGCGGGTTTGGGTCACGCGGGTGATGGCGTGGTCCATGGGGAAGATCGGGTCGACGCTGCGTGCCATGGTGACTTGGAGCGGGCCTCGGATCTGGCCGAGGGCGTTGGTTTTGCCGACGGACAGGACGGCCCCGAAGAGGCGGATGTCGGCGTAGCGGTGGCACAGCCATGAGCGAGCTTGCTCGGCCTGCTCCTTGGTGATCGTCCGCCGTCGTTTGCTGCCGGTTTCTTCGAGTTGCCAGCCGTGGACTTGGTAGGCCTCTTCCAGTCGTGTGTTCAGTGCGTGTCCGGCTTCGACGAAGATCCCGTAGCGTTCCGTGTCCTCTCCTGCTGCTAGGGGCAGCGTGTCACGGATTTTGCGTTTGACCGCAACGTCTGTGACAAGGCCGTGGCCAGATTCGTCGTCGGTGCGGGGTCTGTTACCGGCGTCGGGATCACCGTTGGGATTGCCATCGGTAACGTCGAAGAGGAACACGATGTCGTGCCGCACGGCGGGGTTGAGGTGGGGTGTGGTTTCGCTGGTCATGCGGTTGTGTCTCTTTCCCTGGTCAGGCGGGTTGTGTGCTGGTCGTTTCCCCTGGCTCGGCCGGAGGGTTCTTGTTGGAGCGGTCGGCTCGTTGGTGGTGATAGCCGAGGATGAACTGCTCCTGTTGGCGCAGATTGTTGGTCGAGGGCACGCCGTCTGTTGCTTCGAGCATGGCGTAGATGGCGGTGAGCTGGTTCTCGAAGTGAGCAGCCAATCCGTGGTGTCCACCCCGACGGAGTTTGCTGAACCACGCTTTCGCATCTAGGCGTCCGCTGACCAGAGCGGCGCGAGGGTTGCGGGCCGCTCCAGCGAAGAACCGGTCCGCGTAAGTGGTGTTCAGCCGGGGACGTTCCTCGTTGGTGCCGGCTTTCTTGTTGAGATCTGTGTTGGCGGCCTGCTGGAGCTGTGCAAGGACTGCGAACAGGCGGCCGGCGAGGTAGGCGGGTTCCTGGTAAGTGTGGTCGAGTCCTGGTGACACGGGACTGGTCTCCTCGCGGGATGCGTTGCGGTTGAGAGCAAGCCGGATCAAAGCTGCTCGGCAGTCATCGACATGCCCGTCTCGGCAGATCCGGTGGACGAGGTGCGCTCGCAGGGCTGGCGCAAGAGGGGCTTTGCGGAAGGCACTGCGCTGCAACGCACGAGCTACATAGCGTGGGCGGTCGGCGTTGCGCGCGTCAAACGGAGCGTAGCGTTGCCGTTGTGAGTCCCACCGCCCAAATACCTTGGCAAAGGATGTGATGCCGTGGACTCGCTTTCCGTCCGGCCACTGCGGCTGGATCTCGTGGTCACGGAACCAGTGTCGGATGTTGCGTTCCAAGCGGGCCAACGGCATTTCGATCCAGTCTTGGACCATGACACGTGAGCGATTTCCGCCGACGGAGATCGAGCAGAACAGACCGAGTGACTCGTCGTCGAGATGCTCTTCGAGGTCTGACTCGTCGGTGTTCCAGACGCTGTGGAGACGTGTGGTGATGGTGTCGGCATCAGGTTCGTCCAAGTGATCGGCGTGGATGTCGATGCCGGGGTTGACCAGCCACCATGTTGTTCGGCTGTCCTGCCCGGAGTGCGTGAGGATATGGCCGCTGTCCAGTACCTCGATCAGCCCTACGGGGACGGCATTGCAGCAGTAGACGCAGATCGGGACGTGAACAAGCTGTTCAGTGAGGTCGTAGCCGAAGACGGGGTTATTGATACTCACCAGGGCAGCACCGCGAGAATCCGCGCCCGGCACAAGCTTCGCTGGCAAGAAGACCGGCATTGTCTTCAACAACGGCTCGGTCTCTCCACAAACCAGGCACAGCCCGCTCTTTCCGGTTCCCTTGCGGCGGATGACTTCCGCAATCCAGAACGGCACCACCGACGACGCCTCGTATGCCGGCTGCCCGTTCACCGCGATGAGGACACGCTGCTTAGCCGTGACCTCTTCTGGCTTGCTCAGTTTACTGGGACCGCCCGAGCGATAGAACTGCGCAATGGCGTGGGCGATCTCGTCACCGGTGCCTTCTGGGCTGTCTGCCCACTGCTGGACGATCTCGAGGAAAGCCTTGTGGCATTCACGGGCTCGCTTGTCGTCTTTACCCTGGCCGGACCATCCTAGGACGTACTGGACATCATCTGCCACCAGGAATGGCTCAACACCGGAAGTGCGGACGATCGCGGGCACCTCGTGTGGGATACCGCGCCCGTTGCCGGACTCATCGGCCAACGGGGTCAACCTGGCCTCCACGAACTCCGCGTTGCGGGTGCGGATGTCCAGCTGCCAGTGGAACTCGTACACACTATGGAACGGACGACTGGTGTCGCAGTGTGTGTCGGCGTAGTCGGCAAGCCGGTTGAGCAGCATCAGCTCGTTACCTCGCCAAGTTCAGAAACGCCGACCTCCGGTACTTCCAGGACACCGTTGCGGAGCTCGGCTTCGAACCAAGTGAACGAGGGCGGGGTTGTGGCGTGGTCCACTGTGTGCAACATCCAGCCCAGGTATGAAGAGAACGGCAACGGCTCGTGGTCGGTGGGAGTGCTGAAGTAGGCAGTGAACTCACGTGTACCCAGATAGGGCTGGGCGAAGCATCGTCCGGATTCCACCCGCCGCCTGAACTGGTCACGGTAGGCGGCCGCGGGCTTGGTCGCCCGCGGGTTCAACTCGACCTGGGCGTGGATCCGGTAGCGCACGTCGCGTAGGCACACAGCATTGCGCTGGACTCTGTTCTCAACGGTGTCGACGCGGCGCTGCCCACGTGCTGCGTCGACCAATGACACCAAGTCCGTTGTTTCGTTGCGGCGCAGAGTGAACTGCTGGATGGGTTTGAGTACCTCGATGTACTCGATTCTCCAGCGTATCTCAGGTTTCCAGAAGATCGATTCCAGGACACCGACCGCCGCTGACGGGGTCATTACGGGGTAGGTCACCCGCTCGGTCTTCAGGGCAGGGTTCGTGAACAGCGCACCGTCGCCCCAAACCTCAACTACGACCGGCGTTGGCCCATTCCGTCGGGCATCCGGACTTGTTGTCGTTGTCATCAAAGAGGATGATCTTGTGCTACCTGTCGTTCCTGGGGAACTTTCAGCGACCTTCACCCAAAAGCACCACAGTACTCGGACGAAAGCCGGTCCTCAGCGTGCAGCGACACGCTCTGGACATGCCACGCACGCGCGCACGGGAGCAACTAACCATCGGCCAGACGGAAGCGAACAGGCAATCGCGGGTGACGCTGCCTGAGGGCTTTCGATAGTCGCCGGTTACCCGGTCGTGTCGTTAACAACAGGGTCGTCGTCAACACCGACCGCAGGATCGTACGGGCCCAGCCACAGGTGGAGGTCGCCGCCGAGTCGCTGCAGACGTTCCCGAGCCGACTCCGTCTTCACGGTCCAGATAGGCAGTGTCACGATCCATCCCTGCAACCAGCGCATGACGTCCGCTGGAGAAGCATCGCGATCCTCGAGCTGCTTCAGCTTGGCACGGACCTCATCAGCAGCACTGTCGGTCGCATCGACGATGACGACTGGCACGGTGTTCTGCTCGATCATCCGGAACGCCTTGGTGTGATCAGGATTGCCGTCACGGTGGCCCACATCCTTCGCCGGGCCTTCAACAACAGCACGGAAATCCAGGCGCTGGCGGTTTTGCTGGATGGTTTGCCCGGCGTTGAGGGCTCGTGCATTGCGGATGTTCGTCCTGTCCAGCCCGAGTGTGCGATACAGCTCCTCGTAGTAGGCGCTGAGCGCGGTCGTGTCGTCCGGGTCCGCCAGCCCCGGACCGAAGTAGGAACGAGTGATCGCAATCCGGGTCGTGTACTCGGGTGGCGCGTGCCCATCCGCCGGGTCGAACACGACGACACGACCCGATCCTGGTCCACCGTGCCGCCCGGCACGGCCGGCCGACTGCTGCAAGGAGTCCGCCGGCGCCATCGCCCGCCACACAACTGGGAAGCTGATGTCCACGCCGGCCTCCATGAGCTGCGTTGCCACCAGCAACACCGGCAGCCCATCCTTCAGCCGAGAGGTGACTTCGTCCAACACACGAGCGCGGTGCCGCGGATACATCCGGCTCGACAAGTGCCACACGTCCTGGCGCTTGTCACGCAACGCCCGGTACAGCCGCCGCGCGTCCTTGGTGCTGTTGACGATGACCAGGCATTGATCCAGCTCACCGACCTCGGAGGCGACCTCGGCCAGTGTCGGTTGGGGATCCAGCCGCCATTCGTAAACCACGCGCCGAGCGCGCTCGAAGAGCCCGGAAACGTCTGCGACCAGGTTCTTCGGCTCCAGTCCCAGGTTCCGCCACACAGACAGGGTCTCAAATGCCGGCTGCGTCGCCGACGTCAGCAACACCGTGGTGCCGAAGTGCTGCACCAACAGCCGAAGCCCGTCCAGGATCGGCAGCAGCAACCGCGGAGGCAACGCCTGGACCTCGTCGAGGACGAGCACCGAGTTGGCCAACCGATGCAACTTCCTCACCTGCGAAGGACTGCGTCCCAAGAGCGTCTCGAATAGCTGTACCGTCGTGGTCAGCACAAACGGCGCGTCCCAGTTCTCCGCTGCCAGTCGCGCCCACTCCGCCCGGTCGGCGTCCTCCGACTCATCGACCTGGACCTGCGAGTGATGTTCCAGAACAACCGGCTCCTCATCGTCCAGGAGCCCCCGGTAGACCTGTGCGTTCTGTTCGGTGACTGTCACCAAGGGCATCGCCACCACAATCCGGCGCTTCCCCCAGCGCGCGGCGTGATGCAGCGCGAACCCGCCTTGCGCCAGCGTCTTGCCCGATCCCGTCGGTGCTGCGAGCCGATACAGATCCGGGCGCCTCTGTGCGCCCGCGACAGCGGCCTCGTACACCTCCTGGCGCACCGCATCCATCGGCGCTGGATCGCGGTCCTTCAACAGGTCCTTGCGGCCAGCCTCGAAACGGTCGACCAATGCTGCCATGTCGACCGGGGACTCGCCGAGCGGCTTCGTGCCGGCCTTGTGTGCGGCGGTGTCCAAGCGATCGGCGTCCACCAACGCCGAGAAGGTCATGCGCAGACCCATCTCGAACAGCAACGGATCGTCCGTCCATGTGGGCGGGATCAACGACCCGCCCTCCAGCACGGCACGCGCCTCCGGAACCTCGGCAAAGAACCGCTTCGCTGCCGCAGCTTCGTCCGGCCTCGCCGGGGCACGCAGAACCTTCTTCAGCGCCTTGACACTGTCCAGACCGCGGTGATGTCCCAACACCGCCATGGCGGCCGCGCCTGCCGCATCCTTCAACAACCGCGTCCCGAGGTCCTCATGCCGACCGACCGAGCGCCCAGTGCCCTCGACCTCCCGCAGCCGACGCTGCCACTGCGGATACACCTTGCCCGCATCATGAAAAAGCCCCAACGCCCAGGCCAACTGCGAGGCACCCCACGGCTCGGCGAACCCCGCTGCCAATGCCCCCGTCGACCGAGCATGCTCCCCCAACGCATGCCAATCCCCTGCCTCGTTGCGGCTGTGAGCCACAACAACGTCCAAAGCACCTTGAGAAGCGTCGGGAAAGTCCAAGAGATCGACGCCGACAAGACCGGCGCCCTCCCCCACGACCAGCCCAGACAGCACACGACGACTCGTGACCAACACCTGACAAGACGACGAACCGGGCAGCAACGGACGCACCTGGTTCTCGGCACACGCATTGTCCAACACCACAAGAACCCGCCGCTCAGCTAGAAGGCTCCGATACAGCGCCGCCCGCTCAGCCAGATCGTCCGGCACCTCCGCCGCCGAAACCCCGAAAGCACGCAAGAACCCAGCCAACACCTCACCAGGATCCACCGGACGACCGGGACCGTAACCGCGCAAATCGACGTAAAGCTGACCGTCCGGGAACTCTGCACTCACCCGATGCGCCCAATGAACCGCAAGCGCCGTCTTACCTACACCTGCAGTTCCACACAGCAGCGTGATCGACGGTCCTACCAACGACGCGCTAGAACTCGCGGACAACCCAGCATCCAGCGCCGCGAGCTGCTCACTCCGCCCCACGAACCCACCCAGCACGGGCGGCAACTGCCGCGGAACCGGCAAGCTACGAGATGTTTGGAAGTGCACATCACCAACGATGGTGCCTGCTTGAACCACAGCACCAGCTGAACCCGACAGTTCATTCCACACTGCACCACCAACAACCCGATGGTCCGTCTCGCCTCGCATGCGTCCCCCGGCCCTCAAACCTGATCAACCAGGACCAATGACAACATATGAGGCTGGCCAGGGATACCGCTCAACGACGAGTCCCCAGCATCATCAAAATCAATTAAGCTCACCTGAAATACTCGCCAGAAGCCCTGCTCAACCAGGGTGGCGCCAGCCCGAACGGGCTGGCGAGGATCGCAACCACAACGCCAAGACCGTCTACATCCGGCACCGCGACGGTGCCGCCAGCCCGAAAGAGCTGACCAGGATCGCAACGACCCCGCCGAGGCCACCCCCAAGCCGGCGGATCTGCGTGGCGAGCCCGAAAGGGCTGGCGAGGATCGCAACCTGCGCGATCACTACGGCCAGCGGACCGGGGACGTCGGTGGCGTCAGCCCGAAAGGGCTGGCGAGGATCGCAACCGTGAATACACCTGGAGAAAGGGGGCGCACACCGAGGTGGCGCCAGCCCGAAAGGGCCGGCGAGGATCGCAACCAGGCCGATCGTTACGCCGAAGACGTGCGTCGCGCGGGTGGCGCCAGCCCGAAAGAGCTGGCGAGGATCGCAACATGCCCGGCGACGTTGCCAACCCCGACGATGTCCGGTGGCGCCAGCTCGAAAGGGCTGGCGAGAATCGCAACAGCTGGACACCTGGCGGGGGCCTGCGGCACGTAACGATGTGGCGCCAGCCCGGAAGGGCTGGCGAGGATCGCAACCCTGTCCGGAGAATCGGGCAGACCCCTCGGTCAGAAGTGGCGCCAGCCCGGAAAGGCTGGCGAGGATCGCAACGTCGGCAAGTTCAACGCCGAGGCCCGCGACGTCTTCCACGTGGCGCCAGCCCAGAAGGGCTGGCGAGGATCGCAACACGACGATGCACGCGCCAATGAAGCAGATCAGGCACACGTGGCGCCGGCCCGGACGGGCTGGCGAGGATCGCAACTTCCGCGGGTGCACGGCGGTACATCCACTGCCAAACAGCGAAGGCTCGTCATCAGGATTGACGTGGGTGACGGTCAGGCGTGCAGACCAGGAGCTAGCGCTGGTGGCGACCTCAGGACGGAGACGTACGGCGGCCGAGGACGGCTTCCTGTTCCTGAGTAAGAGGCGCAGACGCAACAACGTGTCACTGCCGTACTGGAGGAGGAGTTGCGCGGTCTTGCGCTGTGGAATCCGGTACTGGACTTGCAGCGCACGTTCGTGGAACCGGCGCTGTCATGAGGAGACGGCGTTTCAAGTAGCCGATAGGTTGGCCCGGCCGTCCGGTCCCTTCGTCCACCTGGTACCGCCTACGTGCGCGAGCCGGCGCACCTTCTAGGATCTCGCACGTGCCGTTCAGGGAACGCGTGATCAAGGAACTGTTCGGAACTGCGAGCTCGTGCGCATTACCGCAGTGCCCCGAGAAGCTCATCATCGTTGACCGCCCGCAACTGCTCGAGGATCTCCTCGGCACGCGGGTCGTAGCCGGTGGCCACGGCGGGGACCGTGTCGTCATCCAGCATCCGGAACGCCAACGACCGATCCCGCTGTGCCAGGCCGCCGTCGTAGGAACGCTCCGGGCCGTCCGTGACGGCCTCGAAGTCGAACTTCTCCCTGTTGCGCTGGATCTTCATCGCGCGTTCACCGTTGTCGGTATTGGAGCGCTGATACAGCGTGCGGTAGTACGCCGACAACGTCGGCAAGTCGTCCGGATCCACCACACCCCCGCCCCGACGCGGCCCAAAATGGGAACGTGTTGCCCCGATTCCGATGCGGTAGCCGGCGGGCGGCGTGGACATATCACAGGCGTCGAAAACCACTACCTTGCCCATTCCGGGACGGCTGCCTTCCCTGTTGGCCCGGCCGGCGGCCTGCTGCAAGCTCTCCGCCGGCGCCATCGCCCGGTACACCGCCGGGAAGTCCACGTCCACGCCCGCTTCGATGAGCTGCGTCGACACCAGCCGAACAGCACGACCCTCCTTCAACCGAGCACGGACCTCGGCCAGCACCGCGCGGCGGTGCGCCGCACACATGCGCGTCGACAAATGCCACGTGATCTCCGGGGCCTGCGCCGCCCACTGCCGATAGACGGCTCGCGCATCCGCGATCGTGTTCACCACGAGCAGAACCTGCTCGTGCTCGGCAGCAGCCGTCGCGACCTCACCCAACGTCGGCTGGGGATCCAGCCACCACTCGTACTCAACCCGCCGCATCCGCCGGAAAAGCGTGATCGGGTCGTCAACGACCTCGGTCATCTCGAGGTCTTCCCACACCCGCAAGTGCTCGAACGACGGCTGCGTCGCCGAAGTCAGCAGCACCGTCGTCCCGAACCGATCTGAGAGCCCCCGCAAGGCGTCCAGAATCGGCACCAGCACCCGCAGCGGTAATGCCTGCACCTCATCCAGAATCACCACCGCGTTGGCCAAGCGATGCACCTTGCGCATCTGCGACGGCTTGCGCCCGAACAACGAATCGAACAACTGCACCGTCGTCGTGACCACGAACGGGCTGTCCCAGTTCTCCGCCGCCGCCCGCCACCGACGCCCGTCCGGTCCCGACGCAGGCGGCGTGACCGCCGAGTGGTGCTCCAGGACATTCTCCGCACCAAGCATGTCCCGGTAGACCTGGGCGTTCTGCTCAGTAACCGTGATGAACGGCACCGCGACGATCACGCGCCGCTTGCCGTGCACAGCGGCGTGATGCAGCCCGAAACCCGCCGCGCTCAGCGTCTTACCCACCCCAGTCGGCGCCGGCATCCGGTACACACCTGGTTTCCCTGAGGCATGCCCGATCGCCGTCTGATACACCTGCTCACGGACACCATCGATCCAGCCGCCACCCTCACGGCCATCCAGCATGCGCCGCCGCTGCTGCTCGAACCGCGCACGCAACCCAGTCATATCTGCATCCGCACGAACCCGCGACCTATCTCGGCCGTCGAAATGCGCAGCGGTGTCCAGGTGATCCGCATCGACCAACGCCGAAAACGCCAGCCGCACCCCCAGCTCAGCCGTCAACCTGTCCCGCGTCCACGCTGCAGGAAGCAGCCCACCACGAGGCCGGGTAAGAATGTCTGCCGCCTCGGGTACCTCACGCAGAAAAGCCTGCTGCACGCTACTTTCCAGGTCCTCACTCGTCGCTATCAACGACCACAAGTCTGACTTCGAGGTCAACCCACCGTGATGCCCGAGGATCGCCAACGAGCCCACACCCGCCACGTCCTCCAGCCACCGAGCGCCGAACTCCTTATGAGGAACGCCCACCCGAGTATCAGTGCTCTCGGCCCGGAGCAAGTTCTCCTGCCAGCACAAGCTCGCCTTGCCCGCGTCATGGAACAGCCCCAAAGCGAACCCGAGCTCCCCCGCCCCGAACTCAGCAGCGAAACGTCGCGCCAGAGCCGCGGTCGAACGAGCATGATCCGAAAGCAAATGACGCCGGTCATCGCCATTCCGGCTATGAGCCCACATCTGAACACCCCAGAAATAACGTGGTGGCCGCGGTCGCCGGAGACCGTATCCAACGTCACCGACACACCACCACGAGTGAGCGAATACCGCGTCAAACCAGAGGTTCAGAACCCCAAGCGTTACCCGACACACCACGACGTCCCGAACCAAACCACCGGCGCGTCGATCACAAGCCAATCACGTCCTAACAGCTCGTTTCAGAATGACGTTGGTAGTTGGCGGTAGCAGATCAGGACGCATCCGAGTTGGAGGAGTCCGAGATGGATGTCGGCTCGTCGTTCGTAGCGGGTGCGGAGTCGTTTGAACTGGTGCAGCCAGGCGAAAGTGCGTTCTACGACCCACCGGACGGTGCCGAGTCCGGAGCCGTGGTCGGTGTTCTTGCGGGCGATACGCGGGACGATTCCCCGATCACGCAGGGCTTTCCGGTGGTGGTCGTAGTCGTAGCCGCGGTCGCCGTAGAGCCAGCGCGGCCGCTGCCAGGGCCGTCCGCGTTTGCCGCGGATCGTGGGCAGGGCTTCGACAAGCGGGATCAGCTGGGTGCTGTCATG
>NZ_FNOK01000004.1 GCF_900106995.1 Saccharopolyspora shandongensis
CTCAAACCCAACCGGGCGAGCGTCATACTCAAAGAAACCACCAACCACACACAATCTGCATGGTCGGGGGCATAAAAGAACACTAACCAAAACAGTCCGCTGTTGAGTTCTCAAAGAACACACCCACACCATCACCCGGCCCAATCAGGACCGCAGCTCCGGGGAGCATTTCCTCTTCACCGCTTATCCGGTTCGCCCACTCTACCACTCACTCGTGGGAGCTTGGTTCGCGACCCGCATCAGGCCCGGCCCGGTTTTCCCGGCCCGTGTCGCTCTGACTTGGATAAATTTACACACCCCCAAAACACCCCCTGCAACCACCCCCCCTTAAACATCAAAACACCAGGTCAGAGGCGATCTTGGGGCGCTTGCGCGGGGTGGCTGCCGGGACCGCGTTCGAGTCCACGTTCGTGTGGTCCTGCTTCGTCGCCGCGAATCACCTGGAAAGCGCCGGTAGCCTCCCAGACGATCGTCTGAACGGGGGTAGCAGTGGACTCCACACCGATCTACACCGAGCTACGCAAGACGCTTGGGGACCCGGAAGACCGGAACTGGGGTCCCAGCGCCCCGCCCGAGTTCGCCGCCGCCCTGGCCGAGCGTGTCGAGCGCCCGAAGGCCGAGGCGAAGAAGGGCGCGCGAACCGGGCCCGGTTCGCGCAGCAGGTCGCGGCGGCACCGCGCCGAGGACTGACCTGCTCCCTCAGGACACCGCCCGTCGCGCACGCTGGCGGATCGGGTCGGGCACCGGAGCCGCGGCCAGGAGTCGTCGCGTGTACTCGTGCTGCGGGTCGCCGAGCACCTGGGTGCGGTCTCCCTGCTCGACCACCTCGCCCCGGTGCATGACGGCCACCCGGCGGGCGAGCAGGTTCACCACCGCCAGGTCGTGGCTGATGAACAGGCAGCTGAAGTTCAGCCTGGCCTGGAGCTCCTGGAACAGCCGGAGCACCGCGTCCTGCACCGACACGTCGAGCGCGCTGGTCGGTTCGTCGGCGATCAGCAGTCGCGGCTCCAGCGCCAGCGCCCGCGCGATGCTGACGCGCTGGCGCTGCCCGCCTGACAACTCGTGCGGGTAGCGGCTTCGCATCGACGCGCCGAGCTCCACGGCGTCGAGCATTGCGTTCACGCGCTCCGCCAGGTCGCGGCCGCGTGCCGCGCGGTGCAGGCGCAGTGGTTCGGCGATGCTGTCCGCGATCGTCATGCGCGGGTCCAGCGATGAGCCGGGGTCTTGGAAGACGATGCCGATGTTGCGGCGCACCGAGCGCAGCCGTCGGGCCGGTAGCCGGCTGATGTCCTGGCCGTCGAGCACGATCCGGCCCTCCGCCGGGGTCAGCAGGCGGGCCACCGCCTTGCCCACCGTCGACTTGCCGGAGCCGGATTCTCCGACCAGTGCCAGGATTTCGCCGCGTTCGACGTGCAGCGACACCCCGTCGACGGCGCGCCGGCCGGCGTAGCTCACGATCAGGTCTTCGATGCGGAGCACCGGCTCTGCGGGCTCGGCTTCGGCGCGCTCGCCGACCTCCAGTCTCGGCACTGCCGCCAGGAGCGCCTTGGTGTAGTCGTGCTCGGGCGCGCGGAACAGCTGCTCGACGGGGGCCTGCTCGACCAGCACGCCGCGATGCATCACCACCACCCGGTCCGCGAGGTCCGCCACGACCCCCATGTCGTGGGTGATCAGCAGGATCGTCATCCCGTGGCGTTCGCGGAGGTCGCGCAAGAGGGCCAGGATCTCGGCCTGCACCGTCACGTCCAGCGCGGTGGTCGGTTCGTCGGCGATCAGCACCCTGGGCTCGCAGGCCAGCGCCATCGCGATCACCACCCGCTGCCGCTGCCCTCCGGAGAGCTGGTGCGGGTAGTGCTTCAGCCGTCGGCGCGGCTCCGGGATGCCGACGACGTCGAGCAGTTCCGCCGCGTGCTCGCGCGCCTCGCCGGCCGGCATGTCCCGGTGCAGCCGGATCGCCTCGACGAGCTGCCAGCCGATGGTGAAGACCGGGTTGAGCGAGGTCATCGGCTCCTGGAAGACCATCGCGAGCTGCTTGCCCCGGATCCGCCGCAGGTCCCGCACGCTCAGCTCGGCGCCGTCCAGTTCGATGCGCCCGGTGACCTCCGCGGTCGGTGCGAGCAGCCCGAGCGCGGACATCGCGGTGACGCTCTTGCCGGAGCCGGACTCGCCGACCACCGCGAGGATCTCGCCGGGCGCGATGCCGAAGCTGACGCCGCGGACCGCCTCCGCGACGCCGTCCTCGGCGCGGAAGCGCACCCGCAGGTCGGTGAAGGAAAGCACGTCGCTCATCGCTGCCCCTTCGGGTCGAGGGCGTCGCGCAGGCCGTCGCCGAGGAGGTTGAAGGCGAGCGTCGCGAGCACGACCGCCAGGCCGGGGAAGACCACCAGCCAGGGCGCCTGCGCGAGGTACGTCTGCGCGGCCGACAGCATCACGCCGAGCGACGCCTCCGGCGGCTGCACGCCCAGCCCCAGGAACGACAGCAGCGCCTCGCCGATGATCGCCAGCGGGATGGCGACCGTGATCTGGATCAGCAGCGCGTTCACCGCGTTGGGCAGGATGTGCCGGAACATCGCGGTCGTACCGCGCGCGCCGGCCGCGACGGAGGCGGCCACGTAGTCCTCGCCGGCCAGCCGCAGGGCCTCCCCGCGCATGACGCGGATCAGGTTCGGCACCTGCGACAGGCCGATCGCGATGGCCGCGTTCACCATCGACGCGCCGAGCACCGCGGCCAGGCCGACGGCCAGCACCAGGAACGGGAATGCCAGCAGGGTGTCGGTGAGGCGCGAGACGACGGTGTCGGCGAAGCCGCGGTAGTAGCCGGCGATCAGGCCGAGCGGCACCGCGACGACCACCGCGAGCAGGACGGACAGCACGCCGACCACGATCGACGCGCGGATGCCGTAGATGACGCGCGCGAGCTGGTCGCGGCCGAGCTCGTCGCTGCCCAGCGGCAGCGCGAGCGACGGCTGCTGGAGGACCTGGTCGAAGTCCACCGCCGCCGGGTCCACCGGCGCGATCACCGGTGCGGCCAGCGCCACCAGCACGAACAGAGCCGACAGCACGAGCCCGACGACGCCGGTGCGGTGCCGCAGCAGGCGGCGGAGCACCCGTCGCGAGCCGCTCACCCGCGGCAGATCCGCCTGGGTCATCCGGCACCTCCACCGACTCGGATTCGCGGATCCACCACCGAATACAGCAGGTCGACGAGCAGGTTCACCAGGATGTAGCCGGTCGCGGAGACCAGCACCGCCGCCTGGATCACCGGGTAGTCGCGGGTGAACACGGCATCGACCATCAATTTGCCGAAGCCCGGCAGCACGAAGATCTGCTCGGTGACCACGGCGCCGGAGATCAGCGTGCCGAGCTGCAGGCCGAGGATCGTCAGGACCGTGATCAGGCTGTTGCGCAGGCCGTGGATACCGACCACCCGCCACTCCCCGGCTCCCTTGGCGCGCGCGGTCCGCACGTAGTCCGAGCCCAAAGCGTCCAACATGGACGACCGCATCTGCCGCATCAGCACCGCGGCCAGGCCGCTGCCGAGCACGAACGCGGGCAGGATCAGCCGTTGCAGGTTGCCCAGCGGCGACTCGGTGAACGGGACGTAGCCGGAGGCGGGCAGCACGCCGAGCCAGACGGCGAACACCAGGACGCACATCAGGCCGAGCCAGAAGTTCGGGATGGACAGCCCGAACAGCGACGCGCCGTTGCCGAGCCAGTCCACCGCGGTGCCGCGGCGCACCGCGCTGAGCACCCCGGCGGTCAGGCCGATCAGCGCGGCGAACAGCAGGCTCAGCACCGCCAGTTCGAGGGTCACCGGCAGCCGGGTGAGGACGATGTCGCCGATCGGCAGGCCGGTCTGGGCCGATTCGCCGAGATCGCCCTGCAGCACGCGGCCGAGCCAGGCCGCGTACTGCACGTGGATCGGCTCGTCGAGCAGGTGGGCGCGGCGGATCTCCGCGATCACCGCGTCGTCGGCCTCGATGCCGGCGATCGCGACGGCCGGGTCGCCGGGCAGCGCGCGGAGCCCCGCGAACACCACCAGCGACACCAGCACCAGGGTCACCGCGGACTGCAGGATCCGGTGGAGCGCGTAGCTGCGCATGTCATCTCCCCGCCTGGACGTGGCCCGCGGACTTCATCCGGATGATCCCGTCGGGGAAGGTCTCGACGCCGGCGAGCTGCGCGGTGTGCGCGGTGTAGTACTGCGTGCGGTAGAGGTAGACGACGTTGTTGCGCTGGTGCAGGTCGTCGACGATCTGCTCGTACAGGGCCCGGCGCCGGGGCACGTCCTGCTCGCTGCCGGCCTGCTCGATCAGCTCGTCGGTGGCGGGGCTGAAGTCACCGCTGTAGTTCTGCGAGCCGCCTTCGGTGTGGAAGGCCGCGATGTTGCCGTCCGGGTCGGGCCGACCGGACCAGCCGACGAAGAAGGTCTGGAAGCGGCCCTGCCGCGCCTCGCTGATCGCGGTGGCCGACTCGGTCGGGCGCAGCACCACGTCGAAGCCCACCTGGGCGGCCATCGCCTGGATGACCTGGCCCGCCCGGAGCTGGGTCGGGTCGTTGGCCAGCGTCATCTCGAACCGCACCGGCGTCCGCACGCCGGTCTCGGCGATGAGCCGGCGGGCCCGCTCCGGGTCGTGCGGCGGGCATTCCTGGGTCTTCGGGGTAGCGTACTCGCTGCTGTCCGGGATCGGCCCGCAGGCGGCCCGGAACAGCCCGTTGAAGGCGATCTTGTTGAGCGTGCGCCGGTCGACGGCCAGCGAAAGGGCTTCCCGCAGCCGGGGATCGTCGGCGAGCGGGCCGGTCACCTCGCCGGTCTCGCCGCCGACGTTGCGCACGTTGACGGTGATGCCGTAGTACTGCAGCGTCGGCTGGTTGAGCAGCACGATTCCGTTGTCCCGCAACAGGATCGGCACTTCGGGAGTGGGCACCTCCCAGATCACGTCGAACTCGCCGGAGCGCAGGTTGGCCATCCGGATGTTGTCGTCGGGGACCGTTCGGTACACCAGCCGGTCCAGCCGGACGCGGTCGCGGTCGTAGTAGAACTCGCTGCGGTCCAGCACGATCCGGTCCTGCGCGACGCGTTCGGTGAACCGGAACGGTCCGACGCAGACCGGGTCGTCGGTGAAGTCCGCGCCGCGTTCGTCGAGCTTCGCCGGGGACATGATCATGCCGGCGCGGTCGGCGAGCATGCTGGTCAGCGGGGCGTAGGGCCGGAACAGGGTGAGCCGTACCGTGCTCGGGTCCACGACCGCCACCGATTCGACCGCGTTGAGCTCGGTCTTGCGGGCCGAACCCTTGAGCTCGCGGTGCCGGTCGAGGCTCTTCTTGACCGCGGACGCGTCGAGCGGGGTGCCGTCGTTGAACAGCACCCCGGTGCGCAGCGGGATCGTGAGTTCCCGGCCGTCGGCGGAGATCTGCGGCAGCGCGGCGGCCAATTGCGGCACCAGGCGGACGGATTCGTCGACGTCGTAGAGCTTCTCGCACATGCTGGTGAAGATCTGGCGGCTGGCCAGCGTCGACGCCAGCGTCGGGTCGAGTTTGTCCGGTTCCTGGTCGAGCGCGATCACCGCCTCGCCACCGCGCACCGTCGGGGCCTGCACGGAGGAGCGCACCTCGGCGGCCGTCTGCTCGACGTCCACCAGCGGGGCGCAGCCGGTCGCGGCGATCGCGGTGGCCAGCGCCACCAGCACGCCTCGTCTGCCGCGATCCGCCACTCGCGTCTCCCGTCTGCCGCCGGGGTAAACGCGAGCACCGTATTTTGACCGGACCGGGCGTGTCCAGATCCGTGATCATTCCGGCATCTTGCGGAATTCGGTCACGGCATGGCGTCAGGCCGAAATGAGCGCGGTCTCGCCGAACCTGCCCGGCGAGCTCAGTCGACGGCGGAGGAGAACGTCGGCAGCGAAACGGCCGGCACGCGGGCGGCGTCCGACTTCGCTTCTTCGGCCGGCGTCGCGTCGAAGAGCGTTTTCTCGACCGGCTCCGACTGCTCGACCGGCTCCGGCTGCTCGGCGGACTCCGGTTCGGGCTCGGCGGCCTTCTTGCTGAGGTGCTCGCGGGTGCGCTGCGCGGCACCGCGGATCTGCTCAGTCAGCTGCTTGTTGGCCTGCCGGGCCTGTTCCTCTTCGCGCTCCTGCTGGCGGGTGCTGCGCACCGGCTCCGGCTTGGGCGCCCGCGCGGCCTTGATGTAGCGATCGAGCACGGCCCGGAGTTGCTTGGTGTGCTTGTCGTTCAGGTCGATTTCGTACGTCACACCATCCAGTGCGAAGGTGACGGTGTGGTTGGCTGTGGACCCGTCGATGTCATCGACGAGTTCGACCTGAATCCGCTCGGCCATGATCACCTGTCTCGGGAACGTGCCCCGCCTCGATCCGCGACACTTGCAGGTAAGACTACTGCGAGCCCTGACCACGTTGTAGCACGCGGCATCGCTGTTGTCTCGTACTTAACCATAGAACAACTCGGCGACCTGTCGATAACCGCCGGGCGGGTCACGCGCCACGTCACACGCCGGCGAGCGCCCGACCACCAACTGACAGTAACCGCTGCGGGGCAATCCTGGAAAGTAATCCAGCGCACATCGCAGGAAATTCCGGCCGCGGCTGGATCATTCTTGCGCCGATCGTTTATTGTTCGCTCGCTCTTCTCCGCACGAGGCGCGTGGAGAAGACGGGGAATCGAGCCGGAATCGAGGGTTACCGTGGCGCAGAAAGTCACCGTTCAGCTCGTCGACGACGTCGACGGCACAGCAGCCGACAGCACTGTCGAGTTCGCCTTGGACGGGGTGAACTACGCAATTGACCTGTCCACCGAAAATGAGGCCAAACTCCGCGACTCGCTGGCGTCTTTCGTGGCCAACGCGCGGAAGACCGGTGGCCGCAAGCGCGTCGCCGTCAAGCCCGGCAAGCCCTCGGCGACGCCGACCGCGGCCGACCGCGAACGCAACCAGGCCATTCGGGAATGGGCCCGGAATCAGGGCATGCAGGTTTCCGACCGGGGCCGCATTCCGGCGGAGGTCGTCGAGGCGTACGACAACGCTCAGTGAGCACGTGCCACGGGCGGCCGGTTCGAACTCGGGACCAATCCGGCCGCCCGTGAAACTCACGCAATGACTCCTCGTAACGCGGTCGTGAACGTGCAGTAATTGTCACGGTGAATCTCTTATGCAGAGGCCAAGAAGTCGGTGATTTCCTGACGGGTCGGCATCGAGCTGCTGGCCCCGTTGCGCTGCACCGACACCGCCGCACCGGCGGAAGCCAGCCGCAGTGCCTCGGGCATCTCGGCGCCCTCGCCCAGCGCTGCGCTCAGCACGCCGACGAAGGTGTCGCCCGCAGCCGTGGTGTCCACGGCGTCGACCGGGAAGCTGGGCGCCTCCACGCGCGCGCCGTCGCGGTTGCCGTAGAGCGAGCCGCGGGCACCGAGCGTGATCAACACTTCCGGAACCAGCTCCAGCAGCGCGGCGAGCGCGCGGTGCGGGTCGTCGTCGCCCGCCAGGACCGCCGCCTCGTGCTCGTTGGGCACCAGCAGGTCCACGTTCGACAGGATTTCCGCGGGCAACGGCACCGCCGGGGCCGGCGTGAGCACCACGCGCACCCCGTTGCGGCGCCCGGCCGCCGCGGCCGCGGCCACGCCGGGGAGCGGAATCTCCAGCTGCAGCAGCAAACTCCGCGATCCGGCGATCAATTCCTCGTCACCGTCGGCGAGCCCGTCGACGGTCGCGTTGGCGCCCGGCACCACGACGATCGAGTTGCCGCCCTCGTCGTCCACCACGATGTGCGCCGTGCCGCTGCGCCCCGGCACCGTGCGCACCCCTGTGACGTCCACAGTGGATTTCCGCAGGGTGTCGCGGATCTGGGCGCCGAACTCGTCCTCGCCGACCGCGCCGATCATGCGCACCGCCGCGCCCGCCTTGGCCGCAGCGATCGCCTGGTTGGCGCCCTTGCCGCCGGGCACCGTGTGGAACTCCCGCCCCAGCACCGTCTCGCCGCGCTTCGGGGCCGTCCCGACGTAGGCCACCAGGTCCATGTTGCAGCTGCCGAATACGGCCACAGTCGTCGTCACGTGGTTCATCATGGCCGATGAGGGGCCCTCGATCGGCTGACGGGTCCTCGCCTGCCGGACGACGTAACATGCCGACCAACCGTCGAGGAGAGGGCGAGAAGCGGTGGACTATGCGGTGACAGCGGAGCTCGCGCCGCCGACCGAGGTCGTGGAGCTCGACGCGCTGCAGCAGGAGGGGATAGCGGCCGTGCTCGACCGCCACCTCGCGCTGGTCGAGGGGGTCTCCGGCCCAGGGGATGCCGACATCGACGTCCTCGATTACCGCATCACGGTGCACCTGACCGGCGCGAGCGTGGTGCTGGCACTCGACGCGCCGTCGCTGCTGGCGGCCGAGGAAGCCGCCGCCTCGGTGCTCGACGAGCTGATCGGCGAGAGCGAGGTGCTCACCGGCTGGTCGGTGGCGCACTCGGAGGTGCGGATCACCGAGGACGAGTTCAACCAGCGGCTCGCGGCGGCGTCGGACGTCAACGAGGAGCTGGAGGCGGCGGTCGAGGAGGCGCTGGAGACCTCCGCCGAGCCCGCGATGGACGCCGAGCACTGGCGCGCCCGGCTCACCGAGCTGGCTCCGCAGCTGCGGGCGTTCGAGGCGAGCACGTTCGGTGCCGATCCGGACACCCACGTGCTGGCCGCCGGGGCGCTGATCCACGCGGTGCGGGTGGTCACCGACGAGATCTTCTACGACGAACTGGCCCTGGCGGTGAACAACGCGACGGTGGCCGACGCGGTCGGGCTGCTGGTGCTGGAGGAATTGCCGCCCTGCTACGACCACCGCTACGACGCGTTCTTCGCCCGCGCTTTCGTGCTGTCGTCGGCGGCGGTCGCGGTGCGGCTGACGGAGCCGGACTGGACTCCGCCGCGCACGGTCGCCGAGGCGCTGGCGTTGCGGCTGGTGGTCAACGAGGCGCGCGTGGTGCTGGAGGCCGCCGAGCTGATGAGCTGGGACGAAAGCGAGACGGTGTTCGCCGCCTTCGCCGGGCGGGCCTTCGGCGACGTCGACCACGACGAGCTCTACGAGGTGGACCTGCCGCTGTCGGAGGACGCGGAGCCGGAGGTGGCGGAGCAGGTCTCCAAGGTCGAGGCCGAGCTGCGCTCGCGGGGCGTGGCCTTCGCCCAGTGGTTCATCCCCCGCGACGGCAACCCGGGCCGCCACCCCTACTTCGGCTCGCTCTAGGCCGCGATTTCAACGAGGTCTTTCCAACCTCGATTTGCGTGGCGGTGCGGGTAGCGGAACCTCAGAGGCTCCCTGGTCTGTGGATGCCCCTCCTGATGTATTCCACAAATACACGGCGGAGGGGCCGTCCTCGCCAGGAAGCCTCTGAGAACCCGCGGCGGTGCAAGCCCATTGAAATTGCGGTCGATGGAACTGGAGTTCCGTATTGCGGAAGGGTCAGGCCTGGTTGCGGACGGAGTACGGCGGGACGGTGCAGCCGATGAGGCTGGCCTCGTCGATCGTCTCCGGCTGGTAAGCGGACTTGGAGAACGCCTCCAGCATCACGTTCGTCGGGTCGTCGATCGGCTCGACCCGGCCGAACAGGAACGCCCACTCGTGCTCGTCGGAGCCGAAGTAGGCCACGGTGTCGAACAGCGACTGGAACCGGTTGTAGGCGCGGATCAGCGTCTCGTTGCGCCACACCGTCGGGCAGCCGGCCTGGACCGCGACCACGCCACCGGCCGCGAGCACCGCCTGGCAGCGCTGGATGAACTCCAGGCCGTACAGCCGGTTGTGCTGGCCGTCGGCGTCGTCGGCCCGCTCGTCGGGCAGGTCGACGACGACGATGTCGTAGCCCTCCGGCGGCGCCTGGTCGAGGAAGCCCCAGCCGTCCGCGTAGTGCAGCTTGATCGGCCCGTCACCCTGCTCGACGCGGCCGAGCTCCTCGGTGCTGTAGCCGTACGGCAGGTGCTCGGCGCAGACGCGCACGCACTGCTCGTCGATGTCGACGTGGTCGACCCGGCCGGCCCCGGCCGCGACCGCCAGCTGGCTGGCCACGCCCTCGCTGGAGCCGATGATCAGCACCCGCTCGACCTGCGCGGCGAGCAGGAACGCCGGGACCATCATCGCTTCGTGGTAGACCAGCTGGGAGAACTCGGTGCTCTGCCGGTCGTCGTCGCAGAACAGCGAAACACCCTGCCCGGTGCGGCCGATGACGACGTGCTGGTAGTCGGTGTCGCCTTCCCACAGCACCTCGTCGACCCGCCACAGGCGCTGCAGGTCGTCGCCCATCGGCTCCTTGATCCACCGGTGCCCGTCGAGTTCGATCAACGGTGCTCCTCCTTGATTCGGCTTGCCTGGTAAGGCATGTCTGCTAAGCGGCGGAACCGCTCAGCCCACGCACGCACGGTGACCACCCGCGGGTTCTCGGACCGTGCCCACCCCGCCGGGGTTCTCTGGGAGAACCTGCCCCGACGTGGTGCATTGGACGTCGGGGATCCCGGACCGAGTCGGCGTCTGAGGTTCCGCCACGGGATCACCTGCGCAAAACGCGCTCGTTATTGTCTTGGCGATGTCACGAAGCCAGGCCGGCGTAGTCGCGGCCTCGCTGAATGGTCTGGATGTTCTGCGAGGCCGGTTTCAGCGCCTCGGCGAGCAGTTTGACCGCGTGCTCCGGCTGGGCCGTGTGCCCGCAGGTGAAGACGTCGATGAAGATCGAGCCGTCCTCCGGGTAAGTGTGCAGCGAAGCGTGGGACTCCGACAGCAACGCCAACACGGTGACACCCTGCGGCTCGAACCGCTTGGCGATCATCTGGCACACGGTGGCGTGCGACCGGCTCAACGCGTCGTGCAGCGTCTCCCGCAGGAACTGCTCGTCGTCGAGCAGATCCGGATCAACGCCCTCCAGCTCGGCAAGGACATGCTGGCCGGTGAACAACCCAACCGGCGTCCCGGTGTCAACGGACATCTATCGACCTCCCATCATTTCGCAGAGTTCAGCACCAGTCGGCACTGCTCGGTGTCGGCTTCTCGGAGTTGCCGAGGCGATCACGGCTGTTCGTCGCCGTCGACGCAATACGTGGGTAGCGGGGTGAATCCGTTGAAACCCACCGATGAATAGCTCGCGGTGTACGCGCCCGCGCTGAGCAGGTCGACCCAGTCGCCGCCGCGCAGCGTTCGCGGCAGCTCGTACCGGGTGCGCTGGTAGAGCACGTCGTCGCCGTCACAGGTCGGCCCGGCGAGCACCACGGGGCCGCGCGGGTCGCCGTCGCGGGAGGTGCGCAGCCGGTAGGTGATGGCCTCGCCTTCCGTTTCGGCGAGCCCGTTGTAGCGGCCGATGTCCAGGTAGACCCAGCTGCGGTCGCCGTCGACGGCGTCGCTGACGAGCACGACCTCGCTGCGCAGCACGCCCGCGTCGCCGACGATGAAGCGCCCCGGCTCGATGAGCAGTTCCGGCCGCTGGGCGCCGAAGTTGCGGTCCAGCGACTCCTCGATGCGGCGCACGTAGTCGGCCAGCGGCGGCGCTGATTCGGTGTAGCCGGCGGGCAATCCGCCGCCGAGGTTCACCATCCGCAGCCGCACGCCGTGCGCGGCGCAGTCCTCGAAAACCCGCCGGGCGGCGCTGATCCCGAGCTCCCACGCGGCGGGTTCCAGCTGCTGCGATCCAATGTGGAACGACACGCCGTAGGCGTCCAGGCCGAGTTCCTGCGCGCGCCGCAGCAGCTGCGCGGCGGTCTCCGGCGAGCAGCCGAACTTGCGGCCGAACGGGGTGCGGGATCCCTTGTTGTCCACCAGGACCCGGCAGAACACCCGCGAACCCGGCGCGACCTCGGCGATGTTGGCCAGGTCGGCGGCGCTGTCGGTGACGAACAGGCGAACGCCCTGCTCGTAGGCGCGGGCGACGTCGCGGCGCTTCTTGATGGTGTTGCCGTAGGAGATGGACTCCGGGGCCGCGCCCTTGGCGAGGCACAGGTCGATCTCGCCGGGGCTGGCGACGTCGAAGGAGGCCCCCAGGCCGACCAGTTCACCGACCACTTCGGGGGTGGGATTGGCCTTGACCGCGTAGCAGATCCGGGCGTCCGGCAGGGCGGTTCGCAACTGCCGGTAGCGGTCGCGCACCTGCGCCAGATCCATGACCAGGCAGGGGGTTTCGGGGCGTTGCCGGTCGAGGAACTGCAAAATCGCGTCCGGCGCGGCGGATTCGGTCTGCTGCGCGGTGCCGCTCGGGCGGTCCGTCACACCGGTGGTGGCGGACAGATCGGTCAATCCCGGTACCTCCGTCTCGGCTGGTGGGGCTGGGTTCTCCCCGGGGTCCGACCGCCGGGGGCGCGCGTCCTCGGAGCGCGACCGCGACCAAGCACAGTACCCCGCTCACGCACAGATTTCGAACCGCGCCCGGCCCTTCCCCCGGACAGCGGAACCGAGTGTGAGCACCCCCACGGGACCGCGCCGATGTCGTCGCGTTGCGTGGTCGAAATAGGACTTCCCGTGATCGCGGCGCCGGTTCGCGGGAGCGGCCCGCAACGGCCCCGCCGCGCTACTCGGCGGGCTCGCGGTCGAGTTCGAGGGCGAGGTAGAAGTCCACTCGGGACGGGAAGTCGGCGAGGTCCCGGCCGGTGATCTCCTCGATCCGCTGGATCCGGTAGCGCAGCGTGTTCACGTGCACGTGGAGTTGTTTGGCGCAGCGCGACCACGATCCCGAGCAGTCGAGGAAGGTCCGCAGAGTGCGCACCAGGTCGGAGTTGTGCGCCGAGTCGTACGCGATCAGGTCCGCGAGCAACCGCTGGCGGTAGGAGCGGCGCAGCTCGTCGGGCGCCGACGCCAGCAGCACCTCGTGCGACGCGAGCTCCGCCGCCGCGACGACCTCGGCGCGCCCCCGGCGCTGCTGCGCGAGCCGCCGCGCGTAGCCCGCCTCCTCCAGCGCTCCGCGCAGCGCCGTCGCCGGGCTGACGTCGCTGACGCCGACCGCCAGCCGCCGCTTTCCGAGGCCGGGCTCCGTCTCGGCGGCGATGCGGCGCAGCAGCGCGTCCAGCTCCGCCAGGTGGACTTCGTCGTCGACGAACAACGCCGTCGCACCCTCGCCGAGCGGCGCCGTGACCGACGCCATGCCCGTCGCCGCGGCGATCTCGCGCAGCAGCGTCGTCGACTCGGCCGGGTCGCCGACGCTGAGCGCGACCGCCCGCAGCGGCTCGGCGGTCGGCAGTCCCGCGGTCTCCAGCCGCGCCGCGACCTCAGCCTGCGTGGAGGTGCCGTCGAGCAGCCGCCGCAGGGCCGCTTCCACCGAACGACCCGCGATCCGGCGGGCCTCGTCCACCCGCGCGCGCAGCAGCGCCACGACCGTGCCCAGGTCGGTGGCGATGGCTTCCTTCTCCTCGTCCCAGTCGGCGACGTCGCCGCGCGCCAGCACGAACCAGCCGGCGGCGGGCGGCTCGATGCCGGACTCCACCGGCCACAGCACGTGCGCGTCGCCCGGTCGCACGGTGCGCGGGAGGCGGCCGGTCGCGAACTCCCGCAGCGCCGCGCAGCGGGTTTTCTCCGGCAGGTCGGCGGTGCCGCCGACGATCCAGCCGACCGCGGACAGCACCCAGCAGTCGGTGCCGAGCTCGTCGGCCGCCATCCGCAGCACCTGGTCGAGGTCGGCGCCGCCGGCGACCGCGGAGACCAGCTCGCGGCGCGGCGCGGAGCGGCGCTGGATGCGGTCGGCGAGCGCGTTGAAGCTGACCGTCAGCGGCACCTCGAAGGCGGGCAGGCCGTGCCGCCGGCACGCTTCGACCAGGTCCGGCGGGGCGTGGCCGAGGCGCGCGGTGCCCGCGGCGAGGCCCGCCACCCCGGCGTCGACCAGCGCGGCGACGAACGCCTCCGAATCGGCCGGCTCGTTGCGCCACATCAGGCCGCTGAGCACCAGCTCGCCGCCGTGCAGGTAGCGCCGGGGATCCAGCAGGTCGGTGATGTAGACGCCGCGGACCGGGCGGGCCATCTTCTCCGCGCCGTTGAGCAGCACCAGTCCGAGTTCCGGATCGGCGAGAAGATCGTTCAGCTGCACCTGCGCACCTCGGATCCCGCTGCCGGCGCGAGGCAGCCACCTGTTTCCAGTGCGGAGCTCCGCGATGTTTCGGCCGGGTGGCCTGAACGGCGCACCGGTGCTCCGCGCGTTTGGAGAAACATACAACTCCCGTCCGCCCACCGAAAGGCTTTTTCGGGCCTTCCACCGCTAGTCACCGACTACTCCCCGGCTGTGTACTGACTCACACCTTTTCACCGGCCGTGACAAGGAGTACAACCGTGGAATTCCTCCGCCCCGCCTCGTGGCGGGAGGCGCTCGAAGCCAAGGCCGCGCATCCGGATGCGACGCCGATCGCCGGCGGCACCGACGTGATGGTCGAGATCAACTTCGACCACCGCCGCCCCAGCACCCTGCTCGACCTCACCGGCGTCCCGGAGCTGACCGGCTGGTCCGAGGAGGGCGGGGAGCTGCGCATCGGCGCGGGCCTGCCCTACACCAACCTGATCAACGAGCTCGGCGACCGGGTGCCGGGCCTGGCCATCGCCAGCCGCACCGTCGGCTCGCCGCAGATCCGCAACCGCGGCACGCTCGGCGGCAACCTCGGCTCCGCCTCCCCCGCCGGCGACGGCCACCCCCCGCTGCTGGCCTCCGACGCGCGGATCGAGGTCGAGTCGGTGCGCGGCAAGCGGCTGATCCCGGCGACGGAGTTCTTCACCGGCGTCAAGCGCAACGCGCTGGCCGAGGACGAGCTGATCGCCGCCGTGCACATCGCCCCGGCGACCGGCGCGCAGCAGTTCTCCAAGGTCGGCACCCGCAACGCGATGGTCATCGCGGTGTGCACCTTCGCGATCGCGCTGCACCCCGACCGCAAGCAGGTCGGCACCGGGATCGGCTCGGCCGCCCCGACGCCGCTGCGCGCGCTCGCGGCCGAAGAGTTCCTGAGCGCCGAGCTCGACTGGGAGCAACGGCGGCCGTTGGAGGAGTCGGTGGCCCGCCGGTTCGGCGAGCTGGTCGCGCAGGCCGCGTCGCCGATCGACGACGTGCGCGGCACCGCCGACTACCGCCGCCACGCGCTGGCCGTGATGGCCCGCCGGACCCTGTCCTGGGTCTGGAACGACCACTGTTCCGGGAGGCAGGAATGCGCCTGAAGTTCACCGTCAACGGACAACCGCACGAGGCCGACGGCGTGTGGGAGGGCGAGAGCCTGCTGTACGTGCTGCGCGAGCGGCTGGGCCTGCCGGGCTCGAAGAACGCTTGCGAGCAGGGCGAATGCGGCTCCTGCACGGTCTACCTGGACGGCGTGCCGGCGTGTTCGTGCCTGGTCGCGGCCGGGCAGGCCGAGGGCCGCGAGGTGCGCACCGTGGAAGGCCTCGCCGACGGCGAGAAGCTGGACGAGGTGCAGGAGGCGTTCGTCGAGGCCGGTGCCGTGCAGTGCGGTTTCTGCACGCCGGGCCTGCTCGTGCAGACGCACGACCTGCTGAACCGGAAGCCGGACCCGTCCGACGCGGAGATCCGCGAGTCGCTGGCCGGGAACCTGTGCCGCTGCACCGGCTACGAAAAGATCATGGACGCCGTCCGGCTCGCCGCCCAGCGGAAAGCTGCGGAGCGGAAGGCAAACGCATGAGCAGTCCTCTGTCAACCCGAGTGCTGCGCAACCGCACCTCAGGGGACCGCGACGCAACCCGACCACAAGCAACCGCGAAACGCGAAATCGGTCCCGGACGCAACCACCACTGCGAATCGCGGAGAGGCGGAATGGCATGAGCAGCCCTCTGTCAACCCGAGTGCTGCGCAACCGCACCTCAGGGGACCGCGACGCAACCCGACCACAAACAACCGCGAAACGCGAAATCGGTCCCGGACGCAACCACCACTGCGAATCGCGGAGAGGCGGAATGGCATGAGCCGGACCGTCATCGAGGGTGGCGCCGTGGTCACCGTCGACGACTCGGGCACCGAGTTCACCGAGGGCCACGTCGTCGTCGAGGGTGACCGCATCGTCGCGGTCGGCCCCGGTTCCGCGCCGGCCCAGCAGGGCCCGGTGCGGCGCATCGATGCGTCCGGCTGCCTGGTCACTCCCGGCCTGATCAACACCCACCACCACCTGTACCAGTGGGCCACCCGCGGCTACGCGGCGGACGCGACGCTGTTCGGCTGGCTGACCGAGCTGTACCCGGTCTGGGCGGGCATCGACGAGGAGATCACGCACGCCGCGGCGTCGGCGGGCCTGGCCCGGATGGCCCTGTCCGGCTGCACCACCGCCGCCGACCACCACTACGTCTTCCCGCGCGGCGGCGGCGACGTGTTCGGCGCCGTGGTCTCGGCGGCCCAGCGGATCGGCGTGCGGCTGCACGCGGTGCGCGGCTCGATGGACCGGGGCCGCTCGCAAGGCGGCCTGCCGCCGGACTCGGTCGTCGAGGACCTCGACGCCGCGCTGGCCGGCACTCAGGAGGCGATCGACCGGTTCCACGACCCGAACCCGGGCGCGCAGGTGCGCGTCGCGGTCGGGCTGTGCTCGCCGTTCTCGGTCAGCACCGACCTGATGCGCCAGGCCGCGGAGTTGGCGCGCCGCAACGGGGTCCGGCTGCACACCCACCTCGCCGAGACCACCGACGAGGAGGAGCAGTGCCGGGCCGAGTTCGGCCGCACGCCGGTCGAGTACGCCGACGACCTGGGCTGGCTCGGGCCGGACGTATGGCTGGCGCACACGATCCACCTGTCCGAGAAGGGCATCGCCCGGCTCGGTGAGACCGGCACCGGCGCGGCGCACTGCCCCAGCTCCAACGGCCGGCTCGGCGCCGGGATCGCGCCGGTGCGGCCGCTGCTGGACGCCGGTGCCCCCGTCGGGCTGGGGGTCGACGGGGTCGCCTCCAACGAGGCCGGCGGCCTCGGCGAGGAGATGCACCAAGCCCTGCTGACCGCCCGCGCCCGCTACGGGCCGGAGGCGCTGTCGGTCCGCGACGCGCTGCGGCTCGCCACCCGTGGCGGCGCGCGGTGCCTCGGCCGCGACGACGAGCTGGGTTCGCTGGAGAACGGCAAGCTCGCCGACATCGCGGTCTGGCGGCTCGGCGGCCTCGACCACGCGGGCATCGCCGACCCGGTGGCCGCCCTGGTGCTCGGCCGCCTGCCGAAGCTGGAGCGGTTGCTGCGCGGCGGCAGCGTCGTGGTCGACGACGGCCGGCTGATGCCGGTGTCGGAGGCCGAACTCACCCACGAACTCGACCGGGCGAGCGCCCGGATCCGCACCCGGGAGGCGTCATGAACGGCGCGAACCGATCCGGCGCAAGTTTCCTTCCTAGAAACCTGTTGTCGAGCTCGGGTTTTGCCTTTGAAGCGGCGCAGCCGCTTAGCCCACGCTCGCAACCGGCACCGCCGCGGGTTCTGAGAGGCATTCTCGCGAGGACAGCCCCGGCGCCGCGTATTGGTCCATACACAAGTCGGGGATCCCGGAGTGAGAAGGCCTCTCAGGTTCCGCTACCCGCACCGCCACGCAGAACGCGTTTGGAAACAGGTTTTCACACCGGAGGTGTCCGCATGAGCAGTAGCCATGCGCCTGCTCGCAGTCCTCAGGAGCTCAACGACGCCATCGGCGGCGGCATCGGCGAATCCCCGCTGCGCCCGGACGGCGCCATCAAGGTGCGCGGCGAGTTCGCCTACTCCTCGGATCTGTGGGCCGAGGACATGCTGTGGGGCGCGACGCTGCGCAGTCCGCACCCGCACGCCCGGATCCGCTCGATCGACATCGGGCCGGCGATGGCGATGGCCGGCGTGCAGACCGTGCTCACCGCCGGGGACGTGCCCGGCGACAACTGCTTCGGCCTGAAGTACGCCGACCAGCCGGTGCTGGCCTCCGATGTGGTGCGCTACAAGGGCGAGGCGGTCGCGCTGGTCGCGGCCGACCACCCGGAGACGGCGCGGCGCGCGCTGGAGAAGATCGTCGTCGACTACGAGGTGCTGGAGCCGGTGCTCGACGCCGAGCGCGTCGCGCACGACGACACGCTGCCGAGGCTGCACCCGGACGGCAACGTGGTGCGGCACCAGAAGATCGTCAAGGGCGACCCGAACGCGACGGCCGACGTCGTGGTCTCCGGCGTGTACACCGTCGGGATGCAGGACCAGGCGTTCCTGGGGCCCGAGTCCGGGCTGGCCATCCCGGCCGAGGACGGCGGCGTCGACCTGTACCTGGCGACCCAGGACCTGCACTCCGACCTGCGGCAGACCGCGCGGGCGCTCGGGCTGCCGCCGGAGAAGGTGCGGATGACGATGTCCGGCGTCGGCGGCGCGTTCGGCGGCCGGGAGGACCTGTCCATCCAGGTGCACGTGTGCATGCTGGCGCTGCACCTGGGCAAACCGGTCAAGATGGTCTACAACCGCGAGGAGTCGTTCTACGGCCACGTGCACCGGCACCCGGCCAAGATGTACTACGAGCACGGCGCGACCCGCGACGGCAAGCTCGTGTACGTCAAGGCGCGGCAGTACTTCGACGGCGGCGCGTACGCCTCGAAGACGCCGGTCGTGGTCGGCAACGGCACCACCCTCGGCGCCGGGCCGTACAAGGTGCCGAACGTCGACATCGAGGGTTGGGGGCTCTACACCAACAACCCGCCGTGCGGCGCGATGCGCGGACTCGGCGCGGTGCAGCCGACTTTCGCGTACGAGTCCCAAATGGACAAGCTCGCCGCCGCGCTGGGCATGGACCCGGTCGACCTGCGCATCGCCAACGCCATCGAGCAGGGCGACTCGATCCCGACCGGTCAGGTGCTGGACTTCCCGGCCCCGGTGGCCGAGCTGCTGGCGCGCGTGCGGGACCTGCCGATGCCCGACGAGCGCACCGGGCCGGTGGACATCCGGGACATGCCCGGCGGGGCGTCCAACACCACGCACGGCGAAGGCGTGGTGCGCGGCGTCGGCTACGGCGTGACGATCAAGAACATCTGCTACGCCGAAGGCGCCGACGACTTCTCGACCGCGCGGGTCCGGTTGCAGGCCATCGGCGGCGAGCCGGCGGCCATGGTGCACACCGCCGCGGCCGAGGTCGGGCAGGGCCTGGTGACGGTGCAGCAGCAGATCGCGCGGTCGGAGCTCGGCGTCGAGCGGGTGACCATCCACCCGAACGACACCAGCGTCGGCCCGGCCGGTTCCAGCTCCGCCTCGCGGCAGACGCTGGTCACCGGCAGCGCCGTCAAGGCGGCCTGCGACGCGGTGCGGGAGGCGCTGTTCGCCCGGGTCACCGAGCGCTACGACGTCGCACCGGCGCTGCTGTCCCTGCAGGGCGGCAAGGTCGTGTCCGAGGCCCACGGCGTGCTGGCCGACCTCGTGGAGGTCCTCGGCGACGACGTCATCGAGGAAACCCGCGAGTACCACCACCGGGAGACCTTCCCGATGGACGAGAGCGGCCGCAGCGAACGGGTGCACGTGCAGCACGCGTTCTCCGCGCACCGCGCGGTGGTCGACGTCGACCTCGATCTCGGCCTGGTCAAGGTCGTGCAGCTGGCCTGCTCCCAGGACGTCGGCAAGGCGATCAACCCGGACGCGGTGATCGGCCAGATCCAGGGCGGCACCGCGCAGGGCATGGGACTGGCGGTGATGGAGGAGATCAAGGTCGTGGACGGGCACATCCGCAACCCCTCCTTCACCGACTACCTGATCCCCACGATCCTCGACACGCCGCCGATGGAGATCGACGTGATCGAACGCGCCGACCCGAACGCGGTCTACGGCCAGCGCGGGGTCGGCGAGCCGCCGACGATCTCGACCACGCCCGCCGTGGTGGCGGCCATCCGCGCCGCCACCGGCAGGGAACTCCCGCACACCCCGGTGGCCCCCGAGCACATCGTGTGACCAGACCAGCTGGGGCGGCGGTGCCGGGCCGTCGCCCCAGCATCCCAACGGAATCACCGGAAAACCCGGAGAAAATTTCAAAGTGATTTGCGTGGCGGTGCGGATAGCGGCCCCTGCGGAAGTTACAGGGCATTCTCGCTTGGAATTCCCGACCTCATGAATGACCAATTCACCTGGTCGGGGCGGTCCTCGCGAGAAGACCCCTGAGAACCCGCCGCGGTGCGGGCCGAGTCCCACACCGCAAGCGGCTACCGCCGCTTGCTGAAGAGAACCCAGGAGGAAAAGCAATGTCCGTGGACGTCGCAACGGGCGCCGAGCAGCACTGGATGGCGCAGGCCATCGACCTCGCCACCACCAATGTGGACAGTGGCGGCGGGCCCTTCGGCGCGTTGATCGTCCGGGACGGCGAGATCATCGCTACGGGCACCAACAAGGTGACCGTCGACCTCGACCCGACCGCGCACGCCGAAGTGACCGCGATCCGCAACGCCTGCCGGGCGCTGGGCACCTTCAAGCTGGACGGCTGCGTGCTGGTGACCTCGTGCGAACCGTGCCCGATGTGCCTGGCCTCGGCGCTGTGGGCGCGGGTCGACCGGGTGCTGTTCGCCGCCGACCGGGACGACGCCGCCGAGGCGGGCTTCGACGACCGCGCCTTCTACGACGCGTTCGAGGATCCCGAGACGAAGTGCCCGACGCCCGTCGTCCGGGTGGAGATGGCCTCCCGCAACGCCGCCTTCGACGCCTGGCGCGGCAAGTCCGACCGCGTCGACTACTGAACCGCGATCCGATCCGGCAATTCCCCGGATAGCAAGAAGATTCCGACGACGACGTCCTGAGCAGAGGCATCGGTAGCGACGACCGGGTCGCCCGAAGCCTGCGGACGGGCCGCACCGACAGTTCCCGCCATTGCGCCGGAACTGGGCCCGCCCGCCGTCCCGATGAACCGATCCGGGACAGCGAAAACCAATCGATCAAACGCCCCGCACCGATTTCGGCGAATTCCCGCCGGGCTCTCCCCTGCCCGGAAAACGCCGGAAAGAAGTCCGGGCGGCACCGAATCCGAGTGCCGCGCGGGGGCGCCCACCGGCATGGGAGGACGCATGACCCAGCAAGTGCAACCGGAAAGATCCGCCGACGCAGGCGCTTCCGGATTAGATCGCTTCTTCCGCATCACCGCCCGCGGTTCCACCTTTTCCCGAGAACTGCGCGGCGGCCTGACCACCTTCGTCGCGATGGCCTACATCGTGATGCTCAACCCGCTGATCCTCGGCGCGTCCGCGGACGCGACCGGCGCCGAGCTGACGCCCGAGCAGCTGACGACGGCCACCGCGGCCACCGCCGGCGTGATGACCATCATGATGGGCCTGGTCGGCAACGCGCCGCTGGCGCTGGCCTCCGGGCTGGGCGTCAACGCCGTCGTCGCCTTCACCATCGCGCCCGCCATGACCTGGGCGCAGGCCTTCGGGCTGGTGGTGCTCGAAGGCATCGTGATCGTCGTCCTGGCCGTCAGCGGCGTCCGGGAGAAGATCATCAACGCCATCCCGGCCGCGCTGAAAACCGCGCTCACCGTCGGCATCGGCCTCTACATCGCGCTGATCGGCCTGGTCAGCGCCGGGTTCGTGACCCGGAAGCCGGACGCGGCCAACACCACGGTGCCGGTCCAGATGGGCCAGGGCACCGAGGGGCACCTGGTCGGCGTGCCGATCGCGATCTTCTGCGTCAGCCTGCTGATCATGCTGGTGCTGCTGGCGCGGCGGGTGCCCGGCGCGATCCTCATCGGCATCGCGGTGAGCACGGTGCTGGCGATCGCGGCGAACGCGGCCTTCGCCATCGACCCGAAGCAGTGGGGCACGATCGTCCCCGAGCTGCCCGATAACGTCGTCGGCAGCCCCGACTTCAGCCTGTTCGGCGACGTCGACCTGTTCGGCGGGTTCGCCGCGGCCGGCGGCATCGCGGCCACCGTCTTCCTGTTCACCCTCGTGCTGTCCGGGTTCTTCGACGCGATGGGCACCATCACCAGCGTCTCCTCCGAGGCGGGGCTGGTGAAGGACGGCAAGGTCGAGGGCATGGGCCGGATCCTGGCCGTGGACGGCATCGCCGCCGCGGCGGGCGGGCTCACCGGCTCGTCGCCGAACACGGTGTTCCTGGAGTCGGCCACCGGCGTCGCCGAAGGCGCGCGCACCGGCCTGGCCAGCGTGGTCACCGGCCTGCTGTTCTGCGCGGCACTGCTGTTCACGCCGCTGGCCGCGGTGGTGCCGGCGCAGGCCGCCGCGCCCGCGCTGGTGATCGTCGGGGCGCTGATGATGGCCCAGGTCCGGCACATCCCCTGGGACGACCCGGACTACGTGATCCCGGCGTTCCTGACCATCGCGGTGATCCCGTTCACCTACATGATCACCAACGGCATCGGCGCGGGCCTGGTCGCGTTCGCGGTCATCAAGATCGCCCGCGGCAAGGTGCGCGAGATCGGCTGGTTCGTCGGCATCCTGGCGATCGTCTTCGCCTTCTACTTCGGCGTCGAGGGCGTCGAGGCCCTGGTCGAGTAGCTGCCACCCGACCAGGAATCAGGTGGAGGGCGCCTTTCCCCGAGAGGCGCCCTCCACCGCCTTCTCCGGATGGGTACGGTGCGTGCGTGGGAGTCGCGGGAGTCGTGTTGGCCGCCGGTGCCGGACGCCGCTTCGGAATGCCGAAGGCGCTGGTGGAGTACCACGGATCGCTGCTGGTGGACCGGGCCGTGCGAGTGCTGGCCGCGGGCGGGTGCGCGCCCGTCGTGGTCGTCCTCGGCGCCGCCGCGGACGAGGTCCGCGAACGGGCCGAGCTGACCGGCGCGACGGCCGTGGTCAACCCGGACTGGGCCACCGGCATGGGCTCGTCGCTGCGCACCGCGCTCGACGCGCTCGCCCCGACCGATGCCGACGCCGCCCTCGTGCTGCCGGTCGACATGCCCGGCATCAGCCCGGAAGCGGTGCGGCGGGTCGCGGCGCTCGCGAGCCGGAGCGCCCTGGCCGCCGCCGCGCACGACGGCGCGCGCACCCACCCCGTGCTGTTCGGCCGCGACCACTGGGCCGGGGCCCGCGCGGCCGCCACCGGCGACGCCGGCGCGCGCGGCTACCTCAAGGGCCGCGAAGTCGCGCTGGTGGCCTGCGATGACGTGTCGGAGGGCTTCGACATCGACCGTCCTGAAGACCTCGACCGGGGCAACCCGTAGAGTCGACGGCCACGCGCGACCGGCCTGCCAGCGGCTGCCCAGCGCCTACGGCGATCGACGCAGCCCGCACCGGTCCGCGACGTCACACGAACGCCCGAGCACGCCGGAGGCGGAGGCATTCATGGGAAGCGGACACATCACGGCCGACTACGTCCCGGACGGCGACGACTGGCTGATCACGGTCACGACCGGAGCCGACCGGCGTACCGCCCGCGCGCCGGGCCTGATCGCGGCGCGCGACCAAGCAGACCAGTTCATCGAGCAACTCGCGCCCAGCAAGGCGGGCCGCGTCGTGATCCACCTGCTCGACGGCGACGGATTCGCCTTCACCAGCGCATACCTGCAGGCCAGGCACGGCCTGTCCGACGAGGCGACCCGCAGCGCCATGGCCGCCGCGACGGGCCACGCACGCGGCGGCCGGTGACCGCGCGGAACGTCCCGATCGCGTGCACAGTGGACGAAAGCGGCTCGGACCTTAGGGGCGTTTTGAGAATGCGGCGCCAGCCACATGCGGTGTGGGACTCAGCTCGCACCGCCGCGGGTTCTCAGAAGTCTTCTCGCGAGGACAGCCCCAGCGCCGTGTATTGGACCATACTCAAGTCGGGGATCCCGGAGTCGAGAAGGCTTCTGAGGTTCCGCTACCCGCACCGCCACGCAAGCCCATCCCGAAATCTCCTCTTAGGATGTCCGGTGTGAAAGCGGCGAGCAGTGCACGCGAGGAGGAAGCAGCGTTGGCCAGCGTCGAAACGAACCGGTCGGCCAGCGGCCGGGGGCGCCCGCGCGATGCCACCCGCGACGCGGCGCTGCGCCAGGCCGCGATGGAGGTGCTGGCCGACGTCGGGTACCGGGCGTTGACCATGGACGCCGTCGCCGCCCACGCGCGGGCGGGCAAGGCCACCATCTACCGCCGCTGGGACTCCAAGCTCGACCTGGTCATCGACACCTGCACCCAGCTGGTGCGCCGCAGCATCCCGGAACCCGACCAGGGCACCATCGAGGCCGACCTCGGCGACTTCCTCCGCAGATTCGCGTCGTTCCTGACCGGCCCGGTCGGCAAGGCGGCGCAGGCGCTGGTCGGCGAGCTCCCGCACGAGCCCGAACTGGCCGCAGCGTTCCGCGAGTCCTTCCTGCTGCCGCAGCGCGACATGCTGCGCCGCATCATCGAGCGCGGCGTGCAGCGCGGCGAGATCCGCGCCGACTCGCCGATCGACACGGTCGTCGAACTCGCCGGCGCGAGCCTGATCTACCGCCTGATGCTCACCGACGAGCCGCTCGACACCGGTTTCGTCGACCGGCTGCTGCACGAGGCCCTGCTACCGCTGCTCCACAGCGCCGCGCCCCGGCGATGATCCCCGTTCGCGGGAGTCGGGGCACCGAGATCACGCGCTAGGGTGAGGCCACGCGGTGAATGGAGGTCTGCGTGGCGCGGGGATCGGTGACGGAGCTCAATCGCTGGCCGGTGAAGTCGCTGCGCGGTGAGCGCGTCGAAGCGGCCCGATTCGACGACCGCGGCATGGCGGGCGACCGTGCCTACGCGCTGCTCGACGAGCGCGACAAGCGTTCGGGCAAGGTGCTGACGGTGCGGCAGAACGCGGTGATGCTGAGCTGGTCGGCGAGCTACGGCGACATCGCCGACCCGGCCGAACCACCGACCCTGCGAGGCCCGGACGGCGCGGACTGGTCCTGGACGGACCCGAAGCTCGCCGATGCCCTCGCCGGTTCGCTGGACATCCCGCTGAGCCTGCGCGCCGCGGACGGGCAACAGGACCGCGGGCCGACCGTGCTCGTGACCTTCGAGGCCTCCAGGGTGGCGCTCTCCGACGAGCTGGGCGCCGACGTCGATCTCCGCCGGTTCCGCACGAACATCCACGTGACCGCCGATCTGCCGGCCTTCGCCGAGGAGACCTGGGAGCACGACACCGTGCTCACCGTGGGCGACGTGGAACTGGCGGTGATCGGGGAACGCGCCGGGCCGTGCATCCGCTGCGCGGTGCCCAGCTGGGACGCCGACGGCCGCGAGCGCTGGCGGGAACTGCAAACCCACCTCATCGACCGCCACGACAACAAGTTCGGCGTGATCATGCGCGTCACCAAACCCGGCGAAGTACGAGTGGGCGACGCGGTTTCCTAAGCCTTCTGGGCCGCAAACCTGTTTCCAGAAGTGTCTTGCACAGCGGTGCGGGTAGCGGCCCCCCTGCGGTAGTTACAGGCGCCTTCTCGCTGTGGGATCCCCGACATCATGAAGCCAAATCACCACGTCGGGGCTGTCCTCGCGAGAAGACCCCTGAGAACCCGCGGCGGTGCCGGTTGCGAGGGCGGGCTAAGCGGCTGCGCCGCTTCAGAACCCGCCCTACCGCACACCGTCACAATCCAAGAGGCCCACGGACCTCAGCGGAACAGCTTGCGCACCACCGCAACGGTGACGAGAGCACCGACGCCGATCAGCACGTAGCGCACCCTCGGATCGCTGAGCTTCTCCTGCAGGCTGGACTTGCCGTACTCGACGAACCGCTTCGGGTTCGCCTTGTCGCTCAGTTGGTCCAGCGTGCTGGCCAGCGCTTCACGCGCCTGCTCGATGTCGCGCTCGATGGCGTCTGGATCACGGGCCACGTGTCCTCCTCACCTTCACCTGGCTGCTGACACCGTAGAGCACCGCCGAACCGGCCACGCACCAGCGGTAAGCGTGTCGCGCCCGCAACCCCGGTCGGGAACGCGCCTCTCGCCGAGATCACCCCACGCGCCAGGCTGCGCAGAACGGGGCCGTAGCCCAATCGGCAGAGGCACCAGGTTCAGGTCCTGGCCAGTGAGGTTCGCCGATCAGAAAGCACCGCGCCGGAGGCGGGCGCCGCGCGACTGACCACGGCCATCGGCGGTGTCGTGCGAGAATCACGGCCGTGAACCGCCCAGGGGGAAGCCCCGGATCCGCGCCGGTCGCGGAGTTCGAGCGGCAGCGGCCGCGGCTGTTCGGGCTGGCGTACCGGATGCTCGGTTCGGCCGCGGACGCGGACGATGTCGTTCAGGACGTCTTCCTGCGATGGCACGGCACCGAACCCGGCTCGGTCGAGGATCCCTCCGCGTGGCTGGTCAAAGTCGCCACGAACTTGTGCCTGAACCGGCTCGGATCGGCCCCGGTTCGTCGAGAACGCTATGTCGGGTCGTGGTTGCCGGAGCCGGTGCTGACCTCCGATAGCGCGCTGGGGCCGATGGAGACGGCCGAGCAACGGGACACGGTATCGCTGGCCTTCCTGGTGCTCGCCGAACGGCTCACCCCAGCAGAGCGGGCGGTTTTCGTGCTGCGCGAGGCATTCGGCTACAGCCATCGCGAGGTGGCCGAGCTGGTCGAGCTTTCGGAGTCGAACTGCCGACAGCTGCACAGCCGGGCACGGAAACGCCTGTCGGTCGTCCGGCCCCTGCGGTCCGCGGGCGACCCCTCCGAGAATCGGATGCTGGTCGAGCGGTTCCTCGACGCCGCGCGTGGCGGTGACCTCGCAGGCCTGGAGCGGATGCTCGCCGAGGACGTCACATCGGTCGCCGATGGCGGCGGCACGCTCGGTGTCGCCCGGTTGCCGGTGCGCGGCGCGGCGAAGGTGGCGCGGTATCTGGCGACTGTCACCAGCCGGTATGTCGAAGGTCTCACGGTGTCCATTTACGAGGTGAACGGGACTCCGGGGCTACTCGCTCGGTCCGCGTCCACGTTGCTCGGTGTGTTCGTGCCGGAAATCGCGGACGGCCGGATTACCGGCATCCGGATAGCCGCCAACCCGGACAAGCTCCGGTTCGTCGGCACGCAACTGGCCCGGTTGTCACGTTCCGAGGAGTCATTCGGTTCCTAGTGGTGCAAGGCGAGATTCGGCCACCACGTAGCGAGACATGGCGAAACGGATTCTGGTCACCGGCGGCA
Source organism: Saccharopolyspora shandongensis (assembly GCF_900106995.1). Taxonomy (GTDB): domain Bacteria; phylum Actinomycetota; class Actinomycetes; order Mycobacteriales; family Pseudonocardiaceae; genus Saccharopolyspora; species Saccharopolyspora shandongensis. Next base: position 26,945 of record NZ_FNOK01000004.1, read on the forward strand.
CTGGACGGCTCGGGCGCGCGCTGGTGCCACGGCTGCTCGATGCGGGCCACGACGTGCGGGTGCTGACCCGCGGGAGGCGCGAGCCTGCCGCTCACCGCTGGGTGACGGGTGATCTGCGCAGCGGCGGCGGGCTGGTAGGCGCGGCCGCCGAAGCGGACGTGATCATCCACCTGGCGACCACCAACGGGCGAGGCGATGTGGCCGCGACCGACAACCTGATCGAGGCCGCGAAAGCGGCGGGCAGCCCGCACCTGGTGTACGTGTCGATCGTCGGTATAGAGAACGTCGCGCTCGGCTACTACCGGGCGAAGCTGGCGTGCGAACGGCTGGTCGAGCGCTCTGGGCTGCCGTGGACGATCCTGCGCGCGACCCAGTTCCATGACCTGATCGCCGCCATGTGCGAGGTCCAGCGCCTGCTGCCGGTGGTGCTGATGCCGTCGAAGGTGCGTTTCCAGCCGATCGACGTCACGGAGGTGGCCGACCAACTGGTCGCGTTCGCGGCAGGACCAGCCGCGAACCGGGTGCCGGACATCGGCGGCCCGGAGGTGCGAGAGGCCGCCGACCTGGCCCGCAGGTACCTCCTGGCGATCGGCCGTCGTCGGCCGGTGTGGACGGTTCCCTTGCCTGGCAAGGCGATCCGGGACTATCGCGCGGGCCATCACATCACCCCGAGTCGGGCGGCAGGGCAGATCACCTTCGACGATTTCCTCGCCGGAGACCGTGCGCACGGACGGAGCCGGTGATGCGGCGGTGGCTTCGCGTCGGCCTCGGGTTTCTCGCGGCGACCCAGCTCGTCGTTGGTTTGTGGGCATTGCTCCTCCCTGCGCGGTTCTTCGCGCTAGAGGTGGTCGGCATGGGCATGGCCTACAACAAGCACCTGATGCTTGACTACGGCGCCATGACACTCGCCAGCGCCGTGGTACTCGGCGCCGCGACCATCAACATGGGACAGTGGATCACTCGGACCGCGCTCGTCATGTACCTGACCTGGGCGGTCCCGCACTTCTTCGTACATCTGACCATGCTCGATCATCTCGCGCCGTCGACCGCCGCACTGCTCATGGTCGCACTCGGCCTCGCGATCGCCTTGCCTGCCGGTCTGCTCGCGCTCACCGAGCGGGAGCCCCGGCTCCTTGACGATTCGAGTGGCCGCATCTGACGACCGAAGAGTTCGGGTCGTGGTTCGTTAGGTCCACAACGCGTCACAACCCGAACTCTCGACCTCTTGAACACGCACCAGTGACAGTTGTCCGGTTCGTTACGGGGATGCTGACTCCCGGCGCCCGCGGGGCCGGGGCCATGCCCGCGATCGCCAGCCGGTCCAGGGCGCACACCGCGACCCCGCCGGCTGCGGGTTGGAGCCATGGTGCTGGAGCTAGCGCTGCCTAGAAGCCGTGGCGTGGGAGAGCACTCCCACCTTCTGGACTGCGCCGTCCTCGTCGCAGCCTGCGCACGAGCGTGGTCGCTGCGAGGACAAGGAGCCACACGGACGCGATCCCGCAAAGCATTGCGCTGACGGGCGTCGCCCAGAGCAGGTAGCTATAACGATGATCCGCTGGGGTGGGCGTGGCCAGGCCGACGTCAGTGAACGCAGAGGTCGGCGGCACGGCGCTTGGGGCGGTCCAGGGCTTGTGGATTCCCACGACCCGTCCCGTGATCGCGGTAGTGGGGATGCTTCCTCGTCCTTGCTGGTCGCGATGAAATCGGGAGTCGGCGGAGTTCGCCCGCCAGTCACCAAGGACGAAGACCATGCCCTGGGGCACAGCCTCTGCAAACGGCAACTGCCCGGCTTGGTCAGCCCAAGGGTCGTCGTGGCGGACGTAGTCCTCGGAGATCGACGTGCCGTTCACCTGAATCCGGCCCTGCTGGTCACAACAGGACACCGTGTCTCCGGCGATCGCGACGACCCTCTTGATGAACGGCTCGTCAAAGGACCAGGACGACCCGTCGAAAACGACGATGTCGCCCCGCTGCACGTCACGATCACCCGCCACAGTGACGATCGCATCGTCTCCGGACTGCACGGTGTTCGTCATGTCGGGAGAAGAGACGGGGTAGATCTCGTAGTTGGCCCGGAACACGATCGATGCCCCGACGTAGAGCAGCAGACCAACGGCCATGACCGTCGCAGCCAACGTCCACGAAACCCAGCGGGTGGTGGTGGACTTCATCGAGTGTCGATGGTCGTTCGCCTCGTCCGCCGCGGCCATGTTGACCTGCCTTCTCGCAAAAGCGCCGCACTGGCCGGATCCTCGGCAGCCCGACCGCCAGTCGAAGGAGGCACCACGAGAGTGCCCCGCCTGGCGCGGATGACGAAGCCGTGGTCTGCGCCTGGCGTCTCCCGTAGCTGTGGAACGCCAGCCTATCCCCATGGGGAAGTTCAGATCACAGCGCTTCACCACCGTGGTGGCCTTGCTGTCGGTGGCTGGTAGACGGTGTGCGGTGGCGGGTTCGGACCGGAGTTCCGTGGCGGGACCTGCCGTTCGAGTACGGACCGTGGCAGACGGTGTATGGACTGTTCCGGAGATGGCAGCGTCGGGGTGTGTGGGCCCGGCTGCTGACGTTGTTGCAGGCGAGGGCTGATGCGGCCGGGCTGATCTTCTGGGAGGTCAATGTCGACTCCACCATCTGCCGGGCACACCAGCATGCTGCCGGTGCCCGCCGGCGCGGTGCTGTGCAGAAGGAACCGCCAGGCGGAGTGAGCGCCGAACCAGGAAGGGCGCATTTCCTGGCATTGGCACGGAGCGGTGCGTATGGGGTTGCACCTTCCGTAGCGGCATGTGGTCCGGTGGACTTACGTCCCGATCCCTTGAGGAAAGGTCCCTGCTCATGCATTCGTCTTTCATGCCACCCCGCCAGGTCAAGATCGGTGACGCGGCGGCCTTCGCCGGCAGCACGCCACGGGCGATTCGCCATTACCACGAGATCGGCCTGCTCCCCGAGCCTGAGCGGGGCGGCGATGACCGCCGCCGCTACGGGTACGAGGACATGATCCGCTTGCTGTGGATTCGCAAGATGGCCGACGCCGGGATCGCCCTGGACGACATCCGTGACGCCTTTACCACCGGCACGGCTTCCGCCGGTGCGGACAGCGGAGAAGGTATCGCGGGCATCCTGGAGCGGTTGGAGGGAACCCTCGCCGAGCAGGAGGCGGAATTGCGGCGGCAACGGACCGCCGTGCAGCGGATGCGCGCCGAAGGCAGCCGGATGGGCCTGCTCTCCGACTTCGTCACCGAACTCCTCAAGAGCCTGCCCGAGGGCTCCCTGCGTCAGGCGGACCTGGACAGTCTGCTGGTCACTGAGCGGATCTTCGGCCCGCTCGGCGCGGCCGTCCAGGCCACCCGCTTCGTCGTCCTGGCCACGCATCCCGCTCTGCGGGAGGATTCCGACCGCGTCGATGACGCCGAGGAGGCACTCGATGACAGCGTCGCCGTCGATGATCCACGGGTGGCTCAAGTGGCCGTCGAGCGGCACGCCTTCGAAAGCGCCCTGCATGCCGTCATCGAGGAGTCCGGCCTGGGTAAGGACGACGATGCCCTCTTTGACGCCTGGGACGCTTTGCACCCTGCTACCGCCGATGACGGCGAGGACGAGGCCGACCTCGGCTCTGGCAGGCGGGAGGCTGACTCCATGAGCGTGTTCGAAGCCATCGGCAAGATGCCCTACGACTTCTCCCCGGCCCGCCTGCGCTGTATGGAACTGGCCGAAGAACTATCCGCCCAAGACTCACCCGCCACCTAAAACACGGCCCTAGCCGGTCATGCGGTGGATCCGCGTGGCCAGGCCGTCGAGCAGCAGGCGCAGGCCCAGATCGAACAGGTCGTCCAGGATCAGGTCGTAGCCTTCGGCGGACAGCGTGGTCAGCACCCTGGCGAATGTCGGGTAGCGGCCCGTGCCGATGATCGCCTCCAGGGTCGGCGCCTGGCTGTCCATCCACTCGTCCTCGGACACCCCGGACGCACCGAGCGCCTGCTGTTCCCGTTCGAGGTGGACCGCGATGCCCTGAACGTGGCTGAAGAACAGCACGTGCAGGTCGCACATGGCGGCTGCGCCGAGGTTCAGGCCGTCCAGCGCGGCGAGCGCCCACTCCGCGTGCACCGCCAGGTTGGGCAGCGGCAGCGGTCTGGTGATCGGGCTCAGCTGGGCCAGCCACGGATGCCGCCGGTACAGCGACCACAGGGTGCGCGCGCAGAGCTCCAGGCGAGCCCGCCAGCCGGTCGGCGACTGGGCCGGGTAGCCGCGCTCGCCGAACGCGGCGTCGGCCATCAGCCTGACCAGCTGATCCTTTCCGGCCACGTGGCGGTACAACGACATCGGCGCGACGCCGAGCCAGGCCGCGACGCCGCGCATCGACAGCACGGCCAGCCCCTCGTTGTCGGCGATCTCGATGGCGGCTTGCACGATCCGGCCACGAGTGAGGTCTTCCGGTCGGCCGCGCGGCACGGGCCGGTGGGCGGGCTTCGTCGCCGCCGTGCGGCTGGGGCCCTCGACCACGTTGCCCGAGCGGGGCTCGGCACGGATCAGGCCCTCCTGCTTCAAAGCCGCCAGAGCTTTGGCCGCGGTGGCGGCCGCAACGCCCCACTCGGCGGCGATCCTGCGGGTGGACGGCACCTTGGCGCCGGGGACCAGCTCGCCTTGCTCGATCCGGCGCCGGAGCTCGGCGGCGATGGCCAGGTAACGCGGTTCCGGCGGCATGCGCTTCTCTCATCTGTGCTAGTACAGATGCCCAACTGTACTACGTCAGCTTTGGCGCTTCTGCGGGCGAACTGGCACTGTGTGCAGCGCAATCACTAACGCGTACATCGTCTCATCAGTGGAGCAACCCATGCGGAACGTCCTGATCTCCGGAGCCAGCATCGCCGGCCCGGCCCTGGCCTACTGGCTGCAGCGCAAGGGCTTCTCGGTGACGGTGGTGGAGCGAAGCCCCGGCCCGCGCAATGGCGGCCAGGCGATCGACATCCGCGGCGTCGCGCTCGACGTGGTGGACCGGATGGGCCTCGGTGAGCGGATCCGGGCCGCACGCACCCGGATGCGCGGGATGTCCATGTTGGACAGTGCAGGCAACGAACTGTTCCGGTCCGAAGAGCACACGATCAGCGGCGGCCGGTTGGACAACGAGGACGTTGAACTGCTGCGCGAGGACCTCACCGCGATGCTGCACGAGGCGACGAAGGACCAGGTCGAGTACGTCTTCGGCGACTCGATCACCGCCCTGCGGCAGGACGAGCGCGGCGTCCGGGTCGAGTTCGAGCACGGCGGCTTCCGCACCTTCGACTTCGTCATCGGCGCGGACGGCCTGCACTCCACCGTGCGGCGGCTCGCCTTCGGGCCGGAGCAGCAGTTCAGCTCGCATCTCGGCCAGTACCTGGCGATCTTCCCGATGACCAACTTCCTGGGCCTGGACAACTGGCAGGTGTGGTTCCAGGACGGGGCCACGGGCGCCGGTGGCGGCGTCTACCCGGTGCGCGACAACACCGAACTGCGGGTCACCCTCGGCTTCAGGTCCGAGCCGGTGACCTACGACTACCGGGACACCGAACAGCAGAAGCAGCTCATGGCCGAGCGGCTGGCCGGCCTCGGCTGGGAAGTCCCGAAACTGCTGTCGGCGATGGCGGAGGCACCGGACTTCTACTTCGACGTGATGTCCCAGATCCACATGGACCGGTGGACGACTGGCCGGGTAGCGCTGGTCGGCGACGCCGGCTACTGCGCCTCGGTGCTGTCCGGGCAGGGCACCAGCCTGGCCCTGGTCGGCGCATACGTCCTCGCCGAGGAACTGGGCCGGCCCGGCATCGACCACACCTCCGCCTTCGCCGCCTACGAACGGCGGATGCGCCCGTTCGTCGCGCTCAACCAGGCCCTGGCGACCGAGAACCCCGACGGTCCCGCACCCGAGGAGTCCCTGAACCGCGCCAAGAACGCCATCTCGCTGGACGTCGACGGGAGCGCGGACTGACCACGTCCGGTACGCGCCCCGTCGAGTGGGCGCGCGGGAGCCTCGGTCGGGAACGCCCGTGCTGCCAAGATCACCCCACGCGCTAGGCTGTGCCGTGCGGGGCCGTAGCCCAATTGGCAGAGGCACTAGGTTTAGGTCCTAGCCAGTGAGGGTTCGAGTCCCTCCGGCCCCACGAGACTCCAGGCGTGGTGTGTTCGCGGAAAGCGCGAACCCTTCGTCTCGTCATCTCATCGCGGGGCCCAGCCCCCGCGATGCGGAGCGTTCCCGCCGTCCGGTTCGGCCATGACCAGCGAAATCGCGCTAACTGCCGGTCAAATCGCACCTACGGGCGGCGAGGTACGCCCAGTACGCGTCCCAGATCGCCCTGGTCCTGTCAGCGAATAAGACAAGTGGAGTCCGGTCAGGCGCCGAGAGCGGTCGTTTCCACCCTTCCGCTCGGCTAGCACTCCGGCACATCGCCGGAATGTCCTCGCCGGGTGCGGCCCGCCCGCACCGGCCTGGCGGGGCGCCTTTCAGCGGAGGGTGCGGAAGAAGGTCCGGACGTCTTCGACGAGGGCTTCCGGTTCTTCCATCGCGAGGAAGTGGCCGCCCTTCTCCAGTTCCGTCCAGTGCACGATGTCGTGGTCCCGCTCCGCCCAGCGGCGGATCGTCACGTCGTGGGTCGAGACCAGCACGCCCGTCGGCACCTCGCCCTTGCCCGCCGGCTCCGCGATCCAGCCGGCCGCCGAGATCTCCTCGTAGTAGATCTGCGCCGCCGATGTCGCCGTTCCCGTCAGCCAGTACAGCGAGACATCCGTGAGCATCCGGTCGCGGTCGACGCTCTCCTCCGGCAGCCCTTCCGGCGGGTCGGTGAGCTCCTTGAACTTCTCCACGATCCAGGCCAGTTGGCCGACCGGTGAGTCGTGCAGCCCGTAGCCGACCGTCTGCGGTCGCTTCGAATTGCACTGCAGGTAGCCGTCGTTGAAGTTCTGCATCGCCTCCCAGCGCCGCTGCTCCACCTCGGTCAGGCCGTCCATCTCGCCGTCGATGCCGGCCGGGAACGCGAGCAGGGCGTTGACGTGGACGCCGATGACGTGGTCCGGGTCCTGCTTGCCCATCGCGGGGCCGACCCACGCGCCCGCGTCGTAGCCCTGCACGCCGTAGCCGTCGTACCCGAGCCGGGCCATCAGCTGCGCCAGCAGCCCGGCCATCCGCGCCACGTTCATCCCGGGCCCGGCCAGCGGCGTGGAGAACCCGAACCCGGGCAGCGACGGGATCACCAGGTGGAAGGCGTCGGCCGGATCACCGCCGTGCGAGCGGGGATCCGACAGCGGCCCGATGACGTCGAGGAAGTCCACGACCCCGCCCGGCCAGCCGTGCAGCAGGACCAGCGGCGTGGCGCCCGGTTCCGGCGAGCGCACGTGCAGGAAGTGGATGTTCTGCCCGTCGATGGCGGTGACGAACTGGGGGTGCGCGTTGAGTTCCGCCTCGTGGGCGCGCCAGTCGTACCCGGCGCGCCAGTGCTCGGCGAGGTCCTTGAGGTAGCCGACCGGGACACCGCGGCTCCACCCGACCCCGGGCAGCTCGTCCGGCCACCGGGTGCCGGCCAGCCGGGACCGCAGATCGTCGAGCTGCTCCTGCGGGATTTCGATGCGGAAGGGCCGTACGTCGTGCTGTTCGTTCGTCATGCTCCGCACGCTATGAGCCGCTTGGGCCACTTGCGGACCTAAGGATTCGATCCGTGCGGGGCAACTCGCGGGATTGGTCGACGCGACCGAGACCAGTGAACGTTTCCGTTGGGGCACAACGGTTTCAGGAGTCGAACTCCCCCGGCCGCGTCGACCGCCGGTCAGCAGGCGTCGGCTTCCGAGGCCAGGTCGCGGTCATTCGTCTCCGGGGCCAGCCAGGCCCCGAGGACGCCGATCGCCGCGTAGGCGAGCATGATCACCGCGATCGGCCACCACGCCGGGGCCGCCGCCGCCATCACCGCGGCGGTGAGGATCGGGGCCAGGCCGCCGGACAGGACGGCGCCGACCTCCTTGACCGTCGACATGAACGTGTAGCGGTGCTTGGCGCCGAACATCTCGACGAGCCAAGGGGATTCCACGCCGTAGAGGTTCGGCAGCGGCCCGCCCACGAAGACCGCGAACACGATCGCGATGATCACCGGGTTCTCCGTGTGGATCAGCGCCAGCGCCGGCACCGCGAACAGCAGCTGGAACACCGCGAACGCCAGGAAGACGGGCCGGCGGCCGTACCGGTCGCTGAGCTTGCCGAACAGCGGCACCGTCCCGAAACCGAGCACCGTCCCGATCATCACGCCGGTCGTCGCGACGCTGCCCGCGAGGCCGAGCGTCGAGGCCGTGTAGCCGACCAGGAAGCCCTTGACCAGGTAGACCGCGCCGTTCTCGGAGACCCGGATGGCCAGCGACAGCAGGAACGGCTTCTTCGCCTTCGCCACGTCCCGCCACACGCCGCCGTGCTCGGCCTCGTGCTTCTGCGCCTCGCGGCGGCGGCGCAGTTCCTCGAACACCGGCGATTCCTTCACCGACGTCCGCAGGTACAGCGCGACGAACGTGGTGACCAGGCTCAGCAGGAACGGCACCCGCCAGCCCCAGCTCATGAACTGCTCCTTGGGCATCTGCGACAGCGACAGCCACAGCACCGTCGCCAGGAAGATGCCGGAGTTGGTGCCCATCGCGACTACCGAGCCGAAGAAACCGCGCCGGTGCTTCGGGGCGGACTCGACCATCAGCAGCGACGCGCCGGCGAGCTCCGCGCCCGCGCCGAAGCCCTGGACCAGGCGCAGCACGGTCAGCAGCAACGGTGCCCAGACGCCGATCTGCGCGTAGGTCGGCAGCAGGCCGATTCCGGCGGTGGCCAGGCCCATCATCGCCAGCGTGGCGATGAGCACGACCTTGCGCCCGTGCCGGTCACCGACCCGGCCGAAGAACAGCCCGCCCACCGGGCGGATCAGGAAACCCGAGCCGTAGACGCCGAAACTCGCGATCAGCGCCACCGCCGGGGACTGCTCGGGGAAGAACAGCGGGCCGAACACCAGCGCCGCCGCCAGGGTGTACAGGGTGAAGTCCATGTACTCCAAGGCAGAACCGAGCCACGAGGACACGGCCGCGCGGCGCAGGTCGGCCGGCGGGACGACGAGCTCGTCGTCCGCGCGCGACGCGGCCGGGGGAATCACGGTGCTCAAGAGATGCGCTCCTCCACGCTGAGGAAACCCCGTGTGGCACAGGGGTTCTCCGCCCGCGGGCGGTTGAGGGCAGGTCGGCAGCCGATGTGACTGCTGCCACTGGAGGAGAAGCCTCGCAGGCGGAACTTTGTTTCGTCCAATACAAGATTTGTCGCGGACTGATACGCCGCCGGCATCAATTCCGGGCGGTCACGGGGTCGGGAGCACCTCCTCGGCGATCCGCAGCACCGCCGCGGCCGCCGGGGAGAGGTGCTCCTGGCTCCACGCGATCGCTTCCTGCGTCTGGTAAGGACGGCCGGCCAGCGGCACGAAGACGACGTTGCTGATCACATCGAGCACCGAGGTGACGGTCAGCGTCACCCCGAGCCCGGCGGCGACCATCGCCATGATGGTGCTCGTCTCGGGCCCGTACTGGACGATCCGGGGCGTGAAACCCGCGTCCACGCAGGCGTGCACCATGAGGTCGCGGAGGCTGGACACGCCGCCGGGCGGGTAGGCGATGAACCGCTCCTCGGCCAGCTCGGCGAGCTCCACGGACTCGGCCCCGGCAAGCGGGTGGTCGGGCGCCACCGCGAGGATCAGCCGCTCGTCGAACACCACCCGCGTCGAGACGCCCTCGCGGACCGCGGGCAGCCGGACGAAGGCGAGGTCCAGGCTGCCGTCGACGACCATGTCGAACCCCGCCTGCGAGTACACCTGGCCGACGACGACGAGCTCGATCCCGGGCTTCTCCGCGTTGAGCCGCTTCACCAGGCCCGGCAGGCACGCCAGCGGCCCGACGCCGCCGACGCCGATGCGCACCGTCCCGATCTCGCCGTGCGCCGCCGACGCCGCCACCGCGGCCGCCTCCTCGACGGACTTCATCACCTTGTGCGCGGCGGGCAGGAACGCCTCGCCGACCGGGGTGAGCGTGACCCGGCGCGTGGTGCGGGACAGCAGCGACGCGCCCAAGGACCGCTCCAGCTGGCGGATCTGGCGGCTCAGCGGCGGCTGCGTGGTGTGCAGGCGCTCGGCGGCGCGGCCGAAGTGCAGCTCCTCCGCCACCGCGATGAAAGCCTCGATGTGCCGAAGATCCATGGCTACCTACCTGGTGCGAGTGCGGATCGAGCACCGGTAGTTCTAGCACCGACGCGCCTGCGCCGGGCCTCGGCGCGAGGCCCGGCACAGGCATCGATGCTGGTCAGCGCAGGTAAATGCGGTTCGGGTCGAGTTCTTCGCGCAGCAGCCGCAGCTCGTCGCCGGACGGCGGCGCGAGCTCCGCGAGGTCGTCGGCGACCTTCAGGTCCCAGCCGGTGGCGGCGCGGACCTGCTCGGCGGTCACGCCCGGGTGCACCGCGACCAGTTCGAGCTCGTCGTCGATGCCGTCGCGCGCCATGATCCCCAGATCGGTGATCACCCGCGTGACGCCCTTGCCGTGCGGCTGCACGCCGCCGCCGGCCTCGCGGGCCCGGCGCGGGCTGGGCGAGGTGCAGAAGTCCAGCTCTTCGACGAACGTGCGCGCGGTGTGCCGGCGCATCACCACGAAGATCTCCCCGGCGTTGGCCATCACCTCGATCGCGCCACCGGAACCGGGCAGCCGCGCCTTCGGTTTCGCCCAGTCCCCGATGATCGACGAGTTGAGGCCGCCGTACCGGTCGATCTGCGCGGCGCCGAGGAATCCGACGTCGATCCGCCGCCCCTGCAGGACGTAGCTGAACAGCTGCGGCATGCCCAGCACGCATTCGGCGCCGGTGACGAGCATCGAGTCGGCGATGCTCTGCGGCAGGTCCACCGGGTGCGCGCCGGTGACGCCCGACTCGTAGACGATCTCGATCTCCGGTGACACGGTGCGCTGGGCGAGCGAGACCGCCAGGGTCGGCAGGCCGTGCCCGGCGAAGACCACGCGGCGGCGGGCCAGTTCGCGCGCCGCGGTCACCGCGAGGAGTTCGCTGCTGGTGGTGTCGGTCATCGCCGCCTCCCGTAGTCGACCGGCGTGGACAGCTGCTCGTCGATCTCCAGCCGGTCCCAGTAGCCCTCGCCGAGGCTTGCGATGAACCCGGCGTGGTCCTCGGTGCCGCGGATGTGCCGGTCGATCCACGCCCGCAGCGCGGCCGCGTCGCGGGCCCGTTCCGACCACTCGCGCTGGAACCGGTCGTCGCGGTCGTAGTAGCCCTGCACCGGCGCCGGGTGCGCGCCGCGCGGGCACACCACCACGGCGTCGACCACGTGCGACGGCACGATGGTGCGGTTGGGGTCGGAGCGGACCACGTCGTCGTCGACGACCTCTTCGACGGTCACGATCACCGATCCGCCGGCGAACGCCACTTCCTGCTGAACGCCGAGCATGCCCCAGGCCTGCACGTTCCCGGCCCGGTCGGCGCGCTGCGCGTGGATGATCGAGACGTCCGGGTTCAGCGCGGGCACCACGTGGATCTCGCCGCCGCCGTAGGGATCGGTGACGCTCTTGATCTGCGGGTTCAGCGCGACCAGGTCGCTGCCGGTGTAGGAGCGGATCGGCGCGAACGGCAGCTTGGCCGCGCCGGCGGCGTAGCGGGCGACCATGCCGCCGTGGCTGTACTCCTCGAATTCCAGCGGCTCCGGGTCGTGGTGCTCGATGCGCCGCCGCAGCTCGTGCAGCGACCCGGCGGAGCTGTTGCCGACGAACGACGAGATCAGCTTGGTCACGCACCCGGCCGCCAGCAACTGGTCCACGAGCGTGTCGCCGGTCATCCGCGCCAGGGTCAGGCCGGTGACGCCCTGCCGGATGATCTCGTGCGCGGCGGCGGTCGGGACCAGGTGGCCGAACCCCTCCATCGCCACCGTCTGCCCGTCGCGGACGTACCGGGTCATCGCCTCGGCGAGGCTCAGGGTCTTGTCGGTCGGCACGTTCGCCCCTCCGTTGCAGCTGGCCGAATCACGTTGCGAGCCTTGCACATTCGCGCTCGCCCGGACCAATACCGATTCGGTGGGGAATAGATGCCCAACCGGCATCAAAGGCCGGTGTTCCGGTCTTGCGGACTCGTCGCGCGGATCAGCGCGGCGGCGTCAGGAATCCGTCGATGACGCGGCGGACCTTGTCCCCGGCTTTCCCGTCGCCGAGGCGGAAGGCGGTGTTCGCCGCGATCAGCACCGCGTCGATCTGGAACGCCGCGAGTTCCGCGTCGAGGTCGGCGATCTGACCGGAGTCGGCGGCATGCCGCAGTTCGGCGGCGATGACGTCGCGCCAGTCCTGCTGGTGGCGGGACAGCACGTCGCGCACGGGGCCCGGCCGGCTGTCGAAGTCGGGCAGGCTCGCCGCCCAGAAGCAGCCGCCCGAGAACAGCGGCTCCTCGGCGTACGCGATCCACCGCTCGGCCAGCGCCCGCAGCCGCTCGGCACCGCGGTCCTCCGCCTGCACGGGGTCGAGGACCGCGTCGTGGAACTCCTGTCGCGCGCATTCGGCCACGGCGATCTGCAGGTTCTCCTTCGTTCCGAACAGCGTCTGCACACCGCTCTTGCTCAGTCCGAGGTCGGCGGCGAGCCTGCCTAGGCTGAGCCCGTTGAGCCCTTCCAACGACGCCACGTCGACGGCGTGGCGGACGATCGTCCGCCTGGTGCGCGCGCCGCGCTGCAGGCGTCGGTCCAGCACCGCTTCGTCGACGCCGGCGGGGGGCCGGTGATCTCCCATCGGCGTCATCCTGCCACACCGCTTACGATAACAATACGATCGGTCGTACGTTTATTTTAGGACCGGAAGCCACGGTGAAGTCCCGGATGCACGAACTCATGGCCCAGCCCGCGCACGGCTGACCGCCGGATTCATTCGCTCCGCGCGAGCTCCGCCTCGTAGGCGACCCGAAGGCGGGCGGAGACCGATTCGGCGCCGGCCGGCCGCGGGATGCCCAGGTGCTGCTCCCGCAACTCGTCCATGAACTCGTTCCACAGCTCGGGGCCGCCCCGTTCGAGCAGTTCGGCGCGGATCGACAGCTCGCGCGTCGCCGGCAGGTGGCGGCGCCCCCACGCGCCGAGGTGCGCCATGACGGGGACGAGCTGGATGGCGGCCTCAGTGAGGCTGTAGATCACCTTCTGCTTGTGGCTCGGGTCGGCGGCCTTCGACACCAGCCCGTTCTCGGCGAGGCGCTGCAACCGCGACGCGAGGATGTTCGAGGCGATGCCTTCCTCGGAGTTGTTCAGCAGCTCGCGGAAGTGCCTGCGGTTGCCGAACATCATGTCCCGGATGACGACCAGCGACCACTTGTCGCCGAGCACCTCGACGGAGAGGTTGATCGGGCAGCCGGATCGTCGCCCGTCCTTCATCGGACCTCCTTCGATCAGAAACCGCTTGCACTCTGCATCCGGTCATGCCTATGATCCCACCACCGGTTGCGGAATGCAATCGGATGAGACGAGGAACAAGGAAGATCGCTCGACCAGGCCGAGAAGGCCGCGGCCGACCGCGATGTCGCGATCGGCGCCGGCGAGCGGCTGTTCGACGGCGTGCCGCGCTGGACCCGGAACTGGTTTCGGCACGTCCCGCCTCGCTGGTCACGCACATCACCTACCGGGTCCGCCGCTGACAGCGCGGGACACCTGGACAACCTCAGCCGAATGGAGCGCGTCTTCGACGCAGAACGGGTATCCACTGCGAGCGGAGGCGTGATGACGGGAAGAGGCGCGGTTTTCGTGGCGGCGAGCGCGTTGGCGCTGCTGGGAACGGCGATGCCGGCGGCGGCCGAGCCGCCGCCCGGGACCGTGCGCGGACTGCACTACTTCGACCGCAACGCCGACGGCGTCTGGCAGCCCGGCGAACCGAGCGGCGGCAGCGCGGTCGGGCTTTACCACCTGGACGGCAGCTGGGTGGCGACGGTCGGGACGAATCCCGATGCCACGTACGAGATCCCGGGCGTGCCGCCCGGCCGGTACCGGGTCGGCATCAACCCGATCGGATACCAGATGACCACCCCCGACGAGGTCATCGTCGACGTGCGCCCCGGCGGCACCAGCCGCGCGGACTTCGGCAAGCTCGGCAGCGACATCACCGGCGTCACCTGGCACGACCTCAACGCCGACGGGCAGCGCCAGGCGGACGAGCCGCTGCTGCCCGACATCCGGTTCTGGATCGGCCGATGGGGCAGCGGCTCCGACGGCACCGGGCACTACGCGATGCCCAACCAGGGCACCAGCACCTACGTCCTGCGCTTCGTCCCGCCGGAGGGCATGGGGTTCTCGCCGCAGCACGCCGGGGCGCCGGAGACCGACTCGGACGCCGACCCGGCCGACGGCACCGCCACCGCCGTCGTCGCGCTGACCGACGGCAAGATCAACCAGTTCCCGAACTTCGACATCGGGCTGGTCACGAAGTAGGCGGGTTCAGTTGGCGACCGCGATCGCCTTGCCCACCGAGCCCGGATCGGCGAGCTCGCGCAGCAGGCAGTCGGCCACGTTCGCCCGCGAGATCCGCTTGGCACCACGCACGTTCCGGTCGACCGCCGTCCGGTACCGCCCGGTGCGCGGGCCGTTCGTGAGCTGCGGCGGCCGGATGATCGTCCAGTCCAGCCCGCTGGCCCGGACGACCTCCTCCATGTGGCCCATGTCCGTCCACGGGTTCCGGAGGACGCGCCACAGGATCGGCTTGACCACGTGCTTGGTCACCGGACCGTCGCCATCGGAGAGCATGCCGCAGTTGCTGACCACGAGGAACCGGCGCGCACCGGCGGCGGTCATCGCGTCGAGGATGCTCCTGGTGCTGTCGGTCTGGATGGTGGTCGGCTTCAGGTCGCGCGAGCCTATCGCCGAGATCACCGCGTCCCGGCCGGCCACGTGCGGCTGGATCGCGGCGGCATCCATCACGTCGGCGGTCACCACGGTCAGCCCCGGGTGGTCGTAGTCGAGCCGCGCCGGGTCCCGCACCACCGCGGTGACCTCGTGCCCCGCCGCGCAGGCCTGTTCCAGCAGGTGCTTTCCGGTGCCGCCGGTCGCGCCGAAGATCGTGATCCGCATGTTCCGCACCCCGTCAAGTTGGTGAGTGTTCACTAACCACTATAGTGGGTGAACACTCACCAACTTGTCAACGAGAGGTGCGCCGTGGGAACTCGCGACCGGATGCTCGACGCCGCAGCGCACGTGATGCGCACCCGCGGCCTCGCCCGCGCCACCACCAAGGAGATCGCCAAGGAGGCCGGCTACTCGGAAGCCGCGCTGTACAAGCACTTCCGCGACAAGACCGATCTGTTCCTCGGCGTCCTGATGGAGCGCGTGCCCAGCAACATCCACAAGCTGCTCGCCGCGCTGGACGAGCGCGCGGGACGCGGGGCCGTGCGGGAAACGCTGGAGGAGGTCGCGGCCGAGGCGATCGACTTCTACACCGACACGTTCCCGATCGCGGCGTCCCTGTTCTCCGAGCCGACCCTGCTGGCGGCCCACCGAACCGCGCTGCAGGAGCGGAACATGGGGCCCAACGTGGTGCGCGAGAAGCTCGCGGCCTACCTCGCGGCGGAGCAGCGGGCGGGAGCAATCGACCGGGAAGCGAACCCGGAAGCCCTGGCCGCGCTCCTCCTCGGGGCCTGCCTCCAGTCCGCGTTCTTCGCCCACTTCACGGACCAGCCCAGCCCGCCCCCGGCCGACCTGGTCAAAGCCCTCCTCACCAGCGCGACCCCATGAGTTCCGCCCCCTGAGCACCCGCCGCGGAGACCGTCCGAGCACTCGTCCCGCGCGCCGGTGCCAGTCGCGGCCCGACGACAGCGGCGCCGGTTTCGCGCGAAACCGCCGTTCGCCGGGCGGGCGGATGACGGTTTCGCGCGAAAGCGCCATCCGGCACGACCGCCGGACGGCCGCTGTCAGGGGCGGGTGGGAGGGTCGGGGTTCTTCGATTGGAGGGCATCGTGCCGGAAACCCCAGTCAGCACTTCGCCTCGGTGGGCCGGCGGCGATCGGGCCGAGCCGCCGCGGACCGGCAGCGAGCTGGAGACGCTCAGCGCTTTCCTGGATTGGCACCGGGAAACCCTGGCCCTGAAGTGCGCCGACGTGCCTGCCGAGCAGCTGTCCGCCCGGCTCGTCGAGCCCTCCGGACTCTCGCTGCACGGCCTGGTGCGGCACCTCGCCGGGGTCGAGCGGTGGTGGTTCCGCATCCAGTTCGCCCAGGAGGACGTGCCGCTGCTGTACTACTCCGACGACGATCCGGACCAGGACTTCGACGACCTGGGCGGCGATTTCGCGGTCGCGCTGGAGACCTGGCGGGCGGAGTGCGCGAGGTCCCGCGAGATCGTCGCCGCGGCCGCCTCGCTGGACGACACCGGCATCCGCCGCTCCACCGGCGAGCCGATCTCGCTGCGCTGGGTCATGTTCCACCTGCTGGCCGAGTACGCCCGTCACAACGGCCACGCGGACATGCTGCGCGAACGCATCGACGGCGCCACCGGCATGTGACCGCGCCGGACCAATTCGGCGCGGTCACCTGCCGGGCGGTCAGCTCTTCGCCAGCCACTCCAGGGCCGCGGTGGTCATCGCCGTCACGCCGGTCGTCAGGGTCGGCTCGACGACCGGGGCGAAGAACGGCGAGTGGTTGGACGGGATGTCCCGGTTGAGGGTGCCCGCGTCCTTCGCCGCCTGCCACTTCTCCGGGGTGGTGCCGCCGAAGAACCAGTAGCAGGTCGGCACGCCCGCCGCGGTGCCGAAGAGGCCGACGTCCTCGCTGCCGACCACCGGCGGCAGCTCCTGCACCCGGCCGTCGCCGAGCTCCTCGCGCAGCGCCGCCGTCGTGCGGCCGGTGACCTCGGGATCGTTCACCAGCACCGGGAAGTCCGTGAGCCGCTCGAACTCCGGCTCGCGCTCGGCCCCGGCGGCGATCGCCTCGGCGCGCACGATGCGCTGCACGGCCGCGATCACGTGTTCCCGGACCCGCTCGTCGAAGGAGCGGATGTTGACCCGCAGTTCGGCCTGGTCGGGGATGATGTTGTCCTTCGTGCCCGCCTTGATCGAGCCCACCGTGACCACCGCGGTGTCGCTCGGGGCGACCTCCCGGGACACGACGGTCTGCAGGCGCATCACGGTCGCCGAGGCCATCACGACCGGGTCGATGGCGTTCTGCGGCTGGGACCCGTGCGCGCCGCGCCCGAACATGGTGACCTTCAGGCCGTCGGCGGCGGACATGCTGGGGCCG
Source organism: Saccharopolyspora shandongensis (assembly GCF_900106995.1). Lineage (GTDB taxonomy): Bacteria > Actinomycetota > Actinomycetes > Mycobacteriales > Pseudonocardiaceae > Saccharopolyspora > Saccharopolyspora shandongensis. Next base: position 44,203 of record NZ_FNOK01000004.1, read on the forward strand.
CTGATCATGCCGACCGTCCCCGACTCGAACGGGAAGACGTGCTGGCCCAGGCAGACGTCCGGCTTCGGGAACCGGTCGAGGAAGCCGTCGTCGATCATCGCCTGCGCGCCGGCCCCGATCTCCTCCGCGGGCTGGAACACCGCGACGATCGTGCCCGCCCACCGGTCGCGGGCCGCGACCAGCAGGTCCAGCGCGCCGAGCTGGCAGGTGACGTGCATGTCGTGGCCGCAGGCGTGCATCACCGGGACGTCGTTGCCGTCCGGGTCGGTGCCGCGGCGGGTGCTGGCGTAGTCGAGTCCGGTCTGCTCCAGGACGGGCAGCGCGTCGAAGTCCGCGCGCAGCAGCACCGTCGGGCCGTCGCCGTTGCGGAGCACGCCGACCACGCCGGTGCGCCCCACCTCGGTGGTGACCTCCAGGCCCAGCGCTTCCAGCCGGCGTGCGACCTCGGCGGCCGTCCGGTGCTCGGCGAAGGACAGCTCCGGGTTCGCGTGCAGGTCCTTGTACAGCTCGGTGAGATCGGCCCGGATGTCGTCGAGTCGGCCCAACACGGTCCCAAGATCGCCCACAGCGCCTCCGTTCGTCGGAACTCACGGTATGCGCGATCACCCGCACGCACCACACCCGGCCGAGGAACGGGCACCTCGGGACGAACTCGGAGTTGGCGACGCGGCCTCTGTTGGTCATACGTGCGTCGGGCATCCCACAGCGAGAAGGCTCCTGAGGTTCCGCCACCCGCACCGCTGCGCAGAACGAGCTGGGACCTCCTCACCGGTGGGTGGGGAATTCGACGACCTGTTGGTAGGTGGGGCGGTTCTGCCAGCTGATCTTCTGCTGGCTAATGCCGCCGATCTTGGTCTGCAGGATGGCGTCCGCGCACCACTGGTCGCCGGGCTTGCAGTCCGCGTCACCGGGATAGGTGTCCGTCGCCGGGGCCTCCGCGGCCTGCCGCAGGGTGTCCAGCAGCATCTGCCGGCACGCCCCGGCGTCACCGCCGCCGCACAGCGGCTCGCCGAAGCCGCCGGGCACCGGCTCGCCCAGCACCGCGCGGATGTCCTTGGACACCTGCCCGAACCAGCCGTACTGGAAGGCCGAGCCCTGGTGGCCCTGGCCGACGTGCAGGCCGGGCTCGCCGTTCTGCCAGCCCGATGGCGACTCGTTGATCTGCATCATGTCCGTCATCGCCTGGTAGGCGTCGGCGCCCACGGCCGGCTCGAACTCGCCGCGCACCAGCCGCGGCCACCACGCGTCCAGCAGCTCGATCGCCTCGGCGTGCGCGTACTCCTTGCTGCCCGGCGAGGTTTCCACCCGCCTGCCGCCGTCGGCGAGCCACGCGCGCAGCCGGTCGACCAGCGCCGCGGTCTCCGGGTCGGTGATCGATTGGCCGTCGATGAGCCGCAGCAGGTCCGGGAGCACCCGTTCGGCGCGCAGGTCGGTGACGCCCGCGTCGGCCATCGCCTGCGTCAAGGTGACCCGGTCGAACTTGCCGCCCACCGCGATGTGCTCGGCGACGCGGCGGTCGAGCAGGTCACCCCGCTGCACCGCGCCTTTCTCCGCCTTGGCGCCCGCGGTCCCGGGCGCCTGCTTGTTGTTCCAGCTGATGTAGTAGTCCTGGTTGATCGAGTTCGGGTGCTCGTCGAACGGGGCGTAGGCCGCGGTGTTGTCCGCCGGGTTCCAGCCCTGCCACTCGAACGCCGGGTCGCCGGCGATCGGCATGCTCGGGTCGACGTCGGGCTTGCGCACCACGTTCGCCCCGGAGTTGAAGTACGCCGTGTCGGTGGCGTCCGCGTAGAACCAGTTGAACGTGTAGTTGACGTCGTGGGCGGCGCGCTGGAAGTCCGCCGCCGAGGTGATCGCGCCCGGGTCGTTGAACTTCTGGAACCCGATGATCGAGTCGACCTCGTGCAGGAACGTCGAGCGGGCCTGCGCGAACGCCACCGGCTTCCCGTCGACCGTCGCCCGGTGCGTCACCGGGCCGTAGCGGGTGCGGAAGGACACCAGGCGGTAGGAGCCCTGCGGGGTGTTGTCGCCGAGGTTCGGCTGCCAGGCGTTCTTGCGCTCGACGGTCTGCATCGGCAGGCACTCACCGCGGAAGCGGTAGAAGTTCGAGTCCTTCGTGGCCGGGCGGCCGTCGGGTTCGCACAGCTCGACGGCGTAGGAATCGATCATGTCCTGCGCTGCGGTGGTGGCGCTCCAGGCGTAGTCCTGGCCGCGGCCGAGCAGCGTGTAGAAGCTCAGCCCGGCGAAGGACGCGCCCTTCGACGAGATACCGGGACCCTGGAGTTCCTGCAGGGTCAGCAGCTGCGGCGAGAAATAGCCGGTCTGCGGCCCGAAGACGGCCACCGGGTGGCCGCTCTCGGTGTGCGCGCCGGAGACGACGAGCGCGTTGGACATGCCGCGGGCCTGCCCCATGCCGCCGGGCACCACGCCGTCGTCGAAGATGCCGCGCAGGCTCTCCACCGGGTCGTCGGTGGTCGGCGGCGGGTTGCTCGATTCCGGCCGGGTAGCCGGTTCGGCGGCCTCGACGGCCGAGCCGGTCGGGTCGAAGATCAGCTGCTGCGCGGACACCGAGCCGGGATCGGGCAGCACGACCCCGCGCGGATCCGCCGGCGTTCCGCCGTAGGGGAACGACCGTCCATCGTGGATGGTGCTGATCGCTTCGGGATCGTTCTCGGCGCGGAAGGCCGCCCAGATCTGCTCGCCGCGCTCCGGACCGAATCGCTCGTGCAGCGACATCCGCGCGACGGCGTTCTGCACCTCGTTGCCGCCGCCACCGCCGAACTGGGCGCCGACCAGCGACGCCAGCACGACCAGGTCGGTGAGCCGGAACGGCTCGATCCGCCCGGCGTTGGTGATCGGGTCGACGTGTCCAGTGGCGACGTACTCGCCGGGGAAGTAGCGCCCGTTGTAGGACTTCTCGATGTACTCGTTGATCCCGTCCACATAGGACTTGGCATCTTCGAGCGCCTGCCGCCCGCGCTCGCCGTGCCGCGCGACGGTGTCGATCTGCTGCTGCAGCTCCTGCTCGGTGTACGGCGAGACGGCGAAGAACTGCTGCTCCAGCTGCCGGTTGGCCGGCGCGCCGCCGGCGAACGGGGTCACCTCGCCGCGCCCGGCCCGACGCATCGCGTCCATCAGGAACAGCTTGTCCTCGGCGGTCGCGTAACCCGCGCCGTAGGCGGTGCCGGACCGCGTGGTGCCGTAGACGTGCGGGATCCCGGCGGTCTTGTCCCGGACGATGGTGACGTCTTCGCGCGGCCGGTAGGTCCGCTCGACGTCGTCGGGCCGCACGCCGAAGGAGTTGTCGTTGAAGAAGTCGTCGATGGTTCCGGTGGTCAGCTCGCGGTAGCCGCCGGCGAGGCGGTCGTACTTGGCGAGCTGGTCGTCGGAGTGCGGCGGCCGGGTACCCAGCAGCATGTGCGCGACGAGCTCGGCGAAGGTCGCGTTGCCGTTCTGGCCGGGCGGCAGGATGTGGTGGCACTGCTGCCCGCAGTAGTCCGGGGCGGGTTCCGGGATCGGCTCGGCGGTCGAAGCCGGTGCGAGCACCAGGGAACCGACGACTGCCGCGGCGCTGAGCGCGGCCAGGGTGCGCGAACGTCGCGGCATGCCAGGTCCTCTCGGTCGGTCGTCGCCGAGTCCGGACGCTAGCCACCCCGAACCAAAACCGAAACCCTTTCATGTTCGCCTCGACCCGAACGGCCCAGCACGAAACCCCAAGAGCACCAACGACAACCGGCACCGACCGGGACCGACCGCAGGAACCTGTGGACAACTCCCCCGGGCCTGTGGACGACTTCCGCAGTTTCAATGGAAACCGGACCTCGTGGCTGGTGACCGCAGCCGCGACAGCCAACGGACCATATCCCGAAAGCAGTCGCATGCGCCGGAGGCGCATAGCCCACCCACACAGCTCGCACCGCCACGGGTTCTCAACGTTCGCCTGGCGAGGACCGCGTATCGGACATACATCAGGTTGGGCACCCACCGCCCAGGCGGACGCTGAGGTTCCGCCACCCGCACCGCCACGCACAACGAGAATGGGAAACCTCAATGAAATCGCGTCAGGACGCCTTGGCCGTGACGACCTCGCCGCTCTTCCACTTGGCGTTCTCCAGCTCCAGCGCCGTCCACAGCAGGTTCAGCGGGTGCTCGGCGTAGTAGCCCTGCCGCTCCCCACGGCGCGTGAAGGCGCCCACCAGCACCTGCATCTTCGGGCCGACGTCGTTGATCAGCTCGATGGTGCGCAGACCCTGGCCCTCCGGCAGCCGCCCGTCGCCGGCCGCCTCGCCCACGCCCTGCGTGACGATCATGCAGCCGTGCAGCAGTTCCGAGCGCAGCAGGTCGAACCCGTAGCGGACGTCGTCGATCTCGGCGGCGATGTCGAGCTTGTCCCGGAAGTCGGTGCCGAACCAGCCGTGCAGGAACCCGGAGATCAGCCCGCTCGCCGGCACCACCAGCGGCACCGCGTGGAGTTCACTCGCGCGCAACGCGCGGTTCGGCAACTGTTCTCCGGATAAGTTGGTGACCAGGCTCAGCCCGCTGCGCCGCCACTCCATCACGTCGAATTCGCCCAGCGCGGCGTCATCTTCGGACACCAGCACGCTGCCGCAGACGAGGTCCGCCTGCTTCGTCCGCAACGCATCCAACAACTCGCGGGTCCGCAAGTGCGTGACGCGCAAATCGATTCCACGGTCCTGGAATTCCTCGGCGACGTGTTCACCCGCATTGGCGAGGAAACCGAGAGTGAAGCGAGTGGTGCCGACAGTAACCGTTTCGCCGCGAAGTCGTCTCGTTTCGCGCACTCCGTCGAGCCAATCGGCCAAGGTGTCCCGCGCGATCTCCACGAACGCTTCGCCGGAGGCGGTGAACAGCACCTTCTTCCCGCGCCCCTGCTTGACGACGAGCGGTTCTCCGCACAGCTGCGTGAAGTTCCGGTTCAAGGTGTCCAGCTGCTTCTGCACGCTGGACTGCTCGCGCCCGAGCGAACGCGCCGCTGCCAGCGCCGTTCCCAACTCGTGCACCAGGACCAACGTCCGCATCTGGTCCATTGTGGTGTCCAGCAATGCGGACGGCGATTGCAGCAGGCGGCTGCGCAGGTCGGTCGCTGGCAGGCTGGCGGTTCCGGCTAACGGCACGGCATGCGTCCCTCTCTATCCCTTTTCCGCGCCGGAGTGTAGTGCGCCGAACTGATCTGCGTGCCAGAACTAATGATCTGGGGAATTTTTCCGAAAAGTGCTGGAATCCGTTGCGGCGCAGTGTAATGATCTGCCTCGCCCCAACGGCGGTCCTTCGACGACCGCCCGGTTCGGTTCGCACCGACCGGTCAGCTCGGGGCAATTCGCACGGACGCGGGCCCTGCGGTGGCGTGAGCACCGCAACCCGCTTGGGAAGGATTCGCGAAGCACCATGCGCATCACCACCGCTGCGCCCTGCCCGGGCGCGGCGTCGGACGAGGCTCGTTTCAGCAGCGCTTGGGCCCGCGCTGCGCGAAATCGCGTCGGACAGCGGGAGCGGCGCGCGGCGGTCGACACGGCTACCGGCTCCCCAGACGGATGCTCCGCCCGGAAACGGGTCACGACCACCCGGCGGCACCGCAGCCGCCGACCGAGGTGACCGCGCCCCGCGGATTCCCCACCGATCCCCCCGTTCATGAACCCTGGCAAGGAGAAACAGCCGTGACGTACTCCCAGACCGCTCCCCCGGCGGACGGCCCCGTCCAGACCGCGTTGAAGAAGCCCGCCACGCTGCTGGCGCTGGTGGTCATCTCCGGAATCTCCGCGTTATCCGGCCTGATCGGCGCGATCTACCTGTTCGCAGGCGGCCGCGACCTCGCCGACAGCTACGCGACCGACGTCGCGATCAACAACCCCTCGCTGGTCGGCCTCGACACGGTCATGGAGACCATGGGCACCGACAACCCCCAGGAGGCCATCGACCTCGCCAAGTCCGTTGACGAGTGGGACACCATGGTCTCGCTCGCGCACGCCGGGCTGATCTTCAAGGCGTTCCTGCTGATCATCTTCGCCGCGCCGCTGCTGCTGTTCACCCTGTTCGCGATCAAGGGCTCGACCTGGTCGCGCGTGCTGGTCACCATCTTCGCGATCCTGTCGCTGATCGGTGGCCTGGCGGCGGCCTTCGACGACGGCGGCCCGGGGCTGGTGAACACCATGGGCTACATCGGCCTGGCGACCGCGGTCATCGCGGTCGTGCTGTGCTGGCTGCCGGCCAACAACCGCTACGCGAAGGCGCGGAAGCTGGCGGCCTGATCTGGAATCAGCAGCGTCGCACTGGGGGTCGACGCAGCGGAGTTCCACGAAGACGGCGACCCGGCACCGAGGGGGTTCGGTGCCGGGTCGCCGTTTTTCTTGCGTCAGAACTCGTTAGCGCAGTCGGAATCGATCTTGTCTTGAAGCCGCACCGCTACGCAGAACGAGCCTGGAAACAGCCTCTCAGGCCGACTTGAGCTGCTGGCGTTGGCGGCCAAGGCCGTCGATCTCCAGCTCCATCACGTCGCCCGCGGCCAGGTACGGGAACTTCCCGGACATCGCCACGCCTTCCGGCGTGCCGGTGTTGACCAGGTCACCCGGCTCCAGCGTCAGGTACTGGGAGAGGTGCCTGATGATCTCCGCCACGTTGAAGATCATGTCCGCCGTGCTGGAGTCCTGCCGCGCCTCGCCGTTGACGAACGTCCGCAGCCGCAGCGCCTGCGGATCGGCGATCTCGTCGGCGGGGACCAGCCACGGGCCGACCGGGTTGAACGTCTCGCAGCACTTGCCCTTGGACCACTGCCCGCCGGAGTGTTCCTTCTGGAACGCCCGCTCGGACACGTCGTTGGACACCACGAACCCGGCGATGCTGGCGAGCGCCTCCTCCGCGCTGTCCAGGTAGCGGGCCCGGCGGCCGATCACGACGCCCAGCTCGACCTCCCAGTCGGTCTGCTCGGCGCCGCGCGGGATCAGCACCTCGTCGTACGGACCGACGACCGTGTTCGGGTGCTTGAAGAACAGGATCGGCACCTCGGGCGGGGCCGAGCCGGACTCGGCGGCGTGCGCGGCGTAGTTCTGGCCGATGCACAGCACCGCCATCGGCCGCGCGATCGGCGCGCCGACCCGCAGGCCGGTGCCGTCGCCCGGGTCGTCGACCGCCGGGAGTTCGCCGGCGGCCAGCGCCGCGCGGGCCCGCTGGATGCCGTCACCGGCCAGGAAGTCCCCGTCGATGTCGTCGGTGATCGGGCTCAACTCGAACACCCGGCCCTGGTCGTCTGCCACGTGCGGGCGCTCGGCCCCCACCGGACCCAACCTCAGAAACTTCATTTCTCTCCTTCGAAATGGCGCGTGGCGGTCGCGCTGCGCCACGCAACTTCCTTCGGTCCTGCCGCGGCGAGCGGGCGGCCGGGTGGGACGCGGTGCGCCCCGAGCCCACCGGCACGGCAGCCCTCAGACTTTCCACGGAACCGGTCCAGGAGGCAATACCCCAACACGGCTTCACATATCGGAAGAGGCTTCGATGTCCTGAAAATCAGATCAGGAACGCGAGCGCGCCGTCAAGGCCGCTCGCGGAGCGCGCGGGTCACCGCGCCCAGCCCGGCCGCGATGACGCGCAGCTGGTCGCGGCTGAGCACGTCGATGAGGTTCGCGCGGACCAGCTCGACGTGCCCGGGCGCGGCCTCGCGCAGCTTCTCCCGACCGGCGTCGGTGAGCCCGGCGATGACGCCGCGGTCGTCGGTGTCGCAGTTCCGGCGGCGCACCAGGCCCGCCTTCTCGAGCTGCGTGACCTGGTAGGTCAGGCCGCTCTTCGAGGTCACCACCCGCTGGGCGAGCTCGGTCATGCGCATCTCGCCGTCGGGCTCGGCGGCGAGCCGGACCAGGATCTCGTACTGCGGGTGCGACAGCCCGGCCTGCTCGCGCAGCTGCTGCTCGACCCGCCGGGCGACCAGGTTGCTCGCCTCCACGAAGGCGTTCCAGGCGGCCATCTCCTCGGTGTCGAGCCAGCGCGGTTCCGTCATGCCACCAGCCTAGCTTGTTCAAATTCGAACGACAGCGTACTTTCGAGGTGTAGTTCAAATTCGAACGAGGAGGATCGCCATGACCGCTCCGGCGACGGGCCGGATGCCCGCCCTCTACCTCAGCCACGGCGCCCCACCGCTGGCCGACGACCCGCAGTGGCCCGGGCAGCTCGCCGCCTGGTCCCGCGATCTGCCGAAGCCGAAGGCCATCCTGATCATCTCGGCGCACTGGGAAGAGGCCCCGCTGGCGATCGGCGCCACGACGACCGTGCCGCTGGTGTACGACTTCTGGGGCTTCCCCGAGCACTACTACTCGGTCCAGTACGCCGCGCCCGGCGCCCCGGAACTCGCCGCGCGGGTGCGCTCGCTGCTGCGCGGCCCGGACACCCCGGTGCAGGACTTCCCGGATCGCGGGCTCGACCACGGCGCCTACGTGCCGCTGAAGGAGATGTACCCCGACGCCGACGTGCCGGTGCTGCAGATCTCCATGCCGACGCTGGAGCCGGAGCGCCTGATGCGCATCGGCCAGGCGCTGGAACCGCTGCGCGACGAGGGCGTGCTCATCGTGGGCAGCGGCTTCTTCACCCACAACCTCGCGGCGCTGCGCGCCGAGACCACCCCGAGCTGGTCGACGGAGTTCGACGACTGGGGCAAACGGGCGCTGGAGGCTCGCGACGTCGACGCGCTGCTCGACTTCGAGCACAAGGCCCCGGCGGGCCGCCTGGCGCACCCGCGCACGGAGCACTTCGCCCCGCTGTTCGTCACGTTGGGCGCCGCGGGCTCGGACCTCGACCGGCAGAAGATCGCCATCGACGGCTTCTGGTGGGGCCTGGCCAAGCGCTCCGTCCAATTCGGCTCGTGAGCCGGCGATTTCGCGCGCGAAATCGCCACTCCACGCGTGCCGGATGGCGATTTCGCGCGAAATCGCCATCCTTCCGGCCGGAGACCGGGACGACTCGCGAAGCCTGATCAGCGGCGGAGCTGCTGCTCCACGGAGGAGACCACAGTGGACAGCGGGGCGCGGGTCTCGTCGGTCCAGTCCGGCCCGCAGCGCGGCGTCGGCGCGGAGACCGACATGGCCGCCACCACCGCACCGGAGTGGTCGTGGATCGGCATCGCGACGCAGCGGCAGCCGACGATGTACTCCTCGTCGTCGACGGCGTAACCGCGAACGCGGGCCTGCTCCACCTCGGCCAGCAGCTCGGCCGGCTCGGTGACGGTGTTCTCCGTGAAGCGCTCCAGCTGCCCGCCGCGGTACCGGCGCTCCAGCTCGTCGCCCGGCAGCCCGGCCAGCAATGCCTTGCCCAGCCCGACGGCGTGCGCGGGCAGCCGCATGCCCACCGCGGACACCAGCTTCATCGGCTGCGGCGACTCGGCGATGGCGATGTAGACGTTCTCGGTGCCGTCCAGCCGAGACAGCTGCACCGTCTCGCCCGTCTGCTGCGCGAGCTGCTCCATCAGCGGCAGCGCCAGGCCGACGATGTCGCGGTGCCCGGTGTAGCCCTGGCCGACGGTCCAGGCCTTCAGCCCGAGCCCGTAGGTGCGGGTGGTCGGGTCGAACTCGGCGAAGCCGCGGTGCACCAGCGTGCCGAGCAGCCCGTGCACGCTGGACAGCGGCAGCCGGAGGATTTCGGCGATGTCGCTGAGCCGGTGCCGGCCGCGGGAGAGCAGCTCCAGGATGACCAGCGCGCGGTCGGCGGACTTGACCACGTTCTGCCCGCTGCCCGCCTGTTCAGCGGTGGCCGATTCCGCCTTCACGCCGAATTTCCTCCTGCTCCGTTGCCGCCGCGCTCACCCCCGCACGACCTACTGAACAGTACAGCGGGCGAGCCGGGACCGCGCAGCTCGTCCAAGCGACCCAACTGCGCTGCTCCGGCGGGCCGGCGAGCACTTTCGGACTCCGGAAGAACCCGCCCCGCGGAGTGCACCCGGCCGCGGCGCTGGCGCACGAGAGGCGTGGCGGTTTCGCGCGAAAGCGCCATACCCACGCCTGCCGAACGACGGTTTCGCGCGAAAGCGCCGTCCTCCACGCCTACCGGGGCCGGTTTCGCGCGAAACCGCCCTAGGCGGCCTCGGCGAGCGCGATGGCTATCGCGGTGGCCAGCTCGATGTTGTTCCGGTAGACCGCGATGTTGACCGCCAGGCTGCGCCCGCCGGTGGCGCTGCGGATCCGGTCGAGCAGGAACGGCGTGATGTCGTGGCCGCCGACGCCCTGCCGCCGGGCTTCCTCCCACGCCTCGGCCAGCGCCCGGTCGTGCAGCGCCGGGTCGAGCTGCTCGTCCGCCGGAACCGGGTTCGCCACCAGCACCGCCGAGCGCAGGCCCAGCTCGTCCCGGGCCGCCACCGCCGCCGCGACCTCCTCCGGCGTGTCGGCCGAGTACTCGATCTCGTGGCCGGAATCGGCGACGTAGAAGCCCGGGAAGCGCGACGTCCGGTAGCCGAGCACCGGGATGTTCAACGTCTCCAGCCGTTCCAGCGTGGCGGCGACGTCCAAAATGGACTTCACCCCGGCGCTGACCACGACCAGCGGCGTGGCGGCCAGGGTCACCAGGTCCGCCGACTCGTCGAAGCTCGTCGCCGCGCCGTGGTGCACCCCGCCGAGCCCGCCGGTGGCGAACACGCGGATGCCCGCGCGGTGCGCCAAGAACGACGTCGCCGCCACGGTGGTCCCGGCGTTGCGGCGCTTCGCCGCCGCGACCGGCAGGTCCCGGACGCTCGCCTTCGCCGCGGCGCGGTCGTCGGCCAGCCGGTCGAGCTGCGCGCCGGTCAGGCCGACCGTCGCGACTCCGTCGACGACGCCGATCGTCGCGGGCACCGCCCCGGCCGCGCGGATCTGCCGCTCGGCGGCCCGCGCCACCTCGCCGTTGTCCGGGCGCGGCAGCCCGTGGGTGATGATCGTCGACTCCAGCGCCACGACCGGCCGGCCCTCGGCGACGGCCCGCCGGACCTCGTCGGACACCACCGGCAGCGACATCGCACCCTCCAGCCCGCCTTCCCCGGTCCGCGGCCGGGGAAGGTGTGAGCATATAGGGATGCAGCAGCCTGAAACGCCGTTTCGGCCGGTCGAGCCCGCGATCGAACTGCCCGCCGTGGAGCGGCGCATCGTCGAGTGGTGGCGCGACCGCGAGGTGTTCGAGCGCAGCCTCGCCCAGTCCGCAGACGGTCCGCGCTGGGTGTTCTACGAGGGCCCGCCGACGGCGAACGGGACGCCCGGCACGCACCACGTCGAGGCGCGGGCGTTCAAGGACGTCTTCCCTCGGTTCAAGACGATGAAGGGCTGCTCCGTGCCGCGCCGCGCGGGCTGGGACTGCCACGGGCTGCCGGTGGAGCTGGCCGTCGAGAAGGAGCTCGGCATCAGCGGCAAGCGGGACATCGAGCGCATCGGCATCGCCGAGTTCAACGCCCGCTGCCGGGAGTCGGTGCAGCGCTACGTCGGCGAGTTCGAGGCCGTGACGCGGCGGATGGGCTACTGGATCGACCTGTCCGAGGCCTACTGGACGATGTCGCCGGGCTACGTGGACAGCGCGTGGTGGGCGCTGAAACAGATCTTCGACGCGGGGCTGCTGGTCGAGGACTACCGGGTGGCCCCGTACTGCCCGCGCGACGAGACGACGCTCTCCGACCACGAGGTGGCGCAGGGCTACGAGAACGTGCACGACCCCTCGGCCTACGTGCGGTTCCCGGTCGACGGGCCGGTCGCGGGGCACCGGAACGCCGACCTGCTGATCTGGACGACCACGCCGTGGACGCTGGTGTCCAACACCGCGGTCGCGGTGCACCCGGAGGTCGACTACCAGGTGGTGCGCACCGTGCGCGGCACCTTCGTGGTGGCCGCGCCGCTGGTCGAGGCGGTGCTGGGCGCGGACGGCGAGGTGCTCGCGACGCTGCAGGGCACCGGGCTGGCCGGGCTGCGGTACCGGCGGCCGTTCGACCTGGTCGACATCCCGGACGCGCACCGCGTGGTGCTCGCCGAGTACGTGTCCACGGAGGACGGCACCGGCCTGGTGCACCAGGCGCCCGCCTTCGGCGCCGACGACCTGGCCGTCTGCCGCGAGAACGACCTGCCGGTGGTGAACCCGGTCGACGGCGACGGCCGGTTCGCCGCCGAGGTCCCGCTGGTCGGCGGGATGTTCTTCAAGGACGCCGACGCGGTGCTCGTCGAAGACCTCCAACACCGGGATCTGCTGTTCCGCTACAGCACTTTCGAGCACCCGTACCCGCACTGCTGGCGCTGCCACACGCCGCTGATGTATTACGCGCAGCTGTCCTGGTACATCCGCACCACGGCGATCCGGGAAGCGCTGCAGCGGGAGAACGAGCGCACGAACTGGTTCCCGCCGAACGTCAAGCACGGCCGCTACGGGAACTGGCTGGACAACAACGTCGACTGGGCGCTGTCGCGCAGCCGATACTGGGGCACGCCGCTGCCGCTGTGGCGGTGCCCGGAGGGTCACGTCACGGCGATCGGTTCCCGCGCCGAGCTCGGCGGGCTGACCGGCCAGGACTTCACCGACCTCGACCCGCACCGCCCCTACCTGGACGAGATCGAGTTCCCCTGCCCGGTCTGCCTGCGCTCCGCGACGCGGGTGCCCGAGGTCGTCGACGCGTGGTTCGACTCGGGCTCGATGCCCTTCGCGCAGCTCGGCTATCCGCACGCGCCCGGCAGCGTCGCGGAGCTGGCGAAGAGCTATCCGGCCCAGTACATCTGCGAGGCGATCGACCAGACCCGCGGCTGGTTCTACACCCTGATGGCGGTCGGCACGCTGCTGTTCGACCGCTCCGCGTACGAGAACGTCGTGTGCCTAGGACACATCATGGCCGAGGACGGCCGGAAGATGAGCAAGCACCTCGGCAACGTGCTGGAACCGCTGCCGCTGATGGAGGCGCACGGCGCCGACGCCCTGCGGTGGTTCATGCTCTGCACGGGTTCGCCGTGGTCGGCGCGGCGGGTGGGGCACGGGCCGCTGCAGGAGATCGTCCGCAAGGTGCTCATGACGTACTGGAACACCGCGTCGTTCTTCACCCGCTACGCCTCGCTCGTCGACTGGGTCCCGGCGGACGCCGACCCGCCGGCCGCGCGCCCGGTCCTGGACCGCTGGGTGCTCGCGCGGGTCAACCGGCTCGCCGAGCAGGTCGACGCGCGGTTGGAGGACTACGACACCGCGGGCGCCGGGCGGGCGTTGGCGGAGTTCATCGACGACCTGTCGAACTGGTACGTCCGCCGCTCGCGGCAGCGTTTCTGGGACGGCGACCGCAACGCCCTGCGCACCCTGCACGACTGCCTGGACGTGCTGACCAGGCTGCTCGCGCCGTTCGTGCCGTTCATCACCGAGCAGGTGTGGCAGGACGTCGTCCGCCCGGGCCGGCCGGGGGCGCCGGAATCGGTGCACCTCGCCACCTGGCCGGAACCGGATCCCGTGCTGGCCGACGACGCCTTGCTGTCCGAAGTGGACGTCGAGCGCCGGCTCGCCGAGGCGGGCCGCGCGGCGCGCAAGAGCAGCGGCATCAAGGTCCGTCAGCCGCTGGGCCGCGCGCTGGTCAGCGCCGCGCTACCCGCGGAGCTGCTCGCCGACCTCGCCGACGAGCTCAACGTGCGGCGCATCGAGCCGCTCGGCGCCGCCGGCGAGGTGCTGGACGTGTCGGTGAAGCCGAACTTCCGCGCCCTGGGCAAGCGGTTCGGCAACCGCACGCAGCAGGCCGCGGCGGCCGTCGGCGCCGCCGATCCGGGCGAGCTGGCCCGGGAGCTGCGCGCGACGGGCCGGGCCACGATCGAGGTCGACGGCAAGGCCGAGCCGCTCACCGGCGAGGACGTGATCATCAGCGAGGTGCCGCGCACCGGCTGGGTCGTGGAATCGCAGCGCGAGGTGACCATCGCGCTGGACACCGCGATCACGCCGGAGCTCCGGCGCGCGGGGCTGGCCCGCGAGGCGATCCGCTTCGTGCAGGACTGCCGCAAGCGGGACGGGCTCGACATCACCGACCGGATCGCGTTGCGCTGGCGGGCGACCGGTGAGCTGCGCACGGCGCTGCAGGCCCACGCCGGGGAGATCGCCGCCGCCGTCCTGGCCGTGGAAATCGGCGAAACCCCCACTCCCGCCGGGGATTTCGCCGAGCATTCCGACGCCGAGCTCGGCCTGTCGGTCTGGCTGCGCAAGGCCGGTTCGAAGTAACGAGCCGTGGGCGGCGCACCGCCCACGGCTCGTCCACTGCTGGTCGTGAGGGGTGACGGGCCTCCACGGCGGCCGCCACCGCTCACGGGATCGGGGTCAGGAACCGATCTGCGCCGCGATGTCGTCGTGGTAGGCACCGACGCGGGCGTACACGCCCGGCTTGCCCGGGCGGGCGCAGCCCTCGCCCCACGACGTGACGCCGATCAGCTTGTTGTCCACGACCATCGGGCCGCCCGAGTCGCCCTGACAGGTGTCCACGCCGCCTTCCGGCACGCCGGCGCACACCATGGCGTCCTTGTTGTACTCGCCGTACGCGCCGCTGCAGGTCTCGTCCGAGACCACCGGCACGGTGGCCTTCTGCAGGTTGTCGGCCTGCTGACCGCCCTCGGTGGTGTTGCCCCAGCCCAGGATCGTCGCCTGGCTGTCCGGCGCGTAGCCCGGGTCGTCGGCCGTGGCCAGCTCGATCGGCGCCTCCTGCACCGGGGCCTCGAGGGTGAGGACCGAGACGTCGAAGCCCTGCGAGGCGTCCTCGTACTTGGGGTGCACCCAGATGTTGGTCACCTTCGAGACGGTGCCCTCGTCCGAGCTGATCACGGTGCGGCCGCTGACCACGTTGATGTCCGTCGGCTGCGAGCCGACGGTGCAGTGCGCGGCGGTGAGGACCTTGTCCGGGGCGACCAGCGAGCCGCCGCAGAACTGCTGACCGTCCGGGGTCACCAGCGCGACGGTGAACGGGTGGTCGGCGATGTTGGCGTCTTCGCCGCCGACGATGAACGGGCTGACGTCCGTCGGCTGGGCCTGCGCGACGGAAGCCGTTGTCAGACCGGCGACGGCGATCGCGGCGACTCCGGCGAGCCGGGCCAGGCGACGTGGGGCATCGACCATGGTTGCACTCCTTGTCCGAAGGTCGCTGGCGAATCCGCCCCGGCGGCCTGCCTTCCGCCGAACCGTTACGCACAGCGACGAACTTGATCGAAACGATATCCTCGCCCCACGTAACGGGAAACCCTCCGAATTTGCCGTTTTAACAGTCCACACAACCACTTTCCACAAGCGGAAACCGCCCGATCTACCGCACGGAGCGGCGCGCGTCAACCGGCTTGGCTACTTTTCGTTGCCATCGGGGCGGATTCGGCGCGCGCCGGAGCGGGCGAGCCCGAACGCCCACCGACCCGCAGGCGAACGGCTCGCGAATTCCTCGCAAGACTCGGCATTTCCGGCACCGGGAGCGCGAATCGACCGGGCCCGCATGGAAATGTCCCCGGTGCACCCCGATCTGCACCGGGGACACCCCAACCTCGGCCGGACCCCTCCGACCGGTGTCGCCATCGATCCCCGAACCGACGGCTGGCGCGCTCCGAGGCCCCGACCGCCTCGATCGGAACGTGCCACGTCTGGTTTACCTAATTTCCGATGGAATATTCCAGAGCCAATCGGGGTAGCGCGATCGGTTGACCGTTAAACCTGTCGGCGTAACGCCCGCACACGCTGCGAGGACGGCCTAGCGCCGGCTTCGCAAGCGGCGCAGCCGCTTAGCCCACCCTCGCAGCCGGCACCCGCCGCGGGTTCTCAGACTGTGCCCGTCTTCGGGGCTACTGGGCGAGGCCAGTCCCCGATGCCGCGTATTGGTCATGCGTAAGTCGGGGATCCCGGAGTCCAGGCGGCGGCCGTAACTCCCGCAGGGGGCCGCTACCCGCACCGCCACGCAAAACGAGTTTGGAAACAACCTCTACCGCGGCACCAGGCCCGCGTCGTAGGCGAGCAGCCCGGCCTGGAGCCGGTTCGCGCAGGACAGCTTCACCAGCATCCGCGACACGTAGCTCTTCACCGTCGCCTCCGACAGGAACAGCCGCTCGGCGATCTGCGCGTTGGACAGCCCCTGCCCCAGGCAGGTGAGCACCTCGATCTCGCGGTCGGTCAGGTCGCGCACCAGCTCCACCGCCCGCTGCCGGCTGCTCTGCTCCTCCCCCGACGCCGCGAGCAGCCGCTTCTTCGCCTCCTTGGAGAGCACGGTGTGCCCGTCGGCGGCGACCCGCACCAGCCCGATCAGGTCCTCCGGCGGCGTCGACTTGACCAGGAATCCCGCTGCCCCGGCTCGCAACGCGCGCAACACGTACTTGTCGGCGTCGAAGGTCGTCAGCGCCACCACGGCGGGCGGATCGGGCAGCTTGCAGATCCGCTCGATCCCGGTCAGCCCGTCCACGCCCGGCATCCGCAGGTCCATCAGCACCACGTGCGGCCGGTGCCGCACCACGCACTCGACGGCCGCCGCGCCGTCCTGCGCGTCGTCGACGACCTCGATGTCCTCAGCCGAACCGAGGATGGTGCGCAGGTGCGCGCAGACCATCGGCTCGTCGTCCACCACGACGACCCGGATGGGATCACTCATCGCCGACCGCCTCCCCCGTGGGCACGTACGCAGGGAGTATCACATCCACCTCGAAGCCGCCGTCGCCGCCGGCCCGGGCGTGGAACGTCCCGCCGACCAGCTCGACCCGCTGCTGCAGCCCGAGCAGGCCGGAACCCGAGCCGCTGCCCGCCAGGTCCGCCGCGGCGCGGGACGGCGGCTCCGTGTTGCGGATGACCAGCCGCAGCCGGTCGTCGCTGTAGATCACGTGCACGCTCACCCTCGAGCCGAACGCGTGCTTGTGGACGTTCGTCAGCGCCTCCTGCACCACGCGGTAGGCGGTCCGCCCGACCGCCGACGAGACCACCGCCGGATCACCGTCCACAGTGAACTCGACGGGCACTCCGACCGCCTCGGACCGCCCGATCAGCTCCGACAGGTCCGGCACCTCTGTCGGCGGGGCCGAGGCGGGCAGGCCCTCGTCCTCGACGGCGCCGCGCCGCAGCACGCCGACGAGATCCCGCAGCTCCTCCAGTGCTTCGCAGCCGCTGGTGCGCAGTTCTTCGGCGGCCTGCCTGGTCTCCGGGTCCTTGGCCGCCACCCCCATCGCACCGGCCTGCAGAACCATGAGGCTGACCCGGTGCGTGACCACATCGTGCATCTCGGTTGCCAGCCGCGTGCGCTCGTCCGCCCGGGCCTGCTCGGCGAGCAGCTCCTGCTCGTACTCGGCCCGCTCGACGCGTTCCCGCAACGCCTGCACCAGTCGGCGACGCGCGCCGATGTAGAGCCCCAGGACGGCCGGGAAGATCGTCCACAGCACCGAGACGACCAACAGCTGCCGGAAGTCCGGAGCCCACGGCCGGACCGCGAGCACGGTGACGATGGCGACCATGTCCCAGCCGAGGAACCGCCTGGTGCGCCCCTCCGTGTAGGCCGCGACGGCGTAGATGATCCACGGTGTCAGACCCGGGACCCACGGGTCGTCGTGCTGGTTGATCGCCAGCAGCGGGCCGGGGCCGAACTCGATCAGCAGCACCTGCGCGATCGAGAGCACCGTGGTCACTGCCATGATCGTCACCGGGAAACGCCGCCGGGCCAGCAACGCGATGTCCAGCACGGTCATCAGCAGGTCGTTCGCCCACAGCCCGCCGATCCAGTCGTACACCTCGGGCGGCGTCTCCGACGGGTAGAGGGCTTCGAGGGCGCGGCCGAGCAGGTGCAACCCGATCACGAGGCACACGTCGAACGCGGCCTCCCGCTTGGAGTTCCACAACAGCCGCCACAACGGGCGCTTCACGTGGAACACGGTAGTTAACCGGATGTCCGGAATCGGCGAAGAGCCCACTCGCGACGGTCACGAGTAGACGAAAGTTGCACCGGCCTCCCGGAGCCGCAACTTTCGGTCCACCGAGACGCTACGAAGCGCGGTGTCGGCGAGTTGATCAACCCCGTTTCAATGGATGCACAGTCCAGTCGAGACCTGGGGGAAAGAAATGAGCGCCCAGCTGCTCAGCCCGCAACAACCACCGCCGACCCGCACCGAGCTGCCACCGCTGGCGAAGGGTCCGGTGTTCACCATCGCGGGCCTCGTCGCGGCCGCCCACCTGGCCTTCAGCCCGTTCGGCGGGTTCTGGATCGACGAGGCCTACATGCTCGCGGCCGGGAAGTACCACCCGGACTGGGGCTACGTCGACCAACCGCCGCTGGCGCCGCTGATCGCGGCGGCGATGGACTGGATCGCCCCGGGGATGATGCCGGTGCTGCGGCTGCCCGCGGTACTCGCGACCGCCGCGATCGTCGTGCTGACCGCACTGCTCGCTCGCGAATTCGGCGGCGACCGGCGGGCCCAGGCGTTGGCCGGCGCGGCCGGTGCCACCGGCCTGTGGACCGCGCTGGTCGGGCACTGGGTCACGCCCTACACCTTCGAACCGCTGTTGTGGCTCGCGCTCACGTGGTGCTTGGTGCGCTGGGTCCGGCTGCGCGACCTGGGTCGTCCGGACGATCGACTGCTGCTGCTGTTCGGCGTGCTGCTCGGCATCAACATGCAGATGAAGTTCCAGGTCGCGATCCTGTGCGTGGCGTTGCTGGTCAGCGTGCTCCTGGTCGGCCCGCGGGACATCCTGCGCCGCCCGATGTTCTGGGGCGGCGTCGGCATCGCGGCGCTGATAGCCCTGCCGACGGTGCTCTGGCAGGCGTTCAACGGCTGGCCGCAGCTTCAGATGGGCTCGATCGTCGCGGCCGAGTCGCCGATGCTCTCCGGTGGCCGCGGCGGCACCGCCATGAACCTCGTGCTCTTCGCCGGTGTCGCCGGTACCACGCTGTTCCTGTTCGGACTGTGGCGACTCATGCGCTCTCCCGAGCTTCGGTCGTACCGGTTCTTCGCCGTCACGACCGTGCTGCTGTACGGGTTCTTCATCGCAACCGCCGGGCGGCCGTACTACCTGATCGGGCTTTACGGCGTGTCGATCGCCGCCGGTGTCGTGGGGTTCCAGCGGCGCCGGGAATCCCGGCGGACCCGGTTCGGCTGGACGGCTTGGCCGGCCTTCGCGCTGTCGGCCGTCGCGGCGGGCTACATGATGTACGCGTCCACGACCATGACCTCGATGTTCGGGATGTCGACCGTGGATTCGCTCGCCCGCGACTCGGCGGCCGCGTATGCCGCGCTACCGCCGGAACAGCAGCAGCACACCGCGATCCTCGCCGACAGCTACGTCACCGCCGCGATGGTCGAAGTCGGTGGCGCGCAACACGATTTGCCGCAGGTCTACAGCCCGCACCGCGGCTACGGCTACTTCCCGCCGCCGACCGAGCAGATCGACTCCGTGCTCGTCGTCGGCGACCCGACCTCGCTGCGGACGCAGTTCTCCGAGGTCCGCCAGGTGAGCGGCGGCGAAGTCCCGATCTGGCTCTGCACCGGGAAACTCGCCCCGTGGACGGAGATCTGGCCGGAGGTCAAATCGCTGTGAACGGGCCGACACCGAACCGGTTTCCCGGCCCGGCCCCGGCGCGCCGGGAAACCGGGAACCGTCCGGCCGCGGGGATGCACGCTGCGAGAATGGCCCCAGCAAGGCGAAACGGAGAGGGGCCGACAGTGGACGCCCGAACGAACACGAACTCCGCCGGGCTCCGGCTCCGGCCACCGCGCAACCGGGTCGAACGCCGCGCCATCGGCTGGTGGACGACGCAGGCCCTGGTTCTCGTCGCCCCGCTGCTGATCGCGCTGGCGGTCACGGCGGTGTTCATCCCGCCCGCGCGGTTCTGGCTGCTGCTCTCGCTCGCAGTGGTCGCCGTCCTCGGCGTGCCCTACGTGCTGGTGATGCCGCAATGGCGGTACCGCGTGCACCGCTGGGAAACCACCGAGGACGCCGTCTACACGGCCGAGGGCTGGCTGAGCCAGGAATGGCGCATCGCGCCGATGTCCCGGATCCAGACGGTGGACACCGTGCGAGGCCCGCTGCAGCAGCTGTTCAAGCTGTCCAGCGTCACGGTCACCACGGCGTCCGCCGCCGGCCCTCTGACGATCGCCGGCCTCGACAAGGACGTCGCGGCATCGCTCGTCGAGCAACTGACGGCCACCACGCAGGCCACCCCGGGAGATGCCACATGAGCAGCGTCATCGACGGGCAGTGGCGCCGCCTGGACCCGAAGACCGTCGCGGCGGCCGCGGTCCTGGTGATGGCGCCGCTGGTGCCGACCGCGGGGGTCATGTTCCTGTCGGACGCCGAACCCACGACCCTGCTGGTCACCGCGTTGATCTGGGTCGGCGTCGCGGTGCTGATCGCCGGGTTCAGCGCCGCGGAGTGGTGGCTCACCTGGTACCGGATCACCGACGAGCGCTTCGAGCTGCGCCACGGCGTCCTGACCCGCAACCACCGCTGGATCCCGCGCGAGCGGATCCGCAGCGTCGACCTGACGGCCGATCCGGGCCACCGGCTGTTCCGCATCACCACGGTGAAGGTCGGCACCGGCGGCCAGGCCGGCGACTCCAGCGAGCTCAAGCTCGACGCGATCGCGCGCCACCACGCCGAATCCCTGCGCCAGGAGCTGCTGTTCGGCGGTTCATCCACTTCGGACACCGCGGCGTACCGCGAGCCGGTCACCATGCCGAGCATCGCGGCGAGCGCCGGAGCCGTCAGCACCGCGGCGAGTACCGAGGTCGGCGAGGCCACGCTCGCCCGCCTCAACCCCACGTGGTTCCGCTTCTCCGCGCTGACCCTGTCGTTCATGCTGATCGTCTGGGGCGCGATCGCCTCGGGCATCGGGTCGTTCAAGGAACTGCTGGAGGCATTCGGCGTCTTCGAAAGCCTCGGGCAGGCCGTGCTGGCGACGTCGCTGTGGCTGGTCATCGCGGTCGGGGCCGCCATCGCCCTGGTCGTCGGCGTGCTCGGCGCCATCGCGCTGTCCGTGGAGATGTGGTGGGGCTTCCGGCTGACCCGGGAACGGGGCGACACGCTGCGGGTGAAGCGCGGGTTGCTCACCACGCGGTCGGTTTCGCTGGAGGAACGACGCCTGCGCGGCGTCGAGCTGGCGGAGCCGCTGCTACTGCGCTGGGCCCGCGGTGCGCGGCTGCACGCCGTGGCCACCGGGCTGAACCAGAAGACGGAAGAGCACCAGCCGGACAACAAGACGCTGCTGCCGCCGGCTCCCCGCGCGGAGACGCACCGGGTGGCGGCCGAGGTCCTGCGGGAGCGGGAATCGCCGTTCGGCGGCGAACTGCACCGGCACCCGCGCGCCGCGCTGCGGCGACGCATCACCTGGGCGCTCGTCTCGGCCGTCCCGTTCATCGCGGCGGCCGTGACGGCGGCGGTGATCGGGTGGTTGTCGGTGGCCGCGACCGCGGCCGTGGGGGTGGTCGCGGTCGCGGTGGCGATCGGTTTCGCGCTGGACGCCTACCGCAACCTCGGTCACGCGATCACCGATCGCTACCTGATCTCCCGCTCCGGCACCGGGATTCGCCGCACGGTCGCGCTGCAGCGCGAGGGGATCATCGGCTGGCGCATCAGGAGGACCGTGTTCCAGCGGCGCTCGGACCTGTTGACCATCGGTGCGACGACGGCGGCCGGGAACAGCGTCTACGAGGTGCGGGACGTGAGCACCGAGACGGGGCTGCGGCTGGCGGAAGAGGCGGTCCCGGGGCTGCTCGCGCCGTTCCTGCAACGGGGCTGACCTGCCGGGAACCTGTTCGGTGGTGGTGGCTCCGCTCTTCCCCGGGAGCGGAGCCACTGCTGGTCAGGAGTCGAAGCAACCGTGCTTCAGGCCGCGCACGAACTCGTGCCAGCGCTGCACCTCGACGGTGATCTGACCGGCGGCGCGGTTCTTGGTGTCGCGAACTCCGACGTGGTCGGAACCGAAGCCGACTTCGACGCACTGGCCCTGCCCCTGGGTTCGGGTGCTGGTGCGCCAGTCGGTGATGCTTGACATCTACAGCTCTCCTATACGTTGTTGGAGGAGTTTTACGGAACCCTCAGGGTCTACCGCATGCGCGCGTAAATGGTCCATCATCATCACGTAATTCGATATCTCGATCTCCCTTTCAAGGTAGAGCCCGCCCACATGTGTTTCCAGATAAACCACGTCCGGGTCAACGTTATTCGAGTAGCGCAGGATGACGAACGGACCGGCCTGGGCCGGATGCGCACCCGCGTCCAACGGCATGACCTGCAGCGTCACGTGCGGCATTTCCACCAGCTTGAGCACGTGTTCCAGCTGGTGGCGCAACACGTCGTTGCCACCGACGCGGCGGCGCAACGCCGCTTCCCCGACAACCGCCCACAGGTCCAGCGGATTTGCCCCGACGACCCGCTGCTGGCGCTGTATGCGGAGATCCACCCTTCTCGTAATTTCCGAATCATCCGCTCGAATGAGAGTCGCCTTGGTCAACGCATAGGCGTACTCACGCGTTTGGAGCAGTCCCGGAATGGCCTCGGACTCGTAGGTGTGAATTGACGACGCTTCGGCTTCGAGCCCCACATAGGTCTCATACCACTCCGGCAGGACATCGCTGTACGAATGCCACCATCCGCGTTTCCTGGCATCGCGCGCCAGGTTGATCAACTGGTCCCGCTCGGCCCCGTCCACCCCGTAGAAATCCAGCAATGCCGAGACATCACCGACCGAAGGCGATCGCTTGGCGGTTTCGAAGCGCCCGATCTTCGCCTGCGTGCAGCCGAGGTGGGTAGCAGCCTGCTGCTGGGTGACCTCGGCCTGCGCCCGCAGCCACCGCAACTCGGCGGCGAGACGACGACGCCGCACCGTGGGACTGACTGTCATGATCCCCATACTCCACGCAACCCCACTTTGCGTCACCACCCCATCACCCTTACGACAGTAGGGTCACGGGCATATTCCCGGGATTGCGCCAAATGGGCGTCACCCGGAATGTGGTTACTCGGGCTTCCGTTTGCCGTTGCGGGCAACCGAATCCGCGGGGCGCGAAAACGATCAGCGCCCCCGCCCGACTCGCAGGCAGGGGCGCCGCTCGGTCGCGGAGCGGTGGCCTACGGCCGCGGCACGTTGCGCAGGTTGCTGCGCGCGAGCTGCACCATCTTGCCCACGCCACCGGAGAGAACCGTGCGGCTGACTGCGAGCGCGAACCCCTTCACCTGGTCGCCGGTGATGCGCGGCGGGATCGACAGCGCGTTGGGATCGGTCACCACGTCCACCAGCGCCGGACCCGGTCGGCCCAACGCGTCGGCCAGCGCGTCGCGCACCTCGCCGGGCTTCTCCACCCGCACCGAGTGCATCCCGGCGGCCGCGGCCAGCGCGGCGAAGTCGACGTGTTCGTGGTCGGTGCCGAAGTCGGGCAGCCCGTCGACCAGCATCTCCAGCTTCACCATGCCCAGCGAGGAGTTGTTGAACACCACCACCTTCACCGGCAGTCGGTGGGTGCGCAGCGTCAGCAGGTCGCCGAGCAGCATGGAAAGCCCGCCGTCGCCGGACATCGAGATCACCTGGCGCCCCGGCTCGGCGATCTGCGCCCCGATGGCCTGCGGCAGCGCGTTGGCCATCGAGCCGTGCACGAAGGAGCCGAGCACCCGCCGCCGGCCGTTCGGCGTGATGTAGCGGGCCGCCCACACATTGCACATCCCGGTGTCCACTGTGAACACGGCGTCGTCGGCGGCGAGGTCGTCGAGGACGTCGGCGACGTACTCCGGGTGGATCGGCACCTGCGTCTCGACGTTCCGCGTGTAGGCGTCGACGACGCGCTCCAGCTGGCCGGCGTGCTCTCGCAGCATCCGGTCCAGGAAGGCCCGGTCCGCCTTCTGCGAAACGCGCGGCAGCACGGCGCGAACGGTCTCCCTGACATCGCCGTGCACGGCCAGGTCCAGGACCGTGCGCCGCCCCAGGTGCGCGGGTTCGATGTCGACCTGCACGGTGTTGGCCTGCGGCAGGAAGTTGTCGTACGGGAAGTCGGTGCCCAGCAGCACGACCAGGTCCGCGCGGTGCATCGCGTCGTAGCAGGCGCCGTAGCCGAGCAACCCGCTCATCCCGACGTCGAAGGGGTTGTCGTACTGGATCCATTCCTTGCCCCGCAGCGCATGCCCGACCGGCGCGTTCAGCCGCCCGGCGAGCTCCATGACCTCCCGGTGCGCGCTGCGGGTTCCCGAACCGCAGAACAACATCGGCCGCTGGGCGGCGTTCAGCTTCTCCGCGAGCGCGGACACCTGGTCGTCGGACGGCACCACCACCGGCGGCTCGCACTCGACGATGCCCTGGCCGGTGGGCCGCGCGGCCGGCTTCTGCGCGACATCGCCCGGCAGCACCAGCACCGAGACGCCGCGCCGGCCGGCCGCGGTCTGGATCGCGGTGCGCAGCAGGCGCGGCATCTGCTCGGGCTGCGAGAGCAGCTCGCAGAAGTGGCTGCACTCGTTGAACAGTTCCTCGGGATGGGTTTCCTGGAAGAACCCGGTCCCGATCTGCTCGGACGGGATGTGCGAGGCGAGCGCCAGCACCGGAGCCCCGCTGCGGTGCGCGTCGAACAGGCCGTTGATCAGGTGCAGGTTGCCCGGCCCGCAGCTGCCCGCGCACACCGCCAGCCGCCCGGTCAGCTGCGCCTCGGCGCCGGCGGCGAACGCCGCGGCCTCCTCGTGACGCACGTGCACCCACTCGATGCCGTCGGTGCGGCGGACCGCGTCGACCACCGGGTTGAGGCTGTCCCCGACTATGCCGTAGATCCGGCGGACGCCGGCTTGCACGAGCACTTCGATGAACTGGTCGGCGACGGTGGGCATGTGATCCTCCGGCGGTCGGTGGAGCGGGCCACCCACCCGTCTACGCGGGGTGCCCACGACCTGCAACTCGAAACCGTCGATAACCCGTACGGGGATATCGGTAACGAACCGGGCGGCGAAGTCGATCAGCATCACGTCGACGTTTCATCGTCGGAATCCCCTGCCACCGGAAGGAAATCGCGGTGTCCATCCGCCTGTACACCACCTGCGCGCTGGCCCTGACCGCCTCCGCGGTCGCCGGACTGCTCGTCGGCGGATTCATCGCGACAGCGGATACGGCGCCCGCCGGGCCGCAGATCACCCAGGTCTCGCAGCTGACCCCGGCGACCGGCGAGCTCGCCCGCGAGTGACGGTCGCTTCACCGGCCACGAGCCGGTCGGGCGCATCGGATAGCGTCGGGAGCATGAGCGAACAGAATCGACTCTCGACCGGCGACAAGGCACCCGAATTCGCGCTGCAGGACGCCGATGGCAACACCGTGTCGCTGGGCGACTACCGCGGCCGGTCCGTGGTGGTCTACTTCTACCCGGCAGCGAGCACGCCCGGCTGCACCAAGGAGGCCTGCGACTTCCGGGACAGCCTGGCGGTGCTCAACGACGCGGGCTTCGACGTCCTCGGGGTCTCCCCGGACCAGCCGGCGAAGCTGGCGAAGTTCCGCGACGAGGAGGGCCTGACCTTCCCGCTGCTGTCGGACGCGGACAAGTCCGTGATGACGGCGTGGGGCGCGTTCGGCGAGAAGCAGAACTACGGCAAGACGGTGCAGGGCGTGATCCGGTCGACCTTCGTGGTGGACCCGGAGGGCAAGATCGCCAAGGCGCTGTACAACGTGAAGGCGACGGGCCACGTGGACCGGCTCCGCAAGGACCTCGGGGTCTGATCCGTTGGGCACCGACCCGGCCGGTGCCCTCTCAAGCCTCCTCCAATTTTGCCTAAAATTGGAAGCTTCCCGGCGGCCACGCGAGCCTCGCTGCGGCTCGGGAGGTCCCAATTTTGCCTAAAATTGGGTCCCGTCAGTCGAGGGCCATGTAGATCGCCACTCCGGCGGCGATCACCACCACCAGGTAGCGCAGCAGGTTCGACGGCAGCTTCTGGGCCAGCTTCCCGCCGACGAAGCCGCCGAGCACCGTGGTGGGCACCAGCATCAGCACCGCGATCCAGTCCACCGGCGCGATCAGCGCGTAGACGACCAGCGTCACGGCGCTGCCGATCATCCCCAGCCAGCTCTTGAGCGCGTTGAGCCGCCGCATGGAGTCGGTGGCGGCCAGCACCAGGATCGCGATCAGGATGACGCTGCGCGCGCCGCCGAAGTAGCCGCCGTAGATCGAGGCCAGGAAGATTCCCACCGTGAGCAGCACGGTGCGGTCCGGGGCGTCTTCGCCGGGCGTGCCCAGCCACTTGCGGATGGTGTTCTGGAACGCCATCAGCACGGCGGACAGCCCCACCAGCGCGGGCACCACGGCGTCGAACACCTTGCCCGGCAGGACCATCAGCAGCACGCAGCCCAGCGCCGATCCGACGGCCGCGGCCACCGTGGTCAGCCACATCCGCCGCGGCGTGCCGGCGAGGTCCTTGCGCTGGCTGATCGCGGCCCCGACGAATCCGGGCCCCTGCGCCACCGAGTTGGTCACGTTGGCCACGAGCGGCGACATCCCGGTCGCCAGCAGCGCCGGGAAGACCAGCAGGGAACCGCCGCCGGCCACGGCGTTGATCGCGCCGGACAGGAAGCCGACGACGACGAGCAGCGCCAGTTCGAGCCAATCCGTGAACACGACTGCTGAAGTTAGCTTCTGGAACGACTCAAGTTCACATCGAGGCGAGCGGCATCACACCGCGATCCGGCCCCGATCAGCCGTTGCCCTCGTTTAGTAACGCCGTTATCGTCCCATAACGTCGTTACGAAACCTCGCAGGAGGGTGTTCCCCATGAGCAACCCGTTCACGCAGGGCAACTACGCACCGGTCCGGCAGGAGCACACCTGCACCGACCTGCCCGTCATCGGCGAGATCCCCGACCACCTCGACGGCCGCTACCTGCGCAACGGCCCCAACCCGATCTCCGAGATCGACCCGGACACCTACAACTGGTTCATGGGCGACGGGATGGTGCACGGCATCCGGCTCCGCGACGGGAAGGCCGAGTGGTACCGCAACCGCTGGGTCCGATCCCCCGTCACCACCCGAGCCCTCGGCGAACCACCGCGCCCGCGCAACCCCCGCGCCGGCCTCGACGTCCTCGGCGCGAACACCAACATCATCGGTCACGCCGGGCGCACGCTCGCCCTGGTCGAGGGCGGGGCGACGAACTACGAGCTGACCGACGAGCTGGACACCGTCGGCCCGTGCGACTTCGACGGCACGCTGCCGGGCGGCTACACCGCGCACCCCAAGCGCGACCCGGAAACCGGCGAGCTGCACGCGGTGTCGTACTTCTTCGGCCGCGGCAACACGGTGCAGTACTCGGTGATCGGGGCGGACGGGCGCGCCCGGCGCACGGTCGACGTGACCGTGTCCGGCAGCCCGATGATGCACGACTTCTCGCTGACCGAGAACCACGTGGTGTTCTACGACCTGCCGGTGAGCTTCGACGCGCGCCAAGCCGTCGAGGGCGCCGTGCCGGCGTGGCTGCGCCGCCCGGCCCAGCTGGTGGTCTCCGCGCTGATCGGCCGGGTCCGGGTGCCGGACCCGATCACCGCCCGGATGGCGAGCTTCACCCCGGCGAACCGGTCGTTCCCGTACCGCTGGAACCCGCGCTACCCGGCGCGGATCGGCGTGATGCCGCGATCCGGCGGTGCGCGCGACGTCCGCTGGTTCGACGTCGAGCCGTGCTACGTCTTCCACCCGCTGAACGCCTACGAGACCGAAACCGGCCTCGTGCTGGAGATCGTGCGGCACGCGAAGGTCTTCGACGCGGACCTGAGCGGCCCGTCCGAGGGAGCGCCGACGCTGGACCGCTGGACGGTGGACTTCAAGTCGGGACGGGTCCGGGAGGAGCGCCTCGACGACCGCCAGCAGGAGTTCCCGCGGGTGGACGAGCGGCTGGTCGGCAAGCGCCACCGCTACGGCTACGCGGTCGGCGACGACACCCTGTTCAAGCACGACATGACGACCGGGAAGACGGAGACCCGCAGCTTCGGCGAGGGCAACCAGGTCGGCGAGTTCGTCTTCGAGCCGAGGACCCCGGACGCGGCGGAGGACGACGGAGTCCTGATGGGCCTGCGCTACTCGGCGGCGGAGGAGCGCAGCGACCTGCTCCTGCTGGACGCGGAAACTCTGGAAACGGTGGCGGAGGTCCAGCTCCCGGACCGGGTCCCCAACGGCTTCCACGGCAACTGGGTTCCGGCGGACTCGTGACCCCGTGTGCACTTTGTGCCGCTATAGCAACACGAAGTACGCACGGCACCTGAACAGCGGAAACGGCAGCCGTTGCTTTCGCGGCAGGCGCTAGAGAAGCACGACGCCGTCCCCGACCTGCACCGACCCCGGGGTCGCGACCGTCGCCAGCGCGTCCAGGCGGGTGTCGTGCGCCTTGGCGATGGCCCGCAGCACCTGCGCCGAGCGCGGCAGGTCCCGCTGGGCGTCGTTGACCATCGCGCACCGCTCGCTGGATCGCACGAACTCGACGCACAGGCCGCCGATCCGCGCCTTGCTCCCGAACCACTCGTCCTCCGCGAAGGGCGGGGTGCCCGGCGGCGTGCGCACCAGGAGGTTCGGCCGAAAGCGCCGCTCGTCGACCGGCACCTCCGGGACTACCGAGCGCACCCAGTCGAGGGTGGCGGTGGTCAGGACGCTCAGCGGGAGCTGGTCGAAGTGGGACACGGCCGCCTCGCGCGCCACCTCGACGTCGTCGCGGCCGAGGTAGCCGCGGAGGTAGGCCGTCGGGTCCGCGACGACCGCGCCGCGCGGATCCAGCAGCTCCGGCTCGTCGGCGTCGTCCAGGTAGCGGGAACGCAGCTCCAGCAGGCCGGGCATCCGCCGGAAACGGCGGGTGTTCTTCCCCGAACCGAACTTGCCCTCGGCGTCGCGCACCGCGAAGAGCCGGTCCCCGCGAAGCCCGCGCGCATCGACGTCGACCTGGTGCAGCGGTTCGCCGCCGGTCGACTTGACCGGGTACCGCCAGATCCGCTCGACCACGCCAATCACCCGGAGGAGGCTACCGGCGCCGCCGCTAGTGGAGGGCACTGCCGGCCTGCCACTTGTCCCAGGACAACGCCCAGTCGCCGTAGGTGTCCCACACCGGTAGCGCCGGGCCGCCGGAGTTGGTGACCTCGACGACGTCGCCGAGCCCGAAGTGCTCGAAGAACCACTGCGCGTTGGCCTGGTCGAGGTTGATGCAGCCGTGCGAGACGTTGGAGCTGCCCTGCTGGGCGACGCTGGCCGGGTTCTCGTGCACGAACTCGCCGTCGTTGGAGATGCGTTCGGCGAAGAACTCGTCGGACCGGTACGCGTTCGGGTCGGGCGGGCACACGCCGTAGGTGCACGAGTCCATCGTGTACTTCTCGTGCTTGTCCGAAATGACGTGCGCGCCGACGTGGGTCGGGGTGATGTCCTTGCCCATGCTGATGGGCATCGTGTTGACGAGCTGACCGTTGTGGAAGATCTGCATCTGCTCGGTGTTGCCGTCGGCCTTCGCGATCCAGGAATCGTGCACGGAGAAGTCGATGCTGCGGTCGGTCTCCCCGTAAACGCCGCCGCCCAGGTCGACGCCGTAGAGGTTGATCTTCAACGTGACCTTGGTGCCCGGCTTCCAGTAGTTCTGCGGCCGGTAGTGCACTTCCTTGTCGGAGATCCAGTACCAGCCGCCGGGCTGGTCGGGAGCGCTGCTGATCTGCAGCCCCTTCTCCGCTGCGGCGTGGTCCTTGATGGCGTGGTCGAACCGGACGACGATGGGCTGCCCGACGCCGAAGTCGTGGGTGGACGGCGCCGGGACCACGCTCGGATAGGCCTGCGCCTGCGGAGCGAGCGTGTGGATCGTCTTGTGCTCCGTGGTCGTCTTCCCGTCGCCGTCGACGACCGTGGCGGCCACGTCGTAGACCTTGTCGTAGGCGAGCACCTCGGTGGTGCGCCAGCCCGTCTGACCGTCGGCCATCTGACCGGCGACCTGCTTGCCGTCGGGATTGGTGACGGTGACGGCGGTGAGCCTGCCGTTGCCGACCCGCACCTCGATGGGCGTGGTCGGGTTCACCTGGTCGCCCCCGGCGGCCGTGATGTCGACGACCGGCGCGGGCTTCGGAGGCGGCGCGGCACCCTGCCCACCGCCACCCGGAGAGCAGCCGGCAATCCCGACCAATGCCGCGAGAACAACACCAGCAACACAAACCCGAAAACGGACGAATTCCCGACGAATACCTCGGCTCATTTTTTCACCCCACGCAAAGGATAGTTTCCCTCGCCACCGGAGGCGAACTACGGGGTGCAACAAACCAAGAACAACGAGCCACCAAATCGAAGCAATAAATCCGAATTAAACAGAATTGCCCTGTATTCAATCACGCAGCGTTCCGCAGTCGCGACCATTCGTCACAGCCCGCGTCCGCCGCGACAGCGCGGCGGACGGTCGTCCCCGACCGCCTGCCGGCCGCCCAGACCGAACGGTCCATCACCGAACCGCTGCCCGACGGAATCGTGATATCCGCTACACGGCCGGTGTCGCACGACTACACGGAGTCACCGTCCTCGGTGACACCGTCGCTGTACGTGGCTTCAGCAGGCACGACAATGAAATGTTGAGATTTCATTGATCCCGGCCTGAGGAACTGAAACGACGGTTATCGCCGTACGCACCAGGTCATCGGCGCTCAGTGCCAGGCAACGCGGTAGCGGAGCCGGGTGCGGAGCAAAGCTGAAGGTGAGGAGCAGGCTGTGAGGTACGGAATCCTGGGCCCCTTACAGGTATTAGACGGAAGCGACATCTCCGCGGTCACCAGGCCGAGGATGGGCGTTCTGCTGGCAACCCTGCTCATCCGAGCGGACGAGGTCGTCTCCCGCGAGGCGCTGATCGACGAGATTTGGGACGGCAATCCGCCTTGCCGAGCGACCGCGACCCTGCACGTCCACGTGTCCGAGCTGCGCAAGTTCCTGGGCCGCCTGGGGACGGTGCGCGATCCGATCAGAACCCAGTCGCCGGGGTACGTGCTGCACCCCGAAGCCGGAGAGCTGGATCTGCACCGCTTCCGGCACCTCGTCCACCGGGGGCGGGCCGATGCCAGGGCCCAGCAGCACGAGAACGCGGTCCTGTCGCTGGAGGCCGCCCTCGGAATGTGCCGTGGTCCGGCGTTGCGGGGGTTGACCGGCGGGCCCATCATCCGAGAGTTCGTGCGGTGGTTCGACGAGGTCCGCACCGAGTGCGCCGAAACGCTGGTGCGGTCGAGCATGGCGCTGGGCCGGTACCAGGAAACGACCGGGCTGCTGAGCTCGCTGCTCAGCGAATACCCCCTCCACGAAGGCTTCTACCAGCACCTCATGCTCGCCATGTCCAAGTCCGGACGCCGCGCCGAGGCGCTGTCCGTCTACCGCCGGGCTCAAGAGACGATCAAGGAGCAGGTGGGGCTTGAGCCGTGCCGAGCTCTGCGCGACCTCCAGCGCGCGATTCTGCTGGCGGAGGACGGGCGGGCGGCCGTCCACGCCGCGGCGAGGTGAAGAAGCCGGATTTCTGGTTGGCGTGGCCGCTCGCCCGTCGAGGTGCGAGCGGGTCAACCCAGGTGGCGGCATTCGCTCGACGCGGGGCGGACACCGCCGGCACCCGCTTCGACGGGGCGGTGCCCGCCGGTCACCGGGGACGCAGACGCGTCCCCTGCTCCTGACCCGTCCTCGCCCGCACCTGCCAGGACGGCGGTGATGTCGCCGGCCACCCGGTCGATGTTCTCGTCGATGTAGAAGTGGCCGCCGGGGTACGCAGCGAGGTCGAACCCACCCGTCGTGTGCTCCCGCCACACCAAGGCCTCGTCGGCGGTGGCCACCGGATCGCTGTCGCCGATCATCGCCGTTACCGGGCATCGAACGGACGCGCCCGCGGGGCAGGCGTAGGTTCCGATCGCCTGGTAGTCCGCACGAACCACCGGCAGGATCACGGACAGCAGGTCGCCGTCCTCCAAGACGCGGGGATCGGTGCCGCCGAGCCGCTTCATCTCCCCCAACAGCGTGGCATCGTCGAGCAGGTGCACATCCCCGCGCCCGCGAGTGGACGGCGCGGGACGCGCGGAGGCGAAGATGCGGACCGGCGCCGAACCGGCGGACCGCTCGAATCTGCGGGCCACCTCGAACGCCAGGATGGACCCCATGCTGTGCCCGAAGAACGCGTAGGGCTCCACGAGCTGCGGGAGCAGGGCCTCGAAGATGCCGTCCGCGAGCTCGGAAATCGAGGTGCAGAACGGTTCCCGGCGGCGCTCCTGACGTCCCGGGTACTGCACGGACAGGGTCTCCACCGCGGGAACGAGCCGCCGGGCCAGCCGGAGGAAGTAGCTCGCCGAGCCGCCGGCATGCGGGAAGCAGACGAGTCGCGCCCTGCTGTCCGAGAGCGGCTTGAACCTCCGGACCCACGGGTTGCTGGTCGGTGTTCGGGTCATAGCGAACGCTCGCGGTTTTCTGTCATCACGGTTCTTCCGCCTCCGAGCTGTGGATCTGCACCAGAACGTCGTAGCGGGGGCACGGTTCGCAGACGAACCGCGCCCCCTGCGCTCCTCCTCCGGCGACGTCGGCGTCAGTCCGGCAGGTTGAGCACTGTGATCGTCACTTCGCCGTTGCAGCGCCCGCCCTCGGCATCCCAGTACCGGTATGCCGTGTTGGCGACCAACATCGGCGGACTACCGCCAGGAGACCGGCGCAGGACCGACAGGAAATCGATCTCGCCCTCGAATCGGCGGGGATCGATCGGACTCCGGAACTTGCTGGCGAACCGGGCGATGAGGATGTCCGGCAGCTGGTGCTTCCAGTAGTCGCTCATCGTCCACCCCCGGAACTCCTCCAGGAGTCCCCATTGGACGGACGCGGCGATCGTGTAGTACAGCATCTGGTTGTAGCAGATGTTGACCTCGACCGCGTTGAGATGACCGGTGTCGTCGATGTAGCAGGACTCCGGGATGGCGAACTCGCATCGAGCGGAAGGCAGCGCCTCCCCTGATGTGACGGTGGCCGACTTCAGGTACTTGCAGTGCGGCTTGTACGGACGCAGGACCTGCCTCAGCAGCGTCGCGTCCGAGGCGTGGGAGGTCGTTGCCATGGGGGCTAATTCCCGCGCTCGTACAACGTGCCGGTGTCGTGCACGGTGACCCGGTGGGAGACCGTCGGCTCCGGAGTCGTGGTGTGGCGTGCCCGGTGGATCAGGCTGCGGTTGTCCCAGACGAGCAGATCGCCCTTCTCGAACTCCTGGAGGTGGATGTTCTCGTGCGCCAGGTCCTCGTCGAACTGACCGGTGGCCTCGAAAAGGCGCTTCAGCAGGTCGCCGTCGAGCTCGTTGCCTTCGGAGTCCTCGATGCCGACGGTGAAACCTTCGCTGATGTACAGCACCGTCTCACCCGTCATCGGGTGCGTGAAGGTCGTCGGCTGCCGGACCGCCGGGGTCTTCTGCTCGACCTCTTCGAGGAGCTCGGTGATCGGCCGGTACACGTCCTGCGGGCGGATCTTGAAGTACTTGCGGACGCTGTGCCAGCAGTGGGCGCCCTCGATCTCCGCCTTCAGCGAGTCGGGCAGCTTGCGGTACGCCTCGCCCATGTCGATGAAGTAGGTCCCCCGGTTCTTCTCCGGGATCACCTGCGGGTAGATGAGGGTGATGGCGAACGGGTCGGGCATGAACTGGTAGTCGGCGTGCCAGAACTTCCCCGTCTTGGGAACGCCGATCTGCTTGCCCGCCTCAGGCACGTTGGAGGACACGAAGATTTCCGGGTTCTCCGGGTGGTGGTACATCGGCTCGTAGTACGCCTCCGGGCGCCCGAGCCGCTTCCCGAGCTCGTGGAACGCCTTCGGCGTGAGGTCCTGGCCCTTCAGGACCGCGATCTTGCTCTGGTAGACCGCCTGCTTCAGCGCGTCGATGTCCGCCTCGGACGCGGTCGTGTGGTCGAAGTCCTCGACCGTGACGCCCAGTTCCTTGCCGTGCTGCGGCTTGATGATCACTTGTCCCTGCTCCTCTTGATCTGCTCGAAACCCGGGGTCTTGCGGCTCGTCAGGAGGCCTTGTCCACTCCCGGAACGTGCTTGGCATCGATCAGCGACGCCGTGTCCGCGAGGGTGAGGTCCTCGGACAGCTCGTCGTCTTCCACCGTGACGCCGAGATCGCGCTTCACCCGGAGCGAGAGCTCCACGAAGGTGAGCGAGTCGATGCCGAGGTCGGCGTAGCTGAGGTCCGGGGCGAGTTCGTCCACCGGTGTGTCGTGGATCTGCCCAAGGATGGCGACCAACTGCTCGTACGTGGTGCTGCTCACGGTTCGCTCCTCACGGTTGCTGCCAGTGGTGGGTCGATGTCGGGCCAGCGCAGGACGCAGGACCCCCAGGTCAGCCCGCCGCCGAACGCGGTGAGGAGCACCCGGTGCCCGGGCCGCAGCGCACCGCTGGCCGCCGCGTCGTTCAGCGCCAGCGGGATGGTGGCCGCACCGGTGTTGCCCACCTCGACGAGGTTCTGGGCGCAGCGGTCCGGGTCGATTCCGAGGTCGTCGGCCACGGTCCGCAGGATGCGCAGGTTGGCCTGGTGCGGCACCAGGAGGTCCACATCGTCCGGCTTCCACCCCGCGGCGGAGAGTGCGGCCCGCGACGAGTTCGCCATGCGCGTGGCCGCGTGCCGGAAGACTTCCTTGCCCCGCATGGAGAAGTGCTGTTCGGCTCTGGTCGGCGGCCGGTCGGATGCGCGCTGGCGGGACCCGCCTGCCGCGATGATGATCAGCTCTTCCCCGGTGCCATCGCTGCCGAGTTCGAAGTGGCCCACCGCGCCGAGTTCGTCGGGGTCGCCGGCCCGGAGGACGAGGGCACCGGCGCCGTCGCCCAGGATGACGGCGTTCGTGCGATCGCTCTGGTCGACGACCGTCGAGTAGACGTCGGCCCCGATCAGCAGAACCCGCCGCGAGACACCGGCCGCGATCAGCCCGGAGGCCACGGCCAAGCCGTAGACGACCCCGCTGCACACGGCCGAGACGTCGAAGGCCGCGGCCTCCTGGAGGCCGAGCCGCGACGCGACCAGGGGAGCGGTGCCCGGGCAGGGGCGATCCGGCGTGGCCGTGGCGACGATGACGGTGTCCGGCGCCTCCCCGCCGGCGGAGTGCAGCGCACGCCTCCCGGCTTCCACCGCGAGGTCGGAGGTGGCCTGGCCCGGGTCGACCGCCCGTCGAGCCCGGATCCCGGTGCGAGTGGTGATCCACTCGTCGGTGACGTCGAACCGCTGTGAGAGTTCTTCGTTCGTGATGACCCGCTGCGGCACCCAACCGCCGAGTCCGCACACGACCGCTGCCCTGCCGGATGGTTTTTCGGACGAACCGGGGGATCTTCCGCTGATGCTCATCGCGATACCTCTGCTGAACAGGTGGAGTGTTGTCATCCACGAGGCGGGGAGACGACTTCCACCACAATGCACGGGGACTCGCATTGTCAACGGAAACGGCGGTTTCTAAAGCGCCTCTAAAGCAGCACCAAGAATCCGGATGCGGGTTTCTTGTCCGCCCGGTCGAACTGCAGTATTCCTAGGACCACTTCGACGGTTGATCAGCCGCCCCTCCGACGATTCCGCCAGGAGTCGCCGAAAGCGGGCCGTCTTGCCGTGCGGGCACCGCGCGGTTGTGGAGGCGCGATTTCCATGGACCTTGCTTCAGCGCACGCCCAGCGGCCGATCCGCATGTCCGGCCGGGAACGGACCGGCTTCCTGCTCGGCCTCGTCCGTGGTCAGGTGGCCGAGATCCTGGGCTACGCCGATGTGGCGGACGTGGCGATCGATGCGACCTTCCTCGACCTCGGCCTGGACTCGCTCACCTCGGTCGACCTTCGTGATCGACTGGCCGCCGCCTGCGAGCTGGAATTGCCCGCCACGATGGTCTTCGACCACCCCACGCCCACGCAACTGGTCGAATTCTTGGAAACCCGACTGGCCGGCCATTCGGAAACCGCCGCTGAACCTGCGCCGAATTTCCCGGTAAATCCGGCTTCGGACGAGCCGATTGCGATCGTGGGAATGGCCTGCCGATTCCCCGGCGGCATCAACACACCCGAAGACCTCTGGCACCTCGTCTCCACCGGCACCGAAGCACACACCCCCTTCCCCACCGACCGCGGCTGGAACCTCGACACCCTCTACCACCCCGACCCCGACCACCCCGGAACCAGCTACGTCCGCGAAGGCGGCTTCCTCAACACCGCCCTCCACTTCGACGCCACCTTCTTCAACATCACCCCACGCGAAGCACTCGCCATGGACCCCCAACAACGCCTCCTCCTCGAAACCACCTGGGAAGCACTCGAACGAACCGGCATCGACCCCACCACACTCCACAGCACCCCCACCGGCGTCTACACCGGCGCCGCGAGTTTCGACTTCCCGCTCATCGCCAAAGCCGTGCCAGACGGCGACATGTACTACACGACCGGCACGCAGGGCAGCGTGGCGGCCGGCCGGGTGGCCTACGCACTCGGGCTGGAGGGCCCCGCGATGACGGTGGACACGGCGTGTTCGTCGTCGCTGGTGGCGCTGCACCTCGCCGCGCAAGCCCTCCGCCAGGGCGAATGCTCGATGGCCCTGGCCGGCGGCGCGACCGTGCTCTCCGGTCCGAGCGTTTTCCTGGGGTTCTGCCGTCAACGCGCGCTGTCACGAGACGGCCGTTGCCGCGCCTTCGCGGCGAGCGCCGACGGGTTCGGGCCCGCCGAGGGCGTGGGGGTGGTGGTGCTGGAGCGGCTCTCCGACGCCCAACGACACGGACACCGCATCCTCGCCGTCCTCCGCGGATCAGCCGTCAACCAAGACGGCGCCTCCAACGGACTCACCGCACCCAACGGACCCGCCCAGCAGCGAGTCATCCGCCAGGCACTCGCCAACGCACAACTCGACCCCGCCGACATCGACCTCATCGAAGCCCACGGAACCGGCACCCCCCTCGGCGACCCCATCGAAGCCCAAGCGCTCCTCGCCACCTACGGCCAGGACCGACAACACCCAGCGCTACTCGGATCGCTCAAATCCAACATCGGCCACACCCAAGCCGCCGCAGGCATCGCCGCACTCATCAAGACGACCCTCGCCCTCCAACACGCCACCATCCCCCCCACCCTCCACATCGACCAGCCCACGCCCCACGTCGACTGGACGACCGGAGGCCTCCAGCTCGCCACGGAAACCCAACCCTGGCCCCGCACCGGCCACCCCCGCCGCGCCGCCATCTCCTCCTTCGGCATGAGCGGCACCAACGCCCACGTCATCATCGAACAAGCACCACCGGAACAGGATCAGCCCGCTGTGCCTGAGGAACCGGCATCCCGTGCGACGGGCGAGGTGGTGCTCTGGCCGATCTCGGCGCGATCGGAGAAGGCGCTCCGCGCCCAAGCCGCGCGCCTCGCCGACCACCTCACCACCGCACCCGCGACACCCGACGCCGCCCTCGCCTCCGCCCTCGCACACCACCGCACCACCTTCACCCACCGCGCCGTCACCCTCGCCCGAACCCGCACCGAAGCAGTGGCCGGTTTGCAGGCCCTCGCCGCCGGAGAACGACCCCCGGGTGAAGGCGTACCGGAGGTCGTCACCGACACGGCCGTCGACAGCGACGGTGTGGTGCTGGTGTTCCCCGGCCAGGGCTCGCAATGGGTCGGCATGGGACGGGAACTGCTCGAAACCTCGCCCGTCTTCGCCGACTGGGTCACCGAATGCGAACGAGCCTTCGCCCCCTACCTCGACTACGACCTCACCGCAGTGCTCCGCGGCGACGCCGATGCTCCCCCGCTTGAGCGCATCGACGTCGTCCAACCCGCACTGTTCGTCATGATGACCGGCATCGCCGCCCTCTGGCAGCATGCGGGCCTCACCCCCGCCGCCGTCATCGGGCACTCCCAAGGCGAAATCGCCGCCGCCTGCGCCATCGGAGCGCTCACGCTCCCCGATGCGGCACGCATCATCGCCCTCCGCAGCCGGCTCCTGACCAGCCTGACCGGTGAGGGCGCGATGGCCGCCACCATGCTCGACCGCGACCGGCTGGAAGAGCGGTTCGCCGATTGCCACGGCGAACTCTCCACAGCCGCCATCAACTCGCCGACCTCCACGGTGGTCTCCGGCGATGCGTCGGCCGTGGCGGAGTTGCTGGAGCGGTTGCAGGCCGAAGGCGTGTGGGCTCGGCGGATCCCCGTTGACTACGCGTCGCATTCGGCTCATGTCGATGCGGTGCGGGGCAGGCTCCAGGAACTGATCTCGGACGTCCAGCCGCGATCGACGGAGGCGGTGTTCTGCTCGTCGGTGACCGGCGACGTCATCGACACCAAGGAACTCGACGCCGACTACTGGTTCCACAACCTGCGACAGCCCGTCGAATTCTTCGCAGCGGTCGAAACGCTGCTCGAACGCGGACACAGGATCTTCATCGAAGCCAGCCCGCACCCCGTCCTCACCACCGCCCTGGAACAAACCCTCGACCACGCCCCACAGAGCGGAGCCGCACTACCCACCTTCCACCGCGACCACAGTGGACCGGACGCGTTCGCGACGGCAGTGGCGCGCGCGCACGTGGCGGGAGCGGAACTGGACTGGGCGGCTGTGCTCGGTGCGCGCCCCGTGCACGTCGATCTGCCGACATACGCGTTCCAGCGCGAGCGCTTCTGGCCGGACACACCACCCACGACGTCGAGTGCCCCGGAGGCTCTGGGGCTGGAGAGCACGGAGCACCCCCTGCTGGGTGCGGCCGTCACCTCAGCGGAATCCGGCGAAATACTGCTGACCGGACGCCTGTCCTTGACCACCCACCCCTGGCTCGCCGACCACGCCGTCTCCGGAGCGGTGCTCCTGCCCGGGACCGGCTTCGTCGAAATGGCATTGCGCGCCGGCGAAGAAGCCGACTGCAACGAACTCGCCGAACTCGTCCTGGAAACCCCGCTCGTGCTCCCCGAACGGGGCGGTGTCCACCTCCAGGTGCGGGTAGCCCCGGCCGACGAGACCGGGCACCACGCGGTGTCGATCCATTCCAGGCCCGAAGACGCCCCGACGTGGAGCCGTCACGCCATCGGCCTGCTCACCACGACCACCACCACACCGGCCACCACCTTCAGCCCCTGGCCACCCCCTGACGCACAACCCGTCCCGACCGAGAACTTCTACGCGAACGCCACCACCAACGGATACGACTACGGGCCCGCGTTCCAAGGACTCCGCGAAGCATGGCGACGGGACGACGAGCTCTTCGCCGAAGTCCACCTCCCCACCACCGACGGCTACCGGCTCCACCCCGCTCTCCTCGACGCAGCACTTCACCCGATGCTGCTGGACACCGGCCTCGATTCCACGGGCGACGGGCCCTCGCTGCCGTTCGCCTGGCGAGGCGTGTCACTTCACGCCACCGGAGCCACCGCGCTCCGGGTGCGGCTGGTGCGTCAGGGCCCGGGAGAGGTTTCGGTCGAGCTCGCCGACCACACCGGCCAACCCGTGGCGTCCGCGCAGTCCTTGGTAACACGGCCCGTTCCGAACGAACGGCTGCGCAACCTCCGCGGCACCCCTGGCCAGACGTTCCGCGTGGACTGGCGGGCGCTTCCGCTGCGCGAGGCCCCCGAAGCCGAGGACTGGGTGGGCCTGGGCACCGGCGATTTCTCGGCTCGCTGCGGGCGAACCGTGCGCAACCACCCGGACCTGGCATCGCTGCGCGCCGATCTCGATCGCGGGCGGCCCGCTCCAGGCGTGGTCGTGGTGCCGTGCTCCGGTCCGGCCGCCGTGACGGACGCGGCCGACTCGGCGATGGCCGTCACCGCGGACTTGCTGGCGGTCCTGCGCGAGTGGCTGGACGAGGACCGCCTAGGGGCTTCCCGCATGGTCGTGCTCACCAACGGGGCGATAACGGCGGCTGCGGATGAGGACGTCACGGACTTGGCGTGTGCCCCCGTCTGGGGTCTGGTGCGCTCGGCGCAGACCGAGCATCCCGGCCGGTTCCTGCTCGTCGACACCGACGACGCGCCGGCGTCTCGCCAGCTCCTGCCCGACGCGCTGGCGGCTGCTGTGGAAGCGGACGAGTACCAGCTGGCCGTGCGCCAAGGCGTCGCCCTGATGCCTCGGCTGACGCACCAGGGCGTGGACGGTAGCGACGACTCGCCTGCCCTGAACCCGCAGGGCACCGTCCTGATCACCGGCGGCACGGGCACGCTGGGCGGTTTGGTGGCACGGCACCTGATCCGGGCGCACGGCATCCGGCACCTGGTGCTGACCAGCCGCCGCGGCCCGCAAGCCCCTGGTGCGGCCGAACTCGAAGCCGACCTGTCCGGGCTTGGTGCCGGCGTGCGGATCGTCGCTTGCGATGCCGCCGACCGGGACGCATTGGCCCGGCTGCTCGACACCATCCCCGCCGAGCACCCGCTGACCGGCGTGGTGCACGCGGCGGGCGTCCTGGACGACGGCGTCGTTGGGTCGCTCACACCCCGGCAGCTCGAACACGTGATGGTCCCGAAGGTCCAAGCCGCCTGGAACCTCCACGAACTCACCGGTGACCTGGCGATGTTCATGTCGTTCTCCTCGGCCGCAGCGACTCTCGGTACCGGCGGCCAGGCCAACTACGCGGCCGCCAACGCCTTCTTGGACGCCCTGGCGGTGCACCGCCGGGCCCAGGGCCTAGCCGCCGTCTCGGTGGCCTGGGGCTTGTGGGAGCGAGCCACCGAGATGACACAGCACCTCGATCAAGACAGCACGGCCGCGCTTTTGCGCCGGTACGGCCTGCGTTCGCTCGAAACCGAACAGGGCCTCGCCCTCTTCGACGGCGCCATGGCCACCAGAGAGGCGGTGCTGGTCGCGGCGAGGATGAGCACCTCCGCGCTGCGATCCGCCGGCGCGGAGCCGATACCCGCGGTGCTGCGGGGCCTGGTGCGTGCGCCGCTGCGCCGCGCGGCGGCGAGCAGCTCAGCGGTCGACGCCTCCGGATTCGTCGAGCGCCTGCGGGCGTGCTCGGCCGAGGATCGGGACCTCAGGTTGCGCACCCTCGTGCAGACCGAGATCGCCGAGGTCCTGGGCGGTGTCAGCGCCGGTGAAGTCGGGCTCGATCGCAGCTTCAGCGAGCTCGGCTTCAGCTCGCTCACCGCGGTCGAGCTGCGCAATCGCCTTTCCCAGGCCACCGAGGTCCGGCTGCCGACGACGCTGGTCTTCGACTACCCGACCCCGCGTGCGCTGGCCGGCTACCTGCGGGAGCTGCTGGTTCCGGACAGCACCGCCGTTGCTCCAGGCGATGCACCGGCTCCGCAGGACGACTCGGACATCGCCGCCATGAGCGTGGATGAGCTGGTCCGGTTGGCCCTCGACGACCACCCCCTGTGATCGCACTCGAAGAACGAGGTTCGTGATGGATGCGTCCGAGGACAAGCTCGTTGAGGCGCTGCGCGCGTCAGTGACCGAGGTCCGCCAATTGCGCAACGAGAACCGGCAACTGCGCGAGGCCGTGCAGGAGCCGATTGCGATCGTGGGAATGGCCTGCCGATTCCCCGGCGACATCAACACACCCGAAGACCTCTGGCACCTCGTCTCCACCGGCACCGAAGCACACACACCCTTCCCCACCGACCGCGGCTGGAACCTCGACACCCTCTACCACCCCGACCCCGACCACCCCGGAACCAGCTACGTCCGCGAAGGCGGCTTCCTCAACACCGCCCTCCACTTCGACGCCACCTTCTTCAACATCACCCCACGCGAAGCACTCGCCATGGACCCCCAACAACGCCTCCTCCTCGAAACCACCTGGGAAGCACTCGAACAAACCGGCATCGACCCCACCACACTCCACAGCACCCCCACCGGCGTCTACACCGGCGCCTTCCCGTCCAACTACTCGACGATGCTGCAACCCGCTTTTCCCCGAGTGGAGGGATATTTCGACATCGGCACCACGTCCAGCGTGATGGCCGGCCGGGTGGCCTACGCGCTCGGACTGGAGGGCCCCGCGATGACGGTGGACACGGCGTGTTCGTCGTCGCTGGTGGCGCTGCACCTCGCCGCGCAAGCCCTCCGCCAGGGCGAATGCTCGATGGCGCTCGCCGGCGGGGTGACGACGATATCGACCCCGACCGTCTTCATCGAGTTCAGCCGCCAGCGCGCGCTCGCACCCGACGGACGGTGCAAGCCGTTCGCCGCCGCCGCCGACGGCACCGCCTTCAGCGAGGGCGTGGGGGTGGTGGTGCTGGAGCGGCTTTCCGATGCTCAGCGGCTCGGGCACCGGATCCTCGCGGTGCTTCGCGGGTCGGCCGTCAACCAAGATGGCGCGTCCAACGGACTCACCGCGCCCAACGGGCCCGCCCAGCAGCGAGTCATCCGCCAGGCACTCGCCAACGCGCAACTCGACCCTGCCGCAGTCGATTTCATCGAAGCCCACGGAACCGGCACGACCCTTGGTGATCCGATTGAAGCGCAAGCGCTGCTGGCCACTTACGGCCAGGACCGCGAGCATCCCGCGCTCCTCGGGTCGCTCAAATCGAACATCGGTCACGCTCAAGCGGCCGCGGGGGTGGCCGGGCTCATCAAGTCCGTCCTCGCCATTCAGCACGGCACCATCCCCGCAACCCTCCACATCGATCAGCCAACACCGCATGTCGACTGGGAATCCGGTGCCCTGCAGCTGGTCACCCGAACCACTGCCTGGCCCGACACCGGTCGGCCGCGTCGTGCCGCGATCTCGTCCTTCGGCATGAGCGGCACCAACGCGCACGTCATCATCGAGCAGGCACCACCGGAAAGGGGCCAGTCCGCCGCACCCGCGGAACAGGTGTCCGATGGGACGGGCGGGGTGGTGATGTGGCCGATTTCGGCCCGCTCGGAGAAGGCGCTGCGCGCCCAGGCCGCGCGCCTGGCCGATCACCTCACCACCGACACCGAGGCACCGGACGCCGCTTTCGCCTCCGCGCTAGCGCATCGCCGTACCGCTTTCAGCCACCGGGCCGTCGTCGTGGCCCGCGACCGAATCCGAGCAGCCGCGGATCTCCGCATGCTGGCGACGGGCCGGCAAACCCCCGCCACGATCACCGGGTCCGCTGTGGACAGTGATGGTGTGGCGCTGGTGTTCCCGGGCCAGGGTTCGCAGTGGGTTGGCATGGGACGGCAATTGCTGGAGTCGTCGTCCGTGTTCTCCGACTGGGTCGCCGAGTGCGAGCGGGCTTTCGCTCCGCACCTCGACTACGACCTCGCCGCGGTGCTCCGGGGCGAGGAGGACGCTGCTCCGCTCGAACGAATCGATGTCGTGCAGCCGGCGTTGTTCGTCATGATGACCGGCATCGCCGCGCTGTGGCGTCACGCCGGCCTGGTACCCGCCGCCGTCATCGGGCACTCCCAGGGAGAAATCGCTGCCGCCTGCGCGGCCGGGGCGCTAACGCTCCCCGACGCGGCACGCATCGTCGCACTCCGCAGCCGGCTCATCAAAGAACTCGTCCGACCAGGCGCGATGGGCTCCGTCATGCTCAGCCGCGACGACGTCGAAAAACGACTCGCCGAGTGGAACGGCCGGCTGTCCCTGGCCGCCGTCAACTCACCCGCATCGACCGTGGTCTCCGGCGAGCCCGCCGCGATGCAGGAACTGTTCGCGCAGCTGGAATCCGACGGTGTCCGCGCTCGCCTCGTGCCGGTCGACTGGGCCAGCCACTCACCTCAGGTGGACGTGGTCGAAGGCAGGCTGCGCGAATTGCTGCCGGGGTTGCGGCCGCGCGCGGGTGACCTGATGTTCTGCTCGTCGGTGACCGGCGAGGTCCTCGACACCACCGAACTCGACGCCGACTACTGGTTCCGCAACGTGCGGCAGCCGGTGGAGTTCCAGTCGGCGGTGGAGGCGTTGCTGGAACGCGGGCTGCGGATCTTCATCGAAGCCAGTGCGCATCCGGTTCTGACCACTGCTCTGGAACAGATCCTCGACCACTCCCCGCGGGGTGGGGCCGCGGTGGCCAGTCTTCACCGCGATCAGGGCGGGCTGGTGGATTTCGCTGGTGCTCTGGCGCGCGCGCACGTGTCGGGAGCGCGGCTGGACTGGGCGGCGGTCCTGGGAGCCGCGCCCGGGCAGGTCGCCCTGCCGACGTACGCATTCCAGCGCGAGCGCTTCTGGCCCGACACCCCGCCTGGTCCGTCGAACGATCCGGAGGCGCTGGGCTTGGAGAGCACGGGGCATCCGCTGCTGGGGGCGGCGGTGGCCGCTGCGGAATCGGGCGAAGTACTGCTGACCGGGCGCCTGTCGCTGACGACCCATCCTTGGCTGGCTGATCATGCCGTCTCCGGTGCGGTGCTCCTGCCGGGAACGGCATTCGTGGAAATGGCACTGCGCGCCGGTCAAGAGGTCGGTTGCGATCGGCTGGCCGAGCTCGTCCTCGAAACGCCCTTGGTGTTGTCCGAACAGGGCGGTGCCCACCTCCGGGTGCGGGTGGGCTCGGCTGATGACGCTGGGCACCACGAGGTGTCGGTCCACTCCCGGCCGGATGATTCTCGAACCTGGACCCGGCATGCCATCGGTCAACTCGCCACGACGACCGAAGCACCGCCCGGCGACCTCACCACCTGGCCGCCTCCCAACGCGCAACCCCTCTCCACCGACGAGTTCTACGCCCGCACCACCGCCAACGGGTACGACTACGGGCCGACCTTCCAGGGACTGGACAAAGCATGGCGGCGAGACCACGAAC
Organism: Saccharopolyspora shandongensis; assembly: GCF_900106995.1. Classification (GTDB taxonomy): domain Bacteria; phylum Actinomycetota; class Actinomycetes; order Mycobacteriales; family Pseudonocardiaceae; genus Saccharopolyspora; species Saccharopolyspora shandongensis. The sequence continues at coordinate 88,739 of NZ_FNOK01000004.1, forward strand.
TCTTCGCCGAAGTGCACCTGCCCACCGCCACCGACGACTTCCAGCTCCACCCCGCACTCCTCGACACCGCACTCCACCCGCTCGGGCTGGACAGCTCCGAGGTTCGGCTGCCGTTCGCGTGGCGAGGCGTGGCACTGCACTCCACGGGCGTGTCGGCGCTGCGGGTGCGGCTGACCTCAACGGGGCCTGGCACGGTGTCGCTGACGATGGCCGACACCAAAGGTCGACCGGTGGCGTCGGTGGACGAACTGACGTTGCGCGAGGTGACCTCGGAGCAGCTCGCCGCCCTGCGGGGCTCTCCTCAGGATTCGCTGTTCCGCACGCAGTGGCAGCAGGTGCGCCCGGCTGATGCAACCGGATCGTCGGCCGTGCTCGGCGGTGGTCTCGCGGTGCCGGGCGCCGAGCACCACGAGAGCCTGTCCGCCCTGCTGGCCTCGATCGACGCGGGACGACCGGTGCCGGACGTGCTGTTCGTGCCGCACCTCCCCGAGGCGGTGCCCGGCGACACCGCCGACCGGGCTCGCGCCACGACCTGCCGCGTCCTGGCGCTGCTCCAGTCCTGGCTGGCCGATGAACGGCTGGCGGAGTGCCAACTCGTGCTGGTCACCAGCGGCGCCGTGGCCGCAGGCCCCGACGAGGGCGTGGCGGACCTGGTCCACGCCGCGGCCTGGGGACTCGTCCGCTCCGCCCAGAGCGAGCACGCGGACCGGTTCGTCCTCCTCGACACCGATGCGACCGATGCGTCCCACGCGGTGCTCGGTGCGGCAGTGGCGACCGGCGAACCGCAGCTCGCCGTCCGCGCGGGCGCAGTCCACGTTCCCCGCCTGGTCCGCGCCGCCGCGCCGACCGCACCGCCCACGCCCTCGGTCGATCCGGACGGCACCGTGCTCGTCACCGGTGGGACGGGGGTGATCGCCGGCAGGCTCGCTCGACACCTGGTGGCCGACGGTGGGGTGCGGCACCTCCTGCTGGCCAGCCGCCAGGGACCGAAGGCCGCGGGAGCCGCCGAGCTCGAACGCGAACTCCGCGAGATGGGCGCGGCGACGGTCACCATCACCGCGTGCGACGTCGGTGACCGCGACGCGGTGGCCCGGCTGCTGGGCACCATCCCCGCGCAGCACCCGCTGACCGGCGTGGTGCACGCGGCGGGTGTGCTGGACGACGGGGTGATCAGCTCGCTCGGCCCCGACGGCGTTGTGCGGGTCTTCCGGCCGAAGGCCGACGCCGCACTGCACCTCCACGAGCTGACCAAGCAGCTGCCGCTGCGGCAGTTCGTGCTGTTCTCCTCCGCAGCCGGAACGCTCGGCGCTCCCGGACAGGGGAACTACGCGGCCGCGAACACGCTGCTGGAAGCTCTGGCTCGACACCGCCACGCCGCCGGATTGCCCGCCACTGCGGTGGCGTGGGGGTACTGGGACCAGGCCAGCGGCATGACGCAGCACCTGGACGAAGACCGGCTGACGGCCCAGTTGCGCCGCACCGCGATGCAACCCATCGGTGTCGACGAGGGGCTCGCCCTCTTCGACGCCGCCGTGACCACCGACGAGCCCGTGCTCATGGCGGCGCGGCTGAACACCGCGGCGCTGCGCTCCCCGGGACACCACGTCCCATCCGTCCTCAGTGGACTGATCCGGTCGTCCGCGAAGCGGGACACCGACCGCCCCGGGCACGCCGCTCCCGAGGAGCTGCGGGCGCGTCTGGAGCCGCTGCCGGAACCGGCGCGCTCGGTGGCTCTGCTGGATCTGGTGCGCGCCACGATCGCCGGGGTGCTGGGAATCGTCTCGCAGGACGGCGTGCCGGCCGAGCGGCAGCTGTCGGATCTCGGGTTCGACTCGCTCACCGCGGTGCAACTCCGCAACGCGCTCGCCGCGGAAACCGGGTTGCGGCTTCCGGCGACGCTCGTCTTCGACCAGCCGACGCCGACCGCGTTGGCCGGCGACCTCGGTGCCCGGCTCTTCGGCGAAGGCACGGGTCCGGGATCCGCCTCGGGTCCGTCGGTGTCCGACGCGCTCGCACACCTCGACCGGTTGGAGGAGTCGCTGGCCGCGGTCCCGCCGGATGAAAGCCGGGAGGTCATCGCGCGCCTCCAGGCGCTCCTGGCCACTCGCCTGGACAGCGCACCGGACGACATCGACCTGGAACTGGCCACCGACGAGCAGCTCTTCGGCCTGATCGACGAAGAACTCGGATCGGACTGACCCGCCGACCACCGCCCGGCCACCGGCCGGACCCGGATTTTCCCGAAAGGTGCCGCATGGCAGAGGACGACGAGCTCCGCGACTACCTCAAACGCGTCACGCTCGAGCTCCGCCGCGCCCGGCGTCGGCTGCAGGAGGCGGACGATCGGCAGCACGAGCCGATCGCGATCGTCGGCATGGCCTGCCGCTACCCCGGCGGGATCGGTTCGCCGGAGGACCTGTGGCGGCTGGTCGCGAACGGCGAGGAGGCGATCGGGGGGCTGCCGACCGATCGCGGCTGGGATGCTGCGGCGCCCACCGGATTTCCCCGCGCGGGCGGGTTCCTGCACGACGCCGCCGAATTCGACCCGGCACCGTTCCGGCTCTCCGCGGAGGAGGCGCGCGTCGTCGATCCGCAGCAGCGGCTGTTGCTCGAAACCAGTTGGGAAGCGCTGGAAAGGGCCGGGATCGACCCGACCTCGTTGCGCGGCAGCTCCACCGGCGTGTTCGCCGGTGTCATGTACAACGACTACGGCGGACACCTCGCCGCCAAGGGGTTCGACAGCGACCTGCTGGTCGGCAGCGCGCCCAGCGTTGCGTCCGGCCGGATCGCGTACTCCCTCGGACTGCAGGGCCCGGCGATGACCGTGGACACCGCGTGCTCCTCCGGGCTGGTGGCCCTGCACACGGCGCTCCACTCGCTGCGCCACCGGGAGTGCTCGCTCGCGCTGGTGGGCGGCGTGGCGGTGATGGCCACCCCGACGGCCATCCTCGCCTTCGGCCGGCAGGGAGTGCTGGCGCCGGACGGCCGGTGCAAGTCCTTCGCCGCGGCAGCGGACGGCTGGGGCCTGTCCGAGGGAGTGGGTGTCCTGGCGCTGGAGCGGCTGTCCGACGCCCGCCGTGCGGGCCGCCCGGTGCTCGCCGTGGTGCGCGGTTCCGCGATCGTGCAGGACGGTGCGTCGCACGGGCTCACTGCGCCCAACGGCCAGGCCCACCGGCGGATGATCCGGCAGGCACTCGCCGCCGCGCGGCTGTCGGCCTCGGACGTCGACGCCGTGGAGGCGCACGGCACGGGCACGCCGCTGGGCGACTCGATCGAGGCCCAGGCACTGCTGGACACGTACGGTGCCGACCGGACGAGGCCGCTTTGGCTGGGGTCGATCAAGTCGAACCTCGGCCACACCCAGGCGGCTGGTGGCGTGGCCGGCGTCATCAAGATGGTGATGGCGCAACGGCACGGCGTGCTGCCCAGGACGTTGCACAGCCGGGAACCGTCCCCGCTCGTGGATTGGGCGGGCGACGCGGTCCGGCTGCTGGTGGACGCCGCACCCTGGCCGGAATCGGACCACCCGCGCCGCGCAGCGATCTCGTCGTTCGGCATCAGCGGAACCAACGTCCACGTCATCGTCGAGCAAATGCCGGACGACCCCGAGAACCGACCGGATCCGGGGCAGTCCCCCGAGGGCGCGCCGTGGTTGCTGTCTGCGGCATCGCCCGAGGCGCTGCGGGCTCAGGCGGCCAGGCTCTCCGCTCACCTGGCCGCGCGCCCGGAGCCGACCGACCTGGACGTCGGCCATTCGCTGGCGAGGAGCCGGGCCGGGTTGCCGCACCGCGCCGCAGTGATCGGCAACGGCCGGGAGGAGCGCAGGCGGGCGTTGGCCGCTCTCGCGGAGGGCCGAACGGCGACCGAGCTGATCCACGGCGGTGACGCGCCTTCGGAACCGGGCTCCGCGGAGGTCGACCGGCTCGTCGCCGCCCACTGCCGCGGCGGGTCCGTGGACTTCGACGCCGCCTTCCCGGGGGGCCGGCTGGTCGACCTGCCCACGTATCCCTTCCAGCACCGGCACTACTGGCTGCAGTCCGACGATCCCGAAGGGTTTGGTGCACCATGACCGAAAAGACCTCGCTTCCGACGCAACGGCGGACGCTCGACGCGAGGCTCGCTTTCCACGCCGCGAGCCGGCCGGAGCAGACGGCCATCCTGCACGACGGCAACCGGACGAGCTACGCGCAGCTGCACCGGGAGAGCAGCAGGGGGGCCTGCGCACTGCGGGCGGACGGCCTCGGCAAGGGCGCCCGAGTCGCCTACCTGGGGAAGGAATCGGAGAGCTACTACGAACTCCTCTTCGCCTGCGCCAAGAGCGGGGTGGTACTCGTCCCCATCAACTGGCGGCTTGCGGCCGACGAGGCCGAGTACATCCTGCGCGACTCCAGCGCCGAACTCCTCTTCGTGGAGCAGGAATTCCTCCCGGTGGCGCAGCAACTCCTCCCAGAGCTGCCCGAACTGCGAAAGCTGGTGCTGCTCGACTGCGCGGATCCGGCGGGCCCCACCGTCGCGGAGTGGAAGGAATCCGGTGCGGCGGCGGAGGAACCGAGCGGCTCGCACACCGACGACCCGATCGCCCAGATGTACACCAGCGGCACGATGGGCTATCCGAAAGGGGTGGTCCTGGCCCACCGCACCTTCTTCGCGGTGCGCGGCCTGCTGGACGAACACGGCCTCGACTGGATCGACTTCAAGCCCGGGGACAGGAGCCTGATCGGCATTTCCGGCTCCCACATCGGCGGGATCTGGTGGGCGACGCAGGGTTTCAACGCGGGCATCACGAACGTGGTCATCCGGTCCTTCACCAGCGGGGAAGCCCTGGACCTGTTCCGGTCGAGCGGCATCACCACGGCCTGCATGGTCCCGGCCATGCTGCTGATGCTGCTCGCGGAACCCGGTGCGTCGAGCGAGGATTTCGCCACCCTGCGCAAGACCGTCTACGGCGGATCGCCGATTTCGGAGTCGTTGCTCCAGCGCTGCATCGACACCTTGAAGTGCGATCTCGCGCAGATCTACGGCCTGACCGAAACCGGGAACACCGCCGTGTGCCTGCCGCCGCAGGACCACGTGCCGGGAAGCCCGCGGCTGCGCGCGGCCGGGCGGCCGTACCCGGGCGTCGAACTGAGGATCATCGACGAGGGCGGAAACCCGGTCGGGCCGGGCGTGATCGGCGAGGTGTGCATCAAGACGCCCGCTCACATGCTCGAGTACTGGCGGCTGCCCGACGCGACGGCGGGCACGCTGATCGACGGCTGGGTCCACACCGGCGACGCGGGCTACCTGGACGAAGACGGCTACCTGTTCATCCAGGACCGCATCAAGGAGATGATCATCCGCTCCGGCGAGAACATCTACCCCGCCGAAGTGGAGAACGCGATCAGCGCACACCCGGCGGTCCTGGACGTGGCGGTGGTCGGGGTCCCGGACGAACGCTGGGGCGAGGCCGTTCAGGCGTTCATCGCCCGACGCCCGGGGGCTTCGGTCGCCCCCCACGAGATCCGGGCGTTCCTCCGCGGACGGATCGCCGACTTCAAGATCCCCACGAAATACGAGTTCATCGACGCTGTGCCGCGCAACCCGAGCGGCAAGATCCTGCGCCGCGTCCTGCGGGAACGGTTCTGGGGGGAACGCGAAAGAGCCGTGAACTGATCCCCCAGACCCGCCAACACCCAGGCGGCGAATGCCGCCGCGGGCCGAAGATGAGAGGAAAGCGACCATGTCCGATGTGACCGCCGAACCGACCGGCGAGAAGGTCAAGCCCGCCTTCAAGCCCTACGACGGCAAAGCCGACCACCCGTGGGAAGAACTCGCCCACGACCGCGCGCGCTGCCCGGTCGTCCACCACCCCGAGCTGAACTCGATCCAGGTCACCACCTACGAGGGGATGAAGACGGTAACGCGCAACAACGCGGCGTTCTCCAGCACGCACAGCGCATCGTGGCCGATGGAGAAGCCGGTGCCGGTGGAAAACCAGGTGTTCGCCTTCGCCGACCCGCCGCGCCACACCCGCCAGCGCCGGCTGGTCGTCAAGGCCCTGTCGGCGTCGCGAATCGAGAGCATGCGGCCGTTCGCGGAACGCACGGCGAACGACCTCATCGACGCGGTCGTCGCCAAGGGCGACGAGTTCGACCTGATGGCCGACTTCGCCGAGCCGATGAGCGAGGCGCACATCTGCGAACTGCTCGGCATCCCGGACGACGTCCGGCAGCAATTCCTGCACATGTCGATGCTGACGGACACCACCGCGCAAGCCAACAGCGCGGGAACCGCGAGCCCCGAGGTGGAGAACTGGCGGCAGTTCCTCAAGGAGGCGGTGCAGTCCCGCCGTGCGGCGGGGCCGGGCAGCGACGACCTGCTCACCACATTGTGCTTCGCCGAGGAGGACGGCTACCAGTTCGACGAGAACGAGATCGGTCTCGTCCTCATGGGACTCATCGCGGGAGGCGGCTCGACCGGTCCCGCCATCGGCAACCTCGCCTACGCGCTGGAGCAGCACCCGGAGCAGAAGGCCAAGTACCTCGCCGACATCGACGGCCTGACAGACGCGGCGGTGGACGAGGGGTTCCGCTACGACGGACCGATCCTGGGCCTGTACCGCATGACGCTGCAGGAGGGGACCATCCAGGACGGGTTCCGCGCCAGCCCGGGAGACCGGATCTGGTTCTCCCTCGCGGCCGCCAACCACGACCCCGAAGCCTTCGACCGGCCGGACGAGTTCATCCTCGACCGCAACTGGTCGGAGCTGCCGCCCGTCATGGCCTTCGGCCACGGTCCGCACCACTGCATCGGCATGAACCTCGGTCGGCTACAGGTCGAGGTGGGGATCTCCACGCTGTACAAGCGACTCCCGAACCTGCGGCTGCGACCGGGCTTTCAGCCCCGCCAGATCCCGGGACCGCTGTTCCGGGCGTGGACCTCGTTGGAGATGGTCCACGACGGACCGGCCCGGCCGCGGACCGACGTCTCGTGAGCGGCCCGGAGCTGACCGGCGGCGGCCGACGCGTCGCGGTCGACCATTCGCTGTGCGGCGGAACCGGTCACTGCCAGGACATCGTTCCGGAGGTCTTCCGGCTCGACAAGGTCGAGCGGCGGGCGAAGTTGCGCGACGACGCCGACCTGGCCGAAGCCGCCTCGGACCGGCTCGCCCGGGCTGAGGCGTCCTGCCCGTGGTTCGCCATCACCTTCGAGCGGGAGGGCGAGCGGTGACCTACATCCTCGACCCGGCGTGGCACGCCGAACACGCCAGATTGGAGAACCTCGCCGGCCTCTACGATCCCGGCACCGCGGCGATCTGCGACCAGCTGGGCGTCACTGCCGGCTGGCGTTGCGCGGACCTCGGAGCCGGGACCGGCACCGTCGTGAAGATCCTCGCCGACCGCGTCGGTCCAGAAGGCGAGGTGCTGGCCATCGACGCCGACACCCGCTTCCTGGAACCGCTGGCGGGCGGACCGATCTCCGTCCTCGCGGCGGACGTCACCTCGGAACCACTGCCGGCGGACCGCTTCGATCTCGCGCACGCCCGGCTGCTGCTCGAACACCTCCCAGCGGCCGAGGCCGTGATCGAGTCGATGGCGAGGGCCGTGCGGCCGGGCGGATGGGTCTTCGTGGAAGACCTCGACTGGACCACGGCGTTGGCCGTGGATCCGCCGTCCGAGGCCCACGAACGGGTCATCCGGGCGTGCCACGAGCTGTTCACCGGCACGCCGTACGACCCGTCCTGCGGGCGGAAGCTACCTCGCCGCCTGCGCCGCGCCGGGTTGACCGACATCAGCGCGCGAACCACCGCGCTGTACCTGTCGTCCGATCCCGCCCGAGGGCTGCCGGGATGGGAGATGCTCGTCGACCAGCTCGCTCCCCGGCTGCTCGGGCTCGGGCTGGTGGGCCAAGCGGATCTCGATGCCTTCCACCGGCTGTGGCACGACGGCGACTCGATCTGCTTCGGGCCGCTGATGGTCAGCGCCTGGGGCCGCCGCCCGCCCGACGACAGGCGCGGGGAGTGAGTCCGTTCGCGCACCGCCGTCGAACCCGGTGAGCTCCGGACCGACGGCGATGCGGCCGGCTGCCGGGGAAAGGCGGGGGATCCGGGTGCGTTGAAACGCGCCCGGATCAACGGGCCGCCGCGGGGGCGGATCGGGGCAATCCCGCACCGCCCCCGCGGCGGCCCTCTTCACCGAAGCCACTGATCGCTGGAAGGGGCTCTCACTCCGCCAGTTCACGCAGCGCGGGGAGCAGCAGCCTGAGTGCTCGACCGCGGTGGGAGTCGGCGTCCTTCTCCTCCGGGGAGAGTTCCGCGCTGGTCCGGGTTTCGCCTTCCGGGACGAAGATCGGGTCGTAGCCGAAGCCGTTCGCTCCGCGCTCTTCCCGGATCACCGTGCCCCGCCACTCGCCGCGCACCACGGTTTCCGCGCCGTCCGGCAGCACCAGCGCCGACGCCGACACGAACGCCGCCCCGCGGCGCTCGTCCGGGACGTCCTCGAGCTGGCCCAGCAGGAGGTCCAGGTTCGCCTGGTCGTCGCCGTGCTTGCCCGACCAGCGGGCCGACAGGACTCCCGGCATTCCGTTGAGCGCGTCGACCGCGATGCCCGAATCGTCCGCGATCGCCGGCAGGCCGGTGGCCTTCGCCGCGTCCGCAGCCTTGGCCACCGCGTTCTCCTCGAACGTCGCGCCCGTCTCCGGCGCCTCCGGGAACTCCGGGACGTCGGCCAGGCCGATGACCTCGACGCCCGTCACGCCCTCGGCGACGAGGATTCGGCGCAGTTCCACCAGCTTCTTCTGGTTCCGGGTGGCCAGCAGCACTCGCGTCATGCCGCGCTCCCCGGGAGTTCGCCCGGGTAGGGCTCGGCCAGCGCCGCGGCCTGCAGCTGGGCCAGCTTGGCGCAGCCGTCCAGCGCGAAGTCGATCATCTTGTCCATCGTGGACCGCGTGTAGGTGGCGCCCTCGCCGGTGCCCTGCACCTCCACCAGGGTGGCGTGGTCGGTGGCCACCACGTTCATGTCCACCTCGGCGCGGGAGTCCTCCTCGTAGGGCAGGTCCAGCCGCACCCGGCCGTCCACCACGCCGACGCTCACCGCCGCGACCGAGCAGGACAGCGGCTTCGGGTCGGACAGGCGACCGGCCGCGCCCAGCCACGTCACCGCGTCGGCCAGCGCCACGTAGGCGCCGGTGATCGCGGCGGTGCGGGTGCCGCCGTCGGCCTGGATCACGTCGCAGTCCAGCGTGATGGTGTTCTCGCCGAGCGCCGCCAGGTCGATGCAGGCCCGCAGCGAGCGGCCGATCAGCCGGCTGATCTCGTGCGTGCGGCCGCCGATGCGGCCCTTCACCGACTCGCGGGCGCTGCGGGTGTTCGTCGACGACGGCAGCATCGCGTACTCGGCGGTCACCCAGCCGAGCCCCGAGCCGGTCCGCCAGCGCGGGACGCCCTCCTGGACGCTGGCCGCGCACAACACCCGGGTCTTGCCGAACTCCACCAGCACCGAGCCGGCCGGCCAGTCCTGGTATCCGCGCGTGATCCGCACCTCTCGGAGCTGGTCGTCGCTCCGCCCATCCGCTCGTGCCACGCCCCCAACCCTAAGCCCGACCGGCACCGACCCCGTCAGGGGCACCGCATGTGCGGGCTAGACGTCGTAGGTGCGGTCGGCGGCGACGAGCTCGGTCGGCCCGTCGAACGCCGCCTTGGCCTCGGCGAGGATCTCCTCGCGGTCCGCCCACGGCACGATGTGCGTGAGCAGCAGGCGGCGGGCCCTGGCCGCCTTCGCCACCTCGGCCGCCTGGCGGCCGGACAGGTGCACGCCCTCGGGCGCGTCCGGGAAGTCCGCCCAGGACGCCTCCGACAGCAGCACGTCGACGTCCGCGGCGAGCTCGGTCAGCTGCGAGCACGGCCCGGTATCACCGGTGTAGGCCAGCACTTTGCCCTCGGCCGCCACGCGGAATCCCCACGACGCGCACAGGTGCGCCACCGGCACCGCCTGCACCTCGAACGGGCCGACGCGAACCGGCTCCGCCGCGATCGGGATGAACTCGAACACATCGGACAGATCGGCCTCGGCCCGCTCGGTCGCGTCCGGCGCGTAGAGGGCCGCGAACCGCTCCGGGGCGTTCTCGGGCGCGATCACCGGCAACCGGCGCGCGGTCGGGTCGTGCGGCGGGTTCGGGTGGTAGCGGCGCAGCACCGCCAGCGCGCCGAAGTCCGCGCAGTGGTCCGGGTGCAGGTGGCTGAAGAACACCGCGTCGAGCTGGAACGGGTCGATGAACCGCTGCATCGCGCCCAGCGTGCCGTTGCCGAGGTCGAGCGCGATGCGCGTGCCGCCGGACTCCAGCAGGTATCCGGACGACGGCGAGTCCGGGCCGGGAAAGCTGCCGGAACAACCGAGGATCGTCAGCTTCATGCGATGGAGCTTGACACGGTGAGCGGCCGAACGGCATCGGCCACCACGGCCGGACCCAGGAAACGAGCCGCCAACCGGGCGAACCGGTCCGGCGCGCCGGTGGCGCGGAACTCGTGCTCGGGCACCGTCTCCGGGTCCGCGAGCAGGTCGTTCTCGGTGAGCGCGCGCAGCACGTCCTTGGCCGTCTCCTCCGCGCTGGAGACCAGCGTCACGTGGTCGCCCATCGCGAGCTGCAGCACACCGGTGAGCATCGGGTAGTGCGTGCAGCCGAGCACCAGGGTGTCGACGTCGGCCTGCTGCAGCGGGTCCAGGTAGCTCTGCGCCAGGCCGAGGATCTGCCGGCCGCTGGTGATGCCGCGCTCCACGAACTCCACGAAGCGCGGGCACGCGACCGTCGTGAGCGTGATGTCCCGGGCGGCGGTGAACGCGTCGTCGTAGGCGCGGGAATGGATGGTGGCCTTGGTGCCGATCACGCCGACGCGGCCGTTGCGGGTCGTCGCCACCGCACGCCGCACCGCGGGCAGGACCACCTCCACCACCGGGATGTCGTACCGCTCCCGGGCGTCGCGCAGGCAGGCCGCCGACGCGGTGTTGCAGGCGATCACCAGCATCTTCACGCCCTCGTCGACCAACGAGTCGGTGATCGCGAGGGTGCGGGCGCGGATCTCGGCCAGCGGCATCGGGCCGTACGGGGCGTTGGCCGTGTCGCCGACGTAGTGCACCGTTTCGGCCGGCAACTGGTCCATGACCGCGCGGGTCACGGTCAGCCCACCGAGGCCGGAGTCGAAGATCCCGATCGGGGCGTCAGTCACTCGGCCAGTTTGCCAGGCGCGGGTTCGGCGACCTGCCGACGAGTGCTGCGCGCCACCAACCAGGCCGCGAGCACCCCGCCCAGCGCGCCGAACAGGTGGCCCTCCCAGGAGATCCCGGGCTGGCCGGGCAGCACGCCCCACAACATGCCGCCCCAGTAGAAGAACAGCACCAACGCGACCAGGATCTGCGCGAAGCTGCGCTGGAAGAAGCCACGCAGCAGCAGGAACACCATCCAGCCGAAGATCACGCCGGACGCGCCGACGTGCACACCGGGTGCGCCGACCAGCCAGGTGCCGATGCCGCCGACGATCCAGACCGTCGCGGTCACCGCGATGAACTGCCGCAGCCCACCGGCCAGCACCAGCCAGCCGAGCACCAGGAACGGCAGCGTGTTCGCCCACAGGTGGGCCCACCCGGCGTGCAGCAGCGGCGCCCACAGGATGCCGCCCAGGCCGTCGACGTCCCGCGGCTCGATGCCGTAGGAGTCGAGGCTCGCGGCAGGGGTCGCGACGTCGTAGAACTCGATGCCGTAGAGCGCCGCGACGGCGATCAGCATCCCGACGGCGGCGCGCAGCGGGTTCTGGGGTAGCACTCGCGCCCGGCGGCGTTCAGGCAGTCGGTTCACACCAACGAGGCTACGCGGCGGAGTCCTCCCAGGTCTCGGGGATGACCCCGAGATTTGCCGTGGTCCGCACGTCACCGGGGCCGAGCCAAGATCAACAGGAGCCGCCCCGGTAAAGTCCCGGATCGTTGTGATCGTCCCCCCGAAAGGTGACTCGTGGGATCCCAGGTCGACATCGCGGTGCCCGCGGAGGCGCGATCCGGACAGGCACCGACCTGGGACGTCGGCACCGACACGCTGCTCTGGACCGACGCACCCGCCCACACCGCGCACCGCTACGTCCCCGGGCAGGCCGATCACGTGATGGGGCTGCCCCAGCAGGTCGGCGCCGCGAAACCGCGCAGCCGCGGCGGGCTGGTGCTGCACCTGGCCGAAGGCATCGCCCTGTACGACGCCGGCGGTGAACAGCGCACCTGGCTGGTCTACTGGGCCCGCGACGGCGTCCGGGCAGGGGCGACGACGATCGACCGCAAGGGCCGGCTGTGGGCGACGACGCTGGGCGCCGGGGGCTGGCTGGCCCGCGTGACGTCGGACGGCGCGGCGAACATCGCGGTGCCCGACCTGGTCGCCGGGCACGGCATCGGCTGGAGCCCGGACGACACCCGGATGTACCTGTCGGACGGCGCGGCGCGACGCATCGACGTGCTGGACTTCGACCTCGCCGCCGGTACGGCCGGCAACCGCCGGGCGCTCTGCGACGTCGACGGCGAGCCGGGCGGTCTGTGCGTCGACGACGCGGGCCGGATCTGGGTCGCGGTTCGCGACCGGGGCGAAGTCCGCTGCTACACCGCGGAAGGCGAGCTGGCGCGAACGATCCCGCTACCGGCGCGCCGCCCGACGGACTGCTGCTTCGGCGGCCCGGACCTCACGGACCTGTACGTCACAACGGCCCGCGACGCCGTCCCGGACCCGACCGAGGCGGACGGCGCCCTGCTGATCCTCCCGAACACCGGCACCGGCAACCGCCCCTTCGCCTTCACCGGCTGACCTGCCCGACTTTCCATTTTCGAGGCGACCGGGCCCAGGTCGAGCGGCAGCCCGTCGCGCTCGCAGCACACCGAGATCGCCGGCGCGCGCTGGTGTCAATACCTCGCTGGTCTTGATGTCGCGCGACCGCGGGGAGACTCCGCCGGCCGCTCGCGGCGGAATCGTGGTGGTCACCAGTCGCGTCAGTGGGCCGCGGCGCTTCGATGGGATTCGAGTTGACTGCCGAAAAACCACTACTCCGAACCGGGATGGCCGCGTGCGTCGCCGTGGTCGTGGCCGCAGCGGTGCGGCCGTGGATCCCGGAACTTCCCGAAGATCTCGACTACGCGCGGCATTACGGCTACACGACGCCGATCTGGATCACCCTGGCCGGTGCCGGCGCGGGCATCGCCGCGATGACCGTGTTGACCACCTGGCGGCGGCGCGTCGGGCTCGTCCTGGCGTCGGTGGCTGCGTTCCTGCTGCTCTGGACCTCCGGTGGTCTCGTGCTCGACGGCTTCCGCGCGTTCTTCAACCTGACCGGGATCCCGGCGGGCACGTTCTCCGTGGTGGACTGGCGTGGCGCGGCCGTCCGGGCTGCTGCCCTCGGCGCAGCCGCGGTACTCGTCGCGGTCCTGCTGGCCGACCGGAAGAATCGCGTGGCAGGCGGGGCTTGGCTGGGCTACACCGCATGCGCGCTGGCTTTCGTCTACCCGTTGCTGAAGATCTACTGGGCCGCCGGCGGCGCTTTCCTCCGGCCGGCCGGATACGACGAGACGCTGCCGGTCGCCGAGATGATCATGCTGGTCGGCGGTGGTGTGCTGTCGTTGCTGCTGGTGCAGCGCTGGGGCCGGGTGCTGCCGAGCTGGCTGCCGCTGGTCGGCGAGCACTCGGTGCCCCGTTTGTTGCCGATCACGACGGGCTGGCTGGTCAGCGCGGTGCTGCTCAACCAGGGGCTGCTGCCGGTCTTCGGGCTGCTCAACTCGGCGCTGCTGCGAACTCGGCCGGTGTTCGTCGACGCCGGAGCCTCGGTGTGGGCGGTGGGCGTGGTCTACCTGGGTTGGGCGCTGTTCGGCCTGGCGTTGGCCGGTGCGACTCTCGCCTACCAGCAGCAGACCCGGCGATAGCTTGCTCGCATGTGGCTGGAACGTTTCGGCACCTGGTGCCGTTCGCATCCGCGGTGGACGGAAACGATGTTCGCCGGCGGCCTCGGCATCGTGCTGGGAGGCCCGTCGCTGCTGATGGCCATCAGCAGCGTGCCGTGGCCGGGATCCGGGGTGCTGACCGCGGCGATCACGGTCGCGCACGCCGCGTTGGCCGCACGGCGGGCCGCACCGCTGGGCTCGTTCGTCGTGGTCTGCCTCGCGGTCGCGGCGCAGGCTCTGGTCACCGGCTTCTTCCTGATCTTCCCGTCGGTGCTGGTGTTCCCGCTGTCGCTCTATTCGCACACCGCGCACGGCCGGCACCCGGCGCTCGGCCCGATCGCGGGAGCCGCCGGAGCCGCGCTCGTGACCTTCCGCTTCGTGCACGACCCGAGCGTGACGGCGATCATGCGGCCGAGCGCGTGGTTGCTGGCCGCGCTGTTGATGACGATCGTCGTCGCTGCCTGGAGCTTGGGGTTGTTCCGCCGCACCCAGCTCGCCTACATCGCAGTGCTGAAGGAACGAGCCGTCGACGCGGCCCAGCGGGCGACGCTCGACGAACGGGCCCGGATCGCGCGGGACGTCCACGACGTGCTGGCGCACTCCATGGCGGTGATCGTCAGCCAGGCCAAGGGCGGGCAGTACGCCACCGATCGTGCGCCGCAGGCCTTGGGAGTGATCGAGGAGACCGGCCGGCAGGCGCTGACCGATCTGCGCGGGCTGGTCGGGGTGCTGCGCACCGGCCCGGCCGAGTCGGTGCCGCAGCCGACCCTGCGCGACGTGCCGGAACTCGTCGCGCAGATGCGCCGGACATTGCCGGATGTCACGTGCACCGAACGCGGCTCGGCGCGCCCGCTCAGCCCCGCCGCGGAGCTCGCCGCCTACCGGGTCGTGCAGGAAGCGTTGACCAACACGCTCAAACACGCGGGCGGCGGCACGCGGGTGCGGATCGAGTTCCGGTGGTCGGACACCGAACTCGTGCTCGTGGTGCGCGATGATGGCCGGGTCGGGGTTTGCGGGCCGGGCGGCAAGGGCCTGATCGGGATGCGCGAACGGCTCGCCGTGGTCGATGGGTCGATCACCGCGGGCGCGCACCGGGAAGGGGGATTCGTGGTCGAGGCGAGACTGCCTTACCCGGTTGGTGAGCGGTCGTGACGATCCGGGTTTTCCTCGTCGACGACCAGGAACTGGTGCGGACCGGGTGCGCGATGGTGATCGACGCCCAAGCGGACATGGCGGTGGCGGGCGAGGCGGCCGACGGCAGCGCGGCGCTGTCCCGGCTGTCCGCCGAAACCGCCGACGTGCTGCTGGTCGACGTGCGGATGCCTCGAATGGACGGCGTCGAGTTCACCGAACGCCTGCACCGTCGGGACGGCCCGGTGCCCAAGGTCATCATCCTGACCACCTTCGACCTCGACGAGTACGCCTTCGCGGCGTTGCGCGCGGGTGCCAGCGGATTCCTGCTCAAGGACGGGCCCGCCGAGGAGATGCTGCAGGCCATCCGCACCGTGCACCGCGGCGATGCCGTGATCGCGCCGTCCACCACTCGGCGGCTCATCTCGCACGTCGCCCCGGGCCTGCCCAAGCCCGGCGGCGACGTGCTGGCCGCGCTCACCTGTCGCGAGCGCGAGGTGCTGCTGCTGGTCGCGCGCGGTGCTTCCAATGCTGAAATCGGCGCGGAGCTCTTCCTGTCCGAAGGGACGGTGAAGACCCACGTGGGCCGGATTCTGCACAAACTCGGCCTGCGGGACCGGATCCACGCCGTCGTCTGGGCCTACGAGAACGGCGTGCTGCGGCCCGGGCAGGACGGCTGACCCGTCGAAACCCGAAACGTCGGGCGATGCCGGT
This sequence comes from Saccharopolyspora shandongensis, assembly GCF_900106995.1. Lineage (GTDB taxonomy): Bacteria > Actinomycetota > Actinomycetes > Mycobacteriales > Pseudonocardiaceae > Saccharopolyspora > Saccharopolyspora shandongensis. The sequence continues at coordinate 104,518 of NZ_FNOK01000004.1, forward strand.
CGGATCGGTATCGCCCGACGACACGGGAGTCAGGCCCAGAGTTGGCCTTCGAGGCGCTGGGCCGCTTCGTCGAGGGTGCCGCTGTAGGCACCCGTCGAGAGGTACTTCCAGCCCGCGTCCGCCACGACGAACGCGATGTCCGCCGATTCTCCTTCTGCCGCAGCCTTTTCCGCGATCGTCAGCGCCGCGTGCAGCACTCCGCCGGTGGAGATGCCGGCGAAGATTCCTTCGCTCTCCAGCAGCTGGCGGGTGCGGCGCAGCGCGTCGTAGGAGCCGACCGAGAACCGGCGCGTCAGCACGTCCGGGTCGTACAGCTCCGGCACGAAGCCCTCGTCGAGGTTGCGCAGGCCGTAGACCAGCTCGCCGTATCGCGGTTCCGCCGCGACGATCTGCACGTCCGGCTTCTGCTTGCGCAGGTACCGGCCGACCCCGACCAGGGTGCCGGTGGTGCCCAGCCCGGCCACGAAGTGCGTCACCGTCGGCAGGTCGCGCAGGATCTCCGGTCCGGTGGTGCGGAAGTGCGCTTCGGCGTTGGCCGGGTTGCCGTACTGGTAGAGCATCACCCAGTCCGGGTTCTGCTCGGCCAGTTCCTTGGCCACCGCCACCGCCTGGTTCGAGCCGCCCGCCGCGGGCGAGGAGACGATCCGCGCCCCGTAGGCCTGCAGCAGCTGGCGGCGTTCCTCCGAGGTGTTCTCCGGCATCACGCAGACCAGGCCGTAGCCCTTGAGCTTGGCCGCCATCGCCAGCGAGATCCCGGTGTTGCCGGAGGTCGGCTCCAGGATCGTGCAGCCGTGGGTGAGCCGGCCTTCCTTCTCGGCCGCCTCGATCATGGCCAGCGCCGCCCGGTCCTTGATCGAACCGGTCGGGTTGCGGTCTTCCAGCTTGGCCCACAGCCGGACGTCCGGTGCCGGTGACAGGTGGGGCAGCCCCACCAGCGGGGTGTCACCGAGCGCGTCCAGCAACGAGTCGTAACGAGCCACGGTGCGCCTCCTACTCGCCCTCTGCGCGCAGAGAAATGTCTTGTGCTTCGAAGCGCTCGGCCCACCCTCGCAAGCGGCACCGCCGCGGGTGCTCAGGGGTCTTCTCGCGAGAACAGCCTCGACGTGTTGGCATTCATGACGTCGGGATCCCACGGCGAGAAGACGCCTGAGGTTCCGCTGCCGCTGCGCGGGACAGGCTTAGCGCGCGCCGCCGGCGACGGCCGGGAGGATGGTGACGCTGTCGCCGTCGGCGACCTTGGCCTCCAGGCCACCCGCGAAGCGCACGTCCTCGTCGTTGACGTAGACGTTGACGAAGCGGTGCAGATTGCCTTCCTTGACCAGGCGGTCCTTCAGGCCGTTGAAGTTGGTGTCGAGGTCGTTGATCACCTCGGCCACGGTGTTGCCCTTGGCCTCGACGGACTTCTCGCCGCCGGTGTGGGTGCGCAGGATGGTGGGGATCGAAACCTTGATTGCCATTGGGGAACCTCCTGTCCACGAAGGACTTCGTTGGGATCGGGACGCGAACACTGGTGGGCGAGCCGCGGCTCAGTCGAGGTCGGGGACCTCGTCGGCACCGGTGTGGGCGAACATGTACGACTCCACGACCTCCACCGGCTCCTCGGTCACAGAGCCGTCGAGGATCCGGTAGGAACGCAGCTCATGGGTCTTCGGGTCCCGGGTGGACACGAGCACGTAGTGCGCGTTGGGCTCCGAGGCGTAGGAGACGTCCGTGCGCGATGGGTACGCCTCGGTCGAGGTGTGCGAGTGGTAGATGACCACCGGCTCCTCGTCCCGCTCGTCCATCTCGCGCCACACCTTCAGCTGTTCGGCGGAGTCGAACCGGTAGAAGGTGGGCGAACGCTCGGCGTTGATCATCTCGATCAGGCGTGTCGGGCGGTCCGACCCTTCCGGGCCGGTAATCACGCCGCACGCCTCGTCCGGGTGGTCCCGTCGGGCATGCGCGACCATCGCATCGACCAGGTCGCGTCGGATCACCAGCACAGCAACCATCCTAGTAGGTGGGGCACCGGCCTCCCACGATGTGGAAGATCCCGCTACCGGTGCGGCTTCGTCGGGCGAAAACGCAGGTACACGATGATTCATTCCCGCGCCGAGGGGTAGAGCTCCGTGTAGGAAGTCACCTCATCGACCGGTTCGGCGGCCAGCACGCCGCGCACGATCGCGCGCGCGACGACGTCGGCCGCGACCGCGCACACCGCGTCCAGCCGCGCCGCCCAATCCGGCTCGCCCGGCGCGGGCAGGGCGGCTCCGGTGCCGGTGGCCAGCGCGAACATCGTGTCGCCGTCGACCAGGAGGTGCGCGGGCCGGACGGTGCGGGCCAGCCCGTCCTGCGCGGCGACCGCCAGCCGCCGGCACTCGGCCTTCGACAGCTTCAGATCGGTGGCGACCACGCCGATCGTGGTGTTCAGCGGCCGCTCGATCGGGCCGTGCCGCCCGGGGCGCTTGCCGAACAGCCGCCGGCCCGCTTCGACCTCGGCGGGATCGGGCGGGCGCAGGCCGGGCGTCGGGATCCACGGCAGCCCGGTGTCGGGGTCGATCGCCGAGCCGGCCGCGTTGACCGCCACCAGGGCGCCGACGGTGGTGCCGTCGTCCAGCACGGCGCTGGCCGTGCCGATGCCGCCCTTCACGGTGCCCACGACCGCGCCGGTGCCCGCGCCGACGTTGCCCTCCCTGGCCTCGGTGCGGGTCGCGTTCTCGCAGGCCCGGTGGCCGAACCCGGCGTCGGGCCGGTTGCCCCAGTCGCTCATCGGCACGTCGAAGATGACCGCGCCCGGCACCACCGGAACCACGTGCGACGGATCGGCGCCGACCCGCACGCCGTGCCCGCGCTCGCCGAGCCAGCGCATCACCCCGTCGGCCGCCGCCAGGCCGTAGGCGCTGCCGCCGGTGAGGACCACGCCGTGCACCTGCTGCACCAGGTGGCTGGGTTCGAGCACGTCCGTCTCGCGGGTTCCGGGGCCGCCGCCGCGCACGTCCACCGCCGCTGTCGCGCCCTCCGGCACCAAGACCACGCTGGTGCCGGTGGCCCAGTGCTCGTCGAGCCGCTGTTCGTGCCCGACCCGCACCCCGTCGACGTCGACGATCGCGTCGAGCCCTCCCGATCGCAGCATTCCGACAGGTTCCTCTCGTCCGGGTTACTCGCCGACCGCACAGCGTGATCGACCACGTTGGCATCACGTTAACCGGACGTAAAGGAAACGCCGCCGTTCTTGTTGTCGACCCCCCGCCTCCGCACTGTGAGTCCGTTCACTAGGAGGAGGACGGATGTCAACTGAGGTGCACGGCCGCGACGTTGCGGCGCGCTCCGGTGGCGAGCGCCGGGTGGTCGCCAACGTCATTCGCGGCTCGATCGGCAACCTGATCGAGTGGTACGACTGGTACGCCTACACCGCGTTCAGCGTGTACTTCGCGGCGGCGTTCTTCCCGAAGGGCGACCTGACCGCCCAGCTGCTCAACACTGCGGGCGTGTTCGCCATCGGCTTCCTGATGCGCCCGCTCGGCGGCTGGCTACTCGGCCGCTACGCGGACCGCTTCGGCCGCCGCGCCGCGCTGACGCTCTCGGTGACGCTGATGGCCTGCGGCTCGCTGGTGATCGCGCTGACGCCGGGCTACAACACGATCGGCCTCGCCGCGCCGCTGCTGCTCGTCTTCGCGCGGCTGGTGCAGGGCCTCTCGGTCGGCGGCGAGTACGCGACGTCGGCGACGTACCTGTCGGAGGTCGCCACCGCGAGCAAGCGCGGCTTCTACTCCAGCTTCCAGTACGTGACGCTCGTCGCCGGGCAGCTCACCGCGCTGGGCGTGCAGATCCTGCTGCTCATGGTGCTCACCAACGAGCAGATGGATTCGTGGGGCTGGCGGATCCCGTTCGCGATCGGCGCGGTCGGCGCGGTGATCGTGATGTGGCTGCGCCGCGGCATGGACGAGACCGAGAGCTACAAGAAGGCCTCGGAGGGCAACCAGTCGCGCGGCACCGTCAAGGCGCTGCTGCAGCACCCCAAGGAGTGCCTGCTCGTCGTCGGCCTGACCCTCGGCGGCACCGTGGCGTTCTACACGTACACGACCTACCTGCAGAAGTACATGGTGGCGACCTCGGGCATCGACAAGGGCACCGTCGCCTGGATCAACTTCCTGGCGCTGCTGGTGTTCCTGTTCCTCCAGCCGCTGGCGGGCGCGCTGTCGGACCGCATCGGCCGCCGCTGGCTGCTGCTCACCTTCGGCGTCCTGGGCACCGTGCTGACCGTGCCGATCATGACGCTGCTCGGCTCGACGCAGGACCCGGTCATGGCGTTCGCGCTGATGCTGGGCGGCCTGGTGATCGTCACCGGCTACACCTCGATCAACGCGATCGTGAAGGCGGAGCTGTTCCCGACCAACATCCGCGCGCTCGGCGTCGGCCTGCCCTACGCGCTGACGGTGGCGATCTTCGGCGGCACCTCGGAATACGTGGCGCTGTGGCTGAAGCAGGCGGGCATGGAGCAGGTGTTCTTCTGGTACGTCTCGGGCTGCGTGCTGATCTCGCTGATCGTGTACCTGCGGATGCGCGAGACGTCGAAGGACTCCCGTATGGAGGGCTGATCCGGCGCGCCGCCATACTCGGGGCGGAGCTTTCGGAGGTGGCTGGTGCGCGTGCTTCTCGTCGAGGACGACGACGGCGTGGCGGATGCGCTCGTCGACGTCCTCGCCGCGCACGGCCACCAGCCCACCCGGGTCTCGCGCGGCGCGGACGCGCTGACCCGGCACCGGGATCACGACCTGGTGCTGCTCGACCTGGGCCTGCCGGACGCCGACGGCCTCGACGTGCTGCGGAAGCTGCGCCGGGTCGGGCCGATCCCGGTGGTGGTGCTGACCGCCCGCGGCGAGGAGCGGATGGTGGTCCGCGGCCTGCGTTCCGGCGCGGACGACTACCTGGTCAAGCCGGTGCGGATGGCGGAGCTGCTGGCCCGGATCGAGGCGGTGGCCCGGCGCGGTCGCCCGGCGGCCGCGGCCGCCGACGAGGTCCGGGTCGGCGACGTGCTGGTGGACCTGCGGACCCGCCGGGTGCGGGTCGGCGACCGCGACGTGGAGCTGACGCCGAAGGAGTTCGACGTGCTCGCGGTGCTGGCCGGCGAGGCGGGCAGCGCGGTGAACCGGCAGCGCCTGATGGACGAGGTCTGGGGCGACGCCTACCTGGCGGTCTCGCGGTCCCTGGACGTGCACATCGCGCAGCTGCGCGCCAAGCTGGGCCGCCCGGAGCTGCTGGTGACGATCCGCGGCTTCGGCTACCGGTTCGGGGAGTGAGCGGTGAGCACGCGTCCGGCGCACCGGTGCGGCGACGCCAGGCGGCGGTTTCGCGCGAAACCGGCACCGCCAGGCACGCGGAATGGCGGTTTCGCGCGAAATCGCCGCTCCTCCCCGCACGGCCGCCCAGCGGATTCGCCGCCGTGCTCGCGGCCTACTGACTTCGGTGACCGCTGATGCGCCGGCGCTTGTTGCTGGTGCTGCTCACCTTCTCGGTCCTCGCGGTGGCGGGGTTCGCCGCTCCGCTGCTTCGCGCCACCGCCGCGGAGCGGACGCAGCAGCTGGTGCTCGCCCGCACCGCCGACCTCGACCGGTTCGCCGCGCTCGCCGACCACGCGTTCGGCACCGGCGACACCGACCAGCTGCGCGCCGAGGCGAGCCGCTACGCGGAGCTCTACGGCGAGCCGCTGGTGGTGGTCGACACCAACCGGGTGCCGGTCGTGGAGACCGGCGGCATGCGCGCCTCCGACGTCGCCGAGTCGATCGACAAGGCGCTGCGCAACGAGCTGGCCGGGCCGGTGCCGTGGCTGCGGCCGTGGTCCGAGGGCGAGCTGATCCGCTACCGGCCGGTCGGTGACGGCACGCGGGTGACCGGCGCGGTCGTCCTGCGCGCCTCGGTGCAGCACGCGACGCAGGACATCGCCGCGCGGTGGGCGCTGATCGTGGCGGGCGCGCTGAGCGCCTTGGTGGTGTGCGGGCTGCTGGCATTGGTGCTGGCCCGGTGGATCCTGCGGCCGCTGGCGGAGTTGCGGGCCGGGGTGCGGGCGGTCGGCGCCGGATCGCGCCGCTCGCGGGTTCCGGAGGACGCCGGGCCGCCGGAGCTGCGGGAGCTGGCGGTGTCCTTCAACCGCATGTCGGAGGCGGTCGCGGACGCCGAGGAGCAGCAGCGGCGCCTCGTCGCCGACGCGTCGCACCAGCTGCGGAACCCGATGGCCGCGCTGCGCCTGCGGGTCGACGCGCTGGAACGGCGGATCACGCCGGAGGGCGCGCGGACCTATCGGTCCACTTTGGACGAGGTGGACCGGCTGGAGTCGCTGCTGGACCGGCTGCTGGCCCTGGCCACGGCGGATCGCGAAGCCGGCGGGTCCGCGGTGGAGCCCAGCGACGTGGCGGCGGTGGCGGCCGACCGGATCGAGGCGTGGCGGCCGGCGGCCGAGGCGGCCGGGGTCCGGTTCGCCGCGGCCCGGCTCGACCACGCCGAGGCGGACCTCCCGGCCGACGACCTCGCCCAGATCCTCGACATCCTGCTGGACAACGCCATCAAGTACGCCGGATCGGCGGCGACCGTGTCGGTGCGCTGCGAGGCCGGGCCGGACAGCTGCGCGCTGACCGTCAGCGACACCGGCCCCGGCCTGTCCGATGCGGAGATATCCCTTGCCGCGCAACGCTTCTGGCGAGCCGGGCGGCATCGCGGCAGCCGCGGCACCGGGCTCGGGCTGGCCATCGCCGACCGGCTGGTGACCGGGCGCGGCGGCGCGCTGCGAATCGAGCCCGTCCGGCCGCACGGGTTGTCGGTGCGGCTCGATCTGCCGGTAAGGGAGGAGACGTGATTCGCCGCCGAGCCCTGCTCGCCCTGGCCGGAGCCGGGCTGGTCAGCGCCTGCACCGGGCGGACGCCCGAGCGCACGCTGCGCATCGCCGCCGGCGAACCGGGCGGCTTCTACACGGCCTTCGCCGGCCAGCTGGCTGCCGAGGTTTCCGCGGCGGTGCCCGGCCTGCGGATGCCGGTGCTGAGCAGCCAGGGCAGCGTCGCCAACGTCGAGCTGCTGCGCGACGGGCTGGCCGACCTGGGCATGGTGCTCACGCACACCGCCGCGGCGGCGCAGAACGGCGATCTCGGCCCGCGGGTTCAGCTGCGCGCCCTCGGCCAGGTGTACGAGAACTACACGCAGCTCGTCGTGCTGGCCGGCAGTCCCGTGCACAACCTCGCCGAACTGGTCGGCCGCACGGTGTCGATCGGCGCGCCGAAGTCCGGGACGGCGTTGTTGGGGGCGCACCTGCTGGCGGCGCATCCCGGGGTGCGCCGCGAATCGCTGCCGCTGGAAGAAGCGATCGACGCGCTGGAACGCGGCCGGATCGATGCGCTGCTGTGGTCCGGCGGCCTGCCGACGCCGGTGCTCAAGACGCTCGACGACCGGGTCGGCATCCGCCTGCTCCCGCTCGATGCGGCGGAGGCCGGCTGCGGCCCGCTGTGCGACTCGGTGCTGGTGCCGCCCGGCGCCTACCGGCGGACCAGCCGGACCCCGACGGTCGGAGTGCCCAACATCCTGGCCTGCACGCCGGAACTCCCCGCCGACCTGGCCGAAGCGGTGGTCCGGGTCTTGGTGCTCCGAGCGCCGTTCCTGGTCCCGCAGCAGACGGTGGGCGCCCAGTTCCTGGACGTCCGGAACCTGATCAGCACCGGCGCGGTGCCGCTGCACCCGGGCGCCGAGCGCGCCTACCGCGACCTCCACGGCTGACCCGGCCGCGGAGAGCTCCCATTTTTGCCTAAAACTGGGAACCCCAACGCCCCTACAACCGATCCAGCCAGGCGGAAAACTCCCAATTTTGCCTAAAACTGGGAACCTCCGTGACCTCCGCGGCCGCGTCGGGGCCGCGTTGTCGACGCTCGGCGGATCCCCGGTGGCGTCAAGTGATCACGAAGGTCTGCGTGGTGCCGGTGAACGCGTTGATCGAGCCGTTCCAGCCGTTCTTCCAGTCGCCGTGGTGGACGATCCGGTAGCGGCCGGCCGGCGCGTTGTCCGGGACGTCCCAGGTGATCGTCGCCGTCGAGGTCGCGACGCCGCTGCGCGCCCAGCTGTACTTCGTCGACCAGTGCCGGTCGTCGGCCACGCGCCGCCACCCGCCGTCCACCTGGCGTTGGACCTCGGCGAAGGTGCCGCCGCGGCGCAGGTCGTTCTTCGGGTGGCCGGTCACGAACACCGCCGAGACCTGTTCGCCGCGCCGGTAGCGGTTGGCGGGTTCGGTGAGCACGTCGCCGAATTCGCGCCCCGGTGGCTTGTCGTCGAAGACCACGCCGGGCTGGAAGTTGATCAGCTTGCCGCGCAGGTCGCGCGGCGTCGGCCCGGGCGGGACCGGCTTCCCGGACCTCATCGCGGCGGCCAGCCGGGTGAACTCCTGCTGGTAGGCGGGCAGCGTGTACCTGCCGAACAGGGTGGAGGCGCCCTCGTACTGCTGGGCGTCGTACTCCTCCGGCGTGGTCACGTACTGGCTGTACGCGTTGGCGTAGCCCTGCATCAGCACGTTCTCCAGCGGCACGCCCAGCTCGTCGGCGACGGCGCGGCAGATCCGCAGCCCGGCCACGATGGTGTACTCGGCGGGCCCGGCCACCAGGTGCAGCTGGCCGATCCGGATCAGTTGCAGCGGCAGCACTTCCGGGCACCACGGGTAGGGCTTCATCGCGCCGAAGGGCACCGCGATCGGCTTGGGCGCCTGCGCGTCGGCCAGCCCCGCCGGGACGGGCGCGTCGGCGCCGCCGAGCCAGTCCAGGAACGGGTTGCGGATGCCCTCGGGAATCGGGAGTCCAGGGCCGTCTTCGCGGCTTCCGGCGAGCATGGACACGCCGATCGCGGCGGTGCAGGTGGAGTGCTGCTCGCCGTCCGGCGTGAACCGACCGTCCACTGTGACCTTCGACATGTCCACGAAGCACATCCGGTGGTCCACCGCGCCGCCGAGCTGCTCCCGCGCTGCGTCGAAAGCGCGCTTGGCGGCGCGGAACTGGCGATCGCCGATGATCCGGGTGTTCTCGAACTCGTCGTCGGTCGGGCCCGAACCGGGCGCCAGGTTCAGGTTCGGCGACATGTCGCCGGAGTTGGTCTGCGCGAAGCAGGCGACGAAGTCGTCGCCGCGCTGTTCCCAGGCGAACGCCGCGTAGCCCTTGTTGTCCGAGCTGATCAGCCGGTTCTCGTTGGTCATCGAGGTGCCGTGGGTGGCGAACCAGGTGATCGCGCCGACGTCCCGGCCGCCCTGCGCGAACCGCAGCACGGTGACCGCCGGGTCGATGGCCAGCGGGAAGTGGTCCTTGTCCGCGCTGGGGTTGAGGTCGAACGCGCTGCGCGACCGGTTCACGCTGGCATCGGTCAGCAGGGCCCGGCCGAGGTTCAGGGTGCCGGGCTTGAGGTCGTCGTGCGCCCGGGAGATCGCTTCGACGATCCCGTCCACGACGGCGTTGTAGGTCTGCTCCTGGAAGCCGAGGATCGACAGGTCGTAGGCGGCGTAGTGCGAGTCGCCGCCGCACGCTGCGTGCGTGTGCGTGGCGTTGAGCAGCACGTTCTGCTCGGTGTAGAGCCCGCCGTGGGTTTCGGCGAGCTTGCGCAGAACCCCTTGGTGCACCGACTGGAACAGCGCGCCGAGCTCGGCGGTGACGAACGCGATGCGCTTGTCGCCGTCGGCCACGATGAATGCGCGCGCGAGGGTGCGCAGGTGGATGCCCGCGGTCTGCTGCTGGGGCATCGAGTAGCCCATCATGCCGTTCTCGGCGGCCGGGCCGGTCACGTCGGCGATGCCCCGGCCGACCAGGTAGGCGCCGGTCGGGCGGGCGGGTTCAGCGGCGGCGCTGGTGCCGCCGAGCGCCGAAGCGACCAGCGGTGCCGCCGCGGCGGCGGCCAGCACACGTCTCCTGGCAACGGGCATGTGCCTGCACTCCTCGATGAATGCGAATCAAATTCACGTTCTTGATCGAGGGGAGGCTACGTGATCCCGTTCACGCTGCCAAGGGGCCGATGTCAGGCCATCAGGGCGCCGACCAGGCTGTCCTGGACCCAGGTGAGCCACTGGTAGACGCCCAGGTGCTCGCGGCGCATGTCGTCGTCGGGCACGTCGTCCGGCATGTCCTCGTCCACGTCCAGCGCCGTGCCCAGCGCCAGCCGGACGTCGTTGATCGCCGCCAGCCAGCCGTCGGCCTGCTCACCGGTCAGCTTGACCCGGCCGCCCATCGGCGGGCACGTCTCCAGCACCAGCGCGGCCGCCCCGGTCTTGGCCTCCAGCAACCCCGGCTCGTGCAGCGAGCGCATCGCGCCGGCCGCGTCCGACTCCTCCTCGTCGGTCTCGCCGGTGATCGGGTCGCGCCGGTAGAAGTCCGGCAGCAGCCGCGCCAGCACGCGGTCCTCCGGCGGCGTCGTCGGCCCGGTGCGGATGCCGGTCAGCTCGGCCAGCTCGTCCTGCGGCGCCTCGTCGGCGCGGGCGGTGAGCATGTCCTTGAGCTGCCCCACCAGACCCCGGATGACCGCGGCCTCCTGTTGCGACAGCTCGGCCAGCACGTGACCGTTCTTGCGGGTCCAGCCTTCCACTCAGGAATCCTTCTGCATCGTCGCCCACAGGCCGGCGGCATGCAGCTTCGCCACGTCTCCCTCGACCTTCTCCTTGGAGCCCGAGGAAACCACCGCCTTGCCCTTGTGGTGCACGTCCAGCATCAACTTCGTCGCATGATCCCGGGTGTAACCGAAGATCTTCTGGAGCACGTAGGTCACGTAGGACATCAGGTTGACCGGGTCATTCCACACCACGGTCACCCACGGCTTGTCCTCGGTACCGAGTGCATCCGGTTCGAGTTGCGCGCGCTCGATTTCAGCGGGCGAGGTCATGGCCCCATCGTCGCACGCGGCCGTCACAGCAGTGTCGACCGCACGGGCAAACCCGGCACGCACGGGGTTCGCGCCGCGAACGCACGCCGACCACCACGTAATCTCTGCGGCATGAGCTCTCCGACGGGTAGCACCGCGCTGCTGACGGACCAGTACGAGCTGACGATGCTCGCGAGTGCGCTGCGGGACGGCACCGCACACCGCCCGTGCACCTTCGAGGTGTTCACCCGGCGGCTGCCGGACGGCCGCCGCTACGGGGTCACCGGCGGCACCGGCCGGGTGCTCGACGCGATCGAGAACTTCCGGTTCGGCGAGGCCGAACTCGAACAGCTCGCCGCCACCCGAGTCGTGGACGACGCGACCCTGGAGTGGCTGCGCGACTACCGGTTCCAGGGGCAGGTCGACGGCTATCCCGAGGGCGAGCTCTTCTTCCCCGGCTCCCCGCTGCTGACCGTGCGCGGCACGTTCGCCGAGGCAGTGGTGCTCGAGACGCTGGTGCTGTCGATCCTCAACCACGACAGCGCGATCGCCGCCGCCGCGGCCCGGATGGTGTCGGCGGCCAACGGCCGACGCATGATCGAGATGGGCTCGCGGCGCACGCACGAGGAAGCGGCCGTGGCCGCGGCGCGGATCGCCTACCTGGCCGGCTTCACCGCCACCTCGAACCTGGAGGCGGGCCGCCGCTACGGCATCCCGACCGCGGGCACGGCGGCGCACGCCTTCACGCTGCTGAACGACTCCGAGCGCGCCGCCTTCGAATCCCAGATCGCCTCGCTGGGCACCGGCACCACGCTGCTGGTCGACACCTACGACATCACCCGCGGCATCGAGCTCGCGGTGGAGATCGCCGGGACCGGGCTGGGCGCGATCCGGATCGACTCCGGCGACGTCGGCGTGCTCGCCCAGCAGGCCCGCGACCAGCTCGACGGGCTCGGCGCGACGGGCACCCGGATCGTCGTCTCCGGCGACCTCGACGAGTACGCCATCGCCGCGCTGCGCGCCGAGCCGGTCGACGGCTACGGGGTGGGCACGGCGCTGGTCACCGGCTCCGGCGCGCCGACCGCCGAGATGGTCTACAAACTGGTGGAGGTCGAGGGCCGTCCGGTCGCGAAGCGCAGCTCGCACAAGACGTCCCGCGGCGGCCGCAAGGCCGCGGTGCGGCGGTACAAGGAGACCGGTACCGCCGTGGAAGAGGTCGTCTACCAGGTCGCGCCGGGCGCCGCCGAGCCGGTGCTCGGGCCGCACGACCGGTTCCTGCAGATCCCGCTGATCCGGGATGGGAAACGGGCCGAGGGCGTGCCGACGCTGGAGGAGGACCGGCAGCGGCTGCGGCATGCGCTGGTGACGCTGCCGTGGGAGGGCCTCAAGCTCTCGCACGGCGAACCGGCGATCCCGACGGTCTTCCACGAGGCCTGAGCTTCCCGCCAGGCCCGGCGGCATTCCAGAATTGCGGTAACGGCAAGGGGGGACGTGATGACCAAAGCGTTGATCATCGTGGACGTGCAGAACGACTTCTGCGAGGGCGGCTCGCTGGCGGTGGCCGGCGGCGTCGGCGTGGCGACGGAGATCTCGCGGTACCTCGCGGGATTCGACCACGACCACGTGGTGGCCACCCGCGACTACCACATCGACCCGGGCGCGCACTTCAGCGACGAGCCGGACTTCGTCAGCTCCTGGCCGCGGCACTGCGTGGCGGGCACTCCCGGCGCGGCGTTCCACCCGGAGCTGGACGTGGGCCCGGTGGAAGCGGTGTTCTCGAAGGGCCAGTACAGCGCCGGCTACTCGGGCTTCGAGGGCATCGACCTGCGGGACCGGCCGCTGCGCGACTGGCTGGCCGACCACGGCGTCCGCCGGGTCGACGTCGTGGGCATCGCGATGGACCACTGCGTACGGGCGACGGCGCTCGACGCGGTCCGGGCGGGCCTGGACACCACGGTGCTCCTGGGGCTCACGGCGGGCGTCTCCCGCGAGACGGTCGACGCGGCCCTCTCGGACCTCGACGCCGCGGGCGTGAACCTGATCGGCGAACCGGTGGTCCGGTAGCGGCGTTTTCGCTGGTAGCGGCTCGTGAGTCCGGTGGGGCGCGGTGCCCCGCCGGACTCACGCCGCTGCAGAGGCGGTAGTTCCGGAAAGAGCAACGGCACCGGCGCGAAATGCCCATCGTCGGCTCTCGCGAAGCAGCACCGGAGAGGATCGAGCGAGGGTGTGGCTGCGGAACTGACCGAGTACGAGCAGCGCTACGTCGACATGCTGGGCGAGCTGCGGAATTCACCGGCCATCGAGGTGCTCGAAGGCAAGGTGGATCGGGTAGTGCAGGCCTACGGCGACATCCCGACGGTCTTCGAGAAGCTCGCACGACGCTACGAACTCACCCTCGACCCGTCCCTGCAGAGCCGTTTCCCGCGCTTCCGGAGTTTGTCGTGCCTGTGGCAGACCACCGACGAACTCCCCCAGCTGACCGGCGAGTTCCTGCTTTCACACCTGTACTCGCAGGTGAGCGGCGGCCCGCTCGAGATCGCGGAGCACTTCCCCGAAGAGAGCGATCGCAGCCTGGCGCGCGAGTTGCGCGTGATCGACGACCACCCGGAAGGCGGCGGTGGATTCGCCGCGATGCGAATCCAGCCCCACGTCCGGTTCCCGGAGCTCTGGTACTTCACGATCGCCCACGGCTTCCAGCTCCTCGACATCGGCTACCGCGAGTACTTCGACAACCTGCTGATCACGAAGGGCGTCCACGGCTGGCAGCACCTCTTCGCCGACGTCCGGCTGCACGCGGATGAGTACATCCACGCGCGGAAGCGCCTCACCACGATGCTGCAGGTCCTCCCCGAGATCTTCCCGGGCCACGACTACGAGCCCCTCCGGGCCCGGCTCGCGCAGCGGCTGCGGTAGCGCGGGGGCATCGGGGCTCGTGGACAGGGGTGCGCGGTAGTTTCTTCTCGTGCCCACCTCTGTCCCGCGATGGTCCGACCCGGTTGCGTTCGAGCCCGACGAAGACGACGAGCTGCCACCGGAGATCGCCGCCGACCTCGTCAAGGTGGGCAAGCGGGACGCGCCGGAACTGCCGCTGACGGCCAAGCCCAAGCAGGACATCCCGGACCTGGCGACGCTGCTGGAGATCGCGATCACCGCGGTAGGCGGCGTGCCCCGCGAGGGCCAGGCCAGGATGGCCGCCGCCGTCGAGCACTCCATCGGCTCCGGCGAGCACTTGGCCGTGCAGGCCGGCACCGGCACCGGGAAGTCGCTGGCGTACCTGGTCCCCGCGATCCGGCACGCCATCGCCGAGGGCACCACGGTGGTCGTCTCGACCGCGACCATCGCGCTGCAGCGCCAGCTCGTCGACCGCGACCTGCCCCGGCTGGCGACCGCGCTCGCCGAGGCGATCGGCCGCCGCCCGACCTTCGCGATCCTCAAGGGCCGCCGCAACTACCTGTGCCTCAACCGCGTGCACGGCAATGCGCCCGAGGAGCCCGACGAAGGCGCGCTGTTCGACGCCTTCGCCGCGTCCGCGCTGGAGCGGCAGGTCAAGCGGATCCAGGAGTGGGCCACCGAGACCGAGACCGGCGACCGCGACGAGCTGGTGCCCGGCGTCACCGACCAGGCCTGGCGGCAGATGTCGGTCACCGCCAAGGAATGCCTCGGCGTGCACCGCTGCCCGGTCGGCGTCGATTGCTTCGCCGAGCGCGCCAGGGCCGAGGCCGGGCGCGCGGACATCGTCGTGACGAACCACGCGCTGCTGGCCATCGACGCGCTGGACGACCGTCCGGTGCTGCCCGATCACGACGTCGTCCTCGTCGACGAGGCGCACGACCTGGTGGACCGGGTGACCTCGGCGGCCACCGGCGAGCTGGCCGCGGGCGCGGTGCGGCTCGCGGCGCGCCGCTGCGGGCGGGCCATCGACGAGGAGATCGCCGACCGCCTCGCCGAGGCCGCGGAAGGCCTGGACCTGGTGCTGCAGGCGGCGAATCCCGGTCGGCTGGAAGAACTTCCGCAGGACCTCGGCGGCGCGCTAACGGTGACCCGCGACGCGGCCTGGGCGTGCATCAACGCGCTCGGCCCGGAACGCAAGGAAGACGCCGAAGGCAGCACGGCGCGCAAGCTCGCGCACGCCGTCACCGAAGAGATCCACGACACCGCGGTGCGGCTCCTGGAAGCGTTCGACGACGAGAAGCAGTACGACGTCGTGTGGGTGTCCGCGGAGCCCAACCGCCCGCCGACCGTGCGGGTCGCGCCGCTGGGCGTCGGCGCGCTGCTGCGAGACCGGCTCTTCGGGCAGCGCACCACGGTCCTGACCTCGGCGACGCTGGCGCTCGGCGGCTCGTTCGACACGCTCGCCCGGCAGTGGGGCCTGCCACCGCAGCAGAAGGCCCAGCCGGCCGCCGGAATGGCCACCGCGAAGGAGGTCCCCGCCGACGCCGGCGGTCCGAAGTGGACCGGGCTGGACGTGGGCTCGCCGTTCGAGCACCAGCGCAGCGGCATCCTCTACATCGCCCGCCACCTGCCGCCCCCGGGCCGCGACGGGCTGCCGCCGCAGTACCTGGACGAGCTGACCGAGCTGGTGCAGGCCGCGGGCGGGCGCACGCTCGGGCTGTTCTCATCGATGCGCGCCGCCAAGCAGGCTTCGGAAGAACTGCGCGAGCGGCTGAGCACGCCGGTGCTGTGCCAGGGCGACGACTCGACCGCGCTACTGGTCCGCAGGTTCGCCGAAGACCCGGAGACCTCGCTGTTCGGCACCCTGTCGCTGTGGCAGGGCGTGGACGTGCCGGGCGATTCGCTGCAGCTGGTCATCATGGACCGGATCCCGTTCCCGCGGCCGGACGATCCGCTCGCATCGGCCCGCCAGAAGGCGGTTTCCGAGCACGGCGGCAACGGGTTCATCACCGTGGCGGGCACGCACGCGGCGCTGCTGCTGGCGCAGGGCGCCGGGCGGCTGCTGCGCTCGCCGAAGGACCGCGGCGTGATCGCGGTGCTGGACCCGCGCCTGGCCACCGCGCGCTACGGCGGTTTCCTGCGCGCGTCGCTGCCGCCGTTCTGGACCACCCACGACCCGGAGGTCGTGCGCGGAGCCCTGCGAAGGCTGTCCGCAGCCGCAGCGGAGGCATAGCGGCGCCGCAATTTCCATTGAAATTGCGGTGATCCCGGGCCGGAGACGGCGCAGGGCCGGGGTTCGGGGTGTCGTGATCGCCGTGCGGCCCGCGGGCGGCTACCAGGCCGGTGGGCCCTGTTCGACGCGGTCGAGCACCGGCCCGAGGCGGTGCAGGTCGTCGGTGGTCTGCAGCAGCCGCTCGTCCCACCAGGTGGCACCGGCCTCGGCCAGCGGCCCGATCAGGTCGCGCGCCGCCGCGGGGTCGCCCGGGCTGACGCCGCCCACGACGACTTCGAAGGGATCGGACCGCCGATCCACGCGATGCCGTTCGACGTAGCCGACCAGTTCCCGCACCTCATCAACGCGCGGGGGATGTCCGTGGCCCGCCGTCTTGAACAGGGGGACCACGCCGTCCCAGCGCGCGGCGCGGCGCATCGGCCGGCGGTGCGGCCACACCCCGCCGATCCAGACCGGCGGGCGAGGACGTTGCACCGAGGCCGGCAGCAGGGTCACGTCATCGACGTAGTAGTGCCGACCGCGGTGGTTCACCGGCTCCCCGGACCAGTAGCGCTGCAGCAGGTCCAGACCCTCGTCGAGGCGCTCGGCCAGCACCACCGGGTCGGTGGGTTCGCCGAAGCTCGCGAAGTCGCCGTCGATCGGCCCGCCGAGGCCCGCGCTGAAGATCACCCTGCCGCCGCTCAGCGAGTCCAGGGTGGCCACCTGACGGGCCAGCTGCTCCGGCCGCCGCCGCGCGACCGCGGCGACCAAGGTCCCCAGCCTGAGCCGGGAGGTCGCCAGCGCCGCAGCGGTCAGCAGCATCCACGGGTCGCCGAACGGCTGACCTCGACGCTCGTCCTTGTCATGCACCACGTGATCCCAGACGAACAACGCGTCCCAGCCCGCCTGCTCCGCCGCGGCAGCGACCTTCGCGACCGTTGCGGGATCGGCGAAATCGCCGAAGTTCGGGATGTTGACCGAAAAGCGCACCGATACATGGTGCGCACGACTCAACACGCAGAGCAACCGAATTTCCGCAGCCCAGGCACCGTGCGTGCTTTGTGTCGCTATAGCAGCACAAAACGCTCGCGGGCTCTCACCAGACAAAAGGCCAGCCGCGCCGGCAGTTTTGTAGGAGATCGACAATTCGGTGTTGGGCTTTCCGTTCCGGCGGGGTTGGCGGGTAGGTTGAGCTCGCCGCGCTCATCGGGCCGCCGACGCTGCCCGATTCGACGAGAACCGCTGGTGGGGAGGGCCCTGCCGGGCAGGAGGCAGTCGAGGAGGAGGCGCGGCGCGAAGCCCGGCCCGGCAGCGCCGCCGGTCGGCCCTGTTGTCGATCAACCGCTAGGGAGACGTCGTGTCCGCACCCCGCCAAGCCGCGCCCGCCGCGAACCTGGCCAGGACTGTGGTCTTCGCCGCATTCATCGCCGTCCTCGGGATCTTCCCCGGCTTCTACCTCGGCGGCGCGGCGGTGCCGATCGTCCTGCAGAACGCGGGTCCGCTGCTGGCCGGCAGCATCCTCGGCGCCCGCCGGGGCGGCGCGGCCACGCTGCTGTTCGTCGCCCTGGTGGCGATCGGGCTCCCGCTGCTCTCCGGCGGTCGCGGCGGCCTCGCGCCGTTCATCGGGCCCAGCGGCGGCTTCGTGATCGGCTGGGTGGTGGCGGCGGTCGTCGTCGGCCTGATCGTGCAGCGCGGCCTGCCGAAGCCGGGCCTGTTCGTGCTGCTCGCGGCCAACGTCGCGGGTGTGGCCGTGGACTACCTGATCGGCATCCCGTACTGGGGCCTGGTCATCGGCGACCTGCGCGCGGCGGCGGTGCAGTCGCTAGTGTTCCTCCCCGGCGACGCCCTGAAGCTCGTCGCCGTCTCGCTCGTCGCCGTCGCGGTGCACCGCGCCCTCCCGGCGACGCTGACCGGCTCGGCGCGCCGCGCCACCGCCGAGGGCTGAGCGTGCTGCCGATCCTCGGCCGCTCCCCCGCTTCGCGGGTCGCGCACGCCGGAACGACGCTGGACGCTCAGGAGCTGCTCGCGCGGGCCTACCGCGCTGCGCGGCTCCTGCCGTCCGGCTCCAGGGTCGCCTTCGACGGAGGGGACGCGCTGACGCGCTTGACCCACTTCCTCGGGGCGGATCTGGCGGGCTGCGCGACCCTGCTCGCGGAACCCACCTGGACGGAAGCCGATCGCGCAGCGGTCCTCGCCGACGCCCGCCCGGACGTCGTGCTGAACCTGGACGAGCCGCCAACCGCAGACGAGAGCGAACGGACCGTTCACGCCGCGTACCGGGACGAACAGGCCACTCGCTCGACCGAACCAAGCCAACAGACCGCTCACCCCGCCAACCGAGACGAACAGGCCCTTCACTCCACACCCGAACCAAGCCAACGGACCGCTCACCCCGCCTACCGAGGCGAACAGGCCACTCGCTCGACCGAACCAAGCCAACAGACCGCTCACCCCGCCAACCGAGACGAACAGGCCCTTCACTCCACACCCGAACCAAGCCAACGGACCGCTCACGCCGCCTTCCGGGACGAACGGTCCGTTCGCCGCGGCGGATCGACGCCGACCGACGGCGGGGAGCTCACGCACTTCTACCTGCCCACGACCTCCGGCAGCAGCGGTGCTCCGAAGGTGCTGATCCGGTCTCGGCGGTCGTGGCTGCGCAGCTTCGCCGCGCTCGGCCTGCCCTTGGGCTCTTCGGATCGCGTGCTGATCCCCGGCCCGCTGAGTTCGTCGCTGTTCCTCTTCGGCGCGTTGCACGCGCTCCGCGAGGGCGCCGATGTCGAGCTGCTGGACAAGTGGTCCGCCGCCGGTGCCGCCGTCGCGTCGCGGCAGGCGACCGTCGTCCACCTGGTGCCCGCGATGCTCTCCGCCCTCGTATCCACTTTGGAGCGCGATCCGGTGTTGCGATCCGAATGCGGTTTGCGCGTGGTGGTTTGCGGCGGGGCCCGGGTGGACGAGGCGTTGGCGGAGCGGCTCGCCAAGGTGCTTCCCGGATGCGAGCTCGTCGAGTACTACGGGTCGGCCGAGCATTCGCTGATCGCCGTTCGGCGCGGCGGTTCGCTGCGGCCCGTCGTCGACGTGGACGTGCGCGATCCCGTGGACGGCGTCGGCGAGTTGTGGGTGCGCTCCGAGCTGGTCTTCGACGGCTACCTCCGCGACGGGGCGATCGTGCCCGCGACGACCGAGGACGGCTGGTCGACCGTCGGCGATCGCGCCGTGCGGCACGCCGACGGGTCGCTGGAGGTTCTCGGCCGCCTCGGTTCGGCGATCAACACCGGCGCCCGGATCGTCGGCGCGGAGGAGGTCGAATCGGTGCTTCGCGGCGCCGAGGGCGTGCTTGACGTGCTCGTTTGCGCCAGCCCGCATCCGAGGTTCGGCGAGCTCGTCACCGCCGTCGTCGAGATCGACCAGGCAACGCCACCGTCGCTGCGCGAGCTCCGCGCGCGGGCCCGCAACGCGCTGGGCCCGGCGAAGCGCCCCCGGCGCTGGCTGGCGGTGCGGGAGCTGCCCCGGACCGCGTCCGGCAAGCCCGCCCGCGCCCTGATCGCGGAGCGGCTGCGGACCGGAACCCTCGATGCGGAGGCGCTGTGAACCGGACACCCGTCGTGATCGCCGCGCGTCGCACTCCCATCGGCGAAGCGGGCGGCGTGCTGCGCCACCTGGCCGTCGACCGGCTCGCCGCGCCGGTGCTGCGCGCCGTCCTGGACGACACCGGTGTGACCACAGTGGACGATGTGCTGCTCGGCAACGTGCTGGGCCCCGGCGGGAATCCGGCGCGGGTGGCGGCGTTGCGCGCCGGGTTGGGCGAGGCCACGCCCGGCATGACCGTCGACCGGCAGTGCGCGAGCGGGCTCACCGCGATCACCACGGCAGCGGCGATGATCCGCGGTGGCGCGGGCGACTGGTTCCTCGCCGGCGGCGCCGAGAGCCCGTCGACCGCTCCTTGGCGGGCGTGGCGGCCGCGCTCGGCGACCGAACCGCCCCGCTTCTACGACAGGGCACCGTTCGCCCCGGCCGACATCGGCGACCCGGACATGGGTCCGGCGGCGGACCTGGTGGCCGCCGAGGCCGGGATTTCCCGGCAGCGCCAAGACGCTTTCGCTGCCCGCAGCCACGAACGCGCCGTGGCCGCGCGGCGAGCGGGTCGTTTCGACGCCGAGCTGGTGCCGGTCGGCGGCATCAATGCCGACGAGCGGCCGCGCGAGGGCTTCACCGCCGAGCGGCTGGCCCGGTTCCGGCCCGCGTTCACCCCGGACGGGACCGCGACGGCGGCGAATTCCTGCGGCATCAACGACGGGGCCGCCGCCGTGCTGATCACCACCGAGGAGCAGCGCCGCCGGCTCGGCGTGCCGGGCCTGCGGCTGCTGGGCTGGCGCACGACCGGAGTCGACCCGAACCGGCTCGGCCTGGGCGCGGTGCCCGCCATGCGGGAGCTGGTCGAGCGGCACGAGCCGGAGGTCGTCGAGTTCAACGAGGCCTTCGCCGGGCAGACGCTGGCCTGCCTGGACGCCGCGGGCATCGACGAGCGGCTGGCCGGGCCGGACGGCGGCGCGATCGCGCTCGGCCACCCCTGGGGTGCTTCCGGCGCGGTGCTCGTGGTGCGGTTGTTCGGCCGGATGGTGCGGGCGGACGGGCCGCGCGTGGGCTTGGCGGCGCTGTCCTCCGGCGGGGGTTTGGGCGTGGCCACGATGTGGGAGCGAGTGGGTTGATCGAGTTCGAGGGCGTCGGGCACAGCTACGACGAGCGCACCGTGCTGGACGGCGTGGACCTGCGGCTGGCCGAGCGGCGGGTCGCCTTCGTCGGGGCGAACGGCTCCGGCAAGTCCACCCTGGCCCGGATGATCAACGGCCTGGTGCACCCCAGCCGCGGCCGGGTGTTGGTCGACGGGGTGGATCCGGCGCGCAACGGCCGCGCGGTGCGGCGGCGGGTGGGGTTCATCTTCACCCACCCGGACAGCCAGATCGTGATGCCCACCGCGGGCGAGGACGTCGCGTTCTCGCTGCGCAAGCAGGGACTTTCCAAGGCGGAGCGGCAGCGCCGCGCGGCGGAGGTGCTGGCCCAGCACGGGTTGGAGGGCTACGCCGAGCACCCGGCGCACCAGCTCTCCGGCGGGCAGAAGCAACTGCTGGCGCTGTGCTCGATGCTCGTCCTGGAGCCGGACGTGCTGGTCTGCGACGAGCCGACGACGCTGCTCGACCTCCGCAACAAGCGGCACTTCATCGACGTCCTGAACGGCCTGCCGCAGCAGGTCGTGCTGGTCACCCACGACCTGGACCTGCTGGACGGCTTCGACCGGGTGGTGGTGCTCGACGCGGGCAAGGTGGTCGCCGACGGCGAACCGGCCGCGGCCATCCCGTGCTACCGGGAGTTGATCAAGTGAGCCCGCTCGGCCTGTACGAGCCGGGGAACAGCCCGCTGCACCGGCTCGGCGCGGGGTGGAAGTTCCTGGCGCTGCTGGCCTTCGCGGTGCTCACCTTCGTGCTCGGGTCGCCGCCGGCGCTGGGCGGATGCGTGCTCGCGGTCGCGGTCGCGTACCTGGTGGGCCGGATCCCGCCGCGCCGCTGCTGGCAGGCCGTGCGGCTGCTGATCCCGTTGCTGCTGGCGGTCTTCCTGCTGCAGTGGTGGATGCTCGGCCTCGACACCGCCGCCGTGGTGTGCCTGCGGCTGCTCGCCGCGCTCACCGCCGCCAACCTCTTCACCCTGACGACCAGGGTCGACGACCTGGTCACCGCAGTGGAGCGCGGCCTCGGCCCGCTGCGGCGCGTCGGCGTCCGGCCGGAGCGGATCGGCCTGCTGGTGGGCCTGACGCTCCAGGCGGTCGCGGCCCTGTCGACGATCGCGACGCAGGTGCGCGAAGCGCAACGAGCCCGGAACGCGGAGCGCTCGTTCCCCGCGTTCGCGGTGCCGTTCCTGGTCCGCACGCTCCGCCACGCCGACGAGCTCGGCGAAGCCCTCGCGGCCCGCGGCATCGGCGACGACTGACTCGCGGGCGAGGCAGGCCGCGATCCCCACCAGCGGGGGGCACCTGTCCTCGTCCCGCGAGCCACCGATCGCGGCTCAGCCGGTCCAGGCTCCTGCGGCGGCGGCCGCCTTGACGTACTCCGCGAACGGGCGCGGCTCGCGTCCCAGCGCTCGCTGCACGCCGTCGCTGACGCGCTCACCGGCACCATCGCGGATCCGCCCCAGGAGCTCGGCCACCACCTCGGCCGCCTCGACCGGCACTCCCTGAGCCGTGAGCATGGCGGTGAACCGGGGCGTTTCCACCGGCGTGTAGCGGATGTTCTGCCCGGACGCCTCGGCGATCATCTCGATCACGGTGCGGAAGGACAGGGGCTCAGGGCCCGACAGCTCGTAGATCTCACCCGCGTGGCCTTCCTGGGTGAGCGCGGCGACCGCGACGTCCGCGATGTCGCCGGCATCGACGAACGCCTCCCGGCCCTCGCCGGTCGGCAACGCCACCTCGCCGGATCGCAACGGCTCCAGGAACAGGTCCTCGCTGAAGTTCTGCGCGAACCAGGCCGGCCGCAGGATCGTCCACTCCAGATCGGTCGCGCGCAGGGCCGCCTCGACCGGTTCCTGGTACGGATCCGCCTCGCCGGGAACCGGCCCGCGAGCCGACAGCAGCACCACCCGGCGGGCACCTGCCTCTTCGGCGGCCGACAGGAACTCCCCCACGACGGCACCCGGCACGGTTTCGGCCATCGGGATGAGGTAGATCGCTCCCACGCCGGCCAGCGCCGGAGCCCAGGTGTCGCGGTCGGCGAGGTCGAACCTGGGCTGGCCGGAACGGGAGGCCGCGCGGAAGGGTTGGTCGAGCCTGGCGGTGACTCGGCGGCCGGTCTTGCCGCGGGCGCCGAGCACGAGAATGGGGGAAAGCGTCATGGGGCAAGCACATCAGGGCCGCACGAGACGATCCATGGCCATCGATCTCGTTCCCATGTGAGATCGTCTTGGCGTGGATCTGCTAGCGGACTACCTCGCCGGTGTGCGGGCGAGCGGCGCGGTCTTCTGCCAATCGGTTGCCGAGCCGCCGTGGGCGGTGCGGTTCAGCGATCCCGCTCCGCTGGCGCTGGGCGCCATGCTGCGCGGCGAGTCCTGGATCGTCGGCGCCGGGACGGCGCCCGTCCGCGTTCAGGAGCGCGACGTCGTCCTGGTCCGCGGCCTGCGGCCGTTCACCGTGGCCGACCGGCCGACCACCGAGCCCCAGGTGGTGATCGAGGGCCCGGATCTCTGCTGGGCGACCTCGGACGGCCCCGCCGCGGCCGGACCCGACCTCGTGCTGGGACCGCGCACGTACGGGTTCAGCGCCGACGGGTCCGACCTCTTCGTCACCGCCGAATATCCGCTGCACGGCGACGTTTCGGAGCGCCTGCTCGAAGCGCTGCCCGAGGTGGCCGTCATCCCGCGGGAGCCGGAGTTCGCGCCGCTGCTCGACCTGCTGGCCGTCGAGATCGACAGCGAGGAGCCTGGGCAGCAGGTCATCCTCGACCGGCTGCTGGACCTGCTGCTGGTCCGGGCGCTGCGGTCGTGGTTCGCACAACCCGAGGCCGAGCCGCCGCCCGGCTACCGCGCCCTCGCCGACCCGCGGATCGGGCGTGCTCTGCGCCTGATGCACCAACGGCCCGGCCATCCGTGGACCGTCGCCACGCTGGGCGCGGAAGCGGGGATGTCGCGGGCTGTGTTCGCGCGGCGCTTCGCCGAGCTGGTCGGCCAGCCGCCCCTTCGCTACCTCACCGAGTGGCGGATGGCGCTCGCCGCCGACATGCTCCGCGCGCCCGGGGCCACCGTCGCCTCAGTGGCCCGGAAGGTCGGGTACGCCGATGGCTTCGCCTTCAGCACCGCCTTCAAGCGGGTTCGCGACGTGCCGCCCAGCAACCTGGTCCGCGCCGACGGGTAGGACGACCCCGCCTCCGTCGAGCGCTGGACGCCCCTTCAGGACCGGAGGTAGGCGAGCACTGCGAGAACGCGGCGGTTGGTGTCGTCGGCCGGTGGCAGGTTCAGCTTCGAGAGGATGTTGCCCACGTGCTTTCCGACGGCCGCCTCGCTGACGACCAGCCGCCTGGCGATCTCGGCGTTGGAATGGCCTTCGGCCACCAGGCCGAGGACTTCGCGCTCCCGCGCCGACAGCGCCGCCAGCGGATCGCGCTGCCGGTTCAGCAATTGGCGCACCACCTGCGGGTCGACCACCGTGCCGCCGGCGACCACGTGCCGCAGCACGTCCGCGAACTCCTCGACGTCGACCACCCGGTCCTTGAGCAGGTAGCCGACCCGTTCGCCGCCGTGCGAGTCGAGCAGTTCGGCCGCGTAGCTGCGCTCGACGTACTGGCTGAGCGCGACCACCGCGAGCCCCGGGTTCGCGCGGCGCAGCTCCACCGCCGCCCGCAGGCCCTCGTCGGTGAAGCCCGGCGGCATGCGGATGTCGGTGATCACCAGGTCGGGATCGTGCTCGGCGACGGCCGTGGTCAGCGCGTCGGCGTCGCCCACAGCCGCGGCGACCTCGAAGCCGAACCTGTCGAGCAGCCCGGCGAGGCCTTCCCGCAGCAGCACGCCGTCCTCGGCGAGCACTACTCGGATGGGACGGGGCACGGCAGCTCCACGCGCAACAGGGTCGGGCCGCCGACCGGGCTGGACAACAACATCTTGCCGTCGATCACCGCGACGCGGTCCGCGAGCCCGGTGAGCCCCGTGCCGCGCGCGGGGTCGGCGCCGCCGCGGCCGTCGTCGGCGACCTCGACCGCCAGCACACCGGCATCGTGCCGCGCCGTCACCGACGCGGCCGTGGCGGCGCTGTGCTTGGCGATGTTCGTCAACGCCTCGGCGACCACGAAGTACGCCGTCGCCTCGACGTGCGCGGGGAACCTGTCCGGCAGCCCGGCGTGCAGCGCCACCGGAATCGGGCAGCGGTCGGCGAGTTCGCCGAGCGCGGCGGGCAGTCCCCGGTCGGTGAGCACCCGCGGGTGGATGCCGCGCACCAGCTCGCGCAGCTCGGCCATGAGCTGCTTGGCCTCGTCGTGCGCGGCCGAAACGTTCTGGTGCACCGAGGAATCCGCCGGCACGTCCAGCCGGGCGAGGCCGAGTTTCAGGGTGAGGCCGACCAACCGCTGCTGCGCGCCGTCGTGCAGGTCCCGCTCGATCCGCCGCCGCTCCACCTCGAAGGCGTCCACCAGCCGCGCCCGTGACTGCGACACCTCGACCAGCTCGGTCCGCAGGCTCGCGCTGCCGTCCTGCAGCAGAGTCCGGGCGACGGCGGCGTGCGCACCGGCGAGCAGGGCCGAGAAGTACGGCACCGCAGGGAGCAGGACCAAGGCGGCCAACGCGTACCAGAGCGCTTCGCCTACGCTGGTGACGGTGCCGAAACCCACTGCGACCGGCCCGTTTTCGCCGAGCACGAGCAGCGGACTCACCAAGTACGCCAAGAGGCCGAATGCGATCCCGAACAATGTCGCGTAGGCAACCGGAACGACCGTGATCAGTAGGAGTGCGTAGGCGATCGCACGCCAGGTCGCTGCGTCCAGGTAGAGCGCGCGCAGGCGGTGCCACGATCCGGCGGTCTTCGACGACGCCTGGTGGCCGCCCGCGATGGGCCGCATGTCGACGAGCCCCAGGCGCCACCGTTCCACCTTGGACAACGGCAGGGCGACCAGGGGTGCGCCCGCAGCGAGCACCGCGCAGCCGACCAACACCGCGACCAGCCACCTGCCGAACGACGCCGATTCCGGATGGACCGCGGCGACCACCACCACTGTCCACAGCAGACACGGAAGAGCCGTGACGGCAACCACCGGAGGCGTGCCGAGGAGGTAGGCGAGCGAGCGCCACGGCCAACTGCTGAGCAAAAAACGGCGCCGCCGCAACGAATCCAACACGGTCCCAGTAAGCACGAACACGACCTAACCAGACGACCGCGATCGGTTCAGCGGGTTCAGCCGTAGTGATCGAGGTAGGCCCAGCCATACCCGAGCCGGCCGGCTGCTCATAGTGACGCGGCCACCGCTGCGTTGGTCTGCTGGACGCATGACGACCTCGCAACTAGACAGGCCCACCACGCAGCCGGCATCGTCCCGGCTCAAGGGCGTGGTGGCGTTCGTCCTCCTCGCCTACGGCATAGCCTGGGCCAGCATGTTCGGCGCCGCGCTGCTGGGCTTCTCCCTGGTCGATCCCCTGGCGCAGCTGCCGTTCGGTTTCGCCCCGGCCATCGCCGCAATCATCGTGCGGCGCTGGGTGACCCGGGAGGGATTCGGCGACTCGGGGCTCGAGCTGCGGCTGCGCGCCAACTGGCACCTCTACCTCGTCGCCTGGCTGGGGCCGTTCGCCATGGTCGCGGCCGCCCTCGGCATCGC
Source organism: Saccharopolyspora shandongensis (assembly GCF_900106995.1). GTDB lineage: Bacteria > Actinomycetota > Actinomycetes > Mycobacteriales > Pseudonocardiaceae > Saccharopolyspora > Saccharopolyspora shandongensis. Next base: position 130,801 of record NZ_FNOK01000004.1, read on the forward strand.
GGCGCTGGCAGGGCTGTGGCAGCCGAGCGCGGCGGCGCTGCCCGAGTGGTCGCTGATCCTGGCGCTGATGTTCCTCGTCCCGGTGCTTACCCCGATTTACTGGGGCGAGGAGTTCGGCTGGATCGGCTACCTCCGGCTGCGGATGTTCCCCGGCCGCCCGCTGGCCGCCACGCTCGCCACGGCGGTGATCTGGGCCGTCTGGCACTACCCGCTGGCCTTCCTCGGCTACATCGAGTTCGACAACGTCGCGCTCGGGCTGCTGGTGTGGACCACGTCCTTCGCGTGTCAGGAGATCGTGCTCAGCTGGCTCTGGGTCCGCAGCGGGAGCATCTGGCCGGTCAGCCTGGCGCACGCCGGCAACAACATGGTCCTTGCGCTGCTGACCGGCATGGTGCTGACCGAGGGGGCGGGTCTCGGCGTGAACACCGTCACCGTGCTGGTGGCCTGCCCCATCGCGGCAGCGGCGCTCTGGGTGCTCGCCAGCGGAAGGCTCCGGTCGGCGCGGCCCTGACCAGGCGGAATGGGACTTTAGCCTCTGTCGCCGCGGCGCCGGAGCTGGGCATATTAGTCGTTACCGGGGAAACCCGGCGACCGGCCCGAGGATGCAGTGGCCTTGACGACCATCAGGCCGCCAAAGACCTAGCAATCGAAAGATTGCAAAACATTCTCGGGCCTGGCCTATGTCCGGGCCCGTTTCAGCTGTTCACAAGGTCCGTGCATGTTTTGTGCTGCTATGGCGACACAAAGTACTCACGGGCCACTACCAGCGGAAACAGCACATTTCGCGGATCAGTTCCACTGGGCGAGGACCGTGACGGTGCCCGGATCCACCTCGGTGAAGCCCGCGTCGCGCACCATCGCCACCCGCGCCTGCCGCCAGGCCGTCTCCGGATCGTCGCGCGGGTGCAGGCGCGCCCAGGTCTCCGCATCGGCCCGCCGGACCGAGCAGCGGAACCCGTCCGCCGCCCAGCCCTCCAGCTCGGCGTCCAGCCCCGCCCCGTGCAGCAGCGACGCCAGGATCATCGTCGCGTGCCCCACCTGCGCCGCGGACTTCCCAGCGCTCATCGGCACGTCCGGGTTCAGCCACAGCGTCGGCACCCCCGGCAGCGGCGCGCCCGGGTCGTCCGCCTCCAGCTCGCTGCCGGAGATCTGCAGGCGGCTGAGCTCCTTGGGCATGTCCGCCACCCGCATCGGCAGGAACGCCCGCACCTCGGCGTTACCGACGCGCACCGTGCACCCGGGCAGCGACTGCACCGCTTCCCAGTGCACGCCGCGCGCCCGCCGCGCCACTTTGCGGATGCGCCCGGAGATCCAGGTGTGCATGGCCTCGTGCCACTCGCCGCCCGGCTTGCACCGCTCGTCGAGGCACACCTCGATCGCCGCCGCGGCGGCCGTCTCCAGCAGCGCCGTGCGGTCCGGCGGCTCGCGGCGCTCGATCCGCAGCACCATCGGCATCAGGACCACGTTCTCCGGGTCCTCGTCCGAGGTGTCCACGGTCGCCGCCTCCGGCAATGCCAGCCAGGAGGCGTACCGGGCGATCAGCGGATCCAGCACGGAGTGGGAATCAGACACACCTGGATTATCCGATCCCGAGCCCCCGGTATTCCGCTCGGCCGCCGACGTCACACGTCCAGCGGCACCCGCCGCAGCACGCCGTCCTCGGTGTCCGCGGCCTCGATCTCGGCGCGGGTGACGCCGAGCACGAACAGCACGGTGTCCAGGAACGGGTACGACAGCGCCGTATCGGCGACCTCCCGCAGCGCGGGCTTGGCGTTGAACGCCACGCCGAGCCCGGCGGCGGAGAGCATGTCGATGTCGTTGGCGCCGTCGCCGACCGCCACGCACTGCGCCACGGGCACCCCGAACGACTCGGCGAACCGGCGCAGCGCCTTGGCCTTGCCCGCCCGGTCCACGATCTCCCCGAGCACCCGGCCGGTGAGCTTGCCGTCCACGATCTCCAGCTCGTTCGCGGCGCTGAAGTCCAGCCCCAGCTCGTCCACCAGCTGGTCGATGATCTGGGTGAACCCGCCGGACACGACGCCGGTGTGGAAGCCCAGGCGGCGCAGCGTGCGGATGGTGGTGCGGGCGCCGCGGGTGAGTTCGAGCTCCGAGGCGACGTCGTCGAGCACCGACGCGGGCAGGCCCTCCAGCACCGCGACCCGCTGCCGCAGCGACTCGGCGAAGTCCAGCTCGCCGCGCATGGCCCGCTCGGTGACCTCGCGGACCTCCTGCTCGCAGCCGGCCCGCGCGGCCAGCATCTCGATGACCTCGCCCTGGATCAGCGTCGAGTCCACGTCGAACACCACCAGCCGCTTGGCCCGGCGGGCCAGCCCGGTGCGCTCGACGGCCAGGTCCACCCCGGTGCGCGCGGCCAGGTCGGCCACCGCCGAGGTCAGCGCGTCGTCCGAGCCCTCGCCGTTGTCCGGGGCGCTGACCTGCAGCTCCAGCCCGGTCACCGGGTAGTCGGCGACGCGGCGGATGGAGTCGATGTTCACGTCGAGCTCGGCGAGGCCGCGCGCGACGTCGCTGAAGTTCCGGGCGGTCACCGGCTGCCCGAGCACCACCACGACGTGCGTCGAGCCGAGCTTCGCGGCGCCGCCGTCCTCGGTTCCGATCGCCACGTCGACGGTCATGCCGACGGTGGCCATCGCCTGCTCGACGGCTTCCTGCAGCTGCTCCGGGTCGCGCTCGGTGGACACGAGCACGCCGAGCACCAGCCGGCCGCGGATCACCACCTGTTCGACGTCGACGATGTCCACGCCGTGCCGCGTCAGCGCGGCGAACAGCACGGAGGTGACCCCCGGCTTGTCCTTCCCGGTCACGGTGATCAGCACGGTGGTCGCGTTCACAGCTGTGGTACTTCCTCTCTCTGCCCCAGATCAAACGATGAGCCCCGGCGGGCACGCCCGCCGGGGCTCATCGTCGAGCTAGCCCAACCCTGGCACAACTTCGCCGTGCGGGGCTAGCGCGCAGGTCACTTCTCCGTGTCGTCCGACGTGCCGACCGCCGGCTTCTCCTCGTGCTTGTGGGCGAGGGTCTTGCCGGTGAGGCTGAGGTGCGCCTCCAGCCGCATCCGCTCGGAGATGTGCGGGTAGTGCAGCTCGAACGCCGGCCGCTCGGAACGGATCCGGGGCAGCTCGGTGAAGTTGTGCCGCGGCGGCGGGCAGGACGTCGCCCACTCCAGGGAGTTGCCGTAGCCCCACGGGTCGTCGACCGTGACGACCTCGCCGTAGCGGTAGCTCTTGAACACGTTGTAGAGGAACGGCAGCATCGAGGCGCCCAGGATGAACGCGCCGATCGTCGAGACCGTGTTCAGCGCGGTGAACCCATCAGATTCCAGGTAGTCGGCGTACCGGCGCGGCATGCCCTCGTTGCCCAGCCAGTGCTGCACCAGGAACGTGCCGTGGAAACCGATGAAGGTCAGCCAGAAGTGCAGCTTGCCCAGCCGCTCGTCCATCATCCGGCCGGTCATCTTGGGGAACCAGAAGTAGATGCCGGCGAAGGTGGCGAACACGATCGTGCCGTAGAGCACGTAGTGGAAGTGCGCAACCACGAAGTAGGTGTCCGAGACGTGGAAGTCGACCGGCGGCATGGCCAGCAGGACACCGGTGAGACCACCGAAGAGGAAGGTGACCAGGAAGCCGACGCTGAAGATCATCGGCGTCTCGAAGGTCAGCTGCCCCTTCCACATGGTGCCGATCCAGTTGAAGAACTTCACACCGGTCGGGACCGCGATCAGGAACGTGGTGAACGCGAAGAACGGCAGCAGCACCGCGCCGGTGGCGTACATGTGGTGCGCCCACACGACGACCGACAGGGCCGCGATGCCCAGCGTGGCCAGCACCAGACCGGTGTAGCCGAACAGCGGCTTGCGGCTGAACACCGGGAAGATCTCCGAGACGATGCCGAAGAACGGCAGCGCGACGATGTAGACCTCGGGGTGGCCGAAGAACCAGAACAGGTGCTGCCAGAGGATCACGCCGCCGTTGGCCGGGTCGAACACGTGCGCACCGAGGTGGCGGTCGGCCATCAGGCCCAGCAGCGCGGCGGTCAGGATCGGGAACGCCATCAGGATCAGCAGGCTGGTGACCAGGATGTTCCAGGTGAAGATCGGCATCCGGAACATCGTCATGCCGGGCGCGCGCAGGCAGACCACGGTGGTCAGCATGTTGACCGCACCGAGGATGGTGCCCAGACCGGAGACCGCCAGGCCGGCGATCCACATGTCCGCGCCGTGACCCGGCGAGTGCAGGGCGTCCGACAGCGGGGTGTAGGCGAACCAGCCGAAGTCGGCGGCGCCACCCGGCAGCAGGAAGCCGCTGACGACCATCAGGCCGCCGAACAGGTACAACCAGTAGCCCAGGGCGTTCAACCGCGGGAACGCCACGTCAGGCGAACCGATCTGCAGCGGCAGCACGTAGTTCGCGAAGCCGAACAGGATCGGCGTCGCGTACAGCAGCAGCATGATCGTGCCGTGCATGGTGAACAGCTGGTTGTACTGCTCCTGCGAGAGGAACTGCATCCCCGGGACGGCGAGCTCACCGCGGATCAGCATCGCCATCAGGCCGCCGACCAGGAAGAACGCCATCGACGTGACCAGGTAGAGGATGCCGATTTGCTTGTGGTCCGTGGTGCGGAACATCCGCGCCAGGAATGACCCCTTGACCGTTTTGCGCACCGGATAGGGGCGCGTGGCGATCGGCTGTGGCGCGACGGCCGTCACGGTGCCTCCTGCACTCCCTTTGAAGCCTCTTCGAACCCGGCTAGGGCTCGCCCGACCCGGTTGGGTCGGTTGACAGCATGCGACGCCCTGCAGCACAAGTCAGTCGCGATGCCTGCCGACTGCGGATACTAGTCCGGGCGTCCGGCCGTAGTTCGGCCGGGCCGTAGCCACCCTATTCATTGCGACGTGCCCAGTCACGCGTAGTGAGATCCATTCGACAACACGCGCACGGCGGACTGTCCCCGGCGACGTCGCCCGCACGTGCCCGCGGGGCGCCGGTTAGCCTACGAGGCAATAGGTCCGGCAGCCCAGCTGCGATCAGCAGCGACCGATCAACGGGCCGCCCTGGGACGACGTCCACCAGATCCTGGAGGGGAAGCACGTGCGGAGGAGCACGATCATCGGCGCCGTGCTGGCCGGCGGTCTCGCACTCGCGGGCTGCACGCCGAGCGAGGAACCCAGCGACCAGCCCCCGGCCCCGGGCACACCGCCGCCCGCGACCGCGCAGCAGCACACCGGGCAGGGGCACGCCACGACCGGCGAGCACACCGCGACGGACCGCGAGTTCGCGCAGCAGCTGCTCGCCAACCGGCAGCAGGTCGTGAAGCTCGCCGAGCTGGCCGGTACCAGCGCGCAGAGCGCCGAGGTCAAGACCCTCGCCGCGGAGTTCAAGCAGGCGGTGCAGCCGCAGGTCGACCAGCTGACCGCGTTCCTGAACTCCGCCGCCGGCCAGCAGTCCGGCAGCTCCCCGGAGGACGAGGCCGGCGACTCTGCCGACGCCGGTCTGCAGACGGACCAGCAGCTGCAGCAGATCTCGAAGCTGTCCGGTGCGCAGTTCGACCAGCAGTGGAAGCAGGCGATGCTGTCGCTGCAGCAGGGCGCCGGGAAGCTGGCCCGCACCGAGCAGGAGGAAGGCTCCGCGCAGCAGATGCGCAAGCTGGCCGAGGAGCTCGTCGCCGAGGAGCAGCAGACCGCCACGAAGCTCAACGCCCTCTGATCCGAGGCACCGAACGGGGCCGCAGGCGATCCGCCCGCGGCCCCGTTCGCGTTTCCAATCCAGCGGGACCGCCCCGGCGGACTTCCAGTGCGCGGACCTTGGAATCTCCCGATTTCAGGCAAGTTCGGGGGGCCTCCGAGCTCGACCGACCACCCGCAGCAGGCGGCGGCCGAGGGCTTCCAGCGCTCCCACCAGCAGAGCCACGCCCAGGTAAGCGGGCCAGAGCACCAGGTGGACAGCCGCCGGAACACCAACGTCCAGGAGTTGCTCGTCGAATCCGCCCAACAACGCGCCGACGGCGAGGAGTAGCACTGGTAGCAACAGTCCGGACCGGAACAGCAGGACGCCTGCCAGCAGGAACGCGAGCAATTGCCCCGGCAGCGCCCAGGCCAGCAGCCCAGCGGGCAACGTCGTCCCGAACGTGATGCATCCGGTCGCGAGTACGGACAGCACCGCCGCCAGCCCGAACGCCCTCCGACGGCTCGACCTCTCCTGGCCGTGCCGGAGCCCGCAGAGCGCGGCAACGCCGATGAGCAAGAGCAGCCGCGGCCACCCCAGCACCAGCGCCTCGATCCACTGCGGACCGAATCCGACCAGCACACCGCCCACCACCAACCGCTCGCCGTTGGAGAGGGCCTCGCCGAGCACCACGAGTGCCGTGACGCCGCCCAGGCACCACATCGGCAACCAGGTGCGGCGGCGGCTCGTGGGGATCGCAGTTTCAACTGAAACTGCGATCCCGCGTGCGAGGAATGCCACAGCGGCGGGCACCGCCAAGGCGATCAGCACGGGGTCGAGGGGGTATCCGAACAGAACCCCCAGCAGCGCGATCAGCGCCGCGTAAGCCACTCCGAAGACGATGCTGCTCATCACAGCTCCTCCCGGAACAGCTCGACGACGCGGCGCACCGTGTCCGCGGTGGCTGCCGCGTTGGCCTGCGGAGCGCCACCGCCAGCGGCCCAGAACACCTCCGGGACCAGCGGAACCGCGCTGGTGTAGGAGGTCGGGAGGTTCGGCACGTCGAGGATGAAGTGCCCGGCTCCCGGCTGGACCACGTGCTCGGCCCGGTCGCCGAGCCGCCGCGCGGCGACGTCCAGCAGCCGCTGCGACGGCCACATCGCGTCCCGCTCGGCGGACACCAGCAGGAACGCGGCATCGCTGCGCTCGACCGGGATCGCGGCGCGATCCAGCTCCTCCCGCGTGGCCGTCGTGCCCTGGGTGTCGACGAACTGCCCCGGGCGGCCGCGCGCCGCCTCCGCCAGGAAGCCGACCGGCGAGCCGGGTGACGCGATCACCAGCGGCGGGAGGTCGGCACCGGCGTGCGTCCAGGACGATGCCTGCGGCGCCATGCCCGGAAACACCGCCCCGGATCCCACGATCGACGCCACTGCGCCCACACCAGGCGAGAACGCGCCGAGCACCAGTGCGAACTCGCCGCCCCTGGACAGGCCGACCACGCCGACCCGCCCGTCGGAGACCTCCGGCCGGGCCCGCAGCCAGTCCACCGCGTGGGTGCCGTACTCGACCGGGATCCGGTCCAGCGCGGGCGGCAGCCCCGGCAGCCCGAAGTAGGCCAGTCCCAGCACGGCGAAGCCCTTCCCGGCCAGGAACCGCCCCAGCTTGGGATTCGGCCGCCCGCCTTCGGACCCGCCCAGCAGGATCACGCCCGGGTGCGGCCCGGGGCCGGGCGGCAGGTGGAGATCACCGACCAGCCCGCCCTCGGCGATCGGCATCGACCGCACTCCCGGCGCGTGCAGCGGCACCACCACCGGCTCCTGCGCCACCGTGCGCCCGCCGATGTCGACGCCGATGGTCAGCTGGATCTCCGATCCGCTCAACGCCGCTCGCGGTTCGGACACCGGCTCTCCGGACGGCAGCCGCATCGACCACAGCAGGCCGGCGGGGTCCGCTCCGGCGTAGGAACCGCCGACCGGGGCGTGCTCGGCGATGTCCACGCGCCCGCCGCGATCCGCCGCGAACGTCGCCCACGAAGTCCACAGCCGACCGCGGTCGTCGGTCATCCGCGCCCACACCGAAGCCCGCTCCCCCGGTGCCAAACCGCTCACGACGACCGCCAGCGGCTCGTCGATCGCACCGCCGCCGACGTCCAGCGCGGGAGCGGCCCGCGCGGTGCCCGCGCACCCGGTGAGCAGCAGCGCTGCGGCCAGCAGGCCGATCGCACGTCGCATCGAAACCTCCACTTCAAGATCGAGTGGGGTCAACGGTGCGGCCTCCAGCGACTGGAGGGTCAAGCCCGCGGAATCCGCCTCTTCCGCAGCTCTCCGCCGGAACCTACTATGAGTAGCCTACTGTCGAGTAGATAACGTCGACCGAGGGAGTGCTCATGCCGACCGTGTCCGGGAAAGTCGTCCTGATCACCGGTGCCGCGCGCGGGATCGGCGCGCAGACCGCGCGGGAGCTGGCCCGGCGCGGGGCCCGGCTCGCCCTGGTCGGCCTGGAGCCCGACGAGCTCGCCGCCGTGGCCGCGGAACTGGGCGACGGCCACTTCTGGGCCGAGGCCGACGTGACCGACCCCGACTCGATCGAGGCCGCCGTGGCCGGGGCCGTCGAGAAGCTCGGCCGCCTCGACGTGGTCATCGCCAACGCCGGGATCGCGCCGATCGGCACGGTCCGCCACTCCGATCCGCGCGCGTTCGTCAAGACCGTCGACGTCAACCTCAACGGCGTCTTCCACACCGCCCGCGCCACCCTGCCGCACCTGATCGACCGCCGCGGCTACCTGCTGGTCGTCTCGTCGCTGTCGGCGTTCAGCCCGACCGGCGGCATGGCCGCCTACACCGCGAGCAAGGCGGGCTCGGAGGCGCTGGCCAGCGCGATCCATTCGGAGGTGGCGCACCTCGGCGTCGCGGTGGGCAGCGCGCACCCGTCGTGGATCAACACCGACATGGTGCGCGACATCGCGACGGACCTGCACACCTTCGAGACGATGCGCAAGCGGCTGCCGTGGCCGATGCGGGCGACCACCAGCGTCGAGGACTGCGGCAGGGCCTTCGCCGACGGCGTAGAGCGCCGCGCCCGCCGCGTCTACGTGCCGCGGGCGATCATGGTGATGCACTGGCTCCGCAACGTGCCGTCCTCGCGGCTCGCGGAGCGGCTCATGCTCCCCATCCTGCGCCGCCTCATCCCGCAGCTGGAGAAGGAAGCCACCAGGCTGGGCCGCTCGCTGAGCGAGCGCCACCAGAAGCTCCAGGGCTGATGCCCGCGTGCGCTTCTCGTTGCCGCAGCAGCGCGAAGCGCACGCGGTCCTGAACGGTTGGGACCGGTGGCCGGGTTGTCTGACGCGGAAGGCGGCCCCGGCCACCGGAGTCTCAATGCGAGCGCTGCTCGCCGACCAGCGGGCGCACCCGTCGCCGGAGCGGCGCCGCGAGTTCGCGCTGCCGCTCCCGCTCGACCTTGGCGATCAGCAGCCAGACGGTCTGGTCGTTGCGGCCCGTCGCGCTGTGCTGCGGGCGACCGGGCGTCGCCGCGGCGATCCAGCTCGGGGCGCGGACCAGGATGCCGCCGACCGTCGCGCCGATCGTGTTGCAGATGACGTCGTCGGTGGACGCCACCCGGCCGGTGACGACCAGGAACTGGACAAGCTCGATCGAGCAGGCCAGCACCAGTCCGCCGAACGCGATCTTGACGATGCTGTCGAACCACCGGACCCGCTGCGGCACCAGCACGCCGAGCGGCAGCAGCAGGACGAGGTTCCCGGCCAGCTGCACCCAGGGCAGCGAATCGCCGGGATCGGCGGTCAGCGCCATCGACACGTCCTTCCCCGGGTCCGGCCGGACCGGTTCGACCGCCGGCCGCTGGGGCGTGAAGACGAGGTATGCCACGCAGAGCACCGAGAGGACCAGCACTCCGTCGATCAGTGGGCCCCACCGCACAGATCTTTCCGTCAGGTAGTTGCGCACCAATGCCGATCCGAGCGCCGCCGCCACGGCGACCGGTAGCAAAACGGTGACCATTGGTACGAATCCGTCGAATGCCACGAGAATCTGCTGCACGTTCGCCGCACTTCCTCTGGCCGCCAGCGCCAGGACGACGCGGCCACCGGAATCCACAGTGGATCGCCGGATGACCTGGAACCGTTGGGAACTCTCATTTCCAGCGGTCTGCGTTGACCGGTACCTGCAAGGGATCAGAAGCTGGCGGCGGCCGGACGTCGCCTCGGGGTCCACCGACGCCCGGCCGCCGATGAGCCCTGCCGCGAAGTCGCGGCAGGCCGGGGGTGTTCCAGTGGCGGGACGATCCGGCCGGTGCGGTGACGCCGCCGCTGTCGGGGTCCGACGGACGCCTGCCGCATGACCTACCTCCGCCACTCCCCCGCACTGCTCGGGTAAAGATCCGAAATCAACTTGGTTGCGGTCGAACGTAACCGCCGCCCCAGAACCCGCCAGGAACATGGCAAAAACCCGCCACCCCGAGCACCGATGTCCACTGAGGACGGAAGAGTCGCCGGAAGAGCGCCCCGAACAGGTGTTTCGCGAATCAGACCGGCGTTACACAACGCGGCGGAAGATTATTCCCACAATTCCCAAACGGGAAAGGCCGCGAATCCTCGTGAATTCCGGGTAACGCGCGGTGAACTGATGGAATAACGGAGAATCGCCCATCCGGTACGGAGCCGGGCCGACTCGCCGAACTCGCCCGCGCCCGACTGCCGCGGCGGCGATGCGAAAAATCACGTGCTCCCAGGAATCCTGTCCTGCTAGCCTTGAGTCCGTTCGTGTTCGACGACGCAGGTGGAACGGGAGGTGAGATTAATGGTTGCCCTGGTGATCGCTGCTGCACGCAGCGCCCGGACCGTTCTCACGTCCCGAGTCCCGGTCTGATGCGCCGACTTCGTTGATTTCCGCCGCGTTGCGGCCCTGTCTGCGCGCCTCCACCGGGACTCCCATCACCAGGAGTTCCCTCCGTTGTCACACAACACTTCCGCACATCCAGGCGATCTCGCTTCCTTCGGCTGGGACGAGACGCTCGACCAGTCCTTCTCCGAACACCGATCCGCCGGTCTGATCCCGGCGCGCGTCATCGGCGTCGACCGCGGCAGCTGCGACGTCATCACCGCCGACGGGCCGATGCGCGTCGGCACGTCCGCGACTCCGGCCGATCCGCTCGAGGCGCCGTGCACCGGCGACTGGGCCGCCGTGCGCCCGGGCGCCGATCCACAGCTGGCCGTGCTGCTCCCCCGGCGCAGCGCCATCGTGCGGTCGAGCGTGTCGCGTTCGTCGCACGGGCAGGTGCTGGCGGCCAACGTCGACACCGCGGCGGTGGTCGTTCCGGCGGTGGAGCGGCCGAACCCAGGCCAGGTCGAGCGCCTGCTCGCGCTGGCTTGGGAAAGCGGCGCGGTACCGATCGTCGTCGCGACCAAGGTGGACCAGGCCGAAGACCCCGAGCGGCTGATCGCGGAGCTCGCGCTGCTGGCTCCCGGCGCCGAGACCGTCGCCACCAGCGTCGTCACCGGCGAAGGCATCGACCGGCTCAGCGGCCTGCTGACCGGGACGATCGTGCTGCTCGGCCGGTCCGGGGCGGGCAAGTCCACGTTGGCCAACGCCCTGCTCGGCGCCGACCGGCTGACCACCGGTGCCGTGCGGGAGCAGGACGGCAAGGGCCGGCACACCACGGTGCGCCGCGAGCTGATCCCGCTGCCGGGCGGCGGGGTGCTCATCGACACCCCCGGCCTGCGCGGCGTCGGACTGTTCGACGCGGACGAGGGGCTGAAACGGGCCTTCGCCGAGATCGAGGAGCTCGCCCGCGGCTGCCGGTTCGCGGACTGCGGCCACGAGACCGAACCCGGCTGCGCGGTCCAGGCCGGGATCGACGCGGGCGGGCTCAGCGCCCGCCGGCTCGACAGCTACCGCAAGCTCCAGCGGGAGAACGCCTGGGCGGCGTCCCGCACGGATGCCCGGCTGCGCGCCGAACGCGACGACCACAAGAAGGCCATCACCCGGCATCTGCGCGCCACCTACCGGTTCCGCGGCAGGAAATGACCGCCGACCGAACTTCCACGACAACGGAGAGAACCGCTGTGAACGACAACAGTTCGCACGCCGGAGACCGCGATGCCGTGCGCGACGCGTTCTTCGCGTTGCACCACGGTCTGCCCCGGCAGGGCCCCGGATCCGACGCGACCACCCGGCACCTGCTCGAACTCGCCGCACCGCCCGAGGCGCCCCGGGCGCTCGACATCGGCTGCGGGCCGGGACGGGCGTCCCTGCTGCTGGCCGCCGAGGCCGGTGCCCGGGTCACCGCCGTCGACCTGCACCGGCCGTTCCTGGCGGAGTTGCGCGCCGCCGCGGAGGCGAGCGGGGTGGGCGATGCGATCAACACCGACGTGCAGACGATGGCGGAATTGCCTTACCCGGACCGGAGTTTCGACCTGGTCTGGGCCGAAGGTTCGGCCTACAACATCGGTTTCGACACCGCGCTGACGTCCTGGCGACGGCTGCTCGCCCCGGGCGGCGTGCTGGTCGTCACCGAGTGCGAGTGGGCGACCGACGATCCGGCTCCCGAAATCCGGGCGTTCTGGGACTCCCACTACGCGTTGCGCACGACCGAGGCCAACGTGGCCGCAGCGGTCCGGGCCGGATACGAGGTGTCCGCGATCTACCACCTGCCGGGGACGGACTGGTTCGACGAGTACTACACGCCGCTGGCCGAGCGCATCGCGGCGGCCGACCTGACCGCGCCCGGAATGCGGGAGGCGGTCGAGGCCACCCGGACCGAGATCGGATTCCGCCGGGCGCACGGTCACGACTACCGCTACACCGGCTACGTACTACGCCCGAATCGCGAGGAGAGCACCGAGATGTGGACCACCCGACCGGAGACCGAAGCCGATATCCCCGCGATCCGCGCGGTCAACCTCGACGCCTTCCCCACGGCCCTGGAGGCGGACCTGATCGAGGCGCTGCGCGCGGACCCGGCGTGGATCGACGGACTGTCCATCGTGGCCGAGGACGCGAACGGTGAGGTGGTCGGCCACTCGCTGCTCACCCGCAACCACGTCGACGGGTTCCCGGCCCTGACGCTCGGCCCGTGCGCGGTGCTGAAGCGCTACCAGCGAACCGGCGCAGGCTCGGCGACGATCCGGGCCGGGCTGGAAGCGGCGCGCGCGATGGGCGAGAAGCTGGTCCTGGTGCTCGGCCACCCCGAGTACTACCCGCGCTTCGGGTTCAGGCGGGCATCGGAGTTCGGGATCGGCCTGACGGTCGAGGTCCCGGACGAGGCGATGATGGCCCTCCCGCTCGACCCCGCAGCGGAGATCCCCAGCGGCAAGGTCCAGTACCCGACCCCGTTCGGCATCTGACCGCGGACAGCTGAACACGACGAGGGCCCTGCCCACCTGGGGCAGAGGCGGGTGGGGCCCTCGTCGCGCTCAGTCCTTCTTGCGGCGGAAGAGGCGGAGGATCGGGTCGTACTGGCGGTCCGCCACCCGCTCCTTCAGCGGGATCAGCGCGTTGTCCGTGATCTGGATGTTCTCCGGGCAGACGTCCGTGCAGCACTTCGTGATGTTGCACAGGCCGAGGCCGTGCTCGCCGCGCGCTTCTTCCGGGCGGTTCTCGGCCTCGTCCAGCGGGTGCATCTCCAGCTCCGCCACCCGCATCAGGAAGCGGGGCCCGGAGAACGCCTGCTTGTTGTCGTCGTGGTCGCGGATGACGTGGCAGGTGTTCTGGCACAGGAAGCATTCGATGCACTTGCGGAACTCCTGGGAGCGCTGCACGTCCACCTGCTGCATCCGGTACTCGCCCGGCTCCAGCCCCTCCGGCGGCGCGAACGCCGGCACCTCGCGGGCCTTGGTGTAGTTGTAGGACACGTCGCAGACCAGGTCCTTGATCAGCGGGAACGTCCGCATCGGGGTGACCGTGATCGTCTCGGACCGCTCGAAGGTCGACATCCGGGTCATGCACATCAGCCGGGGCCGGCCGTTGATCTCCGCCGAGCACGAGCCGCACTTGCCCGCCTTGCAGTTCCACCGCACCGCCATGTCCGGGCACTGGGTGGCCTGCAGCCGGTGGATGATGTCGAGCACGACCTCACCCTCGTTGACCTCGACGGTGTAGTCGCGAAGCGCCCCGTCGTCCGGACCGCGCCACACCCGGAAGTGCGCCTGGTAACCCATCTACAGCCCCTTCACCTGGACGTCAGCCAGTTCTTCCTCGGTGTAGTACTTGCGCAGCTCCTCGACCTTGAACAGCGTCAGCAGGTCCTCGCGCATCGGCGCCTGCGGCTCCTCGACGACCTCGATCCGCTCGTGGGCGACGCCGCAGACCAGCAGCTTTCGCCGCCAGTTCGCGTCCATCCCCGGGTGGTCGTCGCGGGTGTGGCCGCCGCGGCTCTCGGTGCGCAGCAGCGCGGCGCGCGCCACGCACTCGCTGACCAGCAGCATGTTCCGCAGGTCCAGCGCCAGGTGCCAGCCCGGGTTGAACTGCCGGTTGCCCTCCACCGCGAGGTGCTCGGCGCGCGCCCGGAGGTCCCGCAGCCGCTCCAGGGCCTGCCGCATCTCCGTGCCCTTGCGGATGATCCCGACCAGATCGTTCATCGTCTGCTGCAGTTCGGCGTGCAGCGCATAGGGATTCTCCGCGTTCGGCGAGGCCGCGGAGGCGAACGGGTCCTGCGCGCGCCGCGCCGCTGCGTCCACATCGGACTCCGCGATCGCCGGACGGGCGTCGAGACCCGCGATGTACTCTGCGGCGCCCGCGCCCGCGCGACGGCCGAAGACCAGCAGGTCGGACAGCGAGTTCCCGCCCAGCCGGTTGGAGCCGTGCATCCCGCCGGCCACCTCGCCGGCCGCGAACAGGCCCGGCACCCGGGACGCCGCCGTGTCCGGCTCCACCTCCACGCCGCCCATCACGTAGTGGCAGGTCGGCCCCACCTCCATGGACTCCGCCGTGATGTCCACGTCGGCGAGTTCCTTGAACTGGTGGTACATCGACGGCAGCCGCCGGGTGATCTGCTCCGCGGGCAGCCGGGTCGCCACGTCGAGGAACACCCCGCCGTGCTGCGAGCCGCGGCCCTCCTTCACCTCGTTGTTGATCGCGCGCGCCACCTCGTCGCGCGGCAGCAGCTCCGGCGGGCGGCGGTTGTTGTCCGGGTCGTCGTACCAGCGGTCGGCCTCGGCCTCGTTGTCCGCGTAGTTGTCCTTGAAGACCTCGGGGATGTAGTCGAACATGAACCGGCGGCCCTCGGAGTTGCGCAGCACGCCGCCGTCACCGCGCACCGACTCGGTGACCAGGATGCCCTTCACGCTCGGCGGCCAGACCATGCCCGTCGGGTGGAACTGCACGAACTCCATGTTGATCAACGACGCCCCGGCCCGCAGCGCCAGCGCGTGCCCGTCGCCGGTGTACTCCCAGGAGTTCGAGGTCACCTTGAACGACTTGCCGATGCCGCCGGTGGCGAGGATGACCACCGGCGCCTGGAACAGCACGAACCGACCGGACTCCCGCCAGTACCCGAAGGCGCCGGAGATCCGGGAGGATTCCTTCAGCAGCTCGGTGACCGTGCACTCCTGGAAGACCTTGATGCGGGCCTCGTAGTCGCCGTGCTCGGCGTGGTCCTCCTGCTGCAGCGACACGATCTTCTGCTGCAGCGTGCGGATCAGCTCCAGGCCGGTGCGGTCACCGACGTGCGCCAGCCTCGGGTACTCGTGGCCGCCGAAGTTGCGCTGGCTGATCCGGCCATCCGGGGTGCGGTCGAACAGCGCGCCGTAGGTCTCCAGCTCCCAGACCCGCTGCGGCGCCTCCTTCGCGTGCAGCTCCGCCATCCGCCAGTTGTTCAGGAACTTCCCGCCGCGCATGGTGTCGCGGAAGTGCACCTGCCAGTCGTCGCGGGAGTTGACGTTGCCCATCGAGGCGGCGATGCCGCCCTCGGCCATCACGGTGTGCGCCTTGCCGAACAACGACTTGCACACCACGGCCGTGCGCAGGCCCTGGGAGCGGGCCTCGATCGCCGCGCGCAGACCCGCGCCACCGGCGCCGATCACGACGACGTCGTACTCGTGCCGTTCGATCTCCACCATCGACTTCCTTCTATGTCACAAGCGGCGGCAGCCGCTTGCGGTGTGGGACTCAGCTGGCACCACCGCGGGTTCTCAGGGGCGGTGCCCGCTAGTTGAACAATCTGGGATCCGGGAACGCGCCGCTGGCGATCAGCAGCACGTACAGGTCGACCAGGGCCACCGACACCAGGGACGACCAGGCCAGCAGCATGTGCTTGCCGTTGAGCCAGGTCACCTTGGTCCAGAACCAGTAGCGCACCGGGTGCTTGGAGAAGTGGTTGATGCGGCCGCCGATCAGGTGCCGGCAGGAGTGGCAGGACAGCGTGTACGACCACAGCAGCACCACGTTGGCCCCCATCAGCAGCGTGCCCAGCCCGATGCCGAAGCCGCCGTCGGCGCCCCGGAAGGCGATCACCGTGTCGTAGGTGAGCACCGCGGCCACGACCAGCGCCGCGTAGAAGAAGTAGCGGTGCACGTTCTGCATGATCAGCGGGAACCGCGTCTCGCCGGTGTAGCGGCGGTGCGGTTCGGTGACCGCGCAGGCCGGCGGCGACGCCCAGAACGACCGGTAGTAGGCCTTCCGGTAGTAGTAGCAGGTCAGCCGGAAGCCGAGGACGAACGGCAGCACGAAGATCGGCGGCGGCACGAACGGCCCCAGGTCCGGTGCCGGCTGGCCCCAATGGCTGGCGCCGGGCACGCAGGCCGTGGACAGGCAGGGCGAGTAGAACGGCGCCAGGTAGTGGTACTCGGGAACCCAGTACCACTGGTTCATGAAGGTGCGGATCAGGCCGTAGACCACGAAGGCAAGCAGCCCGAGGAAGGTGACCAGCGGCGGCAGCCACCACCGGTCGGTGCGCAGGGTTCGCACGGAGATCCGTGCCCGGCCTGAGGCGGAAGGTGGTGCGGACATTCGCAGACCTCGTTGTCTATGTTCGTCCGGGGGTGCTCACCTGAGGTCGCTCATTGTGGATCAACGGCCTCGACCCAGGTAGTCCCCCAACCGGCGCAACCCGGTCGTGGCCTCCCCCGATCAAGCGAGATGCGGGGGAGCTCCTCCCCCGCATCCGGGCCGGTCCACTGCGGACAGGCGGGCGGCTGCCGACTGGCGGCGTGCAGTACCTGCGGCGGCCTAGTGCGGCGCCCGGCCGCCCAGCCCCTCGTCGTCGGCGTCACGCCACAGCGACGGGTCGTAGGGGGTGTCGGGCACGATCACCACGTCCTCGGCGGACTCGGTGCTGCGCCGCTGCGTGGGCATGGTGCCGGAGAGTTCGGCGATGTCTATGTCCAGTCGCTCCACGTCGTTGTGGATCCGGCGCACGGCCGGGGCGTCGCCGTAGCGCGATCGCAGCGCGCCGACGCTGCTGCGGAGCTGCGCCAGGGCGCGCTGGAGATCGGCCAGTTCGGTCGTCGTCGAGGCCATGGGCGAACACCTCTTCCGCCTAGCGGGGGCCAGTACCGCACCGACTCTGCCCCTAACGACGTAATGTGACAAGTGCCACACTGTAGATCTTGCCCGAATTCCCCCACCGGGGTCAGGCGACCTCAGAACCCGTGAGCGCTTTGGGGCGCAATGGCACCCCAAAGCACTCACGGGACCCCCGCCGAGATCAGGGGTCCTGGTCGTCGTCTTCTCCGGGGTTTCGGCGGCGGTCTCGGTAGACGATCACCGCTACCACCGCCACCACCGCGAACGTCGGGACGAAGAACGGGACCGCCGTGATGATCGGGTGGCTCGCCAGGACCAGATCCGCCGTGGCCGTCATGTCGTGCCGTCCGCGAGCCGGGCGACCCGGACCGCGCGGTGCTTGGCCCGGCGGGCCGTCGGCGGGCCCGAGATCGCGCGCGAGACCCGCTGCGCTCCCCAGCCCAGCGACACCACCAGCGCCACCGAGCACGCCAGCACCACCAGCGATGCGCTGACCCACAACCACGGCGGGATGCCCAGCTTCGTTTCGCGCCGCAGGACCTGCCATTCCGGTTGGCCGTCGCGGGCGAACAGCGGCTCCGCGGCCAGTTCGGGCAGCCCCAGCGCCGCGTCGGCCGGCATGTGGATCGGGAACGCGAGCATCGCGCGGCCGTCGTGCAGCCGCAGCAGGGTCTTGCCCGCGCCACCGACCGGCACCGACGCATTGGTCCGGTAGTGGCCGTCGCCGATCCGGCGCAGGTGGTCGACCTTCAGCGTGCCGCCCTGCCAGCTGGTCACCGCGAGCCACGTCGGGTCTTGGGCGATCGCGGGCAGGTCGAGCCGCACGTCCGCCTGGCCGGTCCGCTGGTCCAGCGCCATCGTCGCGCGCACACCTGCGGGCGCGGTGCCGATCAGTCCGTTGGTGACGCCCAGCGCGATCGCCAGCAGAGCGCCGCCGAACACCGCTCGCCGAACCGGCAGGCTCGGCAGCTCGCCGCGCAGGGCACACACGAGCAACGCCCCGAGCAGGCCGCCGCTGACGCCGCCGACGACGGCCATGAGGACGCCTTCCAGCAGCATGTCGGGCGTCCACGGCATCACGAAGGCGAACTGCGTCCACACGTACTCGCCGGCGAACCCGATCGTGCCGATGAGCAGGCCGGACACCGTGCCCAGCACCAGCGGCCTGCGCAGCAGGGCGACCGCCGCGACCTCCACGCACACGGACTTCACCTGAGTGGCCTACGGAGGATTAATGACGACCGCGCGAGGCTTCGGATTCGCCCTGCTCGCCGGCGCCGCACTGCTGTCGGCCTGCACGGCGCCTCCCGCCGCCGAACCGCCCGCGCCGCAGGCCGACTCCTCGGCGGCGGGCGTGGTCTCGGCGGACTTCGAGGTCGTCGGCGGCCAGGTGGACGGCCGGCCGGAACGGATCCAGGCACCGCTCGGCAGCCTGGTCCGGTTCACCGTCCGAAGCGATGGAGCGGACGGGCTGCACGTGCACGGATACGACAAATCCGCGCCGCTCCGCCCCGGCGAGCCGGCGACCGTCGAGTTCCGCGCGGACATCCCCGGCGCGTTCGAGATCGAGCTGCACCACTCCGGCCCGGCGCTGCCCAGCCTGGTGGTGCGGTGAACTTCCTGGCCCACGGGCTCGGCGGCCGCACCGACCTGCCGCTCAACGGCGTCGCGGCGATCATCGACGGCGGCATCGCGGTGGCGATCTCGTTCGCGGCGCTGGCGAAGCTCTGGTCGCGGCCGTGGCTGAATCCCGACGCCGGGCGGCCGCTGCCGTTCCTGCACTTCGTCGATTCGCCCGGAATTCGTTGGGTGGCAAGGATTCTCACGCTCGCGCCGGCCGCTCTCGTGGTGGCGGTGGCGTTCCTCGGGCCGCCGGGGACGGAGCGGAACCTCGCGCCCTGGGCGCTGTACGTGACGTACTGGGTCGGCCTGGCGCCGATCAGCGCGCTGTTCGGCCCGGTGTGGCGGATCGTGAACCCGCTGCGCACGCTGCATTCGTGCACGTTCCACTGTGGATTTCCACGTCGGGCGACCGAACGGTCCACTGTGTCCGATCGCCGCGTTCTGCCGCAATTTCAATTGAAACTGCGGGTCCGATTTCCATTGAAATTGCGGCAACCGGAAGATGGGGTCCGCGACGTGGAATGGTGGTGAGCGGACCGCGGCTCAGGACGCGATCGCGGCGAGGCCTGCGAGCAGGGGTTTCAGGCCTAGGTCGAACTGCTCGTCCAGGCCGTGGTTCCGGGTTTCCCGCGCCGCCGCCACCACGTGCGGGAACTCGGCCTCCGGCAGGGCCGCCATCGGCGAGTCCCCTGCCGAGTCCACCTTGCCGACCAGGTCGAGCTGGGCGAATCCGATGGCATAGCTGAAGACCAGGCGCGAGCCTCCGACCATCGCCGCCCCGCGCAGGCCCGCGTCGCGCAACGCGGTCATGACGGCGTCCGGCAGGCGCAGCGCCACCGGGTCGCTGTACTCCCGCAGCGCAAGCAACGGCGTTGCGTTCGGATGCCGGAAGACCAGCGCGCGGATGCCGTGCGCCAGCGCCGCGATCCGCTCCTGCCAGGGCAGCGCCGCGTCCGGCAGTTCGACCGCGGCGAGCAGGCGCTCGATGACCAGGCGTTCGAGCTCCGAACGGTCCGCCACGTGGTGGTACAGGCTCATCTTGCCGACGCCGAGGCGCTCGGCGACCGCTCGCATGGACAGCCCGTCGTGGCCCGATTCGTCGAGCACTTCCAGCGCGCCCGCCACGACCGCTTCGCGGGTCAGCTTCGGCGGCCGCCCGCGCCGCCTCGGGGCATCCGGCGTGGTCACGAGCCCAACCTAACGCACTTCCTCGACCGGTCCGACACCAGCTGCTAGTTTTTTCGTCTAGCCGACGAAAAATAGGAGATCGCATGCGCACCAAGTACGGACTGGTCCTGTTCACCGATTCGTTCGGGAGCGGGGCGAGCGGCCGCGAGGTCTTCGAGTGGTCACTGGAGTACGTCCGCGAGGCCGAGCGGCACGGCTGGCACGAGGCCTGGACGACCGAACACCACTTCAACTCCCGGGCCCAGAACCCGTCGGCCCTGGCGATGGCGGCGTTCCTGCTGGGCCGCACGAACCTCGGCGTCGGCACCGCGGTCTGCGTGCTGCCCAACCACCACCCGCTCGCCCTCGCGGAGCAGGCCGCGGTGCTCCAGCACCTCTCCGGCGACCGGTTCACGCTCGGCGTCGGGCGCGGACAACCGCTGGTGGACCTGGAGATATTCGGCACCGGGCTGGCGGGCTTCCGCGACATCGACGAATCCGTGGCCCTGCTCGACGAGGCGTTGCGGCAGGGGCACGCAAAGGGCAGCGGCGAGCGGTACCACTTCGACGAGGTGCAGATCGTGCCCGCACCGGAGACGTCCCGCGCGCCGTTCGTGCTGGCTTCGTCATCGCCGGAATCCGCGCGACTGGCCGCGCGCCACGGGCTTCCGGTGCTGCTCAGCCCATTCGTCGACGTGGCCGCGAAGCGCGCGGTGCTGGACGCGCACGCCGCGGCGGCGGCCGAATCCGGTCACCGGCTGGACCCGCTGGACAACATCGACTCGGCGTACTTCGCCATCGCCGACGAAACCCCGACCGCGAGGCGGCTGCTGACGAACGGGATCGCCGAGCTGAACCTGCAGATCTCCCGCGAGGCCGTGCCGCTGGTCTCACGTCCGGCGCCGACGGCCGCGCAGGCGTTCGACGAGGCCGCCGCGCTGGCCGACTGCCACATCGCGGGCGACGTGGCGGAATGCCGCAGGCAGCTGGCCGACCGCGTCGCGACCCTCGGCGTCGGGCGCGTCCTCCTGATGCCCGAAGGCGCCGGGTCGCGCGAAGCCGCGCTGCGCACGATCCGCGAAGCGGAGAAGGTCTTCGCGGACTAGGGAGTTGCTCCGGGAACGCTCGGCCGAGGGCGTATGCGCCTAGGCCGTCACGGCGCAAGAGAGCATTCTGAAACGACCGCTACGACGCGGCTTTCAGGCGGAGCCGGGGCCTCGCCGGTCGGCGGGCGGGATGGTGCGGAGGAGGTCCTTCTCCGACGCCGTGACGTGGATCGTCGCCCAGGACAGGGCCAGCGCAGCGTCACCGGCTTCGAGCGCCTCGTAGATCGCCTGGTGCTGGGACATGATCCGCTCGCGAGCGTCGGCGATGTTCAGGGCGTTCCAGGTCCGGGCCCGCAAGGCTCGTGCCGCCAGGCCGTTGACCACCGAGGTCAGCGTCCGGTTGCCGGTGGCCGCCATGATGCAGGCGTGGAACTCGGCGTCGTGCGTGATGAGCTCCTCGATCGTCTCCGATCGGCGCATCGCTTCGAGGTGTCCGCGCAGCCGCGCCAGCTGCTCCGGCGTGATCCGCTCCGCGGCGAGCGCCGTCGCCTGCGGCTCCAGCAGGCGGCGGAGCTCGAAGATCTCCGGCAGCGTGTCGTCCTGCATGAGCTCGACCGCGTGGGCGATGCCCTCCAGCAGCCGGTGCGGCTCCAGGCTCGTCACGTACGTGCCGTCGCCGCGCCGGACGTCGAGCACCTGCGCGTGCACCAATGCCGTCACGGCCTCCCGCATCGAGCTGCGGGAGAGCCCGAGCTGCGCGGCGAGGTCCGGTTCGCGCGGCAACCGGGCGCCGGGGCTCAGCTCGCCGCCGGCGATGAGCTGGCGGATCTTCTCGATCGCGTCGTTGCTCCGCCCCATCCCGCGCCCTCCACATCAGTCGGCCCGCGTGCTGCTCGTGAGCACTTTGGTCCGCTATAGAGCCTGTTTCCAAACTCATCTTGCGTGGCGGTGCGGGTGGCGGAACCTCAGAGGCCTTCTCGCTGTGGGATCCCCGACTCATGAATGACCAATTCACCACGTCGGGGCTGTCCTCGCGAGAAGACCTCTGAGAACCCGCGGCGGTGCAAGCTGCGGGGGTGGGCTAAGCGGCTGCGCCGCTTCAAAGACAACAACCCCGCGTTACCACACCTCACACCACGACATCTCAAACAGCTTCTATAGCGATCCAAAGTACTCACGAGCCACCGCAGCCGATACATCAGATGTTCCAAGCCGTCAACATTGATCGTTCGATCGGGGAACTACGGTGAAATCGGTTGTTCGACAAGGTATTGGCCGGTCAGCGGACGCGGAAGCATGTTCGGCGTATTGCTCGAAACATCAGATGTGTCCTAGAGTCGCGGGCGTCCCGAGCACCGTCGAATCCCTTCGACCAGAACCGTTTTCGCCCGCAACGCCGGGGCGTCGCCGGCCCGGCACGACCCCGCCGAACGCCGCCGCGGTCGGCGATCGAGTTCGAAGGAGCATGATGGCAACGCTGCGTGAAACCCTGGAGGCCGGTCGCCCGACGGTCGGCGGCTGGGCCTCGATCCCCAGCCCGTTCGCCGCCGAGCTGATGGGCCGTTGCGGGTACGACTGGGTGTGCATCGACACCCAGCACGGGCTCGTCGGCTACGACCAGATGGTCCCCATGCTGCAGGCGCTGGCGATCACCGGGACGCCGACCTTCGTGCGGGTGCCGTGGAACCGGCCGGACCAGATCATGAAGGCCCTCGACGCCGGCGCGCACGGCATCATCGTGCCGATGGTCAACAACGCAGAGGAGGCCCGCCGCGCGGTCGAGGCGGCGAAGTACCCGCCGGAGGGTTCGCGCAGCTGGGGCCCGATCCGGGCGGCGTTCGAGCTCGACGACTACACGCCGGAGGCCGGCAACCGGCGCACCGTGCTCGCCGCGATGATCGAGACCCCCGAAGGCGTGCGGAACGCGGACGAGATCCTGTCCACGCCGGGCATCGACGCGGCCTACATCGGCCCGTCCGATCTGGCCCTCGGCCACGGAATGGCGCCCGTCCTGGCGGTCCGTGAGGCCGAGCACGAGCAGCTCGTCCGCTCCATTTTGGACAGTTGTCGCCGCAACGGAGTGCTGGCGGGCATCCATTGTGACAGCGCACAAACCGTGCAACGCTGGCATGACCTGGGCTTCGACCTGGCGTCGCTGAGCTCCGACGCGGTCCTGCTCCGCGAGGCGGCCACCGCGGCGGTCCGCCAGGTGACCGGACGAGCCGCAGGCGTCGGCGACTACGCCTGAAAACGGCCGCGAGTCTTGTGCGGCGCGGGGCGTCGCACCAGACTCACTGGTCGGTTCCCGATTCTGATCCTGTTGACTGCGAGGCACCATTGAGCATTCTCGGCACCCGGGTCGAGCGCCGCGAGGACCCGCGCCTACTCACCGCCGGCGGCACCTACGTGGACGACCTGCGAGATCCCGCACTCGCCGGGGCACTGCACGTCACCTTCGTGCGCAGCCCGCTGGCGCACGCCAAGATCACCGAGATCGACACCTCGGCGGCCCGCGAGCTGCCCGGCGTGGCCGGCGTGTTCACCGGCGCGGACGTCGACCTCCCGCCGTTCGTTTCGCAGATGGGCGTCAGCGGCCCCCCACCTGCCGCGATGGAACGGCCGCACCTGGCCCGCGACACCGTCCGCTACGTCGGCGAACCGGTGGCCGTGGTGCTCACCGAGACCCGCGCGCAGGGCGAGGACGCCGCCGAACTCGTCTCCGTCGACTACGACCCGCTGGACCCGGTGGTCGACGTCGCAGACGCGTTGCGCGACGAGATCCTGCTGTTCCCGGCGGCGGGCACCAACGTCACCGGCACCAGCGGCGAACTGGACGACTCGCTGTTCGACGGCTGCGAGGTCGTCGTCACCAAGCAGATCGAGAACCAGCGCCTCGCCGCCGCGCCGCTGGAGGTCCGCACCGCCGCCTGCGCCTGGGACGGCGACAAGGTCACCCTGTGGCTGTCCAACCAGAACGCGCAGAGCTGCCGCGACGAGCTGATGGCGAACCTGGGGCTGCCGCAGGAGCGGATCCGGGTGATCACGCCCGACGTCGGCGGCGGCTTCGGCGCCAAGATCGGCGTCGAGCAGGAGGCCGCGCTGCTGGCGTTCCTGGCCAAGCGCGTCGGCCGCCCGGTGAAGTGGGTGGAGAGCCGCAGCGAGAACCTGGTCGCGATGACCCACGGCCGCGCGCAGCGGCAGGTGGTGACCATCGGCGGCCGCCGCGACGGCACCGTGCTCGCCTACCGGCTGGAGATCGTCCAGGACGTCGGCGCCTACCCGCGGATGGGCGCGTTCCTGCCGCTGTTCACCCGGTTCATGGTCAGCGGCGTCTACGACATCCCGAAGGTCGACTCCGTCGCCCGCTGCGTCGTCACCAACACCACGCCGATCGGCGCCTACCGGGGCGCGGGGCGGCCGGAGGCGACCGCCGCCGTGGAACGCGCGATGGACCTCTTCGCGGCCGAGACCGGCGTCGACCCGGCCGAGGTGCGCCGCCGCAACCTGGTGCGCCCCGAGCAGTTCCCGTTCGACACGCCGGGCGGCATGACCTACGACACCGGCGAGTACATCAAGGGCCTGGACGCGGTGCTGGAAGCCGCCGACTACCAGGCCTTGCGCGAGGAGCAGGCCAAGCGGCGCGCCGAGGGCGCCGCGCTCCAGCTGGGCATCGGGCTGGCCAGCTACGTGGAGATCACCGCGCCGAACAACACCGAGGGCGAGACCGGGCACGTCGAGATCCGCCCGGACGGCAGCGTCCTGGTGCTCACCGGCAGCTCCCCGCACGGGCAGGGCCACTGGACCTCCTACGCGATGCTGGTGTCCGACCAGTTGGGCATCGACCTGGACAAGATCGAGGTCGTGCACGGCGACACCGACCTGATCCCGAAGGGCGTGGGCACCATGGGATCCCGCTCCCTGCAGCTGGGCGGGTCCGCGGTGCACCGGGCCGCGGTGGATGTCAAGGAGAAGGCCCGCAAGCTGGCCGCGGAGCTGATCGAGATCGACGAGGCCGACCTCGAACTCACCGACGGCACCTGGCAGGTGCGCGGCACGCCGAGCGTCGCGCTGTCCTGGGCGGAGCTGGCCCAGCGCGCCGACGAGGGGCTGGCCGCCGACGTGCACTTCACCGAGGACCGGCCGACCTTCCCGTTCGGGTCGCACCTGGCGGTCGTCGAAGTCGACACCGAAACCGGCAAGGTGAACTATCTTCGGCACGTGACCGTTGACGACGCGGGCGTGATCATCAACCCGGTCCTCACCGAGGGCCAGCGGCACGGCGGCATCGCGCAGGGCGCCGCCCAAGCCCTGCTGGAGGAGGTCTCCTACGACGCCGACGGAAACCCGCAGAACGCCACCCTCGCCGACTACGCCTTCATCACGGCGGCCGAGCTGCCCAGCTTCGAGCTGCTGACGATGGAAACCCCGACCACGCTCAACCCGTTGGGCGTCAAGGGGATCGGCGAGGCGGGCACCATCGGCGCCACCCCGGCGGTCCAGAACGCAGTGGTCGACGCAGTGGCCCACCTCGGGGTCAGGCACATCGACATGCCCACCACCCCAGAACGGGTGTGGAAGGCCATCCAAGCCCATTCATGACGCAATGTGCGGAGGTGGCCCCGTAGCGGAACCTCAGACGCCGCCTCGGTCCGGGATCCCGACATCACGTATGTCCAGCTGTCCTCCCGAGACGACATCTGAGAACCCGCGGGTGGTCAACCTGCGAGCGTGGGCTAAGCGGCTGCGCCGCTTGAAAGACGGCAACATAACGAGGCATAGACAGGCCGCGGAGTTGGTTCGGGTGAGTGGATCACGCTGACCCGACAAGTGCTTAGGAGTTCGTTTCGTGCAAGTTTCGATCAACGTCAACGGCGAGCAGCGCAGCCACGAGGTCGAGGACCGCACGCTGCTCGTTCAGTACCTGCGGGAAGACTGCGGCCTGACGGGCACCAACATCGGCTGCGACACCACGTCGTGCGGGGCCTGCACGGTGCTGCTCGACGGCGAGTCGGTGAAGTCCTGCACCGTGCTCGCGGCCCAGGCCGACGGCCACGACGTCACCACCATCGAGGGCCTCGCCGACGGCGAGGAGCTGCACCCGATGCAGCGCGCCTTCCAGCAGAAGCACGGGCTGCAGTGCGGTTTCTGCACGCCGGGCATGGTGATGGCCTCGGTGTCCCTGGTCGAGGAGAACCCGAACCCGACCGAGGCCGACGTGCGGTCCGGCCTGGAGGGCAACCTCTGCCGGTGCACCGGCTACCACAACATCGTCGAAGCCGTGCTGACCGCGGCCAAGGAGAAGTCGGGGGCCGCGGAATGATCCCTGCCACGTTCACCTACAAGAAGGCCAACTCCGTCGAGGAGGCGCTGAGCCTGCTCGCCGAGCACGGCGACGACGCGAAGCTGCTCGCCGGCGGGCACTCGCTGCTGCCGCTGATGAAGCTGCGGCTGTCGGTGCCGGAGGTGCTGATCGACGTCGGCGGCCTGCGCGACCTGTCCTACATCCGCGAGGAGGGTTCGGAGATCCGGATCGGGGCGCTGACCCGGCACCACGACCTGGAGCACTCCGAGCTGCTGGCCCGCGAGGTGCCGCTGCTGGCGCACGCCGCGGGCACCATCGGCGACCCGCAGGTCCGCCACCGCGGCACCATCGGCGGCTCGCTGGTGCACGGCGACCCGGCCTCCGACCTGCCCGCCGTGGCGCTCGCGCTGGACGCGGTGCTGGTCGCGCAGGGCCCGTCGGGCACCCGGGAGATCCCGGCGACGGAGTTCTTCACCGACTTCTTCGAGACCGCGCTCGGCGAGGACGAGCTGCTGGTGGAGATCCGGGTGGCGAAGAACCCCGCGCAGGGCTGGGACTTCCAGAAGTTCACCAAGCGGGCGATCGACTGGGCGGTGGTCGGCGTGGCCGTCGCCGGCCAGCGCGTAGCGCTGGTGAACATGGGCCCGACGCCGATGCGGGCGCACGGCGTGGAGGCGGCCCTGGCGAGTGGAGCGAGCGCCGCCGAGGCCGCGGAGCGGGCGGCGGAGGACACGTCGCCGCCGGACCAGGCCAGCGCGAGCGCCGACTACCGGAGGCACCTGGCGAAGGTGCTGGTGCGCCGGGCGCTGGAAGCCGCCGCGGCACGCGGCGCGTAGCGGAGACGCCGAGGGCGCCCTTGACCGCTCGGTCAAGGGCGCCCTCGCCTTCCGGCGGAGTCCACTGTGGACTCACTGCTGCCATGACACACCTCGGCGCGTCGGCTCCCAACACGCCGAGGTGGCCCGATTTTAGGCAAAATTGGAAGCCGGCTCGCCCGGATCGGGGATCCCCGATTTTAGGCAAAATCGGGCCCCTTTCTCCGCTCCGACGCGTGGTGAAACGCGCTCACCTGGGCGGATCCGGCTGTTGCGAGGTCGAGTCACCTGGAGGTCCTAGCCGCGGATGGTGGCGGCGAGTTCGTCCGCCAGCTCCGGCGTTGCCGCCGCGACTCCGGACCAGCGGCGCCGGAGGTCCGGGTCGATCTCCAGGGGCCTGCCGTGGACGTCCAGGACCGCGCCGCCCGCCCCGGGCAGCGCCACCATCGCCGCGACGAGGTCCACGATGCGGTGGGTGTCGGAGTTCGCGTCGGCGAACGCATCCGTCGAGCCCTCCGCCACCAGCATCGTCTCCAGGCACGTCGTGGACAGGATCCGCACGCGCGCCGCCCGCTTCGCCACCCGCCACCACGCGTCCGCGCTGCGCTCGTGCGGGCGCAGCAGGCTGACCGCCGCGCCGTCGAGCGAACGCCGGCCGCTGGTGCGGAACTCCGGCGACCGCCCGGCGACCGCATGCCAGCACCGCCCGGTGTCCAGCCAGCAGGTCAGCGCCTCCACCGGCGTCTCGTCCAGCACGATCGCGCCGGAGAACGCCGACAGCGGCACCCCGGCGGCGGCGTTCGCCGTGCCGTCCACCGGGTCGGCCACCAGCGTCACCGCCGAGCCGTTGTCGACGAACCCGACCTCCTCGCTGAGCAGGTTGATCCGGTGCGCCTCGACGACCTCCGCGATCGCGCCCTCCACCAGCAGGTCCAGCCGCATCGACGCGGTGCCGTCGGCGCCGATCGAGGACGTCTCGGCGAGCTGCGCCCGGTCGTAGCGGGCCCGGGCGTCGCGGAACGCCGCCGACGCGGCCTTGGCGGCCTCGGCCAGCACCGCGTGCGCGGCGGACGGGATCTGCGGGTCCGGCACCGGCCATCCGATCACGCCGCACCTCCCGGCAGCACGGACCGCACCAGCGGCCACTTCGGACCCGGCTCCACCAGCGCCAGGTCCGCACGCAGTCCTGGTTCCAGCCGCCCCCGGTCGGCGATCCCGGCGACCGCCGCGGGCCCGGAGGTCACCAGCGCGATCGCCGCGGGCAGCCCGAGCTCGCCGGCCAGCCCGAACACCGCGGCCAGCAGCCCGGACGGCAGGTAGTCCGAGGCCAGCGCCGTGACCAGCCCGCGCGAGGCGAGCTCCCGGGCCGACACGTTCCCGTTGTGCGAGTGCCCGCGGAGGACGTTCGGCGCGCCCGCCACGACCGGCAGGCCGTGCTCGCGGGCCGCGACGGCCGCCGCCATCGTGGTCGGGAATTCCGCCACCGCGCCGCCCCTGGTGCACAGCGCGGAGATCTCCTCGGCCGATTCGGGATCGTGGCCGAGCAGCCGAATCCGCCCGGACCGCGCGAGATCGCCCAGCCAGGCCAGGTTCTCGTCCCGCACGTCGAGCAGCTCGCCGCGCTCGGTGATCATCTCCGTGACGTGCTCCTCGGCCTCCTCCGGCGTCAGCCCGTCCGCGCCGATGAGGTAGCGCTCCATCTGCCGCCGGTCGGCGTACTGCCCGATGCCCGGCGTGTGGTCCTCGTGCGAGACCAGCGCGCCATCGTCCACAGTGTCCAGTTGCGCCCGCAGGGCGGCGGCGCCTTCGGCGGAGCGCACGTCGAGCCGGTACAGCACCCGGTGGTCCACCGGCCCCGCTCCCCTGGCGCGCACCGTCTCGCACAACTCGCTCGCGCCGACGATGGAGCGCTGCGTCCCGCGCGAGGTCTTGTGCTGGAACGCCGCGCCGTGGAACACCGTCGTGACGGCGGCGGCAGTGAGCTTGCCCTCCATGGACAGCAAGGCGAAATCCCACGGCAGCACCGCCGACGGGCGCGGCATGCGCTCCCGCTCCAGCGCGTCGCTGTGCACGTCGATCAGGCCCGGGATGCACAGCAGGCCGCCGCCGTCGACATCGCAGGACGAGCCCGCCGGGTGGTCCTCGATCGCCTCGATGCGCCCGGCGCGCACCACGATCCGGCTGTCGTCGGTGACCCGGTCCGGCAGCACGGCCCGCACGTGCCCCAGCACGTAGTCCTTCGGCGCCGCCGCCAGCGGCCAGCTGACCTCCTCGACCGCGCTGCTCATGACTGGTCCGCCTCTCCGCGCTTCACAGTTCCGCCTCTCCGCGCTTCACAGTTGTGGTTACGTCCCAGGTCAAACTCGCGTTTCGCGGTTTCCTATGGCTGGTTTGCGTCACGTTCCCCTGGGGTGCGGTTGAGGAGGACTGGGGTTGACACAGGGCTACTCATGCCCGTTCCGCCTCTCCGCGATTCACAGTGGTGGTTGCGTTCAGCCCAATCTCCCGTTGCGCGGTTTCTCGTGGCTGGCCTGGGGTGCGGTTGAGGAGGACTGAGGTCGGCAAAGGGCTGCTCATGCGGCGAGCACCTCCTCGGCCGTGCCGGAGCGGACGATCCGGCCGTCGGCCATCTCCACCACCCGCGTCGCCAGCCGCCGGATCGCGTCGAGGTCGTGGAACACCGCCAGCACCGCCACGCCCTGGCCGGTCAGCGACGCGATCAGCTCCAGCGCGCGCTCCCGGTTCGCCGGGTCGAGCGCCGACACCGGCTCGTCCAGCAGCAGCAGTCGCGGCGGCCGCACGGTTCCGGCCGCGAGGTTGACCCGCTGCCGCTCACCGCCGGAGAGGACCCCGCAGTCGACGTCCCACAGCACCTCGTCCAGCGCCAACCGCCGCAGCGACTCCGCCGCAGCGTCGCGCGCCTCCGCACGGTCCAGCCCACGGCGCCGCGCCGCGGCCGCGACGACCTCCAGCGGCCCGGTGCGCGGTGGCGTGGCGAGGAACTGCGAGACGTAGCCGAGCTGTCGGCCGCGCAGCCTGGCGAGGGCGCGATCCGGGAGCGCGGTCAGCTCCACCGGCCCGTCGTCGGTGTGCAGGACGACCGAGCCGGAATCCGGCAGGTAGCTGCGCTGCGTGCAGCGCAGCAGGCTGGACTTGCCTGCGCCGCTGGGCCCGGCGATCGCGACGTGCTCGCCGGCGGAGACGTCGAGGTCGACGCCGCGCAGCGAGACGACCGTCCGGCCGTCCACGGTGTGCAGGGTGAACGTCTTGTGCAGGCCGCGAACGGTCAGCACGGGCTTGGCGTCCATTGTGGACCTCACCTCCGGGCGGCGGCGACGAGCCGCTGGGTGTAGGGGTGGTGCGGGTCGGCGAACAGCTGGTCGGTCAGGCCGCGCTCGACGACGCGGCCGAGCTGCATGACCAGGCTGCGATCGGTCAGCGCCTCGATCACCGCGAAGTCGTGGCTGACCAACACGGCCGCGATGTCGCGCTCGCTGAGCAGCCCGCGCAGCAGGTCGAGCACGCCCGCCGCGACCGATGCGTCGAGCCCGGTGGTCGGCTCGTCGAGCAGCAGCACCGGCGGCTCGGTGGCCAGCGCCTTCGCGATCTGTACGCGCTGGCGCATACCGCCGGAGAAGGTGCTCACCGGGTCGTCCATGCGCGACAGCGGCACCTCGACGCGGTCGAGCAGTTCGGCCGCGCGCTTGCGGATCGCGTGGTAGCCGCGCCACCCGGCGGCGGTCAGCCGCTCCGCGACGTTGCCGCCGGCCGTCACCCGCAGGTCCAGCCCGGCGGCCGGGTCCTGGTAGACGACGGCCATGGTGTCCACCCGGAGCCGCCGGCGCTGCGCGGAATCCAGCCCCAGCAGATCCGTCCGCCCACCGTCCACACTGGACAGGAAGACGCCGCCGCCGGTGGCGGGCTCGTCGCCGATCACGCAGCGCAAGGCCGTCGACTTGCCGGAACCAGACTCGCCGATGATCCCGAGCGCCTCGCCGGGCGCGACGTCGAACGACACGTCCCAGGCCGCGACCACGGCCCCGGTCGCCGGGCTGACCGCGGTCCCGTGCTCGGGGCCGGTGCCCGCGACGGCGCCCGCGCCGCCCGGCCCGTACACCTTGCCGATGCCGTCGACGCGCAGCGTCCACTCCGGACCGTCCACCGGGCGCGGCGCCTCGACGACCTCGACCGGCCGCGGCGCCACCTCCGGCAGCATGTCCACCGGCAGCCGGTGCCCCGCCACGTCGGCGTCCCCGGACTCCACCCGCGAGCACCAGTCCGAGTCGCTGCACGCGTAGGTGCCCTCGCCGCCCTCGACCAGGAAGCTGGTCGTCGAGCCGCAGTACTTGCAGCTGGCGCCCGGCACCTGCTCGACCTCGAACGGGATGTCGTCGAAGGTCAGCGGCACCACGTCGGTGTGCGGCGGGATCGCGTAGATCCGCTTCTCCCGGCCCGCGCCGTAGAGGTTCAGGTGCTCGCACTGGTGCAGCTTCGGCACGTCCCAGCGCGGCACCGGGCTGGTCGCCAGCACGTAGCGGCCGTCCACCAGCACCGGGTAGCCGGTCGACTTGGTGATCACCCCGTTGCGGACCATGTCCTCGTACAGGCTGACCCACATCGCCGAGTAGTCGTTCTCGGCGTGCATCCGGGCGCATTCGACGACCGACTTCTGCACGCCGCGCAGCGGCTCCGGCACCGGCACCTGGTACACCAGGACGTGCTGCCGGCCCAGCCGCTCCTCCGGAATCCGGTGCCGCGACTGGATGACCGTCGCCCGGCGGGTGTCGGTGCTGGCGTCGCAGCCGGTGGTGCCCGCGATCATGCGCCGCAGGTTGACGGCGTTGACGCCGCCGTCGTCGCCCTGGTCGATCACCTTCACGACGTCCTGCTCGCCGATCACGGCCAGCGTCACCTGCAGCCCGCCGGAGCCCCAGCCGCGGGCCACCGGCATCTCCCGGGAGCCGAACGGCACCTGGTAGCCGGGCACGCACACCGCGACCAGCGCGGCCCGCCGGATCTCCCGCTTCGCTCCCTCGTCGAGGATCCCCGCGCTGTCGTCGGTCTCCGACAGCAGATCCCGCACGGCCGTGGTCATCGGCATTCCTCCCCGAACGGCTCCGGCACGCGCGGCTCGGTCGAGTTCCGCGCCGTCCGCCGGGCGATCTTGCGGTCCACCATGGACCGGAACGTCACGTAGTGCGGCAGCTTGAGGTGCTCCAGGAAGCCGCCCGAATCCAGCCCGTCGGTGGTGAGCAGCAGCAGCTGCTCCAGCGGGCTGTCCGGCGCGGCGCGGCGCCAGGCGATGTCCAGGTTGGCCATCGCGATCGCCTTGCGCTCGTTGTGCCCGAAGCAGAGCCCGTAGCCGACGTCGAAGCGGGTGCGGTCCTCGTCGGCGCCGTCGAGGTCCTCGATGCCCTCCACCTCGGTCACCCGGATCTGCCCGACCTCCACCGGATTCCCGGTGTGCGGGTGCACGACCCGCAGCGGCACGCGGCCGTGCCGGGTGTCGCCGAGGGTGATCTCGTGGACGTCGCCGTCGGGCCCGAGGATCGACCGGTACCAGAGCCCGACCAGCGCGCCGGTCTCCGCGCGGGCCATGCTGGAGAGCACCGCCGAGCGCGGCGCCGGCGGGCGGGCGGCCCGCCGGGTGATGTCGAAGGGCTCGGGGTCCTCGGCCGGCTCGCCGTGCTCGACGACCAGGTCCAGGTCGCGGAGCAGCTGGTAGAACCGGCGC
This sequence comes from Saccharopolyspora shandongensis, assembly GCF_900106995.1. Classification (GTDB taxonomy): domain Bacteria; phylum Actinomycetota; class Actinomycetes; order Mycobacteriales; family Pseudonocardiaceae; genus Saccharopolyspora; species Saccharopolyspora shandongensis. The sequence goes on from NZ_FNOK01000004.1 coordinate 163,643, forward strand.
GGCCGCCGCTGCTCCGCGGTCCGCTCGGCCGGCTCGGCGTCATGGCGATTTCGCGCGAAATCGCCGTCCGGCTTCTCGGCTGGGCGCTCCAGGAGGCGGCCGGTGTAGTCGGTGGTGCGGCCCAGCAGCTGCGGGCCGTCCGGGGTGCGGTTCGCCGGGACGATGCGGCGCAGCACCACCATCTCGTCCGGGTCGACGGGCTCGGTGACCGCCAGCCGCGGCAGCGTCGACCGGTGCGCCCGCACGAGGTGCGCGGCCTCCAGCGCGTCGCCCTCGGCCTGCCGGAACGCGTCGGCGGCGGTCGGCGGGTCGTACAGGCCCGCCTCGCCCATGATCCGGTCGACGGCCAGGCGGAACCGCAGCACGATCTGCTCGGTGCTCGCCCACTCCGCCGGCGCGTGGTCCCGCGACCGGCGCACCAGTTCCTCGGCGGCGAGGATGGCGTTCATCCCGCCGCGGACTCCGGAATATCCCATCAGGCACCTTCCTCGACTCGGGTGGAGCGCGGCAGCCCGACCAGCTCCCCGCCGGGGCCGACCAGCAGCAGGTCGAAACCGGCCGGGAAGGAGATCAGGTCCCGCCGCCGCGCGACGAAGTCGGCGGGCAGACCGGCGACGCGCAGCTCACGACGGCCCGGCACACCGGGCCCGGCGAGCCGCAGCGGCCGACCGCCGCCGAAACCTTCCACGGCAAGGGAAATCAGCGCGGCGTCTTCGGGCGCGGTGGCGCTTCCGACGCTGAACCCGGCCAGGCCGTCGAGCGGCTTGAGCAGCGCCGCCAGGCGCGCGGCGGGGCGGTCGACGATCGGCGCTGAGGTCTGGGTGCGGACGACGTCGGCGCAGTCATCGACGTGCACCGGGGTGTCCAGGTCGGCCAGCGCCAGCACCGGCAACAACGCCGCCGGAACCCCTGGGGCCGCGATCGAGGGCAGGCCGAGCACCTCGCCCGGCCTGGCCAGGGCGTCCAGCACGGCGCGGAAGACCAGTTGCGCCTGCTTGGGCGACAAGGAAGCGGTCGCAGTCATCACAATTCCTCGAACTCGACGATCGTCGGGGCCAGCTCGGCCCACTCGGTGTCCTCGGCCAGCCGCTGCCGCTCCGCGACCCGCGCGCAGAGCTCGTCGACCTCGGTCCGCGCCCGGCCGGACTCCACGGCGGCGTCGAGGATCGCCGCGGCCAGCGCGGCGGCCCGGTCGTCGCCGAGCCGCATCGCCCAGCCGCGGGCCCCGTCCAGCTCCACCTCGGCGCGGCAGGCGAGCACGTCGCCGAGCAGGAACCGGTCCCGCACGATCGGTTCCCGCACCTGCACCGACACGCACCCGACCTCCGGCGCCACCAGTACCTTCGGCGGCGGCGCCGCCTCCAGGCAGGCATCGGCCAGCTCGATCACCTCGGCCGGTTCGGCCACGGCGAGCAGCGCGGCACGCTGTTCCCTGTTCACTCGTCCTCCGGTTGGTACGGCCCGTCCATCTCGACGACGATCCGGGCGGAATCTGGGCGCGACCAGGAGCGGCTGAACAGCACCGGAAGTCCGGTGCCCGAGTCCCGGCTGACGCTCTCCACCAGCCACACGGGGCGGCCGGACTCGATCTCCAGGCCCGCGACGACCTCCGGCTCCGGCAGCGTGTTGCTGACCCGGCACCAGGAGCGCACCGGCCGGACCCTGGCCATCTGGCGCAGGATCGAGTCGACCGATTCGACGCTGTGCACCGCGATCTCGACGTCGGGCAGCACGTCGGCCGGGATCCACTCGTTCGACCAGCCGTGCAGCAGGTCGTCCACGTAGTACTGGCGGATCAGCAGGCTGGCCGGGCTGCCGGTGGGCCGCTCCAGCAGCTCCGCCTCGGCCGCGGGCAGCGGAGCGCGCCGCACGTCGCGCACGACCGAGCGCGGCTCGGCACCCGCCTCGCGCACCGTCTGGTGCCACGACGGGGCCCGCCGCTGGGAAATCACGTAGTCGATGCGCCGGTTCACGAAGGTGCCGGCGCCCCGCACCCGGCGAACCAGCAGCCGCTGTTCCAGCTCCTGCATCGCGGCGCGGGCCGCCGCCCGCCCCACCGCGAACCGGGCGGCGATCTCGTGCTCGCCGGCGATCCGGCTGCCGGCCGGCAGCTGCACGAGCTCGGCGGCGAGTGTGTCGGCTATCTCCACGTACCGGCTTCTGACCACGACCGGAAGCCTGCGCGCAGAGCTTGTCCGGACAACTTCGCCGAACCCAACGCGCAGAACCGCGAAGGTGAACAGCCCGGACACTTGTCGCGTACCCGCTGGTAAGACCGACGGCCGGGCGCCGAAAGCAGTGGGGACCGCAGTTTCAATTGAAACTGCGGTCCCCATCGGACGGTCGGGTGTCAGCTGCCTTCGGTGCACTGCTTGTCACGGGTGATGCCGCAGACGTCGCGGACGCTGTTGAACGTCGCGTCGTCGGCCGGGACGAAGCCCCAGTAGCCGCCGACCTCGCAGTCGTCCGCCGTGCAGAAGCCGTTCGCCTTGAAGTAGTCGGCGTTGGCCTTGGTCTTGAACGCTTCCACGACCTTGTCCTTCAGGGCCGGGTCGAGGTCGTCGGAGATCGCGGCCGGCGAGCCCGGGATCAGCTCCGAGCGCCACACCACCCGCAGGTCACCGGGCTTGATGCCGCCCTTCTCCGGCAGCAGCTTGTCGACCATGGTGTCGTAGGCGAACCCGGCGTCGCACTGGCCGCTGGCCACGCCCAGCGCGGACGCGTCGTGCCCGCCTGCCAGCACCGGCTTGACGTCGTGCTCGACGTCGATCCCGGCCTTCTGCAGCGCCGCCTTCGGGTAGAGGTAGCCGGAGGTCGAGTTGGGGTCGACGAAGCAGACCTGCTTGCCCCGGAAGTCCTCGATGCGCTGGATCGGCGAATCGGCCTTGACCACGCCGTAGGACCGGTAGCCGGGCGCCCCGCCCTTGGTCTCCACCTGCGCGCCGAGCGGGCTGATCCGCACCCCGCTGTTCTTCGCGACCACGTACGACAGCGGCCCGTACATCGCGATGTCGATCTTGCCGGTGCGCTGGCCCTCGATGACCGCCGCGTAGTCGGTGGCCTTCTCCACGCGGATCTTCTTGCCGGTCTCCTTCGCGAGCATGTCGATCAGCGGTCGGAACTCCTGCTCCAGGCTGGTGGAGTCCTCCGACGGGATCGAGGCGAACACCAGCTCATCGGGGTTGCGCGCGCCGCCCTGCTCGGTGGCCGCGCTCGGGCCGCAAGCGGTCAGGCCCAGCGGCAGCGCCGCGCAGGCGAGGACGGCGAGCAACCGCCGGGAGATCTTGAACATGGCAGGTCCTTCCATTGCCGAGGTGCGCGGTCAGCGTGCGGACACCAGGTGGAGCGGCGACCGGTTCCCGGTTACGCCGAGCCGAACGGCTGCGGACGGTCCGGCGCATCTGACCTGACAACTCGCGTAGCTTCGAGACCGTGATCGAGATCGACTCCGCCTTCGTCACCGCTCCCCGCGCCACCTACGCCCGCCTCCGCGAGCAGGGGCCCGTGCACCGCGCGACCGCCCCGGACGGCACATCGATCTGGCTGGTCACCCGCTACGCGGACGTGCGCGCGGCGCTGGCCGATGCGCGGCTGTCGCTGGACAAGAAGCACTCCGGCGGCGGCTACCGCGGCTTCTCGCTGCCGCCCGCGCTGGACGCGAACCTGCTCAACATGGATGCGCCGGAGCACACGAGGCTCCGCCGCATCATCGGCAAGGCCTTCGCCCCGCGCCGGATCGAGCCGCTGCGACCGCGGGTCCGGCAGATCGCCGACGAGCTGCTGGACGCCCTGGACGGGCAGCGCGAAGCGGACCTGATGCCGGCCTACTGCGCGCCGCTGCCGATCACGGTGATCTGCGAGCTGCTCGGCGTGGACGCCGCCGACCGGCCGGACTTCCGGTCGTGGACGGACGGCATGCTCGCGCCCGAGACGCCCGACCAGGCCCGCGACTCGCTCCGAGCGCTGTACGGCTACCTGCTCGAACTGATCGCGGCGAAGCGGGCGAATCCCGGTGCGGACTTCCTCAGCGGCCTGATCGAGCTCCGCGACGAGGAGGACCGGCTCAGCGAGGAGGAGCTGACGTCGGCGGCGTTCCTCGTGCTGTTCGCCGGATACGAGAACACCGTGAACCTGCTGGGCAACGGGCTCGCCGCGCTGCTGACGCGACCGTCGGCGCTCGCCGCCGCCCGCAGCGGAGTCTCACCGGCCACTGTGGACGAACTGCTGCGGTTCGATCCGCCGCCGCAGCTGGCGATCCGCCGGTTCCCGGTCACCGACGTCGAGATCGGCGGCGTGACCATCCCGGCCGGGGAGACGGTGCTGCTCTCGCTGGTGTCGGCGCACCACGACCCGGACCGCTACGCCGACCCGGAGCGCCTGGACCTCGACCGCGCCGACAACCCGCACCTGGCGTTCGGCCACGGGCCGCACTTCTGCCTCGGGGCGGCACTGGCGCGGATGGAGGGGGAGATCGGTTTCGGCGCACTGCTGAGCCGGTTCCCGGACCTCGCGCCTGCGGTGCCGGAGGAGGAGCTGCAGTGGCGGAACTCCTTCCGCAACCGCGGCCTCCGCACCCTCCCGGTGACGCTCCGCTGACCCCGGACGAAGGCATCGGGGCGCGGGGAATCCACCCGACGCTCAGACCCGTGCCAGCCGTGGCCACCTGGGGCGCAGGGCGTCGATTTCGCGCGAAAACGCCATCGGTGCCAGGCATCGGATGGGCCGGGCGGAACCGTTTTGGAACGACGTCTTGGGCGGAGCCGGAGACTCCTGTTCCACGACGCGTCCGGGTGGGTAGTCCGATGCTCGGAGACCCGCCGGTCGGCGAACCGGCGGACACGTGGGAAGGGTCATGCGAGCTCGTTCGGCATCGCGCAGGATCCGGATCGGCACGTCCGGCTGGGTGTACGGCCCGTGGCACGGTCCGTTCTACCCGCGCGATCTGCGCCGCGGCGCCGAGCTGGAGTACCTCTCGAGCCGCCTCGGCTCGGCGGAGATCAACGCGTCGTTCTACTCCCTGCAGCGCCCGGACACCTACCGCCGCTGGGTGGAGCAGACCCCGGACGACTTCCTGTTCGCGGTCAAGGGAAGCCGCTACATCACCCACATGAAAAGGCTCCACGACGCCGAAACGCCGCTGGCGAACTTCTTCGCCTCCGGCGTTCTCGCCCTCGGCTCGAAGCTCGGCCCGCTGCTCTGGCAGCTCCCGCCGTCGCTGGGCGTCGACGTCGAACGCCTGACGGCGTTCTTCCGCCTCCTCCCCCGGAGCACCGCCGCGGCCGCTGCGCTGGCCGCTCGGCACGACGATCGGCTCGCGGGCCGCTCGCTCACCGAGACCGACGCGGATCGGCCGCTGCGCCACGCGCTGGAGGTCCGCCATCCCGGCTTCGCCTCCGCCGAGGCGGTCGAGCTGCTCCGCAGCCACGACATCGGCCTGGTGGTGGCGGACGCGGCGGGGGCCTGGCCGCATCTGGAGGACGTCACGAGCGACTTCGTCTACCTCCGCTTCCACGGCGCTGAGGAGCTGTACGCCAGCGGCTACAGCGCCGAGGACCTGGACCGCTGGGCGAAGTTGATCAGGTCGTGGCACGAGGGCAAGTGCCCGAGGACGGAGCACACGGTGGCGACTCCGGCGCGAACGACCAAGGGCCGAGACATCTACGCGTACTTCGACAACGACGTGAAGGCCCACGCGCCCCACGACGCGATGTCCCTCGCCAAGCGCTGCGCCGGCTGTTGAACGGTCGGCTTGGGCATCGTTCGGCGGTGGAGCGCAGCAGCCCTGCCCACGGCATGGCACCCGATCCCCGGTGAAGCGACGCTTCCGGAATTCCGGGGGGGCGTGCGTGCCTCGTGTCGCGATAAAGGCTGTCCGGCAACTTGTTCTGCGCGCCGTTTTCGCGCGAAAACGGCGTTCCCCACGCCTGCCAGGTGCCGTTTTCGCGTGAAAACGCCGTCCCTCCCGCCCTGCCGCACCCGCACGCCGCAAGATCTCGGACAGCCTCTGTGGCAGCCAGAAGTTCGCACGGCCCCTGGCCTGGCGAGGTCGCGCTCGCAGCCTCGGGGTCGTGAGTGCTTTGGATCGCTATCACGATCCAAAGCACTCACGACGCGCCCGTCAGGTTGTTTCCGGGCCCGGGAGTTCCGGGCGGTCGTCGAAGGTGCTCCGGACCAGTTCCGCCAGTTCGTCGTGGCCGTGCGCCGCCAGCACCTCCGCCACCCGGCGGCCGAGCGCCGCGCGCTCCTCCCCCGTCGCCAGGCTTTCGATCGCGGCCAGCACGTGCTGCGACGCGCCCAGCCTGGTGCCCTGCACCTCGAATTCCTCCAGCCGGAACGAGCGCATCGTGTGCTGGTCGCCCGGCATCGCCGTTATCCACTGTGGAGGGTGGAGGTCCGGGTCCGGGATCCGGGTGTCGTGCGCGGCCGCGGTGAGCCTCCGCAGGTTGCCGATCTGGCGGACCGCTTCGTCGACGTTGCCGTCTTCCCGCGCCAACCACCAGACCAGCGCGCTGCCGGGATTCTTCAGCACGTCGTCGGCCAGGTAGGCGCGCTTGTCGCGCTCGTGGTTCCGCGCGCGTTCCCAGAGCTCTTCCTGCTTGCGCGCCTCGGCGAGGCGGTGCAGCCGGCCCGCGTCGGAGTCGGGCAGTTCGAGCCGCACGTCGCCGGCCCAGGCCACCACGTGCCCGGACGAATCAGAGCGTTTCACGCCGAGCGCGGCGTTCAGCCGGTACTGCGCGAGCTCGCCCTCGTCCGGCGGGATCTCCGCCACGAAGTGGGTGGCCTGCTCCAGGATCAGGTCGATGGCCAGCCCGCCTGGATCGGCGTGCGGCAGCCCTGGAGCGTCCGGATTCGAGTACCAGAAAACCTTGCCGGAGAACAAGAACTTGTAGTCCGGGTGTGCGCTGCGCATCGGCAGGCCCGATAACGACCGTTCGGCCGATTGCGGCCGCTCCCGCGGTTCGGCGGCTTCGGCCACCGGCTGCTCCGCCGCAAGCTTCTGGTCCTGCCGGCGCCGGTATTGCCAGAAGATCACCCACGGAGCGACGCACGTCGCGGCGACCAGCGCCAGCCACAGCCACACCGGCCAGCTGAAACGCAATCCGAGCACGATCCAGAGCGCCGCCGCGATCACCGACACTGCCTTGACGACACCACGCTGCTCACGATTCATCCGGCGGTCCTCCACCCACTGGGCTGCACCCCACAATTCAGTACCGGGCGTCCGGCGCGGCGGACCCGTTCAAGCGGTTTTCCGCTCGAACAGAGCAGACCCGCTCCCGGATCGTGGCAGGCTCAGAACCGGAGGAGCACGGCGGTGGCGTCGTCGTGGAGCTTTCCCCTTCGCCTGCGGGTTTCCGCCGCTTCGGGTTTCGTGCTGGCGACCCCGAATCCGCCCGGTTGGTTCCGCAGATCGCGGACCACTTCGAGAGTGTAGCCAGGCGGGTGGTCGATCCGGTCGTCGATGATCGGCCGGGCTTCGCCCGCCACGTCGAGCACGACCGGACTGTCGGCGAGCACCAGGTACTCCAAGCCGTCGCCGCCGACGAGCTGTACGTCAGCGGCTACAGCGCCGAGGACCTGGACCGATGGGCGAAGTTGATCAGGTCGTGGCACGAGGGCAAGTGCCCGAGGACGGAGCACACGGTGGCGACTCCGGCGCGAACGACCAAGGGCCGAGACGTCTACGCGTACTTCGACAACGACGTCAAGGCCCACGCACCCCACGACGCGATGTCCCTCGCCAAGCGCTGCGCCGGCTGCATTCGGGACGCTTCAAGCCGAACGGCCTGAAGCGTCCCATCCGCTAGAAGGTCATCTAGAGTGGTCGCTCCCCGTCGGTCCGATTCTCGTCACGCGGCGGTAACTGACCAGCCGGCGGCGAAGCCTTCGGGCTCTCATCAGCTTCCTGGGCCAAATCGTTCGCCTCCTCCCTCCGGTCTACCTCTCTCGGCTCGATGTCGTCAGGCTCCTGCGAATCCATCGCCTCTCGACTCACACTCGACTGTTCGACGCCTCCTTCGTCCGGGAAACCTGTTGCCGCAGAACTGAAGGGGAACTTCTCCTCATTCCACTGATCAGCGCCCTGCTCCACATCCATGACAGGTGGTGCGTCAAAGCGTCGCCGCACCTGTTCAGCCGCCTCGCTATGTCCCTGGACTTCGAGAAGGTCTGCCAGACGACGGGCGAACATTGCTCGCTCCGGTCCTTCGGGAAGCTCTTCCACAAGCCCAACCGCGTAATCGTCAAGACCCAGCCGTGACTCGTCGGGGTGTTCACCATCGCTCACGGCCGGTCGCTCGGAAAGCACGAAGGGAAGCTGCGACAGGCCAGCAGGTGGAGGGGAGCACTCGTCGAGCAGGCTCAATTTCGCGCTCAGCGACGTCCCGAAGTCAAAGGGACCTGCGGTGCTGGTGGGCAACTCGGTCATGGCAGCAGCGGCCGTAAGCTTCTGCAGGCTCGAGATCTTCTCCACGACCTCGTCCACACGCCGCTTCTCATCGGTGCGCGGCCCAGCCAACCACCACACAACGGCGCTACCAGGAGTGGTCAGCACGTCTTCACCGAGGTATGCGCGCACGTTCCGTTCGTAGCTGCGCTCGTGCTCCCAGACTTCCTCGTCCTTACGCACCTCAGCGAGACGCATGAGTCGCTCCGCATCCTTCTCCGAGAGCGACAAGGCGATATCGTCCGCCCATACCTCGACGCGGCCAGTCTGATCCACCCTTGCCGAACCGAGCACGTTCATCATCCGATAACGAGCACGGCTATCTTCGTCGGGTGGAATCGAGGCCGCCAAGCTCGCTGCTTCGGCCACGATCAGGTCGGCTGCAAGCGCGGCGGGGTTCGGATGCGGCAAGCCCGGCGCATGGGGCAACAAACGCCAGAACACTGTGCAAGCAAAGGCAAATCGGTAGTCTTGGTAGGCACTGCGCAACAACACATCCCGCACCTCGTACAGCTGCGGGCTTGGAGCTTCCGCCGTTTGCTTCGGTTCCTCCACTACCTCTTCGTCAGCGAAGTCGTGGACTTTCCTAGTCCGCGTCCGAAGGTGCCACTCCACGACCCCATAAGCGGTCAACGAGGGAGCCAACAACGATACGAAGGCCAGCCCTATCCACAACCACATCGGCCACTGGTAGATGAGGCCAAGAGCAACCCAGATCGCAGCCACGACCACAGAGAGCACACGAAGCCTGGTTTTCTGTTCACTGCTCAACATCTTCCTGTCCCCTTGACATCAGAAAGCTGCAATCCCTGTGCGGCGTCGATCTTGCGAGCAAGTTCTCGATAAGTCCGCTGCCGCACGGCACGTTCCTCGCCATCAGGGCCGGCGGCAGCCCAGTCACGGCTTGACACGTGGAGCGCACCAAGCTTTGCGAGTTCACCTTCGGTCGACTCGACCAACACGTTCAGCAGAAGCGAGCCAGGCTCGCCAGCACGGCTGGCCACGAGCCACTCCTCGACCCTCTCCAACCACCCGTCAACCTCACGCATGAACACAACGCGCCAGCCGACCACCAGTTGGCGCTGGACCGTGCGGTTTGTGATCAAAGCTGCGGAGCGCGAGCTCGTGTCCAGCAAACGCTGCGGATCAGAAGTCGCGAGGAACAAGTCCGCATCCGAAGTCCTGGACTGCTGGGTTAGCCAACTGTTCATCCACCACAGGAACCGGCGATAGAACCGATTGTCTTGCGCAAGATTCGAAACTGCGCTTGTAGCAGCGCCAGCTACCTCTTGCGCGTTATGCGATGCCAGCAGACGCAACCGAACTACTGCCTGATCAGGGTGCGTCTCAGCCATCACTTCCGCGCACACAGAAACCAAAACTTGAGCGAGATGTACAGTGAGGCTTGGTTGAGCCGCCCATTCGTAGATCTTCTTCCGGATGTCCCCTGCCGCGCTGGGGGACGACATCTGCCCCAACCCATGCGCCAGTGCAGCAGCCGCCCAGCGAGCGGACCGAGGCGGACGGCGCTGTCGATCCGCCTGCTTCGTCCACTGCTCGGCAAGGACGCACAGATCGTTTATCCGCCCTGCCCGACGTGCTTGTTCCGCGAAGCGGACCACCAACCGGTCACAGTCATCGTCGGCCAGGTCCAGCGCACCCACGCAATCTCCGACCCAATCCCGGAGAGAATCCCTGAGTTCCGGGAAGTTCGCCCAGAAGTGATTTCGGACCGCGTTCTCATAACTGATCGCGTCGAAGGCGACCTTCCTTGAGTTGTTCGGCACAACCTTCACAGACCGGAGAACGTCATCCAGACCATCCCGTTCCAAGACATGCTTCTCTTCTTCGGGATACTCGAGCCTGGTCAGCAATGATTTCGCCGCAGCCTGCACCGAGTCTGCATGCGAGTCCTTCAACATCGCCGCCGCTAAGACGATCGCACGCTGAGGCGCCGAGCTATCCCTGATTTGACCCGCCACCTGCTTTCCATGCTTAGCGAACGCCTCACATGCCCGTTCTACCCAATCGGCAAAGCCTCCTGACGAGTTCGCGTGCTTGGCTTCCAAAATCCGCTGACATAACCGGTCCAGGTCCCGCAAAGCCGCATCTGCCAAGTGTTCCTTAAGATTCTCGTGGTCCAAGTCCTGCTCGGCGAATTCGACATGATCAACCTTGAGGCACTTGTCCAGCACCGCCTTCCCCGACGGACGCCCGATGGGTACGTGCAGCCGACTGAACTCCGGCAGCAACAGGTGATCCGGGTCTGGCGGGAGGACTACGACCAGTGCTCCCTCGTTCACCACCACAGCGCCTCGCAGGGACTCCAACTTCGCCTGCACGGAACGGAACTTCTCCGGCCGTTCCTCAGCCGACATGTCAAGCAATAGACGTTCGCCCGGCTGAACCGACTCCGGATCGAGCGAATCCTTCTCTTCCTCGTCCGTTTCGACCGGCAGCTCACGGAACTGAGCGTCGGGAGTGGCGGAGTTGTACAGCAGCATCAGTGCCGTACTGCGACGACCACTACCCGGTTTTCCACTCAGCAGCACAGTTCTGGACGACTCACCCAACTTGCTCTTGGCTTGCCAGTACCCAGGTGGTTCAATGAACCGATCCTTCAGCCGGGCTAGCTGATCGGCAGTCAACGTACGCTGCGACGTCCGTCGATGGATCTCCCCCGACTCCGTGAGGATGAAGGTCAATCCGCCGTTGATCTGGTGCCCGCTCCCGCCGTGCACCTGGGCCCCATCTCCAGTGACAGACGTACCAACGTCTCTGCCGACCTGCTCGATCCCTACGAACGCAGCCCGGTCAGCGCCCATCGCCTTCTTCCCCGCCCTTGTTAACCTGGTGCCTGATCCGACCGCGGTTGGTGCCGAGGATGTTCACCCCATCACCGAGCGGCGCGTTGAACTGGTCCCCACTGCCGGTGTGCATCGAGAGGTTGTCTCCATTGATGGCGGTACCGACGTTGCCTTGAACGTTGCCAATTCCCACGGTCGACTTCACGAATCGCTGCTCAAGCACCCCGCTTGGACCTCCGTCCCTCATACGCCCTGAGTCCTCCGCCGTGCCGCCCCAGCTATCGACGACAGGCGGTTCCGGCGGGGTGAAGCCACGCGACAATAGGTCTCCGGATGGCTTGGGAACCCGCAAGTAGGCCGTCCCCCGATAGGTCTTCACCTCGACGGCGACCGGCACGTACAAGTCAGGGGCATCCGCTGCGTAGCCCGAGACAACCGCGTCCTCGTATACCCGCTGCGAAATGATCGCTGCGACGCACGTCGTATCGTTCGACCTGGTCAGCATGTCGCGGACCGGCTCGGCGTCGATCATGCGATGGGCTTCGATGCGCGTGTCACCGCTTCCATCGCTGATCCCGTTCTGCCCGGAGTCGGTCATCGGACCGACCGTGAGACTCACCCGCATCCGCAACTTCTGGCGATCGCTGACCGGGTTGACAGCGTTCTGGTACTCGAGTTCGGCCTGGAGTTCGGGCAAGAACGGGTTCAGCAGGAAGGGCAGATACTTCGGCTCGAACCCAAGGAAGTAGCCGTCACCGGTCGTCCCTTCGAAGCGCACCTGCCGACGCAGTTCACCGAGCCCGCACCTGACGAGCGCGTGCTCCAAAATTACCGGGATCTGCCGCGTGATCCACTCATGATCCCGCCCCTTCTCGCCACTGAAGTTCTTTACATCAACGACCACCAAGGCTCGGTACGGAGGCAGTTCTGCCACTTCATTCCGGTTCGCGTTCACCGGTTTCTCCTTCCGTTGCAAGCATTTGTGACACCGGGAGATTCCCGGATTGGCATGGCAAGGGCTGTCCACGAGCGGACAGATTTAAAGTGATACACGTCACTCGCGGGTAACTGCGCCTGCCAGGCCCGCGAGCGCGCGCACGTCAGCAACGACGATGCGCGGCCCGGGCCCCAACACTCCCCCCGACCGCAACACACCGAGCTGCTCGGCTACCGTGCTCCGTGCGAGCCCCAACGCGCTGGCCAGCCCTTCCTGGGAGAAAGGCACACGCCAGCGGTTCGGATGGCTGGGATCTGCCAGACGCACTACTTCCAGCAGCAACCGTGCGATCCGCTGCCTCGGACTGAAGTGCACCTGGTGGATCTGATACGGAACAGTCTCCGACAACTTCGCCACGAGGTAGTCGGCAAACTCGGCCTGCGCATCTTGCTCCAGCAGGAACCGGTCGAAATCCGGCCGCAACATGAAGCAGGCGGTGCAGTGATCTAACGCCTGCACTGTCGCCGTCCGGTGGCTATGGCGATTGGCCGCCATCTCCCCAACAAGGTCCCCCGGGCCTCGGAGCGAGAGCAGCACCTCCGAGCCGTCTCGTTCGCTGGCAAGCACTTTCACTCGACCACTGGTGAGCGCGAGCAGGAAGCCGCCTTTCTCCCCCTGCTGAAGCATGAACTCCCTAGGGCGGTAACTACGCATTGCCCCACTACCTGCCAGCGCGGCCCAGCGCCGCTCCCCCAGCAAGCCGCGAAAACCTCGTGTCGAGTTGTCTGCTCGGTTGTGCACTCAACGTCCGTACCCGTTCCGCACCCCGGACCGCGAGCGGTCCAGCGAACTTCCGCTCGAAAAGAGCAGACACCGCACGGATCGTCACGATCGTCTCACTCGAATGGCGTTGGTACGACGGTTGAAACAGCGCAGACTCGATGCCATGACCGCCACCGAACATGCATGGAAGGCACTTCAACACACCAATGACTTGATCAAGATCGCAGACGCCAAGGCTGCAGCGATGCTCGCCGCCGACGGGGTACTCGTTGGCATCTTGGTTCGCGCACTACCCGCACAGCAGCTTTGGCTCACGGACTGGCTGCACGCCGGACTTCTGCTCATCAGCATCGGATCAGTCGGCGCTAGCCTCTTGTTCGCGCTTAGAGTCTTCGTGCCTCGACTAGACCCCGGGGCATCGCAGTCCATTCTCTTCTTCGACAACGTCGCGAGGCAGTACTCGAAAGCCGGGGACTTTGTGCCGCCCTACCGCACGACGCTCAGCGATACGGCAAAGTTGGAAGAATCTCTAGCCGAGCAGATTTGGGCCACGAGCCGCGTCACACAACGCAAGTTTCGGAACGTGACACCCGCTATTTGGCTTTTTGGGTTCGCCTTGATCATCGCCTTGTTGGCGAGCGTGATGAAGAGCTGAACCGCAAGAACACGGCGGTGGCGTCGTCGTGGAGCTTTCCCCTTCTCCTGCGGGTTTCCGCCGCTTCCGCGGCTCGCACCCGGCGCAGCAGTTCCATTGGTCCGGCCTGCTCCACGAGGTCCAGCAGGTCGGTCCAGTCGCCGAGGCCGAAGCGGTCCACGTAGCGGGACGCGCCGTCGGTGAGCAACACCGCCCGGCGCACGCCCGCCGCCGGGAGCACACCGTGCACGGCCTCGTGCGCCGCTTCGGGTTTCGTGCTGGCGACCCAGAATCCGCCCGGTTGGTTCCGCAGGTCGCGGACCACTTCGAGAGTGTAGCCGGGCAGGTGGTCGATCCGGTCGTCGATGATCGGCCGGGCTTCGCCCGCCACGTCGAGCACGATCGGGCTGTCGGCGAGGACCAGGTACTCCAAGTCGTCGCCGCGCACCCGCAGCAGCGTCACCGTTGTAGAGGGGCTCGACGGGTTGTGCAGGTCGCAGGTGTCCGCGTGCGCTGCGCAGGTCGCGCGGATCGCGTCGGCCAGCAGGTCGACGGCCGTGCCGTCCGACGCCGCGAGCCGCTGGGCCAGCTCGCCGCCGAGCCGGCGCACCAGCCAGGGCACGTCGTGCACGCAGCCACTGTCCACTCCGGACGGAGCGGTCGCGCCGTCGAGGACGAACGCCCAATCGGGCCCGGTGACCAGGTAGTCCTCGTTCGGCCGGCCGGGCGTGGCGATCGTCGCCTGCGTCGCTCGCACGTCCGGTCAGTCGCCGGGCCGCTGCGGCAGCTCGTGCAGCGCCGCCACCAGCGGCGCCAGCTCCGGGACCTGCCCGGCCTCGACCAGCGCCTTCTCCAGGGCTTCGTCGTGGGTCGGGCGGGCCCGCTCCCACAGTGCCCGGCCCGCGTCGGTCAGCTCGGTGTAGATGCCGCGGCGGTCGTCCTTGCACAGGATCCTGGTCAGCAGCTCGCGATCTTCCAGCCGGTTGACCAGCCGGGTCGTCGCGCTGCCGCTGAGCGCCGTGGCGCGGGCGAGCTGCTGCATGCGCATGTGCCAGCCGTCCTGGCGACTCAGGGCGTCCAGGACGGTGTACTCGACGACCGACAGCCCGTGCTCGGCCTGCAGCGCCTTCTCCAGCGCGGTTTCGAGCGCCCCGTGGAGCGCGGCGAGCGTGCGCCAGCCGTGCGCCCGAATCTCGACGGCGTCGTCGGCGATCCCCACCGCACACCTCCCGTGATGCGTATCTCCTGCGACTATAGCAGCCTGCGCGGCTATGAAGCGTGTGCAAGCATTTATCGCGCGCCTGCAACTACCCACTTTCACCTGCATCAACTCAGGCACCTGCCGCCAGGGCATCCCCAGCCCGCCACGAAACCAACGGATCGAGCGGCCGCTCAGCTCCGCTTGAACACCACGTACGCCTCGACCCAGCCCTTCTCGTTCGGCGCCACCGAGAACCGGTCGAGCTCCCAGCCCTTCTCCTCGATCGCCTCGATTCGCTCCGACCACGGATCGATCGCGTCGTCCTTGCTGCCGGACAGCGCCACCAGGCGAACGGTGAACCGCCGCCGCCCTCCATCGAGAGCGGCGGCGGCCATCGCACCGAGATCGGCTTTCGAGTTCTGGAAGAATCCCATTCCCCCATTAAACCCAAATGCCCCGAAATGCTCGAATCGGGTCAGTGTTCGTCGTTGCGGAAGAAGAGCTCTTCGAGATGATCCGCGGTTTCCGCGACGAAGTTCAGCGGATCGGTGAACTCGTTGATGTCGAGGTTCAGCAGCGGCAGCGAATGCCGGAGCACGACGTGGTCCCCGATGATCAGCGCCCCGCACACGACCGAGGTCTGCCCCAGTTCTTCCAGCAGTTTCCGCAGGTTGACGCCCTCGGCCCGGCCGATCACCGACACCACCTGCACCCAGTCCTCGCTGCCGTCGAGCCGCTCGTGGCCGACGATGACGATCTGGCTGCGGTCGTCCTCGTACTCGACGAGGAGCCGGATCTCGTCCTCGCTGTCCTCGATGATCCGGTACTCGGGCTCGCCTTCCTCCACTTCACCGGGAACGACCCGGTATTCGGTCCGGACGAATTCGAGAAGATCTTCCCAGGTCGCCACGGTTCCTCCCAGCAATCGGCCGCGAACCGGCATGGATTTCGACGGCGATCTTGCCACGCCACCCCACCGCGCCGACCCGTTTTCCGGCTGCGAGCAACCGAACGCGTTATTCGGCGAGTACGGGCAGCGAGGTCGCGCCGATCATGTCCGTGCCCGGCATGAGGACCGGCGGGTTCGCCGGATCCGTGCGCAGCACCGGGAAGCGGTCCAGCAGGATGTCCATCGCGATCCGGCCCTCCAGCCGGGCCAGCGGCGCGCCCAGGCAGAAGTGGATGCCGCGCCCGAACGCGATGTGCGGGTTGGGATCGCGGGCCGGGTCGAAGGCGTCCGGAGCGGCGAACACCCGGTCGTCGCGGTTGGCCGCCCCGAGCCACACCGAGAGCACCTGGTCCGCGGGCACCCGCCGGCCGCCGACCTCCGCCTCGGTCGTCGTCGCCCGGTAGGTGAGCGCGAACGGGGCCAGCAGGCGCAGCGATTCCTCGATCGCGCCCGGCACCAGCGCGCGGTCCGCCCGCACCCGCGCCGCCTGCTCCGGGTGCGCGTCCAGGCACATCACCGTGTTGCCCAGCAGCATCGTGGTGGTGATGTGCCCGGCGGCCAGCAGGAGGCCGGCGAAGTTCACCACCTCGTTGTCGGTGAGCCGTTCGCCGTCGACCTGCGCCTGCACCAGCTGGGTCAGCAGGTCCTCGCGGGGGTTCCGCCGCCGCTCCGCGGCGTGCCCGAGGAGGTAGTCGTTGATCTCCCGCATGCCTTCGGGCGACGCGTTCATCTCGCGCAGCTGCTCCTCTCCCTGGGCGGAGACCGAGAGCTGCTGGCCGCCGCTGAGCACCTCCTCCACCCACTTCTGGAAGAGGTCGCGGTCGCTGCTGGGCACGCCCAGCAGCTCGGCGATGACGATCACCGGCAGCGGGTAGGCGAGATCCGCGACCAGTTCGAACCGACCCTCGTCGGCCACCGCGTCGAGCAGTTCGTGCGTCAGCGCGGCGATCCGCGGTTCGAGGTCGGCCACGATCTTCGGGGTGAACGCGTGGCTGACCAGCCGGCGCAGCTTGCGGTGCTGCGGCGGGTCCAGCTGCGTCAGGTCGCCCTCGAGCAAGGCCGGGTCGAGGTCGATCGGCATGACCCGCACGATGTCGGAGGAGAACGTCTTCGGGTCGCCGAGGACCTCGACCGCCTCCCGGTGGCCGTAGACGTTCCACACGCCCCGCGCTTCGTCGAAGTCGACCGGGGCGGCCGGTTTCTCGCCGCGCAACCAGAAGTGCTGCGGATCCACTGGAATCCGGGCAGCATCGATCACCATGGTTTTTCGCCCTTTCGTTGAGGTGGAACCAAAACGGGTGCGTCCGATCAGGACTGGTACCAGGCCGGAGCGAAGGCAGCAGGATGCGCATCCGCGTGAACATCGGGCGCATCAAGGGCCGGAATCGTGGCGCAGGAACTCGGTCCTGGCGAAGGTCACCGCCGGAAAGCGCGGCGGCGTGGTGCTTTTCGGCGCCTACTCGCCGGTCATCCGTCGACGAGCGAGGAGTGGCGCACGATGATGTCACCGCTCACGGTGCTGGCGCGGACCTCGACGGTTTCCTCCGCCTCTCCCGGCGCGTCGACGCTGTTCAGCGAGTTGTGCACGCGACCGATCGTGGTGTTCAGGTCCAGGTACGCGGCGGTCCCCTCGCGGATGCCGACCTCCAGCTCCCCCACCGACACGTCCAGCGCCACCGTGCCGCGCGCGACTTCGCCGATCCGGATGTCGCCGTTGGCGGCCTTGGCGCGGACGGAGTCGCGCGCCTTCTCGACGGTGATACTGCCGTTGGCCGCGCTCAACCGCGCTTCACCGCCGATCTCGCCGATCCGGGTCTCCCCGTTGGAGTTCTTGAACACCCCGGCGCCGTCGATGCGCCTGATCCGCAGCTCGCCCGACCCGGTGGCGGCCTCGACCGCGCCAGCCACGTGGTCGACGGCGACCGCTCCGGTGGCGGTCTTCGCGTTCAGCGGGCCGGTGGCGTCGAGCCGGATGGCGCCGACCGAGGTCCGGAACCGGCACTCGCCGAGCCGTCCCTCGCCGCGGAAGTCCCCCTGCGCCGACTCGCCGCGCACCCGCGACCCGGTCGGCAGCTCGATCAGCACCTCGACCGAGCCGCCGTCGCGCGGGCCGTAGTGCCGCCACCGCTTCTCCGCCTTGACCAGCAGCTCACCATCGGAGAACTCGACGCGGGTCAGCTCTGCCGCCTTCACGTCGGCCTTCCGCGACGGGTCGGTCGGCCGCACGTCGACGACGGTGTCGGCCCGGTCTGCGGCGACGATCCGCACGTCGCCCAGGACGACGTCGATCGTGGCGGAAATCGGTTCCGGAGTATCGAAAGTAGGCATGGTTGTCCCCTCAGATCGTGTTCGGTGAGCGTCCTCGCTGGTAGGACGTGTGGTGTGCGGGTCGGAGCGCGCCGCTAGCGCGCCCACCCGGTGTAGCGCTGTCCGCGCCGGCCGCTGCTGCGCCCGGCGGGCCGCCCGGCGGGTTCCACCGCAGCGGCGGCGGCCCGGACGAGCCACGCGTTGACCGACAGGCCTTCCCGCGCGGCCGCTTCCTCGACGCGGGCCTTGAGCTTTTCGGGCATCCGGACGTTGATCCGCGACATGGCGCCTTCGTCGGCCTCCAGGACCGGCCGCACCTCTGCCTGCGCGTTCTCGCCGTCGTCGGCCGCCTCGCCGTGGGCCACCAGTGGCGTCGTCACGACGAATTCCGGTTCCCCGCTGCGAAACCGCAGGTCCACCGACCCCGGCGCGAGCTCGCGGGTGATCTCGTCGGCAGCCGACGACAGCGCGTCCAGCAGCGTCAGCCGGAGGGCGGACTCCAGTGGTGTCGTGAGCCGCTCGGCGAGCTCCCGAGCATCGTCACCACCGACTTCGGCGGCGACGGCCAGCTCCCGCCGGATGCCGTCGACATACACCCCAATATCCATGGCATCATCATGGCACCAATGTGGCACCTGTGCAACCACCGGTGGCACTCGGTGCGCCACACCATGCGGTGCGGCCTCGACAACGATCAGCGTTTCGGCTGGCTGACGCCGCGCAGGCGCGGCGCGGCGGCGATGGCCACCGCCGCCGTCAGCAATGCCGCGCCGAGGATCACCGCGCGCAGCGACGTGACTTCGGCGAGCGGCCCGGCGAGCGCCGCGCCCAGCGGCATCAGGCCCCAGGCGAGCACCCGGTGCGCGCTGGTCACCCGGCCCATCATCCGCCGCGGCGTCAGGCGCTGGCGGTTGGCCGCGGACAGCACGTTCCACGCGCCCGCGCCCAGGCCCATGACGAAGTACGCGAGCCACGCTCCGCCCGGTGCCCGCACCACACCGAGCAGCGCGATTCCCGCGGCCAGCACGAACAAGGCGCCGATCATCACCGATCCGCCACCCAGCCGGCCGGCCAGCCGGGACGCGACCGGGGCGGCCAGCAACGTGCCGATCGCGGTGCAGACCAGCAGCGTCGGCACGGACGCCGCAGGCAGGCGCAGCGACTCGATCGCGAACAGGAACGCCACCGCGTTGACGCCGCTGGTGAGCAGCGCGGTCACACCGACGACGCCGACGACCGCGCGCAAGCCCGGGCTGCGCACCAGGAAGCGCAGCCCCGCTAGCACTTCCGCGCGCAACGACGTCGCATCGCGCTCCTGGACCGGTGCCGCCTGGCCGGGCACGGCGATCACCAGGAGCAGCGCCAGCCCCAGCGCGAGCGCGTTCGCCGCGAAGCACAGCGCGGGATCCCACGCGAACAGCGCCGCCGCCGCCAACGGTCCCGCGATCTCGACACCGGCGGTCTCCACGCTGACGAACCGGCCGTTGGCGCGTTCCAGCTCCGCCGACCCGGCCAACGACACCAGCAGCGTCTGCCCCGCCGAATCGGCGAACGTTTCCGCGCTGCTGAGCAGGAAACCGCATACCAGCAACGCGGGCAGCCCGGCCTTGCCGGTGTGGATCAGGGCGGCCAGCGCGAAGGTGACCGCGCAGCGGAAGGCGTGCGCGCAGATCAGCGCGTGCCGCGGCCGCCACCGGTCGACCACCGCGCCCGCGGGCAAGGCGACCAGCAGCCACGGCAGCACGGTCGCCGCCGCAACCGCCGAAACCGCCACCGGATCGCGCGTGCTCACCGCCGTGAACAGCGGCAGCGCCGCAGCCCGGATCCCGTCGCCGACCGACGAAACGGCCCAAGCACCCAGCAGGAGCCCGAACGGCCGGGAGCGCACACCCGCTGCCGGACCACCCACCATCGCAAGCCGCCTCCCCGCGCCGTTCAGACCACCATCGCGGGCACCGGCCAGCGCCGCAGCCGGGCCGGCGCCCACCAGCGCAGCCCGCCCGCGCGGACCAGCAGGCCGTGCTCGGCGAACAACGCGGTGGCGGCCGGGTCGCACGCGTCCGGGTCGGCGCCGGCCGCGAGCCTGCGGACGGCCGCGATCAGCTCGGATTCGTCCACCGTGTAGCACTCCAGCGCGCCGCTGCGCCGGTCCCGGATCTGGATGAAGCCCGGCCCTTCCCGGAAGACGCACTTCGCCGGGAAGTACGCCGCCCGCCACGGGTCGAGATCGGCACCTCCGCTCGGCGGCGGCAGGTGGGAGAACGCCTGCCAGGCCGGCGGCCGACCGGACGCGCGCCACTCGCAGCGCACGCCCCACGCGGCCAGCTCCCGCAGCAGGTCGAGCGCGGCGCGGGAGCCCGGCTCGTCGAGCCGGACCGGCCCGGTGAACACGACCTTGCGGACCCCGCCGTCGAACAGCCGACGCGCCTGGCCGACCGGATCCGCGGAAACCTCTTGCGCGCCAAGGGATTCCCCGCCCAACACGCCCAGGTAGTGGCGGAACATCTCGATCTGCACCTGCTGCCTCGCAGTCATCCGAGCCGGAGCAATTGCTGGTTGTTGGCCTGCGGGACCACGTGCACGTAGCGGCCGTCGTCGGTGAAGAGCAGGCCCCGGTGCCGCCAGCGGTCAAGCCGGTCGCGCACCCGCGGCCCGAACCCGGATTCCAGGTTCGGCAGCGAGCGCGGCCGGTCCAGCGCCCGGAACAGCTCCGCATCGGTGCCGGTCAGCACGTGCTCGTCCGGGCCGAACCCGGGCCGGACGTCGATCACCACCACCTCGTCGTCCAGCTCCACGTGCTCCAGCACGCTCGTCGGGTGGTGTTCCGCCCACGCGTCCACCGCCGCCAGCAGCTCGGCCTCCGCGCGGCCGCCGATACCGGCGGGCTCGGTGCTGAACAGGTAGGCGAGGTCGCGCAGTTCCCCGGAGGGCAGGTCGTAGTTCAGGAAGTACTGCGGATCGGGTTCCCGCGCCGCGAAGCCCAGCGCCGGGTCGTCGAAGTAGGGGCTGAAGCGCTCCAGGGCGATGCGGCTGGCCCCGTCCATCGGCGGCAGGTGGCTCAGGGCCGGGAGCTGCCCGACGACGGACGCGTAGTCGGAGTCGAGCTCGCCGGGGAATCCGTACAGGTAGTTCCACATCACCGTGAGCCCCAGCGACCGCGCGTCCCGCAGCAGCCGCACGTTCTGGCACCCGTCCACGCCCTTGTCCATCAGCCGCAGCACCCGGCTGCTGAGGTTCTCGATCCCGGGCTGCACCTGGACCACCCCGGCCCGCACCAGCTGGCGCAGCTGGTCGAAGCGCAGGTTCGCCTTGATCTCGCACTGCAGCCGCAGGTCGTAGCCGGCGGCTTCGAGCCGGGGCAGCACGGTGCGCAGGTACTCCATGTCGAGGATGTTGTCCACCAGGTACATGTCCAGCACCCGGTACCGCTCGGCGAGGCCGACCAGCTCGTCGTGGAAGCGGTCCGGGCTCTTGCTGCGGAACTGCATGGACGACCCGTTGAGCCCGCAAAACGTGCAGTGGTGCTTCTCGCCCCACCAGCAGCCGCGGGCGCCCTCCACCACGAGCTTGGGCTCGGTCTCGGAAGCGGCGGCGCATCCGGCGAACCGCTCCAGGTAGCCGTCGAAGTCCGGGGCGGCGATCTGCGCGGGCGGCAGCGGCGCGGTGGTCAGCTCGTTGACGTGCTCGCCGGAGCCGTCCCGCCAGCACAGGCCTGGTACGCGCGCCGGGTCACCGCCGCGGTCGAGGTGTTCGACCAGCGCGGGCAGCGCGAGTTCCCCTTCGCCGCGCACGACGAAGTCGACGAACTCGAAGTTGCGGTGCCAGGCGGCGCCTTGCGGGCCGTCGCAGTTGGCGCCGCCGAACACGATCCGCGACGCGGGGTCCAGCAGCTTGAGCTCGCGGGCCAGCGCCAGCGAAGCGGTGTTCTGCTGGAACGTGGTGGTGAAACCGATCAGGCCGCCCGCGGTGTCGGCGATTTCCTTGGCGTAGGCCGAGATCCAGTCCGGCACCAGGTCGTGCAGCCGCAGGCACAGCTCCAGCCGGTCCGCGTCGATGCGCCCGGTCATCGCCTCCCGGAACTCCGCGGCGCGCCAGCCGCGCACCCCGTGCAGGGCGGCGGTGAAGACCCAGTCACCGCAGCCCTCGAAGTAGGAGTCCAGCGAGAAGAAGTCGTACTCGCGCAGCCGGGTGCCCAGGTTCTGGTGCATCCAGTCGAAGAAGTCGAGGTTCGCGTCGACCACCCGAACGCGGTGCGCCCCACCCCGTTCGACGGCGGTCTTCAGGATTCCGCAGGCCAGCGACGGGTAGCCGACCGACGCCCACGGCATGTTCACCAGCGTCACGTCCATGCGATCCGGTCACCTTCCGGGCGGGCCGGAGGCCGGTGGGGCGGCGCCCCACCGGCTCCGCCGGCGTCACTTCGACACCCGCACCCCCGAGGTGCCGGTCCCGCCGATCGCCTTGGGGTCGTTGTGCACGGTCGTCTTCTTCACAGACTTCACCCCCTCCCCCGATAACCCGTCGGCCGAAACGATGTCCTCCCCTAGGACGAGGCCCGAGTCGCCCAACGATGCCGACCGCCGGGCACCGCGCGCAAGCCGGAATTCACCCGATCGCCCCGAGCGGAGAACGCGAACCATCCGCAGTTTTCTCGGTTTTCCCACCGGCGAGCGGGTCTGCAACCGATCGCCGGATGCTTTTGCGCCCGTTGTCGCATTGCCGGTCTACATGCTCTGGAACAGCGCGACGATCAGCGCGGTCACGGCGGATTCGGCCAATGAGGCACCGGCCGCTACCTCATCTGCCGCAGCGAGGAAGGCGGAGGATGGAGCCGACATCGAAGGCGGGGAGATCGACCGCTTTGGCCCGAGCGCTCGTGGAACTGCAGCGGCAGGCAACGGAATCCCGGGCCCGGGCCGGTTTGCGTTCGTCGAGGTCCGCGCTGGCCGAGGAAAGCGGCGTATCCGAACAGACGTGGGCGACTTCGTGTGGTCGTCCCCGACCGTCGTCGATGGCGCGGTGTACGTCGGCGGCAACGACGACTACCTGTACGCGGTCGCCACGTAGGAGAGCATCCGCCGGGCGCGGCCGACGACGTGGCGCACTCGTCGGCCGCGTCCGGTTCTACTGGGCCGTCTCGCTCACCCTGGCGAGCGCGACACCGCCCACGATCAGCGCGAGCGCCAGGATCCGCCCAGGGCTGACGGGATCCCGGTAGAGGAAGATGCCGAGCACGATCGCCCCCGCCGCCCCGATCCCGGTGAAGACCAGGTACGCCGTGCCGACCGGCACCGTGTTCATCGCCCGCGACAGCAGGTAGACGGCGGCCGCGCAGAGCACGAGGCACAGCAACGTCGGCAGCGGCTTGGTGAAGTTCTCGGTGGGCTTGATGCTCTGCGCCCAAGCCACTTCGACCAGTCCCGCGGCGATCAGCAGCAGCCAGTTCACCGCGCGCCTCCCGCGCGCCGCGCCGACAGCTCCGCGACGACCGCGTCCACCCGCTGCTCCGCCGACATCGCGGAAGCGCGCTGCTGCTCCGCGAGGTGCTCGATCTGCGGATCGACCAGCGCGTTGGTGAGTTCGGAGTTGATGAAGGTGACGTCGTCGACCGCGAAGTGCCCGGCGAAGAAGTCCCGCAGGTATCGCTCCTGGTAGTCGAACGGCTCCCGAGGAGTGCCCGGGAGGTAGGAGCCACCGCGCGCGTTCACGACCACGAAGGCCCGGCCGACCAGGGACATCCGCGGGAACGTGACCTGGTCGATCCACAGCTTCAGCGCCGCGGGGATCGAGAAGTTGTACATCGGGCTGCCGATGAGCACGACGTCGGCGGCGAGCAGCTCGGCCAGCAGCGGTTCGAGCACGTCCCACGCGGCGCGCTGCTCGGGCGTGCGAACGGCTTCGCGGTAGCGGTCGGGCTCGGTGATCCCGTGCCGCAGGAGGTTGTCGCAGATCTCGGTCCACGCCTGCCCGATCGGCGGCACCGGCTCCGCGGCGAGGTCGCGGTGGACGTAGTCCCGACCGGGGTTGGCGGCCCGCCAGGCGAGCGCGAACCGCTCGGTGAGGGCCCGCGAGAACGAGCGGCTTCGCGCGCTGGTGTCGAGGTGGAGCAGCATGGTCGACCCCTTCAAATGGACAGCGTGTCCGGTTGTGTCGCCGACCATAACTGGACGCGATGTCCGGATATTCCCTAGGCTGCCCTCATGGACGGTGACCTGCTGCGACCGAACCAGCGCGGGCGGGAGCGCGCGGACGCGGCCCGCAACCGCGCGCACATCCTGGCCGCGGCGGAGGAGCTGTTCGCGACCCGCAGCGCCCAGAGCGTGACGATGGAGGACATCGCGAAGGCAGCCGGAGTAGGACGCGCGACTCTCTACCGCCGCTACCCGGATCGCGCATCCATCGCCACGGCCCTGCTGGACGAGCACGAGCGGGCACTGCAGGAGAAGTTGCTGCGCGGTGACCCGCCGCTGGGACCGGGCGCGCCGCCGGCCGAACGCCTGGCGGCCTTCTACGAGGCCATGGTCGACCTGCTGGAACGGCACATCCACCTGGTCCTGGGCACCGAAGTGGGCAGATCCCGGTTCGAGACGGGCGCCTACGGGTTCTGGCGAGCGCACGTCCGCTCGCTGCTCGCGGAATCTTCCCTGGCAGACCCGGAGTCCCTGACGGACTCCCTGCTGGCGCCGCTGGCCCCCGAGGTCTTCCGGCACCAGCACGAAACCCTGGGCATGGAGGCGAAGCGGATCAAAGCGGCGCTGGCAGCATTGGCCCGCCGAATCCTATGAAAACCCTTGCAGGGCAAATAAAATCAACTTGAACGGCACGACGAGATCGCGCCTCAGTCGGCGAGGAGGTGCTCCCGGCCGAACATGATGGCGGCGGCCCGCGCGCTGGGCGTGCCCGCGTCGAGGTCCGCGCCGGCCTCGCGGAGCACGGCCACCACCTCATCGGCGCCCTTGAACAGCGCGCCGGCGATGGGCGCCTGGTCCCGCTCGTTGCGCAGGTCGGGATTCGCGCCGCGGTCGAGCAACGCGCGCACCGTGCCGGCGTGCCCGTGGTAGGCGGCGAGCATGAGCAGGGTGTTGCCGCCCTGGTCGGTCACGTCGACCGGGAGTCCGTGGTCGACGAACTCCGCCAGCTGCGCGGTTTCGCCTTCCCGGGCCAGGTCCATGGCGATCGCCACGACGCGCTCGGCCTGCTCCGGGGTCAGTCCACCGTGGCTCATCAGCAGCTCTTCCTGATCACGTCGGAGAATTTCGGTTCCGGACGGGAACGGCGGCCACGGCTTCCCGTGACCGCCGTTCCTGCTGTCCAAGGTCGAAGACCTAGGCGGCGTCAGCCCTTGCTCGCGGCCAGGGCCTCGATCGCCTTGCGGACGCCCTCACCGTAGGCCGCGTCGGCCTTGGTGCAGTTGGCGATGTGCCGCTCGATGGTCGCCTGCGAGGCGCCGTCGATCGCCCGCGCGGTGTTCTCGAAGAGCACCTGCTGCTGCTCCGGCGACATGTTGCGGAACAGGATGCCGGGCTGCTCGAAGTAGTTGTCGTCGTCCTCGCGGTAGTTGAACCGGTCGGCGACGGCACCCACGGCCTGCACCGGGTCGCGGTAGGAGGCCTGCTCCTGCCAGCGGCCGTAGGAGTTCGGCTCGATGCCCGGGGTGGCGCCCTGGTTGCCGTCGATGCGCATGGCACCGTCGCGGTGGTAGGAGTTCACCGGGTTCTTCGGCGCGTTGACCGGGATCTGGTGGTGGTTCACACCCAGGCGGTAGCGCTGGGCGTCACCGTAGGAGAACAGCCGGCCCTGCAGCATCTTGTCGGGCGAGAAGCTGATGCCCGGCACGACGTTCGCCGGGGTGAACGCGGCCTGCTCCACGTCGGCGAAGTAGTTGTCGGGGTTGCGGTTGAGCTCCCACTCGCCGACCTCGATCAGCGGGTAGTCCTTCTTCGACCAGACCTTGGTCAGGTCGAACGGGTGGTACTTGTACGTGTCGGCGTCGGCCTCCGGCATGATCTGCACGTACAGCTTCCACTTCGGGAAGTCGCCGCGCTCGATCGCGTCGAAGAGGTCGCGCTGGTGGGACTCGCGGTCCTTGCCGACCAGCGCCTCGGCCTCGGCGTCGGTCAGGTTCTTGATGCCCTGCTGGGTGCGGTGGTGGAACTTGACCCAGAACCGCTCGCCGTCGGCGTTGATGAAGCTGTAGGTGTGCGAGCCGAAGCCGTGCATGTGGCGGTAGGACGCCGGGATGCCGCGGTCCGACATCACGATCGTGACCTGGTGCAGCGCCTCGGGGAGGTTGGTCCAGAAGTCCCAGTTGTTCTCGGCGTTGCGCAGGTTGGTGCGCGGGTCGCGCTTCACCGCGTGGTTGAGGTCCGGGAACTTCAGCGGGTCGCGGAAGAAGAACACCGGGGTGTTGTTGCCGACGACGTCCCAGTTGCCTTCGTCGGTGTAGAACTTCAGCGCGAAGCCGCGGATGTCGCGCTCGGCGTCGGCCGCGCCGCGCTCACCGGCGACGGTCGAGAACCGGATGAACAGGTCGGTCTTCTTGCCGATCTCGGAGAAGATCTTCGCCTTGGTGTACTGGGTGATGTCGTTGGTCACCGTGAAGGTGCCGAAAGCACCCGAGCCCTTGGCGTGCATCCGGCGCTCCGGGATGACCTCGCGGTCGAAGTGCGCCAGCTTCTCCAGGAACCAGACGTCCTGCAGCAGCATCGGGCCGCGCGGACCGGCGGTCAGGGAGTTCTGGTTGTCAGGGACCGGCGCACCGGCCACCGTGGTCAACGGTTTCTGGTTGTTCTCGGGCAAAACTCGCTCCTCGGTGGTGGGTTGGTTGCTGGCTCACTCGGCACGGGAGAGACAGTCGGGGCAGATGCCCCAGAAGGTCACCTCGGCCTCGTCGAGCACGAATCCGCGCGGATCCTCGGTGTGCAGGCAGGGAGCCTCGCCGACCGCGCAGTTGACGTCGGCGATGGCACCGCAGTTGCGGCACACCAGATGGTGGTGGTTGTCGCCCACGCGCGTCTCGAACCGGGCGGGCGAACCGGCCGGCTCGATGCGTCGGACCAGGCCCGCCTCGGTCAGCGCGCGGAGTACGTCGTAGACCGCCTGGGTCGACACCGAACCCAGCTCGCGGCGGACCGCCGTCGCGATGGTGTCGGTGTCCGCATGGGGATTGTCCGAGACCATCGTGAGCACGGCGACCCGCGGACGGGTCACCCGCAACGACGCCTCCTTGAGGAGGGCGGCGGCATCGATGGACGGCATGCCTCCATACCTACCAGCTTTTCTGGAACGAATCAAATAAAGACTCCCCGGCGTGCCTCCGGCAGCGGCGACCGATCCGGTGCGCGAGCGCCCGCACCAGTCGTGACCTGGCCGAACGGGCCGGCCATGCCCGAAGATCACAATGACCCGGGCGAGTGATGGAGGGCTGACGAGTGGGTGTCTACGTGTCGATCAGGGGCTGGCTGGAGTGCGACCAGAAGCAGCTCGCCGCCATCCGGGAGATCATCTCCGCGCACGACGACGACCACTACTCGCGCGGCTGGGGCCTGCCCCGGCAGCAGTTCAACTGGACCTGCTACGCCTTCTACGGCGGCGACATCCGGGAGCTCGCGGTGAGCTGGCTGCTCGACCAGCTCGCCGAGATCGCCCGGATCCCCGCCTCCGACGAGGACGGCGACCGAGTCCGGGGCCTGTTCCTCGCGAGCCACGAGGTCGACGGCACGAGCGAATGGCAGATCCGCGAAGGCCGGGTCCTGATCTCGCCCGCCGACGACCGCCACCGGTACCTCGACGCCTAGGCTCCCCGCGCCTGCAGGCCCGCCGCGGGCCAGGTGACCGCGCCCCACCCGTCGAGGCGCACGTCGGCCCGCCGAGCAGTGCCCTCGGCCTGGTAGACCGCGCGCTCGGCGGCCATGAAGGCGTGCCAGTGGTCGCGCAAGTCATCGCCATCGCGCTCGACGCCGCGGGCGAGGCGCTCCGCGTCCTCCGCCTCGACCCATACCAGGAGCGTCGTGAGGTCGGCGAACCGCCGCGCACCCGCCCCGCAGCCCTCGACGACGAGGTAGGGCGCGCGCGGAACGTCGTGCCACTCCGCGAACGCACCGGCGTCCCAGTCGTAACGCTGGTACCGACCGTCCCGACCGGCGGCCAGCGGATCGAGCACCTGCGCACCGAGCCGCTCAACGCCACCGATCATCCCGCTCCACCCCTCGTAAAGATCGTCCATGTGCACGACCTGAGCGGGCAGCGCCTCAGCGAGCTGAGCGGCGAGCGTCGTCTTCCCCGAACCGGCAGGCCCGTCGACGATGACGAGCCGTCCCTCCCGGCCGGAAGAACCGAGCCGGGGCGAACCGTCGCGCACCCGCCGCACGAGCCCGGCCAGCACCGCAGACCCAACACTCAATGAAGAACCCCAACCAGGACCAGCCGAACCGAACCACCGGAGTATCAGGGATCCGAAGCGCGGCCGGGCGACCGGGCACCGCGGACTCAGAGGTCCGGCAGCGGATCCCGCGGAAGGTCCTGCGGCGACGCGATTTCCGCGTCGGCGGCGTTGACCACGGCGACGTACTCGTCGTCGATCTCGTAGTCGACGCCGTCCAGGCGGAAGTACGGCGTGGACTGCACGTCCACCGGGCCGAGAACGGTGTTGCGGGAAAGCCGCGCCACGACCGACTTCGGCGCCTTCGTCGACCAGAAACCCGTCGACAACACGGTGATCGACTTGCGGCTCACCACGACCAGGACACTCGACTGGATGCTCATCAGGATGCTGGCGGGAAAGACGTACCGGATCTCGTCATCCGCATCCAAGAAGGTGCGGATCCGCTCTCGCACGGCCCCGGAAACAGGCATACCGGAAGGCTACCAACGCCGGCGCGCCGCCCTATGCCTTGAGTCCCGCCAGGATTATCCGCAGCCCAGCGCGGAATTCGGCCTCGGGTTCGCTCTCCGCAGCGGCGCGCGCGATCTCGATCAGCTTCGGAAAGCGTTCCGGCGGCAGGGTTTCGACCCGATCGGTGA
Source organism: Saccharopolyspora shandongensis (assembly GCF_900106995.1). GTDB lineage: Bacteria > Actinomycetota > Actinomycetes > Mycobacteriales > Pseudonocardiaceae > Saccharopolyspora > Saccharopolyspora shandongensis. Next base: position 192,729 of record NZ_FNOK01000004.1, read on the forward strand.
TCGCCGAGAGATCTTCGCCGCGCGCCGCGGACAGCGGACCGGCGAGTTCGGCCTGCGCGAAACCCGTGATGAATCCGGACACCGCGCGGAACGCCACGAGAAGCTCGGCCCCGGACCGGCCGCCGCGCGCCAGTGCCTGCAACAGCGCCTCGGCCGGCGCGAGCGTGGCCACGTCGAGGCTGCGCCGGGTGAGGATCAGCGGGATGGCGTGCGGGTGAGCGCGCACGGCGCGCCACATCCCCCCCGCGACCGCGAGCACCTCGTCCGCCCAGTCGCCGGGAGGTTCGGCCGCCCAGCTCGCCTGGGCCATCACGGCCTCGGTGACCAGCTGCTCCAGCCCTTCGCGCCCGTCGACGTAGTTGTAGATCGTCATCGGGCCGGTGCCCAGCGCCGTCGCGAGGCTGCGCATGGTCAACCCGGCCAGCCCCTGCTCGTCGACCAGCGCCAGGGCGGCGGCCTGCAGCTGTTCCCGCGTGAACTTCCTGGGTGCGGGCATGCTCCTCCTTGATTAAGTACGTCGTACGTGTTTAACTCGGCACCGTTCACGTACAACGTACCTAAAGCGAGGCGCGATGACGATCCGCACGACCTTCCCCGCCGGCGACGACCGGTGCGCGGCGTGGCTGACGCTGCCGGCCGGCCCGGGACCGCATCCGGTCGTCGTGCTGGTGCACGGCGGCGGGGCAACGCACGAGATGATGCTCGGCCAGTACGAGAAGTGGTTCTCCGATGCGGGCCTGGCCGTGGTGGCGTTCGACTTCCGCCACCTCGGCGAGTCGGGCGGCCGGCCGCGCCAACTGGTGAGCCGGCGCCGGTACGCCACCGACGTCGACGCCGCTCTCGCGTTCGCCCGCTCCCGCCCGGAACTCGATCCCGAGCGGATGGCGTTGTGGGGAACGTCCTTCGGCGCAAGCCACGTGATCGCGGCGGCCGCTCGCCATCCCGAGCTAGCCGCCGCGGTCGTGCAATGCCCGGTGCTCAGCGGGCGCGCGGTCGTCGCCCGGGCGGGAGTGCGGCACCTCGCCCGGTTCACCGTGCCGATCATCTCCGACCTGGTGCGCACCGCGCTCCGCCTTCCCCGGCGATACGTGCGGCTCGTGGGCCGGCCCGGCGAGCCGGCGTTCGTCAACCAGCCCGGGGCGCTGGAGGGCTGGCAGTCGGTCACGCCGCCCGGCTACCGGTTCGACAACCGGATCACCGCCAGCTCGGGGCTGGGCATGTTGTTCTACAACGCGTCCGCGCAAGCCGCGCGCGTGCGTTGTCCGCTGCTGGTGTGCGCGTGCGACCGCGAGAACCTCATCGATCCGGCGATCGCGGCGAAGGTCGCCGCCACCGCACCTCGCGCGGTGCTCAAGCACTACGACGCCGACCACTTCACGATCTACCACCCACCGGCCGTCGGGCAGGCCGTCGCGGATCAGATCGACTTCCTGACCGAGCACCTCAAGCCGGAGAAGTAGCGAAAAACCGTTGTGGCCCGCGCTCGCGGAGGTGCTAGCGTGCGCAGCATGTCTGGCGCTTCTGCCACGGCCGCTGCCGCTGTCACGAGGACGCTCCGCTAGCGGCGGTGCTCTCCTAACGCTCCGCCGCTCCACGTCTTGGACCGGAGCGGCCTCTTCGTGCTGCTCAGATTCCTCTCGGGTATCGGAGCACCCTCTTGACCTCAGACATTTCCAATCCACGCCGGGCTGACATCCGGGCGTGGTCCGTTCTCGGCTGCCTCGCCACGCTGCAGTTCCTCATCGCCATCGACGTAACCGTGGTGAACGTGGCGCTGCCGTCGATCGGGGCGAGCTTGGGCGTCAGCGCCCGCGAGCTGACCTGGGTCGTCGTCGCGTACACGATCACCGGCGGCGGACTGCTGATGCTCGGCGGCCGCCTCGGCGACGTGCTCGGCCGACGACGCGTCCTGATCGCGGGGACAGCGCTCTTCGGGGCCGCCTCGCTGCTCGCCGGCCTCGCGTCGTCTTTCCCGTTGCTGGTGGTGGCGCGGCTTCTGCAGGGCGTGGGCGAGGCGTTCGCGCTGCCGGCGGCGATGGCGACGATCGTCCTGATGTTCCCCGAAGGTCCTCGCCGCTCGCGCGCGCTGAGCGTGTGGGCGGCGGTGGGGAGCACGGGTCTCGTGGTGGGATTCGTGCTCTCGGGGGTCATCACGGAACTCTACGGTTGGCGGTGGATCTTCCTCGTCAGCGTTCCATTCGTGGTGCTGGTGATCATCGGCGCCATCGCGCTGATCCCGGCGGACGGTGCCGTCGCACGCGTTCCGCTCGACCTGCTGGGTTCGCTGCTGCTGACGCTCACTCCGCTGCTGTTCGCGTTCGGCGTCATCGAGGCGGGCGAAGGCGGCACGACGCCATGGCTCATGGTCGTCGCCCTGATCGCGTCGGCGGTGTCCGGGGCGCTTTTCGTCGTGGTGGAAAGGCGATCAGCGGCGCCGCTGATCCCGCTGACGTTCTTCCGCAACAAGACGCGGGTGCTGGCCAACCTCGCCACCGCGCTGCTCAGCGCGGCGCTGTCGACGTCGTTCATGCTGTTCACCCTCCACCTCCAGCAACGCGCCCTCCTCACCCCGCTCGAGGCGGGGCTGACGCTCCTCCCGCTGGCGATCTCGCTGGTCGCGGCCGCGACGTTCGTGCCGCGACTGCTGAAGCGTTGGGGCGCCCGGGCATGCGCCGGAGCCGGAATCGCCTTGACCGCAGCGGGAATGGCGGCGATCGCGATCCCGTCGTCCGGCGGAGCGGGCGCAGCGGCGACGATTCCGGCGATGGTGCTGATCGCGGCGGGCATGGGCTTCGGCCTGGTCGGCCTGCAGTACGCGGCGGTCACCGGTGTGACCGAAGCGGATGCGGGAGTGGCATCGGGAGTTCAGCGAGCGGCGGACCAACTCGGCGGCTCGACGGGAATCGCCCTCTACATCGGCATCGCCTTCGCCCCAACCCCGGCAACGAGCACCGACCCCTTCGTCGTCGCGAGTTCCCTCGCCACCGCCGGGCTGATCGCGGCATGGCTCATCGCCCGGCGGATGACGATGCCCTAGCGCCCGCACTACGACATGAACGCCGAGGAGTCAGGGTCGATGTGAATCCGCGTCGGCCCTGACGGGGCCGGTCACTGACTCCGGGGCGCCGGCCATGTCCGACGCGAAGAAGCCGCCACGGATCTCACCGCCGATCGAGATGGATTGCGGGCGCTGTTGTTCTGGGTTCTCAGAGCCGGCTTTCCCGCCGATGGATTCGCAAGGGTCACCGGTGGCGGTGCCGAACGAACGAGCTCGACCCGATCGGCACCGCACCGGCTTCCTCACTGGCCTCCGCGGTCACCGTCGAGGCAGATGTGCGAGCACGTTGACCACCGTTCCGCTCGGGTCCTCCACGAAGAAGCGGCGCACGCCCCAAGGCTCGTTGGTCAGCGGGTGGACGACGCGCAATCCGCGACGCAGGGCCTCGGCGTGAGCCGCATCGACCGCCGCCGGTTCGCCGACGTCTATCCCGAAGCGCGGCGCGGGGTCTTCCATCCCCGGCGGAGGAATGAGGACCTGAGCCGCGGGATCGGCCGGCGACCGCAAGCCGAGCACCGGATCTTCCATCGCGACCTCCAGCCCGAGCACCTCGACGTAGAAGTCCCGAGACGCAACGAGGTCGTCGCCATCCGCGTAAGCAAGGATTCTCCTGATCATCAGCACACCCTCCCAACCCCGCTCCCCCGCCGACTTGAACGAATGGAAGCCCCACCGACAGGCAGGCCGGGCCGGGGAACGGCACCCCGGCGTCAGCGGCTTTCCCGGCTCTTGTCGCGCTTGCGGACGCATCCGAGCAGCAGATCCGCCGTGCTGGTCACGAGTCGCTACCAGCTCGCCGGGTACGCGCACGAGTCGGTCGAGTTCTACTTCCGCGCACTGCTCCTCGCGGCGGACACCACCTGCCCCGGGCTGAAGTCCCTGTTCCCCGCGATATTGGGTGCCGCGGAAGCGATCCTGTCCCGCTTGTCCGGGAGGTTGTCGATAGCGCACGACTGGTTCGACGCCGCCTACGAGCCACCGCCCGGCAAGTACTACCGCGACGTCTTCCCCTACTAGCGGATTCCGCCGGCACCAACACCAGCCCCCGGATGGCTTTGAACATCGTGGAGAAGCGCGCGCTCTTGGAAGGACGCCTCCACCAGCTGACACCGCCCGCAGCAAGAGCCATCAATTCTCAAGCATCGACGTTATTGATTACCGCAGCCGCAGCTTGTCCAGCGCGCGCGGGTTGGTCTTGGCGCTGCCGCGTTGGACGGAGTAGCGGATACCGTTGTAGACGAGATCCCAGAGTGCCTGGTTGGCCTCGATGTCGGCTGCGTCGATTGACAACTCCACACCCTTCTTGTCCGTGAGTTCCAGGGTCCAGGCGAGTCCTCCGCTGGCGCCTTCGACTCTGGCCTCGGTGAGCTCGTAGGTGTCGATGTAGCCCTTTTTGACCGCGAGCCAGTCGGCGCCGGCCGAGATCCCGGACGAGTGGAAAGCCAGAATCCACAGTGGCCAGAGAATCACCGGTGCGACGACGAAAATCCAGAGCCACCAAGTGCTCATCCAGTCGAAGCCCCAGTCCCGGAGGCACATCAGGACGAACATGATTGCCGATACGGCCAGGCCGGACAGGATCGCCGAGTCGATCGTCGCCTGATACCACTCCAGTATCGGGCCCCGTCCTTCCGGCGCCTTCGGGTACCGAGCCAGCTTCGACGATCTCCGCGGCAGCTTGGTCCACACGGTGATCCGGGGCGCCTTCGGCGGCCTAGGATCGCCAGTTCGAGGGTGAGGGCGCGGGGGAAGTGATTCGGCCACGTTCCCTACCTGGTCATCTTCGGGTTGATGTCTTCCAGACGCCTGCCGATGTTGATCAGGTCGTCGCCGAACTCGTCTATCGCGAAGCCGACGCCGACGCCGACGACGCCGCCCACGATGGCTCCGGGTGGGCCGCCGATCGCCGCGCCGACGATCGCCCCGGTCACCAGGCTGCCCGTTCCGCTGGCGACCGCGATGGTCGGGTCTTTGCCCTGGCTGATGTCGTAACCGATGCCACCAGCCGTGGCAAGAAGCCCCAGGCCAGGAATGATCTTTCCGAACTTCGACGCACCTTGCAGCCAGGGGCTAGCAGGTGTGAACCCCTTGGGAATGAGCTTCACGTCGAGCCCGCGGAGCGTGGCCTGCACCCTAGGCGGAAACCGGTCGATCACCCGCGCCGCGCGAGTAGCCACGGCTTGATCGAGGGCGTCCTTGGCTTTGAGGTCGTTCGTGATCTGAATCGCCGTGGCCTTGCCGCGGTTGGCCAAGCTCAAGTTCTGGCTTGTCGTCAGCTTCGCGGCGCGCTCGGCCTTCGTCATTGCATCGTCGGCGAACCGCTTGTACTGGCTGTTCCGAACCGCGGTCGCGCCGATGAAGCCCGCGCATATATCGGTAAGCGTGAGCGAGAGTTTCGCCGGGTCGAGGACACCCGACAGGAACCGCACCAGTACGTGTTGGGACTGCGATTCCTTATCCCGCGCTTCCTTCACGATCTGGCTGGCCTCTGCGTACGCCTGCGCCTTCCGGTCAAAGGCCCGTTGGGCTTCGACAGCCGCCGCATGCTCCTGGGTCTCCTCCGGGGTGGCCGGCCGCCCTGTGGGCAGTGGCGTCGGATCGGCCGGCGCAGGCCCTGGCTCTTCGATCTTGAATCCGTGGACCAGCAGGCCGCCGAGAGCGGCCACGTCTTGTGCTCGTTGCATCATCGCCTTGACCGTGTTCAGGTCGTCGGCGTGGGTTTGCAGCGCGCTGCAGGTGTCTTGCAGGGCCCGGACCTCGGTGCCGGCCATCATGCCTGCCGCGATCAACACGGCACGGAAACCGTCCGCTGCTGCTCCGCGCCAACCTGACTCCGACTCTGCGCTGGTGAGCTGGATTTGCCGTGCTGCTTCCTCGGCGCCGTCGGACTGCGTGTTCGCCCAGTCACAGACGGCGGTCAGGCTGTCTGGATCTCCTTTGACTTCGGTATTCAGCGGCATGTTCAGCGACCTTTCCCCAGCGAGGTCTATTGCGGTTGCTCGGCGTTGAGCTCGGCTGCCTGCATGGCGGCAGCGTGCCCGTAGTCGTGTTCGACGTAAACGGCTCGGCTTTCGGCCGTCGCGTCACCGATCGCGCCCATGCCGATCGAGAGATTGCCCAATGCACCGGTCAAAAGCGCAAGCGCACCCTGCACGGCGCCGGTGACGATGCCGGCCTGCGGATCCGGCGGGGGCGCTGCTTGGCTTTCCAGGTCCGCGCTCGCGTTGCGGAGTCGGCTTGCCAGCGCTTCCAACAGCGCCGGGTCCGCCTTCAGATCTGTCATTCAGTCCCCCTGCTGAAACCTCGTGCGACGTTCTTCGGGCGGCAATGCGGCATCCCACAGGACGACGTCGGCGCCGCTACGGCTCTTGATTTCCTCGACCTGCCCGCCCTGCACAGCGACCCACGGCTGACCGTCCCCACACCCGGCAACGAGCTGCTTCAGTGACGTGAACGCAAGAAGTGCTCGGTGGCCGTCCGCCGTGTCGCGCAACTCCAGCGTGACATCCTTGTCGTCCTTGTTGACCCGCTCAGTCGACAGGTACACGGTCGCCGGCAGCTCCTCGTCACCATTCAGCGGTGCGACGAATTCAGCACCGATCACCGATGGCGCCACGTCGTCCTGATCCGGGCGCAGGTCGCGATCTCCGTAAACCAACGTTCCCCCTTACCGTGGTTTGCCCAGGCGGGAAACGATACTCAGATGATCTTGTATTGAAATCTCTTGTGCTGCAACGTCACTCAATCAGCTCACGCGACCCGAGGCCGACTCCGCAGATCATCTCTACCGCGTCGGCCTCGGACTGGAAAAGCGAAAACTACTCAGCCATGGTCTTCGACTTCGTCCTGGTCTTGATCGACCTCAGCTCCGACTCCGATGGCCACGGGGTCGACTTCGACGGGCACCGGGATCGGCAGCCTGGTCACCTCGGGCTGATCGTCACGCGGGGCGGGCATACGGTGGCTCCTTTCGAGCATGGCCGGAATTTGGGTGGTCGAGGACCCCGATGAAATTGCTTCATATATCCCGTACTACAGCGCTCTTGAAGAGCAGGCGCTGAACCCGGCAGAGTCGCTTGAGCTCATCAACAAGATCGCCGGGGAGCTGTGACCGCAACAAGGGAGCTACGATGCGCGCCCCAGACTTTAGCCAGGCGCACTGGCGCCTCGCCGGCGTGCCTTGGCGCTCTTGAGCCGACGGCTCTACCCGGCCTTTTCCGCCCAGGTGACCGGGAGTTCGTGGACGCCGTAGATGTTCATGTCGGTCTTGAGCTCCACCTCGTCGGCGGGGACGGCGAGTTCGAGGGTCGGGAAGCGGCGCAGCAGTCCGTCGAAACCGGCGCGCATCTCGATGCGGGCCAGCTGCTGGCCGAGGCATTGGTGGATGCCGTGGCCGAAGGACAGGTGACCGCGGGCCTTGCGGTGGACGTCCAGGGTGTCGGGGTTGTCGAAGCGCTGCGGGTCGCGGTTGGCGGCCAGCAGCGAGACGACCACGGTCGATCCCGCGGGGATCGTTTCACCGCCGAGTTCGATGTCCTCCGTGGCGTAGCGGAAGAAGATGTCGGCGACGGACAGGTAGCGCATGAGCTCTTCGACGGCATCCGGGAGCAGATCCGGGTTGGCGCGCAGTTCGGCCAGCTGCTCGGGGTGCTCCAGGAGCGCGAAGGTGCCCAGCGACAGCATGTTGGCGGTGGTCTCGTGACCCGCGAGCAGCAGCAGGAAGGCCGCGCCGGTCAGCTCCTCGATGGTGAGGTCGTCGTGGCGGGCCAGGTCGGACAGGATGTCGTCGCCGGGGTCGGCGCGTTTCTGCGTGACCAGTTCGGCGAGGTACGCGTTCATCGCGCCGATCGCGACCACCTTCTGCTCGAGCGTCTGGTCCCTGACCATGAACTGGGCGGAGTTGACCTGGAAGTTCTCCCGGTCGGCGTAGGGCACGCCGAGCAGTTCGCAGATCACCAGCGAGGGCACCGGCAGCGCGAACTCCTTGACCAGGTCGACCGGCGGGGTGAGGCGCGCCAGCTCGTCCAGCTGCCGCTCGGTGACGGCGATGATCTGCTCTTCGAGCATCCTCATGCGCTTGACGGTGAAGGCGCCGGTGAGCTTGCGCCGCAACCGGGTGTGGTCCGGCGGGTCCATGGCGATGAACAGGCCCGGCATCTGCGGGGAAGGTTCGGTCGCGGCGGGCATGCCGGGGGTCTCGTACGGCACGTGAATCACGCCGATGTCCTGGCGGGAGCTGAACCGGGTGTCGGCCATGAGCTGGCGGACCGCCTCGTAGCCGGTGACGAGCCAGCCCTCGTGACCGTCGGGGAAGAGCATGGGGCTGACCGGGCGGGCCTCGCGCAGCAGGGAGATTTCGCGGGGCGGGTCGAAGGGGCCCGCATTCCGCTCCATGGGGAGGCCTTGCGGGACGGGAACCGTTCGAGTCATCGGCTTTCCTTTCGCGGCGGTTGTTGCGATCACGATCGCCGCCGGACCTGACATGCGCCTGACACGGCTCTGACACCGATGACGGCGGCCTTCGACGAGCAGCGCAACGTCGTCGAACGGCACGGCAACCCGCTACGCCGAACGCATCAACACCTACCCGCCCACCTCCTGCGCTGCGTCATCAGCCGGAGCCCTGCCGATCACCCATGGCAAAATCGGCCGGGTGCACATCGGGATGCTTGGCTCATTCGAAGTTCGCACGGATGACGGCGTCCCAGCCGACGTGCCGGGCGCCCGGTTGCGCGCACTGCTGATCGCCCTCGCCCTCGAACCGGGTCACGTCGTCCCGAAGGCGACGCTCGTCGACTGGATTTGGGGCGAGAACCCGCCCGCCGACGCGGCGAACGCCTTGCAACGCTTGGTCTCCCGGCTGCGAAAAGCGCTGCCGGAAGGGTCGGTCGAGGGGCAGCCGAACGGCTACCGGTTGAAGGCGGAACCCGACGCCGTCGACGCCGTGCGGTTCGAACGCCTCGTGGCCCACGCCCGCGATGACGCGGATTCGCAGGGGGTGCGGCGGCTGCGCGAGGCCCTCGCGCTGTGGCGCGGTGCGGCCATGCAGGACGTCGGTTTGTCCGATAGCGCCGCGTTCGACGCTGCGGTCACCCGGCTCGAGGGGCTGCGCCTGACAGCCATGGAGGACCGGTTCGATGCGGAGATCGACCTCGGCCACGGCGCGGAGCTGGTCACGGAACTGACCGACCTGGTGGCCGCGCACCCGGTGCGGGAACGGCTCGTCGCCGCGTTGATGCGCGCCCTCGTCGCGACCGGTCGCGACACCGAGGCGCTGCTCGTGTACGAGCGCACGAGGGAAATCCTGGCCGACGAGCTGGGCGTCGACCCCTCGCCGGAGCTGTCCGCATTGCACGTCTCGCTGCTGCGGGGCGAGTTGGGCCGGCGGGAGGAGACTCGGAAGACCAACCTGCGCGCCGAGCTGACCAGCTACGTCGGCAAGGACGCCGATGTCGCCGCGGTCCGCGAACTCGTCACCGACCATCGGCTCACCACCCTGATCGGGCCGGGCGGCTCGGGCAAGACCAGGCTGGCCGCGGAAACCGCGCGCACGCTGCTCGGCGACCTGCCGGACGGGGCCTGGCTGGTCGAGCTCGCGGCCATCGGCGCCGACGGTGACGTGGCGCAAGCGACGCTCGCCGCGCTCCGGCTGCGGGATGCGCTGCTCGGCGACGCACCGGATGCGGAGCCGACGGACCGGCTCATCGCCGCGGTCCGCGAGCGGGAGATGTTGCTGGTCCTGGACAACTGCGAGCACGTGATCGAGTCCGCCGCGGCGTTCGCCCACCGGGTGCTCGGGGAGTGCCGGCGGCTGCGGATCCTCGCGACGAGCCGGGAATCCCTCGGCATCACCGGCGAGGCGCTGTGGCCGGTCGCGCCGTTGGTCCTGCCCGGGGAGGACGCCGGCCCCGGCGAGATCGAGTCCTCGCCGGCCGTCCGGCTGCTGCGGGACCGAGCCGGCACGGTGCGCAAGGACCTCGCGATCGACGCCCGCACGATGTCGACCATGGCGCGCATCTGCCAGGCGCTGGACGGCATGCCGCTGGCGATCGAGCTCGCCGCGGCCAGGCTGCGCACCATGTCGCTCGATCAGCTCGCCAACCGGCTCGACGACCGGTTCCGCCTGCTGACCGGCGGCAGCCGGACCGCGCTGCCCCGGCACCGGACGCTGCGCGCGGTGATCGACTGGAGCTGGGAGCTGCTCACCGACGCCGAACGATCAGTCCTGTGCAGGCTCTCGGTGTTCTCCGGTGGCGCGAGTCTGGAAGCGGCCGAACAGGTCTGCGCCGGCGATGCGGTCGAGCCGGATGAGGTGCTCGAGCTGCTGACCGCGCTGACCGAGAAGTCGCTGGTGGTCACCGAGGGCGACCGGGCGCCGCGCTACCGGATGCTCGGCACGATCAAGGAGTACGCCGGGCAGCGTCTCGCGGAGGCGGGGGAATCGGACCTGACGCGCCGGGCGCATCTCGCGTACTTCACCGAATTCACCGGGATCGCGGAGCCGCACCTCCGCCGCGCCGAACAATTGGAATGGCTCGCCGCGCTCGAGGCCGAGCACGACAACATCGGCGCCGCGATGCGCGGTGCGCTCGCCGCCGGTGAAGCGGACGGGGCGATGCGGCTCGCCGCGACCGCCGGCTGGTACTGGTGGCTCGGCGGGCACAAGGTCGAGGGCAACGAGCTGCTCATGGCGGCCATCGCCATGCCCGGCGAGGTGGCCGATGAGGTCCGGGGCATCGTGTACGCGCTTGCCACGGGGTTCATGACCTCCGGGCGGGAGAGCGACCAGTTCCAGGCGGCGGAGTTGATCCACGAGGTGTACGAGATCAGCCGACGCGTCCGAAGCCATCACCCGGCGGTAGGGCTCGTCGCCGCGCTGGAACGCCTGGTGCAAACGCCGGACGCGTACGTTCCTGCGTGGGAACCGCTGCTCACCGACGAGGATCCCTGGGCGCGCGCTCTCGCCCGGCTGCAGCTGGGCAAGATGCGGATCATGCTCGGCCACGGCGACCGGGATGCGGATGCCCATCTCGAGACGGCGCTCACCGAGTTTCGCGCACTGGGCGAACGGTGGGGGATTTCGTTCGCCTTGACCGAGCTGGCGGACCGGATCGCCGTGCGCGGCGAGTTCGCCAGTGCGTGCACGTACTACGAGCAGGCGATCGCGGTCGTCACCGAGGTCGGCGCCGCCGAGGACGTGGTGCCGATGCGGTCGCGGCAGGCCCAGTTGTACTGGCTGGCGGGGGACGAGGAGTCGAGTGCGGCTGCCATGGCAGAGGCGCAGCGGTCCGCGGAACGGGTCGCCTGGCCTGGGGCGCTGACCGAGCTGGCCCTGTCGAAGGCGCAGTTCGCCCGCTGGAGCGACGACGCCGAGCAGGCACACCGGCAACTCGACGTCGCGACGGCGATGCTGGGCGATAACGCCGAGCGGGCGAGCATCCGCGCGACGAGGCACGACCTGCTCGGTTACCTCGCCGAGGATCTCGACGAGGCCCGCGAACACCGCGCCGCAGCCGCCCAGGCGGCGGACGAGGCGGGGAACGCACTCGGGATCGCGCAGGTGATCGTGGGGATCGCGGACCTGGCGCTGCGTCAGCAGGAGTACGAGCAAGCCGCGCGGCTGCTCGCGGCGAGCGCCGGTGTGCGCGGTCTGCCGGATCGTTCCCACCCGGATGTGGGCCGGATCGAGCAGGCCGCGCGGCGCCACCTCGGTGACACGCGGTTCACCGAGGTGACGCAGGAGGGGGCGCAGGCGAGCTGGCGCGAGCTGGTCGCGGTCACGCTCGCTTGTTGAACGTGGCGGACGCCCACAGGTACCCGACGAGAGCGATCCCGACGCACCAGGCGATCGCGGCGATCGCGTAGCCGGACGACGGTGTGCCGTTGAGAAGCCCGCGCAGGGTTTCGATGATCGGCGTGAAGGGCTGGTACTCCGCGAACTCCCGGAGGCCGGGCCCCATCTTCTCCGCAGGCACGATCGCGCTGCTGAAGAACGGGAGCATGACCAGCGGCACCGAGGACAGGCCCGCCGTTTCCGGAGACTTCGCGGCCATTCCCAAGGCGACCGTGAGCCAGCCCGCCGCGAAACCGAGCAGCGCGACGACACCGACCACGCCGAGCCAGTCGAGGAGGCTCGCCGACGGGCTGAATCCCAGCAGGAAGGCGACTCCGATGATCGCCGCGATGGCGACCAGATTGGTCAGCAGGCTGGCGATGACGTGACCGGTCAGCACCGCACCGCGGGAGACGTCCATGACCTTGAAGCGGTTGATGATGCCCTTGGTCATGTCGGAGTTCACCGACGTCGCCACGGAACCCAGCCCGTAGCAGACGGCCAGCAGGAGCATGCCCGGCGTCGCGTAGTCGACGTAGTCGACACCGACGCTGAAGGCGTCACCGAGCATGTACACGAACATCAGCATGACCACGACCGGCATCAGGACCGCGTTGAACACCGAGGTCGGATTCCGGGTGATGTGCTTGAAGTTGCGACGCAACATCACCATCGAATGGGATTTCATTTCGCGACCACCTCCGCGGTGCGGCCCGTGAGGGCGAGGAAAACGTCATCGAGGTCCGGCGTGTGCACGGTGCAGCCTTCGGCGTTGAGCGAGTGCTCGTCGAGCCTGTCCAGCAGGGCCCGCAGCGACTTCGTCCCGCCGTCGCTGGGAACCCGCAGGGTCAGCGCCTCGTCGTCCCGCGTGGAGTCGGCGATGAGCCGCGCGGCCTCGTGGAGTTCGGCGACGGTGGTGAACCGGAGCCGGACGTGCGTCCCGGGGATCTGGCGCTTGAGGTCGTCGGGCGTGCCCTGGGCGACGAGGCGGCCGTGGTCGAGCACCGCGATCCGGTCGGCGAGCTGGTCGGCTTCCTCGAGGTACTGGGTGGTGAGGAAGATGGTCACGCCATCGCCCACCAGCTCGCGGATGATCGACCACATCGTGCGACGGCTGCGCGGATCCAGGCCCGTCGTCGGCTCGTCCAGGAAGATGATCCGCGGGTTGCCGACGAGCGTCATGGCCAGGTCGAGCTTCCGGCGCATGCCCCCGGAATAGGTCGACGCGGGCTTCCGCGCCGACTCGACCAGATCGAAGCGCTCCAGCAGCTCCGCGACGACCCGCTTGCCGCCGTTGGCGGGGTTCAGGTCCACCATCAGCTGCAGGTTCTCCTGCCCCGTCAGCAGCTCGTCCACCGCCGCGAACTGGCCGGTGACCCCGATCGCCGCGCGCACCGCCTTGGCCTCGGTCGCGAGGTCGTGCCCGGCCACCCGGACCGTCCCGCCGTCGGCCTTCGCCAGCGTGGTCAGCACGTTCACCGTCGTCGTCTTGCCGGCCCCGTTCGGACCGAGCAGGGAGAAGATCGTGCCCGCGCGGACGTCCAGATCGATGCCGTCGAGCACTGTCTTGTCCTGGTAGGCCTTCCGCAACCCGGAGGCCGTGATCGCTGAATCCGTCATGCGATCACTGTCATCGGCCGACCTGACACCGACCTGCCGTCGGCCTGACACGACCCCTGACACGGCGTGCGCACGCCTGAGCACGCACAACGGGCCGAGCAGGCAACCTGCCTGCTCGGCCCGGAATGATCGCCGGTGGGGATCGGGTTTTCGGCTCAGGCGAAGAACTCGCCGAGCAACTCGGGGTCGATGGTGATGGGTGCGGGGCGGTAGGCGGGCGGCTGCGTGCCCATCAGCTCGCGCACCAGGAAGTCCCAGCCGCGCGTGCGGACGTACTGCAGGCAGTCGATGAACAGGTGCTCGGCCCCGGGCACGATGAGCAGCTCGAAGTCCTTGCCTGCGGCGATGAGCCGGTCGGCCAGCCGCAGCGTGTGGGCCGGGTGGACCTGGTCGTCCATCTCGCCGTGGATGAGCAGCAGCTTGCCCGCCAACCGATCCGCGATGTCCACATTGGATGACCGAGCCCATGCCTCGGGGTTGTCCGCGCCGTCGTATGCCTCCGCGTAGCCCTGCATGAAGTAGCGCGAGTCGTGCGAGCCGGAGAGGGCGACTCCGGCCTTGTAGACCTCGGGGAAGTCCAGCATCGCCCGCACGGTGGCGAACCCGCCTCCGGAGTGGCCGAACGCGCCCATCCGGTCCAGGTCCATCCACGGCCGGGTCTCGGCCAGCTGCCGCAGCGCGGCGACGTGGTCGGCCAGGGATCCGGCATCGGCCACGTGGCCGTAGGAGGCGTCGTGGAAGGCCTTGCTCCGCCCGGGGGTGCCTCGCCCGTCCATCGCGACGACCACGAAGCCCAGCGCCGCGATGGGTTCCGCGTCGGCGCCCATCCCGCCGGGGTCGAAGCACGGGTCGACCCGGGTGAGATGCGGGCCGGGGTAGACGCTGTCCACCACCGGGTAGCGCCGGGCCGGATCGAACCCCCGCGGCCGGTACAGCACCCCGTAGATGTCCGTCACCCCGTCGGCCGCCTTGACGCGGAACCGTTCCGGTGGCGTCCAGCCGATGGCGGTGAGCTTGCCGATGTCGGCGCGCTCCAGCTCGACCAGCACCCGACCGGTCCAGTCGCGGACGCTGGACACCGGCGGTGTATCCACAGTGGACGCGGAGTCGATGAAGTACGCCATGGTGTCCGGCGCCGTGACGATGTGGTCCAGCTCGTCGTCGGTGACCTTGGCGAAGCCGGTGCCGTCCAGGTTGGCCCGGCACACCGTGCGCCGGTACGGGTCCTCCCCGACCAGCCCGGCGGCGATGAAGTACACCACCCGCTCGGCCTCGTCGACGTGCAGGATCTGCCGCACCGCCCACCGCCCGGAGGTGACCTGCCCGAGCAGCGCGCCGGTGCGCAGGTCGTACCGGTACAGGTGGCCCCAGCCGTCCCGCTGCGAGTACCACAGCACCTCGTCGGCCAGCACCCGCACGATCGGCGCCGAGGTCATCCACTGGTTCGGCTCCACGCGGGTGGCCCCGGTCTCGCTGAGCACAGTGGTGACCTCGCCGGTGGCCGGGTCCAGCCGGTGCAGGGTGAGCGTGCGCAGGTCGCGGGGCTGGCCGAGGTAGTACACCGCCGAGCTGTCGTCCGCCCACCACGCCCACTTGACCATGATCGGCGACAGCTGCGACATGAGCAGCGGCTCGGCCTGCGCGCGGACCACCGTGCCCTCGGCGACGTCCAGCACGATCAGCTCGGCCTGCGGCACTTCCTCGTCCCCGGCGTAGGCGTACCGCTGGGTGCGCAGCACCGGGGCGCCGCCGTCGGCGGGCCGGGCCTCCACCAGGTGGGTCTGCCGGACGCCGCGCTCATCGGTCCGGTGCGCCAGCACGCGCGTCGAGTCGGGCGACCAGGCCACGGCCGGTGGGAGGTGCGGTAGGCCGAACTTGCGCAGCAGGGTGGGGTTTCTCGTGCAGTCCGGGCCGGACCCGTACCGGTAGGCGGGCTCGCCGTCGGTGGTCAGCGCCCACTCGCGGCCATCGGAGAGGGAGCGCGCCCACAGGTCGTGCCCCCGCTGGGACACCGCGAACTTCTTGTCAGGTGACGGCACCTCCAGCGGATTGCCCGGCGGCACGCCCTCGGCCCGCTCGCAGGCGTAGCTGTCCAGGCGGCAGCGCCAATGCTCGCCGAACGCGTCGAACTCCACGGCGTTCCCGGCCGGCTCGATGGCCCTGAAAGGCAGCGCCTCGGGGTCGACCTGCTGCCCGGAGGCCGCGGTCAGCGAGGCGGCGAGCCGGGCGTGGTCGAAGGCCGGCTCGCGGGTGCCCGCGGCCGGGTCGACCAGCACGAACCGCTTGCCGACCCCGTTGCTCACCCCGTACCAGAAACGGGCTCCTCCGTCGATCCACTGCGGCCTGATCTTGTCCCCGACGACGAGCTCGCCAGGGCGGGCCATTCGGCGCAGGAGTTGCTCCGCGGCCTGGTAGTCCTGAGTGGTGGTCATCTGTTCTGTCCTTTTTCGGCGTCGATTCCGGGCATGGCGATGCCACGGTGGTGCCATCACGGCAGGGGAAGAAGGGACGCGGGCCGTCTCGCGAGCGAGGAGAGGTGTCAGGCGGGGCGGACGATGATGTCGCCGCCGTGGCTGCGGGCGCGCACCTTGACGGTTCGGTCGGTCGGCTCGGAGGCTTCCAGGCGGTTGTGCACCCGTCCGGCCGAGGTGTGCGCGTCCAGCCTGGCGGCGGTGCCCCGAGGAACGCCGACCTCGACCTCACCCGTGGGGGTGTACAGGTCGACCGCGCCGCTGCCGAGCTCGCCGACGCGGATGTCGCCGCTGGCGGTCCTGGCGTCGACCGCGGCACGCGCCACGTCAACGGTGATGCCGCCGTTGGCCGAGCTCACCCGCAGGTCGCCGGCGACCTCGCCGACCCAGATGTCACCGCCGATGTTCTTGACCACCGCGCCGCCGTCGACCTGGCGCAGCCGGATGCCCCCGTTCCCGCTGACGTCGGCCTGGCCGGACACGCGGTCCACGGTGATCTTGCCGGCGGTGGTCCGCAGCCGAGCGCCGGTGGCCTGCTCGACCCGGATGTCCCCGGTGGGGGTCTTCAGCTGGCACGAGCCGACCGAGCCCTCGACGAGGTACCCGCCGTTCGCGGTGTCACCCCGCACGTCCGACCCGGTCGGCAGCTCGACCAGCACCTCCACCGCGCCGTACTTGGTGGTCCACAGGTTGCGCAACTTCGGCTGCTTGACGACCAGCTTCCCGTTGGCGAAATCGATGCCGGTCTGCTCGGCGGCCTTGACGTCGAGCTCCCAGGAAGGGTCGACGGGGCGAACCTCGACAACGGTGTCGGAGCGGTCACCGGCGACGAAACGAATGCTCCCGAAGGTGATGTCGACGGTCGCAGAGATCGGCCGAGGGGTGTCGAAGGTCTGCATGGCGGTGGCCTCCAGCGGAGTCGTAGCTGTCATGCCAACTACGATCACGGCCCGCGCTGACACGGAACGGTCACAGCCCTGACGCCACCCCTGACACAAACAAAACCCCTGCTCACGCAGGCAAGCCGACCGTGATCCACCCAACGAGGGTCGCTTTTTCCTTCCGGACAAGGCAAACAAACCCACATCCGAGCTGAAGACGTTGTGCGGCAAGGGCTATCACTGCTTCGACGCGGGCATGCCGGAGGCCAGCTCCCACAGTGCCTCGCGCAGCAAGCGAGCGATCGGAACCAGCTGGTCGGCCAGGGTTCGATGCAGACGTCGACGGCCGTCCCGAGGGCCGCGGCCACTAACCGCAGGCAGAGGCCACGGGTAGGGCCGCTTCAAATTGCCGAACCGGAGCCGATTCAGCATCGGGCCAGAGGTACGTCTCGGACTCTCGCACCATCGCGGCCACCACGTGGCGGTGCTTGCGGTAGGGAGGCCTGGCCTTCGTGATCCACCGTTCGACCGTCTTGGGGTCGACCTCGGTCGCCTCGGCAACCTGTTCCGGCGTGATTCCGTTGCGCAGCAAGGCATCACGCAGGCGCTCGTTCAGCATTCCACCCCCCAGGGATGCCCTGGACGTTAGCGAGGACGCCCCCAGAAATCGCTCAACCGAGGTCGACCACTGGCCGTCGAGGCCCGGGAGAACCGGCATGGCTCGGCTGAGCGCGCGCTATCGCTTCTCCACGATGGGAATGGGCAGCGGCCGACGCGGCACCGGCTCGGACACGACGATCGAGGTGGTCGTCTGCCCGAACATGAGAAACCGGTCGAGCACGTCCTCGAGCTGACCGATCGACGGCCCGTGCACTTTGAGCAGGAAGCAGTCCTCGCCGGTGATCCGGTAGCACTCGACCACCTGCGGCGTGTCCCGTGCCGCTGCCACGACCTTGGGGAGTTGGCCGGGTCCGGGCCGGATGCGCACCAGCGCGGTCACCGGCATGCCGAGGGCGGCCGGGTCGACCTCCATCCGGAAGCCGGTGATCACGCCGAGCCGTTCCAGGCGCTGCACCCGCTCGGTGACCGCCGGCGCCGACATGCCGACGCGGCGGGCGAGTTCGGACATGGTCAGCCGCGGATCGCTGTGCAACTCGTTGAGCAGCCGCACGTTCACCTCGTCCAGCAGCCGCGATCGCTCAGTGAAGGAATCTGGGCCATTTGGCCTTGATTTTCCAGACAACTCACGCCATCTTCCTGGATAGTGCCATTCCGACTGTGGGTATTGCTTTGGAAGATACACCGCATGACGACACCGTCCGGGCTCGCTCCGCGGCGAACGGCGCCGTGGGTACCGGCACCGGCCTACTTCGGCATCAGCGCGATCTTCCACTACCTCGGGCCGGCCTTCGCCGTGTTGCTGTTCGCCCGCGTGGACGTGCTCGGCGTGGCCTGGCTGCGGATCGCCAGCGCCGCGGTGATGTTCGCGGTGTGGCGCAGGCCGTGGCGGCTGATCCGGCGCCTCAAGCCGGAGCAGCGGTGGGTGCTGCTCGGGCTCGGTGTGGTGCTCGCGGCCATGAACGCGACGTTCTACCTGGCCATCGCGCGGCTGCCGCTGGCAACCGTCGGGGCGATCGAGTTCCTCGGCACGATCGTGCTCGCCGCGATCGGTGTGCGGAACGGCCGCAACGTGATCGCCCTCGTGCTCGCCGTGGGTGGAGTGGTCGCGTTGACCGACATCCAGCTCGCCGGTGAGCCCTTCGGGTTCGTCTTCGCCTTCGTCAACTGCGCGCTGTTCATGCTCTACGTGGTCCTCGGCCACCGGATCGCCAACACCGGCGCCGGGCTCTCCGGGATCGACCAACTCGGCGCCGCGATGCTGATCGCCGCAGTGGTCGCGACACCGTTGTGCATCGGCGCCGCGGCCCCGGCCTTCACCAGCCCGGCGGCGCTGCTGGCCGGAGCAAGCGTGGGCATCTGCTCGTCGGTCATCCCCTACGTGACCGACCAACTCGCCATGGCCCGGTTACGCCGGGACACCTTCGCACTGATGCTGAGCATCCTGCCCGCGGTCGCGACGGTGATCGGGATCGTGGTGCTCACCCAGGTCCCCACCATCCAGGAGTTGACCGGCATCGCGCTGATCGCCGGGGGTGTCTCGGTCCACAAAGAACCTCGGGAAAGCAAGGAGAACTGATGGAATACATCCGGTTGGGCACCTCCGGCCTCACCGTGTCCCGGATCTGCCTCGGCATGATGAGCTACGGCAGTCCCGACTCGTGGGCGTGGATGCTCGGCGAGGACGCCGCGGAGCCGATCGTCCGGCAGGCCATCGAGTCGGGGGTGACGTTCTTCGACACCGCGGACATGTACTCCGACGGGATCAGCGAGCTGATCACCGGGCGGTTGCTCGCCAAGCTGTTCCCCCGCCGCGACGACTACGTGCTGGCCACCAAGGTCTACTTCCCGATGGGCCCCGGCCCGAACGACAAGGGCTTGTCCCGCAAGCACATCATGGCCGCCATCGACGCCTCGCTCGACCGGCTCGGCGTCGACCACGTCGACCTGTACCAGATCCACCGCTGGGACCACGAGACTCCGATCGAGGAGACCATGAACGCGCTCAACGACGTGGTCTCCGCCGGAAAGGCCAGATACATCGGCGCGTCGAGCATGTTCGCCTGGCAGTTCGCCAAGGCGCAGCACGTCGCCGAGACGCACGGCTGGACGAGGTTCGTCTCGATGCAGAACCACTACAACCTCGTCTACCGCGAGGAGGAACGGGAGATGATCCCGCTCTGCCTCGACCAGGGCGTCGGCATCATCCCGTGGAGCCCACTGGCACGCGGACTGCTGACCGGCTCCCGCGAACGCGGCGGCGGACAGACTACCGTGCGATCGGGCTCCGACCACATCGCGGACGCCATGTACGCCGACGACGACTTCGACGTGGTCGACGCGGTGCGCACAGTCGCCGCCGAGCGCGACCTGCCGCCGGCGCAGATCGCGCTGGCCTGGCTACTCGGCCGCCCCGGGGTAACCGCGCCGATCATCGGAGCAACCAGGACAAAACACCTGGAGGACGCGGTCGCCGCAGTGCGGATACGCCTGAGCGAGGACGAGGTGACCACGCTGCAGGCGCCGTACCGGCCGCACGCCGTGCTCGGCCACCACTAACCGGCGCAGACCCCACCCGAGGCAAGACGAAACCAGGGCCGATGCGGGGCCGCCGACCACAGTTGGTAATTTCCCTTCCCCCGATGGAGAGTCGCCATGCCGGCAAGGAATAGTCCGCAGACTGTGACAGCAATGGGCACGGCCTCCGCCACCCCGGACATCGTCTCTTACACCGCGACACCCGGGAAGTACTTCGCGATGACCATCGACGATGGCCCGGATCCCACCTACACGCCACAGGTTCTCGATCTGCTCAGAGATCGTCAGGTGCGGGCGACCTTCTCCCTCATCGGCCAGAGCGCTCAGATGTACCCGGACCTGGTGCAGCGCATCGTCAATGAAGGGCACCGGCTCTGCAACCACACCTGGGACCACAGTGACCTGCAAACCCTGACAGAGGAGCAGCAACGGGCCGAGTTGCAACAGACCACCGACGCCATCAATGCGATCGTGCCCGATGTGCCGATTCCCTATTTCCGCGCCCCCTATGGCCACTGGACGCCGTTCTCCCAGCAGTTCGCCGCCAACCAGGGCATGCAGCCGATCGGCTGGTCGGTGGACACGCAGGACTGGAGCTCTCCCGGCGTCGACGAGATCTTCAACAACTACAAGCAGCAGTTCGCCGATCGTGGCGTGATCCTCATGCACGATGGCGGTGGTGATCGGAGCCAAACCGTCACGGCCATGGGCGATATCCTGGCCGACTTGGCGACGCTGGGTTACTACGACGATTTCCCGGCCACGCTGTGAGCCTCCGCGAGGTGGTGCGGTCGATGTCCTCGACCGCACTCCCCTCAGGTTGCGATCTCCGGCCGAGTCCAATCTCGATGCCGGGGACCGGGTGTGGTCGACGGCCAACTCGAGCGCGCGTTCGCCGGGACGGGGCGCTCACCCCGTCCCGTGCGGATGTCGCATCCGGCCAACCAGGCACGTTCACCTGGCACCGACACCGTCATGGCCCGACCGGCGGGTAGTGGTTACCCGGATTTCGGTGTTTGTCCGGAAGAAGCCTCGACACGTCGATCACGGACTGCCGCCGGGGTTCACGGCCCGTTAGCCGAGGCATATCGGGATGGGTTCGGCCGTGGACCGTGGAACCGATGAACTCGCAGCAAAGCTTCGCGACCCGGCGAACCCGGGCGATCTTCGCACCGGACGGTGCGAAGATCGCCCGGGCGCGCGGGATCGAGCGGTCAGCGACCGGTCACGAGTTCGCGTCGTAGACCCGCGTGCCGCGTAGGTAGGTCGCCAGCACGTTCGTCTCGTGGATCCGGCGGGCGTCGATGTCGAACAGGTTCTGGGAGAGGACGAGGAAGTCCGCGGACTTTCCCACCTCGATGCTGCCGACGCGCTCACCGAGACCCATCGCTTCGGCCGGGCGTCGGGTGAAGCTGATCAGCGCTTCCCGGAGAGACTGAACCGACGATCCCGCCGACGATCCACTCAGCTGGTCCCAGTTCCGCCGCCCGCGCCTCGATCGCTTCGCAGATCTCGTCGGGTCCGTAGTGCGGCGGAATCTGCAGGTCCCACGCCGCGGCCGCCCCGCCCAGGCCGAGATGGGTGTGGACGTCGCAGATTCCCGGCATGAGCATCCCGCCGCCCGCGTCGAAGACGACCGTTTCCGGGCCGGCCAGGCGCATGCTTTCCTCGGAGCTTCCGCCTGCGGTGAACTCGCCGTCTGCGACGGCGAGCGCCTCGGCCGTGGTTCCTGCCGCATCGCAGGTGAACACGTTGGCATGGACAACGATCAGGCCTGGTGTCTTCGTCATGGCTTCCTTCGCACAACCCGACAGGGCGCCGGGATCCTCGTCGCTCAGGGGAGTAGGGGGTTGTCGGTGATCGGGTGCCTACGTGGCGGGCGACATGAGGGTGGCCGCGTGGACGGCGGGACGCCGGTCCGTCCACGGCACCGCGTCCTCCAGCTGGGCGGCGACCCGCAACAGCACCGCTTCCGAACAGGCCGGACCGGCCAGCTGGACGCCGATGGGCAGACCCCGCGCGGACTGGGCGACTGGCAGGCTGATCGCGGGAGTGCCGGTCTGGTTGAACAGCGAGGTGAAGGAGCAGGCGTCGAAGATCCGCGTGGTCCACTCGAACGAGCTGAGGTCCGCGTTCGCGTCGAGGTGGCCCAGCAGTGGTGCGGGGGTGTTCATGGTGGGTGTCAGCAGGAGGTCGTACTCCGTGAAGAACCGGCCGACCTCGCGCGAGACGGTGTTGACGGCCGCCAGGGCAACGCCGAGGTCGATCGCGCTCACCGTGCGGCCGTACTCGACGCATGCCCAGGTGGTGCGTTCGAGGTTCGCCGGGCCTGCCGTCGCGCCGGTCAACGCCTCGATCCCGGCGACGGATCCGGCCAGGAAAGACGACCACAGCACGTGGTTCGCGTTCAGGAGCGACTCCCACTCGATGTTCGGCGTCCGGCGTTCGACGTGGTGTCCGGCCGCCTCGAGCACCTCGGCGATGACATCGACCGCCCCGGCCACCTCCGGGTCCACGTGGCTGCCCGCCCAGGACTCGGTGTGCACGGCGATCCGCAGCCGACCTGGGTCGGCGCCCACCTCCTCGGCCCACGGACGCGCGGGCGGGGCGATGACGAACGGATCGCCCGGATAGCTCACAGCCACCTCGTCGAGCAGTGCCGCGGTATCCCGGACCGTGCGGGTCACCGCTAGCTCGACGCCCATCCCGTAGAGCCCCTCGGCCGAGTCCGGGCCGGAGGGCACCCTGCCCCGGCTGGGCTTCAGTCCGACCAGTCCGTTGCAGGCGGCAGGCACCCGGATGGATCCGCCGCCGTCGTTGGCGTGCGCGATCGGGATCGCCCCCGCGGCGACGAGCACCGCTGCGCCGCCGCTGGACCCGCCGGCGCTGTGGGCGGTGTTCCACGGATTGCGCGTCGAGCCATAGGCCAATGCTTCGGAGTTGCCGTTGAAGCCCAACTCCGGGGTCGTCGTCACGGCCAACGTCGCCAGGCCGGCCGCGCGGAAGCGTGCCATCAGATGCGTGTCCGCCGGAGGCACGAACCCCTCGCCGAGCAGGCGCGTCCCCATGCGCGTCGGCACCCCTGCCGCATGGCAGACGAGGTCCTTGATCGCGAACGGAACGCCGGCGAACCGGCCGTCGGCGGCGTAGTCGAGGGGACGGTCGAATGGTCCTTCGGCGACCGCGTTCACTTCCTCGTCGACACGGGCGATGGCCTCGGTGGCCAGTGCGGCGACCTCATCGGCGGTGATCTCCCCGGATGCGATGACCGCGGCCAGGGCGGTCGCGTCGAGGGCGGTGTATTCGTCGATGTTCACCAAGGTCTCCTTCTGCCATGCCGGGTGTGGCTCGTTGGCCGGCCGGATCACCGGAAACTACGAGCCTGTGAGGTGTCGCACATCGGCCGAAAAGCCGTTCCGCTCCCGCGCCTCGGGTCTGTGTCCGGCAGTCGACGCAGGGCAGGCGGGCGTCTTGAAGTGGGACACAACTGCGTCGAGATCGACATCAACGAGGTTCTGACATCGCTCTACAACGCGACTCCTCGTGCTTGACATCGCGGTGTGGCCGCGGTCAGGATCCGTTCGGCATCGGAGGTTCGGCATGGCCGCGGACTTGCAGTGGTGGGCCCGGCTCGCAGAGGAGATCCGCGCGGCAGGCCGCGGCGACGTTCCCGCCGAGGTCCCCCTCCGCGCTGTGCGCGACAAGCTCGGTTTCGCCTGTGCCGCGCTGGTCGCCCGCGGATTCCCACACGCCGGCGGCGCCACGCACACCACCCTCGTCAACCTCGGCTATCCGGCGGAGACCCTCGCCTACATCACGACGACCTACAGCCGGACGTGCCCGGTCCACCAGCTCGCCGTGCGATGGGGTACACCGCTGCGATTCGTGGACGTGCCGTTCGACTTCCGCGAAACCCGTACGTATCGAGAAGCGATACTGCCCAACGATTTTCGCGAAGGACTGACTCTGCCGTTGGCGCCGCCCACTGCCGGTGCGGCGATTCCGGGCTTCGTCACGATGAGCTCGACGCACGCCACACCGCTCGACAACGAGTCACGGCTCGCGCTGACGATGTTGTCGCGCGATCTCGCCGGGCTCATCGACCCCGGCGCCGAGGCCGGCGACGCCGGGGCCGACGTGGTCCTCTGGATCACGCGGGACCTGGTCGAGGTCAGGACCGGAGATCTTGGCCTGGCGCCGCTCACCCGTACCGAGCTCTACCTCGCCGCGCGATCCGCCGTCGCCAGCGCGGCGGGCCGCGTCGGCTTTCATCACCGTGCCGCTGACGGCACCTGGTGGCACGTCCGCGCGGTGCGCCGGCCGGGCGCGGTTCTCGTCCGGTGCGGCCGAGTTCCTGCGTTCGGCTGCCTCACCGGTCGCGAACTCGACGTGGTCGGCCTGGTCGCCCGGGGGTGGTCCAACGAACGGATCTCCCAGGCGCTGGGCATCGCGGTCCGCACCGTGCGAAGCCACGTCGAGTCGTTGCTCATCAAGCTCGATTGCCCCAATCGCACCACGCTCGCCCGCACCGCCTTCGAGCGCGAGCTCGACACCGTTGACGCCCTGCGCGTCGCGAATCACTGACTGCGGGCCATCGGAGCATGCGCCACCCAGGCTTGAAGGCGGCCAACTTGTCGTGACCTTCGTGGCTGGTCGCGGCAGTGTTGGGAGCCATTACTGCCCTAGTGAGCCTGGTGAAACGGGCTGTCGATGCCTACGCGCAGCAGGCAGAACTAGCGCAGCGGCGTGCGGAGCTCCTTGAGCCTGTCTCTGGAAGCGGTCGCGCGCTGATTGCACGGCATCATGGAAACGAAGCCAACTGTCCCGTCATCACCCCTTAAGGTCTTGTGCCGGGTTCGGAGTGTGGTTGTCCGCGGTTTTCTTCCGGCGGCTTGTAGCGTCCCGGCCATGCGGCTCAGGAAAGCGTTGCTAGTGGTGATGGGCATTTTCGGGCTCATGGCGGCGGCCTGCAGCGACCCGGAACCGGACCGCCAGGTGCACGCCGACGTGGCCGCTCCCGCGGCGGTTCCGGCGGCCCCGACGCCGCCCTGGGCCGACGCCCTGGCGGGGATGCCACCCCGGCTCGACTCCCGTGATGTCTACGCGGCGACCCGCCCCGGCCAGCTGTCGGAAGCCATGAACGGGGTGCGCAACCTGGTGTACGTGCCCAATAGCCGGGACGACACGGTATCGGTGATCGACCCGAACACCTTCAAGGTCGTCGACACGTTTCCCGGGGGCAACGAGCCGCAACACGTCGTTCCGTCCTACGACCTGAAGACCCTCTACGTGACCGCGGACAAGGTGCCGGCCGGGACGCTCACACCGATCGATCCGAAGACCGGCAAGCCCGGCACCCCGCTGCAGGTCCAGGACCCGTACAACCTGTACTTCACCCCGGACGGCCGCTCGGCCATCGTCGTCGCCGAGTTCTACAAGCGCCTGGATTTCTACGATCCGCACACCTGGCAACGGCAGGTGGAGTTGCCCGTGCCGGATTGCGCCGGGGTCAACCACATGGACTTCACCGCCGACGGCAGGCTCGCGCTGGTGACGTGCGAGTTCGCCAACAAGATGATCGTGCTCGACGTCGCCGAGCGCAGGCAGGTGCGCACCTTCCAGCTCGACCGCGTGCCCAACGGGATGCCGCAGGACAGTCGGCTCGCGCCGGATGGCGGGACGTTCTACGTGGCCGACATGATGGCCGGGGGCGTGTACCTGTTCGACGGTGCGGCGAGCCAGCAGGTCGGCTTCGTTCCCACCGGCAAGGGCGCGCACGGGATCTACTTCTCCCGCGATTCGCGGCGGGCGTTCGTCGCCAACCGCGGGGAGGGCTCCGTTTCGGTCCTGGACACCAGGACCAACCAGCCCATCGGCAAGTGGCACATCCCCGGCGGTGGCAGCCCGGACATGGGCGGGCTTTCCGCCGACGGCAAGCAGCTGTGGTTGTCCGGCCGGTACCACAACGAGGTCTACGTGTTCGACACCGACACCGGTCACCTGCTGGCCCGCATCCGGGTCGGCGCCGGTCCGCACGGACTGACCTACATGCCGCAGCCAGGTCGGTATTCCCTCGGGCACACCAGCAACTTCCGCTGACGGGGCCCGATCAGCCGCATCGTTGAACTTGTGTTCGAAAGATCGTCAGTTTGGCGTTGTCCTCGATCGGGGCCTGTCTGTGCTGGCATGCTGGATCTTGCCTCCCGCCGGAGGTATAAGCCCCCAGGGGACGCTCTGGGGGCGCCGGCGGGAAGGTAGACATCCATGTCCGAGGAGTTTTTCGGGCAGGCCTTGCGGCGGCATCGACGCGCGGCCGGCCTGTCCCGGGCTCAACTTGCTCAGGAGCTTCACCTCGACCAGGGCAATCTCTCCAGGTATGAGAACGACCGGCAGCGTCCGGAGCCCGCGACGGTGGACGCCTTAGACGCGCTCCTCTGCGCCGGCGGCGAGCTGCGGGCCCTGGGCCAACGCCACCACCCCGCAGCCGGCCACCAGGGGTATCCCGGCCGCCAGTGCGGTGCATCCCAGTGATGAGACCGACGCGATGGAGCTGGCGCGGCGAGTGGCGGCCTCCGACATCAGCACCGAGACGCCCAGTACGGCGGGCGGGGAGACGTTGTGCTCTTCGCGGCCTGCACTGCGGCGCGAATCGGTGAGGTTTCCGGCTGCCGCGTAAAGGACATCGACGCCACGGGATGGAAATGGACCATCCGGCGGCAGACCACCACCTCGCCCGGCGGATTGGTCGACAAGGGCACTAAGGGCAAGCGCGCTCGTACGGTGCCGCTCATCGAGGAGATCCACGAGCTCGTCCGCCGGCGCATCGCCGCGACGGACGGAAGCCCAGATGCGCGCCTCTTCACCGGGCCTCGCGGTGGCCGGATCACGACCGCGGTTCTGCGCGACGCAACGCACTGGGACGAGGTGGTGGACAAGCTCGGGTTCGAGCACCTGCTGCTGCACGACCTCCGGCACACGGGGTTGACCTGGCTCGCCGACGCCGGGGTGAAGGTGCACGACCTGCGGAAGATCGCCGGTCACGCGTCGCTGACCACGACCCAGCGGTACCTGCACACCAGTCACCAGTCGGTCACGGATGCCGGCGCTTTGCTGTCCAAACACCTCCGGCGGTCCACAGATGGTCCACAACTTCGAGTCGTGCGAGCCGCTGGCAAGATCAGCCGCCGAACAGCCAGAAGGCCGGTTACCTGGATTTTCTCCGTGGTGACCGGCCTTCTGAATTGGGTGGAGCTGACGGGATTCGAACCCGTGACCCCTTGACTGCCAGTTCTCACTGGGTTCCGCAGCCTGGGAAAACGGCCCCGATCGGCATTCGCATAGGTTGCGCCGCCCTGCACGTTTCGCACCCGTCGCCAGGTTTGCGGTCCCCCGCTGGTCCCCAAATTGTCCCCACCGATCCACCGCAAAGAGCTGAAACAGAGGGGGCAGCTGGGACGTCGAATACCAGCCGGCCACCCTTCGGAAGGTTCTGGCCGTCGTCTGGCTCGACGATGTGTACCGCCAGCGAGCGCCCCGGATCGTGCTGTGATCCCCCTGTTACAGCACGCTCTCCACCGAGGTGAGATTCAGATTCCCAGGCAAAACGGCTCTACGGCGCTCTCAACGCGCGAAACATGCGACGCTAGCGCACCCCCCACTCCACTGTTTCAGCCCTTAAATCGGTGAACGGTGACACCACGATGACGAGTTGTCACCTCGATTTATGCAGGTCAGATGATGCCGAGTGACAAAGTGACAGCGGTGACGGTCCTTGACCCGGCCCGGCGGTACATGCCCAGTACCGTCATCCGACTGCACCCGACGCCGCGGTCAACCGGTGTATTCGTCGCTGCCGAACTCGATGTCGAGGATGGCCAGGAACGCCGCATAGGCTTGGGGGGAAAAGTCGGTGTTCACGTGACCGGCGACCAGGTGCGTGCCGTCGCGGCTGCCCATGACGAGGGTGAACGTGCCGTAGTCCGCGCCGCCATTGCCCCACACAGGCACGCCGCTTTGGAGCTTCTGCTCAACCCACACGCCGAGCCCGTAGCGGGTGTTGGGCAGCCACCCAGAACCGTCGGTCGACACGGTCGTGACCATCTCCTCCATCTGCGCCGGCTTGAGAATCCGGCCGGAGAACAGCGCAGCGAAGAACGTGAGCAGGTCACCGGTCGAGGAGATCATGCCACCCGCGCTCCAGGCGGTTGTCTCGTTCGACTCGGTCGCGTCGTGCAGCGGCGCCGCCGGGTCTTCCGCGTACAGCCGGGAGTAGTGCACCGGATGCGGTCCGGGGATGACCGTCTGCGTGGTGGGCAGCGACGTCCGGGTCAGGTCGAGCGGCCGCAGGATGAGCCGATCGAGCACGTCGCCGTACGATTCGCCGGTAGCCTTCTCCACCATCATCGCGGCCAGGTAGTACTGCGTGTTGGAGTACCGGAACGCCTCGCCGGGGGCGTTGTCGGGCGGATGCCGTAGTGCGATCCGCACCAGTTCTTCGGGTGTGAAGACCTTGAACCGGCGTTCGTACCAGGCATCGCCTTGGCCACCGGCGAAGAACTCCGGGTCCATGCTGAAGTTGGAGACGCCGCTGGTCTGGTTCAGCAGCTGCCGCAGCGTGATCTTGTCGCCGTCGTACTGACTGTCATCGAGCAAGCCGGGTAGCCACTTCTCCACCGTGTCGTCAAGGCTGAGCACGCCTTCACCGACCAATTTCAGCGTGGTGGCGGCGGTGAACGCTTTGGCGGCGCTGCCGATACGGAACAACTCCTGCGGTGCGCGTTCGCGGCCGGTGCTGATGTCGGCTTTGCCTGCGGACGCGAACCAGCGGGAGTCGTCCTGCCAGACCTCGGTCACGATGCCCGGCGTCGCGCCCGACGACACTGCGCCGTCCAATACGCGCTGCACCGCCTCGTGGGTGGTTCCGGGGTTGCTTGTCGCTGCCATTGGGTCTCTTTCGGTCGTCTTCAATCGTTTCGACGCGAAGAAACGCTACGTTGCGTTTGCGAAAGGGTCAACATTAAATTCGCTGATAGAAGACATTGTTGCGATGACTATGACGATGAATGCAACAGCTTGTTGCAGTGAGTGTGGTTGAATGCAAGAACGGAATGCGCAGCAAGGGGGTGCGGCTGGTGCCGGAAGGCCGGTTGACGCGTGAGGATCGCGAACGGATAGCCCACGGCCTGGCGGAAGGGCTCGGGTTCGCCGAGATCTCCCGGCGACTGGGCAGGCCGACGTCCACGATCAGCCGCGAGGTGAACCGCAACGGCGGCGCCGGCGGTTATCGCCCGGATCAGGCGCACGAGGCGACGCGAGAGCGCGCTCGGCGTCAATGCCCCCAAGCAGTCGAATCACCACAACGACCTCCTGCGGCCGGAACGCAAGAGGCGGAGGACAAGCTCACCGACGTTCTCGTCGCGTCGGGGCTGACGCGAATGTCCGCACGCGTGCTGGCCTGCCTCTGCACCACGCATAGCGGCGGCCTCACCGCCACCGACCTCGTCCAACGCCTGCAGGTAAGCCCGGCCTCCATCTCCAAAGCCGTCGCCGAGCTTGAGACAATGAACTTGATCGGACGGGAACGAGATCACCGCCAACGACGAGACCACTACATCGTCGACCAGGAGATCTGGTACCGGTCACTCCTGGCCAGCGCGCAATTCAACACCAACATCGCCGAGGTCGCCCGCCAAAACGCCGAAGCCCTCGGCCGTTCGACTCCGGCCGGAGCCCGGATGGACGCCATGAGCGAATTCTTCGAGCAGGTGGGACGCGAAACCATCGCCGTGGCCCAACGTTACCGTCACATCCTCACCCGCTGACAGCTCGCGCTGCGCACTCGAACACCGCGCGTGCCCCATTCGTTCTTCGCAGTCGGCTCGGGTGTGGTACGCGGCGAGCTCGCGCACCGCGGCCCGTTTGGTGATGCCGTACTCGCCAGCCCAGCAGGAGCTGCAGACGATTTGCCACCGGCCGTGGCGTCGGCCGGGCGCGGGATCTCGAAGCGGGTCGGCGCGAACGCGACCACGTAGAAGCGGGTCAGCCAGTCGAGCAGCCCGTCCTCGCGGCTGAACTGGCAGCGACTGGCGCTAGCTGCGCTCCTCGCGGTGCTTCTTAGCGAGCTGGCGGAGTTCCTCGCGGACCGTTTCAAGGTCGAATCGGTACTTACCACCTGGCGTCACCAAGGCGACCGAGATGAGGCCCTCGTCCGCGTAGCGGCTGATCGACCGGCGAGAGATCCCAAGCTCTTTCGCCAGTTCACCGGATGAGAGCAGCCGCATGCCCTGAACGTATGACCGGGTGCTGTCCTGTGCTGCCTGTCTGGCCTCAGCGGCCTCACTGGCCTACATCCTGGCCTGCCTGGCCTCAATGTCCTGTTTAGGGAGATGGCACATGACCTCTGGACGCACCGCGCTTGCCGTCCTGCTTCGCACCGCACAGTGGGAGCTCGATAAAGCCGCGTTCGAGCTGGGAGGCGGCCGATACACGCAGGACGAGCGGCACCTCCTCGCTGACCAACTTGTCGAGCTCGCGTCCGTGCTGCGCCATGACGACGCGAACCCTGAACTTCGGCCGAGCGTGACAATGCCCTCTACGGCGATCTCAGCGCCTCTTGAGGGGACATCTCCCGGCCGATCATTCCGCAGAGCAACCGAATAGCGATCGCTACAAGCAAGGCCCCTCAGAACTGATCTGGGCGGATTCCAGGGGTCGTTGCAACACAAGTGATCAACTGGCTTCGGTCAGGAGTTTAGCCAAGCGCTCGGCTGGGGTGAGCCGAGCGTTTTGCGTGGGCGGCGGTTGAGTTGGACGGCGACGGCGGCGAGGTCGTCCGGGGTGTGGACGGAGAGATCGCTGCCTTTGGGGAAATACTGGCGGAGCAGGCCATTGGTGTTTTCGTTGCTGCCACGTTGCCAGGGCGAATGCGGGTCGCAGAAGTAGACCGGCATGTTGGTGGCGATGGTGAACTCGTGGTGGCGGCTCATCTCAACGCCTTGGTCCCAGGTCAGGGTCCGTTTCAGTTGGGTGGGCAGTGTCTGGATGGTGGCGATGAGACCGTCCCGGACGGTTTCGGCGTCGTGGCGTCCGGGCAGGTGCACTAGCAGCTAGCGAGTGGTGCGCTCGACCAGGGTGCCGATCGCGGACGTCCCGCCACCACCAATAATCAGGTCGCCTTCCCAGTGGCCGGGTACGGCCCGATCCTCGGCCTCGGCCGGACGGTCGCTGATCATCACCATCGGGGCGGTGAAACGGGGTTGGCGTTGCTCGCCGGTCCGGCGGGGTTTACGCACGGTGCGGCCGGTGCGTTCACGACGCAGTTCGCCGCGTCCTTGGACGTAGAGGGCCTGGTAGATCGTCTCGTGGGTCACGTGCAGCTCCGGGCGGTCGGGATGGTCCCGGCGCAGCCGGCGGCTGATTTGCTCCGGGCTGCCTGGTCATCGAGCATGCCCTGCACGCGCTCGCGTAGTTCGGGGTTGGCAGCGATCTTGCTGGTCTTCGGCCGGGTACGACGAGCCTCGGCGCGGATCTGGGCGGCGTACGGCCGGTAGTCACCGCTGCCGGGATGACTGTTCCGTCTCAACTCCCGGCTGATCGTGCCAGGATCACGACCCAGCTCGCGGGCGGTGGCTCGCACACCGACTCCTGCCCGGTGCCGGTCGGCGATCACCAGCCGCTCGTCCTGAGACAGGAACCGGGACGACACCTCGGGCCGGGCAGGGACTGGACGTGACGGCGGGGCGGAAGACTTGGTGGTCTTCCGCCCCGCCTGACTTGCCCGACCGAATCGCCACCGGTGCCCGGTCTTGCGGTTGATCCCTACGATCCGGCACGCCTCAGCCGTGCCCACACCCTGCGCCACAAGATCAAGATAAGTCTGACGCTCAGCAAGCAACTTCTTACGGCCCTGAGGTGACCGGTCCTTGCGGATCTCGAACACTGCAACCCCTGAACGGCGTGGTCGATCGAGCTGTTCACGGCTGGATCGCCGACGAGCACAGCCTTTCCACCATCAAGAACACCCTTGCCGTGCTCGTTCGCGTCATGGAACAGGCCGTGCGCGACGGCATCATTGACATCAACCCGGCGCGCGTCACGGGCTGGCAGCACGAATTTCGACAGGCCGAAGACGAACTCGATGACCCGCGTTCCCTTGCACTTCCGGACTGGAAGTCGCTGAAGCGTCTAGCCGACGCGCTTGTCGCCCGCTCGTCCAATGAGTACGTGGGTTGGGGAGACGTGGTGCTCTTCGCCGCCTGCACGGCCGCCCGCATCGGCGAGGTGTCCGGCTGCCGGGTCAAAGACCTCGACACCACGGAGTGGAAGTGGAAGATCCGGCGGCAGACCACCACGGCACCCGGCGGGCTCGTCGACAAGGGAACCAAAGGCAAGCGCGCTCGGACAGTTCCGATCATCGAGTAGATCCGCGAACTGGTCAGCAGGCGAATCGCCAAGACCGACGGAAGCCCCGACGCGCGCCTGTTCACCGGGCCACGCGGCGGCCGGATCACCACCGCCGTGCTGCGCGACGCGACGCACTGGGATGAGGTGGTGACCAAGCTCGGCTACGAGCACCTGCGTCGGCACGACCTGCGACACACGGGGCTGACATGGCTTGCCGATGCCGGAGTTAAGGTGCACGACCTCCGCAAGATCGCCGGTCACGCGTCGCTCACGACCACACAGCGGTACCTACACAGCAACGAGCAATCGGTCACCGATGCCGGCGCTTTGCTCTCCAAACACCTGCGCCGGTCCCCAAGTGGTCCCCAGCTCCGAGCCGT
Organism: Saccharopolyspora shandongensis; assembly: GCF_900106995.1. Classification (GTDB taxonomy): domain Bacteria; phylum Actinomycetota; class Actinomycetes; order Mycobacteriales; family Pseudonocardiaceae; genus Saccharopolyspora; species Saccharopolyspora shandongensis. The sequence goes on from NZ_FNOK01000004.1 coordinate 225,530, forward strand.
TTAGCGCAGCAACGTGATCATCGATCGAGCATCAAAAAGGCCGGTTACCTGGTATTTCTCCTCGGTAATCGGCCCTCTGAAATGGGTGGAGCTGACGGGATTCGAACCCGTGACCCCTTGACTGCCAGTCAAGTGCGCTACCAGCTGCGCCACAGCCCCTTATGCTGTTTTCCCGAGGTGTTCGGTTCGTTTCCGCCCCGCTCATCTCGTGTGCCATAACAGTACAACAGGCCTTCGGCGGAGTTTTCAGGGGGGTCCCCCCTGATGGATCTACCCACGGGCTCGGTCGAGCTGCTAGACCGTGGGTCGTGGCGACAGCACAGCGCGTGCATCCTCCGCTGGTGGCTCCCGAGGCCGAGGGGGTCACCTCCGAGCAACGCCGTGAGCTGCAGGAACGCCGGTTGCGGCAGTTGGTCGACCGGCTGTTGGCTGCCGGGGGCCTGCAGGCCGGGCGGCTCCGGGAGCGCGGCGTCTCGGCCGGCTCCGACGTGCGGCTCGACGACCTGCACCGGTTGCCGTTCGTCTCGAAGCAGGACTTCTGGGACCAGTACCCGTTCGGGCTTCGCGCAGCGGCCGAGGACGACATCGTCTGCGTGCATGGCACGTCCGGCACGATGGGCCGGCCGACGCTGGTGCCCTACACCGCGCACGACATCGAGGTGTGGACGCAGGTCATGGCCCGGGCGCTGGGCGGCGCCGGCGTGACGCGACGCAGCACCGTGCACTGCGCCTACGGGTACGGCCTGTTCACCGGCGGTCTCGGCGTGCACCACGGGGCGACGCGACTGGGCGCGACCGTGCTCCCGGTGTCCAGCGGCGCGACCGATCGGCAGCTGCGGTTGTTGCTCGATCTGCGTCCTGACGTGTTGTGCTGCACACCTTCGTACGCGACTTACCTCGGCGAGGCGCTCGCCTCGACCGGGATCACCGCCGATCAGCTGTCGCTGCGGGTGGGCTTGTTCGGGGCCGAGCCCTGGACCGCGGAGATGCGGCAGGGCATCGAGGGGCTCCTGGGGTTGCGGGCGCTCAACATCTACGGGCTCGCCGAGGTGATCGGGCCGGGCGTCGCTTGCGAGTCGCTGGACTCCGGGGGCTTGCTCAACATCGCCGAGGACCACTTCTTCCCCGAGGTCGTCGGCCCGGACGGCGAGCCGCTGCCCGACGGCGAGGTCGGCGAGCTGGTGTTCACGACGCTGACGAAGTCCGGCACCCCGCTGCTGCGCTACCGGACCGGCGATGTGGCGTCGCTGAGCGGGCCCGCCCCCGGTTCGCCGCGGACGCTGCGCCGGATGAGCCGGGTGGTGGGGCGCACCGATGACATGGTGGTCATCCGCGGTGTCAACGTCTTCCCGTCGGAGATCGAGGCCGTGCTGCTGGCCGATCGGCGGGTGGCGCCGCACTACCTGATCGTCGAGGACCGCCGGGACCGGTCGCGCCCGGAACTGCGGGTCGCGGTCGAGCCGCGGGATCCGAACGGCGACACCGAGCTCCTCGCGCGCGAGCTGACGGCCGCGCTGCTCGCCCGGCTCGACATCTCGTGCATCGTCCGGGTGCTCGACCACGTTCCGCGGGTCGCCACCGGCAAGGCGCAGCGCCTGGTGCGGTGGGAGCACGGGGTCAGCCCGCTACCCGGCATCGAGTGAGCGCAGGGCCCGCGCCGCCACCCGCAGGTCCGCGACGAACCCCTGGTACATCGCCTCCCTGTCCTCGGAGCGGAGGATCGCCGACGGGTGGATCGTGGCGAGCACGTGGGCGTCGCGGTCCGGGAGGTCCAGCACGGTGCCGCGTTCCTTCGTGACGCGGAACGACGTGCCCAGCATCGCCTGCGCCGCGGTCGCCCCGAGGCAGATCACCAGCCGCGGCGCGACGACCCGCAGTTCGGCGTCCAGCCACGGGCGGCACGCGTCGACCTCGGCCTGGGACGGCTTCCGGTGGATGCGCCGCTTCCCGCTGGTGCGCTCGAACTTGAAGTGCTTGGTGGTGTTGGTGACGTAGACGGCGTCCCGCCGGATGCCGACCTCCGCCAACGCGCGGTCCAGCATCCCGCCCGCGGGCCCGATGAACGGCTCGCCCCGCCGGTCTTCCTGGTCGCCGGGTTGCTCGCCGATCACCACGACCTTCGCCGTCTCCGGGCCGGCGCCGAACACGGCTTGGGTCGCGTCGCGGTAGAGACCGCAGCCCCGGCAGCCCTGAACCGCTTCGCGCAGGCCTGGCAACCGGGCCCCGGACGGGACGAATTCCTCGGCGCCGGGCACGGGTCAGACGGCGTGGCCGTGGGGTTTCGGCAGGCCTCGGGTGTTGGCCGCCTTGACGAACTCGGCGCGCGGGTCGTGGAGTTCGCCGAGCGCGACGACCTGGCGGCGGAACGGCAGTTCCAGCAGCCAGTCGCCGAGGATGCGCGCCTTGTGGGACGCGGTCGGCATCTTCGCGAGGTGGTAGGTGCGGTGCAGCATCCACGCCGGGAGGCCCTTGAGCTTGATCCCGTAGACCTCGGCGGCGCCCTGGAACAGGCCGAGCCCGGCCACCGATCCCGCGTACTTGTGCTTGTAGTTGACGAGTGGTCCGCCACGCAGCATCGCGAGGAGGTTGTCCGCCAGCACCTTGGCCTGGCGGACCGCGTGCTGCGCCGACGGGCTGCACAGGGCGTCCGGGTCGCTGCTGGTCAGGTCCGGCACCGCGGCGCAATCGCCGGCCGAGAACACGTTGTGGGTGCCGCGGACCTGGAGCTTGGCCGTGCATTCGAGGCGGCCCTTGGCGTCCCTCGGCAGGTCGCTGTCCTCCAGCATCGGGTGCGGCTTGACGCCCGCCGTCCACACCACCGTGTCGGTGTCGAACTCGTCTCCGTCGGAGAGCACCGCATGTCCGTCCACAAAGGACTTGGCGGTGGTGTTCAGCTTCACCTCGATGCTGCGTTCCTCCAGCCGCCGCCTGGTGTACTCGCTCATCGGCGGGCTGACCTCGGGCATGATCCGGCCCATCGCCTCCACCAGCACCCAGCGCATGTCGCCCGCCGATACCTGCGGGTAGCTGCGGATCGCGTAGCGGGCCATGCTCTCCAGCTCTGCCATCGCCTCGATGCCCGCGTAGCCGCCGCCGACGAACACGAACGTCAGCAGCCGCCGGCGGAGCCGCTCGTCGGTCGTGCTCGCGGCGATGTCCAATCTGGACAGCACGTGGTTGCGGAGGAAGATCGCCTCGCCGATGGTCTTGAACCCGACGCCCTGCTCGGCCAGGCCGGGGATGGGCAGCGCCCGCGAGATCGAACCCGGGACCACCACCAGGATGTCGTAGCCGAAGCGCTCGACGGTGCCGTCGCCGAGGGTCGCGGTCAGCTGCTGGGTGGCGTGGTCGATGGCGGAGACCTGCGCGGTCAGCACCTCGCACCGGCGCAGCGCCTCCCGCAGCGGCACGACGACGTGCCGCGGTTCGAGCGACCCGGCCGCGGCTTCGGGCAGGAACGGCTGGTAGGTCATGTGGGGCTGGGTGTCGATCACCGTGACCTTGGCCTCGCCGGGCTTCATCTTCCGCTGCAGGCGCAGCGCGAGCGTCAGGCCGACGTGCCCGCCGCCGACGATCACGACACGTGGTTCAGGCATTTTGCGGCTCTCCTCTCGCACCGGAGCGGGTGCGGCGGGGATCCACCTCGCGTTCCGGGTGCCGCCGCAGGTACTCCTGTTCGAGCTCGAAGGTGCGCGCCGTGTGCTCCCGCAACGCGTCCGGCGAGCCGTGCAGGAAGGTGTCGTTGCGGGTCGCGTGCAGGTGGCGGAGCTCCTGCAGCAGCAGACCCTCGGCCAGCTCGAAGCCGGGGATGCCGGTTGTCGTGCTCATGTCGTCCTCCCGCATCGCAGGCAGGCGCGGACCACGACGCCGCGGGATCGACGCCAGTGCCGGGATACCCAGCGGTCCGCGGCCGGACACCTGCCCCATCGTGCCCCCAGCCTGCGGCGCGGCGGAGCGTTCGGCGACTCGATCGAGTCCGGGGTCCGCCCGGAGCGGGTCGGGGCGGTGATTTCGCGCGAAATCGCCCTGGCCGGCGGCTACGCCGCGTCGGCGGCCGGTTCTGGGCGAGCCGGGCCGGACGGGCGGGTTTCGGGGGCGCCGATCCAGGCCACCACGCCGAGGACCGCGGTGAAGCCGGTGATGGCGAACGCCGCCTGGTAGGACACCGTGTCGGCGAGGACGCCGGCGATCAGCGGGCCGAGGATCGCGCCGAAGTCGGCGGACATCTGGAACGCGGCCAGCACCGGCCCGCCCTTGCCCTTCGCGCCGACGATGTCGGCGACCGCCGCGTTCTGGGCCGGGTTGAGGATTCCGGCCCCCATGCCCGCGATCAGCGAGGCGACGAGGAACCACGGGACGGAGTCGGTGAAGCCCAGCGACGCGGTGGCCAGGCCGGAGACCAGGAGCCCGACGAGCACCAGCGGCTTGCGGCCGCGCTTGTCGGCCATCCGGCCCGACAGCAGCAGCACCGCGGCGTTCCCGACGGCGAACACGGAAAGCGCGACGCCGGCCATCGACTGGGTGGAGCGCAGCGCCTCGACCACGAACAGCGGCACGAGCGCGATGCGGACGCCGTAAACGGCCCAGCCGTTGCTGAAGTTCGACAGCATGGCCGCCCGGTAGGCGCGCTGGCCGAGCGCCTCGCGGACCGTCATCGACGGCGCTCCGTTGTCGGGCTGCGGCGCGGCGAGCGTCGACGTCCGCAGCATCAGCCAGCCGATGAACGCCGCGAGGAACAACGCGATCCCGTAGGTGACGAACGGCAGGCGCAGCGAGTAGCCGACCATGACGCCGCCGATGATCGGCCCGGAGACGTTGCCCAGCAGGAAGCTCGTCGCCCACACCCCGGACGCGCGGCCGCGCAGGTGCGGCGGGGCGAGGCGGACCAGCAGCGCTACGGCCGACACCGTGAACATCGTCGAGCCGGTGCCGCCGAGCGCGCGGAAGATCAGCAGCTGCCAGTAGGAACCCGCGAACGCGCAGGCGGCGGTGCTGATGCCGACGATGGTGATGCCCCACACGTAGATCGAGCGCTCGCCGAAGAACGACACCAGGCGGCCGCTGACCGGCGCGAAGGCCAGCCGCATCAGGGCGAACGCGCTGATCACGAAGGAGGCGGCGGTGACGCCGACGTCGAAGCTGGTGGCGAACGTCGGCAGCGCGGGCGCGACGATGCCCATGCCGACGGCGACGATGAAGCTGCCGACGACGAGGATCCAGATCTCGCGAGGTAGGGAGCTGATGCCGGAGTCGCCGCTGTCGACGGGTTCGGTGGTCTCGTCCGCCGTGACCGGGCTGCTCGACACCGTTCCTCCCAAGTGTTTAGGCAAACTAATGGAAGCAGCGCACTGCGGCGCGGTCAATCGAGTAACCGCGCCGCAGAGACTGTTTCGTCAGTGTCAACGCCTGCCCCGCACCGCTATTCCGGGCGAGCGGCGCACATCATAGGAGTTCGTCGATCCGGCGCGCGTAAGCGGTCACGCCGTAGACCACCTCGAAACCGCAGGCCTCCGCGAACCGCTCGGCCGTGCCGCCTTCTTCGGTGTGCGCCGCGACCAGCAGCGATCCCCGCTCGCGCAGCTCGTCGACGACGTCGGCGACCAGCTCCCGCCCGACGCCGCGGCGCCGGCGACCGGGCCGCACGATCACCTGCTCGACCAGTCCGATGCCGCGCTCGATGAAGCCCTGCGCGAATCCGGCGATGCGGTCGGCGCCGGGGTCGTCGACGACGCGCAGCACGCAGCGCGGGTCGTCGATCCGGTGTCCGAGGTTGCGCAGCAACCGGCGTTCGCCCGCGTCGGAGAGCTCGGCGTCGTCGGCGATCAGCTCCACGATCGCGGGCAGGTCGCGGTCTTCGGCCGGGCGCGCCTCTCCCCTGGCGTACTGGCGACCCCGGTGCAGCATCGCCACGAGTTCTTCCACCGCGCGCCATCCGGCGTCGTCGGCGATGCCTTCGATCTCCGCGACCGTCGTCGGCGAGGCGTAGACGACGGCCTCGTCGCGGCCCGCCTCGGCGAAGACCTGCTCCAGTTCCAGCAAGGTTCCGGCGACCTCGGCGAGCGTTCCCCACAGCGCGCAGGCGTGGTTCGCGGCCGGCAGCGGGTTGTCCTGGTTGAGCACCACGGTCGCGGCGCCGACCCGGGTACGCAGGCCGTACCGCACGACGGCCGAGGCCAGCCTCGCGGTCTCGACCAACCCGGCGAGGTCGCGGGCCTGGCGGGGGTCGAGCAGGGCTTCGTCATCGGGATCGTGCAGCGGGTCCACGCCTTCATTGTCCCCGCCCCGATCGACGCAGCGCGCAGAAGAGTGCTTCAAATGTGGTTTTCCTGGCGGTGCGGGTAGCGGCCCCCTGCGGGAGTTACTGCGGCCGTCTCACTCCGGGATCCCCGACTCATGTGTGTCCAATACGCCACGCTGGGGCTGTCCTCGCTGGAGGAACCCCGGAAGGGGTGGGCACCGTGAACCCGCGGCGGTGCAAGCTGAGTCCCACACCGCAAGCGGCTACCGCCGCTTAAAGCAGACTCTCGTCGAAAGGTTGAGGCAGGATGGAGTGCTGTGAGCACGCCCACTGAACTCGCCGACGAGCTGCTGTCCGTCATGTTCGACGCCGACCCGGTCAGCGCGACGCTCTACGGGATCCGGGACCGCGACGACCGGCTTCCGAGCATCTCCGCGGAGGCCGAGCTGGCGCTGCGGACGCGCGCCGAGGACATCCGCGTCCGCGCGATGGCCGTGGACACCTCGCACGCCGACCTTGAGCAGCGGCTGACGATCGCGGTGGTCGTGCAGCAGGCGCAGGCGCTGGTCGACGAGTTCGACGCCCGCCCCGCCGAGTACACCGTGATCGGGAACCTGTTCGCGCCGGTCGCGGGCCTGCTGTTCCACCTCGGCCAAGTGCCGGTGGCCGACGCCGGGCAGGGCGAGGACTTCCTCCAGCGGTTGCGGCGGATCCCCGAGTTCACCACAGCCGCCGCGCAACGGCTCCGCGACGGGATCGCCGCCGGACGCGTCCCAGTGCGGCCGCTCGTGGACGACGCGATCGAGCACCTCGACGGCTACCTCGCCACGCCCGAAGCCGATCCGCTGCTGGCCCCGGAACTGCCCGCCCCGGCCCTGGAAGCCGAGCGCAAGCGCCTGCTCACCGACGCGGTGCACCCGGCGCTGCGCGAGTACCGGAACGTGCTCGCCGAGGAGATCGCCCCGCACGCCCGCGCCGCCGACAAGCCCGGGCTGTGCTGGATCAACGGCGGCCGCGAGACCTACCGGCGGCTGGTGCACGCCCAGACCACCACCGATCGCACCCCGCAGGAGCTCCACGACACCGGGCGCGCCCACCTCGCGTCGCTGCGCGGCGAGGTCGGCGAGCTCGGCGCGAGGATCTGGAGCGAATCCGATCCCGACGCGGTGTTGCGCCGCCTGCAATCCGACCCGGAGCTGTACTGGCGCGACGGCGAGGAGATGCTGGCCGCGGCGCGCGAGGCGATCGACCGGGCCGAAGCCGTTGCGCCGCAGTGGTTCGGGCTGCTGCCGAGCCAGCCGTGCGAGGTGCGGCCGGTGCCGGGCACCGCGTCGGAAAGCACGCCGATCGGCTTCTACATCTCGCCCGCGCTCGACGGCTCGCGGCCGGGCGTGTACTTCGCGAACACCCAGGGGGCCGAGCAGCGACCCCGCTTCGCATCAGAGGTGATCGCCTACCACGAGGTCGTGCCCGGCCACCACCTGCAGCTCGGCCTGGCCCAGGAGCGCACCGATCTCCCGCTGCTGCGCAGGCTGGTCGGCATCACCGCCTACAGCGAGGGCTGGGGACTCTACACCGAGCGGCTGGCCGACGAGATGGGCCTGTACTCCGGCGACCTGGCGCGGCTGGGCATGGTCGTGCAGGACCTGCTGCGGGCCGCCCGGCTGGTGGTCGACACCGGGCTGCACGAGTTCGGCTGGAGCCGGCAGCAGGCGCTGGACTTCATGCTCTCGCACACCACGTTGTCCCCGTTGGAAGCGGCGTCCGAGGTCGACCGCTACATCAGCATTCCCGGCCAGGCGCTGTCGTACCTGGTGGGGCGGTTGGAGATCGAGCGGATCCGGGCCGCGGCCCGCGACCGGCTCGGCGACGCCTTCGACATCCGCCGCTTCCACGACGCGATCCTGCGGCACGGCGCGCTTCCGCTGTCCACGCTGGACGTTCTGGTCCGCGAGGAGCTCGTCTGACGGCTCCTGCGACATCCAGGTGATCCCGCCCGAGGGCACCCGAAAACGACACGCAACGCATTAATGTCAATACCCAGCGTGCTCTTACCGTGGTCGACCCTCGGCGGCTCCGGCCGTCGACCGGGGGCGGGTTTCCCATCGGATGCCGGAGGCGTCATGAGCGACGATCTCGATTCCTGCGCTCGTGCCCGCCGCCCGGCCGTGGGTGCCCCGCGAGATTTGGAGGCGCCGTGACCGGGACCTTCCACCACCGCCAGGAGAGGCTGCGCCGCGAGGCCGAGGCGGAACTGCGCGACAGGCTCCTGCCGACCTGGCAGAACCGGGTGCTGCAGCGGTTCGCCGTTGAGCGCGAAAACGGCTGGTACCCGCTGCTCAACCAGTTCGCGCCGCACACCCCGGCCAATCGTCCCGACGCCGTGCTGGTCGGGCCGACCGGGGTGCTGGTGGTCCTGCTGCGCGACGCCGAACCCGGCTGGGAGGACTCGCGGGCGGCGTTCCTGTGGACCGCGGAACTGCTGGCCGGCGCGTCGATCGGGCCGGGCGAGCTGACCGAGTCCGCGGCCCGGACGGTGGTCGTGCATCCCGTCGACCACCAGGGCAGCCGCGGGCACACCGGCGAGCACCTCGCGATCACCGAGGCCGAGCTGGACCGGATCCTGGGACGCGGCGACGAGTTGCTCACGGCCGCGGATGCGCTGGCGATCGCCCGGCACCTGGACAGCCGCACCTTCGACCTGACTCCGATCATGTGGAACCCGAAGCGGATCCCGCAGCAGCGCGGGCCGGGCCAGACCGGCACCGCGGGCCTGTTCGACGTGCGGGACCTGCGTCGCGAGCGCGTCGAGCACGCCCTGGACCGGCCGTTCCGGGACTGGCGGATCTTCCTGGACGACGCCCAGCACGGCGCGGTGCGCAGGCACTACTCCGGCCCGGCGCGGATCACCGGCCCGGCGGGCACCGGCAAGTCCGTGCTGGCCCTGCACCGGCTGGCCTACCTGGCGCGGCGGAGCACCGGGCCGCTGCTGTTCACCACGCACCTGAGCAACCTGCCGAAGATCGCCGAGGCGCAGTTCCGGTCGCTGGCCCCGCACATCGCGCCGCGCATCGAGTTCACCCACCTGCACGCCTGGGCGCGGAAGTTCCTGGAGGAGCGCGGCCGGGCCGCCGACGTCGACGAACCGCAGGTGGAGCAGGCCCTGGAAGCTGTGTGGCAGCGCACCGAGCTGTCCGCTCCGCTGCGGAACTTCCGGGCCGCGCGCGGCTACTGGAAGGACGAGATCGACCGGGTGATCAAGGGCCGCGGCATCCGGTCGCTGGAGGCCTACCGGGCGGTGCCGCGCAAGGGCCGCGGCGCGAACCTGCCGTCCGAATTCCGGGCCCACGTCTGGCAGTTCTACTGCGAGTACGAGCGCGCGCTGGGCGAGCGGAACGTGTCCGACCACAACGACGTGCTGATGCGGGCACTGGCGGAGCTCGAACGCAGCCCGCTGCCCCGGCAGTACACCGCGGTGGTCGTCGACGAGGTCCAGGACCTGACCCTGATCGGGCTGCGGCTGGTGCACGCGATCAGCGGCGACGGGCCGAACCAGCTGCTGCTCGTCGGCGACGGCCAGCAGCAGGTGTACGCCGGTGGCTGGCGGCTGTCCGAGGCCGGGATCTCGTTGCAGGGGCGCGGCGAGATCCTTCGGCGCAACTACCGGAATCGCACCGCGATCGTCGAGCAGGCCGGGGAGCTCGACGCGGTCAACCGGTTCGACGACCTCGACGGCGGCCCGACCGTCCCGCTGCGCTCGGCGCTGCCGGTGCTGCGCGGCGGGCGGGTCGTCGAGTGGCAAGGCGACGACCAGGACGAGGCGCTGGTGTCCGCGCTCCGGCGGCTCGACGACGGCACCGCCGCGGCCGTGCTCACCCGCACCAACGGCGCCGCGGAGCACTGGGAACGGGTGCTGCGCGCGGCGGGTTTCGCGGTTCGGCCGCTGGACCGCTGGGACGGCCGGGAATCCGAGCCGATCCACGTCGGCACCGTGCACCGCGCCAAGGGCACCGAGTTCCGCAGCGTGTTCCTGCCCGATGAGCCGTTGCTGTCCGGCGGCTACCGGGAAGAGCGCGAGGCGCTGCACAGGCAACGCCTGGTAGCCCTGACGCGAGCCCGCGACTTCCTGTGGATCGGCACCGTCGTCGCGTCGTGACTCAGCGCTCGCGATCAGCTTGCGCCAGGCGCACGATCGCCGCGGCCTCCTCCGGCGGCAAGCCGCCCCAGCGCTCGGCGACCTGCGCGGCGAAGGCCTCGCGGAGCTCGCCGCCCAGGGCTTGGCCCTCGTCGGTCAGGCTCAGCCGGCTGATCCGGCGGTCGCTGCGATCCGCGACGCGCGTCAGCAGGCTGCGCCGCTCCAGCCGGTCGACCATGCCGGTGATGTTGGTCTTGTCGCAGCCGAGCAGGGCCGCGAGCTCGCCGAAGGACGGCGTGCGGTCCTTGAGCAGGCACAGCAGTTCCACCTGTTGCGCCGTCAGCCCGAAGCGACGAGCGATGGCCGCGTACAGCCCGCGCAGTTCGCGGTGCAGGGCCATCAGGGCGCGCGAGAGGTCCGGGTCCATCCGCGAAGGCTATCCCGAAGGTTGACATGCTCGACAAATTTAGTCGATGATCACGACTAACGAGTAACTCGACTGATGGAGGAGAACGTGAACGGGGTCGCCCTGGTCACCGGGAGCTCGCGCGGCATCGGCCGGGCCATCGCCGAACGCCTCGGCGCCGATGGCATGAGCGTGGTCGTCAACTACCGGTCCGACCGGGCCGCCGCCGACGAGGTCGTCGCCAAGGTCGAAGCGGCCGGCGGACAAGCGGTGGCGGCGCGAGCCGACGTCACCGACCCGGCCCAGTTGCGCGCCCTCTTCGACGCCGCGGAACAGCACTTCGGCGGCCTCGACGTCCTGGTGAACAACGTCGGCACCGCCCGCTTCTCGCCCATCGCCGAGGCATCCGACGACGACTTCGACGTGCTGTTCGGCACCAACGCCCGCAGCACCTTCGTCGCGCTGCGGGAGGCGGCGAACCGGCTGCGCGACGGCGGCCGGATCGTAGTGATCTCCAGTGGCGTCGCCACGAACAACCGGCCCGGCACCGGCCTCTACGGCGCCGCCAAGGCCGCCGGCGACCAGCTGGTCCGGGTGCTGGCGAAGGAGCTGGGGCCGCGCCGGATCACCGTGAACAGCGTGCGTCCCGGCGCGACCCGGACGGACGCGCTGGTCGCGCTCCAGCCCGAACCGGTCCTCGAGAGGATCGCGTCGGAGACGCCGCTGGGGCGCATCGCCGAGACCAGCGACATCGCCGACATCGCGGCGTTCCTCGCCTCCGGCGACAGCCGCTGGGTCACGGGCCAGGTGATCAACGCGGGCGGCGGCAACTTCTGAACCATCCGGTCGTGAGCGGCTGTTGGCCGCTGGAGCGACCACAGCCGCTCACGACGTCAGCGCAGGTTTCCGGTGCCCATCGGGGAGAACTCGCGCAGCGCCCGGTCCACCCGGGCCAGGGTGTCGGCGTGCAGGCCGATCCGGGCCGCTTCGAGGTTCTCGGTGATGTGCGCGGGCGTCCGCGATCCGGGAATCGGCACCACGGCCGGATCCTGGTGCAGCAGCCAGGAAAGCGCGAGCTGGCCCGGCGAGATGCCCAGTTCCGCGGCCAGCGTCCGGATCGGCGCGTAGCGATCGTTGTTGGCGGCCAGGTGCGCCGCTTCGAAGCGCGGCATGTTGCGCCGGAAGTCCCCTTCGGAGATCTCCCGCACCGTGCCGGTGAGGAACCCGCCGCCCAGCGGGCTCCACGCCACCACGCCGACGCCCAGCTCGCGGGCGGTGGCGAGCAGATCCGCGTCGATCGGCTGCCACATCGACCACTGGGCCTGCACCGCGGCGACCGGGTGCACGGCGTGCGCCCGGCGCAGCTGATCCGCATCCACATTGGACAGTCCGAGGTGCCGGACCAGGCCGTCCCGGATCAGCTCGGCGACCGCGCCCGCGGTGTCCTCGATCGGCACGACCGGGTCCGGGAAGTGCGGGTAGTAGAGGTCGATCCGGTCGGTGCCGAGGTTGGCCAGGCTCTGCTCGGCGTAGCCGCGGACGTGCTTCGGCTCGGCGTTCACCGCCAGCTCGCCGAAGGCGTAGTTCACCGGGAACCGGTGCGACTCCGCGCCCTCCGGGACCCGGAAGCCGAACTTCGTGGCGATCACGACGTCGTCCCGGCGGCCGCGCACGGCCTCGCCGATGATGCGCTCGTTGTGGCCGTCCGCGCCGTAGCCGTCGCTGGTGTCGATGAACGTCGTGCCCGCGTCGAGCGCGTGGCGCAGCGACCGCACCGCCCGGTCGTCGTCGATCTCGCCGTACATGCCGGGCGACAGCACCATCGCGCCGAATCCGATCGCCGAAACGTCGAGGCCGCCCAGGGAGCGAGCGGGAAGTTCTCCAGTCATGGCAACGATCTTCTGGCCGATCCGGCACGATGTCGAAGATCCGCTGCTATAACCGATGGTTATGGACGTCCACCTGCGGCACCTGCGGTACTTCCTCGCGGTGGCCGAGGAGCTGCACTTCACCCGGGCCGCGCAACGGCTCTTCGTCTCGCAGCCCGCGCTGTCGAAGCAGATCCGGGTGCTCGAACGAGAGCTCGGCTTCGACCTCTTCGAGCGCCGGTCGCGCGACGTGGTGCTCACCCCGCAAGGCGAAGCGCTGCTGCCCGATGCCACCGCGACGGTCGCCGCGTGGGAACGCGCGCAGCAAGCCGCACGAGAAGCGGCGGAGCAGCGCGAACTGGTCGTCGGCATGCAGACCGCCGTCGGCCGCGGCCTGCAGCGCCGGGCGATGCGCCGGTTCGGCGAGCAGATGCCGAACTGCCGCGTGGTGCTGCGGCTCGTGGACTGGACGGATCCGACCGCGGGACTGGCGGACGGCAGCTCCGACGTCGCGTTCGTCTGGCGGCCGGTGCAACCGCGCGACATCAGCACCCGGACGTTGTTCAGCGAGCGGCGGGTGATCGCCCTGCCGGACGACCACCCGCTGGCGGGCAAGCCGGAGATCCCGTTCGCCGACCTGCTCGACGAACCGTTCATCGCGCTCCCGCCGGAAGCGGCCGACCTCCGCGACTTCTGGCTGGCCACCGATGCCCGGCAGGGCCGCGCGCCGGTGATCGGCGCGGTCGCGGAGGCTGCGGACGAGGTGTTCGAAGCCATCGCGGCGGGGCTGGGCGTGGTGCTCCTCGCGGAGGGCAACGCGGAGCTCTACGCCCGCCCCGGCGTCACCACGCGCCCGGTCGCCGGGCTGTCCCCGGCGGAGCTCGCCATCGCCTGGCGCGCCGAAGACACGCGCCCGGCGGTACGGGCCTTCCTCACGGCCCTGGCAGACGAGCCGCAGCGCTCGGATTCCTCCGGGTTCTAGGAGAATTGAGGTGCGAGCCGTGGCCGTCCGGGACGCAGGGCGCCGGTTTCGCGCGAAACCGCCACTCCTCGTGGGGCGGGATGCCGGTTTCGCGCGAAACCGCCGCCGGTGTCAGGCATCGGGCACCTTCGGATGAGGCGGGCGGAACGATTCTGGAACGACCTTCCAGGCAGAATCGGAAACCGGCCCAACGTCGGCAGCGATGTCCGATTTCGCCTGGAATCGGGCGTTTTCCGCGCCCACTGGATGGAAATGCGGGCCGCAGCAGGAATTGTCCGGCGCCGGGCGGCGTCTCCAAGAACGTCGACACCCGCGTAGGAGAACTGGTGACCTCTGCCCCGCCGGCCCCGCAAGCCCAGGCTACCGACGAGCCCCGCCCTGGACGTCTGTCACGCACCGCCGCGTTCTGGACCCTCGCAGCCACGCTGCTCGCCTTCATGTGCGCCGCCGCGGCCCCATCCCCGCTCTACTCCGTCTACCAGGCCGAATGGCACTTCTCCGCGATCACGCTCACGGTGGTCTTCGCGGTCTACGCGATCGCACTCCTCGCTGCGCTCGTCACCGTCGGCGCCCTGTCCGATCACATCGGCCGCCGCCCGGCGCTGCTCGCCGCGCTCGCCACCCAGGCCGTCGCGATGCTCGCGTTCATCACCGCCGACAGCAGCGGCTGGCTGCTGGCGGCACGCATCTTGCAAGGCCTCGCAACGGGTTTGGCGACCGGCGCGACCAGCGCCTGCCTGGTCGACCTCCGCCCGAAGCTGGCCCCGCTGATCAACACCGCCACCCCGGGCATCGGTCTCGGTGCCGGCGCGATCGGCTCGGGCCTGCTCGTCGAGTACGCGCCCGCCCCGACCACGCTGGTCTACGTGCTGCTCCTCGCGGCGTGCGCGGTGGCCGCCGTCGGCATCGCGCTGATGCCCGAGACGTCGCCGCGACGGCCCGGTGCGCTGGCTTCGCTGCGGCCCACGATCGGCGTGCCCACCGACGCCCGCGGCCGGTTCCTCACCGTGGTGCCGATCCTGATCACCACCTGGTCGATGACCGGCTTCTACATGTCGCTGGGCCCGTCCCTGGCCATCGAGCTGCTGGGCATCACCAACCACCTGGTGGGCGGCTTCGTGGTCTGCTGCCTGATGGGCACGAGCGCGATCGGATCGGTCGCGTTCCGCAGCGTCGCCCCGCGCACCGCGATCATCGCCGGCGTGCCGACGCTGCTGGTGGGCCTGGCCGGCACCCTCGTCGCGCTGGCCACGACCTTGGCGCCGCTGTTCTTCGGCAGCACGGTGATCACCGGATTCGGCTTCGGCGCCGCGTTCCTCGGCGCGTTCGGCGGCGTGTCCCAGCTGGCCGAGCCGAACAGCCGGGCGGCCCTGTTCGCGACGGTGTACACGGTCAACTACTCGGCCTTCAGCCTCCCGGCGGTGGCGGCGGGCATCGCCGTGACGCAGGTCGGGCTTGGCGTGACCGCCAACGCCTACGCGATCGCCGTCGCGGTGGTGGCCGCGATCGGCCTGCTCGCCGCGCTGCGGGCCAGGCATTGACCGGGGGATCTTCCAAGCCCCGGGCTACCAGGGCGGATAGTGGTCGGCCGACCGTGCCGCCGACCGGGGGTGCAGCCATGCCGGAGTCGTGGAAACGCCGCTGCGGCAGCAGATTCGCTCGTGGCTCGCCGACGCCTTCGCCGGTGCGGGCGCAGACCTGCGCATGGGGCTCTCGGCGTTCCGCGACGCGGGCCTGCCGGAACCGGAGATGACGATGGAGGCGGTCGCCGGTGGCGGCTCGCGCTCGGCCGCTTTCGGCTGGTCGAACATCGTCCAGGGCATCGTGCCGCCGATGAAGCGCCTCGGGATCGCCACGGCCGAAGACGTCGCCCCGGACACGCTGACCGAACGCCTGCTCGCGGACGCCGAAGAGCACAACGCGATCGTCGTGGGCCCGTGCCTCTACGGCGCCTGGGTCACCGAGTAGCGAACCCTAGGGGCCGGATCGGGGAGATTCCCGGGGCGCCGCCGGATGTCCGCAGGTGAGGCGGTCCGCAGTCTGGTGCGGTGTCGAAGCGAAACTCCCAGCGGTGGCGGCAGGCCGTCGTCTGGCTGCACGTGATCACCTCCGTCGGCTGGATGGCCCAGGCGCTGGTCCTCTTCACCCTGCTGGCGACGAGCACCACCAGCGACGATCCCGCGGTCCGGATCGGCGCGACCTCGATGGCGCACGTGGTGGACACGCAACTGCTCGCGCCCTTCGCCAACGCCGCGGCGTTCACCGGCTTCATGCTCGCGGCGTCGACGCCCTGGGGCTTCTTCCGGAACTGGTGGGTGCTGGCGAAGTTCGCGATCACCATCGTCCAGCTCTACGCCGGGATCTTCCTCCTCTCCGACGCGCTGAAAGGCTCGGTCGAAGCCGCCCGGGCGGGCCTGGCGCCGCCGCCGGCGCTGCTGGTCGGCACCGCGCTGATGGCCTCGGCGATCGCCTTCCAGGCGTGGCTGTCCGTCGCCAAGCCCTGGCGCCGCACCGGCTGGGCGGCGAAGGAGAAGCTGCCGACCGCCTCGAACCGCGTCTTCGCCGCGACGGTGGCCGCGCCGCTGATCGACATCGCGATCGGCCTGGCCCTCGGCTTCCCCTCCCCGCTGTGCCAGCTCGTCGTCCTGATCGCCCGCCTGGTCGCCCGGCGCCGGCAGCTCCGGCCTCAGCTCGCCGGAAGCCGGTTGGCGTAGATCGCGACGCTGCCGATCAGCAGCAGGGCCACGATCGAGAGCAGGCCCACCACGGTGCTCCCGGTGGCGTCCTTGACGAAACCGATCAGGGTCGGGCTGATGAACCCGCCGAGCAGGCCGATGCTGTTGATCAGGGCGATGCCGCCGGCCGCCGCCGTGCCCTTCAGGTAGGCCGACGGCATCGCCCAGAACACCGAGTACGACGCCCACATGCATGCCGTGGCGACGATGATGGCGATCAGCGAAACCGCGAAGCTGCTGGCCGTGAAGGCCGCGACGGCGAGCGCGATCGCGCTGATCAGCGCGGTGATCGAGCTGTGCAGCCGGCGCTCGCCGGTGCGATCCGAACGCCGCCCCAGCACGATCATCAGCACGATCGCGAACGCATACGGCAGCGCCGAGTAGAGGCCGATCGTGACGGTGTCGGTGAGCCCGTTCTCCTTCAGGATGGTCGGCAGCCAGAAGCTCACCGCGTACAGGCCGCTGATCAGGCAGAAGTAACCGATCGCCAGGGCGTAGACGCGCGGGTCGCGCAGCACCTGCCGGAAGTCGTGCTTGCCTTTGTCCTGGTCCACCGCGAGGTCGCGGCGCAGCAGTTCCTTCTCCTCGGTGCTGAGCCACTTCGCCTGGTCCGGGGTGTCGGCCAGCGTCATCCAGACGATGACCGCGAGCACCACGCACGGCAGGCCTTCCAGCAGGAACATCCACTGCCAGCCGTGCAATCCGGCGACGCCCTCGAAGTGGGTGATCAGCCACGAGGACACCGGACCGCCGAGCATCGAGCCCATCGGGCCGGGCAGCATCAGCAGCCCCACCGCCGCGGCCATCCGGGCCGGCGGGTACCAGTAGGTGAGGTAGAAGATGATGCCGGGCGCGAAGCCGGCCTCGAACACGCCGAGCAGGAAGCGCAGGACGTAGAACGACGTCGCGTCGCTGACGAACATCATCGCCGCCGAGGTGAGTCCCCAGAGGATCATGATGCGGAAGATCGTCTTGCGGGTGCCGATCTTGGTCAGCAGCAGGTTGCTGGGCACCTCGAAGATCACGTAGCCGAGGAAGAAGATCCCGGCGGCCAGCCCGTAGACCGACTCGCTGATCCCGACGTCCTCCTGCATCTGCAGCTTGGCGAACCCGATGTTGACGCGGTCCAGGTAGGCGAAGGTGTAGCAGAGGATGAGCAGCGGCAGGATCCGCCAACCCACCCGCCGGTAGAGGGCGTCGGGTGCCACGGCGGTGTTGGTCATGGTTGCTCCATGCGGTTGCGGTGGCGACCGAAGATCGGTTCGCCGGGCAGGCGGTCGAGTTGGATCTGCTCGTCGCGGACCACGAAGGTGCCGCCCACGAGCACGTGGTCGATCCCGGTGGAGGGCCGCACCCGGGTTGCGGTGGCGCCGCTGGCGATAGCGCCGGGGTCGAACACCACGATGTCGGCGTCCGCGCCGACCTGGATCCGGCCCTTGCGCTTCATCGCGGGCGCCGCGGTTTCGAGGATCTGCGCCGGCAGCAGCGTGCAGCGCCGGACGGCTTCGGCCAGCGACAGCACGCCGAGCTCGCGGACCAGCCAGCCGAACGTCCGGGCGTAGCAGCCGACGCTGCGCGGATGCGTCAGGACATCGTCGGCGACCGGCCAGGCGTCGCCGTCCTGCCCCGCCAGCGGCACCGCGTCCGAGGCGATCGCGGTGTCGGCGAACAGCAACGAGCGCTGCAGCGTCGCCAGGTCCGCCGGATCGGTTTCGTCGAGCCAGTCGAAGAGGATCAGCGCGCCGGGATCGGCTTCCCGCAGCTCCGCCAGCCGCGCGGCGTCCGCGACGCGCTCCCCCGTGGCCAGGCAGAGGATGTTCTTCGGCACCATCCCGAGCCGGTGCAGCAGCTCGGGCGCCAGGAACGCCGCACCGATCACCGTCGACGCCGAGCCGTACGGGTAGGCCTCGGTGGTGACCTGCAGGCCGTATCCCCTGGCGCGGTCCACCGCGCCCGCGATGTCGTCGATCATCCGGTTCGACGTGCTGTTGAGGTGGCACATGTGCATGTGCGCGCCGGTCCCGGCCGCCGCCGAGATCACCTCCAGCGCGCCTTCCAGCGAGGTCCCGGGCTCCTCGGTGGAGATGAAGCGGGTGTGGGTGAACGTCGGCACGCCGAGCCGCGCGGCCAGCGAGGCCACCGCGAAGTACTCGTCGCGGCCCGAGTCGGGCGCGTAGCCGACGAGCACCCCGATGCCGAGGGCGCCGTCGTGGATCTGCTCCTCCAGCAGGTCCAGCACCCGCGCCACATCGCGGGCGCCGACGGGCCGGCGCCAGTTCGGCGCGCCCTGGTTCTTCGAGAACATGTCGAACGACGTGCCCAGCGCAGCGTCGTCGAGCAGCCGCATCCGGGCCAGCGCCCAGCCCGCGGAGTAGCCGAAGTTGATCGGCCGCCCTTCGGCGGTCGCCTCGGCGTAGGCGGTCCGGACCGGCAGCGCACCGGCTTCCAGTTCCAGCGCCGTGGTCACGCCGTCGAGGGCCTGCAGCCGCAGCCCGGTGATCGTCTGCGCGTGGCTGTGCATGTCGATGAAGCCTGGCGCGAGCACGCGGTCGGAGACGTCGACGACCGCATCGCCGGTCAGCCGGGACGCCGAGACGGCCGCGATCCGGCCGCCGCTGATGCCGACGTCGCGGATCTCGTCCAGGCCGGTCTCCGGGTCTATCACCCGCGCACCCGCCAGGACCAGTTCGAATCGCTGTTCGCCGCTCACCATGCGATGCAGCGTGGGGAAATCTCGTCACAACAACCGCAGAACGATGGATATCTCCGCGAGGTGCGGTTTGAATGTCGGAAAACGACGCCGCCGTCATCCGGCCGTCACGTGCGAGGAGGCCGCCCGGTGCTGGACGAAGTGGATCTCGCGCTGGTGGACGCCCTGCAGATCAATCCGCGAGCGAGCTGGACCGCGCTGGCGGAGGTGCTGGAGCTGGCGCCGATCACGCTGGCACGCCGCTGGCAGCGGCTCACCGACGCCGGCGCCGCCTGGATCACCGTGGCGCTGGGCAACAGCTCGGCGAAGGGCGCGACCGTGGAGTTCGCCTGCGCGCCGGGCACCGAGCTGCGGGTCGCCGAGCAGCTCGCCGAACTGCCGCACGTGATCACCGTCGGCGTGACCACCGGCGAGTACCAGGTCTTCGCACTGGTCATGGCGCCGACGCTGGGCGCGATCTCCAACGTGCTGCTGCGGACCCTGCCGGTGCCGGCGGAGGTCACCAAGGTCCGCAGCCACGTCTTCGGCAGCACCTTCGGCGGCATCATCTGGCGGCTCGGCGTGATGAACCGGAGCCAGGCCGAGCAGGTCCGCGAAGCGGTCGGGCCGAGGCCGCGCGAGATCCGGCCGTTCGGCGCCGCCGACCGGGCCCTGTTCCTGGCGCTCGGCCACGACGGCAGGCGCAGCTACGCGAGCCTGGCGGCAGAGCTGAACACCTCGCCGCAGGCGGTGAAGCGCCGCCTCGACCGGCTCCGCCGCCACGGCGACATCGCATTCCGCTGCGACGTGGCCCGGCCGCTGGCGGGCTGGCACGCGATGGCTCTGCTGTGGCTGGCGGTGCCGGACACCGAGGTGCAGCGCATCGGCAAATCCCTCGGCGGCTGGCCGGAAACCCGGCACTGCGCGGCGGTCGCGAGCCCGACGAACCTGGGCCTGATCGTGGGCCTGCGCTCGCTGAACCACCTGGAAGACCTACTGATCCGGATCGCCCACGACCACCCCGACGCCGAGGTGGTGGACCGGAAGCTGGTCCTGCGCACGACCAAGGTCCACGGCCGCATCCTCGACGACGAGGGCCGGAGCACCAGGGTCGTCCCGGTGGACCCGTGGGCGGCCCTCCCGGCCTGACGACCTCAGGACTCGTCGGCGACGCCGAGCTCGTAGGCGTGCAGGGTGTCGATGAACATCCGCCGCTGCTCCGGCGTCAGCGGCGCGAGCGCGTTGCGCCATGCGGCGGCGCCACGGGCCAGCCAGCCGTCGATCGCGGGCAGCATCTCATCAGTGATGCTGACGATCCGGCGTCGCCGGTCCGCCTCGTCCTCCCGCCGCTCCAGAACGCCTTTGCGGCTCAGCTCGCCGACCATCAGGCTCACCGTCGTCGGCGCCACCTCCAGCCTGGTGGCCAGCTCGTTCACCGTCATCGGCCCGTCGAAGAGCAGGTAGGACAGCAGCGAGAGGTGCCGCGGCGCCAGCGCGAGCGACTGGAGCTCGTCGGGGATCCGCAGCCGTTTGGCGCGCCCGACCAGCCGCGGCATGAGCAGCAGCAGCGCCCGGATCGCATCGTCGACACCCGGATCGCGGTCCTTCGTTGACATCCACCACATCCAACCAATAGCTTTGCTTGCAAAGAAGTTTTGCTTTCAAAGCAAAACCGCTCCTCCATCGATGCTACGACGACCGAAGAGGCCGACCATGCCGCACTTCACCGCGAAACTGCACGAAGAGATGCTCGACGGAAGCACCGAGCGAAAGCTCATCGAAGCCCTGACCAACGCGGCGACCGAGGTCTACGGCGAGAACTTCCGGCCACTGGTGGTCGTGGAACTGTTCGGAATCCCGCGCCACCGCTGGGGTTCCGGCGGAGCGCCGGCGACGCGAGAGGCGGTGCAGATCACCCTGAACATGCGCGAAGCGGGCCTGACCCGCTTCGACCCGGCAGTGCTGATCACGTCCATAACCGAAGCCGCAACGGAGGTGTTCGGCGACCAGATCCGGGAAGACGTGTCCGTGCACCTGGTCGGCGTCCCCCAGGGGCGCTCGGGAGTCGGCGGCGAAGTCGCCTGAGCCCTACCGGCCCGAAGTCCGGGCGACTTCGAGCCCGGCCAGCATGGCATCGAGCGCGAAGTCGAAGCGGGAGTTCGAGCCCTGCCGCCGCTCAACCCGAGCGGCGGCCTCGGCCAACAGCGGGAACTCCGAAGCGTCCACATCGGACAGATGTCGCACCTGCTCGACAGCATCCCGCCGACCGCCGGTCACGACGTGCCCGACGACGAATCCGGCCAACGAGTGCAGCACGTCCAACCCGACGTCCAGCGAAAAACCCGCGGCGCGCAACGCATCGAGCGCATCCTCCATCATCCGCAGATTCTGCGACGTGACGGCGGGACGCGAGACGACCAGCGGAACCACGTTGGGATGCGCGAGCAGCGCGGCCAGCAGGGAATGCGCGTAGTCGCGCAGCCCGGCCTGCCACGACTCCCCGTCGAGCCGAGACACCACGACCTCGGCGAGGAGCTGCTCGACCAACCCGTCCAACAGGGCGTCCTTGTTGGACACGTGGTGGTAGAGGGTCATCGCCTCCACGCCTAGCTCAGAACCCAGCCGGCGCATCGACAAAGCCTTCAGGCCCTCGCGATCGGCCAGCGCCATGGCCGCTTCGAACACGGCGCGACGCGTCAGCCCGGCGCGCTGACCACGAGTGCGACTGGCCGGCATGGCACCCCTCCAAAGCGGTTGCACTTCTTACACCGTAAGTCTACCGTGGCGAGCACAAAACTTACATCGTAAGAATCAGGTCGGCCAGAAGAGGAACCATGCAGACCACCGAAGCGCCCCCAACGAGAAAAGCAACCCGGTTCATGTACGCCGGACTGACACTCACGGCGATCGCAACGCTGGCGCCCCTGCTCGACATCGCAACGGTGGACGCCCTGAGCGCCCACGTGCGAGAGGCCTACCCGAACTGGCCGGAAGAGCTGATCGCGATGGACCGCAACGCAATAGCGGGCTACCTGGCGACGATCGGAGTCCTCGGAACAGCGGGCTGGCTGTGGACGATCCGCGGAGTGAAGAAGCAAACCCGCTGGTCACGAGCGGCATCAACGGCACTGTTCGCCCTAGGAGCCACGACGGCCCTGATGAACCTAACCCTCACCGGAGGCGAGTACGCAAACGTAATCCCACCCCTCCACGCAACCCTAGGAGCACTCCCCGCAATAGCGGGCCTAGCAACCATCACAGTCCTCTGGCGCGGGAAAAGCCCGACCAACCCCGAGTGACCAACAGAAAGATGATCATCCCGAACGACAGCAGAGCCTTAACAAGACTGTCCATCTAGGACTATTCGCGCGAGCGCGGTCGCCTCCCGCCGTAGAACGGCGAGGAGACGACCGCCTCCGCCCAATCGACGACCGCGAGTGGTCGGACCCGGTTCAGAGCCCGGACAGTCGCAGCTCCTGCAACACCCACCTGGCCGCACTCGGGATGGGTTCCACGATCTCGCAGGTGCGAGAGTCCGCGATCCGGCGGGCCGTCTCGCTGAGCGGCCCACCCGCGATGATCACCGCGTCGGCGCCGTCCGCCTCCGTGCACTGGTCGACCGCTGCGGCCAGTTCGGCGAACTGCTGCTCGGGGTCGGCCGCCAGTACCAGCGGCTCCGACTCGGTCAACCGAACCCCGGTGAATCCTTGGGACATCCGGTGTTCGGCGACCAGAGCGGCGAGGGAGTCCACCAACAGGGGCGTGCTGGTGGCCATGCCGAACCGGCGTCCCGCTTGGCCCGCGGCGAGGATGGCGGCCTGGCCGATTCCGACGACCGGCAGGTCGAGCTCCTCATCGAGCTGGCTGCGGCCCGGGTCCCCGATCGCGGCGACGATCACGGCGAGATACCGGTGACCTCCCTCCTCGGCGGCATCCAGCGCCCGCAGCACGGCATCACGAACGTGGCTCTCGGACTCCTTCAGCGCCACCGGGTCGACGATCATCGACGGGCCGGCGGCCGCCGTGATCCCGTCCACGCCAAGCCCGCTGCCGTGCAGCGATCTCGCGGCGAGCGCGCGCATCATCTCGGTGGTGGCCCGGTTGGTGTTCGGGTTGACCAGGAGTACCCGTCCGGTCTCAGGCGTGGACAATCTGCTCGTCCTCCTCCATCGGCTTGCCGAAGGTCTCCGGCGGGAACTGGACCGCGATGCCGAGAATCACGAACAGCGCGGCCAGCAGCGTGAACATGCCGGTCAGGCCGCTGGCGTCGAAGACGAAGCCGGACACCAAGGGGAACAGGCCGCCGGACAGCGATCCCATCGCCAGGATGATCGAGGTTCCGATGCCCCGAACCCGCGTCGGGTAGAGCTCCGGGGCGAACAGCCAGATCGTGGTGTTCAGGATGATCAACGCGAAGTTGAACAGGAAGCCGAAAACGAGCACCAGAGCGATGTTGCCGGAGAACAGGGCGATCGACAGACCGGCCAGGCAGCCGAGGATGGCACCGCCGGTGAGCACCTTCTTGCGGGGCAGCCGGCTGGCGGCGAGGGCCGCGAAGATCGCGCCGGCCAGCGAACCGGACTGCATCAGCAGGGTGAAGCCCAGGCTGGAAGTGAGGTTGTAGCCGGTGGCCACCAGGATCGTGGGCATCAGGGTCAGCATCGAGATCTGCGCGGCGTAGGACATGCACACGGCCACGGTGAGCAGCAACGTGCGGCGCAGCAGCCGGCCCCGCAGCACGGCGCGCCAGTCCGAGCGAGGCTGCTGCCCGGGCTCCTGCGCGCCGGTTTGAGTCAGGAACTGCTCCGGGTTCTCGATCGGTCCGCTCAGCTGGGCCCGGGCCAACCGGTTGATCACGATGTTGGCTTCGTCGATCCGCCCGCTGGCGGCCAGGAATCGGGGAGTCTCCGGCACGTAGCGACGGAAGAACATGATCAGGATGGCCGGGAGGAACAGCAGACCGAAGATCCAGCGCCACTTGTCCGGACCATCGAAGATCGCGAACACCACGATGCCGAAGAGCGGCGCCAGCATGTTCCCGAGACCGGCCGCGGTCACGTTGATCAGTCCGACCGCGGTGCCGCGGTGCCGGGCGGCGAAGAACTCCGCCATCATGATGACCGCCACCGAGATCTCACCGCCGAGCCCGAAACCGACGATGAAGCGGCCCGCGGCCAGCACCGCGTAGTTCGGCGCCAGGGCGCACAGCAACGAACCGCAGGCGAAGACGATCAGGTTGACCATCAGCATGGTCCGCCGGCCCAGCCGGTCGATGATCACGCCCGTGACCAGCCGTCCCAGGGCGGTCGCAGTGAAGGTCATCGTGTTGAGGAAGCCGATCTCGGCCCCACCGAGCCCCCAGGACTCCTTCAACACGGGACCGGTGAGGCCGACCGCGTTCTGCTCCAGGGCGTCGAACCAGATGCCGAGGAGGATCATGAACAAGATCTGCTTGTGCGCACTGGTGACGCCGATTCGGCTGTACGCGCTCTCGATCTGATCGGAGAACGTGACCTTGCCGTCGGGCGATCGTTGAGACCGGCCGGATGCTGTTTCCACAGCGCTACCTCCGATGTGACGTCGCATGATGAGGGCCGCCCGCAGACGGCCGGCGACAGAACTGAACTCCCAACGAATTCCACAATCCGGAATAAACATCTTGAATTGCGAAAGGGAGCTGAAGCGTAACCCAACAAGCGCTCGTTCACCAGTACGAGTTCCGACCAAGAAGAGCGCCCGGTACGCCGACCCCAGATCTCCGAAGTCCAGGCCCCTCACCAGCGCCGCGCTGCCGCCTCAACACCGACGCCGCAGAGGCAGCCATGCCCGACGCCGTCGCCCGGTCCTACCGCGACCACCACGTAACTAATCGCCGAAGCGGCAACCGAAGCCCGGCGGCAACACCACGCCGGACAACAAACCCAACAAGCCGAACAAGCCGAACTCACCGGCATCAAGGCCAAGATCACCGAAACCAAAGACAAGATCGATCGCCACGTCACCGCGCCCGAAAACGGCACCCACGACGACGATTACGCCGACCACCACAGCGCCAACCCAAACGCCACCAGCAAGCAACGGCCACCCGCCGCGACAGCCCAACCGCCGCGCCCGACGCAACGAACGAGCCGCCGCGCCCAACGCTCAACCCGAACCAAAGACGAGCACCGGCGACACCCCAAGCTCCGCACACCCAAAGGCCACGATCACAACGGAGAGCCGAAGGCGCGACCCCCCGAAGGGCCGACACAAGGGTGTGTGCTGGTCCCCGACCAGGCCGGGAACGCTCGGTAGGCAAGGAGCCCGCGAAAGGTGCCCCTCGCACCGTGGGGGGCTTGGGGGGCTCGGCCCCCCAAAATGATCCGAAAACGAGGAAAGGCGAGCGCTCTACGCGAGCACTCGCCTCCCACCGAAGTGGAGGTGCCGGGAATCGAACCCGGGTCCTCCGTCGCCTAACCAAGACTTCTCCGTGCGCAGTCCGCTGTGTCTCTGCTCGGCTTCACCGGTCTCGCGAACTAGCCGGTGTGACAAGCCCAGTCGCTGTTCGATGTCCCACCAGGTCCCGCGACCGGACCTGGCGGTAAGAGCCTCCTAAATGATGCCGGATCCCGGGTCGGAGGCGATCCCGGTCCGACAGAGTCGCTCCTCGCTCAGGCGGCGAGGGCGAACTCGCGCTGACTCTTGTCGGCGCTTATTCAATTGCGGCGACTCTCACGGTGGTCTCCCGCCTGCACCGGCACGCTTCCCTTGGATCAACGTACGGAGTCGAAACCGTTCACCCCCTTGCAGCCGGCTCGGCTTTCGAACCGGTGTACACCAGCATAACGCCTCGCGTCCCGGCGATCATTCCCATATCCCTTAAACGATCAAGAAGAGAGTCCGAGCAGCCGGGACGGCGTGCCGTGCAGCACGGCACGCAGGAAGTCCGCGCCGAGGCGGTCGTCTGCTTCGGCCCAGTTCGCGATGGCCGCGAGCTGTTCGGCGTACGGGTACGGGATGTTCGGGAAGTCGGTGCCCAGCACGATCCGGTCGGCGTGGGCGGCCAGTCTGGCCGGCCAGTCCTCAGGCAGCGGCGCGATCTGTTCGGTGAATGCGGTTCCGACCATCGTGGTGTCGAGGTGCACGCCCGGATAGCGGTCCACGAGATCCAGCGCCACTCCGTAGTCGGGCATGCCCGCGTGCGCCAGCACCGCGAGCAGCCGTGGGTGGCGCCGCAGCACTCCTTCGAACACGTCGAGCCCGGTGTGCTCGCCCTTCAGCGGGCCGTCGCCGCAGTGCACCACGGCCGGCACACCTGCCTCGGCGAGCAGTCCCCACGCCGGATCGAGCAACTCGTCGCGCGGGTCGAAGGCGCCGACCTGGACGTGCACCTTCACGCACCGCGCCCCCGCGTCGAGCGCTTTGGCCAGGTAGTCCGCGACGTCGGGTTCCGGGAAGATCGTCGCCGTCGGCACCGCGTCGGTAGTGCGCCCGGCGAAGTCGATCGCCCAGTCCGTCAACCAGGCCGCCATGCCGGGCCGGTGTGCGTAGACCAGCGGAGCGAAGGTCGTCACCCCGAGATCGCGGAGCGCCTGGACCCGGGCCTCCTCGGCGTACCGGTAGTGGATCGGCCACTCGAAGCCGTAGTTCGTGCTCGCCGCGTCGAAGTAGGCCCAGACCTTGCGCAGGACCCGCTCCGGCAGGAAGTGCGTGTGGATGTCGACCAGCCCGGGCAGCCCCAGCTCCGCCACCCAGGTCGGCACATCCGCGTCGCTGCGCGGCGGCACTACCGCATGCCCTTACGAGCGCGCCCGATGGCTTTCTGCATCTCGCGGTCCGCGTCGCGCTTGGCCAGGTCCTGCCGCTTGTCGTGGGCCTTCTTGCCTCGTGCGAGGGCGAGTTCGACCTTCGCCTTCCCGTCGCTGAAGTACAGCGTCATCGGGATCAGGCTCAGCCCGCTCTCCTTGATCTTGCCGATCAACCGGATGATCTCGTGCTTGTGCAGCAGCAGCTTTCGGGACCGGCGCGGCTCGTGGTTGGTCCACGTGCCCTCGGTGTACTCCGGGATGTGCACGTTGCGCAGCCAGACCTCGCCGTCGTCGACGGTGGCGAAGCCGTCGACGAGCTGCGCCTTGCCTTGGCGCAGGCTCTTGACCTCGGTACCGGTCAGCACAATGCCGGTTTCGTAGGTGTCCAGCACCGCCCAGTCGTGCCGCGCCTTGCGGTTCTGCGCGATGACCTTGCGGCCGCGTTCCTTCACCATACGAACAACTCTAGCTTTCGTGTCACGTGACTTTCGGTGCCGCAGCCTGCAACGCGAGCCGCGGCACCGCTAATCCCGCTACAGCCGGACGTACAGGCGGAGCGTTACGTAACCGGTGATGGCCGAGACCACTGCTGCGACGAGGAGCAGGATCGGCGAGATCAGCGCGATGTCGCCCCACTCGATGTTGGGGATGATGCCCGTGCCGAACACCGGCGACATGACCCGGTCGATGAAGGCTGCCTTGGAGATCAGCAGGCCGCCGATCGCCAGGACCGCGCCGATGAGGCCGGAGACCACGGCCTCCAGGAGGAACGGCAGCTGCGTGTACCAGCGGGTGGCACCGACGAGGCGCATGATGCCGGTCTCGGTGCGCCGGGTGAACGCCGACAGCTGGATGGTGTTGGAGATCAGCAGCAGCGCGGCGAGCGCCTGCACCAGCGCGATCGAGAACGTCGCGTTGCGGACCCCGTTGAGCACGTCGAACAGGCGGTTCAGGTATTCGGCCTGGTCGACGACGCTGTCCACGCCGGGCCGCCCGCTGAACTGCTCCTGCAGCGCCGGGAAGCGCTCCTGGTCGGACAGCTTGACGCGCAGCGAGGCGGGCATCGCCTCGGCGCGGGCCACGTCACGCAGTTCGGGCTGCGACTCGAAGACCTTGTTGAAGTTCTCGAACGCCTTCTGCCGGTCCTCGTACTTCACCGACTCGACGCCCTGGACGCGCTTGAGGTCGGCCATGATGTTCGCGCACGGCTGCTGGGTGCAGTCCTTGTCGTTGGCGCTGACGTCGTCCGTCATGAACACCACGACCTCGACGCGGTCCTGGTAGGTCTCCTGCATCTTGTCGATCATCCGGACCACGAGGAGACCACCGCCGAGCAGGCCGACCGAGATGGCGGTCGTCAGGATCATCGCGATGGTCATCGTCACGTTGCGCCGAAGGCCGTTGACGACCTCGCTGAATACGAAGCTCGCGCGCATCTTGTGTCAGCTTTCCTGCCGGTCGGGGGTGTTGTCCTCAGGTGCGGGTCGACCGCCGTCGGGGCTAGGTCGTGTTTTATAAGCGGCGGTAGCCGCTTGCGGTGTGGGACTCAACTCGCACCGCCGCGGGTTCTCAGTGCCCACTCCCCTGGAGTTCTCCCTGCGAGGACAGCCCCGACGTGGTGAATTGGCATTCATGATGTCGGGGATCCCACAGCGAGGGGGCATCTGAGGTTCCGCCACCCGCACCGCTACGCAAACCAATTTCGAAACACTCTCTAGCGGCCGACGCCGTAGACGCCGCGGGCATCGTCGCGGATGACCCGGCCGAGGCTGAGCTCGACGACGCGGCGCCGCATCGAGTCGACGATGGAGTGGTCGTGGGTGGCCATGACGACCGTGGTGCCGGTGCGGTTGATCCGCTCCAGCAGCAGCATGATGTCCTGGCTGGTGTCGGGGTCGAGGTTTCCGGTGGGCTCGTCGCAGAGCAGCACCAGCGGCCGGTTGACGAACGCCCGAGCGATCGCCACGCGCTGCTGCTCACCACCGGAGAGTTCGTGCGGCATCCGGTCGGCCTTGCCCTCAAGCCCCACCAGTTGCAGCACCTGCGGCACCACGCGGCGGATGTCGTTGCGGGGCTTGCCGATCACTTCCAGCGCGAAGGCGACGTTCTCCGCGACGGTCTTGTTGTTCAGCAGCCGGAAGTCCTGGAACACGCAGCCGATGCGCTGGCGCAGCCGCGGGACGCGGCGCCGCGGCAGCTTGGCGACGTTCCAGTCGGCGACGAAGACCTGACCGCGGGTGGGCACGTCCTCGCGCAGCAGCAGCCGCATGAACGTCGACTTGCCGGACCCGGAGGGCCCGATGAGGAACACGAACTCGCCCTTTTCGATGCCTACCGAGACATCGTCGAGAGCGGGCCTGGTCGACGTCTTGTACGTCTTGGACACGTGCTCAAGGCGGATCACGGGGCGTGAGTTTACCTGCGACCGTTAGGGGGACATCACTCACCCGGACCGGCGGCGGAACCACCGATCACCTGCGACTTCGTCGCCGGTCAGGGCGTTAGCGCGCGGTGCAGGTCAGGCCACGCTCTGCTGCTGGCGGCGCCAGCGGATGCCGGCCTCCAGGAACCCGTCGATGTCGCCGTCGAGCACCGCGTCGGGGTTGCCGACCTCGTGCTCGGTGCGCAGGTCCTTGACCATCTGGTACGGGTGCAGCACGTAGGACCGCATCTGGTTGCCCCAGCTCGACCCGCTGTCCTTGAGGGCGTCCAGCTCGGCGCGCTCCTCTTCCTTCTTGCGGGCCAGCAGCTTCGACTGGAGCACGCGCATCGCGGCGGCCTTGTTCTGCAGCTGCGACTTCTCGTTCTGGCAGGACACCACGATGCCGGTCGGGACGTGCGTGATCCGCACGGCGGAGTCGGTGGTGTTCACGCTCTGCCCACCGGGACCGGAGGAGCGGAAGACGTCGACGCGGATGTCCTTCTCCGGGATGTCGACGTGGTCGGTCTCCTCCACGACCGGCAGCACCTCGACGCCGGCGAAGGAGGTTTGCCGCCGCCCCTGGTTGTCGAACGGCGAGATGCGCACCAGCCGGTGCGTGCCCTGCTCGACGGAGAGCGTGCCGTAGGCGTAGGGGGCGTTGACCCGGAACGTCGCCGACTTCAGGCCGGCCTCTTCGGCGTAGGACGTGTCGTAGACCTCGGCCGGGTAGGAGTGCCGCTCGGCCCAGCGCAGGTACATGCGCATCAGCATCTCGGCGAAGTCGGCAGCGTCGACGCCGCCGGCCTCGGCGCGGATGGTCACCATCGCCTCGCGCGGGTCGTACTCACCAGAGAGCAGGGTGCGCACCTCGAGGGCTTCGAGGTCCTTCCGGAGGCGGTCCTGCTCATCGGCGGCCTCGGACAGCCCGGCCGTGTCGCCTTCGTCCTCACTGAGCTCGTAGAGGACTTCGAGGTCTTCGAGGCGCTGCCGCAGTTCAGTGATCTTGCGCAGCTCGGCCTGCCGGTGCACGAGCTGGCTGCTGACGCGCTGCGCGTGCTCGACGTCGTCCCACAGGTCCGGCTTGGCGGCCTCGGCCTCGAGCTCGGCGATAGTGGCGCGCAGGGCGTCCAGATCCATCACGCTCTCGATGCCTTCGAGGGTGTTGGACAGTTCCTTGAGCGAGGCGGCGACGTCGGGATTCACAGTGCTCAGCGTACTTCACCGAGCACGGGCCGCCCACGAGGACGGCCCGTTTCCGGTCATGAGCGGTTTTGGCCGTTGTGGCGACCGCCACCGCCCGGTCCGGGGTGGTTCAGTCCGGAATCGAGTCCAGCAGCTTGATGATCGCCCGGTTGTAGGACACCGTGAAGTCCGCGGCGGCCTTCTCGTACGGGTCGGTCGCGGCCTTGGCGGCGTTCTTCGCCTCGTCCATCTTCACCGCGTACTGGCCGCGGGCCGACTCGACCAGCCCGGCGCGCTGCTTCGGGGTCAGGGAACCCGAGTAGGCCAGGCGGAGGATCAGCGGGCTGCGGACGTTGTCCGGTCCCGGCTCGGTGTTCAGCCACGACTTGAAGGCGCGCTTGCCTGCGGCCGTGATCGCGTACTGCTGGCTCGAGCGCGGTCCCTGCTTGCCGAGGCGCAGCAGGCCGGCGTCGGTCAGCGCGGGCAGCTCGCGGTAAACCTGGCTGCGGGTCACGCTGAAGAACCCTCCGAAGCGCTCGGTGGCGGCCGCAACCAGCTGGCCACCGGTCTTCGGACCTTCGTGCAGTAGTCCCAACAGGGCAGCGGATGTCGCATTCAGCTCGGTCACATCTGCCACGGTGCCATGCCACCGCGTCGCTGTCCACAGTGGTCCCCAGTTCTGTCCACAGTGGTTGCAGTGGGCTGGTCCAAGTGGACGAACGGTTGCGCCATTGGCGCGCGCTCCGGACGACTGGCGAAGCAGCGACCCCGGACACGGGGCGCACACGCGGGCGGCCTGGCGGCTGCACTCATTGCGACGAGCATTACCCGGGTTCGCCTGGATGGGGGGTCTTCCTGGCGCAATGAGGTGCTATCACGCTCTGGAGCTGCCCAACTATGACAGGCGACACGCACCCTGCACTTGGCCGACCAGTCGGCGGCCGATGAGGGGCCGGTTCAGGAGGTGCGGAGCGTGCATCGCAGTTGGTTGCGTACCAAGGTCAACGAGAGCAAGACCAAGATGACCAACAAGGTCACCGAGCAAGCGAAGCGAGCCAAGGCACTGGTGCCCATGCAGAGAGACGGCGAAGCGGACTCCTGCATCGTCTGCGGGCGAGCGATGCGCCCGACGAACACGGTCCGAGGAGATGGCCGGGTCTGCTCCCCGGCGTGCGCCCGCCAATGGGCCAAAGGCCTCTCATAGGAGAACGATCCGACAAAACGGAAAGCCCCCGACCGAAGTCGGGGGCTTTCCGTTCGAATAGTAGCGGGGACAGGATTCGAACCTGCGACCTCTGGGTTATGAGCCCAGCGAGCTACCGAGCTGCTCCACCCCGCGCCGTGTGCGTTTTTCTGTTGTACGGAGTACTTTACACACCCCGAAAAAGCCGGAAACAGGGGGGTCCCCAAACCCCAAAACCCCCACCCCACCAGCCAAAACCAACCAAGACCACCAGAACCCCACCAAGCAACCAACAGAGGACCAACGACCACCGAACCACCACAAGCGCCGAGCCCCACCCAACGCAAGACCCCATCGCACGCAAGTCCCCGCACCGATCCGCACGACAGAACCAACAGGCTGGTCCAGAACCCAGGCCGGGAACGCTCCCCGAGGCGAGGAGCAAGCGAAAAGCGACCACCGCACCGTGGGGGCCTACGGGGGCTCGGCCCCCGTATAGGAATTAAGACAAAGGAAAAAAGCCCCCCGACGCCAGTCGGGGGACTTTGACCATTCCAATGGTAGCGGGGACAGGATTCGAACCTGCGACCTCTGGGTTATGAGCCCAGCGAGCTACCGAGCTGCTCCACCCCGCGTCGTTGTGTCACTAACCTTACGGGCCGGTGGACCATAGTGCAAATCCTCTGGCCACAGAAGTGACGCACGTCATTTGCACTCGATCGGACGCCGGAAAGACGACGGGGCGGGGACCGCCTGCGCAGTCCCCGCCCCGGTTGCCGTTGCCGATCAGCCGCCGGTGCCCTGCGCCTGCTCGAAGCGCTTGATCGCGTCGTCGAGCTGCTGGTAGGCCGAGCCGAGGTCGGCGAAGTTGCCGGACTGCTGGGCCTTGCGGACGTGCTCCAGGGCCGCCCGGATGTCGGTGACCGCCTGGGACAGCTGGGGCGTGCCAGGGGTCTGCTGCGGGGGCTGCTGGTTCTGGGCCGGCGGCGGCTGCTGGCCGTTCTGGCCCGGGTTGGTGGCCTGTCCGGCGCCCGAGCCGAACACCTGCTCCAGCGCCCCGGACAGGGTCTCGGAGAAGCCGACCTTGCCGCCGAAGGACACCAGCACTCGGGCCAGCTGCGGATAGGAGTTCTGCTCGTTGCGCTGGATGTAGATCGGCTCGACGTACAGCAGCCCGCCCGCGACCGGGAGGGTCAGCAGGTTGCCGAAGATCGCGGTCACGTTCGGGTTGTTGAACAGCGTCCGGTTCTCGGTGACCGCCGGGGTCGACTCCATCTGGTTCTGGACCTGGTTCGGACCCGGTGTCGAGTTGTTGGTCGGCAGCCTCAGCACCGTCAGCTTGCCGTAGTTGTCCGGCTCGGAGGATGCCGACACCCAGGCCGCCAGGTTCTCGCGGCGCAGCGCGGTGAGGGCGCTGGTCAGCTGGAACTGCGGCTGGCCCTGCTCGCCGACCTGGGCGAGCACGTAGTACGGGGGCTGCTGGCCGTTGGCGGTGGCGGTGTTGCCGCGGCCGGTCGGGTCGGACGGCACCTGCCAGAAGGTCTGGTTCGAGAAGAAGTCGCCCGGGTTGTCGACGTGGTACTGGGTGAGCAGCGAGCGCTGCACCTTGAAGATGTCCTCCGGGTACCGGAAGTGGTCGCGCAGCTCAGGGGTGATCTCGCTGGCCGGCTTGACCACGCCCGGGAAGACGCCCTCCCATGCCTTGAGCACCGGGTCCTTCTCGTCGACCGAGTAGAGGTCCACGGTGCCGTCGTAGGCGTCGACGGTCGCCTTCACCGAGTTGCGGATGTAGTTGATCTGCTGGTTGGGCTGCCGCTCGACGCCGGTGAGGGTGTCGTTGGTGGCCTCGCCGAGCTCGGTCAGCTCCGCGTACGGGTAGTTGTTCAGCGTGGTGTAGCCGTCGACGATCCACTTGACCTTGCCGCCGACCACGGCCGGGTACGGGTCGCCGTCGAGCTTGAGCCACGGCGCGACCTTCTGCACCCGCTCCCGCGGGTTCCGCTCGTAGATGATCTTCGAGTCATCGCCGATCGCGCCGCTGAACAGGAAGTTCCGCTCGCCGTAGTAGGCGGCGAACACCATGCGCTGGAACAGGTTGCCCACCGGGACACCGCCCGCGCCGGTGTAGGTGTACTGCTGCTGGTCGGTGTCGTACTCGCGGGGCGCCTCGCCCGGGTTGCCGCCGACGATCGCGTAGTCGTTGCGGCCCACCAGCTCGCCGTAGTACACGCGCGGCTGCTCGACCGGGATCGCGCCCTGGCCGTTGTTGGCCACGTCGCTGATCTGGAACACCGGGTAGCCGCCCTGGGTGGCGCCCTCCTTGAACGTGGAGTCGACCCGGTCGGCAGGCGCGGCGACGAAGCCGTTGCCGTGCGTGTAGACGGTGTGCCGGTTGATCCAGTTCTGCTGGTTCACGGCCAGGCCGTCGGTGTTGATCTCGCGCAGCGCGACCAGGTAGTCGCGCAGCTGGCCGTTGGCGTCCCGGTACCGGTCGACGTCCAGCTTGTCGGTGAACCCGTAGAAGTTGTACTGCTGGGTCAGCTGGGTGAACGTCGGGGCCAGCACGTTCGGGTCGAGCAGCCGGATGTTCGGGATGGTGCCCTTGTCCGCGGCAACTTCGGCCGGCTGCAGCTGGGTGCGGCCCGGGTAGTCGATGAACTGGACGTTGGGCTCGCCGATGTTGAAGGCCGCCTTCGTCGCCTGGAGGTTGCGCTCGATCGACTGCGCCTCCCGCTCGTTCGCGTTGGGGCGCACCGAGAACTGCTCCATCAGCGCCGGCCACACCGCGCCGACCACCACGCTGGAGAGCACCAGCAGCACCGTGGCCAGGGCCGGGATCTGCAGGTTCTTCAGGAAGATCACCGCGAAGAACGCGATCGCGCAGAACACCGCGATGCACATCAGGATCAGCTTCGCCGGCATCACCGCGTTCAGGTCGGTGTAGCTGGCACCGGTGAACAGCGGGTTGCGCTGCGACAGCAGCAGGTCGTAGCGGTCCAGGAAGTAGTCGACCGCCTTGAGCAGCACGAACAGGCCCGCCAGCACGGCCAGCTGCACCCGCGCCGGCATGGACAGCTGCCCGGAGCGGCCGGCCAGCCGGATGCCGCCGAAGATGTAGTGCGTGATCAGCGCGCCGATGAAGGACACGGTGATCGCGATGAACGCCCACGACAGCAGGAACCGCCAGAACGGCAGCTCGAAGGTGTAGAAGCTGATGTCCTTGCCGAACTCGGGGTCGACCTGCCCGAACGGCACGCTGTTGAGGAACAGCTGGAGGGTCTGCCAGTCGGCCTGCGCGGCGAGCCCACCGATCACGCCCACCACGATCGGCAGCCCGAGCCCGAAGAGCCGGGAGCGCTCGGTGGCCACGGTGCGGTACCGGGCCAGCGGGTCGTCCGGGCCGCTGACCGGCACGAACACCGGCCGGTTGCGGAAGGCCAGCCACAGGTTCAGGGCCAGCACGCCGCCGAGGAAGACCGCCGCGGCCGCCCCCAGTCCGACGCGGGACAGCAGCTGGGTGGTGAAGACCTGCCGGTAGTGGACCTCACCGAACCACAGCCAGTCCACGTAGGTGCCCAGCATTCGCGATCCGGCGATCAGGGCGACCAGCACGATGCCGCCGAGGATCAGCAGGATCCGGCTTCTCCGGGACAGTTTCGGCATTCCTACCGGGGGCCGCATGGCCACAACGCACGCTCCTGGTGACGATCAGCAGGCCTGGGACGGTACCGGTGGTTCGGCCGCCCTCGTGATGTTCAACTCTACGACCCCTCCGTGAAGTTCCTGGAAGCGGCTTCGCGAACTGGATTAAGCGGACATCTTTCACAGGTCATCGGATCGGCCGGCGGCGGCCGCCCGGCCCGGCGGTGCGACCATTACGGCATGCCACCGGAGACCCCCGAGGACCTGGCCGCGGCGCTGCCGTCGGCCGCTCGCGAGATCGAGGAGTTCGTCCACGCCGCGGGCTGGGACCAGCCCACCCAGGTGTTCGCCCTCGTGCCCACCGGCCAACTGCTGGCCGCCGAACCCGGGCTGGCCGACCAGCTCGACCCGGCCTCGCCGCTGACCCCGATCGCGCAGGAAGCGCTGCCCGCCGAAGACCTCGCCGAGGCGTTGAGCGGCATCGCGTGGCCGGAGCAGGTGGCCGGCTGCGCGGTGGTGCAAGAGATCGTGGTGCTGCCGCCGGAGGCGGAGGCGGAGCTGCCCGGCGACAGCGAGCGGGACCGGCAGGTCGCCGCCGAACACCCGGCCCGCCACGAAGCGCGACTGGTCGCGGCGGTGCTGCGGGACGGTGGCGAGACGTGCGTGATGCGCCTGCGCGCGTCCGACTCGGAGCCCGGCGACGAGCTCATCCAGGACCCGTCGCTGGCCCCGAACCTGCTCACCGCGCTCCACGCCACCTTCGCGGACTGACCGGTTCGCGGTGGAGGTCGGCGTGCCGATCTCCACCGCGCCGCGGATCAGCAGCTGGCGGGAACCTGGCCGCCGCGCAGGGCATCGAGGGCCTTGGTCGCGTCGCCGAGGTTGGCGACCTTGGCGAGCTGCAACCCCTCCGGCGCCTGCGCCTTGGCCTCGGCGCAGTTGCCGGCCGGGACGAGGAAGGTCGTCGCGCCCGCTTCGCGGGCCTTGACCATCTTGAACGGGATGCCGCCGATCGGGCCCACCTCGCCGGTCGGGCTGATCTCGCCGGTGCCCGCGACGAACTGACCGCCGTTGAGCTCGCCCGGCGTCAGCTTGTCGATGATCGCCAGGGTGAACATCAGCCCGGCGGACGGGCCGCCCACGTCGGCCAGGCTGATCTTGATGTCGAAGTTGACGTCCGGCCGGTCGATCGCGGCCACGCCCAGGAAGCCCTGCGGGTCAGTGCCCGGGTTCGGGCCCAGCTGCACGCTCGCGACCTGCTCGGGCTGGTCGGCGTGGCGGAACCGGATCTCCACCCGGTCGCCGGCCTTGGTGCCGACCAACGCCGCCTTCAACGAGGCCGGATCGGTGACCGGCTTGCCGTTCGCGGCCAGCAGGTGATCGCCGGGCTCCAGGACGCCGTCCGCCGGGCTGCCCTTGACGATCTCGCCGACCAGGACCTTCATCGGGTAGCCGAGGTAGCGCAGGGCCGCGGTCTCGGCGGTGGTCTGCGAGTCGCTGAAGGCCTTGGTGTTCTCCTGCTCGATCTCCTGCTCGGTCTTGTCCGGCGGGAAGTACAGCTCGCGCGGCGCCAGCGCGTACCGGCCGCTCACCCACAGCCCCAACGCGCCGAACAGGGACAGCTGATCGGTCACCGACACCGTCGTCATGTTCAGGTGCCCGCCGGTCGGGAAGGTCTGCTGCCCGTCGATGCCGATCACGGGGACGTTCCCGTCCATCCCGAGGGTGTCGTAGGTCGGCCCCGGACCGAGCGCCACGTACGGCACCCGGGCGAACGCGCCGAGCAGACCGAAGGCGACTACCAGTACGACACTTGTCAGCAGCGTCCACGTACGGCGGTTCACGAGGTGACAGCGTACGTGTTCGCGTCCAGCGAGCTCCGGACACCTTCTGTGAGGTGGCGAAGGCCGCGTACCGTGGAACTATGACCAACTTGCCGTTCGGGTTCAGCTCGCAGGACCCCGACGATCCCGACAAGGGCGACTCGTCGCAAGGCCGCTCTGAGGGCGGCGCCGGAGGCTCCGGGGACATGCCCGGTTTCGGCTTCGGCGGCATGCCGGGACCGGGCGGCATGCCGAACTTCGACATCGGCCAGCTCGGCCAGATGTTGACCCAACTCGGCCAGGCGCTCAGCCATTCCGGCGGCAGCGGCTCCGGCCCGGTGAACTACGAGCTCGCCAAGCAACTCGCGGTGCAGCAGCTGCACAACAACCAGCGCACCGAACGCCCGAGCCAGGACCAGGTCAAGGCGATCGAGGACGCGGTCCGGCTGGCGGAGCTGTGGCTCGACGCCACCACCTCGCTGCCCGCCGGCGTCCGGTCGGTGCAGACCTGGTCGTCGGTGGACTGGGTGGAGAAGACCCTGCCCACCTGGCAGCGGCTGTGCGACCCGGTCGCGCAGCGGATGTCCAGCGCCTGGCTGGAAGCGCTGCCGGAGGAGGCGAAGCAGGCCGCGGGCCCGCTGCTGTCGATGCTCGGCCAGATGGGAGGGATGACCTTCGGCTCGCAGCTCGGCAACGGCCTCGCCCAGCTCGGCGGCGAGGTGCTGACCTCCACCGACGTCGGCCTGCCG
This sequence comes from Saccharopolyspora shandongensis, assembly GCF_900106995.1. Lineage (GTDB taxonomy): Bacteria > Actinomycetota > Actinomycetes > Mycobacteriales > Pseudonocardiaceae > Saccharopolyspora > Saccharopolyspora shandongensis. The sequence continues at coordinate 263,371 of NZ_FNOK01000004.1, forward strand.
CTCGCCCCGGCCGGTACCGCGGCGCTGCTGCCCGCGAACATCGAGCGCTTCATCGAGGGCCTGGACCGGCCGATCAGCGAGGCGACCGTGTTCCTCGCCGCCCGCGAGGCCGCGCACCACCGGCTGTTCAGCCACGTCCCGTGGCTCGGCCAGCGGCTGCTTGCGACCGTGGAGGAGTACGCCCGCGGCATCCACATCGACACCTCGGCGCTGGAGGACCTGGCCGGCAAGGTCGACCCGACCAACCCGAGCTCGATGCAGGAGCTGATGGGCTCCGGGATGCTCGAACCCAAGACCACTCCCGAGCAGCAGGCCGCGCTGAACCGGCTGGAGACGCTGCTCGCGCTCGTCGAAGGCTGGGTCGACGTGGTCGTCGCCGATGCCATCGGCGAGCGGCTGCCAGGTGCCGGCGCGCTGGGCGAGACCGTCCGGCGGCGGCGCGCGACCGGCGGGCCGGCGGAGCAGACCTTCGCCACGCTCATCGGCCTGGAGCTGCGGCCCCGCCGGATGCGCGACGCCGCGAACCTGTGGCGGCTGATGACCGAGCGGCACGGCGTCGAGAGCCGGGACCGGATCTGGGACCACCCCGACCTGCTGCCGGACAGCTCGGACCTGGACGAGCCGCTGGACTTCGCCGATCGCTGGGGCTCGGGCTCCGCGGACCTGGACGACCCGATCGCCGCGATCCGCCGCGCCGAGGCCGACGAGGCGGCGAAGTCCGACGACGAGGGCGACGATTCGCCGAAGCGCGACGAGAACTGACCGAGCGCGGACGGGGCACTTCCGGACTCCCGGAGGTGCCTCTCGTCATGTGCGGGCTTCGGCCTCTTCCGCGTCGTCGTCCAGCCCGATGCCGAGCTGGACGGCCGCGGACACCCCCTCCAGGTAGCCGATGGCCCGCTCGGTCTTCGGGTAGCGGCGCACCCACTTCCAGAAGTCGGCCCCGTGGCCGGGCACCAGCAGGTGCGCGAGCTCGTGCACGAGCACGTAATCGAGCACCCATCCGGGTACATCTCGGAGGCGCTGACTCACCCGAATGGTGGCGTCGCTGGGCGTGCAGGAAGCCCACCTCGTGCGCATCGGTGGCACCCACCGAACACCCTGCGGTTGCGCCCGGCCGTCGAGGTACTTCGCGGACAGCTCGCGGCACCGCTGGATCAGTGCTTCGTCGGACTCCCGCGCGGGCGAGCGCCGACGTGTCTCGCTGCGTTGCAGGCGGCTGAGCATGTCCGCCACCCAGCGCTTTTCCTCCGCGCGGCTCATCCGCGCCGGGAGAAGCACCACGATCTTGTCACCGTCGCGATAGGCGCTCACCGTCTGTCGGCGGCGCTTGCTGCGGCGCACCTCGACCTGGGGTTCAGCCACGGGAGTGGACCTTAGCGAGTGCGCCCGACAAACGGCCCGCGCTGTGAGCCGGACCTCAGCGCTCACGCATCGTGATCCCCCGAGGGATTACTCCGTTAAGTCGAACATGCGATGCTCGTAATGCATGCATGTCGAATGGCCCACATGTACCGTTCCCCCAGCCGCCCGGAGGTGGGCAGACGAGCCAGCAACGACGCTGGATCACGACATGAAGGAGGGGAGCCGTGGCCGAGACGTACAACGGCTACTGCGTGAAGTGCCGGGAGAAGCGCGACTTTTCCGGCGAGGTCTCGGAGACCAACGGTCGCCGAATGGCGAAGGGCACCTGCCCGGTCTGCGGCACCAAGATGACCCGCATCCTCGGCAAGGCGTGACCGGGCACGGGTGGGCCGCCGCTCAGGCCGCCCACCCGCCCGCATCTCCGACGCTTCGCTCCGGCGTTCGACATCGCATCCGCCGCGCCGGAGCCAGGGGGATACATCCGTGTTCAGCTCGGCCTGGAGGGCTGAGGAGCCGACCTGTTTGCCCTTGTCCGGCGGAATCGCGAATGCGACCGGTGGCGCAAACCTGACGGCCAACACGTCGATCACGCCCCAAGGTGCCGCAGGGAACCTCTAGCATGTGACTGGGTTTCTCGATTTCGAATACCTCTTCGGACGTCGAGAGGGTTTTCCTGCGCGCATCAAGGAGAATTCGTGGCCGACATTCCCCGCCGGGCGGCACACCGCACCGCGAAGCTCGCCAGCCTGCCGCTCGGTGTCGCCGGCCGCCTGGCCGCCGGGTGGGGGAAGCGGCTCACCGGGCAGAACCCGGCAGAGATCAGCGCCGAGGTGTCGGCCAAGACCGCTGAGCAGGTGTTCGCGGTCCTCGGCCAGCTCAAGGGCGGCGCGATGAAGTTCGGCCAGGCGCTGAGCGTGTTCGAGGCCGCTGTGCCGGACGAGATGGCCGGCCCGTACCGCGAGGCGCTGACCAAGCTGCAATCCGCGGCACCGCCGATGCCCGCGAGCAGCGTGCACCGGGTGCTCGCCGAGCAGCTGGGCTCCGCCTGGCGGAAGCGGTTCGCCGAGTTCGACGACACCCCCGCCGCGGCGGCGAGCATCGGGCAGGTGCACCGGGCGACCTGGCACGACGGACGCGAGGTCGCGGTCAAGGTCCAGTACCCGGGCGCGGACGAGGCGCTGCGCTCCGACCTGCGCCAGCTGATCCGCTTCTCCCGCCTCTTCCAGTCGCTGGCCCCCGGCGCCGAGGTCAAGCCGCTGCTCGCGGAACTCCAGGACCGGATGGTCGAGGAGCTCGACTACCGCATCGAGGCCGACAACCAGCGGGCGTTCGCCAAGGCGTTCCGGGGCGACGATGCCGTCCTGGTTCCGGCCGTGATCGCCAGCGCCCCGAAGGTGGTCGTCACGGAGTGGGTGACCGGCAAACCGTACGCCCAGATCATCGCCGACGGCGAACGGGAGGAACGCGACGCGGCGGGGCGGCTGCTCGCCGAGTTCCACTACTCCGCGCCCGCCCGGGCGGGCCTGCTGCACGCCGACCCGCATCCCGGCAACTTCATGCTGATGCCGGACGGTCGGCTCTGCGTGATCGACTTCGGCGCGGTCTCCCGGCTGCCCGACGGTGTGCCCGCGACGTTCGGCCGCATGGTCCGGCTCGCCCTGGAGGACAAGTCCGACGAGCTGCTGGAATTGCTGCGCGCGGAGCGGTTCGTGCAGGCCGATCGGGAGATCCAGGCCGATGACGTGCTGGCCTACCTGGCGCCGTTCGTGGACCCGGTCCGCACGCCGATGTTCCACTTCACCCGGCGCTGGTTGCAGCGCCAGGCCGAGCGGGTCGGCGACCTGCGCAGCCCGGACTTCCGGACCGGACGGTCGCTGAACCTGCCGCCGGACTACCTGCTGATCCACCGGGTCACGCTGGGCGCCACCGGGATCCTCTGCCAGCTCGACGCCGAGGTCGGCGCCCGCGACATCATCGCCCGGTGGCAGCCGGGCTTCTCCGACTGATCGCTTACTCGCGGACCGCGGACCGGGTGGGCCTCAGCTCGCCGGCCGGGTGCCGAGGTGGACCGTGTTGGCCGTCAGGTAGTACACGTCGTCGCGGGTTCCGGCGTAGTGCTCGCCGGATTCGTCGAGGAGCTCGTCCAGCGCCGCCAGGTCCGCCGGCCCGACGCGGTTCTCCGCGTCCCTGCGGAGGAACTGCAACCGGCGGAGCACCGCCTGCAGGGCTACTCCGGACACCGGAGCCGGGCGGTCCACGAGGTAGCTCCACGAGCGCACGTCGGCCAGGCCCGCCTCGGACAGCGCCTTGCCCCACCCCATCGGCATCCGGACCGTGCCGGTCATCTCCGCCCGCATCTGCCGGAACCAGTCCTGGCGGGCGGCGGTCAACCGGGCTTCCAGCCCCGGTTCGGCGAGGCCGACGTCCGGCGGCAGCACCTTCGTTTCGAGCCCGAACTCGACGATCGCCAGCCTCCCGCCCGGGCGCACCAGGTTCGCCAGCCGGCGCACGCCGGCCAGCTGATCGGGCAGGTGGTGCACGACGAACGCCGCGAAGACCACGTCGGCCTGCGCGGGCGCCCCGGCCTTCGCGATGGCCTCCGCGAGCGAGTCGTCGGCGGCGTCCGCTTGGACGGCGTGAACCTCGACCCGGTCGGAGACCTGCTTGACGCGGGCTTCCGCCGCCGCGAGCAGTTGCGGCGCCGTGTCCACGACGGTCAGCGCACCACCGGAATCCGCCAACTCCGCCGCGAACGCCGCCGCCGTGCCACCCGCCCCGGCGCCTATCTCGATCACGTTGCGATCGGTCGGGCGCAGCAGCTTCGCGACGAGTTCGGCGATCTCCGGCGCGTTCAGCTCATCGCCGTCCCGGAGCCGCTGCAGGTGCTCGTCCCAGTCGATGTTGTCGTGCGAGTGTCCAGTCACGGGGCATCACGATACGGGCAATGCCCCGGCCGGTGCTCCGTGTTGTCAAGGTGCGCGAGCGCTCGAGCGCATCGAGTCTCGTCCTGCGCAAGGGATTCCGGTCGCCGGGATCGCGGACTTCCCGACCGGCGGGCGCGGCCGGGAAGTCCGCATGGAACGACGACTGGAATCCGTTGCGGCGCAAGCCAATTCAGAATTGCACCGCTATCGAATGCTATCGAGCCGATCCCGATCTCGGGCGGCTCACGGACATCGCGATGCCTGCTGCGCGCGCCGACCGGCGTAGTCGGCGAGCCAGCGCCACCAGCGGCCGGCCGAGATCTCCCGGGCTAACCGATGTCGATGAGCCTCGTCGATCAGCTCGTTACTTCGTATCCGGGACAGGTCCTCGGGCATGAACATGCGTACCTCGCTCTTGATCCGGTTGCCGGTGATGGGGTCGATGGTTCGGTGGTAGGTCATGCCGCTCGCTCCTGGCCTCGCCGCGCGGGCCGGCCCGCGGCCGGGGTGTCGGCGGGCAGCGGGTGCTTGCGCGGACGGCCGCGCGGACGCTTGCGGGCGACCACCGCGCCGCGCTCGAAGATCTCGCCACCCCAGACGCCCCACGGCTCGCCGCGGGACAGCGCCCCGGCCAGGCACTCGGCCTTGATCGGGCAGGCGGCGCACAGCGACTTGGCCTGGTCCAGCTCCCGCGGGTTCTCGGCGAACCACAGGTCGGGGTCCTGGCGGCAGGGCAGTCGGCTTTCGAGCGTCGCGGGGCTGCCGAACAGGCCGGCCACGGTGTCCTCGTCTGCCAGCAAGCCCTCGGCCGAGCTGGATATCGGCACACTCGCGGTCAACATGAAACTTCCTCCAGTAGTTGATCGGCGGCAGGTTGTGAATGAAGGGAAAACAGGAACGACAAGAAGGCCGCGGACCCGTTGCGGGTCCGCGGCCTTCAAGAAGCCTGAGAGACGTTCCTAGATCAGTGGATCGAGGAATCGCCTACGAACGGACCGACATGGGTCGACAACAGTCAGCGGGATCGCGTTGAACCAGCGCGGCTGGAACTTTCGGCCATAGCCGGCTTCGTGCTCGGCAGCAGCTGGGAATGGCGCGAAAGTGACGTGGAACGGCGCGATGGCCCCGGCCATGAGGTGGCTCGGGGTGCTCGACATCAGAATCGTGGACACCAAGGCCACCTCCCTTCGGGGATCAGGGCCGCGGTTTCTCCCAACCACGGCTCGCGCTCTTGCAGGTTATTGGCACCACCGTGCCGGTCGCAACGTATTTTTCGAAGAATCCGCTCGATCGCTTGAAAAAGCCGTGCGACCAGGCGTTTCAGCGCGTGTCTCGGCGGTCACCCTGGATCAGGGCGAGCACGTCGGAACCGAACTTCTGGAGCTTCGAGGCCCCGATCCCGGAGATGCCCACCATCGCGCTCGCGTCCAGCGGCCGCTGCTCGGCGAGCGCGGTCAGCGTCGCGTCGGTGAACACCACGTAGGCGGGCACCTTCAGCTGCCGGGCCCGCTCGCTGCGCCACGCCTTCAACTGCGACAGCAAATCTTCGTCCACATCAGACGGGCAGTCCGCGCAGCGGCCGAGCTTGATGTCCATCGTGCCCGTCAGGGCGGCGTTGCAGATGCGGCAATGCGGCTTCGCGGCCTTCGGCCGCGACATCAGCTCGCGCTGCTTGACCTTGTTGGGCAGCGCCGCCGGATGTTCGTCCGGCACCAGGCTGTACAGGAAGCGGCTGCGCCGGCGGTAGCGGCGGCCACCGGCGCGCGCCAGCGCCCACGACAGGTAGAGGTGCTCGCGGGCGCGGGTGACCCCGACGTAAAGCAGACGGCGTTCCTCCTCGACGGCCGCGTCGGTGTCGGCGTGCATGATCGGCAGGGTTCCCTCGACCAGGCCCACCAGGAACACCGCATCCCATTCGAGGCCCTTGGCCGCGTGCAGCGAGGCCAGGGTGACGCCCTCGACGGTCGGCGGATGCTGGGACTCGGCGCGCGCGTCGAGTTCCGCGACGTAGCGGGCCAGCCCCGCGTCGGGCTCCGCGGCGGTCAGCTCCTCCGCGAGCTCCACCAGCGCGATCAACGACTCCCACCGCTCACGCGCGGCGCCACCGGCAGGCGGCTCGTCGGTCAGGCCGACTTCGCGGAGCACGGAACGGACGGTCGCGGGCAGGTCTTCCTCATCGGCGCCGTGCGCGATCGCGGTGCGCAGCGTGGCCATCGCCTGCCGCACCTCCGCCCGCGCGAAGAACCGTTCGCCACCGCGCACCTGGTAGGGGATCTCGGCGTCGGACAGCGCCTTCTCGTAGACCTCCGACTGCGCGTTGACCCGGAACAGCACCGCGATCTCCGACAGCGCGACGCCTCGCTTGGCCAACTGAGCGATCTTGCGCGCGATCGCCTCGGCCTCGTCGGTCTCGTCGTCGTACTCGGCGAAATCCGGCCGGGGCCCGTGCGGGCGCTGCCCGACCAGCTTCAGCCGGGTGCCCGCCGGCCGTTCCCGCGCCGCGCCGATGACCTGGTTGGCCAGGCCCACCACCTGCGGCGTCGACCGGTAGTCCCGCTCCAGGCGCACCACCGTCGCCTCCGGGTACTTGCGTGGGAAGCCGATCAGCCACTTCGGCGACGCGCCGGCGAACGAGTAGATCGTCTGGTTCGCGTCGCCCACCACCGTGAGGTCGTCGCGGTTGCCCACCCACGAGTCGAGCACCCGCTGCTGCAGCGGGTTGACGTCCTGGTACTCGTCCACGACGAACGACCGGTACCGGCCGCGGAACTCCTCGGCGATCTCCGGCTGGTCGTCCAGGATCGCCGCGATGTGCAGCAGCAGATCGTCGAAGTCCAGCATCTGCGCCCGGTTCTTGAGCTGCTCGTAGGCCGCGAAGGCCTTGCTGAGCTGCTCCGGGAGCACCGGTGTCTCCCGCCCGGCGGCGGCCGCGGCTGCCGGGTACTGCTCGGGCCCGATCAGCGACGACTTGGCCCACTCGATCTCGCCGGCCAGGTCCCGCACGTCCTCCCGCTCGGTGGACAGCCCGAGCTTGTTCGCCGCCTGCATGACCAGCCGGAACTTGTTGTCCGTCAGCTGCCACATCTGCGTCTCGTGCACGCGCGGCCAGAAGTAGCGCAGCTGCCGGAAGGCCGCGGCGTGGAAGGTCTGCGCCTGGACGCCGGCCCCGCCGAGCGCGCGCAGCCGGGTGCGCATCTCCCCCGCCGCCCGGGCGGTGAAGGTCACCGCGAGCACCTGCTGCGGCGCGACGAGGCCGCGCTGCACGAGATAGGCGATGCGATGGGTGATCGTGCGCGTCTTCCCGGTGCCTGCGCCTGCCAGGACGCACACGGGGCCGCGTGGTGCGACGACCGCCTGCCGCTGCTCCGGATCCAAACCTTCCAGGAGTCGCGGCTGTTCGGTCATGCCCGGCATCTTCGCAGACCTGCTCCCGCGTTCGAGGCCACACCCCGGCACCCGCAACCGCGTGTCGGCCGTGATCCGCCGGCGAGAACCGGGCCCGCAGCCGCGCTGAACTGCGGAGGAGGGCTGCTCATGCGGACGCGCGGAGCCGGCCGGGAAGGTCCCGACCGGCTCCTCGCATCAGTCCTGCCAGGTGGCCCAGCCCTTGATCATGCGGTAGGCGATGGACACCCCCGGCGGCAGGCGCAAGCCGTCGACCGCCTCGCCCTCGGACTCCAGGGCCGCCCGGACCGTGTCGCGGTGCACCCAGCGGGCGTCCTCGATCTCCCCGTCCGCCGGAATCAGCGGCGCCGACGGGTCCGCGATCGCGGCGAAGCCCAGCATCAGCGACCGCGGGAACGGCCACGGCTGGCTGCCGAGGTAGCGGACGTCCGAGACCGCCACCCCGACTTCCTCCGCGATCTCGCGCGAGACGCAGGCCTCCAGCGACTCACCGGACTCGACGAAACCGGCGAGCACCGAGTACCGCTCCGGCGGCCAGATCGGCTGGCGGGCCAGCAGGACGCGATCCGCGCCGTCGTGCACCAGGCAGATGACGGCCGGGTCGGTGCGCGGGTACTCCTCGCGATCGCAGCCCGTGCAACGCCGGGCCCACCCCGCGCGGACCCGCTTCGTCGCCGCGCCGCACACCGCGCAGTAGCGGGCATTGTCGTGCCAGCTGAGGAGGCCGACAGCGGTGGTGAACAGACCGGCGTCGGTGTCGTTGAGCAGACAACCGCCGGTGCGCAGGTCCCGCCAGTCGTCCTGGGCTCCGTCGCGCTCGCTGCGCAAACCCCAGTAGCCGATCTCGTCCTCGACGCCGAGCAGGACGGCGTTGGGGACCGGGCCTTCGCCGAAGTCCGTCGCAGGGTGCACCACGAGCCGCGAATCCTGGCCGATCTGAGTGCGTCCCTTGGCGTCCACCAGCACGACCCGTCCGGTGGCCCACAGCTGGGCCCCGCCGTCCGGGGCGTCCCGCAGCGTCTCTCTGCGGTCCACTGTGGACCTGGACAGCAGGGGCGCGGAATCCAGCTGGAAACCCGCCCCGGCCAATACCTCGGTAGTCATCTGCCCGCCTCACCGTCTAACCGCGTCATGGCAGCACCACTCCCCCGAGCAGCCGCAGCTGGTCGGCGAGCTTGTCCGCGTCGCCGACGACCACTCCGGTGAACGACGTGGGCGCGAACAAGCTCGCCGCCTCGGCCACCTGCTCGACCGTGACCGCCCGCAACCGCTCGGGGTGCGAGACCAGCCAGTCCTGCGCCAACCCCGCCGTGGCCAGCGCGGCGAGCGTGGACGCCATCCCGGCCTGCGAGGCCGTGGAGGTCAGCAGGCTTCCGATGGCGTACTGCCGGGCCGACTCCACTTCCGACTCGGTCGGCGGCACCAGCGCAAGCCTCGCCAGCTCGTACCGGGTCTCCAGCAGCGCGGCCGCGGTGACCTCGCTGGCGGTGTCGGCGTCGACGAGGACCGTGCCGTTGCCCCGGGTGAACTCGAACGACGAGTGCGCGCCGTAGGTGTAGCCCTTGTCCTCGCGGATGTTCTCCACCAACCGCGAGGAGAAGTAGCCGCCGAAGACCAGGTTCGCGATCTGCAGCGCCGGGTACTGCGGGTCCGTGCGCGGCAGCGCCTGCGCGGAGAAGCGCAGCTGCGACTGCACCGCGCCGGGCCGGTGCACCAGCCGCACGTCACCACCCTGAACTGCGGGCAGCGACGGGAGCTCCCGCGCGCTGTCCTCGGACTGCCAGTCCGCCAGGTTGCGCGCGACGGCCGCCACCGCCTGATCCGGGTCGATGTCGCCGACCAGCACCAGCACCGAGCCGCGCGGCAGCACCGACTCGCGGTGCAGGGTGCGGACCTCCTCGGCGGTGACCGCGGCGACGTCCTCGGCCACCGGCACCTCGCGGACGAACGGGTGGTCGCCGTAGCGGTGGCGCTGCAGCTCCTCGCGGGCGATCATCCGCGGCTGCGATCGCGCGACCGTGATCCGCTCGACCAGCCGGGCGCGCTCCCCCTCGATCTCCTCGTCGCGGTACACCGCGCCGGTCAGCGCGTCCGCGAGCACGTCGAGCAGGGTGTCCAGCCCGGTGGCCAGCGCGTCGCCGGTGATGCTGAGCCGCTCCGGGTCGACGACCGAGCTCAGATCGGCGCCCACCGCGGCCAGGTCGGTGTCCATCTGCACCCGGTTGCGGCGCTCCGTGCCGGTCAGCAGCGTCTCGGCCAGCAGCTCGGCGCGGGCCGGGTGCTTCGGGTCCTCGCCGGCGAACGGGATCCGCAGGCGCAGTTCGACCATCGGGACCACGCCGTGCCGGGCGGCGATCACCCGCAGGCCGTTGTCCAGCACGGTGTCCACGACGGCCGGTGCGCGGCCGGTGCGGGGCTCACCGAGCTGCGGCAGCGGGCGCGGGCCGAGCTCGGTGCGGCCGATCTCCTCGGCGCTGCGGTGCTTTGCGGGGGTCATGCCGCACCTCCTGTCGCGTTCTCGTCACCTGCGGGTTCGATCTCCAGCACCGCTCGCGCCTCCGGCCGCAACGCCTTCGCGGCCGCCGCGACGTCCTCCGCGCGGACCTGGCCGATCCGCTTCGGCAGCTCGGAGATCAGCTCCGCGCGGCCGTGCAGCAACTCGGCGCTGCCCAGGTCGAGAGTCCGGGTGACCACCCGGTCGTGCCCTCGGTACAGGCTGGCGGACCAGCGCGCCGTGACGCGGGACAGCTCGTCCTCGCTGGGACCGTCGGCGGCCAGCTTCTCCAGCTCCTCGTCGACCGCTCCGATCACCCGGTCGAGGCCGACCTCCGGCGTGTGGATCGCGGTCACGGTGAAGGTGTCCGGGTCGCGGGCGTCCAGCGGGGAGCCCATCAGGCCGCAGCCGGCGTGCACGTCGACCACCAGCGAGTCCTGGTAGACCAGGCGCTGCTGCAGGCGGGCGGCGTCACCGTCGGACAAGATCGCCGCGAGCACCACGTTCGCCAGGTAGGCGTCGAGCTCGCCGACCGGGTCGGGCAGGCGGTAGCCCAGCGCGACGGCGGGCAGCGGCGCGTGCGCGTCGACGTGTTTGCCGCGCAGCTCTCCGGACGGGAACTGCTCGCCGAACGACGGCCGCGGTGCGACGTCGCGCGCCGGCACGTCGCCGAAGTGCTTGTTGATCAGATCGATGGTGCGCTCGACGTCGAGGTCACCGCAGACCGTCAGCACCGCGTTGCCCGGCGCGTAGTAGGTGTCGAAGAACGCGGCGCAGTCGTCGACGGTCGCCTGTTCCAGGTCGGTGAAGTCGCCGTAGCCGTTGTGGGCGTTGGCGAAGGTCGAGTACAGCACCGGCGGCAGCAAGATCCACGGGAACCCGCCGTAGGGGCGGTTGAGGACGTTGAGGCGGATCTCCTCCTTGACCACGTCCACCTGGTTGCGCAGGTTCTCCTCGGTGATCTTCGGCGCCCGCATCCGGTCCGCTTCGAGGAACAACGCCCGCTCCAGCGCCGCCGACGGCAGCACCTGGTAGTAGTCGGTGTAGTCCTGGTGCGTCGAACCGTTGAAGGTGCCGCCGGAGCCCTGGACGTGCCGGAAGTGCGCGAGCTTCTCCAAGCTCTCGCTGCCTTGGAACATCAAATGCTCGAAGAGGTGCGCGAAACCGGTGCGCCCTTCCGGTTCCGAGCGGAAGCCCACGTCGTAGTGCACGCTGACACCGACCACAGGGGCCTGCCCCGACGACGCTTGGCCCGCCGCCGAGTCCGGTGCCAACACCACGCGCAGCCCATTGGGCAAAGTAACGCGATGCAGCTGGGGTTCGACCATGCCATGCAGCCTACGTGCGGACTGTCAAGTCGTGGGCGCCCCCTTCGCCACTCTTCGGCGTGTCGTGATCACCCGGCGTAGGTGGCGAATTCCCGGCGCGCAGCGTCCAGCCGCGGTGGAGCAGCGCCCGCGTGCTGGGGCGTGGTCAGCGGACCTGAGCGATGAGGGAATCGATCTCGGCGCCGATCGTGCGCGCGTCGGCCGGCAAGATCGCGAAGACCTGCTCGCCGGAGCTGCCGCGCTCGACGCGGTTCAGGTAGCGGCCGTCCGGTTCGTTGTCGAACCAGGACACCACCGGGGAACGCTTCCGGCGGCCGTACTGGTCGCGCGTGTTCGCCGAGATCTGGCCGATGCGCGCGTGCGGCGCCTTCCCGATCGCCTCGTAGAGCGTGACCTGCTGGTCGCCGCTGCTGCCGCGGTTCGGGGTGGCCGACTGCATCATGCTCATCTGGTCGTAGTCGTCGGGCTGTTGCTGCTGCACCAGCGAACTCTGCGGGACGCGCACCGGCCCCTGGCCGCCCGGCTTGGTGGGCGGCAGCGTGGCCAGCAGGACCTGCGGCAGCGGGGCGTTCTCGTGGACCTCGACGGTCAGCATGCCGCCGCGCTGCGGATCCTCGCTCGGCGTCTGCACGCCGAGCACGACCCGGTTGCCGTCGGTGAACACCGCCAGCGCCCGCCAGCAGTGATCGGAGCCGACCTGCGGGAACCACAGCGAGTCGACCCACAGGTACGGGTTGGCCAGCGTCTTGAGCGCGGTGACCAGCGGCGGCGCGACCTCGTCGTTGATCACGACGCCGGCGGCGGCCATCCGGTCCAGCTCACCTATCGCGATCTGGCTGAACTGATCGGCGGTGTACCCGAAAGAACGGCTGCTCAACGGCAGGGTCAAACCGTCGATCTTCAGGTACTTGAGCACGATGTCCAAGTGCACCGGCTGAAGCTGCCACCGCCCCAACACGCCCACTGTTGTTTCTCCCCTTGTGAATTGCCCGCTGCAAGCGTGACCGACCGGTGGTGCCGAGTTCGGCACCACCGGTCAGCACCGGATCATTCGCCGAGCACCGGCGGGGCGGTCTTCGGCATGTCGTTCATCCAGATGTCGTCCTGCTCCTCGAGCCAGGACGGGCGCTCGTGCTCCTGGTCCTCGGTGCCCTGGCCGCGCTGACCGGCACCACTCATGCCGCCCATCGCGCCTCGTCCGGCACCGGCGCCTCGAGCACCAGCTCCGCCGGCCGCGCCGGCACCAGCCCCGGCACCGAGTCCACCGACACCGGCCCGGCCACCAGCGGCCATGCCACCGGCTCCGGCACCCATCCCGCCGGCCATGCCACCGACCATCCCGGCACCGCCGGCACCGCCGCCGAGCCCGCCACCGGCGCCACCGCCGGGGAGCCCGGCTCCGCCACCGCCGGGAAGCCCGGGCTGATCGGCCCACTGGCTGCCGGTTCCGGACGGCGTGGTGTAGCCGCCACCGGGGATACCGCTACCGAGATTATTGGGGTCGTATGCACCGATGGGGCGCCCGTCGCCGGGAATGCCACTACCGGGGATGCCGCCACCGGGGATGCCGCCACCGGGGATGCCACCGCCGGGAAGCTTGCCGGTCCCACCACCCGGCATTCCGCCGCCGGGTCCACCACCGGGATTGCCAGGACCTCCGCCGCCCCATTCCGTGGGGGGCGGCGGCGGCACGGGCGGCGGCTCCTTGGTGTTGCCGTCGGGCCCCTTGTACTGCGGCATCTTCGCGTCGACCTGGGTGAGCGTGGGGCTGTAGACGCGCGCCATCGTCTCCTGCGCGGCCTTCTCCGCCTGCTCCTGCTCCTCCATCTGGCTGAGCGCGTTGACGCCACCGCCGGCGAGCCCGAACGGGATAGAAGCAGAGGCGGCCTCGCCCCAGCTGAAGCCCTGGGGCTTCTCGACCATCTTGCTGGCCTGACCGGCGGCCTCACCCGCGGCGTGCAGGTTGTTCCCGGTCATCTCGAAGGCGTCGGCGCTGGCCTTCATCCAGTCGGAAGCAGGCTTGCCGACCTCGCGAGCGTTGTTAGCGGCTTCGCCTTCCCAGCCCCCGTCGACGATCTTGGCGAGGTCCGTGGCGTAGTTGTTCCCGCGCTCGCGCAGGCCCGTGGCGAGCTTCTTCCACGCCTCGGCGGACTGGCCGACCTTGCCTTGATCGATCGACTCCTGATTGGTCTGGTAGATCTGCCCATGGCTGAAGCCAGACCAGTTGATGCACTGGCTGATGCCAGGCGAATCGTAGCCGGTGACGTTGAGGCCCGAGTTCTGCTGCGCCAGCTGGCTCTGCTGCTGCTGGGCGACCCTGTTGGCCTCTTCGCCGTGCTTCTTGCGTTCCTCTTCCGCAGCGCTCTCCCAGCCGAAGACCCGGGAACCGGCGTTGTCGAGGGTACTGAGAAGTCCCATCACTCCTCCTCGGTCATTCTGGAAGCCTCGGCTCGATCTGACGTGCGATCTTCTCCGCCTCGCCGCAAGGGTCCGCCACGGAGTCGCGCATGATGCCGGCCACGTTCACGTCGACGATGCCGCCACCCGCGCTGATGATCGCGGAGCAGATCCCCTGCCCCCCAGAGCCAGCGGTCACAGCACGCGCCGCTTTCCGGCCATTGATGTCGATCACATCGAACGTCTCGAAGTTGTTCTTGCTGTACTTCTCGAAATCTTCGGTCTCGTTCTTGCTGAGCGTCAGCAGTACGTCCTTGCCCTCCCAGTCACAGCCAGGCTGTGAACTCAAAGCGTCCGCCGGGCGGCTAGGGCCGGAAACACCCGCCGCGCTGAGCTCTTCTGGCGTGAAGAAGTTGCACGGGTCGAAGTTCGACAAGCCGGATTTCTGCGTCGCGGACGTGGGCGTGGACGTCTCCTCGCTGCCCTTGCCCGGGCTACCGGAGCAGGCAGACAGTCCAACCAACGCCAGGCCAGCGACACCGACAGCCAAGGACCGGGAAACCAAACTCACTTAATACCTCGCTGAAGGTCGTCGGAGATCTGTTCGTCGGTCGCACGGTAGTCCTTGGCAGCCGCTCGAAACGCGTCTGCCTGCTTCTGCAATTCGTCCTGCAGCTGACGGACCAAATCGAGCGCGCCCGCACCTGGTGCCGAGGCCTTGTCGACGAACCGTTGCGTCAGCTGCTGCCCATCCGGGTAGTTCCCCAGTCCGCTCAAACGCGTGATCTGGTCGGAGTCACGCAGAAGCCGAGCCAGCTCGCGGATCTCCTCCTCGCAGCGCTTCGCAGCCTTGTCGGCGACGTCGGGATCAAGCGACAGCTTGCCCGAGCCGACCTGCTGGTTGATCCACTGCGTGCGGCCGCTGATCGCCTTCAGCCCTTCCTTGGCTGCAGCGAACCCACTTGCGTCTGCGCTTGTCATCCCAGACCCCTCTGGACTCTGCGATCTCCCCAGGTAACGGTGAACACTTTAACCTGACGCAGGGGCGTCCGTAACGGTTCCCGACAAACCTGAAGCAGCTCTGGCCCACCCGTTCAGCCGCAGGTCAACGGCGTTGTCACGATCCGACGCCAAGTGATTGCAGACAGCGATCACGCGAGGTGGCGGAAGTCCGGCCGGGCCGGCTTCGTTCCCGCCGGCTCCTCGGTCACTTCGGCAGCCGCGAAGCCGTTTGATCGACGATCTTCTTCAGATCACCACACGGGTCGGCCACGGAGTCTCGCATCGCGCCAGTGAGCTGGTAGATCGCAATTCCGCCACCTGTGGAAACGACGTAGTTGCACAAGCCCTGCCCTGTCGCCCCGGCAACCAACAGCTCTGCCCCCTCGCGACCGCCAACCGTCGTGGGCACGTAGCTGTCGAAGCCACCACCCTCGCCAAGGCTCTGCACCGTCTCATCTGCGTTCTTCTGGAGGCCGAGGGTGAACTCCTCTCCCCTCCACTCGCAGCCTGGCTGGAAGCTAACTTGCGTGAACTCCTCGCTCTTCGTCGAAACACCGAACGAAGTCAGCTCGTCGGACTCGAAGAACGTGCACGGATCGAAGCTCGCCAGTGCGAATTTCGACGCCGAGGCCAGAGCGGAAGACGTCTCCTCACCACTCCTGGCGGTCTTACCACCGCCCGCGCATGCGGTGAGCACTAGCAGGCTCAGGCCCGCAGCCGTTGCGATCAGGGGCTTGGAAAACGCAGTCACTGAACACCTCGTGTCGTCGGGGTTCTGCTCTCATGGCGCTGCGATCATGTCGGGTCCGTTTGGGAGGCAGTGCTCGACTATCCGTCCAGCATTTCCGCAGCATCCTCTAGCTCGAAGAGCCTGGACCTGGCACGCCGAAGGCACTGAGACCTACCTGTCTTTACTCCGGAGGTCTTGGTGAGACGCGCTCGGCGACCTTCCGCGACTCGCCGCACGCGTCGACGTGACCTCGCTCAAGAACTCCGACCAGCGGCGCTCTTCCATCGTGATGCGTGTCGCCGTCAGACCTTTCGAGCCCCGAATGGCCGTGACCTCCGAGGTGAACGCCACCTCAACCAGTTCCGCTGCGCGTGCTCCAGCTCAATGAACCGAGGGCCCGGCGCTGGTGTTAGCGGTTGATTTTTTTGTTCAGGGTTTCCACCAGTGCCGGGAAGGTTTGGTGGAAGTTCTGGGGATTCGGGGTCTCGGTCTGGGTTCCGTACCAGTACAGGCCCGGCGTTCCGTCCACTCCCAGGTCCAGTTCCGCGAACTCCGCCAGCCAGCGGTCCGTTTCCTCC
Organism: Saccharopolyspora shandongensis; assembly: GCF_900106995.1. Taxonomy (GTDB): domain Bacteria; phylum Actinomycetota; class Actinomycetes; order Mycobacteriales; family Pseudonocardiaceae; genus Saccharopolyspora; species Saccharopolyspora shandongensis. Next base: position 279,594 of record NZ_FNOK01000004.1, read on the forward strand.
AGAACCAGCGCGTACGGCAGCGATCGGGAGAACACCGTCTCTCGGTCCTTCGACGGCAGCGACTCCGCCGACGCCTCGTGCAGGTAGCCGCGCAGGCCCCTCACCTGCACCACGAGCGCGCTGCCTCGTCGCGTTCGCGCCGGCATCAGGCGGGCGCTGAACATCATCGCGATGCCGGCGATCAGCACGCCGATCCCCAGCAGTGCCACCGAAGTCGTCAGCGCCAGTACCGTCGTCAGCGCCGCTCCGCCGATGATCACGCCGAGACCCGTCCACCAGAAGCGGTTCCGGTCGACGTCCGGGCGCCGCGCGAACCACTCCTTCTCCACGACCTCCGCGTACAGCGCCGCGCGGACCTGGCTTGCGTCGAGGTCTCGCAGTTCGGACAGCCGCGCCTCTTCCGCCTGCCCGACGAGGAGGTCGTAGACCGCTCTCTCGAACGGTCGCAGCGAATCGTCGGCCGGGTTCAGCCGGACGATTCGCCAGTCCTGGCCGGGGAGTTCCTCGATCCACAGGTAGTTGCGGACCGCCAGGTCGATGATCGTCGCCGTCACGTCGACCGGGTCCACCCGCTCGTCGATGACCGTGCCGATCTGGCCGGGCAGCACGCCGTCCGGGGACGCGAACTCGACAGTGCCCTGGGAATCGGTCATCAGCACCTCGACCTGGCCCACGTCCTCGGCGAACGCGCGCACGTCCCGGCCGCGGGCGTACCAGACGAGGCCGAGGCCACCGATCAGCAGCAGACCGATCGCGAGCAGGCCGACCGCCGTCGCCGGCGTCAGCGAGAACGCCCTTGCCAGGCTGAAGTACTGCTCGGTCACCGCGTTCGCCGGCACCGTTCCCGCCGGGACCTTGAACGTGATGTCCATCCGGTCGCCGGGTTGCAGGCCGTAGGTCAGCGCGTGCATCGACTGGGTGTGGGTGATCTCGAACTGGGCGCAGCGGTTCGCACTGCCGAGCGGGCCCGCGAGACACATGATCTCTTGCGGCACCTTCGGCGACAGCATCGACACCTCGACGCGGTCCACCGGCACGTTCCAGCCGCCGGACACCTGCCAGCGGACGTCCTGCCGGTCACCGGCGTCGGCCACGGCACCGCGAACCGAGTACGTCAGCGTCGAGACCCCGGGCTGCAGCGTCAGATGCACCTTGTCGGCCTCGACCTGGATCGCACCGCCGCCGTCGAGCACGGCGTCGGAGACCGTGAAGACCCGGTCCGCGCCGGGCCCCGCGGACTGCCGCAGCGGCATCGTGCGCTCGACTTGTTGACCTGTGGGAACGTTGATCCGCTCGGTGACCGAGACCAGGCCGTCGCGCTGCAGTTTGAGGTTCACGCTGCTGGAAACCGTGCCGGGCAACGCATCTACCGGTTGCTCCTGCGCCGAGGCCACGCTCGGCGCGCCCAACAGCAGTCCGGTCAGGGCGACCGCCAGCCCCCGTTTGGTCAACACGGCCCGAACGATAGCCGCCCGTCGCTAAGCTCTGGTCCACAACGGTGGGATTGATGGCGAGGAAGTCGGGGGAAATGACTGCTCGGTGGCGGCCAGCTGAACCTGGACCAACGGTCCACATTCGACACTCCGCGAGGAAGACCGCATGACGCAGCCGCCCCCGCCACCGCGCGGCCCGCGGCCACCCCGCCCGCCCTGGCCACCGCAGGGCCCGCGCGGCGGGCAACAGCGTCCGGCCCCCCGCCCGCCGCAAGGTCCGGTCCCCCGGCCGCAACCACCGCAAGGTCCGGCCTCCAGGCCGCAACCACCGCAAGGCCCGCGGCCACAGCCACCTCAAGGCCCGGGCCCGCAGCCGCAGCAACGCCGTCCTCCGTTACCGCCGCCCGGCACGCAACCCCTGCGCCCGCAGCAGGGAGCGCCGATCTTCGACCAGCCGACCCGTCGGATCGCACCACCTCCTGCCGCGCGCCCGCTGCCGCCGCAGACGACCGTGCGATTGACAACGCAACGCCCGCCGCAGCCGATGCCGCACATGCGGCCGCCGCAGCGCAAGAGCAACACCGGTGTCATCGTCGCGCTGGTGCTGGTCGGCGTGGCTCTGCTCGGCGTCGGCACCGTCGGCGCGATGGCCGCCTCGATCACCTCGAGCCGGGCTTCCGACTACAGCAGCACCAGCAGCCGCTCCACGTCGACGAACTCCAGCGAGACCGAGACCTCCGACGGCACGACGACCAGCGGCAACGAGGAATCCGAGACGTCCACGTCGACCAGGGGCTCCGACGACGAGGTCAAACCGGTCTCGGCGCTGGGCGACCACCCGTTGAACATCCCGGGCAACGGCGCGATGAACACCTCGTGCGACCTGCCCCGCTTCAGCACCGACGTCACCGCGCAGGACCGCTTCTACCAGGCCGCGCTGCCCTGCCTGATGCAGGCGTGGGCGCCGGCGCTGGAGAACGCCGACCTGCCGGTCCGGACGCCCACCGTGATCACCACCGGCGACAACATCGAAACGCCCTGCGGGACGCGGCGGTGGAACCAGACCGCGATGTACTGCCCCGGCAACCACACGATCTACATGACCGGGCGCTACTACGCCCAGGTCGAGCAGCGCACCGAGGCCGGCGTGTACCTCGGCCAGTTCGCGCACGAATTCGGCCATGCGCTGCAGGGCATGACCGGGATCAACAGCGCCTACGGCGACGCGTCCTACGACGCGGGCGGCAGCTCCACGTCGGCCGGGCTGGAACTGACGCGGCGCTCCGAGCTGCAGGCGACGTGCTTCGAGGGCATGACGCTGGCCGCGTTGCAGAACGGCGGCGTCAGCAACGACTACATCTTCCCGGCGCTGGAGGACTCCTCCGATCGCGGCGACGAGCACACCAACGTGCGCGACCACGGCAGCACGTCGACCAACGCCGCTTGGGTGGAGCAGGGGTTCCGGAAGAACCGGATCACGGAGTGCAACACCTGGCGGGCGGCGGCCTCCGACGTCGACTGACGGGGCTCAGGACCGGCGGAGCATCAGCCCGTAACCGCCGCCGGCGACCGCGGCGAGGGTCAGCAGGACCCAGTTGGCGCGCTGCTCCTGGCCTTTCAGCTCGGAGTCGGTCGATCGCGCCGGGCGGACCACGAAGTCCTCGCCCGGGTCGGCGGGCACCTGCACCGGCAGCTGCTGGCCGGGGGCGTGGCCGCAGCCGTCGAATGGCGCTCGCTGCACCGCGCCGTCGATCCGGACCTCGACGAGGTCTCGCGCCGAGGCGGTGCCGCACGGGCGCGACTCGATGACGGTCGCCGTCGCCGGTCGCATCGCCTGCCCGGCCTCCGTCACCAGCGGCCACAGCGTGACCGCCGCCACCGCGATCCCGAGCGTTCCGAGGACAAGCAGGATCGGCGCCACCGACGCCGAACCTCGTTGCCTTCCCACGGCACCGATATTGGCAGAAAGCCGGATGGCGCCGACCATCACTCGGGGCAATGGCGGGATCACGGCCGGTGCGCCGGATTCGGTGCCGTGCCCGCTAGGCGTCCGCGGGCGTCACCTTCTTGACGTAGAGCAGCCGGTCGCCGGCCTCGATCGCGTCGGCTTCCGGCGCGTCCACCCGGTAGAGCTGACCGTCGCGCACCACGCCGAGCACGATGTCCGAGAGGTGTCGCGGGGAGCCGCCGATCTCCTGCGGTTCGACCTCCCGCTCGGCGATCGCCAGGCCCGCGTCGGGCGTCAGCAGGTCCTCGAACATCTCCACCACCGACGGCGTCGAGGTCGCCATGCCCAGCAGGCGGCCCGCCGTCTCGCTGGACACCACCACCGAGTCCGCGCCGGACTGGCGCAGCAGGTGCACGTTCTCGGCCTCCCGCACCGCCGCGACGATCTGCGCCTTCGGCGCCAGCTCCCGCGCGGTCAGCGTGACCAGCACGGCCGTGTCGTCGCGGGCCGGGGCGACCACGATCGCCCGCGCCCGCGGCGCCCCCGCCACGCGCAGCACGTCCGAGCGGGTGCCCGAGCCGTTGACGGTGACCAGGCCTTGCGCGGACGCGGTTTCCAGCGATCGCTGGTCGGTGTCGACGACCACGATGCGCCCGGGCTCCGCGCCGTCGCCGAGCAGTGCGGTGACCGCCGAACGACCCTTGGTTCCGTATCCGATGACGACCACGTGGTCGCGCACCTTGGACCTCCAGCGTTGGATCTTGAAAGCCTGCCGAGAGCGCTCGGTGAGCACTTCCAGTGTGGTACCGACCAGCACGATCAGGAACAGCACCCGCAGCGGCGTGATGACCAGCACGTTCACCAGCCGGGCCTGTGAGGTGACCGGGGTGATGTCGCCGTAGCCGGTGGTGGACAGCGACACCGTCGCGTAGTAGACGGCGTCCAGCAGGTCCAGCTCGCCGCCCGCGGAGTCCCGGTAGCCGTCCCGGCCGAAGTACACGATGAACACCGTGGCGGCCAGCGCGAGCATCGCGCCGATGATCCGGCGGATGATGGAGCGCACCGGGCTGATCGTGCTGCCCGGCATCCGGATCACGCCCACCAGCGCGTGGTCGGGCCGACTGGTCAGCTCCTCCTCGTCGGTGCGGCCACCGATGAAGGGGTGCGCCAGCCGCTTGGGACTGCGCCGCATCATGACCCGTGCCCTCCGGCTCCTGCCGCGCGACTCGGAAGCGCGTTCTCACCACTCACGGCGCAGAACAGTAACCGTTGACCGCGCGCCGGGTGCGACGCGGGACCGGCGGTTCGGCGAGGAGTTCTCCTGCAGGCCGGAAGACCTCGTCTGGACTTGGCGGCGCGGCGGCTTACCATGCAGCGGTGCAGCAGCTCCAGCACGCGGCCCGCGCCCTGGGATGGGACGGCCAGCTGATCCCGGACGTCGAGGTCCTCGGTGCGCGATTCGCCGCCGTGGCGCGGATCAGGCGCGACGTCCACGAGTGGCGCAGCCTTCACGGCTGGGGGCCGGAGCTCAACCCGGCCTGGTTCCGGTCCTGGTCCGAGCCCTGCACGCACGACCAGGTGCCGGTGGCCGCGGTCGATCTGCTCGGGCTGCTGGTGCCGGTGTCCCGCGCCCGCCACGCGCTGCGGGCGTGCGGGACGTTGCTGACGTTGGCGCCGTGCGCCGTCGTGCTGCCGCAGGGGTCCAAGTACAAGCCGCTGCGGATGCTGGAGCTGGACTACTACGGCGTGGGCGTGGTCAATGCCGGTTTCGAGGGCCCGGCCGAGCTGGTGGTCACGCCGGAGGACCGGACCGCGGAGTTCGGCTCGTCGATGTTCGGCCGCTGGCTGCTGGAGGTCCTCTACTCGCGGCTCCTCGAACTCCCCCAGCTCACCGAGAACGCCTGAGCGCAGACGTCAGGCAAGCGGCGGTAGCCGCTTTCTCCTTTCACCACGCACGCACCCGGCACCGCCGCGGGTTCTCAGACGTCCTCTCGCGAGGACAGCCCCGAAGCCGCGTTGGGTCATACACAAATCGGGGATCCCACAGCGAGAAGGCGACCGTAACTCCCGCAGGGGGCCGCTACCCGCACCGCTGCGGAAAACGAACCCGGAATGCTTCTGCTCAGGCCAGGACGTATTCGTGCCAGTTGAGCTGCTGCTGGTTCCAGCGCATGCCGCGGCCTTCCTTCAGCGCGCGCAGCGCCTGCATCGTGTGCGGCCAGCGGCGGATCACGTTCGCCAGCGCGATCGGCGTCATCAGGTCGGCCGAGCGCCGGTGGTCGCCCGGGCCCAGCAGCGCGATGCCGCCGGGCGTGGAGATGATGTCGGTCAGCGGCGCCTGGCCGGACAGGGCGACCTGCTCGACGCTGAGGATGCTGTGCGGCTGCAGTTCGGCCGGCCAGCTGTTGCGGTCGATGTCGGCGGCGACGGGCTGTTCGCAGCTGCCGCACTCGCACTTGAACTCGCTGGCCCAGCCGTGCTGCTTCCACGACCACACCGCGGCGCCACCGGTGTCCAAATCGGACAGTGCGGCGACGTGCGGCCAGGCCCCGACGACGGCGCTGAGCATCGTCTTCTTCGACGGTCGCGGGTTGCGGCCCGGGCCGTCGAAGGACCAGGTGCCTTCGTCGTTCCGGTGCACCCGCACCAGCGGGGCGCGCATCGCCAGGACGTCGGCGTCGACGTTCACTTCGGATTCCGGTGGCGTGTTGAGCTTCCAGTCCGTGTTCATCGCGGGCATAGTCATCCGCCGCGAACCGCGATCTCAAGCTCCGCCACCCGAACGTGTAGTGATCCGGGGGTCGGCGGTGATCCCGATGACGTCGGCACCGCCGCAGGTCAGCACTCGTGAGTGAGTTTGGTCGCCGGAGCGGCCGACCGCACTCACGAGGCCTGACCAGGCCGAACCGTCACTGCGCCGAGGGCACCGAAGTGATGAGGTTCCGGATGCCGTCGGCGTCGAGGAGGTCGGCGGGGCGGAGCGTGTAGTCATCGCGGACGTAGTGGAACGCCGCGCGGACCTTCGCAAGCGGCGTGCCGGAGAGCTCCGCCCAGGCCAGCCGGTAGGCCGCGAGCTGCACCGACAGCGCCGGGATCTGGTCGCCGCCCGGCACCGCGCCGGTCTTCCAGTCCAGCACCGTCCAGCCGCCGTCGGCGTCGGCGAACACCGCGTCCATCCGGCCGCGCAGCACCACGCCCTCGGCCTGGGTTTCGAACGGCACCTCGACCCGGTGCGGCGTGCGGTCGGCCCAGGAACCGGCCAGGAACGCCTGCTGCAGATCGGCGAGCTCCTCGTGCACCGGCGCGGATTCGTCGGCGGCGCCGGGCAGTTCGTCGAAGTCCAGCAGCGCGGTCGAGGTGAACCGGTGCTCCAGCCAGGCGTGGAACGCGGTGCCCCGGCGGGTCATCGGGTTCGGCGGGAACGGCAGCGGGCGGCGCAGCCGCCGGGCGAGGGTGTCGGAATCCTTGGCGAGCTCGACGAGTTGGCTCACCGACAGGTGGTCCGGCAGCCGCACCTGCTCCCGCCGTTGCGCGGCCGCGGCGCGCTCGGCCAGCAGCACGTCGACGTCCCGCGCCCAGCCGTCCTCGTCGTCCTCCGGCTCCGCATCATCCACAGTGGACATCGCGGCCCGCACGAGCTCCGCGCCTTCGGCCACCGCGGCGCGGCGCGGCCCCAGCGGATCGACCGGCCACTCCGCGGAGCGCACGGCGTCGGCCAGCGGGTTCGTCGCGCCCTCGTCGGGTTCCGGCGTCCACAGGTCGACGACCCCGGCCCCGGCCTCGCGCAGCACCTCCGCCAGCTGCCGCAGGAAGTCCGACGGCCCCTTCGGCCGGTCGCCGTTCTCGCCCCACCAGTGCCCGGACAGCAGCAACGTCCGCTCCGAACGCGTCACCGCGACGTAGAGCAGCCGCCGCTCCTCGGCGAGCCGGCGCTCCTCGAACTCTTCGTCGTGGATGCCCAGCGCCTCGGTGACCTCCTTGCGGTCCAGCCCGAACAGCCGCTCGACGTCCAGCCGGGGCAGGTCCTGGGCGTCGCCGCGGAGTTCGGCGGGCAGTTCGGTGGCCGACCGCAGCCACGACGAGGACTTCCGCTTGCCGGGGAAGACGTCGTTGACCAGGTGCGGCACGGCGACGACCTGCCACTCCAGGCCCTTGGCGGCGTGCACGGTGAGCACCTGGACCCGGTCCTCGGCGACTTCGACCTCGCCGGGTTCCAGGCCGTCCTCGGCTCGTTCGGCCGCTTCCAGGTAGTCCAGCAACGCGTGCAGCGTGGCCGACGGGCTCGCGGTCGCGAAGTCGGTGACCGCGTCGGCGAACGCGTCGAGGTGGATGCGGCCCGCGCCGACCGGTCGCGCCATGCTCTCGATGTCCAGCAGCAGCGTCCGTTCGACGTCGGCGACGAGCTCCGGCAACGGCTGGTCCAGGCGGCGCCGCAACGCGGCGAGTTCGCCGCCCAGCCGCCGGATGCGCCGGTAGCCGTCGCCGGAATAGCGCCCCGCGTCGCCGGGATCGTCGAGTGCGTCGACGAGGCCTGCCTGCTCGGCGTTCTCACCCGGCAACGCCGCGGTGACCATTGCGGACGGATCGGAGGATTCGGGCGCCCCGAACGCCTGCGTCCCGAGCTCCCTCGCTCGGTCCCACAGCGCGGCGATGTCGGCCGCTCCCAGGCGCCAGCGCGAGCCGGTGAGCAGCCGCATCGCGGCCGTTCCGGCGAGCGGGTCGACCAGCGACCGCAATGCGCTCACGAGGTCGCGGACCTCGGGCTCGTCGAGCAGGCCGCCGAGCCCGACGACCTCCACCGGCAGGCCGCGTTCCCGCAGCGCAGCCGCGATGTCGGTCATGTCGGCGCGGCGTCGCACCAGCACCGCCGCGGTCGGCGGGCGGCCCGTTTCGTCCAGCGCCGCGTGCCACTGCGCGGTGACCTGGTCGGCGACCCAGTCGCGTTCGGACCGCACGTGTTCGCTCAGCACCAACCGGATGTCGCCGGGTTCGGCGCCGTCCCTGGCGCGCAGTTCGTCGACTTCCAGCCCCGTCTTGCGCAGCGGTTCCGAGACCGCGTTGGCGACGTGCAGGACTTCCGCCGGGTTGCGGAAGCTCGTCAGCAGTCCGTACCGGTGCGCCCGGGCCTTGCGGCCGTCGTCGATGCGCGGGAAATCGGTGGTGAAGCGCGGGAGGTTCGCCGCGCTCGCGCCGCGCCAGCCGTAGATGGCCTGCGCCGGGTCGCCGACGGCGGTGACCGGCAGCGGCCGGTCACGGCCGAACAGCGAGCGCAGCAATACCCGTTGCGCGTGGCCGGTGTCCTGGTACTCGTCCAGCAGGACGGCGCCGTAGCGAGCGCGTTCCCCGTCGACGACTTCGGGATGCTCGGCGGCGAGCAGTGCCGCCAGCGACATCTGGTCGGCGAAGTCCATCGCGCCTTCGCGCCGCTTGCGCTGCGCGTACTCCTCGACCAGCGGCAGCAGCGCCACCCGCAAGCGTTGCGCGGCAACGACTTTCACCAGGTCCTGCGGCAGGTTCGCGCGCTGGCCCTTGGCGCGCGGCGCGTTCTCGACGGCGTGGCAGAGCTTCTCGGCGTGCGCCCGCAGGTCGTCCGGGCGCACCAGGTGCTCGGCGAGCTCACCGGCCAGCGAGAGCAGGTAGCCGGTGACCGTGGACGGGACCTTGTCGGTGTCGATGTCCTCGGTCCAGGTCGCGACGACGCTGTGCGCGAGCTGCCAGGACGCGGTCTCGGTCAGCAGCCGCGCGCCCGGCTCGACCGGCACCCGCAGGCCGTGCTCGCCGACGAGCCGCCCCGCGTAGGCGTGGTAGGTCAGCACCGTGGGCTCTTCGGTGAGCACCGCCGAGAGCAGCTGCCTGCTGGGATCGACCTCGTCGAGCAGTCCCGATCCGGCGAGCCGGCGCAGCCGGGCGCGCACCCGGTCGGCGAGCTGCCGCGCGGCCTTGCGGGTGAACGTCAGGCCGAGGATGCGTTCCGGCGTCACCAGCCGGTTGGCGACCAGCCACACCACGCGGGCGGCCATCGTCTCGGTCTTCCCCGCGCCCGCTCCCGCCACGACCAGCGCCGGTTCGGCGGGCGCGGCGATCACCGCGGCCTGCTCCGGGGTCGGCGGGTGCAGCCCGAGCGCCTGCGCGATCCGATGTGGACTGATGGCCGCGGGCCCCGGCGGGTTCTCGGATGGCCGGCCGTTCATGCGCGGCCCCCGGACCGAGTTCCGCGGAGGGCGCCGAAGCAGTACCCGATCACTGCGCGACCTGTCTTCCGGCCGGGTGGACGGGGCAGCAGGTGCGCGCCGGGCATCGCGCGCAGTCGGAGTTCTCGCTGGCCACGTAGGCCGGGCCCAGGCTGGACGCCGCGGCGGTGTGCACCACGTCGAGCCACACCTCGATCCGCTCGGTGTCCAGGGCCTGCTGGACGCGTTCGGTCGCCGCGCCCTTCCGGTCGGCCTTCGCGACGTACAGCAGTCGCGCCCCACCGGGCCCGTCGTTTTCGCCGAACGCGCCCAAAGCGGCGGCCAGCTGGTACACCGCGAGCTGTGGGTGCTCCTCGGCGTCGCCCTTGCTGACCGGCGTCTTCCCGGTCTTGACGTCGACCACCACGGGGCGACCGTCGGGATCGACCTCCAGCCGGTCCACGCGGCCGCGCAACCGCAGCCACGGCCCGCCCTCCCGGCCCGCGACCGTGACGTCCAGGTCCTTCTCCACGCCGATCTGGGTGAGCTCGGCCCGCGACTCCACCAGCCACGTCACGAACGCGTCGAGCATCTTCTCCACGCGCGTGCGCTCCTTGCGCGAGAACCAGGGAGCGCCGGCGTCCACGGATTCCCAAGCGTCGTCCAGGGCTTTGTGCAGCTGCGCGGTGTCCGCGCCGTCCGCTGCGGCCTGCACGAGCGCGTGCACGAGCGTGCCGGTGACGGCGGCGAGCTCGGCGGTGTCCTGGCCGCCGTGCCGCTCGACCAGCCAGCGCAGCGGGCACTTGGCCAGGATTTCCACAGTGGACGGTGACACCTTGACCGGATCGTCGCCGGTCACCAGCGGCGCCGCGGTGGAGCTCTCCGGCAGCCCGTACCAGGCCTCCGGGCTGGCGCCCGGCACCCCGGCGTTGGCCAGCCGCGCGAGCTGCGCCGCCGCCCGCTGCCGCCGCGCCGGCTCCGCCTCCGCGTCGCACACCACCCGGCGCAGCTCACCGACGAGGTCGCCGAGCGCCAAGCCGCGCTCCGGGCGGGCGATCGGCCGCTCCACCGCGTCCGGGTCGCTGACCACGCCCTCCAGCTCGTCGAGGAACCGCGACGGCTGCTCGTCCTCCCCGCGCACCGCGCTGACCAGCAGGTTCCGCCGCGCCCGGCTCGCCGCGACCAGCAGCAGCCGCCGTTCCTCGGCCAGCAGCGGGGCGGTCGCCGACACCCGCTCGGCGTCCACTCCGGACAGCACGTCGACCAGCCGCTCCACGCCTAGCAACGAGCCGCGCAGCCGCAGGTCGGGCCAAATCCCTTCCTGCACACCGGGAATCGCCACGACCTCCCACTCCCGGCCGCTCGCGGCGTGCGCGGTCAGCACCGACACCGCGTTGTCCCGGGGCGCGGTCGGCGCCAGCGAACTGCCCGCGATCTGCTGGCTGGTCAGGTAATCCGCGAAACCGGCGACGTCCGCACCCGGCAGCCGGTCGACGAACTGGGCGGCGGCGTCGAACAACGACACCACGGCGTCGAGGTCGCGATCGGCCTGCGCGCCGGCCGCACCGTGCCGCTCGGCCTGCGCGACCCACCGCTTCTCCAGGCCGCTGGCCTTCCACACCCGCCACAACGTGTCCTCGACGGTGTGCCCGGCGGCGACGGAGTCGGCCGCGGTGCGCAGCAGCCCCGCGAGGCGACGGGCCGGCGCGGCGGCGGAGTCTTCGAGCGCGGCGAGCCGGTCGTCGGCCTGCAGCACCTCCACCAGCAGCTCACCGCTGGCCCGGCTACCTCCGGCGGCGAGCTCCAGACGACGGAGCCCGCGACGCAGCCGCCGCAGCGCGAGCGGGTCGGCGCCGCCGAGCGGCGAGGCGAGCAGCTCAGAGGCAGCGTCCGGGTCGAGCGCCTGCGGGCGCGCAGCGCAGCGCAGCAGCGTCAGCAGCGGGCGGACCGCGGTGCGCTGCGCCAGCGGTAGGTCGTCGACCGGCAGCGCGATCGGCACGCCTGCCGCCAGCAAGGCGCGGCGCAGCACCGGAAGCGACAGGCCGGTCGAGCGGACCACGACGGCCATGTCCGACCAGGCGATCTCGTCGAGCAGGTGCGCCCGGCGGAGCTGGTCGGCCACCCACGCGGCCTCCTGGGCCTCCGTGGCCAGCAACCGCACCTGTACCGAGCCGCTGCGCCCGTTCTCGGGCTCCACCAGCTCGCGCTGCGGGCCCGCGCCCGGCAGTCGCGCGGCCAGCCGCTGCACGGCTTCCCGGACGGCCTTGGACATCCGGTGGTCGACGGTGAGCACCTCGGTGTTCGTGCCGTCCGGGTCTGCGTCCAGCAGGCAGCGCGGATCGGCACCGCGGAAGGAGTACACCGCCTGGTCCGGGTCGCCGGCCAGCACGAACTCGACGGCCGTGTCGCCGAGCCGCCGGGTCAGCCAGTACTGCTGCGGGTCGAGGTGCTGCGCATCGTCGACGAGGACGTAGCGCACGCGGTCCTGCTCGGCCGCCAGCAGCCCGGGGTCGGTGTCGAACGCCAGCAGCGCCGAGCCGACCAGCTCCGCGGCGTCCAGCGCGGGGGCCTGCGCGCCGCCCGCTCCGCGCAGCAGCGTGACCTGCTCGTACTGCCGGGCGAACCGGCCGGCGGCGATCCACTCCGGACGGTTGTGCTGCCTACCGAGGTTCACCAGCCGCTCGGGCCCCACGCCGCGCTCGGCGGCCCGCAGCAGCAGATCGCGCAGTTCCTCGGCAAACCCGGGAACGGTCAGCGCCGGGCGCAGCGTCTCGGGCCAGTCCCGGGCGCCGCCCTCGACGTCCCCGGCCAGCAGGTCGCGCACCAGCGCGTCCTGGTCCGGGCCGTTGAGCAGCTGCGGGGGCGGTAGCTGCTCGCGCACGGCCTGCAGCCGCAGCACCGCGAAGGCGTACGAGTGGACGGTCCGCACCAGTGGTTCGGGCGCGGTCCGCAGGTCCTCCGTGGAACCGGTGAGCAGCCGGGTGATCTCGGTGCGCATCCAGGCCGCCGCGCGCCGGCTGCCGGTCAGCACCAGGACGTTCTCCGGCGACACCCCGCGGTCGCGGATGCGCTCGGCGGCCAGCTGCGCGATCAGCGTGCTCTTGCCGGTCCCGGGCCCGCCCAGGATCCGCAGGAGGCCGTCGCGGTGCGCCAACGCCCGTTGCCCGGCGGTGTCCCAGACCGTCCGCCGCCGAGCGGGTTCGGCTCGGCGCACGAGTACGGGCGCGGTCGGGGATGGCACGCATCGATGGAATCACGCGCCGACGACAAGGTCGCGCAGGGCTCGCTGGTAGGCGCAGTTCAACGAGGAATTAACAGAACCTTTTGGTGGTATGAACCAATTTCGTTCTCTGGCAGTGTGCTGATCGTCACAGCTCCTCCACGGCTGTGACCTGCGAAAGCGCGCCCCGAGCGCGATCAACTCCCCCGAAGGAGGAACCGTGAGCAAAGTCCGCAAAGCCTTGCTCGGCTGCGCCGCGGTCGCCGGTGCACTGACCATCGGCGCGGCGCCCGCACTCAGCGCGGAGACCTCGGCCCCGGCCTCGACCAACGCGGCGGCACCCGTCGCCGCCTCGCCCTACCTCTACATGGGCTGGGGCAATCCGCCCAAGCCCAGCGAGGTGATGAGCGCTACCGGGATCAAGGACTTCACCCTGGCCTTCATCCTCTCCGACGGCGGCTGCAACCCGGCCTGGGACGGCAACCGCCCGCTGGACGCCGACAAGGCCGTCATCGACGAGATCCGCGCCGCCGGCGGCGACGTCGTCCCGTCCATCGGCGGCTGGGCCGGCAACAAGCTCGGCGAGTTCTGCCAGGACGCCCAGTCGCTGGCCGGCGCCTACCAGAAGGTGATCGACACCTTCGGGCTCAAGGCCATCGACGTCGACATCGAGGCCAGCGAGTTCGAGACCCCGGCCGTGCAGGACCGGGTGCTGGAGGCCCTGAAGATCGTCAAGGAGGCCAACCCCGGCGTCCAGACGGTGGTCACCTTCCCGACGCTGGCCAGCGGCCCGAACGACGTGGGCAAGCGAATGATCGGCAAGGCCAACGAGATCGGCGCGAACGTCGACGTGTGGACGCAGATGCCGTTCAACTTCGGCGGTTCGGACATGGCGGCCGACACGATCCAGTCCACCGAGGGCCTGAAGGAGGTGCTCAAGAGCACCTTCGGCTACAGCGACGCGGAGGCCTACGCGCACGCGGGCATCTCGTCGATGAACGGCAAGACCGACGTCGGCGAGACCGTCGACCAGGCCGCGTTCCAGAAGATGGCCGACTACGCCAAGGAGAAGGGCCTCGGCCGCTTCACCTTCTGGGCGCTCAACCGGGACCGTCCGTGCAACGGCGGTGGCCCCTCCGACTCCTGCGGCGGCGTCGACCAGCAGCCGTGGGACTTCACCAAGATCGTCGCCGGCTTCCAGGGCTGACCAACACCGCTAGGGCACCGTTCCTGCTGGCCAGTACCCGTGTGTGTTTTGTGCTGCCATGGCAGCACAAAACACACACGGGCATCTACCAGCGGAAACGGTGCTTCTACAGGTTCGGCGTGCGGGGTGCTGCGCGGCAGTGCGTTTGGAGTACCTTCGGGCTCGTGGATGAGGAGACCGTGGAGCAGGTGCGGGCCGTGGTGGCGTCCATCCCGCCCGGATCGGTGCTGTCCTACGGAGACGTCGCCGAACTCGCAGGCCTTCGCTCGGCGCGCCTGGTGGGCCGCATCCTCGCCGAGGACGGCGGTGACCTGCCGTGGCACCGCGTCCTGCGCTCCAACGGCACCACCGCCGACCACCTGCGTCGCCGGCAGCTGGAACTCCTGCGAGCAGAAGGCGTCCTCGCCGACGGGGCCCGCATCGACATGCGCCGCTACCGCTGGGGCGCCTGACCGGGGCGGCGCGGGAATCGTCGATACCCGCCGACGCGAACACACGTCCACCGATGGCCAGGTTCTCACCCGGAAGCACGTCCTGTTCGGACACCGACGCGGCCCTGCATCAGCCGCTGTGGACGGTCAGCGGGCGGCGCGCTTCGGGAGTTCGTCCGCGACGAGCCGCACCAATGATGCGGTGCGGGCGCGGTCCGGCATCGCGTACGGCAGGCCCGCCGCGTCGATCGGCGCCGCCGTGACCGGCCCGACGCAGGCGATGAACACCTTGTCGCGCAACGCTTCCCGGAACTCCTCGCCGCGCCCGGTGCGATCCGCCCGGGCCAGCAGGTTGGTCGCGGCCGGCGCGCTGGTGAGCGGCAGCGCGTCCACCTCGCCCCGCAGCACCGCGTCGATCAACCGGTCCAATGCGGACAGGTCCACCGGATCGGTCCACCGGTAGACGGTCACCGGCACCACCTCGGCCCCCGCCGCCCGCAACGCTTCGCGGAACCGCAGCATCGGATCGCCGTGCACCTGGAGCACGACCCGCTTCCCAGCGAGATCGCGCGCCAGCAGGTGCTCCAAGACCTCCGCGGACTCCTCCGACGGCGAGGTCCAGGACTCGACCAACCCGGCACCGCGCACCGCGCCACGGGCTTTCGCGCCCCGCGCAAGGACCTCGGCCGAACGCAGGTGCGCCAGCAGCCGGTCACCGATGCCGGCGTGCTGCGCCGCCTCGATCCAGCCCCGGAACCCGACACCGGTGACCGCCACCGCGTAGTCGACCGGCGCCGCGAGGACTTCCTCGGTCGCCGCGGCCAGCTCGCCGTCCTCGGGCAGCGGCACCGTGTGCATCGCCGCCCCGAAGAGCACGCGAGCACCGCGGCGGGTGAACAACGCCCCGATCTCGGCGGCCTTTCGCTCCGCAGTAACGCCGACGGTGAAGCCGCTCAACACTCCCTGCACCGCACAATCGTCACACAAGCCCGGCCTCGGGCAGGGCAACCGGTCAGAGGACTTCGAGGACCATCTGCGAAGCGCGTTCCAGGCCCGTCAGGGTCTGCGACGACGAGCGCGGGTGCAGCGCGTGCACCGCGAGCCGGAACAGCAGGGCCCGCAGCAGGGCCTGCGGCCACTCGGACAGGTGCGACCAACGCTCCACGATGGCCGGATCGGCCCCGCCCCACGCCAGGGCGTCGATCACCGCCACCGCCGCGGCCCACTCGGCGGGCCGCCAGTACGGGTTGAAGTCGATGATGCCGGGTGCCACGTCCTCGGCGAACAGCACGTTGCCGAACAGGTCCCCGTGCACCACCTGCGGGCGGAGGTCGACCTCCCGCCGCGACCCGGCGAGCACGGCGTAGAGCCGACCGCCCTTCTCCTGCGGCAGCACGTAATCCTCTTCGCCCCAGGCCATCCGGTCGGCCAGCGCGTAGATGTCCTGCCGCGCCTGCAGGAACCGCGGCCGGGCCAGGAACCGGCTCGCCGAGTGCAGCCGCAGCGACATGGCCACCACGTCGTCGTGCCGCGGCTCGGCCTGACCTTCGAGGTTCCGGCTGGCCGACCAGCCGGACACCACCCAGCGCCCATCGGTGGAGCGCACCGGGCGGGACACCCGCACGTCGTCGGGTTCCAGCAGGTCCAGCGTCTGCGCCACCCACGCCGCCTCGGCGGTGTTCGCGGCCGGCTTGAGCACGATCTCGCCGCACCGCCAGGCGACCGCGCCGTCCAGCGGCTCGGGTTCTTCGACGCGCGCGCCGAATGCCGCTCGCACGTGCGGCGGTGGCGGATCCGGCGTATGAGTCACGGGCGTGACGCTACCTAAATGATCGCGATTTCCGTAGCAGGCACTCCGCGCGCCGCATCCGATCCCGCGATTTCGCGACTACCGTGATGTCTTTTCGGACGACGAACCCGCTCCGCACCGAGGCGCGGAGCGGGTTCGGGATTCCGCCTAGTACGTCGGCAGGCTCGGGTCGACCTGGTTGGCCCAGCCGAGCACGCCGCCGCCGACGTGCACCGCGTCGGAGAAGCCCGCCTTGTGCAGCGCCGCCAGCGCCTCCGCCGAACGCCCGCCGGACTTGCAGTGCAGGACGATCTTGCGGTCCTGCGGCAGCTCGGACAGCGCCTCACCGGAGAGGATGCGGTCCTTCGGGATCAGCTTCGAGCCCTCGATCTTGACGATCTCGTACTCGTGCGGCTCCCGGACGTCGATCAGCTCGAACTTCTCGCCCCGGTCGAACATGTCCTTGAGCTCGCGCGGGGTGATCGTGCTGTTCACCGCCGCCTGCTGGGCATCCCCGGAGAGCACGCCGCAGAACGCCTCGTAGTCGATCAGCTCGGTGATCGGCGTGGCGTTCGGGTCCTTGCGGATCTTGACCGTGCGGTAGCTCATCTCCAGCGCGTCGTAGATCATCAGGCGGCCCAGCAGGGTCTCGCCGATGCCGGTGATCAGCTTGATGGCCTCGTTGACCATGATCGAGCCGATCGACGCGCACAGCACACCCAGCACGCCGCCCTCGGCGCAGGACGGCACCATGCCGGGCGGCGGCGGCTCGGGGTACAGGTCGCGGTAGTTCGGGCCTTGCTCCGCCCAGAAGACGCTGGCCTGGCCCTCGAAGCGGAAGATCGACCCCCACACGTACGGCTTGCCGAGCAGCACCGCGGCGTCGTTCACCAGGTAGCGGGTGGCGAAGTTGTCCGTGCCGTCCAGGATCAGGTCGTAGTCGCGGAAGATGTCGAGCGCGTTCTCCGACGTCAGGTGCGTCTGGTGCAGGTTCACCTTGACGAACGGGTTGATCTCGGCGATCGAGTCGCGGGCCGATTCCGCCTTGGGCCGCCCGAGGTCGGACTGCCCGTGGATGACCTGGCGGTGCAGGTTCGACTCGTCGACCTCGTCGAACTCCACGATGCCGAGCGTGCCGACCCCGGCCGCGGCCAGGTACAGCAGCGCCGGGCTGCCGAGTCCGCCGGCGCCGACCACCAGCACCTTGGCGTTCTTCAGCCGCTTCTGCCCGTCCATCCCGACGTCCGGGATGATCAGGTGGCGGCTGTAGCGCGCGACCTCTTCCTTGGTCAGCTCCGACGCCGGTTCGACCAGCGGCGGCAGCGACGATGCGCCGGACATTCCCAGCTCCTCCTCAATGGTCGGTGCCTGCTGCTCTCGGAGCTTGGCAGCGGCACCTCAAGCGTCCCCGAAGGGCACCCGAACAGGGCCTCACGGAATCTGCAACGCAAGACTCCCCGATGGGCTTCCGCAACCCAAACTACTCCCACGATCCGGGACGAACGGGCCCGCGAAGATCGGGTCAGCTTCCGGCCGTCGGGAACGGCCAGGCGTTGTACTTGCAGACGAAGCCGTCGGCCGGGATGTCGGTGCCCTGGTCGGCGATCTTGTTCAGCTCGTGCAGCTCGTTGTTGGACACGCTGAACGACTGCTGCATCATCACCGGCGCCAGCCCGCCCTGCACCGGGCAGCCGACGTGCTTGTTGCCGAAGACGTGCCCGACCTCGTGGTTGATCGCGTAGCGCTGGTAGTTGCCGATGTCGCCCTCGAACGACACCGCGCCGCGCACCCAGCGGGCGCCGTTGAGGTAGACCATGTCGCCCTTGCGGCACGAGCTGTCGTAGGGCACGCCGTTGCTGTAGTCGCAGGCCTCGCGCGCGGTCTGCTGGCTGACCAGGATGACCCGGAAGTCCGGCCGCGGACCGCCGGCGTCCACGCGCTGCAGCGAGATCCCGCCGCCCTGCGGGTTGGTCCAGCTGCGCGGATCGGACAGCGTGGCCTGCACCAGGTTGCCGAACTCGACGTTCGGGTTGCCGATCTGGACGCCGACCTCGATCTCGACGGTGTACCGGTAGAGCTGGCCCGAACCGATCACCTCGGACGTCCCGGGCAGCACCTGGAAGGTGCGCGCGCCGGTCTCCGGGATCTTTCCACCGACGGGCGGCAGGTCGGCGGAGAACAGCGCGGGGTTGAAGGTCTGCCCCGGTGGCGCCTCGGTGACGATCGGCTCGGCGGGCGAGTCCGGGGCGATCGGGTCGAGCAGCTCGGTGGCCGAGCCGTCCCCGGAGGGCCGGACGGTCTGGAACACGACGAGTGCGCTGACCGCGATCAGCAGCGGCAGCGCGTAGATCCGCCAGCCGTAGCGCGCGTGGACTCCCCGGCGACGCCGCCGGGGCCGCACGTCATCGTCACGCTCGTCCGCGTCGTCGGCGTGCTCGGGCTCCGGCGACGGCTCGGAGACGGGATTCCAAGAGGCGGCCAGCGGCTCGCCGCGGCGACGGTCCTCGGAGCCTGTGCGAGCGCTCGCCCGCCTCGCCGGTCGGCGGTCGGACGCGGAGGCACGAGATCGCTGCGGCGGACGATTCACCCTCTAAGCGTGCCACAGGCCCTACGGCACCTCAGGCAAACACCGGCCACTCCGAATGACCGCAATACCTGGGGCCACTCGGAGCAACGCGAACCGGTCACCACCGGGAGCCGGCCTGCACCAACCCGAGGAACGCGCGGGCGACCACCCGTGGCCGCTCCATCTGGGCAACGTGGCCCGTTCGTGGCAGCACGAGGAGCCGGCCGCGCGGCAGCAGGTTCGCGGTGCGCGGCGCCTTGCGAACGGTCACGACCCGGTCGGCGCTACCCCACACGACCAGCGACGGAGCATCGATCTCGGGCAGCCGTCGCCACAGCGAGCGCGCGGGCGAGACGAGCCAGGAGCGCAGCAGCTCCACGGTGGTCCGGCCCAGCGCCGGGCCGGACCACGGCAGCCGGCTGCGCTCCTCGAACTCCGCGACCGCCTCGGCGAGCCGGTGCGGCGGCACCGCGTCCGGCTCGGCGAAGCACAGCCGCATCAGCTGCTCGGTCCGGGCGGCCGGCGGCACCATCGCCAGCTCGCGACGCGTGCGGTTGCCGAGGACCGGCACCATCGCCACCGCGATCCGCGGATCGGACAGCCGCCGCGGATCCAGTCGCAGGTCGGGCATGGCCGGCGAGATCAACACCAGCGACTCGACCAGGTCCGGCCGCAGCGCCGCCACCTCGATGGCCACCGCGGCGCCGAAGGAGTTCCCGGACAGGTGCACCGGCCCGGCGTCGAGCTGCTCCAGGAACCGGATCACCACGTCCGCGTTCGCCTGGCGGGTGAAGGCATACCCCGGCGGCGGCTCGGAGCGCCCGAAACCGGGCAGGTCCAGCGCGATGCTGCGCATCCGCCCGGCGAGCAATCCGGCCAGATCGGTCCAGTTCGTCGACGAACCGGCCAGCCCGTGCAGGTGCACCGCCGTCGGCGCCAGCGGCGACGGCCCCGGCGTCTCCCGCAGGTGCAGCCGCAGCGGGCCCCAGCGGGTGGTCAGTTCGGTGTGCCGGCCCGGCGGCGGCTTCGCCGCGAGGTCGATCGGCGGGACGCCATCGGCCACCAGCGGTACCCACGTCAGGTCTGATCGGCCCAGCCTGGATCGGCGGTGCGGCGGAGTGGCGGACGTAGTCGTGGTCACACCCACAGCATGGCTGCCCGCCTGAGCCCGGATTTCGCTACCTGCCTCTACCGGCGAGTAGAGTCATGCCCCACTGGGGGCCGGAGGGCCGCCGAGCGCGAGTGGAAGGAATCGGGTGGAGGCGAGGATGACCGAGACCGCGCAGCCGAGCCGAGGTGTCCGGTTGCCCCGCGACGCACGCCGGGCACAGCTGCTCGAAGCGGCTCAGCACGTTTTCGTGCACAACGGCTACCACGCGGCGGCGATGGACGACATCGCGGAGCGCGCGGGAGTCAGCAAGCCGGTCCTCTACCAGCACTTTCCGGGCAAGCTGGAGCTCTACCTGGCGCTGCTGGAGACGCACGGCAACGAGCTGGTGCGCCGGGTCCGCGAGGCCATCGCGTCCACGTCGGACAACAAGCAGCGGGTGCGGGCCGCGATCGGCGCGCTGTACGAGTTCGTGGCCGGCGAGGGGCAGGCGTTCCGGCTGGTCTTCGAGTCGGACCTGCGCGGCGAGCCGGCCGTGGAGAAGGCCGTGGAGGGCGCCCTGTCCGGGTGCATCGACGCGATCACCGAGGCGGTGACGGCGGACGCCGGGCTGGACGCGGAGCGCGCGCGGCTGCTGGCGGTGGGCCTGGTCGGCCTGAGCCAGGTGACGGCGCGCTACTGGCTGGACGCCCGGGAGACGATCTCCCGCGACGAAGCGGTGAGCCTGATGTCCACCCTGGCCTGGAAGGGCCTCGCGGGCTTCCCCCTCCAGAACCCCTGATCGTCCACCCGCGATCGCGGCAGGTCCCGACTTCCACGGAAATCGCGGAAGGACCAGGTCAGCGGAGCGCGCGGGTGACGAGTTCCGCGATGCGGGCGGTCACCTCGTCGGCCCTTTCCAGCGGCAGCATGTGCCCGGCACCGGCGTAGATCAGCAGTTTGGCGTCCGGCAGGGCGTCCGCGATGCGCCGAGCGTGCGAGTGCGGCGTCAGGCGGTCGGACAGCCCGGACAGCACGACTGTCGGGATCGACCGCAACGCCGCGAGCGCGCCGTGCCGCTCGTGGTCGGCCAGGGCCTGCCGGTAGGCGGCCATGTTCGCCGGGTGGCAGGCCGCGACCCAGTCCGCGGTGGCGGCCACGTCGGTGGCCTCGGGACTCCGGCCGAACAGCAGCCAGCGCATCCCCGGCCGCAGCCAGGACGACTGCGGGACCAGCCGCTTCCCGCGCGAGGCCGCGAGCCGCTTGCGGAACGCCTGCTCGCCCCGGTTGGCGACGGCCGCGACCGGCCTGGGCAGGCCGAGGGTCGGCGTCACCAGGCCGCCCGCCGAGGTCGCCACCAGCGCCACCGCCGCGATCCGCCGCGCGAACAGCTCCGGGTGCTGCTCCGCGAAGGCCATGATCGTCATGCCGCCCATCGAGTGCCCGGCGAGCACGACCGGCCCCTTCGGGGCTCGCTCCGCGATCAGCTCCGCCAGGTCGTCCGCGCACTGCCGGATGCTCGCGCTCCCCGGCTGCGCCGGGTCGCTCTCGCCGTGCCCCCGCAGGTCGAACCGCAGGGTCCGCAGCGGCGTCCCGGCCGCCTTCGGCAGGCCGTCCGCCACCCGGTCCCAGGAGTGCTTGGTCAGGGTCCACCCGTGCACCAGGACGACGGTGATCGGCGCGTCGGCGGGGCCTTCGTCGACCACCCGCAACCGGGTTCCGTCGCTGGTCGTGAACTCTTCGGCGGTCATCGTGCGCAAGGTTTCGCCCCTCATCGGATCAGCTGTGCCTTCTTCCACCAGCGCATGCCCGGCTTGCCGACCAGTCCGGCCTCGTCCAGGAACGCCATGATCTTCTCGCCACCCCAGTGCAGGGTGTCCAGGAAGTTGGAGTTGGCCCACGCCGCCTGGTAGCCGTCGCGCGGCCGGATCCCGACCGCCTTGTAGACGTGCGGGTTGATGAGGCTGAGGCAGACGCAGTACGACACGAGCGCGGTCCAGTACTGGTGGTAGGCGCGCTCGGCGGCGTTGCACTCGGCCATCCGGCGGACCACCTCTTCGCGGGCGAAGGTGACGTGCCGGGCCTCTTCGAGCACGTGGATGCGGTTGACCATGCGCACCAGCGGCTGGACGTCCTCGTCGTACATCTGGTCGCGCTGGAAGCGGTCCAGGATCTCCTCGGCCACCAGGATCGACGCGTAGGCGGAGGGGCCGCGCAGCACGGCGGGCAGGATCCGGCCGCCGCGGTGCAGCAGCGGCAGCGGCCCGTAGGCGGGCGCGCCGATGCGGTCGACGGCCTTGGCGAACATGGTGGAGTGCCGGCATTCGTCGGCGACCTCGGTGAGCGCGTACTGGGCGTGGTTGGTGCGCGGGTCGGAGTTGTAGAACTCCTTGAGCAGCATCTGCATGAGCAGCACCTCGAACCACAGGCCGTTCGAGGCGATGCTGGCGAACTCGTGCTTGGTCAGCTCGATGCGCTGTTCCTCGCTGAGCCGGTCCCAGAGGTGCGTGCCGTAGAGCGAGCTGCGCTTGAACGGGATGTAGGGCTTGCCTTCGGCCAGCGGCGCGTCCCAGTCGACGTCGACCTCGGGGTCGTAGCTGTTCCGGGCGGACGAATTCAGCAGCCGTGCGGCCGTCTTCTCGCGGTCGTTGACCTGCAGGGCCCTGCTCATCCGGCGATCACCCTCCCGGCATCGAGATTGCGTGTTACTTCCAGTAACAGTTACCTTGGGTAGCGTGAGTCACATCTCTCGCCCTGTCAAGGCGGTCGCATCCGAGAAGGCACGCGGCGACGCGCGCCGGGAACGCTGGCGCGAACATCGCCAGGCCCGCCGCGCCGAGTTCGTCGAGGCCGCGGTGCGCGCCATCAGCAAGCACGGCGCCGAGGTCGGGATGGACGAGATCGCCGCCGAGGCCGGTGTCAGCAAGCCGGTGCTCTACCGGCACTTCAGCGACAAGAGCGACCTCTACGTCGCGGTCGGCGAATGGGGCACCGAGCTGCTGATGCAGCGGCTGCGGCCGCTGTTCCACGAGGGCGGCACGCCCAACCAGCGCATCCGCCGCCTCCTCGACGCCTACCTCGGCACCATCGAGCAGTACCCGGAGCTGTACCGGTTCGTCGTGCAGCGCACCTTCGCGGACCGGCCGGTGCGCTCCGACCCGGTGTCGGCGGAGAAGACGGTGATCGCGAACTCGCTGTCCCGCATCCTCGGCGAATACCTGCGGGTCCTGGGCCTGGACTCCGGCGGCGTCGAGCCCTGGAGCCACGGCCTGGTGGGCATGGTGCAGGCCAGCGGCGACTGGTGGCTGGAGCGGCAGTCGATGAGCCGCAGCGACCTCACCGACTACCTGGCGCAGATCATCTGGTTCGCCATCGACGGCGTGCTGCGCTCGGCCGGCCTGGTGATCGACCCCGACGAACCGCTGGACCTCGGCAACGACCTGCGCCTGGTGCCCGGCGAACACGAGACGCCCGAGGACGAGGAGGACGTGGACCGTGGCTGACCACGAGCACGACGAGGACGACTACCGCGGCCCGGCCACGCTCCTGGCCGACGAGCGGGAGCTGGCGGTCGAGGTGGTCCTGCGCGGGCACTTCCAGCCCATCGACGGCCGCTTCCACTGGTACGGGCGCCTGTCCGCGCACCAGGACGTGGACGAGTTCGCCGACCACCGCAAGAAGGATGTGGTGTTGCGCACACCGGCGGGCGAGGCGACGGGCACCCTCTCCGACCAGGACCCCTGGGGCCGCTACCGGATCACCGGCACCGGCCGCCCGCCCTTCGAGATCCCCGCCGAACTGGACTGAATCAAAGCGCGAGGGGCACCTCGGCCGGGTTCGGCCGGGGTGCCCCTCGCGCGGAAAACCAGGTCAGCTGACGCCGAAGCCGACGCGCGGCAGCGTCGCCGGGCCGATCTCCACGTAGGCGACCTTGGTCGACGGGATGATGATCCGCCGCCCCTTCTCATCGGTCAGCGCCAGCACGCCGTCTGCGTTCTTCAGCGCGTCGGCGACCAGCGACTCGACCTCTTCCGGGGACTGTCCGCTGACGACCGTCAGCTCGCGCGGGCTGTCCACGACGCCGATCTTGACCTCCACGCCGAACCTCCGTTGAGCACTCGAATCCATTGGGATGTGGCAAGGCTATCCCAGGTCCCGCCATGATCGGCGAATCCTCGCGCGGCTGCCTCTGAACGAGGTGGGCAGTTTTAGCACCTGCCCTAGAACCTGGTCTTTGTCTTTGAAGCGGCGCAGCCGCTTAGCCCACCTACGCAAGCCGCACCGCTGCGGGTTCTCAGGGGTCTTCTCGCGAGGACAGCCCCGACGTGGTGAATTGGTCATTCATGATGCCGGGGATCCCACAGCGAGAAGGCCGCAGTAACTCCCGCGGGGGCCGCTACCCGCACCCCCACGCAAAACGAGCCTGGAAACTGGGATGTCAGCCCAGGCCGAGGCGGGCCATCCGCTTGGTGTGGTTGTTCTGCAGCCGCCGGAACATCGCCGCGATGCCGGTGAGGTCGCCGGAGCCCTTGATGATCAGCTCCGCCAGCGCGTCGCGCTCGGCGACCACCCGCTGCGCCTGCGTCATCGCCTCGCCCAGCAGCCGCCGCCCCCACAGCGTCAGCTTGTCCCGCAGCTTGCGGTCGTCCTCGCAGGCCGCCTGCACTTCGCGTTCGGCGAACGCCGAGTGGCCGGTGTCGGCGAGCACGGTCAGCACCAGCTCCCGCGTGGCGGGGTCCAGCCACTCCGCGACCTCGCGGTAGAAATCGGCCGCCAACCCGTCGCCGACGTAGGCCTTGACCAGTGATTCCAGCCACGAATGCGGCGCGGTGGACTCGTTGAACGCCTCGAACGGCGCCACGAACGGCTGCATGACCTCGTCGACCGCCACCCCGCGGCCCGCCAGGTGCTCCTCCAGCTGCCGGTAGTGGCCGATCTCCGCGGCCGCCA
This sequence comes from Saccharopolyspora shandongensis, assembly GCF_900106995.1. Lineage (GTDB taxonomy): Bacteria > Actinomycetota > Actinomycetes > Mycobacteriales > Pseudonocardiaceae > Saccharopolyspora > Saccharopolyspora shandongensis. Next base: position 304,395 of record NZ_FNOK01000004.1, read on the forward strand.
TGCTGGCCAGCGCGGCGCGGCCGGTCAGCGTGGGTGCGGTGCGCGCGTCCTCGGCGAGGCGATCGAAGGCCGACAGCTCTCCGAAGGCCAGCGCCGCGAGCAGATCCACGACCCCCTCGGAGTAACGCTCGTCACTTTCACCGCGCTGGTCAGCCTCGTTCATGGCTGCGAGCCTAACCGGCGGCACGCCCGAGTTATACGCGCCACGGTGAGAATGGCCGACCAACAGGTATCCTCGGACCTCGGAGGAGCATCGGCGTCCGACGGCACAGTCGGCGGCACAGTCGGCGGCCCGGTCGTGAAGACCGCGGTGCTGGCTCCCCGAACGTCACGGTCTGGGCGAGTCCGTCCGAGCGGGACGGCCCCCGGGACCATGTCTGCGTGTACGCGGCCCGAGCGAAATCGCTCGTCGGCCTTGGCGCACGCGACGCCGAGAAGAACGAACCAACAGCGGCTCAGCCGCTGAGCGAACAAGGGCGCGCACCATCACGTCGGTGACCACGAGCACGAAGAGCGGCCGCGAGCAGCGAGCCGCCGTGCCGGGAGGACGTCGCCACGGATCGGCCCGAACCGGGACGCATGCGCGCAGGTACCGAGAGAGGCGATCATTCTGACGTTCACCAACAGCCAGGCCCCCGACGGCCTCGAAGATCGCAATGGGGGCGGCAGCCCCGACACCGCGGACGGCACGCAGCTCGAGCACCTCGAATCCGGTGCCCCCGAAGCCGCGGACGCGCCGCCCCTGACGGCCGGCAGCACCGGCAACCCGGACGCTCCGACCTTCGCCGAGCTCGACGTGCACCCGGACATCGTCCGCGCGCTGCACGAAGCCGGCATCGAGCGCACCTTCGCCATCCAGGAACTGACCCTGCCGCTGGCGATGCAGGGCGAAGACCTGATCGGTCAAGCCCGCACCGGCACCGGCAAGACCCTCGGCTTCGGCGTCCCGCTGCTGCACCGCCTGCAGCTGCCCGGCGACGGCACCCCGCAGGCGCTCGTCGTGGTGCCGACCCGCGAGCTGTGCCTGCAGGTCACCCGCGACCTCACCGACGCGGGCAAGCACCTGGGCGTGCGCACCGTCGCCGTCTACGGCGGCCGCCCCTACGAGGAGCAGATCTCCGCGCTCCGCAAGGGCGTCGACGTGGTCATCGGCACCCCGGGCCGCCTGCTCGACCTGGCCGAGCAGCGCCACCTGGTGCTCGGCAAGGTCCGCGGGCTGGTGCTCGACGAGGCCGACGAGATGCTCGACCTCGGGTTCCTCCCGGACATCGAGCGCATCCTGCGCATGGTCCCCGAGCAGCGGCAGACCATGCTGTTCTCCGCCACCATGCCGGGCCCGATCCTGACCCTGGCCCGCACCTTCCTGACGCAGCCCACGCACATCCGGGCCGAGCAGGCCGACGAGAGCGCGGTGCACGAGCGCACCCGGCAGTTCATCTACCGGGCGCACTCCATGGACAAGAGCGAGCTGATCGCCAAGGCCCTGCAGGCCACCGACCGCGGCCTGGCGATGATCTTCAGCCGGACCAAGCGGACCGCGCAGAAGCTCGCCGACGAGCTCACCGAGCGCGGCTTCGCGGCCGGCGCGGTGCACGGCGACCTCGGGCAGGGCGCACGCGAGAAGGCGCTGCGCGCGTTCCGCTCCGGCAAGGTCGACATCCTGGTGGCCACCGACGTCGCGGCCCGCGGCATCGACGTCGCCGGCGTGACCCACGTGATCAACCTGCAGTGCCCGGACGACGAGAAGACCTACGTGCACCGCATCGGCCGCACCGGCCGGGCCGGTCGCGAAGGCGTCGCGATCACCCTCGTCGACTGGGACGAAGAGCCCCGCTGGAAGATGATCAGCGACACGCTCGGCCTCGACAAGCCCGAGCCGGTCGAGACCTATTCGACCTCGCCGCACCTGTTCACCGACCTCGACATCCCGACGGACGTCACCGGTCGACTGCCGCTGTCCAAGCGCACCCGCGCCGGGCTCGACGCCGAGCCCGAAACGCAGGGCGAGGCGAAGCGGCCGCGCCGCAACCGGCGGCGCACCCGCGGCGGCTCGGACCAGCACCAGGGCGAAGCCGAGACCGGTGCCCGCCAGGACAGCGACGCCGAGACCCGGCCCGCCCGACGCCGGCAGCGCCGGCGCACCCGCAGCGGCGCCGAAGCCGCGGTGCAGCAGCCGGAGGCGCCCGCCACCGGAGGCGAAGCCGACGCAGGCGAGCGGCCGCGCCGTCGGCGCCGCAGGCGTCGCGCGGGCGAGCCGGCCGGCGAAGCCGGTGGCACGGCGCGCAGCGGCAACGCCGAAGGCGGCGCCGCGTAGCAGCAGGCGAGACCCGTGAGCCGGGAGGCTCGCGGGTCGAACTCCGGGCGGCGTCCGCAACTCCCGCAGGGGGCGCCACCCGCACCGCCACGCACGGCGAGTCCGGCAACAGGCTCTAAGCTCGGCCCAGGAACAGCCAGGCGATCGAGGAGTGACTGTGGTTCGGCCGGAGCGGCGCACGAGAACCGACCTCGCCGTGGTGGTGCTGATCGTCGTGGCCGTGCTCGCCGGGAGCGTCGCGCTCTTTTTCAACAGCGATGCGCGCGCCACCGTCTCCGAGCCCGCCGCCCAGCCCATGCCGGAACTTCCCGCGGCCACCGCCGTGCCGGAGACGCTCTCCGAGGCGTGGCGCGCGACCAGCCCGGCCACTCCGGTGCCGGTCGTCGCCGGGCCCGCGGTGGTCACCGGATCGGGCAACGAGGTGAGCGGCCACGACCCGCTCACCGGCCAGGTCGCCTGGCGCTACGCCCGCGACATTCCACTGTGCACGGTCGGCGCGGAGTGGAACCGCGCGATCGCGGTCTACCGCAAGTCCGAGAACTGCAGCGAGGTCACCTCGCTCCGCGGGGCCACCGGGGTGCGCGGGCCGCAGCGCAATGCAGACGCCGAGTTCGGCACCCAGCTGCTCGCCGACGGCACCTACGTGACGGCCACCGGGCAGCGCTCCTTCGAGTCCTGGCGCTCGGACCTGGTGCGCACCCAGCAGTTCGGCATGCCGCCCGCGGTGAAGAACCCGGACAACAACATGAAGCGCCCGGACTGCACCTACTCCTCCATCGCGGTGGGGGACGAGCGGGTCGGGGCCGTCGAGACGTGCCCCCGCGAACAGGGCCGGATCACGGTCCTGAAGGCCCATCCCGAGGACGACGAGAAGCCGGAGGAGATCTTCAGCGTCGTCCTCGGCAGCCTGTCGGCGGGAGTCATCGCGGTCAACGACAAGTACGTCGCGGTGGTCCTCCGAGACCGCTCCCAGGTCGAGGTCTACAACAACAACGGCGCGGTGGAGACCACCTTCCCGGTGCGCGTCGGCACTCCCGACCTCCGGGCGAACGTGCAGGTCGAGTCGACCTCGAAGGGCCACCGGATCTACTGGCACACCGGCACCGACACGGTCGCACTGGACCCGGAGACCCTCACTCCACTGTGGACTTTGCCGGACACGCTCGGCCCGGGCGTCGGATTCGGCGGAAAACAGCTGGTACCGGTGCGGGAGGGCCTGGCGGTCCTGGACGCGCCGACCGGCAACCGCGAGCGGGTGATCCCGGTGGACCGCGCCGGCTACACCGGCCCGGTCCAGCTCAACGCGGTGGGCCCGGTGCTCCTGGAGCAGCGCGGCGACACGCTCGTCGCCCTGCACTGACCCGGCGGCGCGAAAAGTCCTTGTCCCCCAACGAGAACACGGACTCCGGTCAGGCCCACCACCAGAACCACAGCGAGCCGAACACGACCACGAGGACGCCGCAGGCCGCCAAGCCGCCGCGCGCGTCGTTGCGCCGGTCCGCGATCGCCTGCAGCACCAGGGCGATCAGCGACGCCACCAGTTGAGCGATCACCGCGGCCAGCCCGGGGCCTTCCTGCCCCTGGTTCGTCGCCCAGAACTGCACCACCACCAGCACGAGCGCGAGCAGCAGGAAGCCCGCCGCCAACGCGCCACTGAGGCCGCGGAGCGCGGAACCGGCCCGGCTGGGCGGCTGCGGTCGGCTCAACGAGTGCCGCCCGCGCGGCCGCTGCGGCGGCGGCTCGCTGGATTCCGGCAGGCGCCGCGTGCGGGGCGGCCGCGGTCGTTGCGAAGCGGGTGTGCGCATCGGCCCGTCCTCAGGTCGCATGCTCATCAATCCCCCAGCAAAGCCCACGGGGGCAGGCTCGGCGCCGCCTGCCGGCCCTCCTCGCAATGCGCCCGGAAGTCGCACCACGAGCAGTGCGGCCCGGTTCGCACCGGGAACATCGCCTGCGGATCGGCACCGAGCTCGAACGCGTCCGTCGCGGCCTGGAGTTCCCCGGCGAGCTGCTCGGCGCGATCCTGCAGCTCGGCGAGCGATTCCGCAGTGTGATCCCAGCCCGCGACCGTCCCGGTCGGCAAGTGGTGCAGCTCGACCCGCCGGCACGGCCGACGCAGGTTCTTGCGCGCTGCCAACGCGTACAGCCCGAGAGCCAGCGACTGCCGCGCATCGTCGACGCGCAGTCCGTGCCGTCCGGTCTTGTAGTCGACGACGACGAGTTCGCCGTGCCGGTCGTCGATCCGGTCCACCCGGCCCTCGGCGATGATCGAGCCCATCGGCGCGGAAACCCAGCGCTCGACCGCGAGCGGCACGACGTCGGGCGCCAGCTGCTCGACGTACGAGCCGACCCACTCCTGCGCCCGGCGCCGGTAGTCGCCCGCCTGCTCCGGGCTCGCGAAACCGTCGGACTTCCAGTACTCGCGCACCAACGCGGTGGCGCGTTCCGGGGTGCGCTGATCCCCTCGCAGCTCGAAGTACGCGCGCAGAGCGTTGTGCACGACGGCGCCCAGCGTGGCGTTCGCCCAAGCACCGGAGCGCGACGGCGTCGGCCGGTCCAGGTACGTCATGCGGTACTTCCGGGGGCACTTCGCCCAGGTCGCGAGTCTGGCCGGCGTGACCCGCACCAGCTTGCTGGGAATTCCTTCTAGACCGAGCTGCCCCTGCACGCCCCCACAGTACGCAGTTTTCCCGCTACCCGACCGATCCGCCCCGATCAGCCGATGACCTTGCTGCCGCTGCACCGCTCCTCCAGCCGATCCAACGAGTCGGGCGGGGTCGTCTCCTGGCCGATCCGGATCGTCTTGTTGGTGCCGTGGTAATCGCTGCTGCCGGTGGGGATCAGATCCAGCTCGGCGGCCAGCCCGCGCAGCCTCGTCCGGGTCTCGGCGTCGTGGTCGGGATGGTCGATCTCGATCCCGGCGAGCCCGCGGCCGGCGAGCTCGGCGACGACGTCGGCGGTCACGATCGGGCCCCGCGCGGTCGCGAAGGGGTGCGCCAGCACCGTCGCCCCGCCGGCCTCGGCGATCATCTCGATCGCGCGGTGCACGGGCGTGTCGGTGCGCGGGAGGTAGTAGCTGCCGCGGCCGCCGAGGTACTTGGCGAAGGCCTCGTCGACGCTCGCGACCGTCCCGGCGTTGACGAGCGCGCGAGCCAGGTGCGGGCGACCTCCCGGCGAGTCGGGTGGCAGGCCGGCCATGAGTCCGTCCGGATCGACCGGGAAACCGTCGGCGGCCATGTGCTGCGCCATCTGGTAGAGCCGCTCACGGCGCTCCGCGCGCAGCCGTGACTGCTCCCGCACGAGCGCGGTGGAGTTCGGGTCGAACAGGTACGCCAGCAGGTGCACGGTGATGTTCCGACCGTCTTCGCCCGGACACGAGCACGACAGCTCGGCGCCCGGCACCAGCCGGAACCGGCCGGGCTCCGCGAGATCGCGCACGGCCCGCTCGGCCGCCGCCCACCCCGCGGTGGTGTCGTGATCGGTGATCGCGATCGCGTCCAGGCCGGCAGCGAGCGCCGTCGCCACCAGCTCTGCCGGTGTATCGGTCCCGTCGGACTCGGTGGAATGCGTGTGCATGTCGATTCGCACACCCACCAGTGTGACCGATGGTCCGACCTCGGGCCGAACCAACACCCGTCCGGCCGACCCGGGCGCTGCCGCGCCGGGCCGACCGCAACGGTCAGAGCTTCGCGGCCTTCCGCTTGCCCACCGCGGCGCGTCGCGCCTTGAGCATGGAGAAGCGGTCCTGCTGCTGGCCCTTCTTGTCACCGAAGACGAGCGCCGAGATCGCGTCCTCGACCTCGGTCGGGTTCGGCACGTAGTCGATGCGGTTGAGGGCCTGGATCTGACCGGCCGACTCGACCACGAGAGTGCCGTACCCGAAGACGCGGCCCATCAGCGTGCGAGCGAACGTCAGGTCGGTGACCTTGGTGATCGGCATCATCGCCACGTTGGTGGTGAAGATGCCGGTTGTGATCAGGAACCGCTTGTCGGTCACGACGACGCGTTCCACGTACCAGTCCAGGACCTGGTACGCGAAGCGGATCAGGATGATCAACCCCACGTACCAGAGGATGTTCTGGACCAGCCCACCGCTGCCCTCGGGCACCAGGTAGGACACCATCACCAGACCCACCAGCAGGCCGGCCGCCTCGAAGAGGTCCCACACCAGGACCGCCCAGTGACGCCGCACGCGGATCACTCGGCGTTCACTGTCCAGCAGGTATTCGTCGGGGTCCCTTGGAGCGAACACGGCACCCGCCTCCCGCGGCTCGCGCTTTACTGGAAGAGGTTCTGCATGAAGGTGATGACGGCCTCGGCTGCTCCCCGGAGACTGCCCAGGATGCCGTTGATGACACCGCTGGCTTCCACTGGCGCGGAAAACAGGAAGAACAGGAGGAAAGCAACTCCGGCCCACGTGAGGATTTTCTTCATGTTCACTGTGACGCACCCCGTCCGAAATGCCCTTGAGTAGCGCAGGCGCCTGCTGATCCGTTGTACCGCACTCCGCCGCTTTACGGCAGCTTTGTACCGCACTTGGGTCAGTCGTTTCCGGGCAGCCCCGGATCAACTACCCTCCGTGGCGATGATCGTATCGGAGAATCCTGTGATCCGCTGCGTCGGCGCGATAATTCACCACCCGGACGGCCGGTTGCTACTGGTCAAACGTGCACATGAACCCGGAAAGGGGAAGTGGTCCCTACCGGGTGGCCGAGTCGAGCCCGGCGAGACCGACCATTCGGCGGTACAGCGCGAAGTTCGCGAAGAAACCGGACTCTTCGTCACCGTCGGTGAGCTCGTCGGCCGGATCTTCCGGCCCGCGGCGCGCGGCACCTACGAGATCCTGGATTACTCCTGTTGGAGTACTGAACAGGATCTTTCCGCTGGTGACGACGCCGCCGACGCAATTTGGGCGGACAGTGCGACTTTCGCCACACTGGACCGCGACGGAGCGCTGACCGAAGGTCTGGCCGAGATCCTGCGGTCCTGGAATAGTTTACCCCGCAACGAGTGATGGCCGAAATACGACCGGGGAACGCCGGCGCGGCCCCGTCACGATCCGCCGAGAGACGCGGTTCGGGTCGAACACAGGTCCGGATGCGATTCACCCAATACGCCCATTTCACCCGTTCCATGCATTGCGGTTCCGGCGGGATGCGACCTCGAATGCGAGCGGTTGCCATCGGTCCACTCGGACGGAGTATCGTGTCGGGTTGGCTGACTAAGGACCACCGCGTCGGTGGATGACCTTCGGGAGGTGAGGGATCGTGGACAGCAGTGCCGATAGCGCGCTTCCGTGCAGTACCAACAGCATCCCCGCCGGAAGGGCCAGCCGCTAGGCGCTCGCCCGTCAGGGCCGGCAGGGATGCGCGAGCAGCGGGCTGAGCCCGCGAAGCACGCCACCCACGCAGCTTCCACCCGGATCCCCGTCCGCCGGGGGGCTGCGCCCGGACCTTGGAGGTCGCCGTGCCCAACCTGCCGTCGCTCGGCCTGCGCAACCGGAACAACCGCGCGCCCCAACCGCTCATCCGCAGTGCCGCCCCCGTCTCCGCGTACGTCGTCGACTGCGCGATCTACGACGACGGGCGCCGCGTCGAAGGTTCGTGGAACCACTCCGACGCCATCGAGGAGGTGCGGCGGCGCGGTTCCGGCTTCGTCTGGATCGGGCTGCACGAACCCACCGAAGAACAGATCAACGGCATCGCCGAAACCTTCGGCCTGCACGAGCTGGCCGTCGAGGACGCCGTGCACGCGCACCAGCGCCCGAAGCTGGAGCGCTACGACAACACGCTGTTCATGGTGCTGAAGACGGTCCGCTACACCGACACCGAGACGCGGTCGGCGACCAGCGAGATCGTCGACACCGGCGAGCTGATGGTGTTCCTGGGCCGCGACTTCGTCATCACGGTGCGGCACGGCAAGCACGCGGGGCTGGCCGAGGTGCGCAGCCAGCTGGAGGCCGACCCGGAGCAGCTCGCGCTGGGCCCGTCGGCGGTGCTGCACGGCGTCGCCGACCACGTGGTGGACACGTACCTGGAAGTCACCGAGGCCATCCAGGACGACATCGACGAGATCGAGGCCGAGGTCTTCGAGCCGGGCACCAAGATCGACGCCGAGCACATCTACCTGATGAAGCGCGAAGTCATGGAGCTGCGCCGCGCGGTGCAGCCGCTGACCAAGCCGATGCAGCGGCTCGCCGAGGGCTACACGCCGATGGTCGCCGACGAGGTGCGGTCCTACTTCCGCAACGTCGAGGACCACCTGGCGAGGGTGTCCGAAATGGTGGGGGCCTTCGACGAGCTGCTGACCACCCTGGTGGACGCGACGCTGGCCAAGATCACGCTCCAGCAGAACACCGACATGCGCAAGATCTCGGCGTGGGTCGCGATCGTCTCGACGCCGACCATGATCGCCGGGATCTACGGCATGAACTTCACCCACATGCCCGAGACGGATTGGACGTTCGGGTATCCCCTGGCCCTCTTGGTGATGCTCGGCGCCTGCATGGTGCTCTTCAAGATCTTCCGGCGGAACAAGTGGCTGTGATCGCACTTCGTAACGAATTCCGCGCCGCCGGCGATATGCCTTGCGGGGTCACTTCGCGTCCGGTCGTCGTCGATCGGCCGCCGTTCCGCTTGTCGTTGTCCACCGCCCGTTTCCGTTCTCATCGGTCGGCGCGAGCGCGTGAGGAGGTTGTCATGCACCGTCTTCTGCAGCACCAGGGGCTGGTCCGGCATCGGCTCCTCACCGGCCCGGCCCCCCGGCGAAATCCCGTGACGCGTCGGGAGATCGCCGAGAAGTTGTTCCGGCACACCGTTTGGGTGCAGCGAAAACCCGGCGCGATGTGGGACGCGGTTCCCGCCGCGCCGCGCGCCGTCGCGCGCTGACGCCTGCCGGGACCACCGCGGGCCGCATCGTGAAAAACGAATCTCCGTCAGATCTTCGTTTTCTTCACGTTGGGAGGCACCGCCATGACTCGCTTGGCCGCCAACAAGCTCACCCTCCTGGTCGCCCTGATCATGGGGTGGATCGTCACCCTGTTCGTGATCATCGCGAACCAGTCCTGACGCTCCGCATTCAGCAGTCCACTATGGATTGAATCCGGCACGCCCGGCCGGTAGCCGGATCCGGCGACCTGATCGGGCGATGCCGTCGCCCCGCGGTTACAACACTCCCACCTTCGTCGCGATGCGGGGAGTGATCGCAGATGTCGCTGGTCGAACGGATTCTGTCGTGCGGGGCCGCCGTCCCGCTCCTCCTTCTCTGCGCTGGGCCGCCGCTGCAGGCGGCCCAGCGGACGCCACCGGAGCAACGAATACTCGCTCTCACCAACGCCGAACGGGCCCGGGCCGGATGCCCGGCGGTGCGCCTGAACGGCGACCTGACCCGGGCGGCCGCCGGGCACAGCGCGGACATGGCGCACCGCGACTTCTTCGACCACACCGGGAGCGACGGCCGCGACCCGGTGGACCGCACCCGTTCCGAGGGGTTCCCGAGCGGTTACGTCGGCGAGAACATCGCGGCCGGCGGCGAGACCGCCGACGAGACCTTCCGCCAGTGGATGGACGCGGCCTCGCACCGGGACAACATCCTCGACTGCGCCTTCACCGACCTCGGTGTCGGCCACGCGGCGACCGAGCACAGCCGCTACCACCACTACTGGACCCAGGCGCTCGGCCGCCCCTGAGGCCCACCGGCGTTCGCCGCGATTTCCGTTGAAATCGCGGAAGAACCCGCCCTGTCAGGTGGCGGGGCACCCGTGGCCAGGTTGCTCGGTCACGGGTGCCCCGAACCTCGATCGGATCTCGGTCAGGTGAGGGTCCGGCCCGTGGCCGGGTCGAAGAGGTGGATCTTGTCCGGGTCGAACCAGACCGTCAGGGGCTGGCTCTCCCGCGCCGCCGATTCGACCGAGAGGCGGGTCACCACCTGGCCCTCGTCCGTGGGCACCTCGGCGCTGCCGCTGTCGGCCGCCAGCTCGTCCAGCTCCGCCGTGCTCGCCCGCCCACCGTGGAGGGTGAAGTACACGTACTTGTCCGAGCCCATCTCCTCCACCACGTCCACCTCGCCGGTGAACGTCCCGCCCGCCGCGCGGGCCGTCTCGTCGAGCAGCGCCGCGTCCTCGAAGTGCTCCGGGCGGATGCCCAGCACCAGTTCGCGCGGTGCGTCCGCGGACTCCAGCGCGGTGCGGATCCGGTCGCTCAGCGGGATGTCGCCCAGCGGGCCGCGCAGCACGCCGTCGGCCACCTCGACCGGCGCGAAGTTCATCGCGGGCGAGCCGATGAAGCCCGCGACGAACAGGTTCGCCGGGTGCTCGTAGAGGTGTTGCGGCGCGCCGACCTGCTGCACCACGCCGCCGCGCAGGACCACGACCCGGTCGCCGAGGGTCATCGCCTCGGTCTGGTCGTGCGTGACGTAGACCGTCGTGGTGCTCAGCCGCTTCTGCAGCTTCGACACCGAGGTCCGCATCTGCACCCGCAGCTTCGCGTCCAAATTGGACAGTGGCTCGTCCATCAGGAACGCCTTGGGACTGCGCACGATCGCCCGCCCCATCGCCACTCTCTGCCGCTGCCCGCCGGAGAGGTTCGCGGGCTTGCGGTCCAGGTGCTTGGCGAGGTCGAGGATCTTGGCGGCCTCCTCGACCTTCTGCCGCACCGTCGCCGAATCCACCTTGGCCAGCCGCAGCGGGAACGCCATGTTCTCGAACACCGTCATGTGCGGGTACAGCGCGTAGGACTGGAACACCATGGCGATGTCGCGGTCCTTGGGCGCGCGCTCGTTCATCCGCTCCCCGCCGATGCGCAGTTCGCCGCCGCTGATGTCCTCCAGCCCCGCGATCATGTTCAGCGTGGTGGACTTCCCGCAGCCGGAGGGGCCGACCAGGATCACGAACTCGCCGTCCGCGATCTCCAGGTTCACCTCGCTGACCGCCAGCGCCCCGTCCGGGTAGCGCTTGGTCACCTTGTCCAGCACGATCTCGGCCACTTGGTTACCCCTTCACTGCGCCGGAGGTCAGTCCGGACACGATGCGACGCTGGAAGAACAGCACGAACACGATGATCGGAATGGTGATCACCACCGCGGCCGCGGAGATCGATCCCGTCGGGTCCTCGAACTGCGAGTCACCGGTGAAGAACTGCAGCGCCACCGGCGCGGTGCGGGAGTTCTCCGTCGAGGTCAGCGAGATCGCGAACAGGAAGTCGTTCCAGCAGAAGATGAACACCAGGATGGCGGTGGTGAACACCCCCGGCGCGGCCAGCGGCGCGATCACCTTCGCGAAGGCCTGCCCCGGCGTGGCGCCGTCCATCTTGGCCGCCTTCTCCAGCTCCCACGGGATCTCCCGGAAGAACGCCGACAGCGTGTAGATCGCCAGCGGCAGCGAGAAGGTGATGTACGGCAGGATCAGCCCCGGCCAGGTGTCGAACAGGCCCAGCGCCCGCTCGATCTCGAACAGCGGCGACACCAGCGACACCTGCGGGAACATCGCGATCAGCAGCGAGGCGCCGACCAGCACCCGCTTGCCGGGGAAGTCCAGCCGGGCGATCGCGTAGGCGGCCATGGTGCCCAGCACCACGGCGATGGCGGTCGCGATCAGCGCGATGCCGATCGAGTTCAGCAGCGCGCGGGTGAACTCGCTGGTGGCGAAGATCGCCGCGTAGTTCTCCAGGGTCCATTCGCGCGGGATCAGGTTGCCGTCGGAGAGCGTCGCCGGCGTCTTGAACGACAGCGACAGGATCCACAGCACCGGCACCAGCGCGTACACCAGCACGATGATGTTGAGCAGCGCCCACTTGGTCTTCCGCGCGGGGGTCTCGGCCCCGCCGACGCCGGCCATCAGCGCCTCCCCTTGTCGTCGCTACCGGGCGCGGCCGCGCCGAAGAGCTTCACGAACATCCACGCGATGAGCGCGACCGCGATGAAGATCAGGACCGACATGGTCGAGCCGATGCCCAGGTTCAGGCCCTTGATCAGGTTGTTGTAGGCGAGCACGGACACCGACGAGGTGCCCTGCGCGCCGGAGGTGAGCACCACGATGTTGTCGAAGACGCGGAACGCGTCGAGGGTGCGGAACAGCAGCGCGACCAGGATGGCCGGCTTCATCACCGGCAACATCACCTTCGCGAACCGCTGCCACGGCCCCGCGCCGTCCATCGCCGCCGCCTTGAGCAGGTCGTCGGGCACCAGCGCCAGGCCGGCCATCAGCAGCAGGGCCATGAACGGCGTGGTCTTCCAGATCTCCGCCAGGATCACGATGGCCAGCGCGCTGGCGTGCTCGGTCAGCGGCGCGCCGCCCGGCGTGATCGCGTTAGCCAGGTAGCCGGTGTCGGGCGTCCAGGCGTAGCGCCAGCTGAAGGCCGCGACGACGGTGACGATGCCGTACGGGATGAGGGTCACCGTGCGCACCAGGCCGCGGCCGACCAGCGCCCGGTGCATGACCAGCGCCAGCCCCATGCCGAGGGCGAACTCGATCGCCACCGAGACGACGGTGACCAGGATCGTCACCCAGAACGCGCTCCACCAGTAGCCGTTGCCGAGCACGGTGATGTAGTTGTCCAGCCCGACGAACTCGCGCTGGTCCGGGTACTTGAGGTCGAAGCGCTGGAACGACAGCCACAGCGCGTAGAGGATCGGCCAGCCGGTGACGGCGAGCATCACCAGCGCGGCCGGCGCGCACAGCAGCCAGCCGAGCTTGCGTTCGGCTTTCTTGCCCTCGCTGATCGCTTTCGCGGTTGGCAGGGAGTCCTTCAGCTGCACCATCACGGCATCACTCCCTTGGAGTCCAGGGCGTTCTGCACCTCGGTGCGCATCCGCTCCGCAGTGCTCTGCGGGTCGATCTCCGCGATCGGCGCCAGCAGGTTGGACAGCGCCGTGGAGACGTTCTGCGAAGCCGGCGTCACCGTTCGCACGCCCGGATCCTTGAGCGCTTCCAGGATGGTGTCGCGCATCGGGTACTCGGCGGCCACCTCGGGATCCGAGTAGACGGACTCGAGAGCGGGCGGCACGCCGTCGTTGATCGCGGAGAACTTCTGGCTTTCCGGGTTCCGCAAGCACTTCGTCGCTTCGAAGGCCAGGTCCGGCTTGGTGGAGAAGCTGCTGACCGCGTAGTTGGCGCCGCCGATGGTGGACTTGCTCGGCACCCCCGGCTGCAGGCCGGGCAGCCGCGCCCAGCCGACGTTGCGCGCCAGCTCGGGCTTCTTCTCCTGCATCGACGGGTAGACGAACGGCCAGTTCAGCTGGAACGCGGCCTGGCCGGACTCGAACTCCTGCCGGGCGTCGTCCTCCTTGGCGTTGTTCATCGACGCGCTCGTGACGCCCGCCGTGCCGAGGTCGCGCAGCGCCTGCAACGCCTGCACCGCGCCCTCGTCGATCACGGCGCGCTTGCCGTCATCGGAGATGATGTGCCCGCCCGCCGACTGCACGAGCGTGTTGAAGTGCACGTACAAGCCCTCGTACTGCGCGCCGGTGAGCGAGATCCAGTGCGGCTTGCCCTCCTGCTTGAGGCGCTGGGCGGTCGAGATCATCTCGCCCCACGTCTTCGGCGGTTCGGGCACCAGGTCCTTGCGGTACCAGAGCAGCTGCACGTTGGTGTTCTTCGGCGCCGCGTAGAGCTTGCCCTCCCAGGTGGCCGTCTCCAGCGGCCCGCGCAGCGTGTCGCGCTCGGCTTCGGCCTTGTTCTGGCCCGTCCACTCGCGGATCCACTCGGCCTCGGCGAACTCGCCGGTCCAAGAGACGTCCAGGTAGAGGATGTCCATGCCGGTGTCGCCGGCGGCCAGCCGGCGCACCATCTGCTCGCGCTGGCCATCGGCGTCGCGGGGCAGCTTGTGGTAGACGATCTGGTACCGCCCGCCTGACTCGGCGTTGCAGCGGTCCACGTTCTGTTGCAGGTTCTCCTCGGGCGCGCTGTAGAGGTTCACGGTGTTCGCGCCGGAGGCCGGTGCGCATGCGGTCAGCGCGGAGGCGCACACCAGCGACGCGCCCAGCACTGCCGCTGCACGGTTGCGGCGAACTCTCACGGTCGGTCCTTCCAGTTGCCGGTCGCAGCCGCGACCCGGCACTGGGGTGCCCACGCTTCGTCGCCTGCCACCGCCGGCGGTGAGCCGGTGTTGGCAAGCTAGGCGTCTTGATCAGTCAAGGCAAGGCCGCCGAGCCCCTTGTTGCTAATACGTGAAAGTCGGCGAAACCGGGCACCGGCACATTGCGCCGAAAGCCGTTCCGCGCTGCACCGACCGGCGCAAAGAGGCTGTTCACCGGGGCCTTCCGGCCGACGGGGCGCGATGCGATTTCCGGTAAAAACGCGAAACCCAGAACCCTGCCGCGCAGGAGTCCTGGGTTCCGGTCGGATCAGCCGATCACTGCGCCGACGGCGGGCGCATGGCGAGCTTGGCGAGCAGGTCCCGGCCCTGTTCCGCGTGGCGCGGCTGGGCCAGCACGTCGTAGCGGCCCGCGACCAGCTGGCTTGCCGAGGAGAAGTCCCGGCGGCCGCGGGTCGAGGCGTAGCCGACCGCCGCGGAAACCAGGCCGAACACGATACCCGCGCCCAGGCCGACCAGCACCGGGCCCAACCAGCTGCCCTGCGGCGTGAACAGGCCCAGAATCAGGCCGACGAACAGGCCGAACCACGCTCCGGAGGCCGCGCCCCCGCCCAGCACCCGACCCCAGGTCAGCCGCCCGGTGACGCGCTCGACGAGCATCAGGTCGACGCCGACGATGGTCACCTCCTGGACCGGGAAGTCGCTGTCCGCCAGGTGGTCGACGGCGCGCTGCGCCTCTTCGTAGGTGCCGTAGGAACCGATCGGCCAGCCGCTCGGCGGAGTGGGCAGGTTGGGTGTGCCCGGCGCCGACCGGCCGGAGCCGGTGAACGGATTGGACACCGCTGACACCTCCGTTGGATTGCTGCCATGGCGGAGACGGCGGGATCCGGGCGAGCCCGATTCCGGCGTATTGTCCCCTACCCCATCAGGCTACCCCGTGGAGTCTCCCGGAGATCATGTCCGTCCGAGCGGTTCCGCGCATCCGCAGACCGGATGTCACCCGGCGGCCTCCCGCCGGACGACCGCGAACGTCAGCGCCGCGCACCCCAGCGCGGCCAGCGCCAGGAGCACGAGGCCCCAGGTGTAGTCGCCCGCCGTGCCGTAGATCGCGCCCATCACCAGCGGCGGGAAGAACCCGCCCAGGCCGCCCGCGGCACCCACCAGGCCGGTCACCGCGCCGACCTCGTCGGGCGGGGCCAGCTTGGCGACCAGCGCGAACACCGCACCCGCGCCGGCCCCGAGCACCGCGGCCAGGCCGAGGAAGGCGATCGTGCCGAGTGGGACCAGCGGCAGTTCGAAGGCCGCCAGGCCCGCGAACGCCATGGCGAGCGAGCAGGCGATACCGAGCACGTCGGCCGGGTGCACGCGGTCGCAGAGCCAGCCGCCGATCGGCCGGGCCACCACGGCCAGCACCACGAACCCCGCCGTGCGCATCGAGGCGTCGCTCGCGCTGAGGTCGTAGGCGGACTTGAGGTAGGTGGGCAGGTAGACGCTGAACGCCACGAACCCGCCGAAGGTCAGCGCGTACAGCACCGACAGCTGCCAGGTCGCCCCCAGCCGCAGGGTTTCCACGGTGCGGTGGAACGCTGAACCAGGCGGCACCACCCGATCGGCCGGGTCGCCGAGCAGCGTCCACGCCAGCACCGCGACCACGACCAGTGCCACCGACACGACCAGGAACGGCGCCAGCTGGCCGAACGCGGCGGCCAGCGGCAGCGTGGTGAACGAGGCGATCGCCGTGCCGCCGGTGCCGACGCCGAAGACGCCGAGCGCCATGCCGCGGTTCGCGGGCGGGAACCAGGCGTTGACCGCCGGGACGCCGACGGCGAAGGTGGTGCCGCCGAGGCCGAGCAGCACGCCGCCGATCATCAGCACCGGCAGCGAATCGGGGAACAGCCCGACCAGCAGCACCGGGACGATCGTCAGCAAGCTGATCAGGGTGAACATCGGCCGGGCGCCGAAGCGGTCGGTGAGCGAGCCGACCGGGATGCGGCCGACGGAGCCGATGATCACCGGCAGCGCCACCAGGATCGCCTGGGTGAACGGTGCCAGTCCCAGCCGCTGGCCGATGACCGGCGCCAGCGGGCCGAGCAGCGCCCACGCCCAGAAGTTGATCATGAAGGCGAGGGTCGAGACCGCCAGGACCACCCACTTCCTCGCCGACGCGACCGCGAACCCGGCGAAGGCCGGCGCGGGATGGCTGACCACGACTGAAACCTCCGCTCTCGGGCGCGAACGGCCGAGTTGCACATCGCTCCGATCGGCCCAATCGTCGAGCTTGCGTGCCGCGAACACGGGCTGCGACTCGAAGCGCGCAGCCACCTCGGTCCACCGACGACAGCCCCGCGAAGGAGCCAGGCGATGGCGAACCGCCCGGATGCGGGCACCGATGGACCGGTGTCCGATCTCCTGCTGAGAACCCGCAAGCTGCTGTCCCCCGGCAAGGTCTCGGCCGATCTGCGCACCATCGATCTCGTCGGCGGGCGCGACGGCGACGTCTTCTACCGGGACCGCTGGAGCCACGACAAGGTGGTCCGCTCCACGCACGGCGTGAACTGCACCGGCTCGTGCTCGTGGCAGGTCTACGTCAAGGACGGGATCATCACCTGGGAGGCGCAGCAGACCGACTACCCCTCCGCCGGCCCGGATTCGCCGGAGTACGAGCCGCGCGGCTGCCCGCGCGGGGCGGCGTTCTCCTGGTACACCTACTCGCCCACCCGGCTGCGCTACCCGTACGTGCGAGGAGTGCTGCTGGAGCTGTACCGGCGGGCCAAGGCCGCCACCGGCGACCCGGTGCTCGCCTGGCAGTCCATCATGGATGATCCGGCGGCGCGGCGGAGCTACCAGCGGGCGCGCGGCAAGGGCGGGCTGGTGCGGGCCGACTGGGACGAGGTCGTGGAGCTCGTCGCAGCCGCGCACGTGCACACCATCCGCAGGCACGGCCCGGACCGGATCGCCGGGTTCTCCCCGATCCCGGCGATGTCGATGGTCTCGCACGCCGCGGGCGCGCGGTTCATCTCGTTGATCGGCGGCACCATGCTGTCCTTCTACGACTGGTACGCCGACCTGCCGGTCGCGTCGCCGCAGGTGTTCGGCGACCAGACCGACGTGCCCGAGTCGGCGGACTGGTGGAACTCCTCCTACCTGATGATGTGGGGCTCCAACGTCCCGGTGACCCGCACCCCGGACGCGCACTTCATGACCGAGGCGCGGTACCGGGGCCAGAAGGTCGTGGTGGTGTCGCCGGACTACGCCGACAACGTGAAGTTCGCCGACACCTGGCTGTCGCCGCAGCCGGGCACCGACGGCGCGCTGGCGATGGCCATGGGGCACGTGATCCTGCGGGACTTCTTCGTGCAGCGGCAGGCACCGAGCTTCGCCGACTACGTGCGCCGCTACACCGACCTGCCGTTCCTGGTTTCGTTGCGGGACACCGGTGAGACGCTGGTGCCGGACAAGTTCCTCACCGCGGCCGATCTCGGCGCGCCCGGCGAGCACGACCGGTTCAAGCCGGTGCTCGTCGACGAGCGCACCGGCCGCGAGCACGTGCCCGGCGGGAGCCTGGGATTCCGCTTCGGCAAGGAGGAAACCGGCCGCTGGAACCTGGACCTCGGCGAGGTGCGACCGCAGCTGAGCCTGCTCGGCCACGCCGCCGCCGAGCCGGTCGCGGTGGAGCTGCCGAGGTTCGACGTGCCCGGCGAGCGCGGGGCCCGGCTACGCCGCGGCGTCCCGGCGATCCGCGTGGGCGACCGCCTGGTGACCACGGTGTTCGACCTGGTGCTGGCCAACTACGGGGTGGGCCGGCCGGGACTGCCCGGGGACTGGCCGAGCGGCCTCGACGACCCGCGGCCGCACACCCCGGCGTGGCAGGAGGAGATCACCGGGGTGCCCGCCGCGCAGGTGACCCGGGTGGCCCGCGAATTCGCCCGCAACGCCGAGGAATCCGGCGGCCGGTCGATGATCCTGATGGGCGCGGGAACCAACCACTGGTTCCACTCCGACACGATCTACCGGGCGTTCCTGGCGCTGGTGACGCTGACCGGCTGCCAGGGGGTCAACGGCGGCGGCTGGGCGCACTACGTCGGCCAGGAGAAGTGCCGCCCGGTCACCGGGTGGGCGCAGCTGGCCGGGGCGCTGGACTGGGCGCGGCCCCCGCGCCAGATGATCGGCACCGCGTTCTGGTACCTCGCCACCGACCAGTGGCGCTACGACGCGCTGGGCGCCGACGAGCTGATCCACCCGCTGGGCCCGGGCCGGTTGTGGGGTGCGGCGATGGCCGACTGCATCGTCCGGTCGGCGCGGATGGGCTGGATGCCGTCGTACCCGACGTTCGACCGCAACCCGCTCGACCTGGTGGATTCGGCCCGCGCGGCCGGTGTAGAGCCCGCCGACCACGTGATCGACGAGCTGCGCGCCGGACGGCTGCGCTTCGCCTGCACCGACCCGGACGCCGAGCAGAACTGGCCGCGGATCGTCACGGTGTGGCGGGCGAACCTGCTGGGCTCGTCGGCGAAGGGCAACGAGTACTTCCTGAAGCACCTGCTCGGCACCGATTCCGCCCTGCGGGCCGAGGAGACCCCGCCGAACCGGCGGCCGCACGACGTCTGGTGGCATGCGAAGGCACCGGAGGGGAAGCTGGATCTGCTGGTATCGCTGGACTTCCGGATGACCAGCACCGGCCTGTGCAGCGACGTGCTGCTGCCCGCCGCCACCTGGTACGAGAAGCACGACCTGTCCTCGACGGACATGCACCCGTTCGTCCACGCGTTCACCCCGGCGATCGCGCCGCCGTGGCAGACCCGCAGCGATTTCGCCGCTTTCCACGCCGTGGCCCGCAAGTTCTCCGAGCTCGCCGTGACGCACCTGGGCATCCGCGAGGACCTGGTCGCCGCGCCGCTGCTGCACGACACCCCGGACGAGCTCGCGACGCCCGGCGGCGTGGTGCGGGACTGGGGACGCAACGAGGTGGACCCGGTTCCGGGCGTCACGATGCCGAAGCTGATCGTGGTGCGGCGCGACTACCCGGCGGTGGCGGAGAAGATGGCCGCCCTCGGGCCGCTGGTGGACCGGCTCGGCGTGGGCAACAAGGGCTGGACGGTCGTCCCGGACCAGGAGGTCGAGCGGCTGCGGCGCAGCAACGGCACCGTGCAGGGTGGTGTCGCCGACGGGCGGCCGTCGCTGGCGCGGGACGTGGACGCGTGTGAGGCGATCCTCGCGCTGTCCGGCACGACCAACGGCCGGATCGCGGTCGCCGGCTTCCGGGTGCTGGAGGAGCGCACCGGCGTGCGGCTGGCCGACCTGGCACTGGACAACGAGGGCAAGCAGGTCACGTTCGCCGACACCCAGGCGCGGCCGGTGCCGGTGATCACCTCTCCCGAGTGGAGCGGCAGCGAGCACGGCGGCCGCCGCTACACGGCATTCGCGATCAACGTCGAACGCCTCAAGCCCTGGCACACCCTGACCGGCCGCCAGCACTTCTACCTGGACCACGACTGGATGCAGGAGCTCGGCGAGGCGCTGCCGGTGTACCGGCCGCCGCTGAACATGCACCAGTTGTTCGGCGAGCCCCGGGAATCCGGCGGCACCGCGGTCTCGGTGCGCTACCTGACGCCGCACTCGAAGTGGTCGATCCACTCCGAGTACCAGGACAACCTGCTGATGCTCGCGCTGTCGCGCGGCGGCCCGGACCTGTGGATGAGCCCGGCCGACGCGGAGCTGATCGGGGTGCGCGACAACGACTGGGTCGAGGCGGTGAACCGCAACGGCGTGGTCGTCGCGCGGGCCGTGGTGTCGCAGAAGATGCCGCGGGGGACGGTGTACATGTACCACGCCAAGGACCGGGTGGTGGACGTGCCGAAGTCCGAGATCTCCGGGCTGCGCGGCGGGATCCACAACTCGCTGACCCGGCTGCTGCTCAAGCCCACCCACCTCATCGGCGGCTACGCCCAGCTGACCTTCGCGTTCAACTACCTGGGCCCGACCGGCAACCAGCGCGACGAGGTCACCGTCATCCGCCGCCGCAGCCAGGAGGTCGAATACTGATGCGCGTCATGGCACAGCTGGCGATGGTGATGAACCTGGACAAGTGCATCGGCTGCCACACCTGCTCGGTCACCTGCAAGCAGGCGTGGACCAACCGCGGCGGCGTCGAGTACGTCTGGTTCAACAACGTGGAAACCCGCCCCGGGCAGGGATATCCGCGCACCTACGAGGACCAGCAGCGGTGGCGCGGCGGGTGGCGGCTGACCCGCGGCGGCCGGTTGAAGCTGCGTGGCGGCGGGCGGTTCAAACGGCTGCTGTCGTTGTTCGCCAACCCGAAGCTGCCCGCCATCCAGGACTACTACGAGCCCTGGACCTACGACTACGACGACCTGATCTCCGCACCGCTGAGCGACCAGACGCCGGTGGCCCGGCCCCGATCGCTGATCTCCGGCGAGCCGACGAAGATCTCCTGGAGCGCCAACTGGGACGACAGCCTGGCCGGCTCGCCGGAGCTCACGCGGCAGGACCCGGTGCTGCGCAAGCTCTCCGACGAGGTCAAGCAGTCCTTCGAAGAGACCTTCATGTTCTTCCTGCCGCGGATCTGCGAGCACTGCCTCAACCCGTCCTGCGTCGCGTCCTGCCCGTCGGGCGCGATGTACAAGCGGTCCGAGGACGGCATCGTGCTCGTCGACCAGGAGCAGTGCCGCGGCTGGCGGATGTGCGTCACCGGCTGCCCGTACAAGAAGGTGTACTTCAACCACCGCACCGGCAAGGCCGAGAAGTGCACGCTCTGCTACCCGCGGATGGAGGTCGGGCTCCCGACAGTGTGCTCGGAAACCTGCGTGGGCCGGCTGCGCTATCTCGGGGTGGTGCTCTACGACGCCGACCGCGTGCTCGAAGCGGCGTCGGTGGACGACGAGCACCAGCTGTACCCGGCGCACCTGGAGGTGCTGCTCGACCCGAACGACCCGGAGGTGCTCACCGCCGCGCAGCGCGCGGGCATCCCGCCGGACTGGATCGACGCCGCGCGGCGCTCCCCGATCCATGCGCTCATCAAGGACTTCCGGGTGGCGCTGCCGCTGCATCCGGAGTTCCGCACCATGCCGATGGTCTGGTACATCCCGCCGCTGTCGCCGGTGGTCGACAAGCTGGTGGAGACCGGCCACGACGGCGAGGACGTGGGCAACATCTTCGGCGCCCTGCGGATCCCCGTCGAGTACCTGGCGGAGCTGTTCACCGCCGGCGACGTGCGGCCGGTGACCGAATCGCTGCGCAAGCTCGGCGCGATGCGCTCGTACATGCGCGACATCAACCTCGGCCGCCCGCCGAACCCGGCCATCCCGGAGGCCGCCGGGCTCGACGCCGAGCAGGTCCAGCGGATGTACCGGCTGCTCGCGCTGGCGAAGTACGAGGAGCGCTACGTGATCCCGCAGGCGCACGCCGAACTCACGGGACAGCTCGACGAGCCCGGCTGCTCGCTGGACTACGAGGGCGGGCCCGGCATGTACGCGTCGGGCCCGTTCGGGGAATCCTCCGGCCAGCCGGTGCCGATGTCGGTGGAGAACTTCCACCTGCTCAAGCAGCGGCAGAGCGCGGAGCACTTCACCGCGCCGGACGGCTCGCGCCGCGTGAACCTGCTCAACTGGGACGGGCGCGGCACGCCCGAGGGCCTGTTCCCGCGCAACGACGAGGACCGCTGATGGGCTTCGACCGCTCCCGCGCTCTCACCCACCGCATCGCGGCGTACCTGCTGGCTTACCCGGACGAGCCGCTGCGCGCACTGCTGCCGCAGCTGCGGGAGGCCGGTGCGGAACTCCCGCCGCAGTACGGCGCGCTGCTCCGCGAACTGCTGGACCACCTGGACGCGACGACGCTGCTGGCGGCGCAGCAGCACTACGTCGAGACCTTCGACCTGCGGCGGCGCTGCTGCCAGTACCTGAGCTACTGGTCCACTGGCGACACCCGCAACCGGGGGCGCGCCATCGCGGACTTCAAGCGCATCTACCGCTCCGCCGGCGTGCTGCCGCCCGACGACGAGCTGCCCGACCACCTCACGGTGGTGCTGGAGTTCGCCGCCACGACCGATCAGGAACTGGGCACCGCGCTACTGGTCAACCACCACGCCGGGCTCGCGCTGCTGGCCGAGGCCCTGCACGACCAGGGCACGGTGTACGCGCGCGGGGTCGACGCCGTGCTGGCCACGTTGCCCGCGCCGACACCGGCGGTGCTGCGGGCGGCCGAGCGCATCGCCGCGACCGGACCGCCGCAGGAGTCCGTGGGCATGTCGGGGCCGTTGCTGCCCTTCCCCACCAGCAGCCCCGAAACCGAGCAGACGGGAGTCCGCCGATGAGCACCTGGGACGTGCTGCTGTGGGGCGCCGCGCCGTACGCGACGATCGCGGTCCTGGTCGTCGGCTCGATCTGGCGCTTCCGGTACGACCGGTTCGGCTGGACCACCCGGTCCTCGCAGCTGCTCGAATCGCGGCTGCTGCGGTTCGCCAGCCCGCTGTTCCACTTCGGACTGCTGGTGGTGATCGTCGGTCACGCGATCGGGCTGCTGATCCCGGAGTCCTGGACCGCCGCGCTCGGCGTCTCCGAGCTCCTCTACCACCTGGTGGCGGTCGGCCTCGGCGCGCTGGCCGGGATCTGCACGCTGGTGGGGGTCGCGCTGCTGATCTACCGGCGGCGCCGCAACGGCCCGGTGTTCTCCGCGACGACCGTCAACGACAAGGCGATGTACCTGGTGCTGGTCGGGGCGATCGTGCTCGGGTTGCTGACCACGGTGCTGGCCAACGGCATCACCGAGGGCTACGACTACCGCGCCACGATTTCACCGTGGTTCCGCAGCATCTTCGTCCTGCAGCCGGACGTGGCGCTGATGGTGGACGTGCCCTGGCCGTTCAAGGCGCACATCCTGGTGGGGATGCTGCTGTTCGCGCTGTTCCCGTTCACCCGGCTGGTGCACGCCTTCAGCGGCTTCGCCGCGGTGCGCTACCTGTTCCGGCCCTACGTCGTCTACCGCAGCCGGGCCGAGGCACAACCCCGCCGCGGCTGGGAGCCCGTCGGAGTCCCCGGCAAGCACGACGCCCCGCGCCCGACCCGGAAGCACTGAGAATCCCCGGCTCTCAGGCGGAAACCTCGTTCCTGGGCGCCTTCGCCCGCGAGGGTGCCTTCGGCGCGAAATCGGTACGTCGCCTGGGCCGCGGCGCGAGGACGTCGATGGTGCCGACCAGGATCATGTGGGCGTAGGCGGTGAGGCCCGTCGCCAGGACGATCCAGCCGCCGCCGCTGAAGGCGTTCGGCTCGTACGACCACAGAACGCCGACGAACACCAACAGCGTCAGCACCGACGCCCCGACGCGCGCGGCGGTGCGGTAGGCCACCGCCGCGGGCCAGGTCAGCAGCCCCGCGACCAGCGCAAGCCCGAGGGGGCCGAGCCGGAATCCGGTGGTGAACAGCCAGAACTCCGCCGCCATCGCCACCACCGCGATGAACACCGCGGGCAGCCAGCGCGCCAAGCCGCGGCCGAAGCGGTGCGTCAGGCGCCGCCCCGACCACACGGCGAAGACCGCGGCGAGCAGCATCGCCAGCAATGCGCCAGGGCCGAAGGACGTGCCCGAGAAGTCGGCCAGGGCCAGCCAGTTGCCGGGCACGCCGCCGAACCAGCCGAAGCCGTCCGCGCACTCGACGTCCACGCCGGTGCCGGAATCCGAGCAAGCCACGGCCAGGGCGAGCATCGGCGATTCCGCCGAACCCGGCGGGAAGGGCCCGTCCGATACGACGAACGAGCTCTCGAACGCCGACTCGTGCTGGTCTGCGGACAGGACCTGCGTCCCGGGCAGCGATCCCAACCCGACGCCGGTGAACGCCACGGCGCTCGCCGCCAAGAAGCCCAGCAGCGCCGCACGGCGCGGCGCTGCGACCGCGTACACGATCGCCATCACCAGCGGCTTGATCAGCGTCATCGCCCGGCGACCCAACCACGGCAGCACGCCGCGCCCGGAGGGTCGGGCGGCCCGGTAGGCGAGCAGCCCGAAGCGCGTCGCCATCGACAGCGCCCGGGGCTCGCCGAGGTCGGCGAACCGCTGGCGGCCGACGTCGTAGCGCTCCACCTTGCCGGACAGCTGCGCGGGCGCGGGCAGCGGCGGCTCGCCACCGCGGTTCGGGTCGGCCCCGGAAGAAACGGATTCGACGAACGGAATTTCCTCCGCCGCGATCGTCCACTGCAGACGTTCGGTGAGCAGCCGCTGCGTCTCGGTCAGCGCATGCTCGTCGTCCGGGGCGGCGAACAGCGCGTCGAGCTCGGCCCGCACCTCGCCCGCGTGGCGCGCCCACATCTCGGCGAGGAATCCGCGCCACTGCTTGGCCTGCTCCTCGTCGAGGTCCCCGAGCTCCGCCGACGTCGGGCGGGAGACGATCGCCTGCAGCGCGTCGCCGAGCTCCTCCGAGCCGCTGTGGCGCCGGGCCAGCCGCGCCGGGTCGGCGAGCAACCTGACCAGCGCGGCGGCGGAGTCCATCCGCCCCCACATCCAGTCGTTCGCCCGCCACTTCGCGGACAGGAACGCGCCGAAGTTGCCCACGTCCAGGCCGCGGATCTTGTCCGCGATCCGCAGCGGCACGTCCTCGCCGCGGCGCAGCGCGTCGAACGGCAGCGGGCTCTGCTCGTCGCTGACCACGCGCAGCAGGTTGATCCGCGATCCCGGGACGCGCCCGACGTCCAGCGGCGCGGTGAGCACCACCAGCTGCCGCAACGTCTCCGCCCGCCGGTCGCTGCGCTCCAGCAGCGCGTAGCCGAGCTGCTGGGGCTCGTCGATCCGCTCGCGCGGCGGGGCCGCCGCGGCCAGCCGGTCGGCGACCCGGTGCAGCACCGCGCGCGCCTCCGCGACCGCGTCCACCCCGGCGGCGTCCGGAACCGCGTCCGCGCCGGAAGATTCCACAATGGACATCAGCTCGCGGGCGAGCTCGGCGAGATCGTCGTGGAAGTCCTCGCCCCGCTCGACGGCGCCCAGCACCTCGCCCAGCAGCGGCTGGATCGGGGACGGCAGGGCATGCTGCAGCCTGGCGCGACGGCGCTGCACGCGCTGCACCCACTCGTCGAGTTCGGTCGTCTCGACGATCGGCTCCAGCTTCGCGCCGTTGATCCAGTACTGGTCGGCGTGCCCCTCCAGCACCTCGCCGAAGCTCCGCAGCCGGTAGAGCACGGACTTGCAGCGCCCGATCTCTCGGCTCTCCGGCGCCCAGCGCTCGATGTCCCAAGCCCAGCCGAGGCATTCCTGCACCGCGGTGAGCAGGCCGCGCGCATCGTCGAAGACGCGCGTGGTGGCGTCGCTGCCGAGCCCGGCGGACAGCCGGTGCGCGAGCTGCGTCCTCGCCTGCGCCGACCACTCCGCCAGCGGGTCCCCGACCACCGGCGGCAGCAGCTTGCCGTCCTCGATGCCGGCGGGCTCGGTGAGCAGCCGGTACACCGCCTGGGCGTCCAGCTCCGCGCGGACCACCGCGTGGTCGGGCAGGACCGCGTCGACCTGCTGCGCCAGCACCGCCGCCCGATCGGCGTCCTTCGCGGCGCGCAGCGGTGCGAACAAAGCCTTGCGGCGCAAGGCGGTTCGCGCGACCAAGCTGTTGTGCTCGTCCAGCGCGTCGAGGTCCGCGAGCAGCGATTCCTGGGACAGCCGGGCGCGCAGGGCCGTCGCGGTCACCGGCACGGCGAATCCGGGCTCGCGGCGTTGCCCGTGCGAGGCAACGGGATCCGGGTTCAGGTAGAGCAGCCACCGGTGCGTCGGCCGGTCCGCCGGCGCGGCCGAGATCGCATCGATCGCCGCCGTCACCGGGATGTTGTCCAGCACGCCGCCGTCGATGACCCGGAACGGCGGGAGCAGCGGATCGGCGACCGTTTCGGAGAACAGCCCGATCATGTTCGGCTCGCCGGCCGGCGGTTCGCCGAGCGACGAGCGCACCTGCGCGGGCTCGAAGGCGAACGGGAACGACGACGTCGAGCGGGCGGCGTGGGCGAGCCGCAGCACGGTGGCCGCGAAGTCGTCGCCCGCGCCGAAGTCCGACAGCGGATCGCCCGCCCTGCCCTGGTGCCGGAACCGGAACGACGCGGTGCGCCGCTCCTGCAGCATCGGCCCGGACCGGCCGTCGAAGCGCTGCTCCAGGATCGGGTCCAGCAGGGTGGCGGTCAGCAGCAGGTCGGCGCGGTTGCCTGGGTGCTCCGCCGCCGCGGGCACGTTGTCGGTGATGACGTCGGCTAGCTCGGCGCGGAAGTAGCGGTCGCCTTCGAGCAGCGACGGCGGGCGGGACTGCCAGAACTTCGGCACCGGCCGGGACATGGCCTCCACGTCCCCCAACCGCACCCACACCTCGCGCATCCGGTCGAAGGGCATCCCGTAGACCAGCGTCGCCGACAGCAGCGTCGCGTTGAGGCCGCCGGCCGAAGCCCCGGCGAGCACGTCGACCGCGACCGAGTCGTAGCCGGACAGCTTCGCCAGCGACGCCCACGGGTGGGTGCCCGTCGAATCGTCGTCCGCCGGCGCCCGCGAATCCGCCACCGCCTCGCGGAGCCGGTTGATCTCGGCGACCGCGCCGCCGATCCACACGGCCATGCTCGCGCCGCCGCGCATGGCCAGCGCCAAGCGCAATTCCTGCTCGTTCTCCGCTGCCGCGGTGGCCACCTCGGAGCCCGCCCTCTCGATCGACGCCTGCGGATCTCACCCGGAACCTACCGCGCCCGCCGCCACCACCGATCTCCAACAGGCGAACTCAACCCGTCCGCCACCGCACCGAGCCCCGGACGGCCGATCTCGCCCACCCGCGAACGCAGGACGAGCGACATTCCGGCGGGCGCGGGCGTGAGCACTTCGGACCGCCGTGGCGGCCGTTCGGAGGTGGCGGTTTCGCGCGAAACCGCCACTCGCACGCCTGGGAAACGACGGTTTCGCGCGAAACCGTCGCCGCTTGCCGCAGGGCCGCGACTCGCGCCGCCGCGATCAGGACTCCGGCGGGGTCCAGCGGTCGGTTCGGGCCATGCCCGCCGCGCGACCCTTGCCCGCGATCACCAGCGCCATCTTGCGGGACGCCTCGTCGATCATCTCGTCGCCCAGCATCGCCGCGCCGCGCTTCCCGCCGGCCGCCGAGGTGTGCCACTCGTAGGCGTCCAGGATGTTCTCGGCGTGGTCGTAGTCCTCCTGCCGCGGCGAGAAGAGCTCGTTGACCGCGTCCACCTGCGCCGGGTGCAGCACCCACTTGCCGTCGAAGCCCAGCGCCGCCGACCTGCCGCCCACCGCGCGCAGCCCGTCGACGTCCTTGATCTGCAGGTACGGCCCGTCGATCGCCTGCACCCCGGCCGCGCGGGCCGCGGTCAGGATGCGCATCAGGATGTAGTGGTAGGCGTCGCCGACGTCGTAGCCGGGCGGCTGGTGGCCGACGACCAGCGACCGCATGTTGATCGACGCCATGAAGTCGGCCGGCCCGTAGACCAGCGCGGTCACCCGCGGCGAGGCGGCGGCGATCGCGTCCACCTCGACCAGGCCGCGGGCGTCCTCGATCTGCGGCTCGATGCCGATCCGGCCGGCCTCCAGCCCGGTGGCGCGCTCGATCTGCGTCAGCGTCAGGTCCAGCCAGCGCACGTGCTCCGGGGTGCTCACCTTCGGCAGGATGATCGAGTCGAGCTCCGCGCCCGCGCCTTCCACGACGGTCACGACGTCCCGGTAGGTCCACTCGGTGTCCAGCGCGTTGACCCGCACCGAGCGGATCTTCTCGCCCCAGCCGCCCTCGTTCAGCGCGCCGACGATCCGGTCCCGCGCCTCGCCCTTCGCCAGCGGCGCGACCGCGTCCTCGAGGTCCAGGAAGAACTGGTCGGCGGCCAGCCCGCGCGCCTTGTCGATCATCTTCGCGCTGGAGCCCGGCACCGCCAGGCAGCTCCGCCGGGCACGTCGACCGTCCACGTTGTCCTCCTCTGGCCTCGCGAGTCGTTGCGTGTGTACCACGCACGCCGCCGCCGGAACCGGGCAAGTGCCCGGCGGCACAGTCCCCGTTCCCGAGCGGCGGCACCGCGCCGGTCCGCCCGGGCAGCGGACGGCTCGGAGAGTGCATAGCCTGATCCACGTGGCAGCCGCGACCAGGGTTTTCGCGGCCCGGATGGCCGGCCTGTCGGTGTTCGGGCCGGACGGCGAATCGATCGGCCGGGTGCGCGACGTCGTCGCCGGGCTCAGCGTCCGGCGGCAGCCGCCGCGCGTCCTCGGCCTGGTCGTCGAGCTGCCCACCCGGCGCCGGATCTTCGTGCCGATGCTGCGGGTCACCCGCGTCGAGCCCAGCGCCGTGACGCTGGCGACCGGCACGGTGAACCTCCGCAAGTTCCACCAGCGCCCCAACGAACTGCTGGTGCTCGGCCAACTGCTGGACGCCCGGGTCGTCATCGATCCCAGCGGGGCGCCCGCGGTCCTGGTCGACGTCGCGATGGAGCAGACCCGCACCCGCGACTGGCAGCTGGCCAAGCTCGCGGTCCGGGAGCGCACCGGGAGGCTCGGCCGTCGCGGCCCGACCCAGGTGCTGGACTGGGACCAGGTCACCGGGTTGGCGGTCGCGGAGCTGACCGGCCAACCGCAGGGCGTGCAGCAGCTGCTCGCCCTGTTCGACACGATGCGCGCGGTCGACGTCGCGAGCACCCTGCACGAACTGCCGACCAAGCGCCGCTACGAAGTCGCCGAGGCGCTGGACGACGAGCGGCTCGCCGACGTCGTCGAGGAGCTGCCCGACGAGGACCAGAAGGACCTGCTGGCGTACCTCGACGACGAACGTGCGGCGGACGTGCTGGAGGCGATGAACCCGGACGACGCGGCCGACCTGCTCGCCGAACTGTCGGAAGTGGACAAGGAGCGGCTGCTCGGGCTGATGGCGCCGGAGGAATCGGCACCGGTCAAGCGGCTGATGGCGTACTCGTTCGACACTGCCGGCGGCCTGATGACCTCGGAACCGATCGTGGTCGGGCCGGACGCGACGATCGCCGAGGCGCTGGCGATGGTGCGCAACCCCGACCTGCCGGTGGCGCTGAGCAGCCTGGTGTTCGTCTGCCGCCCGCCGTCGGCCACCCCGACCGGCTCCTACCTGGGCTGCGTGCACATCCAGCGGCTGCTCCGCGAACCACCGTCCACTTTGGTCGCCGGCGCGCTGGACACCGACCTGGCGAGCCTCCCGGCCGAGGCGCCGCTGACCGACGTCACCCGCTACTTCGCCGCCTACAACCTGGTGTGCGGGCCGGTGCTGGACGACGAGGAGCACCTCATCGGCGCGGTCACCGTCGACGACCTGCTCGACCACCTGCTGCCGGAGAACTGGCGGGAGAGCGGACTCCCCGAGCCGGAGACCGCCACCACCGACCAGCCGACGAACCTGGAGGCTCGCTGATGCCCGAGTTGCTGACCCACCGCCGACTCGACCAACCCCGCCCGCCGCAGCGGTTCACCGTCTCGTTCGACCCGGAGGTGTTCGGGCAGGTCTCGGAGCGGATCGCCCGGTTCCTCGGCACCGGCAAGTTCCTGTTCTGGATGACGGTGTTCGTGATCGCCTGGATCGCGGCGAACCTGACCGCGGTCGGGCTGCAGTGGGACCCGTACCCGTTCATCCTGCTCAACCTGGCCTTCTCCACCCAGGCCTCGTACGCCGCGCCGCTGATCCTGCTCGCGCAGAACCGCCAGGACGACCGGGACCGGGTCTCGTTGGAGGAGGACCGGTCGCGGGCGGCCCAGACCAAGGCGGACACGGACTATCTGGCCCGCGAGCTCGCCGCACTGCGCCTGGCGATCGGAGAGGTCGCCACCCGCGACTACCTGCGCAGCGAACTGGACCGGCTCCGCGAAGAACTCCCGGGCATGCAGAGCGAGGCGGAGAAGCGCCGAGCCCGCACGGCCGCCGAAGACCCGAAGGACGCCTGAACCAGGTGTTCCGCAGTTTCAATTGAAACTGCGGAACACTGCGGGGACCCCGCAGTTTCAATTGAAACTGGGATCAGGCCGGGTCGAGGTCGGCGAAGAGGGCGACGATCGCCGGGGCCGTGACCTCGTGGGCCGCGTACTCCTCGCGGGTGCACCAGGCGAGCTCCGCGATCTCGGCCGCCGGCGCCGGGTCGCCGTCCAGCTCGCCCGCGTAGCAGATGAGCTCGACCTGCACCCCGTCTCCCTGCCCGACCGCGTCGGTGACGTAGCGGCCGAGGAAGTCCGCCCCCACCAGGCCGACGCCGAGCTCCTCGCGCACCTCCCGGTGCAGCGCCTGCACCTCGGTCTCGCCCGGATCGATCTTGCCGCCGGGCAGGTAGAACGCGTCCTGGTAGTCGGCGCGGACCAGCAGCAACCGCCGGTCCACGAACCGCACCAGGCCGACCGCGCGGATCAGCCGTTCGGGAGCCGTGGAGTTCGCATCGTGCACGCCCTCATGCTTGCGCACGCTGCCCCGGCGGCGATGGCACACCCCCGTCGGCCAGCCGCTCGCAGGTGCGCATCAGCGCCTCCAGCTCCCCCGTCGTGGCGGACAGGAAGTACCGCGCCACGCCGGTGCGATGCGTCGACGCCGCCAGCTGCAACCGCGCTTCGCCACGTTCGGTGATCACGGCCTGGACCCCCCGCCCGTCCGAATCGACCCGGACGCGACGCACCAGCGCGAGCCGTTCGAGGCGGTCCACGAGCCTGGTCACGCCGGAGCGCGACAGCAGCACGACATCCGCGAGTTCGGTCATCCGGAGCCGCTGCTCCGGGGCTTCTGCCAGCGCTTCGAGGACGTCGTAGGCGGCGAGCGTGAGCCGTTGCTCAGCGATCAGGTCGCCCTCCAGGCAGCGCGTGACCCTGGCGTGCGCGCGGAGGAAACTGCGGTACGCCAACAATTCACTTCGAGTCGGTAATCGATCAAGAGCCGTCTCGGCCACGAGGATGGATATTACGGAACGCGTTCGCCTGACTGCGCAGCGCCCCCGAACAAGAATCACATTCTGTCTCGCGCGCCCCACTGACCAGCGCGATGCCACCGGCCCGCAGCCCTGTCCGCGGCGGGCTACCGGTCCGTAGCATGGGATTGTCAACAACGGGGTGTGAGAGTCTTCGAGGCTGGCGCCAGCGAAGCGACCACCGACCACGTCCGCAACTCCAGCTTGCCGAGGTAACCGTGACCAGTACGCAGTCCACGCCCACCGAGGACGCCGTTCGGAAGGCCCTCAGCCAGGTCGAGGACCCGGAGATCCGCCGGCCGATCACCGACCTGGGCATGGTCAAGAGCGTGTCCATCGGCTCCGACGGCGATGTTGCGGTCGAGGTGTACCTGACGGTCCAGGGCTGCCCGATGCGGGACACGATCACGCAGCGGGTGACCGATGCCGTGTCCGCCGTCGAAGGCGTCGCCTCGGTGCGGGTCGAGCTCGACGTGATGAGCGACGAGCAGCGCACCGAGCTGCGCAAGATGCTGCGCGGCAGCGCCGAGGAACCGCGCATCCCGTTCGCCGAGCCCGGCTCGATGACGCGCGTCTACTGCGTGGCGTCCGGCAAGGGCGGCGTCGGCAAGTCCAGCGTGACGGTCAACCTCGCGGTCGCGATGGCCAAGCGCGGCCTGTCGGTCGGCGTGGTCGACGCCGACATCTACGGCCACTCGGTGCCGCGGATGCTGGGCGCGGGCGGCAAGCCCACCCAGGTGGAGAAGATGATCATGCCGCCGCAGTCGCACGGCGTGAAGGTCATCTCCATCGGCATGTTCACCCCCGGCAACACCCCGGTGGTCTGGCGCGGGCCGATGCTGCACCGCGCGCTGCAGCAGTTCCTGTCCGACGTCTTCTGGGGCGACCTGGACGTCCTGCTGCTCGACCTGCCGCCCGGCACCGGCGACGTGGCGCTGTCCACCGCCCAGCTCATCCCGAACGCGGAGATCCTGGTCGTCACCACCCCGCAGCAGGCCGCGGCCGAGGTCGCGGAGCGGGCCGGGGCGATCGCCATGCAGACGCGGCAGCGGCTGGCCGGCGTCGTGGAGAACATGTCCTGGATGGAACTGCCGGACGGCCAGCGGATGGAGGTCTTCGGCTCCGGCGGCGGCCGGCTGGTCGCGGAGTCGCTGAGCCGCTCGATCGGCACGGACGTGCCGCTGCTCGGCCAGGTGCCGCTGGACCCGCGCCTGCGGGAGGCCGGCGACAACGGCACCCCGCTGGTCCTGGAAGCCCCCGACTCGCCCGCGGCGGTGGTCCTCAACGACATCGCCAAGCGCCTGTCCACCCGGGCCCGAGGCCTCGCGGGCAAGCTCCTCTCCGTCTCCCCCGCCTGACAAGAAGGGATTCACGGCTCGTCTTACGTAGCGGTGCGGGTAGCGGCCCCCCTGCGGGAATTACGGTCGCCTTCTCGCTGGGGGATCCCCGACTTACGCATGAACCAATACGCGGCATCGGGGACTGGCCGCGCCAAGAACCCCGACGGGGTGGGCACCGTCTGAGAACCCGCGGCGGTGCAAGTTGCGAGGGTGGGCTAAGCGGCTGCGCCGCTTCAAAACAAAAGATCGACCGACGACGAGGGCCGGAAAAGATCAGCGCTTGGCGACCGCGAGCAGGCCCGGGCCCGTGGGGAGCGTGACCGGGACCAGGTTCTCGTCGGTCTGGATGGCCCGGACCAGGTCGCGCAGCGCCATGGCCAGCGCGCTCCGGGCGTCCGGGCTGGCCAGCTGGACGCCCGCGAACACGATCACGCCGCCCGGGCGCAGCAGGCGGACGCCGAGCTCCAGGTACGTGGGGTAGTCCGTGGTCGCGATGCCCACCGACACCAGGTCGTAGCCGCCCTCCGTGAGCCGCGGCATCAGGTCGATCGCGCGGCCGGCGATCAGCCGCGTCCGGCCGGTCGGCACGCCCGCCTCCCGCAGCGTCGCGCGCGCCGCCCGCTGCGCGGCCGCATCCGCGTCGATCGACGTCAGCACGCCGTCCGGCATCATGCCCTGGAGCAGCCACAGCGCGCTCTCGCCCGAGCCGGTACCGACCTCCACAACGGCCTTGGCCCGCAACGCCGCCGCCAGGAAGCGCAGGACGTGCAGCGACGACGCCCCGACCGAGGTGTCCGTCGGCGCGCCGGATCGCACCTGGTTCCGGCCCACTGGCCCGGCACCCACCGGCGTCTCGGGTATCACAACGCGAAAGGTTATCGACGTTGCCCGCCGCCGTGACCAGGGCCGCCGACATCGTTAGTGGGCCGTTTCCGGCGGGCCCGCGATGCGAGCCGCATCACGTCAGGTTCTCAGGCAGTTCTCAGGAGTCTTTAATCGCTACCTCACCAGGGCATACGAGAGTAGACACGTCATAACCGACACCGATCGGCGTCTCCTTGACGACACCGCCGGGAACAACGGAGGCGACATGTTCGTTCTTGGAGATGCAACCGCACAGGAGGTGGCTTCTCGCCCAATGGCAACACAGCCGATGAGTGTGGCCCCCAGTGTCCAACAGAGCACCGTCTCGCCCGCCGCGGAAGAGGTCAACTGGACCCCGCCGTCGTGGGACGAGGTGGTCCGGCAGCACGCAGACCGGGTCTACCGGTTGGCGTACCGCCTGACCGGCAACCAGCACGACGCCGAAGACCTGACCCAGGAGACCTTCATCCGGGTGTTCCGGTCGCTGGCGTCGTACAAGCCGGGAACGTTCGAGGGCTGGCTGCACCGGATCACCACGAACCTGTTCCTCGACATGGCCCGCCGCAGGTCCCGCCTGCGCATGGAGGGCCTGCCCGAGGACACCGACCGGTTGCCCGGCGGTGGACCGAGTCCTGAACAGGTCTTCAGCGACACCCACCTCGACCCCGACCTCCAGACGGCGCTGGACGAGCTGCCGCCGGAGTTCCGGGCGGCGGTGGTGCTCTGCGACGTCGAGGGGCTCTCCTACGAGGAGATCGGTGCCACCTTGGGCGTGAAGCTGGGTACTGTGCGCAGCAGGATTCACCGCGGGCGCCAGATGTTGAAGGCCACCTTGGAAGCTCGCCGCGAGCATGCCCGGGAGGTTTGACGAATGACGGTTTTGCGTGGGTGGGGGCTGCCGGAGCAGCACCTCGCGCTGGACGCGATCGTCGCGCTGGTGGACGGCGAGCTGAGCCCGAGCGCCCATGATCGCGCCGTCGCCCACCTGGCCCACTGCCCCGCGTGCACCGCGGACGCCGCCACCCAGCGGCAGGCCCGCGCCGCGGTCCGGGCGGCCGGGACGCCGTCGGTCTCGCCGAAGCTCCTGCAGGCCCTGCAGGCCATCCCGGCGCACGCAGAACTGCCCAGCCAGCCGGACGGCCTCGCGCTGACCGAGGACGGCCAGCTGGTCGCCATCGCCCGCCCGGACCGCGCGAAGCGGTTCGGCGACGGAGCGGCGCTCGGATCCTCGCGGCCGCTCGGCGGCAGCCAACAGCCCCTCGGCAGCGTGCCCCCTTTTGTCGGTGATCTTGCGGCGGCACCGGCACGGCGGGTCGGCCGCCGCACCCGGCAGGGGGCCGGCGTGGTGTTCTCCGGCCTGGTGCTGGGCGCTCTCGCGCTGATGAACCTGCCGACCGACGACGACGGCCAGCCGGTTCCGGGCGTACCGAACCCGCTGCCCGGCGGCGCGTTCACCAACGCCGTCATCCCGGCGTCGGCACGCGAAAACCTGCCCGGCGACCCGTCCCCCAGCCGGCAGCCCTCGGCCGAGGTCC
The DNA here is from genome assembly GCF_900106995.1 of Saccharopolyspora shandongensis. Taxonomy (GTDB): domain Bacteria; phylum Actinomycetota; class Actinomycetes; order Mycobacteriales; family Pseudonocardiaceae; genus Saccharopolyspora; species Saccharopolyspora shandongensis. The sequence continues at coordinate 339,385 of NZ_FNOK01000004.1, forward strand.
CCGTTCCGAGCACCTCGGCGAGCGCGCCGCCGGGGAACTGATCCGGCCGGGACGAGTTCGCCCGCTCCCACACGAACTTCACCGGTCGCCCGGCAAAATGAGCACGCCGGCGGTGCGTCCACATGCCGGTGGCACGGGCTCCGCGCCCGTGTGATCCACTCGAACGGACGAGTTCCGACCGCATGCCCGGGGAGCGATGAGCGACCAGCCAGGAACGCCCGCACAGGGCCCCGACGCCGACCAGCAGCGCCGGGATCAGCCCGAAGCAGGCCAGCAGGGCCCCAACGGACGGCCAGCCCAACCCGTGCATCCGTGGCAGGGCGCGGCCAGCCACGCTCGCGGAGTGCCGGCCGCGCCGGACCGCTCCACGCGAAACAGCCAGGCCTCCCCGCCCCGCCTCGCGCCGCGCCCGTTGCAGCGCCCCGCCGTCGACCCGTCGCAGAGTTCGACGTTCGGCCGCCCGAAGGGCGTGGCCGGCAGTTTCGACCCGAACCGGCGCGGCGTTCCGACGCGCGGCATCGAGCAGGGCCCGCCCCCGCCGGAAGCGCTGTCCAAGGCGTTCGGCCGCCCGCAGGCGGGCGGCGAGAAGCTCCAGCGCGCGCCCGGCGAGCAGCCGATGGTGGCCGAGCCGGCCGAAGAGCCGGCGCTGTGGAACTCCGGCGAGAGCGACCCGTGGCGCAACCCCGCCGCAGGCGCGGTGATCGGCCCGCCCGCGCTCGGTGAGGAGCCGGAGGAGAAGGCCAAGAACACCGAAACCGGCCCGCTGCTCAGCGCCCGCGAGGTGCTGCTCGGCCGCCGGGTGCACCCGCGCGCGCTCGTGATCCTCGCTGTGATCGCCCTGCTCATCGGGCTGGCCGGCGGGCTGCTCGGCCGGATCACCGCCGAGGAGGGCAATCCGCTCACCAATCCCGACGTCACCCTCGCCGAGGTGGAGCAGGGCAAGGACCGGCCTAAGGGCACCGTCGCCGCGGTGGCGCAGCGCGTGGTCCCCGCCGTCGTGTCGATCGAGGTGCGCGTCGGCGCGCAGGGCGGCAGCGGCTCCGGGGTCGTCATCGACGGCAACGGCTACGTGGTCACCAACAACCACGTCATCTCGATGGCCGCCGACACCCCGGGCGCGCTGGTCTCCACGGTCTTCCACGACGGCACCCGGGTGCCCGCCCGGATCGTCGGCCGCGACGTCAAGACCGACCTGGCGGTGATCAAGGTCGAGGTGTCGAACCCGACGGTCGCCCAGCTCGGCCGCTCCGACGAGCTGGCGGTCGGCGACGAGGTGATCGCCATCGGCTCGCCGCTCGGCCTGGCGGGCACCGTGACCACCGGCATCGTCAGCTCGGTGCACCGCCCGATGCGGCTGGCCGGCGAGGGCACCGACACCAACGCGGTCATCGACGCGATCCAGACCGACGCCGCGATCAACCCCGGCAACTCCGGCGGCGCCCTGGTCGACGGCAACGGCGCGGTGGTCGGCATCAACAGCGCGATCCGGACGCTCGGGGCCGGCGGCGAAGGCGGCTCGATCGGACTCGGCTTCGCGATCCCGATCGACGACGTCCGGCGCATCGCCGAGGAGCTGATCCGCGCGGGCAACGTGCAGCACGCCGATCTCGGCGTCAACGCCAAGTCGGTCAGCGACGGGCTCGCCGACGGCGCCCAGGTGCAGAACGTGCAGGACGGCAGCGCCGCGGCGGCGGCCGGGATCGCCGAGGGCGACGTGATCATCCGGGTCGGCGAGCGCAAGGTGGCCGGCGCGGACGAGCTGATCGTGGCCGTCGACCGGCACCAGGTCGGCGAGCGGGTGCCGGTCACCGTGGTGCGGCAGGGCCGCGAGCTGGTGCTCGACGTGACCCTGCGGTGAACGGCGGGGCCCGCCTGGTCCGGCCGGGCGGGAAGTTTCGCGGTATTGCCAGCGGCACGACGCCCGCCCCGAACGGATTCCGGCAGCCATCGCGGTCGTGCGCGTTGTGGAGCGCTATCGCGGCCCGAAGCACTCACGGCCGCACCGACCAGCTCAAACCGCGAACCGCGGAGCCCCAGGAATGCCGTGCCGCCGCATGGGCCGCACCGCCGGCGGGTCGGCGAGCCGAACGAGCAGCTAACAGTTCGTGAAGGCGGCGTGCTCGGCCAGTTCGCCCTCCTGCCCGGATCACCCGGTCGGTACCCTGGGGATGCGTTGGCAGCGCGCGGTGCTGGTCCGCGAGCCGTGGAGGACCCGGAGGTAGTCGAGAGGTGTTCGAAAGCGTCGGCTGGCTCGAGATCCTGGTCCTCGTCGTGGCCGGGCTGTTCATCCTCGGCCCGGAACGGCTGCCGCAGGGCGCGGCGTGGCTGGGCCGGACCGTCCGCCAGGTCAAGGAGTACGCGACCGGAGCCCGCGAGCAGATCAAGTCCGAGCTCGGCCCGGAGTTCGACGAGCTGCGCAAACCGCTGGAAGACCTGCGCGGCATCCGCAACTTCAACCCGCGCTCGGCCGTGACCAAGCACCTCTTCGACGGGGAGAACCCGCTCGACGACCTCAACGGCAACGGCAGCAACGGCGGTCACCAGGCGAAGCCGGCCGACCCGCCCAAGCCAGAGCAGCGCCCGCTCGCGCCGGGCGAGCGTCCGCCGTACGACTCCGACGCGACCTGATCAGGCTTCGACCGCGACGCGCTTGGGCACGGCACGGACGATCCACGCCCCGGCCGCCGCGACGGCCAACCAGCAGCACAGCAGGACCGTCATCCCGGACCAGCCCCACGAGCCGTAGGCCGCACCGCCCAGCACCCCGCCCACGCTGCTGCCGCCGTAGTAGGCGAACTGGTACAGCGCGGACGCCTGGCCGCGGGCCGATGCCGATGCCCGCGCCCCGACCCACCCGCTCGCCACCGAGTGCGCGGCGAAGAATCCGCCGGTGAACACGACCAGGCCCACCACGATCACGGGCAGGCTGTCGGCGAGCATCAGCAGCAAGCCCAGCGCCGTCACCGCCAGGCCCGCGAGCAGCACCTGAATGCGTCCCCAGCGATCGGCGGCACGCCCGGCCAGCGTGGAGGTGACCGTTCCCGCGGCGTACGCGAGGAACGCGAGCGCTGCGAGCGCTGGCGGCACCAGCAGCGGCGGTGCGGCGAGGCGGAAGCCGAGCACGTTGTAGACGGTGACGAAGGCGCCCATACCGAGCGCAGCGACCAGGTACGGCGCGTAGAGCACCGGGTCGCCGAGCGCGGCGCGCAAGCCGCCGAGCAGCGGGCGCCAGCGCAGCGGTTGCCGCCGGTGGTTGCGTTCGGCCGGCAGCAGCACCACGAACAGCACCGTGCACACCCCGGCGAGCACGGCCACCGCCAGCAGCCCGCCGTGCCAGCCGGCGAAGTCGCCGACCACGCCGCCCAGCAGCCGTCCGCCCATGCCGCCGATCGTAGTGCCCGCCACGTAGAGCCCCATCGTCGTGCCCAGCTGCTCGCCGCCGGTCTCGTCGGCCAGGTATGCGGCCGCGACCGCGGCCAAGCCGGCGATCGCCACGCCCTGCACCAGGCGAACGGCCACGAGCACCGGGAAGAACGGCACCCATGGCAGCAGCAATCCCAGGACCTCGGCGATCAGCAAGGCCGCGATCATCGTGCGGCGACGGCCGACCGCTTCCGACAGCGTGCCGAGCGGGATGGCCGCGACGGCCAGCCCGAGCGTGCTCGCCGAGATGAGCAGCGCCGCCGTGCCCGGGTTCAGCGCGAAGACCTCGGCTAGCTGCGGCAGCACCGGCTGCGGCGCGTAGAGCAGCGCGAACATCGCCAGCGCACCGAGCAGCAGGGCGATGCGGATCTTGCGGATGCGGGCCGGGTCGACTGCGTTCACGTGCTCGAACGTAAGTAGCCCGAACTGATGCGTCCAATGTCGGAATGCCGCATGATTGATGCGGTGGTGAATGAATCAGTCGAGCCGGACGACGCGTCGCAGCTAGCGGCCCATCTCGCCCCGTCGCTCGCCCTGCTGCGCGCGGTCGCCGCCGAGGGCCATCTCACACGAGCAGCGGAGTCGCTGGGCGTCCCGCAGCCGACGGTCAGCCGCACGCTGGCCAAGCTGGGCGATCGACTCGGCACCCCGGTGATCGCGCGGCAGGGTCGCGGCATCCACCTGACCCGCGCCGGCGCCCTGCTCGCGGCGGCCGCCGGGGACGCGTTGCGCGGGCTGGAGGCGGGCTGCCGGGCTGTGATCGAGGAGGTCGACCCCGACCGGGGCCGGGTGACGTTCGGGTTCCAGCACACGATGGGCAGCACGCTGGTGCCGCCGCTGCTGCGCGAGTTCCGCGACGTGCACCCGCACGTGCGGTTCGGGCTCGTGCAGGGGCCGCGCAACAGCATGCTCGCGCGCGCCCGATCGGGCGAGATCGACCTCTGCGTCGTCTCGCCGCTGCCGGAGCACGATCCGCACTGGGAAACCGCGCCGCTGCGGGAGGAGCCGCTGGTCGCGGTGCTGTTCGCGCGGCACCGGCTGGCCCGGCGCCGCAAGCTGCGGCTGGCCGAGCTCGCCGGGGACGACTTCGTGGCGACCCGCCCCGGCTACGGCCTCCGGCAGATCTTCGCGGGCCTGGCCGAACGCGCCGGTTTCGAGCCGCGGCTGGCGTTCGAGAGCGAGGAGGTCGACACGGTGCGCGGACTCGTCGCCGCCGGGCTCGGCGTGGCGCTGCTGCCGCCGGGCGACAACGGCCCGGCGCCGGGCACGGTCGAAGTGCCGCTGGATCCACCGGCGCACCGCACGATCGGCCTGGCCTGGCCGGCGGACCGGGCGCTACCGCCGGCGGTCCGCACCTTCCGCGACTTCACCCTGCGCAATTTCAACGGAAATCGAAGGTCCGATTTCCACTGAAGTTGGGGAAGTAGTCCACAGCCGTCGACGTGTCGTGTCCCGACGCGCCGTGGTTCCGCAGTTTCCATTGAGCCTAATCAGTTCTGGGAGTGAGCCATCCGGCAAACTCCTGGTTGGTAGCCGACCGGCAGGTGAGCACTCTGTGAGCCTGGGCGTGTGAGTCCTGGAAAAAGATCGTGCCCCTTGCTGGTAGGCCGGGAGAGTTGATCGCTGCTGGGATGTCGTGCCAGCCCATGGTGGTGTGAGCACTGCTTGATTAGGTCGCTGATGGTTCTCCCGCCGGCTGCGTGAAGGTGATCGGTGTGAACGGGAGGACCGTTGCAGCTGTTCGTAGGGGATGACTGGGCTGAGGATCATCACGACGTCGAGCTGATGGACAGCTCGGGTCGCCGGTTGGCCAAGGCCCGCTTGCCGGAAGGGGTGGCC
>NZ_FNOK01000087.1 GCF_900106995.1 Saccharopolyspora shandongensis
GGCGGGAAACACCGCTGGGCAAAGCGCGGCGGGAAGCGAAGCGGAATATGCCGTGTCAGAGAGCGGAGGCTCTGCCCGGTCCGGCGAGCCGGTCGGCGATCTGATCCACGATCGCGTCGGCCTGGGCCGCGTTGTCCTCGCCGAGCGCGGCTTTCACGGACTCGCGCACGACCGGACCGACGACCTCGGCCAGTACCGGGCGCAGCGCGGCGGCGACCTTCGCGGGGTCGGACTGTCCGGCGGCGTTGATCATCGCCGGGAGCTGGTAGACCAGCCCGTTGTTGTCGCGGATCGCGTTGACTGCGCTCACCTTGACCTTGCTGCCGGGGTAGCGGCTGGGCTGCTCGGACAGCAGCCCGTTGTAGATGTCCACCAGCATGGCGACCACAGTTCGCGGGCCGTTGTCGGTGCCCCAGCCCTGAATCTGGCCACGGTCGCCACGAGGGCCGAGCAGCTCGTTCTCGATCCGGCTGAGCTGGGCTGCCTGTTCGGGGGTCAAGTCGTCCTCCTGGTGGTTGGCCGCGGCGACGTCGCGGCGGAACTGGTCGAGGTCGACGTGTCCGGGGTCGATCTTCCCGGTCACGCTGGTTTCGCGGTGGCCGCGCGCGGCGTCGGCCGGGCGGCCGAGTTTGGCCAGCACTGCCCGGGTCGCGCGCACCGCGGCGTCGTACTGCTCGGGACTGGGCGATTGGTTGACGCCGTGGTAGTCCCACTCGAACCCGACGTAGAGCGTGTTGCCGTCGCCGGCGGGATTCGGCCCGGATGCTCGAGCTTTTCCGGCGTGGTTGGCGCGGCCGGCGGCGATCAGGTGCACGGTGCCGTCGTAGGCGATGACGGCGTGGCACAGCGGTCCGTCGAGGTCCGGTCGGCCGTCGATGCACATCTGCACCGTCGGCGCGGGCCGGGTATAGGACGTCGGGGTGGCGGTGTGGTGTTCGAGCACCCCGACCGGTCGCGGCTGCGGGCCCGACGCGGTGCGCTCGCGCCAACCGGGGGTTTCGACGACGCGGAGCCCTGCGGCGCGCAGCACGTCGGCGAGCCAGACCAGGGGGAGGGCCAAGGGGATCACCTCGTTGGGGTTGGGATCAGCCCGCCGTCGTCGGTGGGCGGTTCGGGGACGGTGATGGTTGTGGTCGAGCAGGTTTCGCCGACGTCGACCGTTTCCCCGGTGGTGTAGGTGACGAGCAGGCGGCAGTTCTGCACGCGCGTGTTCGCGATGCCGCGCCCCGGCTCGCCCTTCGGTGGTGGGTTCGCGTCGAGGTAGCGGGCTACGGCGGCGTCGATCTCGTCGGAGGTCGGCGTGCGCCCGGGTTCGCCGTCGGCGCCATCGCGGCCGGGTCGGGGCGGGTTGTCGGCGAGGTAGCCGGTCACGGCCGCGTTGATCTCGGCGGCGGTCGGCGGCCGTCCCGGTTGCGGCGGTGTGGCGGTCAGGTATTCGGCGACGGCGGTGGTGATCTGGTCGAGCGACGCCGAGCGTCCGGCCGGGGGCGGGTTGCGGCGCAGGTAGTCGGCGACCGCGGCGGCGATGTCCGCGCGCGACACCGCCGGCGGTTCGGGCTCCTGGCGGACCTCGGCGGCGATGCGGCAGGCGTCGCCGACCCGGGCCGCCACGCTCGGATCGGTGCGGCAGAGCTCTGCGAGCGGGTCGGCGACGGCCCGCGCGTCCTGTGCCGACTCGGCTGCCTGCTGCTGGGCCTGTGCACGTTGGTCGGCCTGTTCGTTGGCGCGTACCTGCGTGAGTACCTGGGCGCCGACGAGGTAGGCCAGCAGCGCCACGGCCACGGCCAGCAGCAGTAATCGGGTCCGGTTGAACCGTCGCGTCATGGCGCATTCCCCCCTGCGCGGCGCGCCAGCTCGGCGGCCTGGTCCTCGGCGCGGCGGCGCTCGGATCTTTCGACATCGAGCGCCAGGTGCAGTTCGTCGAGTTGCTTGCGCAGTGCTGCGACGTCGTCGCGGAGCTCGCGCAGCTCGGCGTCGTGCGCCTCGGCGATACGCGCGAGTTCGGCGGCGTGGCGTGTTTCCGCGTCGCCGAGCGCGGCCCGGTAGTCGCCGCGGTCGCTGGCGGCGTGCCGCATGACGAAGGCCAGCAGCGCGAGGAGCGCCCCGGCGCTGCCGAACTGCGGTAGCGACTGGAACAGGGCGCCGGTGATGGCCTCCACAGATCACCCCCAGGGCATGTTGGGTCAGGCGCCCGTTTCGGGGTCGGTGGGTGCGGGTTCGTCGACGATGGGCGGTTGGATGACGACGACCTCGGGTGGATACGCCGAGGGCGGCGGATCGGTTGGGATCACGGGGGCACCGGTTTCGTCGACCAGGCCGCCGGTTTCGGTGTCCCACACCGCGGGCGGAGCCCATCCGGTGTTGTCGCCGACCCCGGGCGGTACCGGCAGTCCGCCGAACCAGTCCAGGGCCAGCGTCGTCAGCAGGACGACTTCGGACATCACGCCTCCACTCCCCAGAGGGCCGGCCAGAGCCGGACCCATCCGGTTCCGGCGGTGCGGCGGGCCTGGATTTCGACGGTGACCGGTGCCATGTGGTTGCCGGGCCACAGTCCGGGCCCGAACAGGAAGGCGTTGGCCTGGTAGATGGTGTTGCCGACGGCGGTCACCTGGGCGGCGTCGGAGAACACCGCGCCGCCGATGAGTACCCGGATTTCCCCGGTGGTGCCGGCGGTGTCGGCGGCGGCGTACACCACGAGCGTGATCTTGGGGTGCTGGTGGTAGATCGATTGCACCCACTTGCCCGTGAACGTGGTCTGCTGCGTGCCGGGCCACTCCGGGACATCCGTTGGGATCATGGGGGTGGGGATGTAGGGGCGGGCCAGTCCGCGGCCGGTGAGCTTGTCCGGCGCGACCAGCGTGGCCCCGCCTGCGTCCTTGGTGATGAGCTGGGTGTTGGAGCGGCGTTCCAGCTCGGCGACCCGCTGCTGCAGCTTGCGGATTTCGTCGAGAGGGTCGCCGCCGGGGCGGGGGATCGTCGGCACGTTCACACCTCCGCGAGGGTGCCGGTGAGTTCCAGCTTGATCCGGCCGTCCGAATAGGACGATCCGGTGATGCGGGCGAGGTGTTCGCCGTCGGCGGCGAACGGGTGCCCGTGCAGGTCGAATTTCGCCCAGTCGCCGAGCCTCCACACGTCGAGCCCCGGATACACCGACGGGTCCACGATGGCACTGCGCGCTACCAGGGGGCGTTTGTAGGCGGCCAGGTGCGCGGCGGCGTAGTCGTTGAGCTCGGCCCGGTTGGTCGACGAGCTGTGGTCGCTGTTGGCGTCTTCCAGCGCGGGCCACCCGGCGTCGACCAACTCGTTGCTGAACGCGGTGCCGAACACCTTGGCGTTCTCCTGCCCGTCACCAGGGACCGCGACGTACGAGCACATCCGCGAAGCGTCGATGTCGAATTCGAGGTTAACCAGCCCGGTGCCGTAGTCCCACACCAGCGGCGCCGCCGGGTCGCCTAGCTCGGGTTGTCCGATGCGGACTTGCCAGCGGATTTGCTCGCCGGTGGCGGTGCGCACGAGGACCGGACGGAAGTCCACATCAGGGCCGTTGATGACCTCGGACAGCTGCTGCAGGGCCTCGTCGACGGGCTTGTAGTCGTAGCCGTGATAGGTGCGTTCGTGGTCGCCATCAACGGTGACCGGCAGATAGTCCAGCGGGAGTTCCCGGCCGTATTCGGCGGTGGCGTGCTCGACGATGCCCTGCGCGATCCCCGCCAGCGAGCGGCCGGTGAACGACACGGTGGCGCTCGGCGAGGCTGGGTCGACGGCGGCGTAGGTCATCAACCTGCGGCGCCCGAACAGCGCCCACAGCGTCGAGCACTTCAGTTCCACACCGGATATGGCGGGGACCGGGGAGACCAGTGGCCCGGCCCATGCCACCGTGTTGCCCCACACGATCGCGAGGCTGAACCGCCACGGACCCGAGATGATTCCGCGCAGCACGTACGCCGGGGATCGATCGTCCCAGGTGTCGCGGCCGGTCGCGGCATCCAGCGGGCACGCGATCGACGCGGTGCCGCCGGCGTTCAGCTGCTCGTCGAACGACAGCGCGGAGTAGTCCAGCTCGGCCAGCACGTTCCCGGTCCGGGTGTGGAACACCAGCACCTCGAACCGCGGCGCGGTGCCGCGCTGCCGGTAGTCGGCCACGATCGCCTCCTACGGCAGTTCGATGACGCCCCAGATCGCGACGTTGCCGCCCTCGGGGTAGCCGCTGGGGATCGTCGGGACGCCGGAACCGGGAGAACCCATCGCCGCGGTGATGCGGTAGTAGTTCTGGCGGCAGTCCGACGGCGAGGCGGGGAACATCGGCGACAGCCGCCTGCTGTTCTCCCAGACGAGGCACTGTCCGATGTAGTCGCCGCGGTTGTTCGCCGGGCCGCCCGGCACCCACAGGGAACAGCTGATTTTCTGGTGCACGGCGCCGTTGGTGAACCCGGGCGGGAGTTCGGTGTAGATGTTGCCCGGGGCGGCGTAGTAGCTGCCGCTGCCCCACCGGAACAACATGCGGACCGTGAGCATCTTGCCGATGACCTGGTACTTGGCGTTCACGCTGCCGCCGGTACCGAGGTTGACAGTGCTGCCGTCGGACTCGGATTTCAGCACGGCGTTCCACGATTTCCAGCCCGCAGCCGAGGCAGCGACAGACCATTCGGTTCCGGTCCACACCCCGAGTTCGCGGGTGGTGAGGTCGTAGCGGAAATCCCCCGCACCACCGCCGGGACGGTCGTTGTCGTTGTAGGACAAGCGAATGCCACCAGGGGCGCGGGTGAACAGGCGCCGATCGGTGATGTCGGCCAGCGTGATCGACGTAGCGGAGGCCTTGACGCGCACCGCGGACACCACCACACAGTTCAGGCCGGACACCGACGGCTCGGACGGGGTCGCCGCCGCCACCCCCCGGACGACCTCGACGGTGAAGGTCCGGGTCCCGGTGTCCTCGGCCGAGTCGACGACGCGGGCAATGACGAGATCGATGCGGGGGTTGGTCTGGTCGGCCGACGCGATGTCCAGCGTCCCAGAGGTTGGCAGGGTGCCGATGTAGCCCAGCTCCCCGGCCACCGGGATCACGCACTGCCCGGCGATGACCTTGACCCCCATGCCGGGCTGGTCGAGGGCGACGACGCCGAGCTGCCCGTTGGAACCCCCGCCACCGGGGAGCACGCCGCCTTCACGGGTGAGGTTGCCCGGCGCGGTGTCGTAGCCACCGGCGAACGCCGCGGCGAGCCCGGCGCGCATGTCGCGGGGGTCGAGGCGCTTGTTGACGAACCACGGTGACAGTCCTTCGAGGACAGCAGGCATGTCCGTTTCTCCTTCAGTACCAGGCTTGACGGTGCTCGACGATCAGCAGCGCATCGGTGTTGATGGCGTCGGCGGACAGAGCGAATCCCTCGGTGCCGCCGGGCGAGATTTCGGGCCATGGGCCGTCGCGGGTCAGCAGCGAGCGGCGGTTGGCGGTGCCGCCGAGCAGCGGTTGATATCCGGGGTAGCCCTGGGCGGTGAACGCGCCGGTGTTGATGATCAGGAAATCAGCGGGCCCGAGCTCGCCGGAGTAGGACAACGTCGTGCCCGAGTCCACGGCCCGTACGACTGGGCGTGAGATCGGGCCCCGGATGGTCAGCAGCGGCGAGGTGGGGGCGTTGCCGCCGTTGTAGACCCGGGCGATGCCGGTGTTGGCCGGTTCGCCCGCGTCCACGCCCGGCTCGGTGGCGTCCACCCCGGGATCGGTGGCATCGACCCCGCCGGCGCCGGGCAGCGGCATGCCGGTGGAGGTGGATTCCCACGGCGCGTACAGCCGCGGGTCCGGGGCGGCAAGCTGGAGGGACCAGCGGAACACGGTGTCGCTGATCGGCGCCGCGCTCGGCGCGGCGTCCAACTCGACGTCGGCGCCCAGGCGGTGCCCGTCCTCGATACCGGCCAACTCGTACAGCCTGTCGCCGTCCGGGCAGATGCCGGTGATGAGGCGTTGCGCGGCCCGCCGCGACTCTGGCGACGGGCACGCGCAGACCCCTTCCAACGTGATGACCCGCTCGTCCCGGTGGGCCCGGCCGCGGAACGAGCCGTCGCCACTGCGCGCGGTGCGCTCGGTCCGGGGCGCGGGCCCGTCGAACCACCCGGTGTCGCCGGTGACCAGCCATTCGCGGCCCTCCGGGTCGACGTCGCCGAGCACCAGGCCGTCGAGCATCCACCGGACCGGTTGCGGGAACTGCTGGTTGAGCATCCGCCCCAACACCACGCCTGATCACCCCATCCGCAGGTTGAGGGCCAGCTCGCGGCGGACTGCGGTGGCGATCGATGCTTCGGACTGGTCGGTGCGCGGGTAGACCTTGATTTCGATCGGCCGCGCCCCACCAGCGCCGTCGGTGGGCAGGTAGCGGCGGACGGTGTCCCACTGATCGGCAGTGAGCACCGGTTCCGGCCGCCCGGTTCGGTTCCAGACCAGCGAGTCACCCGGTGGCAGGTAGCCGCCCGAGTCGTAGCCGCCGGGGCGGTTGTACGCGGCGGGCAGGCTGCCGTAGCGGGCGAGTGCGTAGCGCATCGACGCGAGAATGTTCGCGAGCGGGTCGTAGATGTTGTTCGCCGCCCTGGGATCGCGGTAGGCCGCGAACGTCGGGCCGATCGTCTGCATCAACCCGATCGACGGTGTACCGCGCTGGGCGTTGATGTCCCACCGGTTGATCGCGTTCGGGTTGCCGCCGCTTTCCTGTTGCATTCGGCGGAGCGTGATGCCCAAGTAGTCGGCGGGCTGCCCGAGCATCGCGAGCGCCTGCAACACCAGCGGTGCCCACCGCTGCACCCCGGCGCCGACGTTGGCCACCGGAACAGCCCCGTACCCGCCGGAATCCGACTTGAACCACTCGGTGATCGCCTCGACGGCCTTTCGGGGGATGCCGGTGACCAGGTCACGCCACATGCCGCTCGCGCCGGCCGCGTCGCCGTTGAGGAAGTCGCGCAGCGTGGTGATCGCGCCGCCGATTCCGGGGATCCACCCGGCGATCGTGGCGAGCCCGTCGACGATGCCGCCGCCGGCGAAGTGCCCGACGCTGTGGCCACCGGTGGAGCCTGGCGGGCGGCCGGACAGCTCCCGGTTCAGGGCGAGGATGGTGGCCGGGCCGAGGAACCGGGTGGCCTCGGGGGTGAGCACGGCCTCGCCGGGCGAGAGCATCGCGGGCACCGAGTCGAAACCCGGCGCGTAGCCGGGCAGCACGCCACCGCCGGCAAGGCGGACCTCGTCGAGCTTGCCGAGCCCGAACACCGACGCGATCCCGTTCCACACCGGCAAAATCCCGCGGTTGTAGACGACGTCCACAACGAACTGGATCGGCGCCTTCGCGTACTCCTGGATCTGCGACCAAGCGTCCCAGATCCAGATCGCCGTCCGATCAAACGCCTGGCCGACAAGATCAACCGCCCAGCCGATCGCATCGAAGGCGGGCTTGAGGATGTGCAGCCACACCCAGTTGATGCCGTCCAGGAGAACCCGCCACCCGACACCGATGGCGTCGAACACCGGCCGCAGCGCGTTCGTCCACAGCCAGGACGCGGCCGCGGCCACGGCGTCCCACGCCGGTTTGAGGATGGTCACCCACATCAGCTGCATCGCGCGCAGGTTCGTCTCCCACGCCCACCCGATGAAATCGAACACCGGGCACAGCGCGTTTGTCCACAGCCAGCTCGCCGCCGCAGCGACGGCGTCCCAAGCTGGCCGGAGGACGGTGTCCCACATGAGCTGCATCGCGCGCAGGTTGGTCTCCCACGCCCATCCGATGAAGCCGAACACCGGCTGCAGCACGGTCGACCACAGCCAGGTCGCGGCGGCGGCGATCGCGTCAATCACCGGCCGCAGCACGTTCTCCCACGCCCACAGCGCCGCCGCCGAGATCGCATCCCAAGCACCGACCACAATGGACCGAAAGGTCTCGGAGTTGTTCCAGGCGTAGACCAGCACCGCGCCGAGCGCGACGATCCCGGCGATGATCAAGCCGACCGGGTTGGCGGACATGGCGGCGTTGAGTGCCCACTGTGCACCGGTGACGATCGCGGTGCGAGCAGCCCACAGCGTCATTGCGCCGTTGACCAATGCGATCGTCCCGGCGAACGTACCGACCCCGATCACCAATGGCGTTAGCCAGGCGGAGTTGTCCCGGACCCAGCCAACGAATCCCTCGATCGCGGGGATGACCTGGCCGCCGAGAATGTCGACGAGCCCGGTTTGCAGGGCCCGCCCGAACTCCGTCAGCCGGGTCTGCGCGTTGTCCCGCAGCGTGACGCCCACCGCGTCGGCAACGCCGCCGATCTGGCCGAGCGCGCCGACAGCCTGCGACGGGTCGAGGGCGTACAGAGCGGATTGGAGATCCTCGGCCTGCGTGCCGAATAGGTTCACCGCGGCCTGAGCTTGTGCCACGGGGTCCGTCATGCCGCGTAGGCGGTCCAACACCAGGTCGAGCGCCGAACTAGCCTCGGGCCCGCCGCGGGCGATGCGGGCGGCCATGTCGCCGGCGGACAGGCCGATGGCGGCGAATCCGTCCGCCGTGGTCTTGCTGCCGTCAACGGCCCGGATCGCAAATTCCTTGATCGCATCGGCGACCAAGTCCGAGTTCCGGGCACCGGCCTGCATGCCCTGCACCAGCAGCCCGGTCGCGCTCTGCGCGTCGAGCCCGAACTTGGCGAACTGCACGCTGTACTCGGTCAGCGTGTCGAGGAAGTCCTTGGACCGGTCGGCGCCCTGCTGGAAACCGCGGGTGACGATGTCCAACGCCGTCTCGGCGTCCGGCGCCAACCCGGTCTTGAGCAGCTGACCGACGGCCTGCGTCGCTTCGCCGAGATCGAGCTCGAACGCCGACGCGAGGTTGAGCACCTTGGCCGTGACGGACTCGATTTGCGCGTTGGTCGCGTCCTCCATGACGAGCCCGGATTGCCACACGCCGCGGATCGCGTCGTTGACCTGCCCGAGCGATTCCCCGTACGCCTGGCTGTAGAGCGATCCGGCGATCCGGCCGAAGTCCGCGGACATCTCGGGGGTCGCGCCGATCTGCGCGGCGAGCTTGTCGCCGAGCTGCGCAGCCTCCAACGCGCGGGCGGCGGTGTCGGCAGCCCCGCCGATGGCGAGCACCCCGGCCGCGAATGCGCCGGCGGTCCGGGCAGCGCTTCCCAGCGACGACCCGAACCCGCCCGCCGAGCGTTCGGCCCTGCCCATCGACAGCGACACCGAATCGGTCGCGTCCTGGGAATCGGCCTGCGCCCGCTCGAACTTCTTCTGCGTGGCCGCAGCACGGTCCGAGGCCGTCGACAGGCCACGTTTCGCCGTTTCAAGACGTTCCTCGGCGGCGGCGACCTGGGACGCCTTGGCGTTGCCGTTCGCCCGGACCTCGGCCAACCGCTGCTCGGCGACCCGCACGCGCCCGGCTGCGTCGGCTTCCTTGTCGCGGGCGGTCTTGAGGGCTTCCCCGAGCTTGTCGGCGCGCGCCTTGGCGACCTCCAACCCCGAGCCCATCGACTCCCCCGCCCGGCGCCCCGCGTCGCCCGCAGCCTTGTCGAGCTCGGCGCCGACCTGCCGCCCGGCGCGGGTTCCGGCCCCGGCCGCTTCCTTCGCGAGGCTGGCACCGAAATTCCGCATCGACGGTAGGACGTCGATCCAGACGACAGAACCTTCGGGCACGACGCAACCCCCTTTAGGAGCTCGTTCCAAAATAATCGATCAGCGATATTGCGCTGATCGGATGAGATGCAGCAATCCATGCGATTCGCTCGAATGGCGGCTCTGCTACATGTCGCCGGGATCGTAGTGTTTCCGGCAAGGCGCTTTCGGCGCGCTAATATCACACGAACGAGGAGGAAGCGTTGGCGTTCTGGGACGTTTACGAGCGGACGGCGAATGTCGCCGTACAGAACGAGACTGGAAAGATCCTTGCCAAAGTCGCGATAGTCCACAAGTACAGCGACAACTACAAAAACGACCACACATGGACCGAAGTGAACCCGGGCGAGACGACGGCCGCCGACATGGTCGTCAACTACCACACGGGCACGCTCACCACCGGCCGGGACTGGTGGCAGCTCACGATCGTGGACGAGGAAGGCGGGGTCTACATCAGCGACCCCCAGAATTTCCGCGACGTGTTCGACTTCCTTGAGAAGGGCCTCGGAGACATCCTTCCCAAGCTGGAGAAAGCGTTTCACAAGGCGGCGCAGAATCCCTCCTCCGACGCGAAGAAGCGAGCGTACGCGGCGGCAGGTGAAGCGGTCGCGATGGCCGTGGAGCTGATGCTGAACCACGCCGAAACGGCCGGCTTCAAGCAGCACATCCTTCGCGATGAGGACGCCGGTCACACGACCACCTTCACGATTCGCCGACTTCCGTCAGAGGGCACCGACTCCGACGCGCTTCTCATCTCGTCGAATTCCGGAGATTCGGAAACGAGAATCACCCGGTTGAAGAAAAAGGTCAGCTGACGGCTATCAACTGATCCTGTTCGCCCGCCGGGCTCACGTCGTGCGACGATCTGGTGTCCGCGGTTTGCGGGATTCGACGGGAAATCTCGTCGAATGCGCCACGGACACGCCTTCCCGCCGGATCCATTCGTGCAGGTCGCGGAGTTGGGCGCGGTATGCCTCGACGGTGAAACTCGGGGTGGTCCAAATCACCTTGCGCAGGAAGTAGACGACTGCGCCGATGTCGAAGAACTCCATCCGCAACCGCTGGGACCGCAGGTCGACTACCTAAGCGCCAGCGGTTGCGGCTTCGGCGCTGCCGTCGCCGGGGGCATTTGCGGCGGACCTGTGAGGCCCTCGACGCTGGCGATCCTGATGAGTTCACGCTGCTGCGGGTTTCAGGGAGTCGAGATAGGCCAAGACGTCCTCTGTGGACCGACTGCCGCGATCACCGAGACGACTCTTGTCCTTGTCGCCGGGCCGCTGTTGCGGCTTCGGGCGCTTGGGTTTGCCGCCGAGCGCGCCGACCACGGAGTACGCGGAGCCCTGCACGGCGTCGACGACGTTGGCCACCAGGTGCTCAAGGTCGGTCCACCCGTCGCCGCGGGCGCGGGCGAACGCGCCGGTGGGCGGGAGCTGTTCGACGAGGACGCGGAGTTGGCGCAACGTGATCTCGCCGCGCCAGTACTCCGCGATGACGTCCCGCCCGTAGGTGGCGATGAGGTCGGCCTCTATCGCTTCCGGCGCTTGGCCGAGGAGACCGACCGCCGTGTAGGGCGGCCCTGGCTGTCTTCGGCCTGCTGGGTCTTCACGTACTCGCGAATCGCCAGGTGGACGATGCCGGCGCGCCCACCGGCGGCCACGAACTTCTCGTATTGCTCGGCGCCGAGGTAGTGCTCCGCCACATCGACATCGGTCATCAGCTCGGCGAGCTCGTCTTTCCACTCGTCGTCGCCCATGATCGGGTCCTTGGCGAACCAGCGCTGTCCGGCGAAGGTGAACGCGAACGTGTCAGCCGAGCCGGTGGCTTCCTCGCGCTGGGCGAGCAGGGCATCCATATCGATGTCGGACACGGTGGTGTTCCTCGTTTCTGGTGAGCTGGTGGTGAGCAAGAAAGGGGCCGCCGGGCGTGCTCACCAGGTCGCCGCGGCGGCCCCCGTCACAGGGGCCGGGTCAGCCAGCGGGCGGCGTCGGGAGGGTCCATCCCTCCTTGAACAGCCGCAGCACCGATGTGCCGTCAGAACCGGGGTAGGCGGTGATGGTGACCTGGTAGCCGATCAGCGTGTTGGACCGGTAGGTGATCTCGCCGCGCTCGGTGACCTCGGCGTAGGGCAGGAAGATCCGCCGGTGGTAGGTGCCGTCGATCACGTCGATGCCGAAGGCGCGCAGGTCGCGCTTCGGCTTACCCTTCTCGGCGAAGGACACGACCGCGTCGTCGCCGGTGCCGGTTTGGGTCATGTCCTCCAGCCCGACCCGGTAGTACAGCGACACGGTGTCGAAGTTCGATTCCCACAGGGTGGCACCGAAAGTGACGACCGAGCTGGTGGTTTCCACGCGAATCGGGGCGTTGGACTGCCACGGCGTGAACGACTCGCTGTTCTCGTCACGGGATTCGGTGATCCCGTCGTCGGAGATATAGCCGAGATCGACCATGCCGGACGCCCACGTGGCCAGGTCGGTCGGGGCGGCGGTGCCCACCGGGCCGGTGAGCAGCGCGCCGGTCACGCCCAGACGCGCAAGCTCAGCGTTGAGAGTCATGCGAAAACTCCTTGCGGACATGCGAAAAACCCGCACTGGGCGGGGGTTTCGCGGTGGATGGTGTGCGTGGCCTAGGCGGGCCGGATGGTGAGCACGCTCGTGAGCCCGAAGCGGCGAACGCTCGGGTTGTAGTCGGGCCGCCAGGCGGGCCCGGACTCCTGCCGGATCGCGGAGACACGGCCCCACTGGCTGGCGTGGCCACGGATCGCGAACAGCAGGTTGGACACCTGCACGGCTAGGTCGGCGGCCTGCTCCCGTCGTGCGGCGAACACGTCGACGTCGATCCGCGCTTCCCGAGCGAGCGGCGTGGCGCCGGGGTTCCAGGGCTGCCATTGGCCGGCGCCGCCGATGCAGCTCACCCGCGCAACGGGCAGCGACTCGTCGAAGCAGGCGGGCAGGTCGACCACGACCCGGACGCCGGGCAGCTGGCTGGTGAGCCAGTCGACGGCCAGCGCCTCGGGATCCATCACGTCTCGCTCGTTGACTTGCCGCTGGGCTTCGGCTCGGACTTGGTCGACCGGCTCGACTGCGCCGGGCGGGCGCGGCCCTCACGGATCATCGTGGCGGCCTGGTCGTCGTCGACCTCGATGGTCTTGCCGATGCGGGACAGGTCGGCGTCGAACGCGATCACAACGCGCGTCATCGGTTCTACTCCTTGGTATTGGCGGCGCGGCCGAGGACACGGCGGCGCGCTTTCTTCTCGGTGCCGAATTCGCCATCGGGGTCGTCGGAGGTGACGCGGGCGTAGGTGCGGCCCTGCGGCCGGGTACCTTCCTCGGCTCCGATCGAGGCGTCGGGGGTCTCGGTAGCGGCGATTCCACGGGCCCGGCCCGCGATGGCCTGCGCCCGTGCCCGCAGCGCGGCGCGCACGCTGGGCAGTGCGACGATCCGGCGCCATTCCTTGTCGGTGATGTGGATCTGTGCTCTGGCCACTACCCACTCCAGCGCTGCACGTCGATCTCGACGTGGTGCACGGCGCCGCGCCGGATCGGGTGCGGCCACCGCGCGATTTCGCCGATGACTTCCAGGGTTCGCCCGGCCCACTCGATCCGGTCGGTCGGTTCCACGTCGACGTCGACGCCGGCTCGGGTGTAAATGCGCCATCCGGTGGTGACCATCTCCCGTGCCTCGTCCGACCCGGACTCGGTTGCCGACCGCGGCTGCACCGACACGCCCTCGACGCGGGTTCGGGTGGCGTTGGCCCAGTCGCGGACCTCATTGCCGTACCGGTCGGTCGTGACCGGTGCGCGCAGGATGGTGATGGTGTCGTCGTAGATCACGCCGCATCACCCCGCCCGATCCGGTAGCGCTCCACAGCGGTCGACCACGCCTCAGTAATCCCGGTGCGGGAGAACGACACCGACACCCCGCCGGTGGACATCGACGCCACCCCGGGCGCCTGGTCCAGCATCATCTGCGCCTGCTCCAACACGACATCGGCGATGTCGCCGGGGATCGCATCGGCCGGGTAGCCGTGGTCGTAGACAATGTGCACCACGCCGAGCTGGTCCGGCCAGCCGGTGGCCGAGCGAAGAATCCCGTTGCGGGACCACTGAAACTCGGCGACCGGCTGCCCGTCGACGTCGACCTGGTGCACGGCGACGACGGGCACGGCCGGCAGCAGGAGCGACCGAGTGCCGTCCCCGTCCAACACGATCGCGTCGCGCTCGACGAGCGTCACCGGGTGCCCGACGGCGCCGCGGAACCGATCCGACGCCCGCTGTAGGGCGTCGAGCAGGTCGAGGTCATCGACGGGCAGCCCGGTGAGGCGGGCGAGGGCGGCGGGGTCAGCCAGTGGCGTCGTCGTTTCCGCCATGCGCACCCCTAGCCGGTCGGCGCGCCTTGTGGCGCACGGGCTTCTCGGACTTGGTTCCGCTGGTGTCCACCTGGGTCTCCGCGGTGTCCGTGTCGGCGGGCGCGACATCCGCCACCAGGCCGAGACGCTGGGCGTCGTCGATCCGGTAGCGGATGCCGTTCACGGTCACCATGCGGTGCTCAGCGTCCATCAGGCGCCGGTGCCGGCCTTGACCACGACCAAGCGGTTGGGCTTCCAAATGACCTGCGCCGCACGGAGTTCCGCCCGGACGTAGGTCATGTTCCGCTGCGCGTAGTCCTTGTGCTGGTTGAACGCCAACACGCTCAAGCCCTCGCGGTCCAGCAGCGCGATCTGCCGGAAGTCACCAAGGATGATCGTTCCGGGCGCGATGCGCTCGGAGGTCGCCCGGGGGCGTCCCCAGATCGTTGCCGGGCCGGTGCTGAACGGGCCACCGGAGTAGTACCGCTCGTTGGCGTCCTGGAGCAGGTCGAACGCCTCGTCGTCCTCCGGGGACATCAGTACCGCGGTTACCTGTCCGCCGGGTAGGCGGGTGACCTTGGTGATCGCCTTGCGGATTGCCGGGATGAGAGCCTTGGCCGTGGCGATCGGGTCGGCGCCGGCGGTGTAGGCCTGCTGCTGCACGCCGGTGGTGTTCAGCAGGCCCCGCGGCTCACCGTTGGTGCCGGTGCCGTTGAGCAGCTTCTCTTCCACGACGTTGTCCAGCGAGTAGGACAGCTCGTTGTTCATGTAGCTGGCGAACGCCGGAGCGTCGGCGAGCAGCTGGTTGGTGACGTCGTAGCCGTCGGCGTAGGTGTAGACCTTGGCGTCAGCGATATCGGTGCTCATGTCGCTGGTCGGCTTGAGGCCGCCCTCCGCGACGATCGCCGCGTTGCGGGTGACGCCGGTGATCTGCACGTACTCGAAGTTGCCATCGGTGCGACCCCGCGAGACCAAGTCGAGCAGCGTCAGCCGGTCCCGGTCGACCATGTCCACGGTCGGCATCCGCACCGGCTGAATGCGGCCGACCGAGGTGTCCAAGGTTGCCTTGCGGCGAGCGAACCACTCCGGCAGAGATCCGACCTTGACCCGCCCGATGTTGACCGGAGTCCCCTGGCCCACGCCGGCGGGGTGTTCCTTGCGGAAAGCCTGGTAGGCAGCGGACTTCACGAACGCATCGCCGAACGTCTCGGCGTCGGCGTCCTCGGCACGGTCGCGGGTCGAGGTGAATGCGACCGGGGCAGCGGACTTGCCCGCCAGCTCAGCGGCGGCGGCCTGTGCGTCGTCGGCGGCCTTGACCTTGGCGCCGAGTTCGTCGGCCTTGGTCTTCAGGTCGGTGATCTCGGTGATCTCGTCGTCGGTGAAGTCGCGGCCCTCGTCGGTCGCGGTCTTGGCCAGCTCGGCCGCCCGCGACAGGGTCGCCTGGTACTGCTCACGCAGCGTCGGCATTACGGTCTCCCGTCAGTAGCGAATGGAGTTGCGACCAAGCGGCCACCTGGGCGGGCCTCGGGCTGGCCGACTTCGCGGGCGACCTGGTCGGGTCGCTGGCGGCGGCGGGCTCGGACTGGCCGGCGTCCTGCTCGGGGATGTCCACACCGGTCGGTGCGGCGGTCTTCTCGGTGCCCTCGTCGGGCACCTGGTCGGCAGCGGTGAGGACTTCGCCGATCTGCTCGTACGCGGCGCGCAACGACTCGTAGTTCTTCGCCGAGAGCACCCGCCCGGCCTTCGCGCCGTCGACGAGGTGGCGGGCCTTGGCCGCGAGCAACTGGGTTTCCTGGTTCGCGCCGATCAGGCACGGCCCGACTTCGTGCACGCGCAGCTTGCGCAGCTCGTAGACGTGCTCCCCGTCCCGTTCGGCGGGGGCGCCGTCGACGATGTCGTAGGCGAACGAGTGCTGCGTAACTCGACGGCCCTTCAGTAGCCGGTAAACCTGCTCGGCCTTGGGGTTGTCCAAGTCGAGCTGCCCAGTGATCACCAAACCGTCGGCGGTTTCCTCCGCTTTGACCACGTGGCCGATGTGCGAGAACGGATCGGACCAGTCGTGCGACCACACCACGGGGATCGGGTCGCTCTTGGCCTCCCATTCCGCGAGTGTGTCGGTGAATGCGCCGGGCATGACGACGTCGCCGACCGAGTCGGTGTTGCCGAACACGGAAACCAGGGCCCGGTACTGGCCAGGTTCCAGGCCATCCGCTTCACCAGCCGCCTTGACCTTGCACATGGCAGACTTCACGTTCACGTGGCCGCTCCTTTCCGGGCGCGAAAGTCGCGTTGGCGTCGGCGATCGCAGGGCCTGCATTTCCGCCAACCAGTCGACGTCACGTAGGTGTTGGCATTGTTGAATTCATGGCCAGCGACGCAGTGAGTCTTGGTCGCCTCTCGGGCGACGATTGTCTTGCCACGCAAGAGATTCACTCGCCTAGTGACAGGTTCCAGGTGGTTTGGGTTGACGCACGCTCTGTTTCGGCACAGGTGGTCGAGGTCCAAACCCTCTGGTATCTCGCCGATCATTTCTTCGTAGGCCAAGCGATGGGCACGGCGTGTGACACCTGCACCGATGTTGAACACGCCGTATCCACCTGTACGCGCAGCCGTCCATTGCCAGCAATCGCCGACTTGAGCAACCTTTTCCCAAAACCGTTCTGCGATGCCAGGGTCGAGCACGTCACGCCCCTTCCGGATCCGGCGCGGTGTCCTGTGGGGACGCCAATCCGCCCTCGGTGACGTTCAGCGGCGTGATCAGCTCGTCGCCGCCTTCGATCGCGGGCAGGTTCGCCCGTGCTCGGGCTTCGTTGCGGGTCAACCACGGGGCACCGGTCGACGCCTGCAAGATGCGGGCCTGTTCCTCGAACGACCCGCGCAACTTCGCTTCCACGTTGGCCTCGACATAGAGCCCGCCGGCGCGGTCGAGCTGCGAGGCGAGCAGCGCGTTGCACGTCTGCTCGATCTGCGTCAACCAGGGCCCGAGGTTGTCTCGGTAGAGCATCTGGCGGTATGCCTCGATGTTCGAGTAGGTGCCCTCGCGGGCGCCCACCAGCTCGGGCGCGATGTGGTAGGCGGATGCCACTTCGGCGTCGGTGAGGCGCCGGCCCTCGATGTCCTGGGTGTCCTTCGGGGTGAACGCGTTGATTTCCTTGACGGTCATGCCGTCTTCCAGCAGCGGCGTTCCGCCCTCCTGGCCGCCGCCGCGGGTGAACCGGCGCCACATCTCCACGAACCGGTTCCGGCTCGACTCCGACCACGCCGGGGCATCGACCGGGCGCTCGATCACCATCGGCACCCGCGCGCCGTTGCGCCAGACTCCGCGCCGGTAGGCCACGGCCTCGGCGGACTCGGCGAGAATCGCCGACAGCGTCTCGATCGGCGGCACCCCATTGGCGCCGCCCCAGCCGTGGTCGAACACGAACCCGGCGGGATCGTGCTCGGTGGCCTGGCCGTCGGGGTCGACGATGTGCACCGCGGCCACGCGGCCCCACCCGTCGTCGAGCAACCGCATGCGTGACGCGGGGATGCGCCGCAGCTCGTACCCCGAGAGAGTGTCGGCGTTCGGGAGCAGCTGGGCGCACCACCGGTCATGCAGCAGGAAGTCAACGACGATGCCGTGCCAGAACCGGAACGGTGTGACGCCGGGTGCGGGCTCGGCCAACAGCCGGGCCAACGGGTGGTCAGTGACGCGGGGCCGGTCGTTGTCATCGCGCCGCTCGAACACGTGCAACGGCACGCTCGCCACGTTGCGCGCGATGAAGTCAACGACCTTCCGCACCGACGGCTGCGTACGCCACACACCGGGGGCGTCACTGGCAGCCTCCACCAAGGGGGTACCGGGATCGGGGACGATCACAGTGCCGTCGACCTGCCACGGCGTGGACAGCGACGGGAACACAGTTCCGGCGAGTACGCCGCCGGAGGAGAACACGGCCACGTCACACCACCTGCATCCACACCAGCGCGACGCGTTCCACGATGAGCTCGCCGTCCATATCGGACGGCTCCAACGCGGACAGCATGCGGGCTTCGCGCAGTGCCACGGTGTCGCGGTCGGCGCGCACCAGGACACCATCGAGGGTCGCGCCGTCCAGGTGCAGCAGCACGCGGCGGCCGAGGTGCCGTCGGTACTCGCGCATCACGGCCTCCTGTTCAGATGATGATCAGCTCGGCGTCGTCGTCCTCGTAGGCGGAGCGCGCCACCGGCTTGCGGGTCATGGCCTCGGACAGGGCGTTGACCAGAGCGGCCACGCCGTCGATCTTGTCGCCGCTGTTGGCCTTGTCCGGCTTCACGTTCCCGGCCGGATCGGTCGTCACGGCGAGGTTGTCGACCTGCCACCGCCACGCCGGATTTCCGCCATGCCGCAGCAACGGGCGTTCCTCGGTGCCAGCCAACAACAACCGCTGTAGGTCCTTCAGCGGCGGCGACAAGGTCACGAATCCCTGCCGGACCTTCACCAGCGGCGCGCCCTGCTCGGTCAAGTCGTTGGTGAGCTGGGTGGCGTTCCACGGGTCGAACCCGATCGACCGGACGTCGAAGGCGTCCATGTCGCGCTCGATCTGCAACTTGATCCAGTCGTAGTCGGCCACGTTGCCCGGCGTCACCATCAACAGCCCTTGCCGGGCCCACACGCTCGCCTCACCGGCGGTGCGCTTGTCGAGGGCAGACATGTTCGCCTCGGGCGTCCACAGCCGCAGCAGCGCGTCGTAGCCGCCCCGGACGTCATCGGGGAACAGCCACACCAGCGCGCACAGGTCGCTCGTCGAGGCGAGGTCGAGCCCGCCATACGCTTCGCGGCCGGCCAACCGGGTCTCGTCGACGATCGAGGCGTTGCGGTCCCAGCTGTCGAGCGTGAGGAACCGGGTTTCCTGCTTCGTGCGGAGACCGCAGTGTAGGCGCAGGAATTTCGCCAGGTCGGCGGGGGATTGCTGCGCCTCAGCCGCGGCGCGAGCCAGGTACGCGCGCGTCGGGCTCACCCCGAATCCGGGGTTGGCCTTGCGCCACGTGGATTCGGTGAACGGGTCGTCGGTGGGCTCGGCGGCCCACACCACGCCGTAGGTGGTCGGGTCGGTGAGCACCCTGGCGGCCAGCTGCTCGATCCGGCGGCGCTTGCGGTCGTAGATCGTGCCGCGGCGTCCTGAGTCCGCGGTGGTGATGATGACGATCAACGGTTGCGTGCGCGATCCGGTCCCGGTCTCGATCGTCTCGACCAAGTCCGGCGTCTTGTGCACGTGCAGCTCGTCGACGATCCCGCAGTGCAGGTTCGCGCCGTGCTGGGCGTCCGCCGCGCTGCTGACGACCTCGATGTAGCTGCCGGACTTCGGGTGCACGACCCGCTTCTGGTGCGCCCGCACTCGGCCCTTGAGCGCCGGGGACTTCTCGGCCAGGGTCTTGATCGGGCCGAACACGAAACCAGCCTGCCGTTCCGAGCTCGCCGCAGTCACCACCTGGGCGCCGGGCTCCCCGTCCGCGCACGCCATGTAGATCGCGATCCCGCCCGAGAGCGTCGACTTGCCGTTCTTACGCGGGACGTCGACGTACAGCTGGTTGACGATCCGCACGTACCCGCCGGCGGCCTCGTCGTGGCGCACCCACCCGAACACCGGGGCCAGCACGTAGGCGACCTGCCACGGGTCCGGCCGCAGCGACCGTCCCGCCCACTGGCCTTGGGTGTGCACCAGCGCACCGAACGCCCTCAGCACGCGGTCGACGCGCTCGACGTCGAACACCGCGCCCGCCACGTCGCGAGGCTCGGGGGTCTTCACCAGCGGCGGGCAGTCCGGCAACGGGATGCCGCGCGACAGCAGGAACCAGGCGACCTCTGGCGAGATCTTCAGCCGCTCCAGCTCAGCGTCGTCGGGCAACTCCGGCTCAGAACGGGTTTTCCTCTTCCTCGCCACCCGAACCCCCCTTGGACAGGGCGGCCTCGGTCGACGGTGTCAACCCGAAGTGCGCCGCGAACGCGCGCAGTTCCTTGCCCGCGGCTGCCGCGATCCCCACCGCCGGGTTGGTGGTGGTCCACTCGGATTCGGTGCCGTCCTTGCGGGTCGAGTGGTTGGTGATCGTGAGCCCGTTGGCCTGCACGTCTCGGGTCGCCTCGACGAACCGCGCCCACGTCTCGCAGTACGCAGCCAGCACCGCCCGGTCCTCTTCCTTGAGGATGTCGAGCCGCTGCAACCCCGGCACCACCCGATCCCACTCCGCGGCGGCCTCAGCCGACAACCACTCGGGAGCCTCCGGAGCGATCCGCCGGAACGCCGGGCCTGTGGCGACCTTCCGGCCACCCGAATCCGTGCCGTTCCCGCGACCGTGGAGCAGCTTCAACGCGGCGGGGCGTGCAGTCCTAGCCACAGGAACCTCCGATCCCAAATCCGCGGATTCTGAGGCCATATTCCCGGTCGCCTGGTGTCGTTTGCCATCCACCCCGTCTTTGAAAATGGCGCCCACAGTGAGTACACGGCCGAAGATCACACCGTCGGGTCGATCTAGCTGACTCTTTCGACGGACAGCTCAGGACCAGCGGTGCTGACACAGCTATCTTTTGTTGTGTCGCTTTCACGACAGGAAGGGCCTGAACCTTATGCGTGCTCCGCGAAACCTGAAGATTCGATGGTCTTCTCTCGCTCTCATGCTGGTGGCAATCTTCTCGGTCGCCACTCCGTCTGCCGCGCAGGCACAAGGAACATACCAGCTCGGTGCCTATTACTGGCAAAAAGGTGACGTAACCTCGTCGGCAAAGGATTTTACGTTCAATTCCACCGTGCAGACCACGAGCACGGGGGACATTAACGTCTTCGTCCTGCGGGGGACCTGGGGCGCCGCGGACTGCAACGGAACCCTAGGTGGTCCTGGCCACATCCTGATCCATATCTGGACTGCAGACGGGAAATACGACAGGCAGTGGGAGGCCGAGTGCAGCGCTTCTAACAAGAAGGTCGAGGACGTTGGCAGGTATACGCCCGGCACGAAAATCTATGCCCGACTCGGCCACTGGGGTGGAGTAGTTCCCTTTACGACGTGGGCGGGTACGACAGGCGACGCCACGTTGTACTAATTCCTGGACACGGAAGCCGAATAGAGGGTAACCAAAAGCACACAGGGCTTGGCGGGCGTTCCGCGGGCCTGTGTGCTTTTGGTCAAACACAGAAGGCTCCGAAGCCTGTCTGAGAGCACCGATACGCGAGAGGCCAGGCTTCGCGTCTTCATCGACCGTCAGCCGGGACCGGCGGTAGCCGCGCGTTCGGCCGGGGCAGGCCGCACCCCCTGATTACCGATTTTGAGACGCGAAAAGTGCGGCTCCGGCGGCGCCCTGCCTCCTTGGCGGACGCTGTGATCCGAACTCCCCTACCCCCATCCGCCACCGCCAGCATGGCGGGCGCCTGATCGGTTGCGAGCGGCGTTCTCAGCGCGTGTTTTCACGTCGTGGCAGGGCCCGCAGAGGCTCTGCGCGTTGGCGTGGTTGAACATCGCGCCGCCCTTGGCCAAGGGCAGGATGTGGTCGACCTGCTCAGCTGGCCGGCCACAGCTGCGGCAGTTCGGTTCGACGCGCAGGTGCTCGGCCTTGAACGCGACATCACGGCGAGCGAGTCGACCGCGGGGCTGGTGTCGGCTGCGCTGCTGCCACGGCTTGCGCTTGTGCTCGTCGCATCGGCCGGTGGTGGTGAGCTCGGTGCAGCCGTCCGCACTGCATCTGGTGGGTGGTGCTGTTGGCATGGGTTCACCCGTTTGCCGGATGCCCGATCGGGTCCGGTCGACGATGTACGGGTCGAGGGGGTAGCGCTCTGCTACCCCGGATGACCGAGAGGAATCGATGATGCGGTGGTGGTCCGCTGCTCTGGTGGGCGCGTGCCTGGCAGGTTTGTCGGCGTGCGGTGGCGGCTCGGCGAGCGAGGCGCCGACGGCGCAACAGGTGGTCGAGGCATTCCAGCGTGACGGCCTGGCAGTGCCGAACCCACGGGACAACACGAGCGGGAACTGCGAGCGGCTCGGCTGCGCCCAGATGATCACGACGGATGCGGTCACCGTCATGTCGTTCCAGGATGAGGCTGCGGCTACCAAGATCGCGGACCAGTTCGGCGAGGATGCGTTCCGACGTGGTGCAGTGGTGTTGCAGTACGCCGCGGCGCGCACGCCGGAAGATCAGCGGGCGAAGCTCGAGGGCTCGTTGGCGGCGATGCGCGGGTGATTGAGTGGTTCAGCGACGTCAAAGACGTAGCCCCTTGGGCCGCTGTTCTCATCGCGATTGGCGCTGCATGGATCGCTTGGCGGCAGTATCGGATGGCACGGCAGCGTGATCGCGAGCAGCACGCGGCCAAGGTGGCGATCTGGTACGAGGACGGCGCTCCGAAGTACGTCAACACGAGCGGCCTTCCGATTTGGTCGGTCGAAGTGTTGTTCAACGGTGCGAGCGTGCCCGCCGAGCGTGGGTGCTGGCCGCCAGCACCCGATCCTGTTGATGCCGATCGATTGATGGGTTCGGATCTTGGTTCCCAGTGGATGAATTCGATCCGAGATGCCGCCGAGCGCATGAAGCAAAAGCGCTACGACGATGAGTCGGAGAAGAGCGTCAGCCTTCGATTCCCGAAGATGACCCCTTTGACAATCGTCTTCACCGACGGCAATAACCGCCGGTGGCGCCGTGATCTTGACGGCACCTTGTCCGAAATCAAGCAACCGTCTCGGTTCAGCGTGCAGCTCGCTGGTATCCGGCGGCTACCGAGCCGGGTGGTACACAAGATCCGGTCGTAAAAGAGCCCCGGTTCGCTTCGGCGATCCGGGGCTCTTTGGGCACAGCGGTGCCCGCTGAAACCTGACATAAGCACAATCAGGCGGTCATGCGCAACTCGGCCCGCCGGTTTCGCTTTGGCACTGCGGCCAGGATCACGCCGCACTGCCGAGCGTCGTAGAGCGGCCGGATACCGTCCCGGCCGACGACCGGGCAGTGCTCGCGGATAGTGCGCTCGCTGCGACCGGTGAGCCGAACGAGGGTCGCGCGATCGACCAGGGCGCGGCCGTCGCGGTAGCGGACGATGGGCGGGCGGGTCATGGATTCGTTCTCCACTGGGGATTTGCGGCTAGCCGGTCGGCGGCGACGGTCCACGGGTCGGTATGCGGTGCGCCGTCCTGGATTTCGGCGAGCACGGCGCGGATGGCCTGCCACGCGTGCGGCTCGCTGATGCCGAGCTCGGTCATGCGCTGCCAGAACTTCGCCTCGGTTTCCTTCGCTGTTTCCATGCTGGCGGCCATGCGATCGTCGAACGTGGCGGCGTCGGCGAGCATGGCCTCGCAGAGTTCCAGTCCAGCCCGGCGGACACCTTCGGGGAGTTCACCCCGGCCCGCGGCGAGCGCGAGCTCGTCGAGTAGCCCAACGAACACATACCGGTCGGCGGGCACGACCGGGGCCCGCCCGACCTGGCTTTCGGCCTGCTGCCGGCGGGACTGCTTCCTGAGCGCCTCGGCGGCCTTGATGATGAGGTCCTGCTCGGCGCGGTACTGCGCACGCTGCCGGTCCGTGGTCACGCTGCCCCCATCGTCTCGAACGCGAGCCGCTGCCCGAGGTCAAGCAGCGCCAGCCCATCGTAGGAGCTTCCGCAGTCCCCGCAGCGCACAGCGAGTGTGTCGGTATCGCCCACCGGCCACAGCGGGCCGCCGCAGTCCCAGCACGGGGCGAGCGGCCGAGTCGAGTTTCCGGCGAGCCGCTGCACCTGGGCGTGAAGCTCGCGGAGGTCATCGGCGAGATCGTCGGCCCATGGCTGCGTGGTGCACCAGTCGATGTATCCGCGCAGCCACCCCGTGCCCCTGGTGATCGTCAATTCCCGTGGCGGCGCATGGTGGTCCGCGTCGAGCCGTCGCAACTCGGAATGCACCCAGCCGCACAAGCGGTTCACGGTGCCGATGATGGATCGGGTGGCGCCGTCGGTGTCGTCGGGTCCGATCACGTGCGCGACGCTGCGAGGGTCGAGTGCGGCGATCACGTCGAGGTTCGCGGGTGGCCTGCTGCCGTAGCCGGGTGACCGCCGGCCACCCTCGCCACCGCGGCCGGGTGCGGCGGTGAGGGTGGCGGCGTAGTCGTCGATCTCGCGAAGCCACCTGCGCATCCGCTCGGCGCAGGGCTCGCAGGCGTAGCGGCCGGGTTCGGCGGTGCGCTGGCAGCGGTCGACGGTGCAGGGGGCGGTGTAGTCATCGCAGTGCATTCGGTCACCTCCGAGAGATGGCCGGCCAGGTGGGCATTCCTGGCCGGGCGCGCGGGTCAGCGTCGGGTGTTGTCGGTGTGCGCTGTGCCCAGGTGCGAGAGCACCCGCGCGACGTCGGCGAGGGATTGCCGCGGCCATCCCTGGACCTCGGCATGCGACCTCCAGGACACGGCATCGTCGTCCCACCACGTCATCGGGCCGATGCCTCGCGCGTTGATCAGCCACGCGCGCCGTGCAATCGGGTCCTCCGGGTCTTCACCCGGGTGGACACGGACCGTCCCGAACCGGTCAGCCTCGGGACCGTCGTCCTGCTGGTCACCGCCAGGAGTAGGCGCAATCTGCCCACCCTTCGCGGCGGCCTGCTCGGCACGGTCTGCTGCTTCGGCTTCGCGCACGGCCGGGTGCTCGTCCGTCGGCAGCCATCCGCCGCGGACCAGCAGCGCGTGCACCTTGTCGTCGGGCATGTTGGCCATGCTCCGTGCCCACGCTGCCGCTTCGGTGTCGTCGTCGGCCTGGTGCTCGCCAAGAATCCACGCGGCGACGCGCAGCAGGGCGTCGACGTCGGCGATGTTGAGCACGTCGAGCGCACCGGCGGCGGCGCGGACGGCTTCGGCGCGGCGGCGTTCCGGCGGGGCGGCGGTCATTCGGTCACCTCTGGCGGGTAGGCGGTTGCGGTCGGGAGCGCCCACGCGTAGCCGTTGCGCATCGCCGCGCCGAGCTCGACGACGCCGTGCACGGTTGCGGTGGTGCTGTGGTTGCCGGGGAACGTGGCGGGCAGGACGATGCCGTTTCCGGTCGAGGTGCCCGCGGTCGTGATGGCCTGCTTGACGGCTCGTTCGGCGATGTGCGCCCGGTCGAGCCGGTCGGCTCCGTCCTCAACGGCGAGGAACACCACGACGGCTACGCGGTTGTCGGCGGCGGTCACGCGGGCACCTCCGGGGCGACGAACGGCTTGTCGGCCGGCCACCACCCGGCGTCGACCAGCAGCGCCCGCACCTTGGCGGCGGGCAGCTGGGCCATGCGCTGTACCCACTCGTCGGCCGCGGCGTCGTCGTCTTGCGGGCGGTGGCCGGTGAGCAGCGCGACCAGGTCATCGACAGTGCAGGTCACCCACTGCTGCCCGGGGTTGGTGACCCCTTTTCGCTTGTGGACGATCAGCCCGGCCACGGCGTCGTCGTTGCCGCGTTCGAGCTCGGTCTCGGCCGCCCACTTGGCGAGCTCGACACGGGTGGTGTTCTTGCATTCGGCGACGATCCGGCCGCCGACTACGCCGGGGGTGCGCAGTCCGCCGATGTCGCCGCGGTCCTTCGCTCCGGTGCGTGCGCGGCGGTCGATCCGGTCGTCGACATAGCGGGCGAGGTAGTCGGCGATGTCGCGTTCGAAGCGGGTGCCGGCGGCCTTGGCCGACCGGCGGTTGCGGGTGTGGGTCATCGGGCACCGCCGAGCTGTTCGGTGATGGTGCGGCGCACGGTGTCCATGCACGTCGACCAACCCTCGTTCAGAAGGTTGTGCAGCTCGGGGTCGTCGCCGGGGTGCATCGGCGGCGGGGTCAGGCCGAGCACGGCGCGCAGGGTGTCGATGGCGGCGACGCGCTCGGGGTGGCGGTCGCGGAACTCGTCGATGTCGCGGTCGTCCTCGTAGGCCATGCCCAGCTCAAGGTCGTCGAGCAGCTCGCGGTGATCGCACGTGTTTCGCGGCCTCACGTCGTCTGTGGCGTTTCGGGTGTCCATCGGTACTCCTGATCGGGGTTTCGGTGCTGTGCGGCGAATGTGGGGCCGGGATTCGGGATCAGAACGGGGGTTCGTCGGCGACGCTGCCGCCGCTTGGCGGCGGGGCGCTGCCCCACGGGTCGCCGGTGGGCGTGGACTCGGGCGCGTCTTGGCGGTCGATGCGGAGCGTTTTCGCCAAGTGGCGCTTGAGGTTGGGGCCGATCGCGTACAGCGCGAGCTCGATGGACTGGCCTTTGCTGCCGTCCTTGCGGTCGTAGTCGCGCACCGACAGCTCGCCGGTCACCACGACCTCGTCGCCCTTGGACAGGCTCTCGGCGATGTTCTCGGCGAACTGCTCCCACGCCTGGGCGCGGACGAACATGGTTCCGGCGTCTTCCCATTCCCCGGCGTCGGTGCGCTTGCGCTTGTTGAACACCAGCGGCACCGTCACCACGGCCCGGCCGGACGGGGTCCAGCGCAGTTCGGGGTCGGCCCACAGCCGGGCGACTTCTCCGTTGATCTTGGGCAGGGGCATGGTCAGTGGTCTCCGTTCTGGAAGGCGCCCACGCGCGAGTCGTGGACGGTGGACAGGGGCACGAATTCACCTGCGCGGTGGCCGCGACGGATGGTGCGGGCGCACTTGCGGCCGGGGGCTGCTCCGCAGTGAGGGCAGGCGACGGCGAGCGCCGCGTGGGTGCGCTTGGGTTTGCGCTGCCAGCCGAGGCGATCGGCAACGGCCTCGATAGCGGACCGGACGCGATCGGGGTCGGCGGTGTGGTCCGCGTCGCCGGACTCGATCTCGGCGCGCTTGGCGGCGCCGAGTTCGGCGAGCCGGGCCCGCTCGGCGGCATCGCGGCGGGCCTGGATCCGCTTGGTCACCACTGCGGGGCCGATCCAGCTGCCGTCGAACGCGAAGTGGTCCTTCACGGCTTCCAGCGCCTCGGAGTAGGTCCACTTGGCGCGGGCCGCGGAGTCCATCCACGCCATGACGTCGGCCTCGCCGCGCTGGCGTCCGTCGTAGGCGGTGGCGACCTTGAGCACGCCGATGATTTCGTTCTGCGTGAGGCTCATGCCGCACCGCCCGGCAGCGCGCGCAGGTGGGGCTCATCCGGGACCAGGAACGCATCGAGAGCGTCGATCCGGTCCGCCTTGGTGGTTTGCCCTGCGCGGGCGGGTGCGCGGCGCTCTGCGTCCTTCTGGGAGCGCAGCAGCCAGTTCCGCCAGGTGCGTTCCCAGTCGTGTTTGGTGGCGTCCTTGCCGGACTTCGCTGTCCAGTGGTTGACGAACATCTCGGTTTCCCGGCGGCCGTCGACGTTCGGGCAGTTCTCCCGAGCCCACGTGACCATTTCGGCGGTGACCGTGAAGCCTTCGGGGATGCGGGTGGCGCGCTTGCGCGGCCCAGAAGAAGACGAAGTCTTCTTCTCTTGTGGAGGGGAGGGGAGGGGAGGGGTAGAGCCGACTCCCTCGGGGAGTCCCCCGGTGCGTCCCTCGGGCGTCCCCTGGGGACAGTCCTCGTTGACCTGCTGCGCTTCGGATTTCGCCGCTTTCGCCGCGCGTGCTCGCGCTTTCTTCTCGGCGTCTTTTTTGCGGCGCAAAAGAACGTCTTCGCGCGTCGGATTCCGGCCGTTTTCGGTCCACTGGTGGAACTGGTAGCCACCCTCGGCGCGCACCCACAGCCCAGCGCGCACCAACTTCTCGGCCTGCGGGGTGGTCCCGAGCACAGTCACCATGTCCTCGGGCACGAACCCGTCGGTGAGCTGTTGGGCGCACCAGGACCCGGCACGGGTCCACAAGCCGATCGCGGCGTTACCTGCTCGGACTGCCTTGCGGTGGAACGCAAAGCCGTCATCAACGGGGAACCAGGGCATCAGGACGCCGCCTCCTTTCGTGGGTGGTTCGGCGCGAGCCGCAGGCGGTCGCGGATTCGCGCGGTGGTGTAGGTGGTCATGCGGCAGTGGGCGGCGATCTGGGGATCGGTCCAGCCGAGG
>NZ_FNOK01000091.1 GCF_900106995.1 Saccharopolyspora shandongensis
GAAACGACGAGCGGCTCGCAGTGCTCAACACCGAGAGCGCCGACTGGGCGCGACCGCGGCGGCTGAACCTCGTACTGGGCATGGTCGCCGAGACCAACGCCCGGGCCGCGGTCACCCGCGGCGCCTACGAGGAGGCCTACACCTATCTGAGCGCGCTTACCCCACCGGGTGTGCTGCCGCCCTTCTTCCCCTACTTCCACCGCGTTTTCTTGGACCTGGTCGAGGCATGTGTGCGCACCGGACGTATCGCAGAGGCCCGGGCACACGTGATGGCCGGCCGGCAGGCCCGCATGGACGCCATCTCCTCGCACCACGCGCTCATCCTCGCGGGCTCGGCCGCGCTGGCCACGGAGGACGAGTCCGCCGACCGGTTGTTCCAGCATGCTCTGGAGTTGCCCCAGGCCGAGCAGTGGCCCTTCGAGCAGGCGCGGATCCAGCTCGCCTACGGCCAGTGGCTGCGCCGACGCCACGACCGCAGCCGAGCGCGCATCCATTTGAGCCGCGCGCTGACGACCTTCCGCTGTCTCAAGACCGAGCCCTGGGCGAAGAGGGCGGCGGAGGAGCTGCGCGCCAACGGAGTCGCGCAGGGCGTGGATCTCGCCGACGGCAGGTCCGCACTCACCGCACATGAGCTGCGCATCGCGGAACTGGCAGCGCAAGGGATGACCAACAAGGAGATCGGCCGGCAACTGCACCTGTCCCCGCGCACCGTGGGGGCCCACCTGTACAAGATCTTCCCCAAGCTGGGCGTAGCCTCTCGCCGCGCTCTGCGGGACGCACTTGCAGGCGAAGTGGAGTCGCGTTAGGTGTGATGTCTCGGGACGTTGGTTACACGAGGTCGTCGTCCAGGGTGAGTTGGACGGGGTAGTCGTCGGCCGGTTTGGGCGGCTGGTCGACGGTGATGCGGTAGTCGCTGCCACGGGTCCGGGTGATGGGCGGCTGGCCGCCGAGGGCTGAGTGCGGGCGCTGGTGGTTGTAGAAGTTCAGGAAGTCCGCCAGCGCCTCCAGCCGCTCGTTCTCGCTGGTGTAGTCGCGGACGTAGGCCCATTCACGGGCCAGAGTGCCGTGCCAGCGCTCGACCTTGCCGTTGGTGCGCGGCGTGTAGGGCCGGGTCCGCTTGTGCTTGGTTCCGGTCGTGTGGACGGCAGCGGCCCAGGCTCGGGAGCGGTAACAGGAGCCGTTGTCGGTGAGCACACGGTGAATCGGCGTGATGCCGTGTTCAACGAAGAACGCGACAGCGCGCAGCCAGAATCCGGCGGCAGTGTCGGCCTTCTCGTCGTCGAGTGCTTCGGTGTAGGCCAGCCGAGAGTGGTCGTCGATAGCGCTGTGCAGGTAGAGGTAGCCGACTCGCCCGGTGCCTGGTCCGGCGCGTTTGGAGGCGCGGGCAGCGTCGGTGCCGATGCCGTGCATGCGCCAGCCTCCACCAGTGGGGATGCGGCCGAGTTTCTTCACGTCGACGTGCACCATGTCCCCGGCGCGGTCGTGTTCGTAGCGGACGACGGCACGCATTTTCTCTCCTGTGGGCGGATCGAGGTCGCGGAGCCGGTTGAGTCCGCGACGGACCAGAACGCGGTGCACGGTGGCCGGGGCAACGGTGATGCCGTGGTGGCGGGCCAGCGCATCGGCGAGGCGAACGGGGCCGTGTTTGGTCTGCTTGCGCAGCGCCTCGATCAGATCCGCCACGTCATCGGGCGTGGCTTGCGGGCTGCGATCGGGGCGCGAGGACTGGTCGGTCAGTCCGGCTTCGCCGTGTTGTTGCCAGCGGGCGTACCACTTGGCCAGGCAGCGGCGGGAGATGTTCGCTTCAGCGGCGACGTGAGCGATAGGGCGACCGGCATCGACGCGCGCACACAGCCGCCGACGGCCTTCCGGCGTCAGCGGCGCGTTGCGATGCCCTGCCATTGCTGCCCGCAGGCACAGACATCAGCGACGCGACGAGGAAGGAACCAGCGCGGCCGATGATCTGCACCGTGCGTTCCTCCCCACCTATGTCACTGCATGTCGAACAACGACATCTCTCCGTCACCATTGGGGCGATCATGCCCGAGATCACCGACAAACCCGGCGGTGGCGTGCTCGTCGGCACCGTTGGTGACCAGTTCGCCAGCGGTGATGTTGGCGATGATCAGATCAGCCGCAGCACGGGAGGCCGGGTCATCGTCGACGCCCCAGCGGGCGCGTAGTGCCCGGAGTTGGTCGAGGAGCGGTTCGTCGGGTTCGGCGAAGATCTGTCCGACGCGGGCCGGGCTGAGGTCCATCAACTTCGCGATGGCCCGCACCGACATGCCGTCCCGGTTCGCCCACCGGATCGTGGTGTTGCGTTCGAGACGGGCGGCCTCGTCGCGGAAGGCCGACAGCGCCAGTCGACGCGAGGTGTCTAGTTTTCTGGACACCTTTCCCCCTTTTCGAGTGGGGCCGAGCGGCCCGGCGGGTCGGGTGGCGTGCCCGGCAAGGGAAGCCAGCACGCGTTCGCGCCAGTGGAACGCGAACCGTGGGCAGTTGGCGCAGTTCTTGTGTGCGGTGCAGCCGGGCAGGCGGGGTGAGCGGCGGGCGGCGTAGGACCAGGCCATCGAGTCCGCGCTGTGCAGGTGGCTGCCGTAGTCGCGCAAACCGGAGGTTTTGATCCCGAACCCGTGCAACCGGATACCGGGTGCGGCGTGGCAGACGGCGGCGATGATCTGCGCTGCTTCGCGGGTGCCCTGGCTGCGGTTGTCGCGGCAGTGGCCATGTCCTGTTGCGAGCGTGTCGCGTTGCGACCAGCGTGTCGGACTCTGTGCGCCGTATAAGGCGACATTAGACGATGAAGGGTGCTGGCGACGGCCAGGTGGTGGCGTGTCGAGTTCGGTGAGGTGATGTGACTCTGCGGCGCCGTCTTCGTCTGGCCGCCGTGCGATGCTGAGGATGGTCCAGCGGTGCCTATTGTGGACTGATGCGTGAAACACCCGAAGAACTCAATGAGCTCCAGGCCCTGCTCGACGCCTCCCTGTCCCGCTCCACCGATCACCTCCGTTCGATCGTTACCGAGCGCACTTTGACCGCCGAGCAGCTCACCCAGATCCTGGTCGGCATGTGCACCCTCGCCCTGTCCACCGTGACGGCGAAGGGCGAGCCGCGGATCAGCGGTGTGGATGGGCACTTCCTGCACGGCAAGTGGTACTTCGGTACAGCACGCAGCGCCGCCAAGGCTCGCCACCTCGCGGCTCGCCCCGCCGCCAGCGTCGCGCACATGCGCGGCGAGGACCTGGGAGTGTTCACGCACGGCACGGTGGAGATACTCAACCCCGAGGACGACGAGCCGGCCGCAGACTGGCCAGACCT
This sequence comes from Saccharopolyspora shandongensis, assembly GCF_900106995.1. Lineage (GTDB taxonomy): Bacteria > Actinomycetota > Actinomycetes > Mycobacteriales > Pseudonocardiaceae > Saccharopolyspora > Saccharopolyspora shandongensis. Next base: position 3,319 of record NZ_FNOK01000091.1, read on the forward strand.
GCTCACGTACCTCAAGGACTTCTACGGCGATCACGCCGAGTGGGACAAGGACGTGTTCTACTACCGGCTGCGTCCGCACTGGATGACCGTCTACGCCCCCGACGCCGCGAAGCTCATCGCCAAGTGACCGCTGGCTCATGAAACAGGCCCTCTGGGCGGCTGGTGTCGAACTCTCCAACACTAGCCACCCAGTGGAAACGGCCGCTTCCGACGGGCAGCGTCGTGGCGCAAGAGTGACGTGAGATATGTCCTGGTTCATCTGCATGGGCCGCTGATCCTCGGCTTCCTACGCTGGCTCGTCGGCGACACCGACGAAATGCCAGCACGACCCGAGCGCGTCACCCCAGCGCCGACCACCAAGCGCTCAAAGAGCCGCAGATAACGGGTCTACTCCGTGGAACCAATCTCATGAGACAGCACAGTTAGGTCGGTGCCTACTCTGTCGTGCTTCTGCAACGGACGTCACCACATTTGCCTCAAATCCGCCGGTGGCCCCTGCGTGATGTCGTTTCAACGACGGCATCAGGCCACAGCATGGCGGCAGAGATCGATCAACTGCTCGTCGACTGGGCCTCCTGCAGTGCGGCAGCGTTGCGCCACTCGCGCGGTGACATGCCGTAAGCCGCACGGAAGACCCGGCTGAAGTGGGCCGGATTCACGAAGCCCCACCGTTGGGCGACGGCGGACACCGTTGGTATCACGCGGTGACGCCGCGCGAGCTCGCGGCTGCACTCCTCCAACCGGCGTTGCTGAATCCAGCGGCTGATCGTGGTGCCCTCACCTTCGAAGATCTTGTGCAGATAGCGAACTGAGATGCGGTGGTGAGCGGCGATTGCTTCGGGCGACAGGTCGGGATTGGCCAGGTGCTGGTTGACGTACTCGCGCACTCGTCGGACCATTGCCTGCCCGGCGCTGCGTTCCCCGGCGCTCTCGCTCTTCCTGGTCCGCTCGCTGATCAGCGCGGCCAATAGATCGGTGACGGTTCCCGCCAGTTGCTCGCCCACATGGGGCGGGCACGTAGCCGCTGTTGTGGCCAGCATGGACAGAAGCGGTGCCAGCATGGCCGCAACGCCCGAATCTGTGGGTAGCGCCGTGGCCATGACCGCGCAGATGTCCGAGTGCGGAAGTGCTACAGCCTTTCGTGGCACGTGGAAGACGTGCATGCGGAAGTGGTCGTATTGGTCGAGCGTGTATGGGCGGGTCGCCTTGTAGACGACCAGATCGCCCGGGCTGAGGAGGGCTGTCCGACTGTCCTGGATCAGCTCTGAACGGCCCTGGCCCTGCAGGCCGATGGACACCAACTCACGGTCGAGCTGGGCTGCGTGTTGTGGCATTCGACTCATCCGCTGCGCGTCTGCCTCGATGGTCGCAACCTTGAGGTACCCCAGGCTGTCGGCGGTGATCCGCCCGGCGAAGGGAGCCTTGTTTCTGGGTGTGACCGTTTGTGGGCCGAGCGTGCGCGTGATGGCCTGATTCCAAAAGGCCAGCTTGTCACCATCCGGTACGGACGTTGTCGTCAAGGCAATCCGCATGTAAACGACTTCCATAGGAGTGGGGAGAGTGCGCTCGGGAAGAGAACGCCTTGCTTAGGCGGTGGCCAGAATCCTCAACTCACTCCGTCAGTTCGACAGCGCGAAGCTTCCCTCATGTGCAAGTACACATTGGTAAGCATGGTTATCTCGGCTGGGACGTGAGTAGGTCATATGACTGCCGATGCCCCTCGCGACTGTTCTCGATGTGCGCGCTTCGGTTCCTCGGTTCTTTGACCGCGGGGCTGTGGAAGACTGTGAGGTCCGGGTTGGCGGGGGTGTAGGCGGCGCAGGGCGCACTCCGAAGCCCTCGGCAAGGTCCTCGACGGCTTTATCGCCGGCCGAGCCGGGCTGTTGTGATCCGGTGGGTCTCCGGCCCGGCCAGAGCTGCGATTGAGGCCAGCACTGCGATTCCGACGCAGATCCACGCCGACGGCCGCCAGCTGCTCGTTCCAACGCTGATCGCCTGGGCCAGCGTGGGCGCGAATCCGGACCCGAGCAGGCCGAGCATCAGCCCGACGGCCATCCCGGTGTAGCGAACCCGCGCCGGGAACTGCTCCGGGTAGTACGCGGCACCGACCCCGATGGGCATGATGTAGAAGACGCTCATCCCCGTGAGTCCTGCGATGAATACGAGCGTGATGTTTCCGGCGTCGATCGCGCTGAACAGCACGAACAGGGACAGGCTGGAGCCGAGTGCGCCGAGTACGAACACCGGCTTGCGACCGATGCGGTCCGACAACCGCCCGACAACCGGGGCCATCACAGCCGCCCCCAGGTTGCCCAGCGCCACCACGGTCAGCATCACCGGCCGGGAGAGGCCTGCGGCCCCAGTCGCGTAGGCCAGCGCGAAGACGTTGAAGATCGTTCCAACGACGTTGACCCCGCTGCACAGCGCCACTCGCAGGGTGGTCGCCCAGTGCTCGCGCAGCAGCGTCGCGATCGGCAGCGAGGCGTGCTCGTCGCGGTGCCGCATCTCGGTGAACACTTCCGGTTCTTCGAGTTTGCGCCGGAGCAAGTAGGCGACGAGCGTCAAGATCCCGCTGAGCAGAAACGGCAGCCGCCAGCCCCAGCTCAGCATGTGCTCCTCTGGTAATGCTGCGACCGGCAAGAACACGAGGCTGCCCAGCGCCATCCCCAGTTGCATCCCGCTCATGGAGAAGCTGGCGTAGAACGCCCGCCGGTCGTCGGGGGCGTGCTCCACGGTCAACGAGCTCGATCCCGGCGACTCTCCGCCCGCGGACAGGCCCTGCAGGAGTCGAAGCAGGACAAGCAGGATCGGAGCCGCGACGCCGATGGTGTTGTAGGAGGGCAGCAATCCGATCGCGAACGTGGCGACACCCATCAACCCGATCGTGAGAACCAGGGCCAGCCGGCGTCCCAGCTTGTCTCCCAGGTGGCCCCACAGCACGGCACCGAACGGCCGGGCGATGTAGGCGACGCCGAACGAGGCGATCGACAGCAGGAGACCGGTCGCGCCGGTGTTCGGGAAGAAGATCTTGTTGAAGACCAGGGCAGCGGCCGACCCGTAGATGAGGAAGTCGTAGTACTCCAGCGCGCTTCCGAAGAATCCGGAGATGGCTGCGCGGCGCACTTTCCGGGTCGTCTGCACTGCGGGGGCTTGGGGAACGGCGGTGGGCATCTGTTTGCTCCTGTGGTGCGTGGCCGTGTCGGGGCTCAGAGCGTGATCGGGTTCAGGCGGATGGTTCGGGGACCATCGGTGGAGTCGAAGGTGACCGCATAGAGCCCGTCCGGGCCGCCGTTGTAAACGATCTCGATCCCCAGTTCCGCTGGTTTGACGACGTCGCCGAGCCACGTCCGCAGGTCGGGCTCGGTGCCGCCGATCTCAACGGAGATGACCCCGGTGCCCCGCACGTCACCGGTGCCTGGCTGGGGCGGGAGCAGGCTGGAGTGGTTCGTCAGGTCGGGGACGTAGTAGATGTTGGGCTTGCCCAGCCGCCAGGAGTTCCAGAAGTCCGGCGCGTGCACCGACGGGCCGCTGCCCTGCGCGGGCACCATCCGGACCTTTCCGCCGATGATGTTCTCGGCCGGCGCGATTCCCCGATGCCGGGCGAACTCGGCTATCTCGTCGAGGTTGTCGCTGCGCAGGCACAGGCCAGCGAAGCAGTCTCCGTTCGCGGTCTGGCGCTCCAACTCGAGCGCCATCGGCGCCCGCTCGGCGATCATCCGGTGATCGACGATGCTCTCGACCTCGATGTAGACGTAATCGCCCAGCGACAGCAACTTCTGCCCTAGGCCGAGCCCGGGGAAGTAGCCGCCGTCGGCGCTGCCGAGCCCCGTCGCCCGGCTCAGGTCGATGGTGGTCCGGTAGAGGTTGTCCGACCAGACGGCGATGTGGTCGAGGCTGATCAATGCGCGTTCCTATCTGTCCCGTCAGGAGTGATCCGGGGCAGGACGGTGGGAGGCGGGGAGGCAGGCCGGCGTTGGTGACGTTGTCGGCCGGACCGCCGCCGTGCCGGGTTTCGAGCGGTGTGTCCGGTGGGTGATGGGCCCGCCTCGAAGGCGGTCGCCGCCGGACCCCACAGCACCGCTCGTGGTGACCACGGGTGGTGCTGTGGGTGCGTTGCCGGGTGAAGCTCGTCAGGAGGCCACTGTGGACGGACTCGGAACGGCCCGGCCGTATTGCCAGGGGTAGATCTCGGTCAGCCGGTGCGGGTCCAGCCGGGCCATGGCCCGTAGCGGCCAGGACGAGTCACGCAGCGCCTCCCGGGCGAGCAGGACGGCGTCGGCGGCGCCGTCGCTGAGGACCGTCTCGGCCTGTTCCGGGTCGGTGATCAGTCCGACTGCGGAGACCGGCAGCCCGGGTACTGCGGAGCGCACGCGGTGCGCGAACGGCACTTGATAGCCAGGCCCAACCGGGATCTGCTGGTCCGGGTCCAGCCCGCCGGTGGTGACGTCGAGCAGATCGACCCCACGTTCGGCCAGCCGCGGGGCGAGTTCGACGGTTTCCTCCGGGGTCCAGCCGCCGTTCACCCAGTCGGTGGCCGAGAGCCGCAACAGCAGTGGCCGGTCGTCCGGCCAGGTCGCGCGGACCGCGTCGACCACCTGCAGCAGCAGGCGAATCCGGTTTTCGAACGAGCCTCCGTAGGCGTCGGTGCGGTGGTTGGCCCGCGGTGAGAGGAACTGGTGCAGCAAGTAGCCGTGCGCGGCGTGGATCTCGACGACGTCGAAACCGGCATGCACCGCCCGCTCGGTGGCCGCGGCGAAGTCCGCGACGATCCTCTCCAGGTCGGCGGGCGACGCCGCGGCCGGTGTCGCGTAGCCGCGGTAGGCCGACGCCGACGGGGCGAGCGCGGTCCAGCCACCTTCCTCCGGCGGTACCGAACCTCGGCCCTGGCCGGGCACGCGGGTCGAGGCCTTGCGCCCGGCATGCCCGAGCTGCACCCCGATCGCGGTGCCATGGGCGTGGGCGAAGCCGGTGATCCGCTGCCAGGCTGCGACCTGCTCGTCCGACCACAGCCCGACGTCGGCCGGGCTGATCCGGGCCTGCGGCGAGACGGCCGTCGACTCGGTCAACACCAGCCCGAACCCACCGGTGATCCGAGCACCGAGGTGCACCAAGTGCCAGTCGGTGGGGACGCCGTCGGCGCCGGCGCTGTATTGGCACATCGGCGAGAGCCAGGCCCGGTTCGGCAGATCCAGGTCGCGCAGCCGCAGCGGGCTGAACAGCGCGGTCATGACGTCACCCCCAGGAAGGAACGGGCGTTCGCGGTCAGCGTCGCGGTGTCCAGCCCGCCGGCGATGGCGAATCCGACCGGATCACGCTGCGCCATGTCGAACGGGTAGTCGCTGCCGCAGACGACCGCCTGCTTCCCGACCCGCTCGGTGAGCAAGCCGAGCAGCGCCGGGTCGTGGGTGACGGTGTCGAACCACAGATCACGCACCGCCTCGCCGGGTGGGCGGGTCGAGTCGCGGCGGACGTCGGGCCGGGTGCGCCAACCGTGGTCCCAGCGGCCCAGCAGGCCCGGGGTGCAACCACCGCCGTGCACGAAACAGATCCGCAGCCCCGGCAGCGCGTCATGCACCCCGCCGAGCAGCAGCGCCGCCACCGCTGTCGCCGTTTCCACCGGGTTGCCGATCAGATTGGCCAGGTAGTGGTCGCGCCACTCGGGCCGGGGGAGTTGCATAGGGTGCACCAGCACTGAGAGCCCGAGTCGGGCGCAGTCGGTGAGCACGTGCCGGAGCGTCCCGCGGTCCAGTGACTCGCCACCCAACAGCGGCGGGATCGCCACCCCGGCGATCCCGGGTACCGACACCAGCCGTTCCAACCGGGCGGTAGCCGCTGCGTCGTCGTCCAGTGGGACCAGGCCGAGCCCGAGCAGCGCGCCGCCGGAGTCCGCGACGACCGCGCCGAGCGCGTCGTTGAACGCGTCGACATAGTCCGGGGCAGAACCCGCGACCGGAAACGCGAACGGTGGCGCCGAGAGCACCCGCACCGCGATCCCGGCCTCGGCCATGTCGGCCCGGATCGCCGGGACGTCACTCATCGCTTTGGTGGCGATCGACAGCGGTACCTCACCCAGGTAGAGCTGCCCATCCCGGTCCCGCAGCGGCCCGTACGGCGCGCCCGGCGGCAGCCCGAACAGGTCCGCAGGCAACCAGTGGGCGTGCACGTCGACCGGACCCGCTTTCGGCGTGGCGGTCATCGGCGGTCCAGGGGGAGTGGGGCGTTAGCGCTGTCCAGGTGCTCGACGGTGGTGAATACCAGCTCGGTGTCGCCGATGTTCTCGATGTCGTGCAGCAGGTACTGGTCCTGCGCGAAGGTGAAGTGCCTGGTCTCGCCCGCGCCGTAGGAGACCTCGCGGGTGGTGCCGTCGCTGGTGTGCTGGCGGCTGCGTCCGGCGTTGACGGCCGTCCAGAAGTAGTCCAGCACGTGCCGGTGGGCGTGCCAGCGCTCGCCGGGCGCGAGGCGGATTTCCCAGACCCGCACGCGGTCGTTCTCGCTGAGCAGCCGCGAACCGACCTCGCCGTCGTAGGAATGCGCCTCGAACTCGGCGCGCAGCTCGGGGCTCCAGCCCTCGAAGTCGGTGCCGACCAGCTCGCCGGCCAGCGGCAGGTCGGACAGGAATCCGGTATCGGTCATTTCAGGGTCCTTCCAGAGGCGGTATTCGGATGGCGGGGAGCTCAGCGGCCGGGGCCGTAGAGGCCGAATCGCAGGCTCGGGTCGCCGGGGGTCCAGGTGTTGTGGAACTGGGAGCGCTCGCCCATCTCCTTCACCCGCTCCAGCAGGCGTGAGCCGAGTTCGAGCTGGGCAGGCTCCCACTTGCGCAGCGCGGCGGCGATGTCGCCGTCGGAATCGGTCAGCGCGTCGGCTAGCGCCCAGGCATCGGCGGCGGCCTTCGCAGTGCCGGCCGCGGCGTGCGGGCGGGCGGCCGACGCGGCGTCGCCGAGCAGGGCGATCCGGCCGTCGGTCATCTTCGCCGACCGGATGTCGGAGACCACTTGGATGTAGGGCTGCTCGGTGGCGGTGACGACCTCGGCCGCGGCCGGAGCCAGCAGCTGCGCGGCGGTTGCGCGCATCTCGTCGACGTAGCGGTCCTGGACCTGGCCCGGGTGCAGCGACACGGTGCCGGTGAAGCCGCGCTTGTCGATCAGCATTTCGTCCAGTTCGCAGCCGGCCGGGACGTTGCGGTACCAGACGTAGTTCATCAGCCTGTCCCGCGGCCCGGTCCCGGTCTCGCCGGGGATCGGGTAGAGCGTGATGTGCGAGTGCGGGACGACGCTGTAGGAGATCGCGTTGCCCAGCAGCGAGCGGACCTCGGCGGGCAACTGGTACTCGGGCACGGTGCCCCGCCAGCCGACGTAGCCGGAGTACTCCATCTCGGAAGACGGGTCGAGCAGCCGGCGGCCGATCGAGGTGATCCCGTCGGCGAACACCACCAGCTCGGCCTGCGCCTGCCGGCCGCTGACGAACCTCACGGTCGCGCAGTCGGCGTCCTGGGAGACGCCGCAGGCGAACTCGCCGAGGTGGTAGTGATCGGTGCCGAAATCGGCCAGCAGCGCGCGGTAGAAGGTGCCCCAGGAGGTGTAGGTCCAGCGGCGCCGGTCGCGGTGCACGATCTCGTCACCGGGCCCCAGGTACTGGACGTACTCGGTGGAGGTGGACAGCGTCGCGGGGTTCTGGTCGCTGCGCTCGGCGAACCAGCGGACGGTGTCGGGCTGCAGCACGATGCCGCCGCCTCGACCGTCCAGTGGGGTCGGGGTGCGCTCGAAGACGTCGACCTCGAAACCGAGGTCGCGCAGGAGCAGCGCGGTGGTGAGCCCGCCGATGGAGCCGCCGATCACGGCGGCGCGGGCATGGGTGTAGGGGGACATCAAAGACTCTCCTCGGAACGGGCCGTGGCGCCCGGCGCAGGGTCCGGGACGGGCGCCGGGTTGGACGGAAGGGGCATGCCACGGGTCTCGGGAGCGAACAGCAGCCCGAGCGCGCCGAGCAGGCCGACCGCGACCACACAGGTGGTGGCCAGGCCGAGGTCGCCGCCGAACCAGGAGGCAGCGATCACTCCAGCGATCAGCGGGCCGGCTGCGGTGAAGTAGCGGCCGATGCCGTTGTAGAGCGCCATGCCGGTGGCCCGGACCGACGGTGGGAACAGCTCCGGGCCGTAGACCAAGATCCCGGACAGCGCGCCGTAGAGACCGAACCCGGCGACCGGCACGACCAGCAGGAACGTTTTCCATCCGGGTTCGAACGGGAAAAGGAATCCGACGCTGGCGGCGGAGATCGCGAAGCTGGTGAGGAACGCCCCGCGGCGGCCGATCTTGTCGGCGAGGAAGCCCCAGGTGGCGTAGCCGAACACGCCCCCGGCGTTGAACAGCATCGAGGCGATCGCGACGCGGGAGTTCGCCACATCCGGGGACAGCTCGGCCGCCGCGGCGGCCTGCCGGATCACCTGTGGGTACCAGGTCGAGACGCTCCAGAACGCCACCAGCGAGCCGGTGGCCAGTGCAGTGCCGACCAGGGTGGGGCGCAGCAGCGGCGGGGTGAGCAGCCGGATCAGCACGAACCGGTCCTGCTCGGTGCGCTGTCCGCTGGCCCGGCGGGCGCGGCGGGCGGCGATCATGCCGCGGATCTCCGGTGGCTCCGGGACATGCTTGCGGATGAAGTACACCAGCAGCGCCGGCAGGACGGCGATGCCCATCATCAGCCGCCAGCCGTAGCCACCGAGGATCGCGTAGGACACCGCAGCGATGAAGAAGCCCATCGCGTAGCCGGACATCATCACACCGCAGGCGCGGGCTCGGTAGCGGTTGCGCCACACCTCGGCGACCAGGGCGGCGCCGACCGGCGCCTCCACCCCGGAGCCGAGCCCGGCGACGAACCGCAGCACGCCCAGCTGCCACCAGGTGTCGGCGAAGGCGGCTAGCGCGGTGAACACCGCGTACGTCACGATCCCGGCGGACAGCACCCGGACCCGGCCGAAGTAGTCGGCGAGGATCCCGAACACGATCCCGCCGGTACCCCAGCCGAACAGGAACAGCGCGACGGTCAGGCCGCCGTAGAGCCCGATAGTGCCGGTGCCGGGCTCGATGCCGCTGTGCGGCAGCAACTCGGTCATCGCCGGGCCGAGGATCAGCGCGTACAGGCTGCCCGCGAACCCATCCAATGCCCAGCCCATCGTGGTGCCGGCCAGCACCAGCCATTGAGTGCGGGTGATGACGGTGCGCCAGGTCCCCGGCGCGAGATCGGCGGAATTCGACATGTACGGCTCCCTTGCCGGAGGTCGAACGTGCTTCGAGAAATCAGTTGAGACGCCCCGGGACGTCGGAGCCGTACCAGTCGACGTCGTCACCCGCGGTACGCGCGACGACGGTCTTGAGCCAGGTGAAGTCGTCGAACGACTCGGTGCCCGCGTCGCGACCGGTGCCGGACTCCTTGATGCCGCCCCAGGGCAGCGACGGTTCGAGACGGTGGTGGTCGTTGACCCAGACCATCCCGGCCTGGATCCGGTCGGCCACCCGATGCCCGCGGGCCAGATCGCGAGTCCAGACGCCCGCGCCGAGTCCGAACCGGTTGTCGTTGGCCTTGGCGATCGCATCGGCCTCGTCGTCGAACGGGACGACGACGGCGACCGGGCCGAAGATCTCCTCACGGGCCACCCGCATGTCCATCGTGGCGTCGGCGAGCACGGTGGGGCGGACGAAGAACCCGCCGTCCAGCGGTGCGGGCAACTGCGGGACACCGCCACCGGCAGCGACCCGGGCGCCCTCGGCGCGTCCGGCCTCGATCAGGTCAAGCACCTTGTCCCGCTGCACCGCGCTGACCATCGGGCCGATCTGGGTGGCTGGGTCCGATGGATCACCGATGCGGATCGCGTCGGCCCGACGGGCCAGCGCCGCAACGAACCGGTTGTAACTCGCACGCTGCACCAGGAAACGGGACCCGGCCACGCAGGACTGCCCGGCCGCGACGAACGCGGCGAACGCGGCTCCCTCGGCGGCGACGTCGGGATCGATGTCGTCGAACACGATGATCGGGGTCTTACCGCCGAGCTCGGCGGTCACCCTGGCGAACCGATGCGCCGTTGCGACAGCGGCCGCCCGCCCGGCCTCGGTCCCGCCGGTCAGCGTGATCTTGGCGATGTCCAGGTGCCCGGTCAGCCGCTCACCGACCTCCCGGCCTCCGGTCACCACGTTCACCACACCGTTGGGGATCCCGGCCTTCGCCAGCAGCTCGACCATCGCAAGAGTGGACAGCGGGGTGGTCTCAGATGGCTTCACCACGACGGTGTTGCCGGTGGCCAGCGCCGCGGACAAACTGCGGGCCAGGATCAGCAGCGGGTGGTTGAACGGCGTGATGATCCCGCAGACGCCGAGCGGGGCCCGGCGCTGGTAAGTCAGGTACGGGCCGTCCGAGGGCAGCACCGCATCCCGTTGGGCGGCGAGCAGGCCGGCGTTGTAGCGAAACCACTCCGGCACCCGCGACAGCTGCGCGCGGGTCTCGGTGACCGGGCGACCGTTGTTGCGGGTCTCGAGCCTGTAGAGATCCTCGGCGGCTTCCTCGACGACGTCCGCCGCACGCAGCAACAGCCGACCACGCTCGGTGCGGGTGAGCGCGGGCCACGGGCCGTCAAGAAACGCCGCACGGGCGCGGGACACCGCCGCGTCGACCTCAATGAGGGAGCTGTCGGTGACGGTCCGGATGACGGCCCCGGTGGCGGGGTCGATCACCGGGCGGTCAAAGCCTCTGAAGGGCTGCGGGTGGGCAGGGTACGAAGCGGTCGTCGTCGACATTCCGGCCCTTTCTGTAGCGATCTGGCGGTAGGGCACGTCGGAGTCTTGCTCACGCTGGCAGCCGATCGCTATGTCAGTGGAGACATAAATAGACAGAATGAATGTCCTCTGAAACACTCATAGTTGTGGAGGATGAGCATGAGCTGCGCGCCTGGTTGACCGCGATCGGCACACTGACCTCGGCGGTGAACTCCGGCCGCGGGCTGAGCGACGTCCTCGACCTCGTCGCCTCAACCGCCCGCCAGCTACTCGGGCTGGACTTCTGCGGCGTGCTGGTACCCGACGCCGAGGAACGCAACCTGGTGATCGCCGGGGCGAGTGGGCTGTCGGCAACCTATGTGGCCCGGATCAACTCCGATCACCCGGTCCGGCTGGAACCCGACGCCCGCAGCGGCGCGCCGTCTAGCCGTGCCTACCGGTCCGGCCGCCCCGCTGCGGTCAGCGACATCTCCCGCGAGCCGGGATTCATCTGGGGCGGTGTCGCGCACGACCAGGACTACCGTTCGATGCTGTCGGTCCCGCTCGTTACCGCGTCCGGCGTGATCGGCACCCTGAACAGCTACCGCTCGGAGGTGCACGATTTCGACGCCAAGGAGATCAGCTGCCTGCAGTTGCTGGCCGAGCATGCCGCGATTGCGATCACCTCGGCGCGGCTGGTCGAGGACTTGCGCGAGCAGCACGAGCTGGTGACCCGCTCGGAGCAGATCCACCAGCGGCTGCTGCGGGTGGCGGTCCGCTCCGGTGGGATGCCCGGAATCGCTGCCGCCCTTCACGACCTGCTCCGCACCGCGGTGCTGCTGCAGGACGCGCGCGGCGAGGTACTGGCCGCGGCCGGCCCGGCGACTGAGCCGCCAGTCGCAGGCTGGCCAACGGCCGCCCCGCCGCCGGGAACCGAGCTGGTCCACGAGCAAGACGGCTACGTCGTCGCCGACGTCGTGCTCTCCGGCGAGGTCCCGGCCAGAGTGTGGCTGCCCGGCTACTCAGGCGAGCTGTCTACAGTGGACAGACGCGCTCTGGAGCACGCCTCGGTGGTGCTGTCGCTGGAGCTGCTACGCAGGCGCACCGCACTGGAAGTCGAGCAGAACCTGCGCGGCGAACTGCTGGCCGAGCTTCTCGGCGGCGCCGACCCACGTGCGAGCGCGCTGCGCCACCGGGCCCGGCTACTCGGCCACGACCTGGCGCGTTCACACTGCGCACTGGTCGGGCAGATCAACACCACCGGCCAAACCAGCGCGGACCAAGCCCGCCGGCGCGCCACCGAGGAGGCAAACAGGCTGGCGTCCACCATCAACCCACGTCCACTGGTGGCCCAGCACCGAGACGCCATCGTGGCGTTGTGGCCGGTCTCGGCGTCCGGGCCAGCAGCTGGCCCGGACGCCGCCGAAGCGCTGCGCCGAGCGCTCTGCACAACCGTCGGTGTCACCTCGGCGACGGTCGCGGTCTCCGAACCCACCGATCATCAGTTCGCCGAGGCCTGCCGCACCGCCCGAGGCGCACTCACCGTCGCCGAACGCGACGAGCGCATCGGCGGCGTCGTCACCCTGGATGGGCTCGGCGTGGCAGGCCTGCTGCTCCAACTCGACGACCCGGCGCCTCTGCGTGGCTACGCCGACCGCACTCTCGGCCCGTTGGTCCGGCATGACGAGGAGCACGGCACCTCGCTGGTGGCGACCTTGCGCGCGCACTTGGCCCACCGACTGGACCGACAGGCGACCGCGCAAGCGCTCATCGTGCACCCCAACACGATCAGCCAGCGGCTGCGCCGGATAGAGACGCTGACTGGGCTGGACCTGCGCGACCCGACGGCGGCCCTGGATGCCCGCTCGGCCCTGATGGTGCTGGACGTAGCGCACGGCTTGTCTCGGCGCGACCCGTGGGCTGACTGATGCGGCGTCCAATTCGCGGTGCCCCGCGACAAGATTGGGTCGGGATCCACGCGGGCAAGACCACATATCATGCGTGTGCGATGGAAGGCGAGGGCAAAGTCGTGTTCTCGCAGAAGGTGGCCAACGACCAGGCCGCGATCGAGCAGCTCATCGCCCGCGCGACCAAGGCCGCCACCGAGGTGCGGTGGGCGGTCGATCTGACCAGCAACGCCTGTACGGTGCAAAACTCGGTGCACGGGTTGACCTGGTGTTTTGTTGATCGGCGTCAGGCTGCTCGGGTGTACTCGTTGATCAGTCCACCGAGGACCTTGTGGTGTTGGATGAGAGCGTCGTTCGGCGGCACCGTCGTGCGATCGTGCTGCGGTGGGTGTTGGTCGAGGCTTTGGTGCGGACGGTGGGTGTTGAAGTGGTCGGCGTATTCGCTGAGCACTCGCGTGGCGTGCCGTTCGTGGTGGATCAGGAGTCGGTCGGTGCATTCTTCGCGGACGGTGCGGACGAATCGTTCCGCGTAGCAGTTCGCCCGTGGTGTCCGTGGCGGGGTTTTGATGACCTGCACGTCCTCGGTGGCGAAGACCGCGTCGAATGCTGGCGTGTACTTGGTGTCGCGGTCGCGGATGAGGAACCGGAAGGAAGCGGCGCGGTTGCCGAGGTCGGCCAGGAGGTTGCGGGCGGCCTGGGTGGTCCAGGCTGTGCCGCTCGGAAAGTCATCGCCGCAGTTGAGAGTGATAGTGCGTCCTCGGCTGGCACCGTGTCCGGATGATCGTGTCGCTGCTGTACCAGGTGACCCGGAAGCTGCTGTCCGCCACGGCGGTGCTGCTGCGCCGTCACACTGCCAGGGACGCCGAGTTACTCGTATTGCGGCACGAGAGCGGTGCTACGCCGCAAACTCAAGGGTCCGGTCCGCTACGAAGCGGCGGACCGGTTCTGGTTCGCTGCCCTGTTCGCGCTGATACTCCGGCGGCGCTGGCGTGAGGTCTTCCCTGTCACTCCGGGAACCCTGCTCGCCTGGCACCGCGGATTCATCGCCGCGAAGTGGGACTTCACCGAGCGCCGGGACCGCACCGGACGCCCGCCGGCCAGGGCGGTTTTCAAGAGGCTGATCCTGCAGTTCGTTCGAGAGAACGCGGGGTGGCGGCACAGGATCCAGGGGGAGCTGGCCCGTCTTGGGCATTGGATCGCCGTATCCACGGTATGGGAAGTCCTCAACGCGCGGGTATCGATCCGGCCCCGCGTCGCTGCGGCCCAACCTGGCGCGAGTTCCTCACCGCGCAGGTTGAGGGCATCATCGCGGCCGATTCCTGCGCGTCGGCACCGTGCTGGGCAGGAGGCTGTACGCGCTGGTGTTCCTCGAGCACGGCACGTGGCGGCTGCACATCACCGGCGTCACCGCCCATCGGACCCGGCAGTGGGCCGTGCGGCAGGCCCGGAATCTCGCCGCGGGCTGGGCATCCGTTTCGAGTCCTTGCGCTTTCTGCTGTGCGACCGCGATGGGAAGTACTTCCTTACTTTCGAAGCCGAGGACGTGGAGATCTTCAAGAGCGCCCTGCGGGCATCGCGGATGAACGGCCACTGCGAACGGGTCATCTGCGGCCTCCGGCGTGAAGTCCTCGACCGCGTCCTGGTCCTGAACGAGTTCCGTGCCCAGCGTGTGCTTGCTGCCTACCAGCGGCACTACAACGGGTACCGGCTCCACCAGGCCCGCGACCAGCTACCGCCCGACGCTCACGACCATCCCGCTCCCTGCATGACCTCGACGCCGGCCGGGTCCTGGGCACCAGAGTCCTCGGCGGCGTGGTCAACGAGTACCGCTACGCAGCCTGACGTGCGGCGATGACTTTTCGAGTGGCACACGTATCAAGACCAATCGGAAGTGGTCGCTGGTGCTGCACAACACGTCACGCGGTCCAGCCTCCGACGTCGACTTCGCCTTCGAGGATCTGCCGGACGATGCGTTCTTCCGCGTGGTCCGGGAGGGCGGCCCGCTGGGCACGATCCCGCCCGGTCAAGAAGCCCGGTTCCCCCTGCTGCTGGCCGTGGGCTCGCCCGATGCCGTTGATTGCGTGGTGACCTGGACCGATGCCAAGGGCAACATCCAGACGACGAGGGCGACCGTCCGCACCTGATCCAAGTGCGCGGACGCTCACGGATCGTCGAAGATCAGCGGCGTGAACCCGCCCAGGGCCTCCAGCGACGGTCGACGGCGATCCCGACGCGGAAAATCGCTTAGCCGTCGGGCCAGTCTGAGACGTGGGTTTGCCCTCCAGCTAGAGCCTACGAGGTATGCGGAATTGACCGCGCCAGCCACACAAGATCAGCCGTCAGAGCTGGGCTGAACAGCCTCTGAACTGCGAAAACGCACCCAGGGGCGACCCATCTCTTGGGCAATGTTCGTGCTCTTTTTGACCCATCTCCGGGGTTGAACTTTGGTGCTCCGCGCCGGGGTGATGGCTATCCCAGCCACCCCAGTCTGGACGCTGGCTCAGACGTGAGGCTCGACCCGAGCGTGAACCTGTTCTTTCTTGGATGGCGCCCATCCCCGCTGATCCGACCAAGCGTCTGACCGTGGGACGTTTCCGCACATTGGCGCATTTCATCGTGCGCCGCGACGCGGTGCTCGCTCCGCTGCTGTCGCTGCGGGGTTGGAGAGCCGGCGGAGCCAAGGCCAGCTCGCTGAGCAAACTTAACGCACTGCCGCGCATCCAGCAATGATCATCTTCCGCACTGCTGTTTTCCTCATGAACGCCGCTGGCGCCGTACCTTTCGTACGGCACTCCACGTTCGCGAAAGCAGGGCACCAGTCGCGGGCCGGGGCGTTGCCGGTTCAGTCCGGGTCAGCCGGCCCAACGCCACCATGTACAGCGTGACGACGATCGCGACGGCCTCCACCGCCAGCAATGAGATGAGGACGAACAGCTGCACCACCCCCGCCTCGACCGGGCTGGCGCCCCCGAGCAACATGCCCACGAAAGCGCCCGGCAGGGTCACGGTGCCCACCGTCCGCGTCTGATCGAGCGCGGGAACCAGGGCACCCCCGGCGACCGGCTGCGCGATCTCCAGCCTCGACTGGCTGTCCGTCAAGCCCAGCGACAGCGCGGCCTCCACCTCACCCCGACGCTGCGACAACTCCTCCAGTAACCTGCGCCCGGCAAGCGTGGTCGCCGTCAGCGCACCACCGATGAGCTGACCCACCAGCGGAATCAGGACCAGCCCTGTCACCGGAACCACACCCGTGACGAGCAGAACAGCCACGACCGGCACAACCCCCACAGCGATGGGCAAACCCGCCCACCACCAGGTGCGGTCGAGCGTGATCCGCCGCCCGGCAGTGCGTGTCGCGATACCGAACATCATGATCAGGAACGCCACGACGAGCACGACCGAGTTCACAATGTGAGCGATCACCAGGGACACGATCACCAGCTGCAGCGCTCCGCGCGAACCTGCCCCGAGCACCGCCTGCCACCGGCCCAGGGCACCCAGCGTAACGACACCGGCCGCCGCGACGAGCAGCACGATAATGACGCCAACCAGCACCGGTGTGACCGGAATTGCGCCCGAACCAGCGGCTATCGGCATACACCGACCTTACTGAACCCATGCTGCCGAACATGCCTCGTGAAGACAGCGGCGCTCACAGCGCCGAATCTACGGCACGGCGGCCGGTTTCACCCAGAGGCAGCTGCTCGGGCACTCCGCCGCCCCCGTTACCCCATTACAGGGAAAGGGGCTTGGTCGTCAGTTGCGGTTCAGGCCGTGCCTGCGTGTGTCGAGGGCGAGCTTGAAATGACTCTCGGCCGCATCGATCTGCCGGGTGGGAGTTGCTGGGTCGAACACTCGCAGCAGCGAGAATCGGAAGGTCGCAGGGTTGACGTTGCGCAGCTCGACATTGCCGCCGTGACCGTTGGCAGCGTAGACTTTCCAGCGCTGGCAGATGCTCTCTGCGCCGTCGGCCTTGCCGACGTACTGGCGTCCGTCGCGGGTGTCGGTGATCAGGTAGACGCCCGTCACCGACGCCAGCGCGGTGCGCCAGGAAGCGTAGCGATGCTCGCGCATAACGGCCTGGAGCTGTGCATAGTCCAGAACAATCCGATCGAAGCCGGGGAACGGGATCGGCTCTGCATCGGCGATCTCCATGACCGGGTAGCCGACCGCTGTCGTGGCGTTGATTCGCCAGGAGCGCGGTGATTTCCACCCGATCACGAGTCGGTTCCTTAGGTCAGCCAACTGTTCGGAGGCGACAAGGTCGAAGGTTCGCAGCTTTCCGTCGTTCGATGTCTCGCCGCGGTTCTCCAGCACCGACCAGAGCCGGGCCCGGTCGCCGCTCTCCCGGATGAACACGATCCAGGTGCGGGGCGCAACGACCGGGAAATTGTGCGCGCGCTGTTGGCTCGTGTATTGCAGGATCTCTGCGTCGGTGGAATCGGCTTGGATGCCCGGCAGACCGAGGTCCTCGTGCTCGCGCACGTAGGCGTGGCGGATCACATGAGCCTCGCCGGGGTCGACGCCGGCGCTGTGCAGAATCGGACCTAACGTGAGCGTCATCGGCGTATCGCCTCTCCGTGCGTTCTGGCGCGGGCCGTAGGCCTTCGGAGCGACTGTGACAGGCGATCTGCTCAGCGCTCCACCGGCTGCAGACTGCGCTATCACCTATCTGCAGCGTCCAGCACTGTATTCCCACTCTCGCGCGCCCAGGTTAGTACTACAGCGGCAGGGTGTGATGCTTGAGGTGTTGTCGCTGGTAGTGGCTTCGGCGGGCTCTGGTTTGGTGGCGAAGTCGCCACCAGGACCAGTGGTCGGTATGGGCTTTGGGGTGTGCCGGTCGGGCGAGGATGGCCCAGAGTCGTCTGATTTCGTTGCAGGACAACAGGATCAGGTGCTCGTCTTCGGTTGCGGGAGCCCCTTTTTGAAGGTGTGGTCGCGGATTCGTTCGGTGTAGGCGGTCACTGCGAGGAACGCGGCGGCCAGCATCGCTAGGGTGATGTGCCGGTACCAGGCGTCGTATTTCCGCACCTGGTAGTGGTCCATGCCTGTTTCGTTCTTGGCGAACTGGAACGTTTCCTCGACGCCCCAACGACATCCGGCGACCCGGACGAGTTCGGCGATGGGGACGGGTGTGTGGGTGTGGCAGATGCAGTAGGCCAGCTCGCTGGGTTTGCTGATCGACCGGCGTACCAGCAGCAGATGCCCGTCGGTGTCACCGGGATCGATCACCAGCCAGTCATACAGCCGGTGGCCTTTACTTCCTTTCCCGGCTGAAAGGCGTTGCCAGCCCATGTTTCCGGCGGCGCGGGCAAGCTCGTCGGCACGCATGCGCCCTGCCGGGGTGTCGAAGCGCTGATCGCACGAGATGGCCATGACGTAGTTCAGGCCCTGCAGCCACGCGCGTAATCCGGGGTTGTCCCCGTAGGCCTCATCGGCGGTGAACCAGCCGACATCGGCGTCGGCCTCCAGCAGGCGTTCCAGCATTCGCCGCGCCAGCTGGGGTTTGGTCGCGAACTCGACGTCGTCGCCGATCCCGGCCTCCCCGCAACGCGCCGGGGCGCCGGTCCAGGACTGGGGGAGGTAGAGCTTGAGGTTCTCCCGTTAGCTCGGAGGCTTCCAAGCATGGTCCTATGGGCCTGAAGGGAGTCATCTGTGGCAGCACCGAAGAAGTACCCCGACGAGCTGCGTGAACGCGCGGTGCGTCTGTATCGGGAGTCGAATCCCAAGCCTGTGATTCGGCGTCTGGCTGAACAGCTGGGCGTGCATCCCGAGGCGTTGCGGAACTGGATCCGTCAGGATGAAGCCGATCGTGGCCAGCGGGATGACCGGCCGACCACCAGCGAGGCCGAAGAGCTTCGCAGGTTGCGGAACGAAAACGCGGAACTCAAGCGTGCCAACGAAAGACTCAAGGCGGCAAGCGCTTTTTTCGCCTCGGAACTCGACCCGACCCGGCGACGGCCATGAAGCTGGTTCAGCAGCTGCGTGGCCGCTTCGGGGTCGAGCC
>NZ_FNOK01000107.1 GCF_900106995.1 Saccharopolyspora shandongensis
GCCTGATCGGTAACGACGCGGTCTTTCATTCCGACCGTGGCTCGCAATACACCTCCACCGAGTTCCGTGCCACGATCGCCGGTCTGGGCGTGCGACCGTCGGTAGGCAGGGCCGGGTCGTGCTACGACAACGCGGTCGCGGAGTCGTTCTTCTCCACGCTCAAAGCCGAAATCGGCACCACCGTGTGGGCCACCCGAGAAGACGCCCGGCGGGACGTCTTCTCCTACCTCGGCTACTACAATTACGACCGTCTACATTCGACACTTGATCACCGAACACCCCACGAAACGCGCGTCAGCTATCGTCAAGACCACGCCCTCGTGGCATGAAACCCCGGTGTCCGGTCTTCGGGGGCAACCTCAGACCTCGGTGACAGAAAGGTTCCCATGCTGCCAAGGCAAAGGGCCGGATGACAGGAAGGTTCCCATGCTCACGTAGTCGAGGCGCTGAGATGACAGGAAGGTTCCCATCCTCACGGCAGTCATGAGCCGTGGTGACAGAAAGGTTCCCTTGCTGTCGGGCGACAGGAAGGGAACCTTTCTGCCAAGTGGCCGGGCCGGAAGTGGCAGGAAGGTTCCCGTGCTCGCACCGCCGGGGCCGGGGTGACAGGAAGGTTCCCGTGCTTGCGCTGCTGGGTCAGTCGCCGTAGAGCTGGTCGATGATGTCGGCGTACTTGTCGTGGATCACCCGGCGCTTGAGTTTCAGCGTCGGCGTCAGTTCGCCGCCTTCGACGCCCCACTGCTGGCCGAGGATCTGGTAGCGCTTGACCTGCTCGGGCCGGTTCAGCCGTTCGTTCGCGGCCCGCACCGCAGCCTCCACTTCGGACCGGACCGCGGGATGTGCGGCGAGTTCGACGCGGTCCTCGAAGGCGATGCCGCGCTCGCGCGCCCACTTCGGCGCGGTGTCCTCATCGAGCACCAGCAGCGCGACGAGGTACGGGCGGCCATCCCCGAACGCCAGCGCGTGCCCGATCAGCGGATGTGCCGTGAGCGCGTTCTCCACCGCCGTGGGCGCGATGTTCTTGCCACCGGCCGAGATGATCAGCTCTTTCTTCCGGCCGGTGATGGTGAGGAAACCGTCGGCGTCCAGCACGCCGACGTCGCCGGTGCGCAGCCAGCCGTCGGCGTCGGTGGCCGGCCGGATCACCCCGTCGGGCTGCAGATATCCCGCGCACACCAACGGACCGCGCACCAGCACCTCGCCGTCGGGCGAGGTGCGGATCTCCACGCCGGGCACGGCGCGGCCCACGGTGCCGGGGCGGCGCGCGCCCGCGGAGTTGGTGGTGACGCAGCCGGTGGTTTCGGTCATGCCCCAGAGCTCGAAGATGTCCAAGCCGATCGTGCTGAAGAACTCCAGCAGGCCGATGTCGATCGGGGCGGCGCCGCTGGACGGCCACAGGGCGCGGTCCAAGCCGATGCGGGCGCGTAGTGCCTGCGGGTTGGCGCGCTGTTCGGCCGGGATCTTCTGAAGCGCCGCGGCGAGCTTCTCCCAAATCCGGGGCACACCGAAGAAGAGCGCAGGTCGTGCGTGGGTCAGCGCCGCCAGGATTCGGCTTTGATCGGCGCAGAAGTGCACGTGCGCGGCGTCGTGGATCGCGGCGTAGAGCCCGACCATCCGCTCCGCGATGTGCGCCAGCGGCAGGTAGCACAGGCGCGGCGCGTGCCGCTCGGGCTGCGTGATCTGGTGCAGCGCTGCGGCCGCGAAGCAGATGTTCCGGTGGGTGAGCACTACGCCCTTCTGCCCGCCGGTGGTCCCCGAGGTGTAGAGGATTGCGGCCGGGTGGTTCGGCACGATCGCCGCCGACGTCCGCTGCACCAGGTCCGGATCGTCGTGCAAGCGCTGTTCGCCGAGCACCCGCAAGCGCTCCCAGGTGCGGAACCGGTGGTCCGCGGACACCATCGCCGCCTCGTCCAGCACCACGACGTGCTCGATGGTGGACACGTTGCGCAGCACTTTGGACCAGCGCCGCAACTGGTCGGCGCCGTCGAGCACGACGACCCGGGCCCTGCTGTGCTGGGCGATGTAATGCACCTGGTCCTGGCTGAGCGTGGGGTAGAGGGTGCTCGGCACCGCTCCGATGTGGGCCGCCGCGACGTCGATCAGCCAGTGCTCGGCGCGGTTCGCCATCATGATCAGCATCGTTTGGCCTGCTTGCAGGCCCAATGCCGTGAGCCCGGCGGCCAACTCGTGGACCTCGTGGCGCGCTTCGGCCCAGGTCCAGGTGCGCGGCTCGCGCCCGTTGTCGGTGAGCGCAGGGCGCTGCGGGAACTCCGCGGCGTTGCGCGAGAACAGCTGCGGGATGGTCGTCTCCGCCGCGGCCGTGGCCCAGGCTTCCGAAGCGCTCATCGCATCGGGTCTCCCCTCCGCGCATGCTCGGGTGTGGCATGCGTCACGACGCGATGAAACCTCATGGGAGGTGTCGTTGGCCAGTGCCGAAAGCCGGAATCGATCGCCCGATCCGGTCAATTCAGACGTGGTCGCGGATCACGTCGTTGACGGCGCGCTGGAATCCGTTGACCAGGACCTGGATGGTCAGCGGTCGCAACTGGTCGGTCGCCGCGCGGACCCGCTCGCGCTCATCTTCCGGTCGGCCGCGCTCGACGTAGGGGCGGAGCACGTTCGCGGCGAACAGTTCGCGCAGCTCGGTCGCGATCTGCACGGTGTGCTGCTCCACGATTCCCTTGGCCTGCAACAACATTTCCAGCGGCAGGTCGAGCTCCAGGATCTGCAGGCCGACGCCCAGCATCGCCGGGCTGGGCAGCCGGATCCGTGTCGAATCCGGAATCCGTTGCAGTATCTCGAGTTCGATGAGCTGCTCGACCAGCCGGTCGTCCAGATGCCGGCCGGCACGGCGATCGAGCTCGTGGCGCTCCAGGTCCTCGGCGTGGTCATCCGTCCACGGCGCGATCAGCGCGCGCTGCAGCGCGAGCTCGTCCGGCGAGGCGTCGGCCGGGATCCGCTCCAGGTGGCGCTCGATCGCCGACAGCGTGAAGCCGAGCGCCTGCAGTTCGCGGATCAGGTCGAGCCGGGCCAGGTGGTCGCCGCCGTAGAGGCCGAGCCGGCCGCGCAGTCGTGGCGGCGGCAGCAGGCCGCGCGAGGAGTAGAACCGGACGGTGCGCACGGTGACTCCGGCGCGGGCGGCCAGTTCGTCGATGGTGAGCTCTTCGTCCGCAGTTCGGAGCATGGCGGCAACGTTACTCCTTGACCGCTGTAACACCAACGATGTCTCATCGAAGCTGTGATCCCGGCTGGTCGGGTTAGGGCAGGTCAAGTCAGGTTTTCGAGGGTTTGATCGCGGTGCAGAAGCAGCCTCTCGCCTGCCGGCCGCCTCATGATCTTGGTCGATCGTCGTGGGGCCTGTTCTCGGCATCTGCGAGAACAGGCCACAGCATGAACGGGTCAGCGCCGGAGCGCTCGGGTCCTAGCCGACTCGCAGCGTGGGGGCTTCTCGTCCGCGTTCGATGTCCGGGCCGCGGTAGAACCCTTCCGGGATCTGCGCGAGCCTGGACGGGTGCACCTGCGGTCCGAGCCCGTAGAACTTCTGAAAACTCATGATCAGCGGTCGCCACGCGTCCGGGTCGATGCGATCGGTGGTTCCCTCCATGCGGATCTCCTCGTGCACGTGCACGCGCTGGATGCGCACCTCCAAGGCCACGATCCCGCCGCGCTGCGCCTCGTCGTCATCGGCCACCGGATGCTCCGCTTCGATGACTGCTTCCATCGCCACCGGGCACTCGGCGGCGCGTGGCGGCGACACCGTTTCGGAAGCGACCGGCGTGAGTTCCGCGCGGCCGAACTTGTCGGGCTCGAACCGGTAGCCAGCCTCGTGCTTGTAGGGCGGAACCGGATTCGAGCCCGTGGTCATCGCCAGCCGATCGACGACGTGCGCGAGCGAATCGGACGGCAGGTTCAGGACGCATTCGCCGGTCCGCCGCATGTTCTGAACGGTCTTCGAGTGGGTGCTCATTCCGAGCATGCCTCGCCAGGCGAGCCAGAAAGCCGACGACATCGGGGCGAGGTTGGCGGATCCGTCTTCGTTCAGCGTGGAGATCAGGACCACCGGCGTCCCGAAGTAGAGGATGCCGGGTTCGATCCGGGTGTGCGTCGAGGTTGTTGCCGTCATGAGATCCATCCTTGTGGCGGGAGATGCCACCGGCTGGCGGCAATCAGACCTCTCGTTCCACGCGCCCACGGCACCACTGCGAGCGCTGCGCGGAAGTCAGGTGCCCGTCTCGTGCGTTGCGCGAACGCAGGGCTTTCGGGGCAGGTCAAGGCCTTGACCGCCGTAACACCAACGGTGTCGCATCAACTCTGTGACCTGCGGTTGTCCCGATTGCGATCGATGTAGGTGGATCAAGGTGCCTGACTGCATAACAGCAGGTCAAGACGCATTTTCCTTCGCTTCGATCACGGTTCCTGAAGGCGGTTGTTGGCTGCTGTCTGCCCCAGGATTTGCCCCAGCTGTCCCATGGATCACGGCCAGATGCGGGGTCTCGCCGAGCGCCGCGATCACGCGCGCCCGAGCGGTATGCGTTTGCTGGACGTACTCCTTCGTCTGGTTGATGTTTGCGTGACCCATCACGTCGGCGAGTGCGAACACGTCCAGTCCGCCTTCTGCTGCGCGTGTAGCGAACCCGCGTCGGGCTGCATACAGCGCCGCAACCGGGATCTTGGCTTTCCTCGCCGCTCGCCGCATGCAATCTCCGATTCCGTCGGGTCGCATGGGGCGACCGCGCTTCGAAAGGAACACGAGCGCGTTGGTGCAGGTAGTTCCGTCGGTGTGCTCCAATCCGCAGCCGCGGGTCAGGTCTCGGCCGTCGATCTGGCGGTCGTAGATATCGAGGGCCTTGGGTGTCAACGGGACCGCTCGCACATCGTCGTCCTTCGGGAACGGGCGGATGACGCGACGCCGTGACACAAGGACTTCACGAACCCACATCCAGCCGCGCTCCCGATCAACGGAGTGCACGTGCAGGCCGCAGAGTTCCCCGGGGCGAATGCCGGTCTCGACGCTGAATTCGACCGCGTCGCGGTAGTCCTCGCGCAGGTGCTCGCCCATTTTCCCGGCGCGGTCGGTGTCAAGGTAGGGCTTCGCCCGTTTCGACTTGGTAGGCAGCTTGATCCCAACGCACGGCGAGGCCGAAAGAATCTTCTTGTCGTGCGCAATGGTCATCGACGCTTGGAACACGGCGTAAATCCGCCTGACGTAGCTCGGTGCCGGTCGCTGCTCGCGCTTCCAGCCGTCGACCCTGCCAGCCGTGACGTCGTTCACCCACTCCTGCACGCCCTTCTCCGTGCTTCCTTTGGTGATGATCTGGTTCAGTGGAACGTCGCCCCATTTCGGGCGGATGTATTTCTCGACGATGCAGTGTTCCGTCGAGTTGGTGTCCGACAGCCGCGCGTCCCGATCGTCCGAGATGCTGTCCCACCAGGCCCCCCACGAAATACGTGCGGACTCTGAGCCGTTGGCGATGGCGGCCCGTCGACTTGCTTTCAGCTCCTCTTCGGTCGCGGCGTCGCGCGCGTCCTTCTTCCGGCCGAACTTTCGCGTCTTGCCGTTACCGTCCTTGACGTACTGCTTTTTCCCAGCTGAGTCACGGTATCCACCGCGGAAACTGCCACCCGGTAACGGGTCAGCCCAGGCCATATCAACCTCCTTAAATTGTTGCTTGCAACACCTCACCTACTGCGGACAGGCAGGCGTGCGGGTCTACTCCGAGGTGTGGTCGCACCCGTAGACAGCGGTCCTTGTCGTGTGGCTTGTCCTGGTCGTGCTTGCTGTCGTCGGGGCGTTCCGCCTCGCCGTTGTCGTCGGGGCGCTCCGACGGGCTCGGTTCTGTCGTGCTGGTCGGGGTGGTGCTCGGCTGATCTCGCGTGCTCGACGTGGCCGGCGCGCTCGTGGCTGACTCGGGTGGCGCTGATGGCGGCTCGGACTCGCCGCTCGATGTGGCCGGTGCGCTCGCTGTGGTGCCCGGCGTGCCCGGTGGCTGGGGCGCCGTCGGCGCGAGCGTCGTCGCTTCGGTCTCGCGTGGTCCTGGCGTCAGCAGGGCTCGTGTCTCCTGCGGCTGGGGCGGGGACTCGCCGCGGGCATCGCGTTCGGTTACCGGAACCAACACGATCGCCATGACCACCATGCCGGTGGATGCCGTTGCCGCCGTCAACGCGAGGGCTGCCGTGTGGTCCCGCAGTTGGCGCAGCGCCCAGACCGCGCCGCTGAGGGCCAGAAGTACAACGGTGAGCAGTCCACCTTTGATGAGCTGCCAGCTGTGCTTGCGTTCATCGCGGGATCGTTGCTCCTGCTCGATTCGGGAGATCTCCGCGTCGATGCGGTCGCGCATCTGCTTCAGCTCGACAAGCCAACGCTGATCATCCACTCTGGTCATTCGACGTCCTTTTAGGCGTAGTGATCTACGCCTGGTAGTCGAATGACTACGCCAAATCGTTGCAAAAGCCTCGATCGGCCGTAAGTGAACGGTTGTCCGAAGTGGCCGCCTACCCGGAGCGCCGCTGCTGCTCGATGAACTGGTCGACGCGCGCCATGAGCTCGTTGAAGTCCCGGCGCAGATTCTCGCGGAACTCCTCCGCTGCCTCTGCCGGATCAACGGGCGCCGACGCCGACTGCGACGCCTGCTCGTTCGGCTCGGCGCCTTCGAGCACGGCCCGAACGCTGCCGGGAGACCAGTCGAGCCCGCGTTCGATGGACGCTTGCACGGTCGGGCTGACAGGCTCGTGCTTCAGCTCCAGCCGCTGCAGCGTCTTGTCCGACACGCCGATGTGCTCGGCGAAACTACGGCGCGCCCGGAATCCGGCGTCGACGCGTGCGCGGGTGACGTAGTCCGCAAGTCTCTTCCAGTCTCTTCCGGGCATGTCCGAAGCATGCCTTATCGGTCTGGTGCTGTCCACGCGGCAGGGGGGTCGACGGCGCTTCTGTCTCGCCAGGTACCGCATCTGTCCTCCTCGGGTGGGTTCTTCTAGGTTCTTCCTACCTCTTCTCTCTTCTATTTTTCAACCTTTGCTGCGAAATTGTCCTCTAAATTCTTGCTGGGTCTCCTTTAATGTCCTATGTTGTCCTCATGGCAGACCCCCGAGGCACCAACATCCGGACACTGCGCGAGCAGCGCGGCGTCAACCGAAGCGACTTCGCCGCCGCTGTCGGCGTCTCGTACAAGCACCTCTACGGGATCGAGACCGGCACCAACACCGCCGCCGTTGAGACCCTGTACCGGATCGCCAACCACCTGGGCGTCGACATCGACCAGGTGATGGCCCCGTCCAAGGTCGGCGCGGCATGACCGGCGACGCCCACCCCACCAAGGGGCCGGTGCCAACGCACCCGATCCCCCCTCCCCGGCCGACCAAACCGAGCGCCGACGGGGGAGCGGCGATCTCCTCGCCGTGGATGACCGTTCGCGAGACCGCCGCCTACACGCGCCGCCACAAGGACACCGTGCTGCGCGCGCTCCGCGAGTACCAGCGCACCGACGGCCGCAGCGGATTGCGGGGCGCCCAGCCGAAACCGCACGCCTGCTACCGCGTGCGCCGCGACGACGCCGACCGGTGGATGGCCGGTGAGTTGCCCGCCCGTCCGCGGCGACTCGCCCACGCCTGACCCCCAACAACGCGGGCCGCCGCTCCCCGCCAAGAGCGCGGCGACCCGCTCACCACGAGAGATAGGAGCTCTCAATGGCTGCAACCAAGGCTATCCCGCCCGAAACCGACACCGAACGTACCGAGGTGTCCACGTCCAACCTGGACGCGCTGACCGTGCTCATCGACTTCCGCGACTGCGCCGACCACGACTTGGTCGAGCAGGACAACCGCGCGTGGCTCGCGCTGCCCGGGCGGGACTGCGCCGGCGGCAACTGGACCCCCTGCGTCGAGCCCGGGGCGTGGGAAGTGCGCGGCTACGTCGACCGCGCGTTCTGCACCTACCACGCGGCGGCGCGGCTGCGGATCGCCGACCAGCTCACGGGGGTGGCCCGGTGACCGCCGTCGAGTCCGCCCCGGTGCTGTACGGCCCGGTGCTGCTGCCGCTGCTCGGCGCCCCGTGCGCCGTCTGCGCCCACGCCGCCCGCTACGTCGACGGCGACCGCCACGTGATCCACAACGACCTGCGGTTGCGTCCCTGCCAGCTGCCGCCGAACCCCACCGCGCCCGCTGTGACCACCGATCTTGCCGAGGTGACCCGATGACCGACACCGAAACGCTCGCCCAGCAGCAGGCCGCCGGACTGCGCGCCCTCGCCGACATGATCGAGGCACACCCCGAAATTCCGGCTACCTACCTAGGCGGAATCCACGGCATCCACGTGTGGCATCCGCAGAGCGCCGAGGAGATGGCCGCGATCGCCCGCGCCGCGTTGAAGCACGGAGCGAAGGTCGAGAAGGACATCGGCGTGAGCCTCTACAACCTGTCGATCTCGTGGGGACCGTTCAAGGCAATGGCTCTCGGCAACCGCGGCGCGGTGTGTGAGCGGGTGGTCACCGGCACGGAGACCGTGACGCGGAAGGTGCCGGACCCGGCGGCCGTGGTGCCGATGGTCGAGGTCACCGAAGAGGTCGAGACGTTCGAGTGGCGTTGTGCTCCGCTGCTGGCCGCCGACGCGGAGGCGGTGTCGGCGTGAACCTCAAGGATGCTGCTCTGCCCGCCGCAGTGCTGCGGGTGCTGGAGGAACGAGTCAAGGCCGCCCGCCAGCAGGCCAACGTCAACGTCATCGAGTCCGGCGACCCCGAGGACCGGGTGACCGCTGTCCACAACGGACGCAAGCTCGGGTCGGTGTCGATCAGCAAGGGCCGCCAGTCGGCCCGGGTGAGCGACCCTGAGCGGTTCGCCCGGTGGATCGCCGAGCACTACCCCGCCGAAGTCGAACACAAGCCGGTGGTCCGCGAGGCGTTCCTCAAGGCCGTACTTGATGCGTCGAAGAAAGCCGGTGAAGGTGCTACGCCGGACGGAACCCTCGACGTGCCGGGCGTGGAGATCTACGAGGGCGAGCCCTACGTGACGGTGCGGCTCACCCATGAGGCGGCCGAGATCGTCGCCGAAATGGTGTGCACCGGCGCGGTGAGCCTCGACGGTGGCATGCCAGCCGTCACGGGCGGTGTCGCATGAGCACTCCAACCCGACCCGCACCGCCCGGACTCGAAATCCCCTGCCCTCCGTGCTCGGTCTGCAGCGAAGAAACGAACGCGAGCCCCGACCGCACCTTCGACTGCGAACACTGCGAGTGCTCGTGGAGCACCGACAACCCCGAGCAGCCCGGCGAATGGTGGGAACCCGAAGCGCCGCAGTGCCGCTCCACCCGCAAGCCCTACATCCACCTGACGCAGCTCAACCCCGAAATCCGCGATCAGGTCGTGCGCTGCCTGCTGCACGAAGGACACGGCGGGAAATGGCACTACGCCGCCGACATCGGATGGACGGGGGCGAGCGCATGATCCGCTCCACCGTGCGCACCGCCCGCAAGTCGCGAGGCTGCGACGCCTGCTGGCCAATCCGGCGAACGATCAAACCCGGCGAACGCTACCTCGAATGCGTCGCGTCGCCCGACCACGGCGACCTTGGCAACACCGGTTGGTGGCGGATGTCCGAGTGCGCCGGCTGCGCCCACCGCTACGGCCGTGGCCACCTGATCGGTGTCGACGTCGTCGACACGCCTGCGGCGGTGGCGTCTTGACGGCGTTGGTCGTGGCCTTCGCGCACCCGGCGGTCTGCCCGGTGTGCGGGGGCCGCCGAGCCCTCGACGTGCAGCCCCTCGACGGCCGGAGCCCCGCCCGCGTGGCTTGCCCGCTGTGCGTCGCCCCTCAACCCCTGCGCGACTACCTCGCGCCAAGTCTCACCGGAGTACCAGCGTGAACACCGACCAGCACACGCAGCTGCGGGAACCGTTCCCGACCGAAGCGATCGGCAACAAGCCGAAGATCACATGCAGGGCATGCAGCAAGGCCGACGGCCGCGTGTGCGACCGGCACAGCGCGATCCGCTGCGACACCTGCGGGAACTTCATCACCAGCGCGCACATCCACTTGGAATTCGTCGGACACGCCGACCTCACCGACCGACTCCTGTCAGTCGACCCGGAATGGAACTGGGAACCGGTAGCGGTCGACGCCGCCGGACGGCCCGCGCTCGACGACAACAACGGTCTGTGGATTCGCCTCACGGTGTGCGGCACCACCCGGCTCGGCTACGGCCACCCGGACGGCAAGCGCGGCGGCGACGCCGTCAAGGAAACCATCGGCGACGCCCTGCGCAACGCGGCCATGCGCTTCGGCGTCGCGCTGGACCTGTGGAAGAAGGAACCCGCCCACATCGAACCCGCCGCTGAGCCGCCCGCTTCCCCGGCGGCGACAGCCAGGGCGCGCCTCGCCGAGAAATGCAAGGCGTTAGGGCTCGACCTCGACGCGGTGGCCATCGAGTACCACGCCCGCACCAAGGTCGGGCTCGGCGAGGAAACGTCCGTTGAGTCCATTCACGCGTTCACCGACGCATTGTCCGCCAACCCGGCGGCAGTTTTGGGCACCAAGGGAGGCGCCAAGTGAAGACCTCGCCGAACACGCCGAGCGCGATCATCGGCGATTTCCTGCGCCACGGAACGAAAGCTCTCGATCTCCACTACGCCGAGAACGTCTCGTTGGAAACCGCCCGCGACCTACTGCGGGCCCTGGTGCCCGTCAACGCGCTGGCCATCGTCGCACTCATGGCGGAACTGGAGCAGATCGCACCGGACCGCGCGCGCCGAGTCGCCGAACGGCTCGGCCGCGCGTGGGACGCGGGCGACGACGTGTGGGAACTCCTGCACGAATGGCACGACCAGCACGCACGCGGCATTCCGGTCGGCTTCCACCCGACTGCCACGCTCGGTTTGGAGGTTCGCCGGTGAGCGCCGGGCAGCTGGCGCTGGGCTTGGCCGACCGGCACGAGGGGCAAGCCGCCGCACTCGCGGCGGCCACCGCCGGCCACCGCGATCACCGGCACCGCGTCGAGGCTGCGCTCGCCCAACTCATCGCCGCTGGCCGGGAGTTCACCGCCGACGACCTCCGCCGCGTGGCGGACGTCAGCGACGCCAGGCCGAACCTGCTGCCGTCGGTGCTCGGCTGCGCCGCCCGCGACGGGCTGATCGTGCGCGTCGGCGACTACGCCAGCCGGCGCCGCCCACGCCGCGGATCCCGCAACGGAACCTGGATCGCTGCGACCGCATCGGAGTCAGCCGCATGACCGCGCCAGACGCGCCGCTGAACCCGGTGCAGATCGAGCAGAACATCCGCGCCTGTGCCGAGCGCATCCACAAGGGCGTCACCGTCACCACTGACGCCGAGCGCGAAGCGAAGCGGCTGCGACGGGAGTACGACGCCGCGCACTCGCGCGCCTACCTCGACCACCAGGGCCCGGCGCACGAAAAGAAGTACGCCGCCGAGCTCGCCACCCAAGACGAGCGGGAAGCGGCGGAGACCGCCGAAATCGCGCAGCGGTACGCCGAGCGCACCGCCCGCGCCGTCGAGGCCGAGCTACGCGCCTGGCAGTCCGTCGGCGCATCCGTGCGGCTGATGTACGGCGTCGAGACCGGGGTGGGCCGATGAGCATCGACTACGACGAGGTGTGGAACCGCGCCCGCGAGGGCTCCCCGTTCTCGAACGGCACCGAGGGCTACGGCTGGATGGCGGCGTGGTGCGACAACTGCCTGCGCGATGCCCCGTTCCGCAACGGCATCAGCAACAACGGCTGCCCGATCATCCTCGTTGCCCAGCTCGGCCGTACCCCGGCCGAATTCCTCGACGGGCCGCGCGACGAACACGGCCGGTACTCGATCGGGCAGCAGTACACCTGCATCGAATACCGCGCGCCTGGCGACGGCGGCGGCGAACCGCGGCCGAAGCCTGAACCGCGTGGCATGGATGGGCTTTTCGAGCGGCCGGAGCGTGGCACCCGGATGTTCGTCCAGCCGTCCCGAACCGAGGTGCCGGCATGAGCAAGGACCCGACCACCCGCACCCGCGAAATCGTGACGCAGCGCGCTGATCGTGGCGGCTGGCCAGTGTGCGAACGCTGCGGAACCCACCGCGGCGCAAACCTGCACCACCGGCGTCCCCGGCAGATGGGCGGCAGCACCGACCCGGCCACCAACACCGCGTCGAACCTGCTGCTGCTGTGCGG
>NZ_FNOK01000092.1 GCF_900106995.1 Saccharopolyspora shandongensis
GCCCAGGGGCTGGCGTGGCGGCTGTTGTCGGCGAAGGTCGTGATCGCCTGGCGCAGGCGTTTGTTGCAGGCCCAGCGGAACGACACGCCGCGTTGTTTGCCGGATGCCTTGGTGACCGGGGTGATCCCGGCCAGCGCGGCGATGGCGTCGGGGTGGCCGAACGCCTCGCGGGCGTCGCCCCATTCGGCCAGGATCTGGGCGGCGTTGACGGTGCCTGCACGGGGGAAGGACCGGAAGATCTCCCCGTCGGGGTGGGCGTCGATCTTCTCGGCGATGGCGCGGTCGAGGTCCTTGATCGCGGTGTTGAGCGCGGTGATCACGCCAACCTGGGCCAGCACTGCCACGCGCGCACCCTCGGACAGGTCGGGATCGGTCGTGCCGGCCGGCGCCGAGCGCAGCCGGGCCAGCAGGACGGCGGCGGGCTTCTTGCCGGAGTAGCCCTGCTTGGCGCAGAACGCGGCCAGCCGTTTCGGGCTCGAAGCGCAGATGATGGGCGGCATCATGGACGGCATCGCCCTGGCGCTCACCTCCAGCCTGCACCTGCGGGACGGGCACTTCCTCGAAGCCAGCTGGGACAACTACTTCTACACCAGGCAGTGGAACACCCCGCTGGAGCTGGAGGTGATCGTGATGCCGCCGACGACCGGCGAGCCCGGCGGCGCCGGAGAGCTCGGCGTCGCCGCGTCGATGGCCGCGGTCGCCTGCGCCTACGGGCGCGCCACCGGGAAGATGCCCACCAGCTTCCCGATCAACCACGGCACCCTCGGCTTCGAGCCGAAGCCGACCGCGCCGCCGATCCCGCAGTCGCCCACCGACGGCCTCGACCACGCGCGCTGACGCCAAGGAGATCCCGTGCCAGAGCACACCTTTCGACTCAACGGCGAGCAGGTCACCGTGAACGTCGCCGACGACGTGCGACTGCTGTGGGTGCTGCGCGACGTCCTCGGCGTGACCGGGCCGAAGTACGGCTGCGGGATCAACGTCTGCAAGGCGTGCACCAGCCACCTCAACGGCAAGGCGTTCAACCCGTGATCCGTGCAGGTCAAGGACGTCGGGCCCACCGACGAGATCACGACGATCGAAGGCCTCGCCGGCGAGAGCCTGCACCCGATGCAGGAGGCGTGGCTGGAGCGCGACGTCGCGCAGTGCGGCTACTGCCAGCCGGACCAGATCATGGCCGCCGTGGCGCTCGTCCGCCGGGCCGCCGAGGAGGGCCGCGAGATCACCGACGCGGACATCGACGGGATCCGCAACATCTGCCGCTGCGGCACGTACTTCCGCATCCGCGAGGCGATCAAGGCCGGCGCCGCGAAGATGTGACTCCCGATCCGGCGCGTCCACCGTTCGGGTACTGATGGCGTTTTCGCGCGAAAACGGCGTTCCCCACGCCTGCGAGGCGGCGATTTCGCGCGAAAACGCCGCCTCGCGAACGCCGGTGTTATCGCAGGGACTTCTTGAGGATCTTGCCGCTCGGGCCCTTGGGGAGTTCGTCCAGGACCCGGACTTCGCGCGGGCACTTGTACCCGGCCAGGCGCTCGCGGCTGAAGGCGATCAGCTCGTCGGCGTCCGGGCTGCTGCCGGGCTGGAACGCGACCACCGCGACGATCTCCTCTCCCATGCGTGCGTCGGGCTTGCCGATCACGGCCGCCTCGCGGATCGCCGGGTGGGCGTAGAGCACCTCTTCGACCTCGCGCGGGTAGACGTTGTAGCCGCCGCGGATGATCAGGTCCTTCTTGCGGTCCACGACGAAGAAGAAGCCGTCCTCGTCGCGGTAGCCGAGGTCGCCGGTGTGGAACCAGCCGCTGCGGAACGCCGCCTCGGTCGCCTCCGGGCGCTTGTAGTAGCCCTTCATGACGTTGTGGCCGCGGATCACCACCTCGCCGATGTGCTCGGGGCCGGGCGGCAGTTCGCGGTCGTCCTCGTCGAAGATCTTCACCTCGACGCCCCACAGCGGCCGACCGATCGAGCCGATCTTGCGCTCCGCCGCGCTGCAGTTGAACGTCGCGACGGCGGCGGTCTCGGACAGGCCGTAGCCCTCCAGCACCACGATGCCCGGCACTTTCCGCTCGAACTCCCGCAGCACTTCCTCCGGCATCGCCGCACCGCCGGAGATCCCGGCCCGCAGCGACGCGAGGTCCCGGCCGGCGAGATCCTCGCCGAGCAGCGCGAAGTACATCGTCGGCACGCCGGAGAAGATCGTGCAGCGGTGCCGCTCGATCGCGTCCAGGACGGCTCCGGCGTCGAACTTGGGGATGAGCACCGCCGAACCGCCGAACCGGATCACCGGGCCGAGCACCGTGACCAGCCCGAACACGTGGAACAGCGGCAGCACCACGACGCTCACGTCGTCCTCGGCGACGCCGAACCGCTCGCCGCCGACGGTGCAGGCCATGAACAGCTCGAAGTGCGTCAGCTCGGCGCCTTTCGGCTGACCGGTCGTGCCGCTGGTGTAGAGCACGACCGCCGTGTCGTCGGCCTCCACGGCGGTGATCTCGCCGGTGTTCTCGGCCGCGCACAGCTCCTCGAAGGGCTTCGTTCCGCTGGGAGCGGCCGAGCCGACGACGTAGACCGGCACCTCGGCCGCGGCCTTGACGGCCTCGTCCACGAAGGACTCGTAGGTGATCAGCAGCGCGGCTTCGCTGTCTGCGAGGTGGTAGGCGATCTCCGACGCCCGCAGCATCGGGTTCAGCGGCACCATCACGAGACCGGCCTTGAGGATGCCGAGGTAGGCGAACAGGAACTCGGGCACGTTCGGCAGGTGCACGACGACCTTGTCGCCGCGGCGCAGCCCGGCCGCCTGCAGCCCGGCCGCGACGCGCCCGCTGAGCTCGTCGACCTCCCGGTATGCGATGGACCGCTCGCCGAAGTGCAGCAGCGGCCGCTCGGGCCGCTCGGTCGCAGATTCCCGCAGCATCGTCGCCAGGTTGAATCCCATGCCCACTCCGTCGGTTCGGGGACGCCAGGACAGGTTGGTACCGACCAGTCGGTATGGTCGCAGCCTACGTAAGGGTGATCTGGGACACAAGATGCCGGTCAGGTGGCGCTACGATCCCGGGCATGGCGGACTCCGGTTTTCCCCGCGGCGTGGGCGCGCCCGCGACGCGGGCACTGAACGCGGCCGGCTACACCGAGCTTCTGCAGCTCGACGGCGTCGCGGCCGCCGAGCTGCAGAAGCTCCACGGCATGGGACCGAAGGCGCTGTCCCGGCTGCAGGAAGCGCTCGAAGAGCTCGGTCTGTCGCTGTCCTGATCGTTTTCCTGCACGCAACCGCGCTTCCGCAGCGGTTTCCCGACATTCTGGTGTCCCCCGAGCGACAGGCGGTCATCCTGGCCGTGACGTGATCACGAGATGAGGAGACTGCCGTTGTCGACACGCGAGCTGCAGGACGAGTTGGTGCGGTTGCGGCGCCAGCTGCACGCCGAACCCGAGGTCGGGCTGGATCTGCCGCGCACCCAGGAAAAAGTGCTGGCCGCGCTGGACGGACTGCCGCTGGAGATCACCACCGGTAGCGGGCTCAGCTCCATCACCGCGGTGCTGCGCGGCGCGCGCCCGGGCCCGACGGTGCTGCTGCGGGCCGACATGGACGCCCTGCCCGTGACCGAGCAGACCGGCGTGGACTACGCCTCCCGGATCGACGGCCGGATGCACGCCTGCGGGCACGACCTGCACACCGCGATGCTGGTCGGCGCCGCGCGACTGCTGGCCGAGCGGCGCGCGGAGCTGGCCGGCGACGTGGTGCTGATGTTCCAGCCCGGCGAGGAGGGCTGCGACGGCGCCGGGAAGATGATCGCCGAAGGCGTGCTGAAGGCGTCCGGAGCGCATCCCGTTGCCGCGTACGGCATGCACGTCCAGTCCGCGCGCCACGACCTCGGGACCGTCACCACCCGGCGCGGCCCGCTCATGGCGGGCGGCGACCTGCTCCGGGTGACGGTGCGCGGCGCGGGCGGCCACGGTTCCACCCCGCACCGCGCCAGGGATCCGATCGCCCCGGCCTGCGAGATGGTCGGCGCGCTGCAGGCACTGGTCGCGCGCACCGTCGATCCGTTCGAGACCGTGGTGCTGACGGTGGGCAGCTTCCACTCCGGCGACGCGGGCAACGTGATCCCCGGCGAGGCGGTCTTCGACGGCTCGCTGCGCTGGTTCTCCACCCCTTCTCGGGACGCGGTCTGGGAAGGCATCGCCGCCGTGTGCAACGGCATCGCGGCGGCCCACGGCGTCGAGGTCGACGTGGACCTCACCGAGTACGTGCGCGCCACGATCAACGACGACGCCGAGGCGGAGTTCGCCGCGCAGGTAGCGGCGGACGCCCACGGCGACCGGTTCTCCTGGCTGGAGCGCCCGGTCACCGGCGGCGAGGACTTCTCCCGCGTGCTGGAACAGGTTCCGGGCGCGTTCATCTTCCTGGGCGCGTGCCCGCCGGACCGCGATCCGGCCACCGCGCCGGACAACCACTCCCCGTTCGCCGTCTTCGACGACAGCGTGCTCGCCGACGGCGCCGCGCTCTACGCCGAACTCGCGATCCGCCGCCTGGCCCAGAACCGGCCGTGATCACCGAAGCCGACCGCACAACGCCCCGGAAGTGGCGGACCATCATCAGCACCGGCGCGGAGGTGCTGCCGCGGCGGCCCGTTGTGCGGCGGTTTCGCGCGAAACCGGCGTTCGCCACGCCTGCGGGTGGCGGTTTCGCGCGAAACCGCCACCCCGCACGGCCACCAAGCGGCATCGCCACGTCAAGGCACGAGCGAACGCCTATCTGTTCATGGCACGCGTCATATCCCTAAAAACTTCCCTATCACTCCCTATCTGAACTACGTTAGGGAGCGATGAGTGAAGAAATGTACTCGGTGGAGCAGGTGGCCGATCGGCTCGGACTGCACGTGCGCACCGTGCGCGGCTACATCCGTTCGGGACGGCTCAAGGCGGTGCGGATCGGGAAGCAGTACCGGATCGCCCGCGCCGACCTGGAGGTGCTGACCGGCCGCCCGCAGTCCCCATCCGCCCGGCCCGCCGGGGCGGTGGAGGTGTCGAGCATCGTGCAGATCGACGGCGTCGACCGCGCCTCGGCCGATCGCATCGGCACGCTCGTGCAAGCCGAGGCGAACGGCACCCCGCACCCGCTGCGCATCCAGACCGTCCACGACGAGGAGCGGAGCCGCCTGAAGATCGTGATCCTCGGCGGCGCCGCCGCGACCGCCGAGGTGCT
Organism: Saccharopolyspora shandongensis; assembly: GCF_900106995.1. GTDB lineage: Bacteria > Actinomycetota > Actinomycetes > Mycobacteriales > Pseudonocardiaceae > Saccharopolyspora > Saccharopolyspora shandongensis. The sequence continues at coordinate 5,204 of NZ_FNOK01000092.1, forward strand.
GCACCTGCTCGACGCCGTACTGGAAGGCGACAACGGGCTGCTCGCCGAGGAGCCCGGCGATGCCTGAATCACCAACAGGGGCGGAGCCGCGCATGATCGCCGTCCCTGGCGGGGAAATCGTCCTGCGGGACGAGGGCACGAAGACGAACTGGCCGGTCGAAGTCGGCGACTTCCTGCTGGCCGCGCACCCGGTGACCCGCGAGCTGTACCGCGCCGTCACCGGCGACGCGCCGGCGAGCCCGGCGGGGCCGCGGACGCCGGTCACCGAGGTCCGCTGGCAGGACGCCGTCCGGTTCTGCAACCTGCTCTCGGAGGCTGCGGGGCACCACCCCTGCTACTCGATCGGCGACGACCCCGACGCGCGGGAGGTGACCTGCGACTGGTCCGCCGACGGTTTCCGGCTCCCGACCGAGGCCGAGTGGGAGCACGCATGCCGGGCCGGGACCTCCGGTGTCCACTATGGAGAGTTGGACGAGATCGCCTGGTACCGCGGGAACTCCGGCGGCGAGGTGCACGAGGTCGCGACCAGGGAGCCGAACGCGTGGGGCTTCCACGACATGATCGGCAACGTGTGGGAATGGTGCTGGGACGTCTACGATCCCGCGGTCTACGGCCCGTACCGGGTGTTCCGCGGCGGCGGCTGGTACGACCCGCCCCGGGGATGCCGCGCGTCGTGCCGACGCAAGAGCCACCCGACCTTGCGCACCGACGACCTCGGGTTCCGGCTCGCCCGCTCGCGCTGACGCGTCAGCGCTCCGCCATGCCCTCCAGGGCTTCCAGCACCGCCCCGGCGCGCTTGAGACCGCCCAGGAGGTGTTGTTCGACCTCGGCGACCTTCGGCGCCACCGCCCGGTGCAGCGCCTCGCCCCGGCGGCTCAGGTGCACCATGACCTTGCGGCGGTCCGCCGGATCCACCTCCCGGTACACCAGGGCCGTCGTGACCAGCCGGTCCACCAGCCTGGTCAGGGTCGGCCCGGTGATCATGGTGCGCTCACCGAGCTCGGCCATCGCCAGACTTCCCTCCGCCGCCAGGGTTTCCACCACCAGCCACTGGTCGAAGGTCAGCCCCTCCGGCCGGACGACCTGCTCGACGCTCGCGGTGACCGCGCGCGCGGCCCGGGCCAGCGTCCTGGTCAGCGGCGGACTCGCCGCGACGTCACCTGCTGCCATGCTCCCCGATCCTCACTCTTGCGCTCCCCCGCGAGAATCGTAAGACTTCCACGTGGAAGCGATCGAGACTCTCGCCATTTTCGGAGCCGCAAATGGCATTCGGCCCAGCGGTGCGCGAGCGCGTCGCGAGGTGGCGCGTGGGCATGGTGATCCCGCTGCGCGGCCCGGCCGGCCTGTTCGGCCCGTCCTGCGAGGCGATCACCGAACTCGCGGTGCAGGAGCTCAACGACGCCGGCGGGATCCTCGGCCGCGAGGTGGCCGTGCAGGTCGTGGACGGCGGCGCGCCGCCGCGCGAGGTCGCCGCGGAGGTCGGCAGGCTGGTCGCGGCCGGGGAGATCGACGCGGTCACCGGCTGGCACATCTCCTCGGTGCGGCACGCGATCGCGCCCGTCGTGGCCGGCCGCGTGCCCTACGTCTACACCTCGCTCTACGAAGGCGGCGAGCGGCGCGCCGGCATCTTCTGCTCCGGCGAGACGCCGCGCTTCCAGATCGCCCCGGCGCTGCGGTGGTTGCGCGACAACGCCGGATTGCGCCGCTGGTTCGTGGTCGGCGACGACTACGTCTGGCCGCGCGGCTCGACGACCGCGGTCCACGCCTTCGCGCGCGAACTGGACCTGCAGATCGTCGGCGAGACCTTCGTCGGCCTGGGCACCGGCGACATGCGGCAGGTGACCAGGCAGCTGGCCGAATCCTCCTGCGACGGCGTGCTGATGCTGCTCGTCGGCCAGGACGCCGTGCGGTTCAACCGCGCCTTCGCCGCGCAGGGCCTGCACGAACGCCTGGTGCGCTTCAGCCCGCTGATGGAGGAGAGCATGCTGCTCGCCAGCGGCCTGGACGCGACCCGGAACCTGTTCGTCTCCGCGGGATACTTCCGGTCGCTGGCCACAGCGGACGCGATGGACCTGCTCGGCGCATACACCCGCCTGCACGGCGCGGCGGCGCCGCCGCTGAACAACGCCGCCGAATCCTGCTACGAGGGCCTGCGCACGTTGGCGAAGCTGGCGCGGCGAGCGGGCTCGGCCCGCCTGGCGGAGTTCAACGCCGCCATCGACGGAACCGCCTACCGGGGCCCGCGGGGCACGGTCGAGTTCCGCGGCCACCAGGCGGCCCAGCACGTCCACCTGGCGGTGGCCGACGGCTACGACTTCGACGTCATCACCCGCCTCTGACCGCGAACCCGGATCTCGTTCGCACGGCGGCGCATCCGCGGCGGCAACGTGCGAACGGACCGTTCACCTCGCCTATCGATACGAACAGGCCGTTCACCTCACCCCATGACACTGATTCCGCGTGCGAACGGACCGTTCACCTCGATAGACGAGACCAACAGGCCGTTCACTCCAGCTGCTCGGCACTGGCGCAGAGGCCGCTCGAATTCCTTGATCTCCGAACGACGTTCGCGGCGGGGCCGCCCATCTCTTGACTCGCCTCGCACGCCGTTTTATTTTCACATGGAACTGTTTCAATGGGAATCATCACCTCACCCGAGGAGGCAACCGATGCGACACGGGGACATCGCCGCCAGCCCGGACACCGTCGGCGTCGCGGTGGTCAACTACAAGATGCCGCGCCTGCACACCAAGGCGGAAGTGATCGCCAACGCGCGGAAGATCGCCGACATGGTCGTCGGCATGAAGACCGGCCTGCCGGGGATGGACCTGGTGGTGTTCCCGGAGTACTCGACGCAGGGCATCATGTACGACCCCGACGAGATGTTCGCGACCGCGTCCACGGTCCCCGGCGAGGAGACCGAGATCTTCGCCGAAGCCTGCCGCCGGGCCGAGACCTGGGGCGTCTTCTCCATCACCGGCGAGCGCCACGAGGACCACCCGAACAAGCCGCCGTACAACACCCTCGTGCTGATCAACGATCGCGGCGAGATCGTGCAGCGGTACCGCAAGATCCTGCCCTGGTGCCCGATCGAGGGCTGGTACCCGGGCGACACGACGCACGTCGTCGACGGCCCCAAGGGCATGAAGATCTCCCTGATCATCTGCGACGACGGCAACTACCCGGAGATCTGGCGGGACTGCGCGATGAAGGGCGCCGAGCTGGTGGTCCGCTGCCAGGGCTACATGTACCCGGCCAAGGACCAGCAGGTGCTGATGTCCAAGGCGATGGCGTGGGCGAACAACTGCTACGTCGCGGTCGCCAACGCCGCCGGCTTCGACGGCGTCTACTCCTACTTCGGGCACTCCGCGATCATCGGCTTCGACGGCCGCACCCTCGGCGAGACCGGCGAGGAGGAGTACGGCATCCAGTACGCGCAGCTGTCGGTGTCGGCGATCCGCGACGCGCGCCGCCACGACCAGTCCCAGAACCACCTCTTCAAGCTGCTGCACCGCGGCTACACCGGGGTACACGCCGCCGGCGACGGTGACAAGGGCGTGGCGGATTGCCCGTTCGACTTCTACCGGATGTGGGTCACCGACCCGGAGCGGGCGCAGAAGAACGTCGAGACGTTCACCCGCGACGCCGTCGGCGTCAAGGACTGCCAGGTCGGCTCGCTGCCGACCGACTGACGGCGGGCCCGCGAACGGACTCGTGAGTGCTTTGGAGCGTCATGGCGCTCCAAAGCACTCACGATCACCAATACGGCAATATGGTATACCATAGACCAACGCTCCTTCTTCAACGGAGAGGTCCCGATGGTGCGCATCCTGACCCGGTCCGACGTTCGCTCGTTGATCTCGATGGACGAGGTGATCGATGCGGTGCAGAAGGCGCACGAGGACCTCACCCTCGGCCGCGCCGACCAGCCCGAACGGCATGCCGCGCGCACTCCCGGCACCGACGCGCACCTGATCCCGATGACGGCGGCGCTCGCCGACGGCCAGGCCGGTGGCGTCAAGCTGCTCGCCGACGTGCCCGCGAACCCCGCCCGCGAGCTGCCCCGCCAGCAGTCGACGATCGTCCTGGTCAACCCGGAGAACGGGGTCTGCGAGGCGTTCCTCGACGGCGGCGCGATCACCCAGTACCGGACCGCCGCCGCCTCCGCCGTCGCGACCCGCTGCCTGGCCCGCCCCGACGCGCACGTGCTCGGCCTGATCGGGGCGGGCGCGCAGGCGCGCAGCCACCTCGCGGCGATCGCGCAGGTCCGGCCGATCGACCGGGTGCTGGTGTGGAGCCGCACCGAGGCCAGTGCCCGGGCCTTCCGGGATGCCGTGGCCGACAGCGGACTGAACATCGAGCTCGCCGGCAGCCCCGAGCAGGTCGTCCGCGGCTCGGACGTCCTCTGCACCCTCACCCCGGCGGCGACGCCCGTGGTCTCCGGTCGCTGGTTCGGCGAGGGCCTGCACGTCAACGCCGTCGGGGCGCCGCCGCGCCGGGACCACCGGGAGATCGACTCCGAGGGCATCGCGCGCGCCCGCGTCGTGGTGGACTCGCTGGACACCGCGCTCGCCGAATCGGGCGCCGTGTCGATCGCGCTGGAGGAAGGCGCCATCACGGTCGACCATGTCCGCGACGAGCTCGGCGAGGTCCTCACCGGCGCGAAGCCCGGCCGCCGCGACGACGCGCAGATCACCCTGTTCAACTCGGTGGGCGTGCCGATCCAGGACATCGCGACCGCCCGGATCCTCGTCGACCGGGCGCGCGACAAGGGCATCGGGATCGAGATCTCGCTGCCCGAGTAGGCGGAATACGATGGTCGCGCGGGAGCCGGACCGCGGGCCAGGAGGTGCCAGGTGTCGCTGGAAGCGCGACCTTCCGTCGGGTCGGCGCACCGCTCGCTGCGCGACTCGATCGCCGACGAGCTGCGGGAGCGGATCATCTCCGGGGCCTACCCGCCGGACTTCCGGCTGGTGGAGCGCGATCTCGCGCAGCAGCTGGAGGTTTCGCGGATCCCGCTGCGCGAGGCGTTCCTGCAGCTGGAATCGGAAGGGCTGGTGCGCGCGCTGCCGCGGCGCGGCGTGGTGGTCGCCTCGATGACGGCGAAGGACGTCGAGGACCTGTTCGAGATCCGGGAGAGCCTGGAATCGCTGGCCGCCCGGCTCGCGGCGCAGCGCGCCGACCGGGAGGGCCTGCAGCGGCTGCGGGCGCACCTCGACGAGGCGCGGGCGACCACGGCCGCCGCGGACAAGGACGGCATCGCCCGCGCCAACGCCGCGTTCCACGCGACGATCATCGACCTCGCCGACAACGAGCTGCTGCACTCGATGATGGCGCCGCTGAACAGCAAGGTCCGCTGGTTGTTCCGGCTCACCAGCGCGACCGACCCGGAGATGCTCTGCCGGGAGCACACCGATCTGTTCGAAGCGATCGCCGCGGGCAACGCCGACGAAGCGGCCCGGATCGCCCTCGAACACGTCGCGGCGAGCCGACAGCCCACCTTCGACCAGCTGACAAATCCACAGTAGACACTTTTGCCACATCGGCACCAGCAGCCCCGCTGCTGACTGTTTCCGCTGGTGTTCCTGGTGTGCTGCGCAATGATTGAGCGCGGTGGCTGTGATGTCCGGAGGGGCCGAGGCGTGTGCCGGGGTGGACGTCGGTGGCACGTTCACCGACGTTGTCGTGCGCTCACCCGGCCACCGCCCCCGCGCCGTCAAGGTGCCCACCACCCCGGCCGACCAGGCCGAAGGAGTGCAGCGCGGCATCGCCGAAGGCCTGCCCGGCGGGGCGCTCCGGCTCCTGCCGCACGGCAGCACCACCGCCACCAACGCCGTGCTGGAGCGCAAGATCGCCCGCACCGCCTTCGTCACCACCGACGGCTTCACCGACGTCCTGCAGATCGCAAGGCAGAATCGGCCCGCCCTCTACGACCTGTCCGCGACCAAGCCGGAACCGCTGGTACCGCACGAGCGGTCGGTCACCGTCGCCGAGCGGATGAGCCCGCGGGGCGAGGCGGTCGTCGAGCTCACCGACGCCGAGATCGACCGGGTGGTGGCCGCGGTCCGCCGCCTCGAACCCGAGTCGATCGCCGTGTGCCTGCTGTTCTCCTACGCCTGCGACGACCACGAGCGACGGCTGTGCGCGGCGCTGGCCGACCTCGGCGTGCCGATCACCCGCTCCAGCTCGCTGCTGCCCGAATTCCGCGAGTTCGAGCGCGCGTCGACCTGCGTGCTCAACGCCGCCGTCGAGCCGGTGATGCGCCGCTACCTGTCCAACCTGACCGCCCGGCTGCCCGGCCCGACGATCACCGTGATGACCTCCAGCGGCGGCACGGCGGGCGTGGACTTCGCCGCGGCGGCGCCGGTGCACACGCTGCTGTCCGGCCCGGCCGCGGGCGTGGTGGCCGCCGGGGCGGTCGCGCGCTCGGCCGGGTTCGAGGACGCGATCGCCTTCGATATGGGCGGCACGTCCACCGACGTGTGCCTGATCCGCGAGGGCCGCCCGGAGGTGTCGACGTCGTCAGAGATCGCCGGGCTGCCGTTCCGGACCCCGGCGGTCGGCATCCACACCGTCGGGGCCGGCGGCGGGTCGATCGCGTGGGTGGACACCGGCGGCGCGCTGCGGGTCGGCCCGCAGTCGGCCGGCGCCGACCCGGGCCCGGCCTGCTACCGCCTCGGCGGCGAGGAACCCACGGTGACGGACGCGCACTGCGCGTTGGGCCACCTCGACCCCGCGCGCGAGCTCGGCGGCGGCCTCCGGCTGGACGCCGACGCCGCACGCCGAGCGCTGGAAACGCTGCCGGAACCGGCCTCCGGAGTGCTGGCCGTCGTGCGCGCGACGATGGCGCGGGCGCTGCGCAAGGTCAGCACCGAGCGCGGCATCGATCCGGCCGGGCTCGCCCTCGTCGCCTACGGCGGCGCGGGCCCGCTGCACGCGACCGCGCTGGCACGGGAACTCGGCTGCCCCGCCGTCGTGGTGCCGCCCGCACCCGGCGTGCTCAGCGCGCTCGGTCTGCTGCTGGCTCCGCCGCGCTTCGAGGCGTCGCGAACGGTGCTGGTGGACGCCGGCGAAGACCTGTCACAGGCGTGGGATGAACTGGGCACCGAGGCGCATCGGGAGCTCGAAAAGCAAGGTGTCACAGCGGGCATATCACTGTCCAAAGTGGCCGATATGCGCTATGCGGGGCAGTCCCACGAGCTGCGGATCGACGTCACCGAGCAAGCCGATCTCGCCGAGCTGCTGCACGACGCGCACCGCGAGTCGTACGGGTACGCGATGCGCGACGAGCGGGTCGAGGTCGTCACGCTGCGGGTCATCGCCCGCGGCGAGCCGATCCTCGCGGATTCGCCGCGGGACTGGGACCAGGGCGAACCGGAGCGCAAACCGGATCGCGAGATCGGCATCGGCGACCGGTCGGTGCGCGCGCGGATCGTGTCCCGTGCCGCGCTGCGGACGGGCGACGAGGTCGCAGGGCCGGCGCTGATCGAGCAGCCGGACACCACGACGCTGCTCGCCGAGGACGAAGTGGCCACAGTGGACGAATCGGGGAACCTGGTGGTGCGGTTGACATGACCGAGCTGACCGCAGTCGAGCTGGAGGTGTTCCGCCACGCCCTCGCCGGCATCGCCGACGAGATGGGCGTGGCGCTGCGCCGCGCCGCCTACTCCCCCAACATCAAGGAACGCGCCGACTGCTCGGCCGCGGTGTTCGACCCCGACGGCGAGATGGTCGCGCAGGCCGAGCACATCCCGGTGCACCTGGGCGCGATGCCGGCGAGCGTCCGCGCCGTGCTGGAGACCTGCGGAAGGCTCGAACCGGGCGAGCAGGTCTGCGTGAACGACCCCTACCTCGGCGGCACCCACCTGCCGGACCTGACGATCGTCGCCGCCGTCGGCGACGGCGACCGGCTGCTGGGGTACGTGGCCAACCGCGCCCACCACGCGGACGTCGGCGGCGCCGCGCCGGGCTCGATGCCCGCGACCGCGACCGAGATCGCGATGGAAGGCGTCCGCATCCCGCCGGTCCGCATCGCCGACGCGACCGGCGAGCGCGAGGACGTGGTCCGGCTGATCGCGGCGAACTCGCGGACCCCCGAGGAACGCCGCGGCGACCTGCACGCCCAGTTCGCGGCGAACCACGTCGGCGCGGTGCGGATGCGCGAACTGGCCGACCGGATGGGGTCGCGGCGGCTGCGCGCGGCGATGGCGGCGGTGTGCGACTACTCGGACCGCCGGGTGCGCGCGGCGATCCGCGACATCCCCGACGGCTGCTACCGCGGCGAGGACGTGCTGGAGATCGGCGACGGGATCCCGATCAAGGCGGCGGTGACGGTCTCCGGCGACGAGGTGCTGGTGGATTTCGACGGCACGGCGCGGCAGATCCCGGTGAACTGCAACGCGGTGTTCGCGGTGACGCTGTCGGCGTCGATGTTCGTGCTCCGGATGCTCACCGACCCCGACGCCCCGCCCAACGCCGGCTGCTACCGGGCGCTGCGCGTCGAAGCGCCGGAGGGCACGGTGGTGAACCCGACGTTCCCGGCCCCGACCGCGGCGGGCAACGTGGAGACCAGCCAGCGCATCGTGGACGTGCTGCTCGGCGCGTTCGCGCAGGCGATCCCCGACCGCGTGCCGGCGGGGAGCCAGGGCACCATGAACAACCTGCTGATCGGCGGCGGCGACCCGGCGTTCAGCTACTACGAGACGCTGGGCGGCGGCGAAGGCGGCACGCCCACCCGCCCGGGCATGTCGGGCGTGCACACGGGCATGACCAACACCCAGAACACGCCGGCGGAAGCGATGGAACTGGACTACCCGCTGCGGGTCTGGCGCTACGAGCTCCGGCCGTCCTCCGGCGGCGCGGGACGGTACCCGGGCGGCGACGGCCTGGTGCGGGAGATCGAAGCGCTCGCCGACTGCACCCTGACGATCCAGTCCGAACGCCGCGAACACGCTCCGCGGGGAGCCCGGGGCGGCGAGCCCGGCGCGGTGGGCCGCAACGTCCTGATCCGGGCGGACGGCACCGAGGAAGAGCTCCCGGCCAAGGGCACCTGGCCGCTGCGCCGAGGAGACCGGATCCGCATCGAAACCCCAGGTGGAGGCGGCTGGGGAGGTCCCGGCGAAGGCGGCTGAGCGCTACCCTGGAGGTGCCGGTCGGGCGCCCCGCGCTGGCACGTGGAGCTTTCGAACTTCCCGGCCCGGCGGAGCCTCCGACCCCAGCGGCCGGAGGCTTCCGCATCCCGGATGAACACTCTCTGTCAGGGGATTGTGACATGGTGCAACCGTGCCTACGAACGTGGAGGAAATCGCCGTCGGGGTCCGGGCGGCAATCGAACGACTGCCCCACGACTACTTGACGTTGGCCGGTGAGTGCGTGGATGAAGCGGCTACTCAGCTCCATCGCCTGTCTCTAGAAAGCAACGCACCGGAGCTTTCCGAATCGGTTGACGACCTGGGCACCTCACGTGAAAACCTCGATCGCGGACTGCAAGTCCTTGACCGCATTCGCGAGATCCTCGAGCTATACCTCGCATCCATTGGGGTCCACCCGGAGGTATCGCCCCTCCCGAAGCCTGAATTCCCCGCTGGGGGTCCACCGAACAGGGTCAAGAACCTCCGCGGTGACCACTACCCTCCCGAAGCAGCAAGCATGGCGACGCACCTTCCGAAGCGCGTGAGCCCTGGCGTTGGTGAACGCACCGTGGGCGTGCCGCGAATCGGCGGACGCGAACTCCCGGCAATGCCGTCAGGGCGGGATGAAACCTGGTCACCGGCTGTGAGCAGACGCCTCAGAGAAATTGGTATCCGGTCGAAGTTCCTCGACTCGCATGTTGAGATGAAGCTCGCTGCGATCATGATCGACACTCGGCAAACCGAGGCTGAGCTGGCGATCAACTACACACCTTGCGGGGTTGAGCAGCAAAGGGCAATGCTGGACGTCTGCCACCGCGTGCTGGAAGAGTTCCTCCCGATCGGCTACACCCTGATCGTATACGGTACGACGCAGAGCAACGAACCGTTCCGCCACACCTACCGGGGGCGAGCTTGATGAGTTCTACGGCATCCGAATTGGTGGCGGACGGCGGCGCAGCTGTCGATGATCTGTCGGCCATGTCGATCATCGACGCTTTGCACGCGGCGAACTCCGAACGCCCGGGGCAAGCCTGGACGTTTCAGCTGAACCCGGCCGACGTCCGGGCGCCACGCCTCACCGTCGGCCTCAACGCCGATCGCGGATTCGTCCTGTGGGAGCACGGGGTTGAGGCTCTTCGGTCGGCCGGCGGCACGAACACCGAGTGGGCGGACTACTGGCGGGGCGGCCACCACTTCCAGATGGATCCGGGTAGCGAAATCCCGGCACCATTCGTGTTCGCCGCCCTCGGCGAGTTCCTCGCAACGCGCGAGCGCCCGACTTGCATCGGCTGGATTGAGGAGCCCTAACTCGACGGTCAGGCGAGGTGGGTGAAGTCCGGGAGCGGGGCCTCCGCCACCAGGGCCCGGATCGCTTCGCGGGCCTCCGTCGGGGTTCCGTCCTTCCGCCACCACAGGGCCACCTCCCGCCCCTGCGGCACGTCGCTGATCGGGATCAGGCGGACTCCCGAGGTGTTCGCCATGACCATCGCCAGCGCGTTCGTCACGCCCACCGCGATTCCCCGCCGCACCAGGGCGATCAGGGTCTGCGGCTGGTTCGTGCGGAAGACGACGTCGGGCACCAGGCCCGCCTGCTCGAACGCCAGGCTCGACTCGAAGTGGCCGTTCTCGCGGTCGGTGTTCTCGCCGATCGTGATCAGCGGCCTCGTCGCCAGATCCGCCAGTCGCAGCGGCCCGGCGGGCCGGTCCTCGCCGGCGGCCACCACCGCCACCAGCGGCTCCCGCCACAGCGGCTGGGAGGTCAGCGCGTCGCCGGCCGCCACCGGCAGCACCGGCCGGACCGCCAGGTCGATGTCGCCAGCGAGCAGCGCGGCCTCCAGCTCCAGCGTCGCGCCTTCCCACGGCTCCAGCTCAATGCCCGGGAATTGCGCCGCGCTGCGCTCGAAGAGGAACGGGAACAGGTGCGCCGCCGCGCTGGGATAGGCGCCGAGCCGGACGCGGCCGCGCACCCGGTGGGCGGCGCGCCCGGCCTCCTCGCTGGCGGCCCGAAGGTGCTGCAGGATGCCCCGCGCGTGCGGGAGCAGCGCGCGGCCCTCGGCGGTCAGCGTCACGGGGTGGTGCGAGCGGTCGAAGAGCTGCACGCCCAACGACCGCTCCAGCTCCGAGACGTGCGTGCTGATCCTGGACTGCGACCGGAACAGCGCCTTCGCCGCGGCGGAGAACCCGCCGTGCTCCACCACGGACACGAAACTGACGAACCAGTCGAGGCGGTAGCGGTAGGCTTCGCCGGGTTTCACCGCCACCACCTCGCGTTCCGTGCGTTCATGCGGATCAGCCGAACAGCTTGTCCAGCTGCTGGTTCATGGTCAGCACCGCGAGCACGCCGAACAGCAGGATCGACCAGATCAGCGCGGCCAGCCGGTAGCCGCGGATGCGGATCGCGGCGGGCAGCATCTTGCGGTTGATGGCGATCAGCAGTCCTGAGTAGACGAACATCATGACCCCGCCGACGCAGGCCGCGATGGTGGCGAGCAGCAGCGGCTGGCCCAGGCCCGCCGCCACGACCAGCGCGCCGATCAGCACCAGGCCCCACACCAGCCCGGCGTAGATCTTGCTCTCAGAGGCGTTCGGGAAGTACGTCGTCTTCAGCACGTCGGCGGCCAGCCTGCTGGTGTAGTCGACGATGCCCAGCGCGGCCGCGAACAGCGAGAAGGCACCCACGATCCAGAAGAAGTAGCCGAACCAGCCGCCGGCCGTGGCCATCATCTGCTCGCCCTCGGCGCGCAGGAACGACACGTCGTTGGACACGTCGCCGCCGAAGACGGTGGCGTAGGCCAGCAACGACATGAACATGATGGACAGGAAGGTGATGGCGACGAAGGTGAGCAGCTGCTCCTTGTTGGCGAACCGCCACCACACCCGCCAGCGGGCCAGGTTCTCCTCGGTGGCCGGGAAGATGAACCCGGCCTGGCCGCGCGCCTCCGACTCGCCGGTCAGCGGCGAGACGATCTTCGGGACGTAGCGGCCCATCCCGAACCCCTTGTCCCGGATCCAGTTGCTCTGCACCAGGTTCTGCCCGCCGCCCGCGCCCGCGAAGGCCAGTGCGCCCATCAGCACGGCGAAGCCCAGTTCCGCGGCGGGGAATCGCGGCTGCGTGACCACGCTGGGCAGCGCCGCCCAGGTGTTGGCGCCGATGACGAACAGCGAGCCGATCACGATGAGCAGCAGGATCGCCGCGACCTTGAGCATCTGCGCGCGTTCCAGTGCGGTGTAGACCGCCGGCGCCAGGGTCAGGATCAGCGCCACGATCACGAGTATCACCACGGAGATCACCGCGACGTTGCCGCCGACGACGTAGCTGACCAGGGTTGCCGAGCTGGTCGCCCACGCCGGCCAGAGGTTCGCGAAGTAGGCCATGATGGCGAACACCAGGCCCCAGTGCTTCCACAACCGGCTGAAGCCGGTGACCGCGGTTTCCCCGGTGGCCAGGGTGTAGCGCTCGATCTCCATGTTAAGGAAGTACTGCGTCACCAGGCCCAGCACGGCCGCCCAGACGAACGTCAGGCCGACCTGCGAGGTGATGTACGGGAAGAGGATGAACTCGCCGCTGGCCAGGCCGACCCCGGCGGCGACGATGCCCGGGCCGATGAGGCGCCACTGCTTGCCGGGCGGCTCGGGGAGATCGCGGACCTGGGGGCGCGGGATGTGCTTGTCGGGAAAGGCTCCGGCTGGATCGGAGATGCTCGCGTCGGCCATCTGGACACCTTTGTTCGTGGCTCGCCGGTTCAGCACAGCTGCCGATCACCGAGGCACCGGGCCGCCGCCACCGGTCGGCCCGGCGGGCGGTCAACGCACGAACTGGTCGACGAAATCGCCGCCGAGTCCGACCTTCTCGTAGTGCGCGCGGCACATCTCGATCTTGGTGAACACGTCTTCGTAGCCCACCTGGTGACCGGCCTCGTCAAGGTAGATCATCGCACCGGTGATGTTGAAGAACGTGACCATTTCGTCGCAATCACCCGGAACCGCGAGGGTGTGGATCTCGCCGGGCGGTTCGTACACGTAGTGCCCGGTCTCGGCCATCCACGGGTGTTCGTGGTAGTGCCACTTGCCCTTGATCACGTAGCCGTGCACCGCGCCCGGGTGGCGGTGCCGGGACACGATGCCGGACTTGGTCACCCACAACAGGTTGCACCACTGGCCGACCACGGTGTTGAACATCAGCGGCCGGAACCAGACGTCCGGCGCCTGCGGCACCCACACCCGGTCGTCCTCGGGCACCGCCGCGATAGCCACCTCGGGCGGGATCGCCGGCGATGGCAGCACCTGGAAATCGGACGGCATTTCGCACACTCCCAACTGGTTTCGGATTCTTCCTGAGGCTCCGCCACCCGCACCGCTGTGCAAGACGAGTTCGACGAAAGCCCTCAGACGGCGAGGTAGCCGCCGTCGACCGGGAGCACCGTCCCGGTGATGAACTCCGCCTCCTCCGAGGCGAGGAAGAGCACCGCGCGCGCCACGTCCTGCGGGGTTCCCCAGCGGCCCAGCGGGGTCCGGGCGAGGATGCGCGCGTCCGCTTCGGGATCGGATTGCAGTTCTCCCGTCAGCGCGGTGCGGATCCAGCCCGGCGCCACCGCGTTGACCCGGATGCGGTCGGCCGCGTAGCCTGCCGCCAGCGATTTGGTCAGCTGCACCACGCCGCCCTTGCTGGCCGAGTAGCCGGGCACCTGCGCGCCGCCGAAGAAGCTGAGCATCGAAGCGGTGTTGACGATGCAGCCGCCGGAGCGGGCGAGCAGCGCGCGGGCCGCCGCGCAGGCCCGCATGGTGCCGGTGAGGTTGACGTCGACGACCCGCGCGAACGCCTCCGGCTCCAATTCCGCGCCGCGGCGGATGATTCCCGCACAGTTCACCAGCACGTCCAGCCGGGTCAGATCGTCCACAATGGTCGTGATGCCGTCCGGCCGCGTCACGTCGGAGTCGAACGCGTCGATGGTCATGTCCAGTTCCGGAGATGGCGGGCCCACTCCGGTGACGCGGACCTCGGCGTCGTGGCGGGCGAAGGCGTTGGCGACCGCCGCGCCGATACCGCTGGTGCCGCCGACGACGAGCACCGACTTCCCGGCGAATGCGTCGGCTCGCAGGGTGGACAACGGCGATCAGTCCCTTCCGGATTGCGTTGCCATGGCGGATTCGGGGATCCCGACGGGCTTCCGGACCAGGAACGCGTAGCTGAGCGCGGCGGCGATCGCGATGCCGCTGGCGGCCAGCAGGGCGAGCACGAACGAACCGGTCTCGTCCACGATGATGCCGGTGATCAGCGGCGCGAACGCCCCGCCGAAGTAGCCGCCGAAGTTCTGCAGGCTGCCCAGCGACGCGGTGATGCGCTCGCTGCCCACCGTGGTCGCCAGCGACCAGGCACCGGCGCTCGCGGAGTTCATGAAGAACTGGGAAGCGGAGATGGACACCAGCGCCAGCGTGGTGCTCGGGGTGAGCGCGACGGGGATGGTGCACAGGCCGCCGATCAGCAACCCGCCGCAGATCGGCACCTTCCGCGCGAGCATGGTGGGAACCCCGCGCCGCACCAGGAGATCGCCGACGCCACCGCCGGCGAGCATGCCGAGCGTGCCGGCGAGGTAGGGCACGATCAGCGCGATCCCGGTGTCGGCCACGCTCAGGCCCCGCTCGCTCTCCAGGTAGGCGGGCAGCCAGGTCAGGTACAGGTAGATCGAGTAGATCACCCCGGAGAAGCCGAGGATCATGCCCCACGTGGTGCGATGCCGCAGCAGCCCGAGCCACTCCCGCACCGACACCGGCTCCGCGGCGGGCTGCGGCTCGTCGGAGAGCTGCTTGCGGTCCCGGTAGACGACGAACCACACCAGCGCGAGCACGACGCCGGCCAGCCCGGCGACGATGAACATGGCGCGCCAGCCGTAGCTGAGCATCAGCCAGGTCAGCAGCGGCGGGGCGAGCGCCGGGGCGAGCGTGGAGGCCGTGTTGAACAGCCCGATCGGCACGCCCCGCGATTCGCGCGGGAACCAGTCGGAAACCACCTTGGCGCCGCCGGGGAAGGCGGGCGCCTCGCCCAAGCCGAGGAACAGGCGGCCGAACAGCATCTGCTTGAAGTTGGCGGCGATCCCGCAGAACGCCTGGGCGATCGACCACAGCAGCAGCCCGCCGCCGAGCACTTTGCGCGGCCCGAACCGGTCGAGCAGGCCACCGGCGGGCAGCTGGGCGAAGGCGTAGGCCCACGAGAAGACCGAGAGCAGCAAGCCCATTTCGGTGGGGCCGATGCCGAACTCGTCCTGGACGCTGTGGTTGGCGATGGCGAGCGTGCTGCGGTCGACGTAGTTGACGATGCCGATGAGCAGCAGCATGACGAGCAGCACGAAGCGCATCCGGCGGATGCTCCGCGGTGGACTCATTTCGGTTCCCCTGAGACTCGACGACTTTGTCGGAGTTGGGTCGATGTGCGCGAACGACCGGAACGCCGGGATCATCCGGCGGCTCCTGGGGCTAGACCCAATGCCGGTCGTTTAGGTCATCGCGTGGCCGGTAGCCTGCGTGCTTGTGGATCTTGAGGTAGGGGCGGGCGCGGGTGTCAGCGTGGCCGATCAGGCTGCCATCGGTGTGCTGACCCGAACGTTCCCTGTGGAATTGGTCGATCGAGTTATTGATCAGTATTGGCGTAGAGAACAGCGGACTCGCGCACTGCCTGCCCGGCTGGTGTTCTACTTCACGCTTGCCTTGTGCCTGTTTCCGCACGAGTCCTACCGGTCGGCAATGAAGATCCTCATGTCGGTGTTCGGGCGGGGCGGGCAGGGTTATCGGGTGCCCACGACCGGGTCGATCGGAGCCGCTCGCCGTCGGTT
>NZ_FNOK01000055.1 GCF_900106995.1 Saccharopolyspora shandongensis
CTCCGGTGGGTCGCGGACGGACTGCGCGCGCGGGCAGAGCAGAACAAGCTCCCCGGTGGCGCGCCGCCGGAGGCAGGAGCCGGGTCGTCGCTGGCTGAGGAAGACCAAGGACTGTTCGACGCGATCATGGCATCCTGGCCGTCCTCCGACGTGCCGAAGTACACGTTGGCTGGATTCCGCGACAGGTTCGCAGGGTTCGACAATGCGCTGGTCTTGCAGGCAAAAGCGTTGGGACTGGGACCCAACGATCAGCCCGGCGGGCGAGGCATGACCAATTACCCGCTCGCTTATCTGGGTAACGACCTGGTGGCGATGAGACGGGTCGAAATTGGGCTACGCCAGTCAGGACCCGGCGACGGTGCGCGGGCGCTGGTGTTCGCACCGGACACGCACAAGGGATTCATCCTGGAGGGGCGCGGCAACGACTTCCAGATTTCCCGCATGCACGACGGATCCCAGGCGCGACCTGGCGATCTGGTTGGTGCCGGGCCGCTGTTCGGGGTGGCCTACATGCCTGACGGCAGGCTGCTCTTCGGCCGTCAGGCCGCATTGACGGACCAGCAGGTTTCCCGGCTCGCCGAGGAATACGCGGATATTCCGCCGACCGTAGACGCGGACCCGCTGGCGATATTGAGCCTGACGATGATGGAGGATGTGCAGGCGGCCGTCGGGCACCTACCAGCTGACTCGGCCAAGCGATGGACGCTGGAGCCCACTCCGGTCGGCTCGGGGCCGGGTGCTTTCTCCCAGGTCCGAGACCTGCTCAGGCTGCGGGGTGAGGGCGCGACCGCGGTGCTGATAGACAAAGCCGGGCGCCAGGCTTTCGCGATGCGGCGCGTGGGTGACAGCGACGTCCACGTCTGGCGGTTCCACAGCGGCATGTCGTACGACATGACCGGCGCCAATGCTCCCATTGGCGCCGGCAACTCTGTAGCCGCCATCGCGATGGACGCGGACGGTTCGCCGCTTATCGGCGATCAGGATGTCGCCACGGTGAGTGAGGATCGGGCGGCGAGGTTCGAGGAGCTGCGGAGCGAGCTGCCGAAGCCTGCACAGTTCAGTTACGGCGACGCTCGCCGGTTCGTGCGGCCCGGCGCGGCCGAACTCGCTTTGGTGCTAGAGGACGAGATCCGCCAGGCGCGGATCGGTGAGCCGTCTCAGCTTGGCCAGAGCATGTGGACCGCGCCGGTCGTCATGGGCGGGACGTTGAACGGCGTCATCGAAGCGGTGCGTGCGGATAAAGGCGGCGCCGCGACCGCGATCGTGCTGGACGGCGAATCGCGTGAGGCCTACGTCGTGGCGCGCCAACCGGGCGGTGCCAATAACGTGGCGGTGTGGCGGGCCGACGGACACGAGGTCGATCGCGCCACGCTGGGTGATCTGGGCAGGATCTTGGTGGTCGGCAAGCGGTCTGACGGATCGGTCTTCCCGCCCAGCTTGCCGGGCCTGACCTGGGACAGCTGGCTGCAGGTGCGCGAAGCGGTCCAGCAGAAGGTCGACTGGCCCAGCGCGCTCGCCCAAGGCATCTCGTCCAACGACCTGACGTTCGCCGCGGCCAACCAGGTGCGCAAGGATCCGGCGCGGACGCCGTCCGAGGTGGTCCAGCGGATCGCCGGCGACCTGGGAATCGGCTCGCAGGACGGGGCCGCGTCCGGGGCGAAGTCGAGGGCGGTGCCGTCGCAGGCGTGGACCCCACAGCGGGTTGTCCGCGAAGCTAACGCCGCTGCGATGCCGGTGCGCGCCCTGCACGAGATCTCGGACCCGCTGGAGCGGGATCTGCTGCGGCTGGCGCAGGTGATCGTCGACAGCGTCCACCTTTTCACCAGACCGAACGAGCACCTGCGTGGCCCGCTGGCCTACCTTGTTGCTCAACAGCTCATCGTGCGTGGCATCGACGCGGCCAGCATCCTGGCCATTCGCAACACCTCGCAGGCGATCGGACGTCAGCTCGGGACCGCCCGGCCGGCGACCAAGCCGTTGTCATGGCCGGACACGAACTGGGGCCAGCTGTACAAGGTGAGCGAGCTGGAACTGCGTCGAGCCTTGCCGCGGGTGCAGGTGCGACCCGACAGCTCGGTGCCCGGCGCGTTTCTGGCCGAGGTGCTGAGCGAGGCAAGGCGCCTGGCCATGACTCCTGCCGAGCGATACCCCGGGCAGTCCGGAAAGGAGGCCGTTGACGGCGCCCTGGAACGACTGCGGGAGAGGCGGAAGCAACCAGAACTCCCCGGGAGCGAGTCTGCGCGACCGTCGTGGGTGAGCCCGATACCGAAGGCGACTGCGAAATATGCCGAGGCACCGGCAGCTCTCGACATTCTGCGCTGGGTAAGCGACTTCGAGCGGCTGAAGCAGGATGATCTGCGGTATTCCGAGGCGCTCAGCGCTGTCGTGTGGCTGCTGCATATCGATGCCGACAGGGGCCGGGTCGCGCGGGACGCCGAAAAGGTCGTCGCCGGCCTGGGCATGAGCAGTGACGGGACCCGTTCGTACACCATGCGCACGAGTTCGGGCGCGGAGGTGCAGACCGTCGAGGACATGACCACTCTGGCAGCGTCGATGGAGTTCTACGCGGCGGAAATGCAGGAGGCGCGACGGATCTTTGACGAGGTCGATATCCGTGGTGTCGACGACGGCGCCCCCTACCGCGACCTCCGCAGCTATGACGCGGAGTCTCGGGCCGCCATCGCTTTGATCGCCGACAGCGTAAAGAGGCGGCACAATCCGGATCTGGGGGCCAACGTTGGACCGCTGGGCGCGCATGCTCGGTATCCGCACCGGGAACCGGTGCTCCTGAGCCAGATCTCGGGGACGTTGCGTCCGGAATTGGCTCTCGAGCACCGGTTCCGTCCTGGGCTCGGCGGCGGTGCCACCACGCCAGAGAACGCGCCGGGCCGGGCCAATGTCCGGCAGACGGTGGACGACGTGTTGGACGAGCTTCGGTCGGCCATCGACACCGAGTTGGAGGCAGCGGAAGTCGCGTTGAGCGAGCTACCCGGTCGGGATGACTTGGTAGCGGATGCGATGGGGGTGCTGGCCGAGTTTGCCCCGTTGTTGAGCGACGAGCAGCGGGAGTGGTTGGCTCCGCTGGTTGCTGCGGACCTGATGGACCCAGAGACCGGCAACGAGACGACAGACCAGGTGAGGGCCTGGTTCGGTGCGGAGTCTGACCTGCGGGCGGACGACGTGTTGGCTGAGCTTCGGAAGGCCATCGACACCAACTTGGAGGCGGCGGAAGTCGCGTTGAGCGAGCTACCCGGTCGGGATGGCCTGGTAGCGGAGGCGATGGGGGTGCTGGCCGAGTCGGCCCCGTTGTTGAGGCCCGAGCAGCGGGAGTGGTTGGCTCCGCTGGTTGCTGCGGACCTGATGGACCCAGCGACCGGCAACGAGACGACGAGGCAGGCGAGTGCCTTGTTCGGCGCGGAGTCTGACCTGCGGGCGGCCTGGCCGGAGGAGCGGCTGAAGGCGGAGGCCGCGATCCAGAGCCCGACCGAGGAAGCGTTGCGTAGCGCGGACAAGCTGATCGCCGCGGCGTTCGACACGGGTGAGATCAGTGATGCCGACAAGCGTGACGAGGAGCTGGCCGGGGCTATCCGGACGATGATCGCCACCGCGACGAGCAGCGGGAGTTGGGCTGCCGGGTTGCAGGTGGCGGACGAGATCGCCGCGGACCGCGGCAGCATGGCGCTTGAGTGGACGCAGGACCGCCTCGATGTCGAGGGGTACGTGGCGTCGATGGCGCTGGACGAACTGGGCGACCCCGAGCACGTGGCACGGCTGCGGGAGCAGGCGCTGGATCTGGCGTTGTCGTCGATCAATCCGTTGCCGAAGATCAGTGGTTTCCGGCAGCTCAGCAGTTCACCGGTGGAGGCGGCTCGCGACGTTCTCGCGTGGCGGATGCACCAGGCGGGCGGGCCCAGCACGGCCAGTCTCGGCGAGGGCGAGGCTTTGGCCGCCCAGATCGGTAGCGGGCCGGGTCTGCGCTGGACGCCGCTGCATGTCGAGCTGGCGGCGGCCGGACTGCGCGCCGACCCCGAACAGTCCGCCCCCGCATTCGCGGCCGTCGTCACGAACAGCAGTTCCGTGCGCACACAGGTGCGCGGCTACGACGTGATGGACATCGCGCAGGTGACTGCGGCGATCACGGCAAGCAGCGGGAACACCATCGAAGAGGCTGTGGTCGCCGCAGCGTTGGTGCGGCGGCTCGGCATCGAGCCGCTGAGTCCGGACATGGTCGCCGCCCTCTACGCCGACGCTGGCGCGCCGCGAGGGCAGGTCATGCCCGACTCGGCGGCCACGTACTTCAGCAGCGTCGAATTCGCCCGCAACGGTTACGACCCCGAACAGATCGCCTGGCTGGTCAATCACCTCGAACACCAAGCCGAGGGTCGTCTCAGCCTGGACCAAATCGCCGACTACCTGGCCGCGGAAACGAGGACGGAGCCGTGGTCGGGCAAGAAATTCGATGCATTCCGCGAGCAGCCCCGTGGCGCGGTCGATCCGGCCGTGCGGGAGGCAGCGAATCAGCACAGCCCGGAGATGCTGGCCCGCCACCGGTATTCGCAGGACGACGTGGCCACGGCGCTGCAGAACGCCATCGACGCCAGCGCCGATGTAGTCGAACCGGAAGCGTTGTCCAGGCACGTCGCCCGCGCGCTCGGCACGGAGAAATGGACCTGGGAGAAGTTCGAGCAGGTGCGCGCCGCGGCGCCGTCAGAGGCCGATCTCGATCGTGAGCTGATCGGGATCGTCCAGTGGCATGTCGGAACCGCCGAAGTGTTCGGTGCCAAGTTCGGTGCCGACTTCGAGTTCACCGCTGTCGCCGCTGTCGTGCAGGCGGTCTGGGAGCAGGAAGGCCGCGAGGTGTCCATCGGGCGCATCGCGGAGAACATCTCCCGCGAGCTCCGGTTGGGCGGGGGGAACCGGCAGCAGTTCGACGAGCAACTGGCGGAGGCGCCGTCGCTGGCTTCGGTCAGTGCGGACACCGACGCGGAGGTGTTGCGGGCCGTCGATATGCAGCTGCTCCGCGAGGACGGCATCAACCTCGACGACATGGCACGGGTCGTTGAGCAGGTCCAGCTCAGGACCGAGTGGGACATTCGCTACGCGCCGATGATGGCGCTGGTGATGGGCGTCGAAGCGTGGACACGCACAGGCTTCGCCCGCGATCTCGCGCACGCGCCAGAGCTTGCTGACATTCCGCCGGACTTCCGGCCGTCGATCGCCGCGGAAGATCGGGAGTGGCTGCTTGAACAGGGCCTCGACCCGGACGACGTGATCCGGGTGGCCGACCGCATCGTCGAGAGGAGCGATAACAGCGTCAGCGCGGGGTTTGTGACGGACAACATCATCCGGTCCTTCAAGACCGCTGCGCCGCCGCCATCCTCATCCGCTGACGGTGAGCCTGGCCCGAATCGGCGTCTGTTCACCCGCCAGGTGCTCAGCGACGAAATCCACGCCAGCGGCGAGAGGCCTGCGGTCGAGGCCCGCACCGTGACTGCGGTGCAGGCATTGTTCGACTCGTACCTGCTCGAACTGCACGAGCTGGATCCGGAGGCGGTGGCCTCTGTCGTGAAGACGGAGGCGGCGGCCAACGACATGTCCGTGGTGCAGGCCGCCAGGTGGATCGCCAACGACAGCGGTCTCGTCCGTAGCTTCACCCCGTTGCACCGCCGGCATGTCACCGGCGCCCGGGTGGCGGAGGTCAAGGCGGAGGCCGACCGGTCCGCCGACCTGTTCGCGGAGATCGACGCTGACCTGCGAGAAATCGACCCCGTGTCGCTCGACAAGGCCGAAGACACGGCGGAAGCCAGCGCGCGTGCGATTCGGACGGCCTGGGACCGGGCTCAGCAGCGGCTGACCGACGCGTTGGCCAACCTGAACGTTGAGCGGGTCCGGCTCGCTGACCTGCGTGTGGAGATCGATCAGATCCCCGCGGGCACGCTGCCGCCACAGGACTCGGACGAGCGTCTTGCCCGGTCCGCGGCGGCGGTGGAGCGGGCGCAGCGACTCGTGCGGGAAGCCTCGGACGTTGTGTCCGCCACCCATCTCTCGTGGCAGGTGACCGACGCCGGGCTCGCACAGCTGCGAGAAGCCCGTGCCGAGCTCATCGACCAGAGCGAGACCGTCCGCGGCGAGGCCGAGAGCCTGGTGGACAGGGTCCGCGCCGGGTCCCAGGAGGCGAGCCGCGTCGAAGCCGACGCGCGCGAGGCCGCGCAGACCTACCGCGCCAAGATCGCCGAAGCCGCGCAGGCTATCGAGACACTCACCTCCCCTGGTCTCGACGGGGAGCAGCGACGGGAAGCCGAGTCGCTGCTCTCGCGGGACCTCGACGATATGACCGAGCGGGACAACCGGATCGCCGAAGCGGCTGACCAGTCGGAGCTCCTGCACGACGAGGCCAAGGCCCTCGGCTCGGAGTTGCGCGAGCAGCACGAGACGCTGAACGCGGCCATCGAGAGGTACCAGACCGTTGCCACCGCCACCGCGGCGATGGCCAAGCAGGCAGCCGAGCTCCAGTTGCTCGCCATGAGTTCAATGCTGACCATCGAGAGCCTTAAGGGCGTCTCGTCGCTGGTCGACGCGGTGGCTGAGTACAGCGGAGCGGACCGTGCGGCCATCGAGTCGCAGATCCGCGAGATGAGCTTGGTCGAGCTCGCCGAGGCATTCACCAACCGGGAGCTGCCGATCCGGACCGCCACGGGCGACCGGATCCTGGTCCCGGTGCAGGTCGAGCTGCACCAGCCGCCGGGTAGTGCCGTGCCGCCCACGCTGGCGCCCATCACGCTCGAGTCGAGCGGCACGGAGGACCGTGACGTCGACACTCAGGAGGCATCGGCCAGGGCGGTCTTGCGGATCCCGCTGGGGACGATCGAGCCGATCTCTGACTCCGACGCGTTCGTTCGTCCCCTGGTGTGGGTCGGACCGGCGGTGGACTCGCGCCATGACCTCGACTACACCGAAATCAACCTGGCCATGGAGGGCGACGGCGGCAGCCCGGCCATCGCGGCAACGATGGCCGTCCGGGTCGGGTCCGGCGCCGAGGGGCGGCGACCCGCGGTGGCGATCCTGGATGCGGGCCTGCGCGTGGCGCACATTACGCCGGTCAAAGCAGCCGAGGATGAGGACACCGTCGAGCTGACGCCGGAGGACATCGACCGCCTCGCCGGGAACGGCATCCGGCTGCCGAAGGAGATCACCGAGGCGATCACCGCCGGGGAGCAAGTTCGTGTTGTCGGCTTGACCGAGGCGATTCGGCGCGAGGAGCACAAGGTCGAGTTCAACACGTCTCAGCTCGAAGGCGTCGAGCTCGCCGCGGGTGGCGGCCTGGCCGCCGGCGAGATTCTGGGGCTCGTGACCGGACTAATGGGCGGGCTCAACGTGGAAGGCGGGTTCGGTACCCACAACGGCCCCTTCTCGATGGTCTACCTGGAGAACAAGCTGGCGGCGTTCTACGACCGGCTGGTCTACGAGGTGGGTGGCCACCGGGTAGCGGTGCCGGCGCACGTGGCCATCCGTGCCGGCTTGCCTGTTCCCCGCCATTTGACGCAGTCGAAGGACATCGAGGTACCGCCCGAGAGCCGCGCCCCCGCCTTCCTGGTGGCGCCGGAAGAAGTGAAGGAGGTGCCCGAGCCGAAGGTCCGCGAGTTCGCCGAGATGGTCTCCGGGAGATTTGCACTTAGCCCACAGGGCAAGGCCGCCTTGTGGGAAGCCCTTGGCGGGCACCCCGACGCCGGCCGGGGCGAGCTTGCCGCGGTGAAGGCCACCGAGGCGATGCGCAGTGCGACGGCCGGTGAGTTCGCGTTCACCTGGGCGGAGGCCGACGGCAGGGCACATCGGGTCGCGGTGCGCATCGAGACGGAGGTGCCCGACAGTTTCCAGCCGTCTTCCGACCGCTCGAGGACCTGGGAGGACAACCGTCTGAACCTGCGTGGCCGCTTGAGTTCTGTCAACCGGTTCTTGCGGTTCGTCTTCGGGCTCTTCTCGTTCCTGAGGGGCAAGCCGAGCTCCTGGAACATGCCGAGCGTGGGCGTCAGCGCCAGTTTCAACGCGCGGCGCGCCAACATGCAGGGCTGGGCGACTGAGGACGCACGTGGGTACGTCGCGACGAACCTCGTCGAAAGCTACGCGAACGTGCGGGTAGCGGGCGTACACACCTCCTGGCAGCTGCCGAACGTGGCACAGAGTTTGCTGGCCGGTGGCACGATGATCGGCTCGGACGTGCGTGACCGCCGGGCCGCGCCGACGGCCGCTGACGCGCAACTGGCGGGCCTCACGCCTGGTGACTCGCTGTATCCACATGAGACGGAGCGTGCGGAGCCCGGCGATGCGTCCGGTTCCCCGGACTCGCGGTCGTGGTCCAGGCCGAAGGCGTTCCGGAGGGTGCTGCGCAAGGACGAGTCCGGCACCAAGCTTGAGCCCGCGCCGCAAGCCGTGCCGTCGCCGCGACAGGGAGTGTTCAGCGAGCGCATCGAAAACGCGGTCCTGCTGGTGGTGCCGGAGAGCAAGCTCGCCTGGGCGACCAAGCCGTTGCCCGCCAGTGAGGTCGAGGAGCGGACGTATCTCGGGTCGCTGCCGGACGGTGTCACCTTCCGCAGGCTCGAACCCAAGAAGGTGGGGAACTTCGCGTACCCGCAGACGGTGCGGGTCAGCCCCGCCGACCGGGCTGCCGCGGAGCTGTCGGGTGCTCGCTCGCTGGTTCCCGCCGACGGTGGACGGCCGGATGCGCCCCAGCACAAGCCGCCACGGCTGTTCAAGACGTGGTCGAGTCCCGAGGGGCTGAAGACCTTCAACGAGGTCCTGCCCGACGGGACGACGACGGAGTACCGGTACGAAACACCTCCGCACAAGGGATCCGGCGACGCGGTGGGCCGACTGGTCGAAACGTTCGACAGCTACGGCGCTCATCGAGTGGACGCCGACCTCGCGCTCAGTGGCCGGGCACAGAAGGTGCCCGAGGTGGCGACCGGCGGCCTGTGGTCGCGGTTGCTCACCAAGAAAGTCCACACCAGCGAGTTCGGCAACTACCGGCTGCTGAGCACGCAGAGTGCCAAGAACTCCCCTGAGTTGTACCGCTATGCCAGCCAGTTGCCGCTGATGGTCAGGTCGCGTTCCCGGGGATACCAACTGGGCGTGCGGATCCTGCTGTCGGTGATCAGTGTTATGCCCGGCAGCGCTGGGCGAGTACTGGGCAACCTGCTGGGGCTGTACAACAGGGACCTCGGAAAGACCGTGCTGAAGGCTCCGGGCCCGTTGCAGGTACTCCCGTACTCCGGTCCCACGGCGGTCTTCGCCGTCGACCGGAAAACGACCTACGAGACGTCCAGCCGCGCGGTCAACTGGTTGATCAACAGCCGGCTGCCGGGTGGTCCGGCGATTTCGGTGGTGCCCAACGCCGCGGTGATCGTGATGCCGCTGGAGGACGCCATCAGCTTGTACGAGGCGGACGGCGAGGAGGTGCCGTCCGAGCTGTTCAAGGAGCTGGAGAAGCACCGGAAGAAGCAGGCGGATGCCCAGGAGACGGCAAAGGCGGAGCTCGAGCCTCATCGGGCTCGGATCAAGGAGTGGACCGACGCCGGTGTGACGGTCGCGACGATCGTGCGGCGGCTGCGTGACGATCACGACCTGTCGGAGTCGGTGTCGGAGTCGTCGGTTCGTCGTTGGATCGAGGCGTCCCCGGTACAAACCCTGCTGCCGGAGAACCCGGAAGACTACCGTTCGCACAACGGGACGATGGTGGAGTCGTCCGAAGTACACGGACGGCAGCCCCTTGCCGAGGTCGAGCGGGCACTCGATTTCCTGCAGGTGACCGATGCCGACTTCCGCGACAAGATCCTGCGGCCGATCGAGGAAGTGCTGGCCGAACCGGACGGGCATGTCACGTTGAGCGACGCCCTGGCGGGCAGGACGACGGAGCAGGGCGCGGTGCTGTCGATCGTCAATCCGGCGAGCAAGGGCTGGCGGCGGCTGTTCGGGTTCCACGAAGTGGTCAACGTGCGGATCTCCGCGGAAAGGTCGGACCACGAGGACGAGGCGCCGGTGCGGCGTTCCCCGGTGATGCCGACGTCGATGGCCTCCGTCGCCTTCTCGATCGTGCTCACGTCGCTGACCAAGGCGAGGACCCTGGTGTTCGGCGGCGGTCCCCAGGTCGGCGGCGCGCACGCCGAACCGCGTCCCGGCGGGGGGGCGGACACGTTCGGCGGGGCCAGCACCGGACTCGTGGCGGTCCGCGAAAAGACGAAGGTGACCATCCTGGACGGCAGCGCCAAGGAGGAGCGCGGCGTCAGCACCACGCAAAAGCTCGTCGCGCGCACCGACGTGAAGGTGAAGTACACGCTGGAGTTCTCGCGGCACGAAAAGCCCAGCTTCTTGCTCAAGGCGATCACGCTGGGGCATGCGGTCGACAAGGACGTGCTGCCGCCGCGGGACGGTCGGCCGCAGGGTCCGGCGAAGCTGCGGAAGAAGTCGCCGCCGCCGGAGGAAGGCGGCAGCGCCCCGGTGTCGGTGCCGGCGACCGTGCTCGGGAAGGTGGGGCTGATTTCGCCGCAAGCCGGGTTCGCTCCGGCGCTGCAGCGCCCGGCACAGGGGCCCTCAGTGACCGTCCACGCCACGCTGCCGGACGGGGCGAGCCCTGTCTTGGAGGTCGGCGACGGCCTCTACAGCCTGGCCATCGGCGAGTACACCTCCAAAGCGTTCGAGTCGGTGTTGAAGGCGCAGCTGGGAAATGCTCCGCTGCCGCCGGGCGCGTTCGTAGCGGACCTGGTCAACAATGCTCCGCTGCGGCCGGGCGCGGTCACGGCAACGGACCTGGAGAACGCGGCGGCCAAGGAATCGCGCTACACCGAGGAAGGCAGTGCCGGCCGGCTCGTGCTGGACATGCTCTCGCGCGGCAGCACGGTACGCGGCGGTATGCACGCCATGGCTCACAGCAAGGACCGCTACGGGGCCGAGAAGGTTGTGGTGCGACGGGGGTTGTTCCGCAAGAGCCGGATGGACGTCAGTGTCCACGCCAAACCCATTCCTGCCGAGTTCACGCTGCTGAAGAAGGTGCCGCCGGAGGCGGGCGCGACGCTGGGCACGATCGACCAGCTCAGCAAACGGTTCGGCGAGTCCGCGGCCACGGCGGTGGGCGCGGCGGCGGGTTTGCGCGGCGAGGGAATGGGCGTCCGTTCGGAGGGTGAGGGTGCCGTCAACCCGAATGCCCGGGTTATCCCGGAGGGCAACGTGCTCGCCGAGCACGACACGCATTTCGTGTCTGATCGGGGGGCGACGAACTGGGGTAAGCGGAACGTCTACAACGACGAGAAGTACATATTCCGCGGTAGCTGGCAGTACTTCCTGTCGGTGAAGACCCGCCACCAGCGCAGTGTGACGCAGGTGGACGCGCACGACGACAGCATCGTCATGGCGACCGGTGATCTCGCACTGCGCCTCGGCATGACCGACCTGGGCCAGCTGTGGCAGCAGGAATCCGTCGTGGTGCCTGAGGGGGTCGTGGTCGGCAGCACTCCCGGGCGAACCGGAGCGTTCATGCATGGCAAGGGCCAGCGGTACGAGCCGGCGCGGCCCGAGTTGCCTCAGGACGACCTGACCAGGGGCCGCAACCTGGACATCGGGCCCGGTGTGACCATGAACCAGGTGGTCGGCTACGTTGCCGGGCTGCCGGCGGCCTTGCGGCCTGCCACGTACACCTTCGCCCAGGACGTCGTTTTCACCGAGCCGCAACTGCGCGATGTGCTGACCATCGCCATCCAGCTCGACTGGCGCGGGCAGCAGGTGCGCAAGCTACTCGACACGATCTACCCCGGCGACAAGGTCGGCAAACACACGCAGCAGGAACGCGCCCACGCGATCGCCATGCGCGAGATTCCCCTTTACTCGGAGCAAGCGAGGCACTTCGGCCGCCGTCTGTACAACGATCTGCACGACGTCATCGTCTTCGACCTGGTGACCCGGGGCGAGAGCGCGGCGCTCGATCGCGCCAGGAACATCCGCCGGGATCTGGGCCTGCCGGCGGCATCCATCCCCAGCACCAGCCGCCCGGACGCCATCGAACCGGCGCCACCGCTGCCCACCCCGCGGGTGACGGAGGTCTCCGGTAAACGGGAGCTGGAACGCGGCCGGGAGGGTTCGGCGCTGCATGCCTCGCGTGTGCTTCGTTCGCTGGTTGCGGATCGGGCGGGCGTGGAGGAAGACGCTGTTACTGATGAGCAGGTCGGCGAGTTCGTCAGGTCCCAGCCGGGCCCGGATGAGGTCGGCCCCCTGCTGGACCGGATCCAGACCGCCCGCGACCTGCTCAGCGAGGTCAGCGAGGTCAGCGCCGTCGACCAGTTGGAGAGCCGACGTAGGCATTACGTCGCCGCTATCGGCGAGATCAGCACGCTGCTGGGCAACGGCGAGCTGAACCGCGGGGCCGTCGTCGGGATCGCCAGGGAGATCGCGCGTGGGCTGGGGACACTCCGGGCTGACCCGAGGTCCGCGTCTGATCAGCCGTTTGCCGTTGACCGCGGAGCCGGGCAGGAGCCGTTGACGAGTGAAGACGATATCTACGCTGCCGCGGGGGATCTGAGGCATCTGAGGCCGGATTACAACGACCTGAAGGACGCGCAGCGAATCGTCAGCGAAACCAACCTGTTTGACACCCCGGTTAACCCTGATGTTGTCGATCTCGACGGTGAAATCGGCTGGGGTTTCCCGTTCAACACGGTGTCTCGCCTCGTTGCCGAGCAGCGCGCGAACCTCCCTCGTGGGTGGAATGAGCCTCGTCTGAAGCGGTTCGCCGCTGAACTCGGACGCGTTCTGCGCACTGAGAATCCGGGGTGGGTGGTGCGTAGGGAGCTGGAGAAGCTGAGGGGCGGCGCCGGCCCCGGCGACGCGGCTCATCAGCCCTCCGTCCCCGTGATGCCCGTGATGGCGGGTGCGGCGTTGGAGGCGCAGCTGGCCCGGGTCAGCTCTGACGAGGACGCATGGCTGGCGCGGCTCCCCGCGGCCGAGAGGTGGCCGTATTTCAACGGGCTGGGTATCGCGAGCCGTCTGATCAACAAGAAGAATTTCGGGTACATCAGCCCGGCGGCGGCGGCTTTCCGCGAGGAGTACCCCGGGGACTGGGGCAATCTTGTGGAGATTGCCAAGCGAGCGCACGCGGGCTCGCAGCCGGTGCTGGCGTTGTTGAGGAGGACGCCTGAGCTGGCTGGGCTGGTGCATAAAGACTCATCACGGGTTTCTTTTCGTGGGTTGGTGCCTGTGTTGACGCATGTCGTGCGGGAGGGGTACCAGCGGGCGGCGAACGAGCCGGGTGATCGGGGTGGGCAGGAGCGTGTTCTTGCTTGGGATGCGCTGCCGGCCATTACGGTCGCTGGGCTGGAGGATGCGGCGAATCTTCTTGTTCGTGAGACTGATAGCGATCGCTGGGATGTGCTGGACGCGGCTCACCCGCTGACCGAGCGCGGTCGGGAGTGGAACGCTGAGTGGCTGAAACGTGGCCAAACCGCGGCGAAGGCCTTCTGGGCGAAAACGTCGGATTCTGAGACATCGAAGATTTTGAAGAGGCTGCCTCCGGCGAAGCGGGACGCGGTCGAGGTCATCACTGCTCATGTGCTGGCGGGCAACCCGTTGGCTTTGTTGATGCTGGCGAAGACCGGGGCGTTCCGCGACGCCGACTCCTGGGGGCCTGTGCCCGAAAGGTGGTCCACTTCATCAACTGCTGTCGATGTGATGAAGGTCTTCGCGACCTTGGTGTCTGCTGGGCCTGTGGTGTCCGGGCAAGAGGTTTCCCGGGGCGCAGCGGCCGAACAGCGGGATGTGGTGCCGTTGAGCGCCGAGTGGCTGGTTCGTGCGGTGGATCAGCTTCGCACGGCCGAGCGAGACATATCGGTACAGAAATGGCTGGATCGCGCCGAGCAGCTGCGGACGGCGAAGGAATTGGTGTGGGCCGCGTACGGCGAGTTGAGCGATGACGACCTTGGTGCTCTGAATGCGTTGGACCCGGTGGTTCAGCGTGCGGTCAACAGGCTCGTCGCAGAGGCATTGGCGGGTGTGCCGGAAGCGCTGCAGATCGTGTGGGCTGCGCCGCGGCTTGAGGAACTTGGCTGGGACCCCAATGTGGAGTCCGATGGCGTCGCCGTTGCTTTGTCGGCGCTGGAAGTCGTTGCTCGGAACTCGTCGGCCTCGCCGGAAAGCGCGTCCCCGGCGTCGATGGTGTTGCCGGTGCGGTCGCAGGGTGCTGTGCCGGTGGGTGACGGGCGGGTCGGCGCGCGGGACAGCGACGGTGATGGTGGCGCGCCGCAAGTGCTGCGTGACGCGCCGAGGCGAAGCCTGAGGTGGGCCGGAGATGAACCGGGGGAAAGCTCCACCGGTCCTGTCCGGGACGACGTCCCGACGTTCTCTGACGACGACGTCTCCGAGGGCTTCGGGGGCTTCGGGGACGGCTCCGAGTTTTCCGGCGACTCGGGGGATGTGCCGGGTGATAAGGGCAACGAGGTTGTCGGGCGGCCGGGGGTTGCTGCGGAGCAGGGTCCGGGTTCCGGGCGCGGGGAGTCGACGGCCGGTGCGGGACAAGAACTTGAAGGCGACAGCGACCGTGGTGACAGGTTGCTGGGTGCTGGGGTTGGTGATTCTGCGTCGCTGGACAGCCAGCCCGAGTCGGTCGTGCGGCGGTTGGAGTTGACGACGCCTGGTGGGTTGGAGTCCCTGGCGCGTGACCTTGAGCTGCGTGAGGCGGAGCTGCGGTCGTCGTCGCTGCGGGAGGACGTGGCGAACGACCAGCGCCTTAACCGCGTGAGGATGGGGATGGGCGGGTCTTGGCGGGCAGCCGTGGACAGGGGGCTGGTCCCGGCCGCTTTGAGCGAGGTGTCGGAGAAGGAGAAGGTTCTCATTCTCAGGACGGTGGCGAAGCATATCGTGGCGAAGACGCCGTTGGCGGTGCAGGCGGTCGGGACATCGGAGCTGGCGGGCCTGGTTAACGACGAGGGTGAGAGCCGGATTCCGCTGGCGGGGTGGCTGGCGGTGCTGGCGCACGTGGCTGAGGGGTCAGGGAATGTTGTTGCCGGTGGTGCCGGGACGCCGGATGGGCCGTTGACGTTCGAGCAGTTGGAGAAGGTTGCGGGGGAGCTTGGTGATGCGGCTGAGGTGGAGCGTTGGGCTTTGCCGCCGACGGGCGAAGTACACGACGAGAAGCGGGAAGATGCGGCATGGCATCTGGCCAAAGCCAAGCTTGCGGTGTTTGAGGCGTCCGGTAACCCACAGGTGCGGGAGTCATTGGGGCGGCTGCAGTCGCGCGAGCAGGAGGTTGTGAAGACGTTCGTCGCGCATGTGCTGGCGATGAAACCGGTGGCGTTGCGGGTGATGGCGAAGACCGAGGCGTTCCGCGCCAGCGGGTCGTGGGGCAACACCGACGGATGGGCCACCGACCTGGGGGATTTCAAAAAATCCAGGGATTTTGCCGCAACCTTGCTGGACCTGGTCGCCGGGGCTCTCCCGCAGGGGGCGGTTCCGGGTGGATTGTCGCAGATGCCGCAGCCGGGATCCGCCGAAGGTCAGAAGGCTGCGGGTTCCTTGCCTGCGGGATTGCGGGAGGTGGTCAGCGCTCTGGACCAGGACGAGCTGCGCCACTTGCAGTCGGCTTTGAGGACGGGGAGGTCGGCGTCCGATCGGCGGTCGGCTGGGTCCGAGCGGCGGTCGGGTTTGGCCGAGGCGAAGCGGAAGGTGGCCGGGGCCTATGACCGGCTGAGCCGGGAGAACCCTCAGGTCTGGGGCGGCCTGGACGCGGTGGTTCAGAGCGCGATCATCAGGTTCGTCGTCGAGGCATCGGTGAGTGGCTCGTTGGCGCAGAAGATTGCGCTGCGAACGGGCTTCGCCGCCGCCGGTGACGTTGAGTCGTTGTTGGGGGCTGTTGTTTCGGGGGGTATGGATTGGACGTCGCTGGCGGCGGCCGCAGAGGAGCTCGCGCCGGAAAGCGGCGGGCGGTCGGTGACGAGTGGGGTTTCTAGGAAGGGGCGTAAGCGGCAGCGTGCTGCTGTGGAGCAGGCCGGTCCTCAGGTGGGTTCTCCGGCGAAGCGGCAGCGCGGTGATGAGGCGGCGGGGGATTCGTGGGTGGGGGGTGTGTGGGACAGGGCGCGGGTGCTGTCGGCGGTGTCGGTGCTGGAGCCGCCGGACAGTGGTGAGGCGTGGAGTGGGATTTGGGGCGAGTTGGGTCCGCCGGGCGGGTTGGACGCCTCTCGGGCTTTGGCGGGTGAGGATGGGGAGGTCTTTGAGGGTGTGGCGCGGGTGGTGTGGCTTCGGGCTAATCGGGGCGAGGTCGCTGAGGTGGTGTTCAACGAGATCCTGGCTGGTTTGAGGGCTGAGCAGCCGACCGCGGGGGCATCGTCACAGGCGCTGGAAGCGGGATCGTCACAGATGCAGGAACAGGCGCTGGACGGCGCGTCCGGGTTGCCGCTGGACGACACATTGGTTTCGGGGGCACGGCGCGGGCTGTTGCCGGATTGGCTTACCCCAGCCGAGTACGACGCTGCGGCGCGGGTCCTGGAGATGGATGACGAAGAGCGCGTCGCCGTGGTCGACGAGGTCGTGAGTCAGTGGGAACTGGCCGGCCAAGAAATGACGGTTTCCGCTCAGGGGCAGGAAGCCGAGTCCAATGCCGCCGACGACGGTAGTGCGGTCACCGGCATTTCGCCGCTCTCTGGCCTTGAAGGCGACAGCGACGGTGGTGGCGGGTTGCCGGGTGGTGAGTTTGGTGATTCTGCGTTGCTGGACCGCCAGCCCGAGTCGGTCGGCGGGCCGTTTGGTGCCGGGTCAAGCGACGCGGGTGATAAGGGCAACGAGGTTGTCGGGCGGTCGCGGGTTGCTGCGGAGCAGGGTCAGGCTACAGCGGATGTTCGGCCGTTGGAGTTGACGCCTGGTGGGTTGAATTCCCTGGCGCGTGACCTTGAGCGGATCGAGGCGAGGCTGGAGTCGCCGTCGCTGTCGGAGAAGGATTTGGAGAACGCCCAGAGGCTGGGCGAGCTGAATAGTGGCCCGTTTTGGAATTCAGCCGTGTGGAGGGGGCTGCTGCCGGTGTTCCCGGCCGGTTCGGGTCCGTTCACTCTCCATGTCAAGACGATTTTCCGGCATATCGCGGCGAAGACGCCGTTGGCCGTGGAGGTGGTCAAGGGGACACCTGAGCTGGCGGGCTTGCTTCACGGGGATGTGAGCCGGATTCCGCCGGCGGGGTGGCCGGCGGTGCTGGTGCACGTGGCTTGGGGGTCGGGGAATGTTGCCGGGACGCCGGTTGGGCCGGTTGAGCGGTTGACGTTCGAGGGGTTGGAGGGGGTGGCGCGGAAGCTTGGTGATGAGGCTGAGGTGGCGCGTTGGGCTTTGCCGCCGACGGACGGAGTGCCCGACGAGAAGTTCGAGAAGTCGCGGGAGCTTACGGCGGAGTTTCTGGTCAGAGCCAAACATGCTGTGCGTGCGGCGTTCCTGGAGAACCTTGTGAGTCCAGATGCACGGGGTCTCTTGCAGCAGCTTCTCAAGAAACAGCCGGGCAAGTGGGAAGCTGTGAAGACGTTCGTGGCGCATGTGCTGGCGTTGAATCCGTTTGCGTTGCGGGTGATGGGGAAGACCGAGGCGTTCCGCGACGCCGAGTCGTGGGGCGACACCGACGGCTGGACCGACACGCGCGCAGCCGACCCACCCAGGGAAGTTGCGGCAACCTTGCTGAATCTGGTCGCCAGGTTGGTTCCTGAACAGCCGGGATCCGCCGAAAGTCAGGAGGATGCGGATCCCATCATGCCTGCGGGATTGCGGGCGGTGGTCAGCGCTATGGACCGGGCCGAGCTGGACCTCTCGAACAGACAATTGCAAAAGCGGCGGTCGGTTCTGGTCGAGGCGAAGCGGAAGGTGGCCAGGGCTTATGACGAGCTGAGCGGGGGGGACAGTCAGGTCCCGCGCCTGGACCCGGTGGTTCAGAGCGCGATCAACAGGTTCGTCGCCGAGGCATCGGTGACTGGTTCGATGGCGCAGAAGCTGGTGTTGCAAACAGAAGAGCTTCGTGGCTCCGCCGGTGACGTCAAGGCGTTGTTGAAGGCTGTTTCGAGGGGTATGGATTGGAGGCCGCTGGCGGCGGCCACGGAGGAGCACGATGCGGCGCCGGAAGGCGGCGGGCGGTCGGTGGCGAGTGGGGTGTCTGGGGATCGGACCAAGCGGCCGGCGTCTGTGGAGCAGGTGGGTTCTCCGGCGAAGCGTCAGCGGGGTGATGACGGTGCGGGGTCTGGTTTTGGTGCGGGGTTTGGTGGGTTGGTGTGGTCGCCGGAGCGTGTGGTGGCCTTGGTGGCTGGGTTGGATGCGGTGGAGGAGGGTACGGCTGACGCTGTGGTGTTGGCGCATGGGCGGGTGGACGCGGAGGTGGAGGGTGTTTTTGCCCGTCTGCCCGGGAATGTTCGGCAGGCGGTGGATCGGTTTGTGGGTTATGTGTTGGAGGGTCGGCGGTTTGCGTTGCGGGTGGTGGAGCAGACGCCGCAGTTGCGGGGGGCTGCTGGTTCTGCCGAGTCGTTGTTGGGGGCTGTGGCGGCGGGTTTGGCGTGGGAGGCGTTGGAGGGTGGGTCTGCGGCATGGGACGGGTTCGCGGGGGCGTTGACTGGTCGGGGGGCGTCGTTTGATGGCGGGGTAATGCCGGGGTCGTTGGAGGTGGTTCCGCCGCAGCAGGATGTACGGGGGGTGCTGGATGCGACGGTGATGCATGCGTTTACGGAGGGTCGGGTTGCGGCTGAGGCGCTGGTGGTGGGGTGGCCGAAGGACGGTTTGAGAGGTGGTGCGGGAATTCGGGCGTGGCACGTGCCGGCGATGGGGCAATTGCCAGCTGGTCTGAGTGATGCGGATTTCCGGTACTCGGTGGTCGTGGTCGATAATCAAGGGCAGAAGCTTGATCTGGTGGTCGATGACGAGGTAGCGCCGCCGGGGCAGTTGCACATGCCGGAGGCTGCGCCTGCCGATCCGAACATCGCAGCCGCGCGTGGTGTCCTCGACAAGTTCGCTGACATGAACCAGTTGGAGGAGAGTCGGCCTCTGCATTATGCCGCTGCGGTCGACGCGATTAGCCAGCTGTTGAGGAATGGCGAGTTCAGTGACGCATATATCGACGACGATGCTCGGTTGATCGCGCGTGGGCTTGGAGTGCTTCGTCCTGCGCTGGTGACGTTTGCGCCGCCTGCGGTGGTTCTTGGAGACGGTCAGGCCCGGTTGACGAGTGCAGACGACATCTACGCGGTCGCAGCGGATCTGAGTCCGGATTACAACGCCCTGACGATCGCGTGGCGAATCGTCGACAAGACCAATCTCTTTGACCCGTCGGTTGATCTCGGGAGCACGGTTGGCGGTGGCGTGGGATCTCAGTACGACGCCGTTTCCCGTCTCGTTGCCCATCAATACGCGACGAATCCTGGCTTGAGGTGGAACGAGAAGAATCTGGAGGAGTTCGCGGTTGGTCTTGGCCTCATTCTGGGCACGGTCAATCCGGCGTGGGTGGTGCAGTTCGAGGGGTTGGGCGGTAGCGGCCCTGGTCAGGCCGATCCGGATCCGGATCCGCTAGCGGCGCCGGTGCAGTACGACCCGTATGAACTTCGGGCCTGGAAAGAGCAGCAGCGACGTGAGCAGCTGCCCGGGGGTAGGAACGATCCGGCCGGGGCCGGCCCGTTTTCCCAGCCACCGGCACCGGCACGCGCGCCGGAGGATGTGACGCCGGCCGAGTTGTCGGTGTCGGAGGTCATGGACGCGCAACCGATGCCGGTGGCGGGTGATCCGCGTCTTCCGTGGCGGCCTGCCACCGAGGGGCCGGCGACTCAGAACATGGTGCCGTCGGCGGTTGATCTGGAACTCGTTGACCATCTCCAGGGTGGCAAGGACCGGCGTCCGGATTACGAGAGTGCACGTCGGGCGCTTGAGGAGCGGGTGGAGCGGCTGGAGGAGCTCGCCGCCAGCCCCACGACCAGCCCCACGACGGCCGCCCAGCTCAATCGGGCGCGTGAGGACCTGGGCATTTTCGACACGCTCAAGGACCGGTCTGACTGGGCCGCGCTTGATCCTGGCCACGTGGCGGCCATGGTGACGGCCGAGCGGCGCGGCCGTATGTACCTGGAGCGGGACACGGCCAGGCTGCGCGAGCGGCTGCAATCCGAAGAGTGGGCCAAGGGCTATCCGGTCCAGGACGAGGCGCAATATCAGCGGCTGCTTGATCGGGTTTACGAGTACGTCGGCAACGAGATGGTGCCGGCGGTCAACCGGAAGGCCACACAATGGCTCCCCTCGGTCGGACGCACGGCGATGGACCACATCCTTGCCACGGGAACGCTGCAAGGCATGTGGGAGACAGGTGGGACGGCAGGCGTAACCGGATTCGCCAGCCGTGGTGCGTATGACGAGATGTTGGGTCATGCGGCGGCGGTCGGGCGGCAGGCCGGACAGTTCCAGAACCCGAACGACCCCAACAACCGCTTCCAGCCGGCCAGACCTGAGCTACTGCCGCTCTACGCTTCCCACGTAGACCCGCGGTTCGAGCCCTCCGGAACGGACCTGAGCTACGGTCATGTCGCTTTCTTCCTCAATCCCGAAGTTGGTGGCAGGGCCACGTTCACCCCGAACACCAGCGTCAGCAGCCAGCCGTCC
Organism: Saccharopolyspora shandongensis; assembly: GCF_900106995.1. Lineage (GTDB taxonomy): Bacteria > Actinomycetota > Actinomycetes > Mycobacteriales > Pseudonocardiaceae > Saccharopolyspora > Saccharopolyspora shandongensis. The sequence goes on from NZ_FNOK01000055.1 coordinate 20,626, forward strand.
GCCAGCGCGAGGGCGGTCACCGGTCCCAGCGGTATTCCGACGATCCTGGCGTACACCAAGGCGCCCCGCTTGCGGTTGCTGGCCGGCTTGGCCACCAACTTCGAGCACGACCCCGAGCTGGCGCTGTCGCTGGCGGACCGAGCGCCCAAGGTGCCTTACATCGAGCGGCAGATCCTGGGCCGAGTGACTTTGGCCGACGTGGATCGGGTCGTGATCAACTTCGGCAACGGGCGGGACGGCGCACCAACGCTTGTCACGGCCAGAGACCTCGCGTCGGCCCTCGTGGACCGAGCTCGCAGGGACGGGCACAACCTCACCGTCGAGCTGCACCCCGCCGGGAAACCCGCGCCAGCCATGCGGTCTGCCACCGGGTACCCGGCAGTCGTCCGGCTGGGGAAGGAGCTGGAACCCGGCCGGGAGTACTCGGTCGACCGGCTGCGCGCCCTGCGTGTGCTTCGTTCGCTGGTTGCGGATCGGGTAGCCGTGGACGAAGACGCCGTTACTGCTGAGCAGGTCCGTGAATTCGTCAGGTCCCAGCCGGGCCCGGACGATGTCGGCACCCTGCTGTACCGGATCCAGACCGCCCGCGAGCTGCTCAGCGAGGTCAGCGACGTCGACCAGCTGGAGAACCGCCGTAGGGATTACACCGCCGCGCTCGCCGAGATCAGCACGCTGCTGGGCAACCGCGAGCTGAATCGCGATGCCGTCCTCGAGGTCGCCAGGGGGATCGCGCGTGGGCTGGGCGCACTCCGGGCCGAGCCGAGGACCGCGTCTGACCAGCCGCTTGCCGTTGACCGCGGAGACGGTCAGAAGCCGCTGAACCTGAGGGGCGGCGCCGGTCTCAGGGAGCGCCGAGGGCTGCGCGGCCTCATGAGGCGGCTGATGAACGTGCAGGAGGACGCTGGCCCGTCCACCCAGCCTCCGCCGCGGCACACCGCACCCGAACCGTCGCAACGGCCCGAGGCCGGCCCGTCCACTCAGACCGAGGGCATGCGGATCGCCCACGAGGTGGTGATCGATCCCGCGAATCCACCCGCGGTGCTGTCCCGGGATGTGCTGGTTACGCGCATCGATGGCGGGCAGTTGGTGGCTGAGGATTTCGAAGCGGCGACGGGTGGGTCTCTGGAGCTGCGGCTGCTCGGCGGTGATCCCCGTGAGGCGAGGGCGCGTCTGCGTGCGGCGGCCGTTGTTGCGGATCTTGCCGGGGTCGTGGTGGCGACGGCTCCCGTCGCCGGGCAGGCGTGGGTGCTGACCCGGAAGCAGGTGGTGCGTGAGGAATTCGGGCCGGAGTTCTTGCGGAGCGGGGTCGACTACTACGCCCACGCGGTCGACAGCGCGGGCAGCACGATCGACCTCGACCTGGACCAGCTGTCGCGCATGGCGCAGGAGAAATACGCTCCGCTGACCTGGACGTTGGAGGGAATGCGTCAAGCGGCAATACGCCTTGCAATGCTGGGGGAACCACCGAACGACGTCCGGCGATACGAGGACTATCGGGCCACGGTGGAGCAGGCCTACCGCGACCAACGCTTGAGTCAGGAGTCGCAGGACTTCCTGGCCGCGCTGAAAAAGCCGCACCGGGACGCGATCACCGCCATCGTCACCGACGTGCTCTACGGCACCAAGGAAGCGGCGACGATGCTGGTGGCGACACCGGAACTTCAGGGCTCCTCTTGGAGGCGCGCCACCAGCTTGCTGGACGCTTTCGCGACGCAACTGCGGGCGAACCGGCCTGCTGGCCTTGGTGAGATCGCCCCGCAGCTGACGGTTGCTCCCTTTACTACGGCGGTGGCACTCCCCGGGGAGGAATCAGCAGGCGCGGCGGCGTTGCCTGGGCCGGTGGCGGTTGATGGGGTGATTTCCGGTCGGCAGTTGGTGGAGAAGGTGGTTGGGGGGCGTGAGGCGCTGGAGGAATTCCAGGGGGCGCTGCGTGAGCGGGAGTTGCAGGTTGTGAAGCCGGAGCAGGTTCTGCTGGGTTCTTTTGCCGGTGATGCTCGGAGTCAGCTGGAGATTTTCGCAGAGAGGGGTGTTTTTGCTCAGGCGGTGCTAGTGCGGCTGCCGCGATCCGGGGGGGCTGGGCGGGCTTGGCGTGTGACTGTTGGGGCAGTGCAAATGTGGGAGGCGTTGGGCGAGTTCCCTGAGGGTTTTGAGGATAGTTTCGCTGATTACTTCTTGTACGCGGTTGATGATCAGGGGCGTGTGGTTTTTCCCGAGTCGTCGGGTGTGGAGCCTGGGGAATCGGTCGGGAGTGGTGCTCGCGGTGGGGTGGTGTCTTGGGTTGATCATGCCGGGTTCGCCGGGATGGCTACCGAACAGGCTCGGCCTGCTGGCCTTGGTGAGATCGCCCCGCAGCTGACGGCGGTCGGGAGCGGTGTTCGCGGGGAGCAGCAGGCTGATCCTGATTCGGTTGACGGGCTGGTCTGGACGCTCGGCGACTTGGCCGCAGCGGCGGAGTGGCTTTGGGATGCCGGGAACGAGCGCCTGTCGGAGGAGGAGCGAGACAGTGCCGAGAGCCGCTTCGACCAGGCGATGGAGCAGGTGGAAAACGCCATCACGGCGCTGGCCAGGCCGCAGAAGATCTTCCTGACGAGCCTGTCATCGGAGTACGTCAAGGCCATCAGGACGATCATCGCTCTCGCGTTGATCGGCAGTCCGGCGACGACGGGAGCGTTCGCGAGGACGCCGGCGTTGGAGTCTGCCGAGCCCCAGGCTGACGTGTTGCTGAAGATCTTCGTGCAGCAACTGCGGGATCATCGGCCGGGGTCGTCGGCGTTGGCTGCGCCGGAGCCGGGATCGGAGACTGCCAGGCGGTCGGACGAGGTGAGCTTGCCGTCGGTTGAGCCGTTGACGGAGCGGCCCGCGCCGGGGTCGCGGGTCGGTGCGCGGGACGGGGCTTGGGACAACGGCGGATCTTCCGTGGAGTTCGATGAAATCGCTGCCGACAATCAGGTGATCACCCGTAAGCAGCTGAGGGACAACGTGGTCTATGGGCCCACGGCGCGGAAGAACTTCCGGCAGGCGCTGAGCATTCGAGGCCTGCCGGACGCTGAGCCGGAGCCGGCCTTCTTCAGCGACGTTGCGAAACTCGCCAAGGCTTTGCTGACGACTCTGGCCGATGCCGGTGCATTCGTCGAGGCGGTGGTGGTGCGGTGGCCGAAGACCGGGGCGTTCGAGTTGGACGGTCAGGCATGGCATCTGAGCGTCGAGCAGGTGCGGGACTCGGAATTCCCGGCCAACTTCGAGGACGCTGCCTCCAGGTACTTCCTGTATGCGGTACGCGACGACGGTAGTGCGTTCACCGGCAATTCCCCGCTTCCCAGCCTTGAAGGCGATCCTGGGGTGAGGTCGGAGGTGTCCGGGCCTCGTGGTGGTGGGCCGAGGCCGGGCGGGGTGAGCCTGCCGTCGGTTGAGCCGTCGGTTGAGCGGCCCGCGCGGGGATCGTTCGAAGGGCGGGTTGGTGCGCGGGAGGAGTCTTCACACGACGATGGGTTCCTCATCGAGGTCGAAGAGGCCCGCGCCGGGGAACCTGCACCAGGCGTGCGTTCTGCCGCCGGGGATCCGGCGGTCGTCCGGCTGGGGCAGGAGCTGGACCGGGGCCGGGAGTATTCGCCCGACCGGCTGCGGGCTTTGCGCTCGCTTCGCTTCATGGTCGCCGATCGGGAGAACGTTGAGGAAAACGCCGTCACCGCTGATCAGGTCCGCGCGTTCGTCAGGTCCCGGCCAGGCCGGGACCATGTCGGCACGCTGCTGTACCGGATTCAGACGGCCCGCGACGTTCTCAGCGAGGTCAGCGACATCAAGCGGCTGGAGACCCGCCGTAGGCATTACGAAGCCGCGATTGCCGAAATCAGCACATTGCTGGGCAACGGCGAGCTGAACCGCGATGCCGTCATCGAGATCGCCAAGAGGATCGCGCGTGGGCTGGGGGCGCTCCGGCCCGAGTTGGCGACCTCGTTTGGCCAGCCGCCCGCCGCCGGCCGCGGAGAGGGCCGGGAGGCGCTGACGAGTGAAGCCGAGATCTACGCTGCCGCAACGAAGCTGGGCCCGCCGCACTACAACGTCCTGAATGATGCGCAGTGGATTGTCGCCGAGACCAACCTGTTTGACACCCCGGTTGACCTGGACCGGGTCGACGTCGGCGTTGAAGTCGGCGTGGGTTTCCCGTACAACACGGTGTCCCGCCTCGTTGCCGAGCGGATCGCGAACAGTGGCTGGAACAAGAAGGATCTGAAGCGGTTCGCCGCTGAACTGGGACGCGTTCTGCGTACCGAGAATCCGCGGTGGGTGGTGCGTACGGAGCTGGAGAAGCTGAGGGGCGGCGCCGGCCCCGGCGACGGGAATCATCGGGCCTCCGGCGCGCCAGCACAACTGGACCCGGCGGCACAACGCCCCGGAAACGCACAACCGGCTCGGCGGGCGGATGAGGTTTGGGGGGATGCGTTAAAAGACGCGTTCCTGGCGAATCCGAATGTGCTGTTGGAGCCGGAAACGTGGTTGGACCGGGCTCGTACAGCTGTCGAGGCGGCTGGTGTTAAGGCGTCGGCGTCGAGCGAGAGCTCGTTCAAGAAACATCTGCCTTTTGCGCGGAAGGGCCTTGGTTCGGGTTCTGGCGCGGCGGGGTGGGTCGTGTCCCTGGATCGGGAGTACATGTTCTTTCCGAATGCTGCGGTATCGGATGCTGCGGTATCGGATGGTGATGGTGGGGGGTTGGCGGGTGATCGAGAGCGCTTGAACTGGGACGATGTGCTGGAACAGGATGGGGTTGAGGTGTTGGCGGGGTTCGTCAAGGCGCCTCGGCGTTTCATTCCGGTGGCCAAGGTCGATGCGGTGCACGGTCGAAAGTCGCCCCACGCTTCCACGCGCATTGTTGCTGAGATCAATGGGTTGTTGCTGGCGAATGGTGCGGGTCATATCTTTGGCGTCCATGACGGCAAGCGGGTTGCGGGGTTCGTATATGCGTCGACTGGCAAGAAGGGGGATCGGTTGTTGTCGGTGGCCGAGATCCCGGATGTCGGTCGTGCACAGTTGCAGCCCGAACACCGGCCGGGTGGGTGGGAGTTGCTGGTGGGTGACGACTGGCGGGCGTGGTTGAGTGACGGTGCGGTGGAGTTGTTGTCGGACCTGCAAGGGGGTCGGCCGCGGCGGGTGGACGGGTTGTCGATGCGGGCAGTGGCGGAACTGAACTCGGTCGGCGCCGTTGCGGGCGTGGGGGACCTGGTCGCGTCTGTTGGCGAGAACCTGCAGCTGCAGCCGGCCGGGAGTAAGGCGAAGGCGACGCTGACCAAGTTGGAGGAACCGGAGCTCGGTGAAAAGAACTACCGCGCGCAGCAGCAGGCGCGGAACAGGCGGGGGCAGGGGGCACCGGGGAGGGCGCGCTACGTCAAGCGGCAACGGCGTGCCGAGGAGAGCCCGGTGCAGCTGGAGTCGTTCAAGCGGGTTGATTTCGCGTCTGACGCGACGCCGGCGGAGAGGATGGAGGCGTTCTATGAGGCGAATCCGGGCCCCATTCCTGCGCGCATTCTGAAGCAGGTGGGCTGGCCGGGACTGCCGCTAGACGATCCCATCGGCCAGAGTAGTTTCGAACACTGGCACCTTCGTCTCCACAAGCGTTTGGGTGACGGAAGCTTCGAGGGGTCGAGTGCCTGGATTGTCACCGAGGCACGTGGTGACGAGACGGCTTATCTGCATGTGCCCAAGATGCCGATGGCCGATATCGGTGGGCGAACGGGGCACCGGTTCGCCGCGGCCGATTGGGGGAAATTGTTAGACGCAAGCCATTTGAAGGTACTGCTTTTCTTCGCGCGGGATCCGATGCGGAAGTTCTCTCGTACTGATGTTTGGAATGAAATCTGGGGGCCGGGCTCCGGCGTCAGCAAGGACCAAGTTCGTGACACAATCTCGAAACTCAACAGGGTGTTGAGGCGGCACGGTGCCGGGATCATTGTTTCGCACACGCCCCGAAAAGGGGGTGGTGAGGGTTCGTGGTGGTATACGACGACCGGTGCGCCAGGGGATCGGCTGGTTGATAAGTCCTCGATCGAAGGTCTGGTGAAGAGGGTGCTGCCGCTGCCGCGCGGGCGTTCAGTGCGGGCTGCGGGGTTGTTGATGAAGACGTCTGGGTGGTGGGGGTGGTTGAGGCGCGATGAGTTCGATGTGATGCGTGCGCTGACAGCCCAGCCGGAGTCGGGTGCGTGGTTGGAGCTTGATGTTTTCGCGGACGCCAAGGGCACGATCCCGCTGGAACGACTGGAGCGGATCGGGGAACAGTTGAATGCGGTCCTGGAACCCCGGCCCGACCCGGAGACTGGGCGGGAATCGGTGAGTTCGGGTTTGGTTGCGTTTGACCCCGAGCTGGGGATGATGTTCGTTCCGGGTGAGGGTGCGGTGGAGTTGGTGGAGGCGGGGGATTCGTGGGTGGGGGGTGTGTGGACCAGGGCGCGGGTGCTGTCGGCGTTGTCGGTGTTGGAGCCGCCGGGCAGTGGTGAGGCGTGGAAGAAGATCTGGGGCGAGTTGGGTCCGCCGGACGAGTTGGACGCCTTGGCGGGTGAGGATGGGGCGGTCTTTGAGGGGGTAAGGCGGGTGGTGTGGCTTCGGGCTGGGTGGGGCGAGGCCGCTGCGGTGGTGTTCAAAGAGATCCTGACTGGTTTGTTGGCTGAGCAGGCGGGCGCGGGGGCATCGTCACAGGCACAGGAAGCGGAATCGCCACAGACGGACGGCGACGGGTTCCTGAGGTTCTTGGAGGACGCCGACGACGTCGTCGAGGGCTTCGAGTTTGACGTTGAGGGCTTCGAGTTTTCCGGTGACTCGGGGAATGTGCCGCGTGATGAGGGCAAGGGGGTTGTCCGGCCGGGGGTTGCTACTGAGCAGGCATCGGGTTCCGGGCGCGGTGCGCCAGGGGAACAGGTGCAGGAGCAGGAACAGGCGCAGCTGCAGACGGACGTGGACGCCCCGGGGAACGAAGGTATGGCGTCGTCGAGCCGGCCTGGCGTGTCTCGTCCGGCTACGGCGGATGTGCGGCCGTTGGAGTGGACGACGCCTAGTGGGTTGGAGTCCCTGGCGCGTGACCTTGAGCTGCGCAAGGCGGAGCTGGACGTGGAGAACGCCCGGGAGCTGAGCAAGATGGGGTCGAAGCTTGGCCGGACTTGGCAGGCAGTCGTGGACAGGGGGCTGCTGCCGGAGTTCCGTAAGGGGTCCGCCGAGGATGTCAAGACGGTTGCCAAGCACATCGTGGCGAAGACGCCGCGGGCCGTGGAGGCGGTCCGGGCATCGGAGCTGGCGGGCTTGGTTAACACCGAGGGTGAGAGCCGGATTCCGCTGGCGGGGTGGCTGGCGGTGCTGGCGCACGTGGCTGAGGGGTCAGGGAATGTTGCCGGTGATGACGGGACGCCGGAAGGGCCGTTGACGTTCGAGCGGTTGGAGGAGGTTGCGTGGGAGCTTGGTGATGCGGCTGAGGTGGAGCGTTGGGCTCTGCCGCCGACGGACGAAGTGCTCGACGAGACGAAGCGGGAAGCTGCGGCATCGCATCTGGTCAAAGCCAAGCTTGCGGTGCTTGAGGCGTCCGAGAAGGAGGCGCGGAAGAGCTTGGGGAAGCTGGGCTGGCGCGAGCGGGAGGTTGTGAAGACGTTCGTCGCGCATGTGCTGGCGTTGAATCCGTTTGCGTTGCGGGTGATGGCGAAGACCGAGGCGTTCCGCGCCGCCGAGTCGTGGGGCAACACCGACGGCTGGGTCCTCGACCTGGGAGAGTTCAAAAAATCCAGGGATTTTGCCGCACCCTTGCTGAACCTGGTCGCCGGGGCTCTCCCGCACGGGGCGGTTCCGGATCGCTTGCCTGCGGGATTGCGGGAGGTGGTCAGCGCTCTGGACGAGGACGAGCTGCGCCCCTTGCAGCCGGTTGTGAATTCGTCGTCGTCTGAGCGGCGGTCGGCTGGGTCCGAGCGGCGGTCGGCTGTGGCCAAGGGGAAGCAGGAGGTGGCCAGGGCGCTGAGCCCGGAGGGCCGTCGGGTCTTGGGCGGCGGGGACTCGGTGGTTCAGAGCGCGATCATCAGGTTCGTCGCCGAGGCATCGGTGAGTGGCTCGTTGGCACAGAAGATTGCGCTGCAAACGGGCTTCGCCGCCGGTGACGTCAAGTCGTTGTTGAAGGCTGTTTCGACGGGTATGGATTGGAGGCCGCTGGCGGCGGCCGCGAAGAAGCTCGCGCCGGAAAGCGGCGGGCGGTCGGGAGCGAGCGGGGCTTCTAGGAAGGGGCGTAAGCGGGGGCGGCCTGCTGCTGTGGAGCGGGTCGGTCGTCGGGTGGGTCCTCTGGCGAAGCGGCCGCGGGGTGTTGAGGGTGCGGGGTCTGGTTCTGGTGCTGGGTTTGGTGGGTTGGTGTGGTCGCCGGAGCGTGTGGTGGCCGTGGTGGCTGAGTTGGATGTGGCTGAGCGGGCGTTTGTTGCGGGTGGGTTCGGGGCGGATGGGGATGTGGCGTTGGCGAGGGAGCGTGTGGCGTTGGCGCATGGGCGGGTGGGTGCGGAGGTGGAGGGTGTTTTTGCGCGTCTGCCTGAAAATGTGGGGGAGGCGGTGGATCGGTTTGTGGGTTATGTGGTGGCGGGTCGGCGGTTTGCGTTGGATGTGGTGGAGCGGACGCCGCAGTTGTGGTGGGCTGGTGGTTCTGCCGAGTCGTTGTTGGGGGCTGTGGCGGCGGGTTTGGCGTGGGGGGCGTTGGAGGGTGGGTCTGCGGCATGGGACGGGTTTGCGCAGGGGTTGGCTGGTCGGGGGGCGTCGTTTGATGGCGGGCTGATGCCGCGGTCGTTGGAGATGATTCCGGAGGACCGGAATGTGCGGGGGGTGCTGGATGCGACGGTGACGCATGCGTTTACGGAGAGGGATGTGGTTGCGGCTGAGGCGTTGGTGGTGGGGTGGCCGGAGGGTGGTTTGGGGGGTGGTGCGGGAATTCGGGCGTGGCACGTGCCGGCGATGGGGGAATTGCCGTCTGGTCTGGATGATGCGGGTTTCCGGTACTCGGTGGTCGTGGTCGATAACCAGGGGCAGCGGCTTGATCTGGTGGTCGATGACGCGCGCGGTGTTCTCGGCAGGTTCGCTGACATGAACCGGTTGGAGGGTCGGCCTTGGCATTTTGACGCTGCGGTCGCCGCGATTGGCCGGCTGTTGGGGATTGGCGAGTTCAGCGCCGCGTATATTGACGGCGCTGCTTGGATGATCGCGCGTGGGCTCGGGGTGCTTCGTCCTGAGCTGGTGACGTCGTCTGATGCGCCGCCTGCGGTGGATCGTGGAGACGGTCGGGACCTGTTGACGAGTGCGGACGATATCTATACGGCCGTAGGGAATCTGAGGCCGGACTACAATCATCTGAGGGCCGCGCAGCGAATCGTCAACGAAACCAACCTGTTTGACACCCCGGTTGATCCTGACCTTGTCGATCCCGACGGTGACGGCTGGGGCCCGTACAACACGCTGTCCCGCCTTGTTGCCGAGCGGATCGCGAACAGTGGCTGGAGCGAGGAGCGTCTGCGGGAGTTCGCGGTTGGTCTTGGCCACCATCTGGGCACGGTCAATCCGGCGTGGTGGGTGCAGTTCGAGGGGTTGGTCGGTACCGGTCCTGATCAGGTCGGTCAGGAGCGGCCCGCGGCGCCGGTGCAGTACTACGACCCGGAAGAACTCCACGACTGGGAAATGCAGCAGCGACGTGAGCAGGCCGCCAGGCAGTCGGACGAGGTGAGCTTGCCGTCGGTTGAGCCGTTGACGGAGCGGCCCGCACCGGTCTCGCGGGACGGCGCGCGGGACGAGTCTTCGGACGACGGTGGATCTTCCGTGGAGTTCGATGGAACCGCTGCCGACGATCGGGTGATTGAGCACGAGAATCCCGGCCAGGAATCGCGTGCGGACGCGGCCGGCGTCGCTGGTGGTGAGGTGATCACCCGTGAGCAGCTGAGGGACAACGTGGTCGATGGCCCCGAGGCGCGGGAGAACTTCCGGCAGGCGCTGAGGAATCGACGCCCACGCCTGCCGGACGCTGAACCGGAGCCGGCCTTCTTCAGCGACGATGCGAATATCGCCAAGGCTTTGCTGGCGGCTCTGGCCAATGCCGGTGCGTTCCTCGAGGCGGTGGTGGTGCGGCTGCCGAAGACCGGGGCGTCGGAGTTGGACGGGCGGGCCTGGCATCTGAGTGTTGAGCGGGTGCGGGGCTCGGGATTCCCGGGGAACTTCGAGGATGCTGGCTCCAGGTACTTCCTGTATGCGGTAGGCGACGACGGTAGTGCGGTCACCGGCGATTTCCCGATCCGCAGCCTTGAGGGCGATCCTGCGACGGGGTCGTCGTCCGGGCCTCGTGTCGGTGGCCCGGGGCCGGAAGAGGCCACGGGTGAAGCCGGGGGGAGCTCGGCCAGTCGCGTCCCCGATGGGTGGGTCGGCGCGCGGGACGAGTCTTTGGACAACGACGGATCATCCATGGAGGTCGATGAAGAGGCGCCCACTGAAGTACCGGCAGTGGAGCGCGGTTCCGGGTCGATGAGTGCGCAGGACGCGGCATGGGTCCGCCGGATGTTCGCGGGTTTGGAGCGCCGGGCCGCGGATGCTTTCGCGCGCGGGGAGATCAGTGACCATCCGACGCGCGGTCCCCGGCTGTTCGGGAACACCCGGATTCGGCCGGTTCCGGCGGCGTTGGACGTCGATCTGATGGAGTTGCCGCTGCGCCAGGTGTGGGGATTGCTGAACCGCGCTGACATGATTCGTTCAGAGTTGCCGGACGAACCGTTCACGCGGCAAGCCCTCGACGAGGCTGGGCGGGGCGTCGTCATCTTGGAGTCGAACTGGACAGCGGCTGATCGTCAGATCTTGCAGGATCTTCCGGAGCAGTTCCGAACCGGTTTTCGGCTGCCCACCAAGCGGGAGATCGCGATGGCGCGGTCGGCGATCTGGCTGGGTGGCCCACTGGACGGTTCGCCGCGGACGGCGAAATTCATCGAGGGCGTGGCGGCGACACGGCGCAAGTTCAATGGCCCGATGGTCCTCTTCACCGACGTTCCGCGAGCGGATATCACCCAGGCGTTGAATGGGCTCGCGCTGCGAGGCGATCGGCTCGACAGTGTGCGGCGGATGGTGCGGATCGCCGGGCAGCTTGGTTTGTGGGTGGTCAATATCGACGAGCTTCCGCTGGCGAAGGTGTCCACGCCGGTGGTCGAGCGGGTCCTGATGGACCGGACGAAGAGCAGCCCGTACGGCTATGTCCAGGCCAGCGATGCGTTGAGATGGCTGCTGAGCTTCGCGCTCGGCAACCTCTACCTCGACGGCGACGCCGTCCTCGAGCGGCCCCAGGTGTTCCAGCAGGTGCATGCCTCGGATGTCGGCTATCGCTTGCTGGACAGAAAACCCGTAGAGCGGGAGGACACCGGTGGGTTCGTCAACAACGACGCGATCCTCATGTCCAGGGGGCACCCCAAGGCACTGGGTTATCTGGGTACATATGCCCGTGCCGGAGAGCTGACACAAATCGACCTGTTCGGAGATCGGCTCTACAACCGGTCTGCCGACTTATTCGACGAGAATCCCATAGGGGTGCTCTGGACTGATCATAGTTCGGTCAAGGACAGAACGGGTCCGGGCTTGCTGGCGAGTGTCCGGCGGAATACTGGCAAATTCCACCTGCTTCCGGGCGTGAGCGGAAGTTATGCCAATTCGTGGGCGGCCGCGGTCGTCCCGTCCGCGGAACCGAAGATTGCCCAGGAGGATCATGCGAGGTCGGAGGAGTTGGTGGCCAAGGTCGCCGACGTCCTGATCTTGTATCTGCACAACCGGCCGCACGACATGTTCTACCCGGCGGTCAGGAATCTGCTGAGCCGGCATGAGAACCCTCAACTGGTGTTGCAGGCCGCGAGTACCTTCATCGCGAGTGTTCCGGCGTTTCGTTCCCGGGCCGCGTCGGTGACCAACGCGGAGTTCCGCGATCGCGAGTGGCACCACGTCGCGACGACGGCCACGCTGGAGCAACTGTTCACTGTGACCGGTGGTGACGCGCTGACGTGGCGTGGCTATCTGAGTGGGCCGGCGCAGCTGAAACGTCCGCCGGCGGAGCTGCTGCCGGAAGGACTCATCACGGCCGGCGGGTGGCGAAACGCCCTGACGCCGGTCGCCTCGGCACAGGAGAACAGCCTGATGGCCTCGCTCGTACGCTGGCGAGTGGCTGGCGAGGCGGGGCACTGGTGGAACTACGGCATCGCGGCAATGGGACCGGCGCTGCTAAACCACCTTGATGTGCACAGGCGTATGCGCTGGGCCCAGACGAAGGTCGCGCTCGACGTCGAAGATGTGAGGGACATCATCGAGTCCGTCGACTTCGAGCGGGTGCCTGGCGGGGTGGACGCGCTCATCCTGATGTTTTCCGGAAAGCCGCACGTGACGGCGGTCGTCGCCGGCAAGAAGGACGGCGAGTGGTCCCGTGCCTGGAACGTGGTGTCGTCACCCCAGGATGGTCGCCCCCTTCTCGTTGACACGGCGAACTTTCAGGAGGATGGGAAGCCGCTACTGGGCGAGTTGCGAGCCACTCTGTCCGAATATGACGAGTTGTACGCCTCCGCGGTCAACGTCGATGGCACCCCTCTCACGGTGGCGAACGCCGGGGGGCAAGCGAACGCCGAGAGGCCGCGATGGGATCGGAACCTGGCCCTTGGCATGGCCGCGCACCTGAAGTCGCTGGAGTCTCGGACCGAGGCCGGCACGGGCGCCCTGCGCGCAGCGCAAGCGGAGCGCCTCCGTGCGGCGTATCAGCGGTTCGACAAGCGTCCGGCGGACGACGAGCAGGTCCTGGCCGCGATGAGGAGGTTGTTGAGCGGTTTCGGCCTGGAAGAGGCCGTCGAAGTGATCACACTGCACGCCTGGCGGGGAGCCGAAGCGGTGAGACGGCTGCTGCCGTCCGACTTGCCGAGCGATCTGAACGAGTTCGTGCCCGCGGTGGCGAAGATCATCGCGTTGGACGTGGCCGGGTCGATGGAGTCGCCGCCGTTGGATCACCTGCGCGAGGATGCCTCCGCTGAGGAGATCAAGCTGACCGTCCGGCGGCGAGTTGGCCAGTATCTGACCAGCCTGTATGAGGCTGCTTTGGGGTTCACGAACCTCGACGACATTACCGACGAGCAGGTGCGTGAGGACCGCACGCGGCAACTGGAGCACGCCAGGCGTGCGGTGGCTTTGATCGATGGCGCGGCCCTGCGTGAGCGTGGTCTGACGGCGGAGCAGCTCGCGTTGATCGTCGCGCAAGACCTTGACCCGCTCGACGAGGTCTCGTCCGCCAACACGGTGGCGCGGAAGATCGCGGGGCGCCTGGATATCGCGATCGCGGAGCCTGGCAATCAGCCGGCACACGTGGTGAGCGCGAACGTCCCGGCAGGCGCGGTGCCCGCTGGAGGTGCGGTCGGCCTGAATCGGCCGGACGGCGGCTGGACTGCCGAGGACGTCGAGTCTCGGGCGTCGCGGATGGGGTGGCCGTACTCCGGCGATGCCCTGCGTTCGGAGCCCTCGCGCCGCATCAAGGACACCGTGAAGAAGCTGGTGCAGGATGCGGCGCCGGGCGCTCTTGGTGGCCGGGAGTTCATCGACGGCAGCCTGGGCAAGGCCGTTGTGGTACTCGCCGCGCATGAGCTGTGGGATCCCAGCCGCCGCTCCCGCGGCTGGGAGGTCGCGGTGTCCGATGCGGCTGATCTGGTCCGGGAGGTCATCACGGACCTGGCGGGTGTGCCCAACCCCCAGGAGGTGAGCCTCGAGAGCTTCGAGAGCCGGGACGAGGCACGTGCGTGGGTCGACATCAACGCCGAACATATGCGGCAGATCGGCTCGTTGTTGCACATTCCCGGTGCGTTGTGGCGTCACCCGGATTACGACATGTTGTGTGTGTATGCCTTGGGGGCCTTGTACAACTCGACGAAGACGGGTGAGCCGTTCAGGTTCGATCCGACGGGCGATCTGTCGAGGCGGGTACTGCTGTCCGATGTCGTGCGTGAGTTCGGGGTGGGTGGTCTCACCGAATACGACGGCGGGCGGAACAGCCTCATTGATGTTGGTCGTGAGCTGCCTGAACGCGGCGTTGGCGTGGCTATGTGGACGGTCAATGGGGATGAGTACCACCTGGTGGGGGTCTGGCGGAACTCCCGCGGGCAGGTGCGGGTGCTCGATGCGTCCACGGGGTTGCCTGCCGCATTGCCCGGCGGGACCTACTACTTCGGCGTTGTCGACGCGAGCAAGTTGGATGGAGGGCTCATCCGGTTGCCCGGTCTCAAGCCCGGCAGTGACGACGGGCGCGACGCGCAGCGGCGCATCACCGAGATCGTGGAGCCCGGGCTGCCCCGGGACCGGGTGTCCACTGATCCGGCTGTCGACCGTGCGACGTTGGAGGAGTTCGCCCAGGACGACGGCGCGATCGGTGAGTTCCGTGCCGATACGGGTCGTGATCCCCGGCCGAGGGTGATCGCCGCCAGTGACGATGTGTGGGGAGTCTTCACGCGGCTGGCGAGGCAGCCGAATGTCGATCGGGTGTTCCTGCTCGAAGGAGCGCGGGGTGGTCTGCGGACGTGGCGGCTGACCGGTGACGATTTGCGTACGAGGAATGTGCCGGACGGCTTGGGCGGCGACGACGCCGTCTACTTCGTTGACGTGGCCGATGTCGATGGAAATCTGATCGAGGTCGGTTCGAAGCCGAAGGCCGCCCTGGTGGAAGAGTCGGCTGGGGTTGTGCGTGAGCTGGGGCGGCTCACGGACCTGATGCATTTCACCGACGTCCGCGGCGAGCGCCGCGCGGTCGCGGAGCGGTTCGGTGGGGCGTGGGAGCTGGCGCGGGCGGTTAGCGAGTTGCTGCCGTCCAGCAACGAGCCCGGGTCTGATGTTGTGGTGCATCATCAGCTGCGTCGGCTGGGGGACGTGGTGCGGTTCCTCGACGCCAGCACTCCCGGCGCGCTGGTGGGCTACGTGGGTGGGGTCGACGCCGCCGTCAAGGTGACCGGCGCGGCCCCGGAGACCGTGTTTGGCTGGGTGAGCGGCGGCGTCCCCGAGACCGGAGATGCTGGGCGGCTGCGGCTGGCCGCACTCGAGAAGGTGGTCAAGACCTTCGGCGGGCCGGCGAACATCCAGCGGGTGGACCAGCGGCTGGCGGACCTGACCACTCAGCAGCGCAGGCAGTTCAACCTGCCCGGGGATGTCGCCAGGTTCAGTGATGTGCTGGCGGTGTTCGCACGAACTCCGGCGAGTGACCGGGTGCGGTTCGTCGACAACCTCGCACGCGATCTGGGCCTCGTCGAGTCGTCGTCCGGGGAACAGCGTGGTGGTGGCTTTGTGGGTGGCCGCGAGCGAACGGAGCGTTTGGAGCGGACCAATGCCCCGGCCGAGGCCGGCGACGGGGGCGGCTCTGGCGATAACGCCGGCGAGGTGAAGCGTAAGGGTTCCGAGGAGATTTGGGGGGATGCGTTAGCAGCCGTGTTCCTGGCGAATCCGAATGTGTTGTTGGAGTCGGAAACGTGGTTGTACCGGGCTCGTCCAGCTGTCGAGGAGGCTGGTGGTAAGGCGCGGGCGTCGAGCGAGAAATCGTTCAAGAAATATCTGCTTTTTGCGCGGAAGGGCCTTGGTTCGGGTTCTGGCGCGGCGGGGTGGGTCGTGTCCCTGGCTGAGGAGTACATGTTCGTTCCGAATGCTGCGGTATCGGATGCGGGGGTGTCGAATGCTGCGGTATCGGATGGTGATGGTGGGGAGGTGGCGGGTGATCGAAAGCGCTTGAACTGGGACGCTGTGCTGGGCGAGCCTTTGGTCAAGGTGTTGGCGGAGTTCGTCAAGGCGCCTCGGCGTTTCATTCCGGTGGAGAAGGTCGATGCGGTGCACGATCGAAAGTCAGCCAGCGCTTCCGTGACCATTGTCGCTGAGATCAATGGGTTGTTGCTGGCGAATAAAGCGGGTTACATCTTTGGCGTCAGGGACGGCAATGACGGCAAGCGGGTTGCGGGGTTCGTATATGCGTCGACTGGCAAGGAGGGGGATCGGTTGTTGTCGGTGGCCGAGATCCCGGATGTCGGTCGTGAACAGTTGCATACTGAACACCGGCGGGGTGGGCGGGAGCTGCTGGTGGGTAACTTGCGGGCGTGGTTGAGTGCCGGTGCGGGGGAGTTGTTGACGGCCCTGCAAAAGGGTCGGCCGCGGCCGGTGGACGAGTCGTCGACGCAGGCAGTGAAGGAACTGAACTCGGTCGGCGCCGTTGCGGGGGTGGGGGACCTGGTCGCGTCTGTTGGCGAGAACCTGCAGCTGCAGCCGGCCGGGAGTAAGGAGAAGGCGACGCTGACCAAGTTGGAGGAGGAACCGAAGCTCGGTGAAAATAACTACCGCGCGCAGCAGAGGGCGCGGAAAAACCGGGGGCAGGGGCAGCCGGAGGGGGCGCGCTTCGTCAAGCGGCAACGGCGTGCCGAGGAGAGCCCGGTGCAGTCGACGTCGTTCAAGCGGGTTGATTTCGCGTCTGACGCGACGTCGGAGGAGAGGATGCTGGCATTCTATGAGGCGAATCCGGGCCCCATTCCTGCGCGCATTCTGAAGCAGGTGGGGTGGCCGGAACGGCGGCTAGACAATCCCATCGGTCAGAGTCATTTCGACCACTGTCACCATCGTCTCCACAAGCGTTTGGGTGACGGAAGCTTCGAGGGGTCGAGTGCCTGGATTGTCACCGAGAAACGTGGTGACGAGACGGCTTATCTGTATGTGCCGAAGAAGTCGATGGCCGATATCGATGGGCGAACGGGGCACCGGTTCACCGCGGCCGACTGGGGGAAATTGTTAGACCCAGGCAAGTTGGCGATGCTGCTTTTATTCGCGCAGGCGCGGGGGCAGGAGCTCTCTCGTACTGGTGTTTGGAATGAAATCTGGGGGCCGGGCTCCGGCGTCAGAGAGGACCAAGTTCGTATTAAAATCTTGGAACTCAACAGAGTGTTGAAGCTGCACGGTGCCGGGATTATTGTTTCGCACACGCCCCAAAAAGGGGGTGGTGAGGGTTCGTGGTGGTATACGACGACCGGTGCGCCAGGAGATCGGCTGGTTGATAAGTCCTCGATCGAAGGTCTGGTGAAGAGGGTGCTGCCGCCGCCGCGCGGGAATTCGCCGCGGGCTGCGGGGTTGTTGATGAAGACGTCTGGGTGGTGGGGGTGGTTGAGGCGCGATGAGTTCGATGTGATGCGTGCGTTGATGGCGGCTCAGCCGGGTGCGTGGTTGGAGCTTGATGTTTTCGCGGACGCCGAGGGCACGATCCCGCTGGAACGACTGGAGGGGATCGGGGAACGGTTGAATGCGGTCCTGGCACCCCGGCCCGACCCGGAGGTGCCGGGAGGGGAATCGGCGTATTCGGGTTGGGTTGAGTTTGACCGCGAGCTGGGGATGATGTTCGTTCGTGGTGAGGGTGCGGTGGAGTTGGTGGAGGCGGGGGATTCGTGGGTGGGGGGTGTGTGGACTAGGGCGCGGGTGTTGTCGGCGGTGTCGGTGTTGGAGCCGCCGGGCAGTGGTGAGGCGTGGAATGAGATTTGGGGCGAGTTGGGTCCGCCGAGCGGGTTTGGCGCCTCTCGGGCTTCGGCGGGTGAGGTTGGGGCGGTTTTTGACGGGGTGGCGCGGGTGGTGTGGCTTCGGGCTAGTCGGGGCGAGGCCGCTGAGGTGGTGTTCAAAGAGATCCTGACTGGTTTGTTGGCTGAGCAGGCGGCCGCGGGGGCACCGTCGCAGACGCAGACGCAGACGCAGACGCAGGGACAGGTGCCGGTGCGGGTATCGGCTGAGGCGGGAGATTTGTGGGTGGGGGGTGTGTGGAACAGGAAGCGGGTGTTGTCGGCGCTGGGCAACGTGTCCTCTTTGCCGCCGGTGGACGACGATGTGTTTGAGTGGTTAATCCACGAGCAGTTGCCGGAGAAACTTGAACTCACCCAAGCCGAGAAAGACGCTGTGACGCGGATCGTGTCGCATCGCCACGGTCATGGCGACGAGGTCACCGCGGTGGTCGAGGAGATCGTGAGCGGTCTGACCGCCGAGGCCGCCGGCGAAGGATCCACTGTGGACGACATCGGCCTTCGGTCGCTGCCGGAGCAGGCGGAGCAGCGCCGCGTCGCCGAAGCGCCTGAGCGAAATCCGGGGGAACAATCCAGTACGGAGGAAGCGGAAACCGCCGAACGGGGCGGGGAAACCGAGCCAGCAGGCCCCCGGGACGCCTTGTACTACGACAGTCTCTGGCCGAGCAAGCGGGAACCCGGGGTCGAGGACCTTGTCTGGCGGCGTACCAAGGTGCGGGAGGCGTCGTGGTTCGCCCCGCTGCCGAACCCGGTGAAGCCGGCCGACTGGGAGCACCTGCGTAACGTGCTCCCGGATGGCTCGGCGAACTTCGAGATCAGTGGCATCAAGATGTCCAGCCGTCCGGACAATGTCGATGACCGCTTCGTTTTCGGTGATTACGAATGGCGGCGCTTCGAGGTCAACGGGCGTGGGGTTCAGGAGTTCACGTTCAAGGCGCATCTGAAGGAAGACGAGTTCCTGGCGCCGTTCCGAGAGCGCGCGGAGCGTGAACTTCGGCTTGCCGAGGAGGCATCGGATGCCGCCGACGATGCCACCGTCGCCGTCCAGCGTCTCGAATGGCAACTGGATTCCTCGCCGGAAAACGCCGCCGTGCTGGCCCGTGCGCAGGACGACGCCGATGCTGCCCGGCGCCGGGCCGACGATCAGTGGGAGAAGGCCTACGAGGCTGGCATGGAGCTCGACCAGCGGCAGCAGCTGATCGACGATGTCAAGCGGCGTGCCGCCGGTGCGGCGGACGAGGTGTTCAACCAGGGCTACCGGATGCCACGTTCCGGCGACCAGTTCCACTTCCGGCTCGAGTTCGTCGATGACCCGGCGCAGGCACGCCAATCGATCCGTCTCCACACCGATCCGAGCGGCCGTACGAATCAGCTTGCCTGGAACCCGTACACGGCCGATGACTCGACGTTCGCGCACGAACTCGGGCACTGGTTCGGTCTCCCTGATGAGTACCGCCAGTTGGGGAGCTACCAGCGGGGCTGGCGGCAGGCGGCGGACGGTGTGCGGCTGCCGGAGTACACGGTCCGGACGCATCTGGACACCGATTCGCGTCTGGGCCCGCTTCGGGATGAGGTGGACACTGATGAGCGGTGGGCCGCCGAAGCGACGGCGGACGCGGTGCGCGAACCGCATGACGCGAGGCTGCGGGACGAGGCACAGCAGTTGCGGGCGAAGGCGGACGAGTCGAAGCAGCGGCTCGCCGACGCCGAGCGGGAGATCGATGAGCTGAAGGCCCGCGCGACCGGCGCGGTCTCGGACTTGTTCGATCCCGAGGAGATGCACCCGGACTCGCGGTTCTTCGTCAATCTGGAATTCACCGACGTCTGGGCGGACTCGCATTACAGGGTCAACCTCGTGGAGAAGTCGGCCGGCGATCCGAGAGCCTGGGACACCCGGGCCGGCAGGTTCGCCCTCGCCGGTAGGGTCGGTCTCCACCTGGGGTTGGAACTCGAATTCCTCCAGGCATTGCGGCGGGGCGAGGCCGGTGACATGCAGGCGCGCCCGAAGGCCGACGACCGGCTGATCTTCAACCGGGCCGATCCGCCGATGCCCACCGACATCACGACCGGTGAGCCGCATCGCCCGCAGAACTCTTACATCGCCGATGACGGGTTGATGGGCACCCAGGCGGCGGCGTTCCTGCCACGCCACCTGTGGCGGATCGAGGACCACGCGATTTCGCAGGGGCTGCGCCCGGATATGGCGGTGCCGGGCCCGCAGCGCCGGGCGAGGACGCTGGATCATCTGCTGACGCGGGACACCGTCGACGAGGGCGCGGTGCTGGGCGAGCTGGCTGCGCTGCGCGGGGACCCGGCGGCGGTCCAGGAGGTGCGGGCCGCATACCTGGCGAACACCGGAAAGACCCTGGACACCGTCCTGCGCATGGCGCTCGGCGACGACGGTCACCAGCGCGCAGTGCAGCAGCTGGAGACGCGTGACACCGCGCGCCCGGCGGGCACCGAGAATTTCCGGGAATCCGCGCAGGCGGACGAGCGTGCGAGCAACGTCGACGGCCGCGACCTCGACTGGGCCGCCGTGGTCGCTCTGGACCTGGACGATGTGCTGATGGGGGAGTTGCCTTCGTCGGAGAACGAGCAGGAGGCGTCTTCGGTTCGGTTGACGCCTGAGGTGCTGCATGATGCGGCGAACAGGCTTCGGGAGGCCGAGCCGCCGCGGCCGCCGCGGACGGACGCGGACAAGCAGGTTTCCGAGGACCTGCGCAAGGCGGGAAGGGACCTCGCGGCAATCGAGGCGTGGGTGATGCTGGCGCCATTGGTGAAGGATTTCCGGGCCAAGTACCCGAGGACGTGGGAAAGTGTCAGGCTGGTCGTCGTCCATGCTGCGGCGGGTACGGACGCGGCGCTGCAGTTGCTCACTGAGTGGGGCCTTGTGTTCGAGGGGCAGCGACGGAGTCGGGATGATGTCGCGACGTTGCTGGCCGACTTGATGCGGCGTATGAGCGAGTTCCCCCCAGGCCCCGAAGATAAGCTCACGGAGGATCAGCGGAGGCTCGTCTCGTACCTCGCCGAAGGCATGAGCGAGGCGCAGATCGCAAGGCGACTGCGGTGGTCGCGGAATCGCTTTGTCGACCAGCTCGAGGGTCTGAGGAAGGATCTGGGCCTCAGAAACCCTGACCAGGTCGTCAAGTGGGCATACGACCAGGGATCGTCGGCGGGTAGCGGGAGGCTGGATTTCACGTCGGAGTCGCTGCGTAGGGCAAGGATCATTCTGCTGGCGGCCGAGCCGAGGCCGGCGCGGTCGGAGGCGGAGAAGCGGATCCTCGCTGATCTGGACACGGCGTCAGAGGCGGTCAAGGATGCCTATGAGCGCAGCGAACCGGCGCGGCGGATGGCGGAGAGTACGTGGGCCGATATCTCGGTGCTCGCTCGCCATGTGGTGGCGGGCACGCCGGAGGCGCTGGAGCTGATCAAGGGGTTGGAGCTGGCAGAGTTGGTGGTCAGCACAGTATTCGCTGACGGCACGGTCGAGGAGAGGATCAGGGTCTTCGCTGCCGAGCTGGTTGACCAAGTGGTGCGTCTTGTGCAGGAATCCGGCGGCTCTGGCGATAACGCCGGCGAGGTGAAGCGTAAGGGTAAGGGTAAGGGTTCCGAGGAGATTTTGGGGGTTGCGTTAGCGGCCGAGTTCCGGGCTCATCCGAATGTGTTGTGGGAGTGGGAAAAGTGGATGGGTCAGGCTCGTGACGCTGTCGATAAGGATGGTGTTAAGTCGCAGGCGTCGAGCCGGGGTTCGTTCTTGAATTATCTGTCTTCTGCGCGGAAGATTCTTGGTTCGGGTTCGGGTTCGGGTTCGGGTTCGGGTTCGGGTTCGGGTTCTGGTGCGGCGGGGTGGGTCGTGTCCCTGTCTGAAAAGTACATGTTCATTCCGGATGCTGCGGCACCGGATGCTGCGGTATCGGATGGTGAGAGGTCAGCAGGGGATCGAAAGCGCTTGAACTGGGACTCTGCGCTGGAAAAGCCTATGGTCAAGTTGTTGGCGGAGATCGTCAAGGCGCCTCGGGGTTTCATTCCGACGGCGGAGGTCGAGGAGCAGTACAGTGGAAAAATGATGCAAAGGGTCTCTGAGATCAATGGGTTGTTGCGGGCGAATAGTGCGGGTCATATCTTTGTTGTCAATGACGACGTGCGGGGTAAGGGGTTTATATATACGTCTGGTGAGGCGGGGGATCGGTTGTTGTCGAGGGCCGAGGTCCCGGATGTCGATCGCACACAGTTGCGGCGCGATCGCCGGCGGGATGGGTGGGAGCTGTTGGTGGGTGACGACTGGCGGGTGTGGTTGAGTTCCGGTGCGGGGCAGTTGTTGTCGGACCTGCAAGAGGGCCTGACGCGGGTGGGCGAGTCGTCGACGTCGGCAGTGGACGAGCTGAACTGGGTCGGCGCCAAGACAGGGGTGGGGAACCTGGTCGCGTCTGTTGGCGGGAATCTGCGGCTGGAGCCGGCCTGGAGTGAGGCTGAGGCGAAGCTGACCGAGTTGGATGAACCGAAGCTCGGTGAAAAGAACTACCGCGGGCAGAAGCGGGCGCGGGACACGCGGGGGCTGACGGCGCCGGAGGGGTCGCTCTCCGACAAGCGGCAACGGCGTGCCGCGGAGAGCCCGGTGCAGTTGGAGTCGTTCAATCAGATTGACCGCGCGGCTGACGCGACGCCGGAGGAGAGGCTGGAGGAGTTCTATCGGGCGAATCCGAGCCGCCCCATACCTAAGCGCATTCTGCTGCAGGGGGCGAGGCTAACAGATAAAATGTTCAAGCCCACGAACGCTGCGGTCCAAAAGCGTTTGGATAGCGAGGGGATCGATGCGGAGGGCTGGATTGTCACCGAGAAACGTGGTGACGAGACGGCTTATCTGTATATGCCCAAGAAGTCGGTGGCCGTAACGGGGCACCGGTTCACCGCGGCCGACTGGGGGAAATTATTAACGGCAGGCTTGTTGGAGATGCTGCATTTCTTCGCGAAGGCGCCGGGACAGGAGTTCTCCCGTACCGAGCTTCGGGAGGGTATCTGGGGCTCGAACTCTGACGATTACACAGAGCGGGCTGTTGATACAAGAATCGTCAACGTCAACAAAGTGTTGAGGCAGCATGGTGCCGGGATCATTGTTTCGCACACGACCCGAAAAAAGGGTGGCGGTGAGATTTCGTGGCGGTACATGACGACCGGTGCGCCAGGGGATCGGCTGGTTGATCCGTCCACGATCGAAGATCTGACGACTAGGGTGCGGCCCCGCGGGAATTCGCCGCGGGCTGAGGGTTTGTTGATGAAGACGTCTGGGTGGTGGGGGTGGTTGGAGCGCGATGAATTCGAGGTGATGCGTGCGCTGCTGGACGCCCAGCCGGGTAAGGGGTTGATTCCTGATGGTCCCACGCCAAAACGACGGGCGGGGATCAGGAATCAGTTGAACGTGGTCCTGGAACCCCGGCCCGACCCGGGTGTGCCTGGAGGGGAATCGGTGGTTTCGGGTCGGGTTGAGGTTGACCGCAAGCTGGGGATGATGTTCGTTCCGGGGCCGGGTGCGGAGGAAGTGAAACTGGTGGTGGCGGGGGATTCGTGGGTGGGGGGTGTGTGGACCAGGGCGCGGGTGCTGTCGGCGGTGCGGGATGAGTCGGGGCTGGAGCGACCGGGCGGTGGTGAGGTGGCGGATCGGATCTGGGGCGAGTTGCGTTCGGTGAGCGGGGTTGACGCCGCTCAGGCCTTGGTGGGCGAGTCGGGGGAGGTCCTTGATGGGGTGGCGCGGGTGTTGTGGCTTCGGGCTAGTCGGGGCGAGGCCGCTGAGGTGGTGTTCAAAGAGATCCTGGCTGGTTTGGTGGCTGAGCAGGCGGCCGCGGGGGCACCGTCACAGGTGCAGGAACAGGTGCGGGGATCGGCTGAGGCGGGGCAGCGTTGGACGGGGCCTGGCTGGACCTCGGCGCGGGTGTTGTCGGCGCTGGACGACGTGTCCGGATTGCCGCCGGTGGACAGCTTTTTGTTTCCGGTGTTGATCAGCGGGCTGTTGCCGGAGGAACTCACCAGGGCCGAGTACGACGCTGTGGCGCGGATCGTGTCGCATCGCAACGGTCATGGCGAAGAGCTCACCGCCGTGGTCGACGAGATCGTGAGCGGTCTGGCCGCCGGGCGGGAACTGGCCGGCCAGCAAATGACGGTTCCCGATCAGGGACAGGCGGCCGGGTTCGGTGCCGACGCCGGCGGTAGCGCGGTCACCGGCGATTTCCCAGGCGATCCTGGGGTGGGGCCGTCCGGGCCTCGTGTCGGTGGGCCGGGGCCGGGTGAGGCCACGGGCGAGTGGTCTGGTTGGCCGGAGACGCCGGGGCCGCGGCTGCGGTGGGATCGGGATCTGGTTTTGGGGATGGCGGCTCGACTGGCGGCTGGGGACCGTCGTCGGTCCGAGCCGGAGGATGCGGTTCTGGCGGATGCGGTGCGGGCGGCGTATGAGCGGTTCGACGAGCCGGCGGAGAGTTCGGCACAGCGCGGTCTCGAAACCCGGAAGTTCTTGGGTCGTCGTGATTTGGCCGATGCCGTCCAGGTGATCGCCGCGCATGCCTGGAAGGGGCGTGCGGAGGTGTGGTCGTTCTTGCCTCCGACGTTGCCGCGTGATCTGAACGCGTTTGTGCGAGCGATGGCGAACGTGGTCGCGCAGGACGTGAAATGGGCGATGGGGGATCCGGTCGCGGCCGCACACATGGGAGCCGGCGACGAGGGGCTGAAGCATGAGCTCGTGATTCGGCGGGCGGTCGGCCAGGTCTTGTCCGGTTTGAGCGAGGTGGCCCGGAAGTTCACGGATCTGGACGGTCTCCCCGCCGACGTCCGGCAGGAGCGCACGACGCAGTTGGCGGCGGCGCGGCAGGCGGTGCGGGAGGGCATCGATGCGGCGGAGCTGTTGGACAATGGCTTGACTTTGGAGCAGGTCGCGCTTGTAGTGGCGGATCAGGTGGATCCGTCGCGTGCGGAGGAGTCCGCGGGCGAAGCGGTGCAGCGGTGGGCGCAGGCGTTGTCTGTTGGCCCTCCGGAGTCCGGGCAGGCCGGGGATGTGCACGCCGTTGAGTCGGAGTCGCCGGGGGCTGTTCCCGCACCGGGCGATGCGTCCGATGCGCTGGATTTGCGAGACATGGATCCGGACAAGGCTCCGGATCGGGCGAGATTGCGGGATGACTGGCTGAACGACGAGGAGCATCCGCGGAGCCTGGACCCGGGGGATGCGGCCGCGCGGCGGCGGTGGGAAGCGGCACAGGACCTGCATTTCGCGGACGACAACGAGCGCACGCGGTGGCGCGACGGGCTGGAGTCGTGGGCGGCCAAGCTGGGGACGCGTGAGGCCTCGCAGGCAGTGGTGCCGCCGTCGAGCCAGCCGATTCGAGGATTGCCTACCCCGGCGGAGACGCTTGGCAGGCAGGCTTTCGACATGGACTTGCTTCGGCCGGAGGAGGGGTGGACGGCTGAGTTTGTGGTGCGGAAGGCGAACGAGTGGAAGGGGCGGTTCGAGGAGGGTGCGTGGTCGCGTGCGGTGGGGCTGGTGCGGGATGCGGCGCCGGGTTCGCTTGGCGGCCGTGAGTGGGCCGATAGCCCGGTGGGTGCGGATGTGGCGAGGATCGCCGCCATCGCGATGTCGTGGACCGGTCGACCTCTGTCGGATGCGGCGCGGTCCTATGCGGACGAATTGGTCCGGGAGATCGTCACCGATCTGCTGGGGTTGCCGAACCCGCCGGTAGTGACCCGGGATGCGTTCAGCCGGGAGGAGGCGCTGCGGTGGGTCGCTGTCAATGACGGGTTCGCGTCGCGGGTGGCGGGGTTGGCGCACCATGCGGGCGGGTTGCGGCACCACGAGGACTACTTCTACACCTGCGTGCTGGCCACGGCTGCGGCGTACAACTCGCGCAAGCGGGGGGAGTTGTACTCCTTCGGCCCGACGACGCAGCGGGAGTTCAAGGAAAAGGACGTCAGAGAGGCGTTCAAGATCCCTCGATTCGATCGCTACGACAACAAGGCCGGTCTGCTTCGGCGACTGGACCGGCTGCCTGACCGGTATTCCGGTCTGATTCTCATCGAGAACAGCGAAAAGCCCAACGAAAGCCATCTGATCGAAGTGCGGCGGACCCTGCGCGGGCGGCTGCACATCATGGACAGGCGGACGGGGCTTCCGGCTGAGTTGCCCGACGGCAAGAAGGGTCAGTACACCTTCAAGCTCGCCGAGATCGTCGAGAGCAGACTCACCGACGGGCTCGTCGAGCTGGACGGGCTCCAACCGGCACCCGTCGACCGGCCCGATCCCGGCTCGCTCGTGCGTGAGATCGGCGAGGGCATGCGGGACAAAGCCCGGCCCGGCTACCTGCAGACGGTGAAGGCAATGCTGAACAACGAGATCAGCTTGACCAGGATCGTCAGCTTGGGCATGGATTTCGACCAGGTGGCCGGGATGATCGAACGCCGCTATTACGTCCAGGCCGCGTCGCAGGTCAAACCGATCGACGAGATCGTGCGGGATGTCCTGCGTGACCTGAAGGTCATCAAGCACCGGTCGCCGAGCCTGCCGGAGCCGGTGGACGTGCCGATCAACGACGAGGCGCGCGACCCGGCTGCGGCAGCGGGGACAAGGCCGTGGCTGTATGGGATCGAGCTGTTCGAGAAGATGCACGCGGATGTGCGGCGCGGTGAGACGCAGCATGTGCTTGCCGACGGGACGGTGGGCGTGCGGACCTACCGGGTCGTCGCTGCGGGAGCTGCCGAGCAAGCCGCGAACAGGGTGGGCGAGCAGGTTCGTTCGGGATTCGCTTACGCGCGTGCCGTTTACCTTGCCGGATGGCCGAACCCGGAGGAGCTGCCGGCGGAGACGGACATCGACGTCGTCACCGACGTGGCGGAGCATGAGGTGCTGCCGTCGCCTGGCGCCGAACGGGTGAGGATCTCGGTCCACGAGGACAGTCCGGCGCTGCGCTCGGTTGCTCGAATGGTGTTCGCCGAGTTCAGTTTGATGCGATTGCAGGTGTTGAACCTGCACCCGAATCTGGTGGCGAGGGACGCCCTGCAGCGGCACGGTGGGGACATCCGGGACGGTTCCGCTGTCCGTGCCACGGTCAAGGAGATGGCGCACGACCTTCAAGCGAGTAAGGCGGACGTGGTGGCGGCCTATGCGCCAGAGATCGTCACGTTCGAGGAAGAAGGTGATGCCGAGCTCACCGGCGAGAACGCCGAGACGGCGTACAACGTCGGCAAGGCCTGGTTCGACAGGGCCTTCGTGGACCACCGAGAGCGTGACGGGTCAGACGAAGCTTGGAGCGCGAGGTCGGGTGACGGGCCGGTCACGGGCGGCGAGAGGCGGAATCCGCCACGGATCTTCCTGAATACCTATGACAACGCGCGCCGGGGCGGTCGCAGCGGCGGAGAGATCAAGGCGGAACGGGTCGTCGCGTTGATGCGTGAGGCGGTGAGCGACGCGCGCCGGATGGCCCTCGAAGCCGGGTTGCCGCCGGCCGATGTTCCGCACCCCTGGGATGTCCCGGTGACTGTGATTTCGACGAACCCGGCGCTGTTGCCAGGCGAGTCGTTGGGTCGTCAGCGCAGGCAGGTGCAGATCGTGCTGGGCGAATCGACGCCACTCCCCGAGACCGGACAGATCAGTACATGGCTGAACGACCAGCCGGAGGAGTTGCTGTCCCCGGATGAGCCGAGGACAGCAAGCGAGCGGGCGTTTCCTCGGCTGCCAGATGATCCGGTAGTGAACGAGAAACATAAGCTGTTGGTGGTGCTGCGCACGGATCAACCCGGGGAGGTCCAACCCGATGAGGTTCGCGAGGGCATCCGTGACGCGCTGGAGTTCCAGAGGTTCTTCCACGGGCGTGATGCTTCGCCGTTCACCGACTTCGAGCCGATGAAGAGTAGAGGCATCGAGGGGCTGGCCCAGAGCATCGAACGAGTTCGTGGCGCGGGCCCTGGCGCGTTGTCGTTCCTGGTCGGTTATCGCGAGCCGTTCCGGGGTCACGTCTGGGTCCTGGTCAACCTGGGTCGGGACGACGAAGGCGACCTGGTGTACATCGTCGATCCTTCGAGCGGGGACAAGTTCCGGGTGCGGAACCTGGAACGGGTTCCCCAGAAGCAAATCGTGGACGTCGTGGAAAACGGGGCCATGGTTCAACGCGAGGAGTGGGGGTATGCGTTCCGTTCGGTGACGGTGACCGACCTGGTCGCGGAACCGGAGAAGGAGAACAGGGGCGGGGCCGGCGGGAAGGATGCCGACGGTCACGATCGCCCCGCGCGCTGGGTCCTCAAAGAGCGGCGATGGGAGATCAAGGAATCCCGTCAGTACAGCTTCGACTCCAGGATGCGGATCGAGAAGATCTCCGAGACGAAGACGGTGACGTCGCAGAACCCGCACGGGACGGGCAACCCGGTCACCCGCGAGAAATGGCCGGAGAACTCACTTCCTGGCCTCGATTCGATCTACGAGGTTGCTCTCGACGCGCGGGAGAACCCGGTCGACGTCTCAAGGCCGCCGATGTACGCCGGGCAATTCACCCACACACCCGACGTCGCGCCGTCCAGGTTCGGCTTCGAGACAGTCATGGCCGAGGGCGGAGTCGAAGCGCTCAGGGCGTTTGAGAGCCACACGGGGAAGTCGGCGGATCTGCTCACCCGGCACACGCTGGAGCAGTTCGGGACCGGCGGAGACGGGGTGCGGCAGGTGCTCCAGCGGATGATGGTGGCCAAGGACAGGGATCCGCGGAACCGCGACGCTTTCACCGTGATGTTGGTGCGTGGGCTCGAGGAGCCCAGTCCGGAGGCCGAGGCGGAGATGGTCCGTCGCAACAAGCTGCCTGGGCTGGCACTGGCACGCGCATACGTCGTGCGCTTCGACGGCGACGAGCTGACGATCGTGGACCCCCGGACCGGGGTCGTGGTTTCGCCGGCGGACTTCGGCTACGCCGGCGTGATCGAGGCGGTCGGTATCTCGGTGTCCACGCTTGTGGCGGACCCGGTCGACGCCGACGGCGAGTACGTCAGCCCACCGGAGAAGCCCGGTGACGCCGGGAATTCCGGTCCGCGAGTGGGCGGCGGGCCGGGCGACGAGCCGGTGACGGAGGGCGATGCTAATCGGCCGTTCGGTGCCGGACCGTCGGGCTCGGGCGGGAGATCCGGGTTGCCGACCGACGTGACAGGCCCCAACCGCCGGGGTGGTGTGAGGGCGGGGAGTTCGCGGGAGGCCGGCGAGAGTTCTGCACAGCAGGACTCGCGGGCGGAGAAGCGGAAGCAGCAAGAGAAGACAAAATACGCGAAGCAGTACCAGAAGAGAATGGCTGCCACCAATCAGTATAAGAAGTTGGAGGCGAAGGAGGAGTTGACTCCGGGGGATGCGGAGGAGCTGGTGGAGCTCTGGCCGACGGTGGGGCAGTGGGAGCAGAACAGGAAGACCCAGAACGCGAATTACTACAAGAGGAGAAAGGCTGCCACCGATCGGTTTGCGGAGTTGGAGGCGAAGGAGAAGCTGACTCCGAAGGAGGGGGAGGAGAATCTGACTCCGTTGGAGGCGAAGGAACTGGCGGACCTCCGGCCGATGGTGGCGCATTGGAAGCAGCAAGGTGAGGCAAAGGAGGCGAATCGGCGCCAGAAGGGAAAGACTGCCACCGATCGGCGTGCGGACTTGGAGGCGAGGGAGCGGCAGGGGCAGCTGACTCCGGGGCAGCAGGACGAGCTCAGATTGCGGCGGGAAATAGCAATGGGGGAAACGGAAGTAAATACGTCGAAAACCCGAAGGCGGAGACGGAAAAACGCTGCTGAGGAGATCAAGAATGAGAAGGAGGCGAGGGACAGGCTGGCGAAAAAGAAGCAGGAGCTGAAGTTGATGCTGGCCCGGGGGGAGGCTGGGTCGGGGCAGATTGCGGGTGTGGGGGCAAGTGGGCAGCAGGACGTTGATCTCGGTGCGTCGGTTGATGCGGTGATGGGGGATTCAGGTGGGGATGGGCGGGCTGCGGCATCGTTGTCCGATGTGGGCGAGGGGCAGCAGGCGGAGTTCGAGGCGTTGCAGGGGTCGGAGGCGGTTTTCCCGGAGGAGTTGGGGGAGACGCAGGGGGAGTTGGACGAGCAGGGGGAGCAGGCGGAGGGTGCGACCCGCGATGAGGAGCAGGATCTGCGGGTTGTGCAGCTGTGGGAGTCGCTGGAGCAGGTTGAGTCTTACCTGGCTGACTTGGAGGCGTTGCCGAGTATGGCCGAGGTTCTGCGGGCGGAGTCGGCGACGTTGCCGTCGCACAATCCGGGTTTGCGGAGGTACTGGGAGGAGACGAAGCAGCGTATCGCGGAGTTGCGGGCGGAGTGGCGGGCGGAGATCGAGCTTGCCAATGCGGTGGCGAAACCCATCGATGTTGCGGTGGCCAACATGGTTGTGCGGCACACGCACGATGTCATCAAGTTGGCTCGCAACGATGCTCGCGTGCCCCTGGCGGATGTGGTGGCACTCGTCGCTGCTCAGCACCCCGGCCAAAGCCCCGAAAACCAAGCCCGGGCCATCGAGTTCTCCCGGACGCTGGCGGAAAAGCTTGACACGCAAGGCAACAGCCTGCGCATCCACGCCGGAGCAGGGAGCTCCAAGCCGGAGCCGGAGTCCGTCGCGGCCGGTCAGCTGCTGAGCGAGCTGAACGAGGCGACGCTGTCGGACCCGGCTTCCGCCGGTGTGCTGCCCGAACCGGACCTGTTCGGGCTGCTCACGCCCGCCGACCCGCCGGAGTTCCTTCGCGGTCACGACTACTCGGAGATCACCGCGGGTCAGGGCTTGGACCTGCTGCAGCGTCTCGACCTGAAGCGCCCGGCACCGAACTGGTCCGACATCGCGCCGCACAACCTGCGGGATCTCGACGACTTTGTCCTGACACGGGAACTGCCCGAGCACGAACGCGGTTGGGCGGAGAACGAAACGCCGCTACCCGCCGAGCTGCAACTGCTGCGCGCCCGCGCCTCCGTCTGGTTGGGCGGTCCGCTGGACGCCAGCAGCCCGGCGAAGGTCGAACTCCGCGAGAACATCGCGGAGTCCGAGAAGCAATTGCGGGGCTGGGCACCGATGGTGGTGTTCACCGACGTACCGCGGGCGCAGTTCGAGGAGGCCGCGAAGCTCCCGGTCGACCACGAACCGGACTCGCTGGCCGGTGTTCGCGAGATGCTGGCGTGGGCCGAGGACAACAATGTCGCGCTGGTCAACGTCCACGAGGTCTTCCACAGTTCGTGGCCGATGCCGCACCAGGAGGCGTTCCTGGCCGAGCTGGCGAAGCAGACCAAGCCCGGCTACACCGCGTCAAGCGACTACCTGCGGGTGGCGCTCGGGCAACGCTTCGGCCTCCCGTACAGCGACGGCGAGTACGAGACCACTTGGCAACTGCTCGACGGGATGCGGCAGGCGCTGGACTCCCGCGAGGCGTACGGGACGCACAAGTACGGCGGTAGGGTCAACAACGATCTCCTCGTGCTGCCGAAGGGACACCCGTTCGCGGACAAGTTCTTCGATCGGATGCGTGACAATTACGGCAAGACGCAGGCTGAGATCCACAGGGTGCCGGACTTCCTCCGCGCCGCGAGCTTCGTCACCAACCCGCAGCTGAGGTCGCACCGCTACTCGGTCACCTCCCGCACCGGCCCGATCAACATCGCAAAACTCGCCTACGAACTCGGGCACGGAGGCGAAGACCGAGGAGCCATGACCGGACCGGCGATGAACACGGGCGGCCAGTGGGTCGCCCGCCCCCGCCCGCAGCCGTCGATCTCGCTGCAGGATCGCGTGGCGACCGTCGAACTGACCAAGAAGGTCGTGCAAACCCTGGTCCGGGAGTTGCACAACCGCGACGGTGACCTGCACCTGACCCTGGTGGGCGACGCCGTGCACCGGCACGAGGCCCCGGACGTGATCTGGACCGCCGCACTGGGGTACCTCGCGCAGCGGCCGGAACTCGCCGGGCTGGTGCGGACCGTCACCGACCGCGAACTGGTCAGCATCACCGGCGACCAGCATGAGGAGCGCCGCGTCGAACTGCCGGAGCAGGCCCGGAAGTACCTGCGGTTCCTGCCGGGCAAGGAGACGCACCGGATGGCCGAGTATTCGCGGCCGGCCAAGATGACGCAGGATCCGCCCGGGCCGGACACCGCATCGGACGGCGCAGCGGGCCAGGACCACGAAGGCGACTCCGACCACCACAATCCGTAAGAGCCTGTTGGTGAATGGTCTGGGTGGGTGGTCGCTTAGCGGAACCTGAGAGGTTCCCTGGAGGAGTGGGTGCCCCTCCTGATGTATGTCCAATACGCGGCGGAGGGGCCGTCCTCGCCAGGAAACCTCTCAGAACCCGCCGATGGTCGTCTTGACAAGGTGGATGCAAGCGGCTGCGCCGCTTCCACAGGCGCGGACGGCATTCGCCGACAGGCTCTAAGACCGCAGTCGGTGCCGGAACCGCAGCACCAGGACGTGAACTGGTACCTGACCGTCGGGTACTAGGCGTTGATCACTTCGTCGCTCGCGTGGCCCTCGTGCTGCTCGACGAGCCGCTGCCACAGTCGATCGCGCTCATCGCCGGTGAACAGGGTCCGCTGGATCCCGAACACGTCACCTGCCGCCGTCCACCATGCTTCGGGGGTTTCGAGTACTTCTTCGGCACCGTGGCGGTTCAAGGTCAAAGCCTTGAGAGTGTCGACGCCTGTCGCGTCGCGGCGCATCAGCATGCAGAGGCGGACAAAACCCGACTCCGGCGCTGTCGACAGCCACACCCACTTTTCCGCGAAGTCGGCCATCTTCGCGACGCCGGGCGCAACGTCGAAACCGACAAAGGCTCCCGCCGGGTCGTGGTCGAACCGCCAGCCGCCCGGTGCCACCTCGGACGGCCGGATCCGGTAGGTGTAACGGCCCTGGTCATACGAACCTTCGCGCAGCCGTAGCGGCAAATGGAAGCCGTCTCCCAACCCGGCGTCCACCAGCCACGCCGCTTCGGGGGCTTCCGGCAGGCCGGTGACGGTCAGCGCTAGGTGATTCCGGCTGATTTTCGGCGGATCCTCCGTGCTGTGCTGCACTCCGCCAAGATGGCGGGTGACCTGGTAACCGAGCTCGCGCAGCAGCGCGGAGAAGGCGCCATTGAGGTGGTAGCAGCCGCCACCGCGGCCCTGCAGTATTCGCGCTGTTGAGGCCGACGGATCCAGCGAGGGCGGCTGCCCGAACTGGAGATCCAGCATCTCATACGGCACCCGTTCGACGTGTGCCGCCTGCAACCTCTGCAACGCCGCCAGGCTCGGCGGTTCACGTTCGAGACCGAGTCGTGCCAAGTAGCCGAGTACGTCCACGGCGGGAGTATAAGATCCTCCGGGCGCGAACGGGAACCTTCTGTTGCGCGAACGGGAACCTTCTGTTGGTCGCCCCCCTGCGGGGCGCGAGAGTGACGGGGACGCAGCAAGACCAGGCCTGGTAGTGATCGAGCCCGGCCTTCCAACCCGTAGGACGGGTAGTCCTCGTCGTTGGGGGTGCGGCCGGGCGGTGTGTCGGGGGACGTTCGCTCCGCCCGGCCGCGCGGCTCGATGCCGCCGCGAGTCGGGGAGGTCGCGGCATCGAGCCGGGTTTTTAGAGCGCGCGAAGGCGCTGGATGATCCGGTCTTTGAGCTCGTGGTCGATTCGGGCCCAGACGGGCGGCTCGGTGAATCGCCAGGCGTGGTTGTCGGTGGTCGGGGTGTCGTCGGGTTCGGGGTCGACTGGGGTGCCGTCGGGCCACCGCATGGGAGAGGTCACCGGGGCCAGCCCTTCATTTCTTTGAGCAGCGCGTTGCAGTCTGGGCATGTCCGGGCGTGAATCCAGTCCATTTCGGACGGATTGGCCAAGGCGAAGGTGTTGCCGCAGAACGCTTCGTCGGCTGTGCCGGCGTCCAGGCGGCTACCGGCGAAAGCGTGCCGCACGAGGCCGTAGGTGCTGGACTCGTCTGGCACTGGCAACCAGAAGTAGCGCTGCTCTGTCTGGGGCTGGGACATGAGAACTCCAGTGTTCGGAGGTTGTAGGGGTGGCGGGCGGCGCGCGGAGCCCGAGGGGGGCGCGGTGTCGGGGGCACCGCTCGGTCTCGACGCAGCGCCGCCCGCCTCATATGCCCGGTCCGTCCCGTCGGGAGGGGGCACGGACGGCCCGGGCAGGTCTCAGGAGTGCTGAAGGTCGCTGGTACAGGCGAGCTTCCGCCTGGCATCCGCTGCCTCAGCAAGGACCTTCTGCATCACATGGCCTCAATCTCATCTCGCGTATGTTCATGCGATGAAGGTATCGTGATAATCACTATTTGCCTACCCGCCCGATCGGGTAGCACCGAGCGATACCCTTCGTGATGGAAAGGAGGGGTGCTCGCTCGGACAATGCCCGCACGACGCAGGAGAGCACCCAATGCCGATGGCCAAGATGCGTACCGCCAGGAAGCTCTTGCTGGGGCGCGAAATCGCCCACATGATCGAGACCGCCGACATCTCGCAAGCCGACGCGGCGAAGATCATCGAGTCCAGTCAGAGCCGTATCGCTGG
This sequence comes from Saccharopolyspora shandongensis, assembly GCF_900106995.1. Lineage (GTDB taxonomy): Bacteria > Actinomycetota > Actinomycetes > Mycobacteriales > Pseudonocardiaceae > Saccharopolyspora > Saccharopolyspora shandongensis. The sequence goes on from NZ_FNOK01000055.1 coordinate 54,699, forward strand.
CTTGATCAGCGGCATGGGGACGATCTCCGTTGGCGATCTGGATCTGCTGGCGACGCGCCTCGGATTCACCGATGACGGCCACCGGGAGACGTTGCGCGAGCTGCGCCGGGACAACCACAAGCGTGGCTTCTGGTCAACCGGTCACAACCGTGCGTACGCAGAGGATCTGCGACTCCTGATCGACCTGGAGAAGCACGCGGACCAGATCCGGCAGTCTGAGGTCGAGGTCGTGCCCGGTCTGCTTCAGACCGAAGCCTACGCACGCGCCATGCATGCGGACCAACCAGAGATCGATGGCGTCACCGTCGAAGACCGCGTGGCGGCGCGAGTCGCGCGCCAGGACATTCTCGACAAGTCCGAGCCACCCACGATCCAGGTCGTCATGAGTGAGTCGTGCTTGCGCCGCATGTGGGCCCCAGCAGACGTGATGCAGCAGCAGATCGAGTATCTGATCAAGTTGTCGAACCGGCCGAACGTGATGATTCAGGTGATGCCGTTCCAAGCTCCGCCTGGCCGCCGGTCTCCGCTCGGCACCCGCTTCATCCTGCTTCGCGTCCCTTCGCCAGGGGCGGCCGGACCACTCGAACTCGCATACGCGGAAGGTCAAAGCGAGATCCGCTACCTGGACGACAAGAAGGCGCTTGCCGCACATGAGACAGCCTGGGCGCGCATCACGAACGCGGCCCTGCGGTTCGATGAGAGCCGGAAGTTCATGAAGGCGGTGTCACGCGACTACGCTGAGCAGGCGAAAAACACCACCAGCTAGGGAGTTCCACATGAGCACGGTCCCACGACCGCAATTTGCCGAGCGGGATTTCCGCAAGGCAACACGTAGCGAGCCCGACAAGAGTTGTGTGCGCGTGGCCCGCCGGGACGGTTGGGTCGAGGTGCGTGACGACAAGACGGTGTTCGGCGCGCCGGATGACCATCGGCTGGTGTTCACCGCGGAGGAGTTCGATGCCTTCTTAGCCGGTGCTCGGGAAGGCCGGACCGAGGGGCTGTGCCTGGAGATCACCCGCCGCGACGCGGACGGCATGCACGTGTTCCGCCGGCGCGGCTGGGCAGCCGTCGAGCTGGTGTTCACCGAAGCCGAACTGCTGGCGTTCCAGGACGGCATCGCCAACCACGAATTCGACGCAATCGCCTACGCCGCATAGGTTTTCCGCTGTCGCCGTCGTGTAAAGCCGTGCGTGTTTTGGGGCGCTATGGCACCCCAAAGCACTCACGGCCCCTGACCTGCCGGAGCGTCGCTCCAGGCTGAGTGAACGGCACTTTCACGCCCCGCCCGGGATCGGTTGAACCGGATGCCGCTCGGCATACGTGTGCTGGCCAACAGGTCCGTGCACCGACAAGGCAGTTGGAGGAACCCCCGTGACCGAGCCCGGCAGCTGGAGCGAGTTCGAGCGGATGGAGCAGCGGAAAGCCCAGGATGAGCAGCTGATCCGGGAGTGGGAACGCGCCAACGGCAGCGAGCATGTGCGGCACGTGCGCAACTTCGTCGAGCACGTGCGCCGGGACATTGGCGTCAACGGCGTCATCGGTCAGGTTGACATCAAACCGGTCGATGGAGGGATCGAGGTCGTCGCTGGGTATCGCATGGAGTCGGACCCGGTCGATGGTCTGCCAACTTTGCGCCCGTCGGTGTCGAGTCCGGATTCGTCCCGGCCAGACTGCGCTGGCGCGGGCGCCTGCGGGGTGGGTGAAGTGAGCACACCCCTGATGAAGAGTGTCGAACCGCTGTCTGACCTCGTGTTCCCGGGCGGGCCGGTGACGCAACCGGACTGGGATGGTCCAGGCGGTGCGGGCGCGGTCGCCGATGTCGCCGATGTCGAAGGTCAGCAGGCCAGTGCGACTGGGTGGAGCGGGCCCCAAACCTGATCAGTCGCACGTCCCGCAGGAGGTGGCCCCGTACCAGGCGTGCACGGCGGTGAGGTGCGTGTAGCCGGCGTAGCTGTCGTGCACCAGCACCCCGGTGAACTCCGCGAGGACGCCGCCAGCATCGAGGGAGAGCGGGAAACCGTACGGCAACGAGACGATCCGCGTTACCCCTGATGGTGAGGTGAGCATTAAACTTCCCGCGCCGTTGGCCGCCTACGCCAACGCCCGGCACGGCCGCTACGTTCTCGCCTGCCGGTGCGGTTCGCGCACCGCGGGCAGGAGTGGGCCGACCGCATCGAAGCCGACCGTGCGGTGGCCTACCGGATTCACTACGACGCTCGGCGCCGTCACGACGCTGCGGCCGTGGCGATTGGACGACGGGTCCAGGGATACCCGGTCCGGCGACGGACGGCACCGCCCCGTACCCACCAGAGTGATGGGTGCGGGCATCGGACCGTCCAGGCCCGACCAGGTGCCCCGGGGTGTGACGAACCCCGACCCCATGATCCTGGACCACGCACCCGATGCGTCGGCGCCGGACGCGGAGCGAACGCGGGGAACCAGCGTGCCCAACACCGTTCGGGGCACGCGACTGAGCCCGAACAACTCATGCTCAGTCTCTAGCAACGGTTTCCTGGCTAACGGGCACTCAGACGCATCCGCAGCGATCGTGGGGCGAGGACGGCGCTGGGAGCGGCCCGCACGGCACGTGTGGTGTGCCGGAGCTCCCAGCGGGCCGCGACCGAAGCAAGCGTGAGCACCGCCTGGTTCAGCCCGAAGGTGTCGCCGATGCACCTGCGGGCCCCCGCAGCGAAGGGCAGGTAGGCGGTCCGGGGCGGCCTCGCGACGTGGCCGGGCAGCCATCGGTCGGGATCGAAGCGGTCGGGGTCCGGGTACAACCGCGGACTACGGTGAATGAGGTAGGGACTGTAGATCACGATAGTGCCCGCTGGTAGCGGCTGGCCGGCTAGTTCCGCGTCGGCGGTGACGATTCTGGTGAATATCCACCCCGGCGGGTAGAGGCGCAGGGTTTCGGTGATGACGCGGTTCGTCAGCTCGAGAGCGGGGAGGTCCTCGGCTTCCGCGACTCGCCTGCCGAGTACCGCGTCGGTCTCGGCGTGCACTTGTTCTAGCACATCGGGGTGGGCGGCCAGGAGGTGCAGTGCCCAGCTTAGTGTGGTGGCACTGGTCTCGGTCGCGCCCAACAGCAGGGTGACGACCTGGTCCCGGATCTCGGACTCCGCCAGCGCCCTGCCGTTGTCGTCGCGGGCGGCGAGCAGCGCCGACAGGACGTCGGCGTGGTCAACGCCGCTCCGCCGGTACTCCGTGACGCAGGCGTCGACGGCCGCGGCGACGCGTGCCCTGGAGCGTCGGAAGCGCAGGTTTAGCGGGGTGGGCAGATTCTTGAACGGAGGCGGCACGACCAGGTTGCGGAACACGCCACGCACGATGTCGTCGAGCGACTCCTCCAGCGCGACAGCCGCCGGTCTGGCGACGTCGGCGACAAACAGGGTTCTGGACACGATGCGGCTCGTAAGTGCCTGCATCTGGGCGCGCACGTCAATGACGTCGCCCTGCTGCCATGAGTCGATCATCACGCTGATCTGCTCGGGCATCATCCGTGCGTAGTTGGTCAGGCGATCGCGGTGGAACGCGGGCTGCAGCAGGCGACGCTGCCGTCGGTGGTCCTGATGTGAACAGGAGACCAGGCCGTTGCCCATCACCTCACGGGCCTTGTCGAAGGTCGGGCCACCCTTATCGAAAATTCGGTCGTTCACGAGCAGGTGGTGCACCAGGTCCGGGTCGGTCACGACGAACGCCTTCCACAGACCGAGCCTGATCCGCACCAGATCGCCGGCAGCGGGCAGAGACGTCAGAAAGCCGAGCGGATTGCGCGCCATCGCGAGTGCGTGGCCCAGCAGGGGCAGGGCGCCGGGGGCGGTCGGCGCGGTCACTGAGCTAGTCATTGGCTGGCTCCAGAACCAGGTGATCGTCGGGAGCGGTGGCGGGGGTCCAGACAGCAGCTCGCTGGGTAGCCATCATGACATCCTGGCAGATATGTCCACGACGCCAATCGTGCAGTGGAGCTGTTGCCGAGCGGCAAATGGTTGCCCGTTTGCCCTTTTCTTTTTGCCCTTCTGGGACGACGACCTGTCGATTAGACCCAAACTCGTCCGCATCCGGCTCCCCGGCGATTCGCTGACGCCCGAAGAAGCCGACCTACGCCAGCGCATCCAGAACCAAGTACTCCAGACCCTCGGGTACGCGGTCCCGTTTATAGATCACCGGGATGCGGCGCTCACGCCGAGCAAGTGAAGCGACACACCTCTGCCTTTCCAGACATCCGCGCTTGGGTCTGTCGGGAAATTCATCGGTGGATGTGGCGAGGCGGGAGTGGGTCGGTGGCTACGGTCGACTCATCAGGTGTTGCCAAGGGTGTTCGTCGTCGGCAACCGGTGGTTGGTGAAGCGACTCCCGAAGGACACTTGTGCCGTTGCACGAGTAGCGGCCGAGCATGTTGATGCCTTGTTGATCTTGTGACGTGTTGGGGTGAGACTGTGGTCGACTTGTCGGCGGTCCCCGTGCAGAAGACGGTTCCGGGAAGGCTTGCGGGGTGGCGTCTGCCCCAGGAGTCGATGCCTGCCGATGCGGCCTATCGGGCGGTGCGGGATGAACTGCGCCCGGATGTACCGCCGCAGTTGAATCTGGCAACGTTCATCACCACCGGGATGGAACCGGAAGCCGAACGGCTGATGGCCGAATTCCTCTACAGCAACACCGTCGACGGCGTGCAGCCATTGCGCACGACTGACTTGGCGCAGCGGTGCGTCGCAGCGCTCGCCGAACTGTGGCACGCTCCCGATCCGGATAGCGCGGTCGGCACGTCCACCGGCGGCTCCAGCGAGGCGTGCATGCTCGCCGGGCTGGCGATGTTGATGCGCTGGCGCTCCCGCGCCAGAGGATCAGGCGAGCGGCCGAACCTGGTCATGAGCGCCGCCGTACACGTCTGCTGGTCCAAGTTCTGCGCCTACTGGGACGTCGAGGCGCGGCAAATCCCGGTGGCAGAAGGCGGGTTCGGCATCGACCCGCACACCGCAGCCGAATTGTGTGACACGAATACCATCGGCGTGGTCACCGTGCTGGGCACCACCTTCGACGGCTCCTACGAGCCGGTACAGCAGGTGTGCGCCGCGCTGGACCAACGGCGTGCCCGCGACGGTGTCGACGTGCCAGTGCACGTCGACGCGGCCTCGGGCGGGCTGGTGGCGCCGTTCCTCGATCCCGCACTGGTGTGGGATTTCCGGCTTTCCCGAGTGGACTCGATCAACACCTCTGGGCACAAGTACGGCCTGGTCGCTCCGGGCCTGGGTTGGCTGGTATGGCGCGACCCGAGCGTGGTGCCCGTCGAGCTCGGATTCTCGATCGACTACACCGGGGGGCGCCTATCCACCCAGACCCTCACTTTCACCCAACCCGCCGCTCCGATCGTCGCCCAGTACTACCAGTTCCTCCGCTTGGGCGCCGAAGGCTACCGAGCTATCATGCAACGCTGTCGCGACCTCGCCCGCGCATTGGCCGCCCACCTCAACCAATTCCACGACCTGCGGGTGATCTCCTCCGGCGACGACCTGCCCGTGGTCGCCTTCACCACCGGCGACCACGCCAGTTTCACCGTGACCGAACTCGCCGACCGCCTCCGCCAACGCGGCTGGCTGGTGCCCGCCTACACATTGCCCCCCAACCAGACCAACGTCACCGTCGCGCGGCTGGTCTGCCGCAATGATCTCTCCGACATCCTCGCCCGCCGACTCGCCGACGACATAACCAACGCCGTCACCGCGCTCCGCGCCTACCACGGTGCATCGCGCCCTCGGCAACGCTGCGATGTGCTGCCGCGAGGTTCGGAGGCCGCCCCAATGCTCGACGAGGGAGGGGACTGAGGCGCGACCGCGGCTTCGCCACGGCGGTCGGCAAGATCGCCGACCGCAGTGGCGAGCTCCGGCGGCTGGCCTCCCTGTAGTCCAGGAAGGGCAAATGTCCGTGTATGAAAGGGCAACGTTATGGGATACCTGGTTGGGCAAATTATAGGGTCCGGACGTTCCCTAAAACTAAAAGCCTGTCGGCGAATGCCGTCCGCACCTTTGGAAGCGGCGCAGCCGCTTGCATCCGCCTTGCCAGGGCGACCATCGGCGGATTCTGAGAGGTGGACGGCCCCTCCGCCGCGTATTTGGGCATACGTAAGGACAACAGGGCTCTAATTGCGCACGACTGACTTGGCGCAGCGGTGCGTCGCAGCGCTCGCCGAACTGTGGCACGCTCCCGACTCGGATAGCGCGGTCGGCACGTCCACCGGCGGCTCCAGCGAGGCGTGCATGCTCGCCGGGCTGGCGATGTTGATGCGCTGGCGCTCCCGCACCAGAGGATCGTGGCGCTGATCGACAACAGCGTGCTGGGCATGGTGCGGCAGTGGCAGACATTGTTCTGGGACAAGCACCACAGCGCCTCGGAGTACCGGCAGGGCACCCCGGACTACGCCGGGCTGGCGCGGTCGCTGGGGTGCGTCGCGTTCCGGTGCGACGACCCGGCCGGCGTCGAGGATGCGATCCTGCGGGCGAACGCGGTCACCGACCGACCCGTGCTGGTGGATTTCGTCGTCAGCGGCGACGAGCTGGTGTGGCCGATGGTGCCGTCGGGCACGAGCAACGACGACATCCTCGTCGCCAGGGACACCCGACCGGAATTCGACGTGGACTGACCGCAGTGGACGGGGTCCGCGCCACGCGGTGAGGACCCCGTCCGCTGTGGCCAACCCGGCTCGTGAACCCGCGGCCGGTCGGGACACGTGTCCCAAGCAGTCGCACCCGACCGGCTGAAAGCAGGCCAGTGCGACTGGGTGGAGCGGGCCCCAGTCCTGATCTCTGCACCGCAACCGCGCCGGCGTCAGAAGTGCACCAGCACCCGGCCGTCGTTGTTCGGATCGACCTCTACGGAACGGTAAAGGCGCTTGAGATGCGCCGCACCTAGCATCTTCACGACCCGGTTCTGCAGCGTTGCCTTCCCTTTTCCGACGATGATCTCGGCCATCGGGATCCGCTCGCGTGCGGCCCGGAAGATCACGGTGCGCACCGCCTGATCGATGTCGCGGTCGCTACGGAAGATCGGGTGCAGATCGACCGTGATCTTGTCGGCCATGAGGAACTCCTCCTGAGTACGTGACGGACGGTAGGACAGTGCGCTACCACCACGCTACGAGCACGTTTCGACGGCGGTCGGGGGTTCATTCGGGCAAAGCCAGCAGCGGGCTCGCGGTGCGATGAACCCTGGCGCTTTGTGTGGCCGTGTCCATGACGGTGAAGGGAGGCACGGTGGACGCGCCGATCGAGGTCGAGCGGATTCGGCACGCTCTCGTGGTCAGCCGCTCGAAGACTGACGACGAAGCTGTCGCTCTCGCTGAGGCACTACCGCAGGAACGCGGCCGCACTACGGTGGTGGTCGGCGCGTCGGCGCTGGCCGCGGTGGCCCAGCTCGATCCGTGGGTGGTGGCGGACATCGCCGGGGCGACCACACGCAACCTGCGAATCCTCGCGCCGAGCCTGTCGTCGGTGGCGGAGGACGGCTCGCCATTGCCGGGACGGACATTGTCGGAGTGGCTCGGCGTCGAGGTCGTCGTGCCGGCCGGCGTCCCGCGCACCCTGGCGGACGGGAGCCTGTTCGTGCCCGGCTCCGGCCCTGGGTGGGTCGCCTTCCGTTCGGGGCGGCCGGGTGTCCCGCTCGGACCACGGCTGCCGAGCCCGGAATGGCAACGCCCGCTGGCCATGCCGTTGCCGGAAGGCGCCACGCAGATTCCGCTCGGGCTGTGGGTTCGCGGTCCGGGGAGCCCGGAGCGGCCCGACGACCAGCTGTCCACGCGACCGCCGGACCCCGACCGGATGTACGTCGTCATCGGCGCTCCCGGCGAGCAAGCTCCGTCACCAGCGGCTGTGGCCGCGGTGTTGCGCGCGCTGCCAGACGAGGTGCGTGAGCGTGCGGTGCTGGCGGAGTACGGCGGCTGGGGTGTGGCCAGTGCCGTGGCTGATGAACTTGGCGTGCCGGTGCGCGCGGCGCACGGTGTTCCGCTTGAAGGGCGCCCGGTGCTTCTCGACGAATCGGGCCGTCCGTTGTGGCGCCCGTTCGCGGTGGAAAGTGTGTATCTGCCAGGGCGTGGGCCGGTGCTGGACCGTTGGGTCGCGCCAGGCCCGGCGATGCCGTTGGCCGCCCCTGGTTCGTATCGGCTGGCCGATGGGTGGCGGGTCGACGTCGTGGCGCGCGGGCTGCTGGTGCGTCAGGAGTCGCAGGCCCCGCGCCCGGAGTGGCTGGCCGAGCCAGGGCCGCACGCCGACCTGGTGCTGGCCGCTGACTCCGCGGTGCCCGCAGAGGTGCTGTCGGCGCTGGACGGCCTGATCCACGGCCTGCCGGAGGATGCCCGGGAGCACCTGCGGGTCGTTCCCGCATCCCAGCACGCCGCCGAGGCGGTCAACCGGCTCGGTGTGGCACCGGGCGCGGAGCCCGCGCAGGTACCCCAGGCGCCCGCTGTGGCTGCGCCCCCCGTACGCGAGGCGCCGCGCGACAAGCGGGTGGCGGGAATCGTGGTGACGACGGACGGGCGGATGCTGCCGGCCGAGCCGATCGTCGCCAGTTCGGTCAGGGACTTCCGGCCCCCGGCAGCACCCGGTGTGATCGGCGCTCCGGGGCCTGCGGAGCCCAGCAAGCCCGCCACGCCGGTCGCGCCCGCCACGGTGTCGGCGACCACGCCGCCGCAGCAGCTTCCGGTGACCCCGGAAGCGGCACGCCCGCCGCAGCAGCTTCCGGCCACCCCGGGAGTGGCACGCCCGCCGCTGGCCGAAGCAACCAACTCGTCCCGCCAGGAGCCTGCGGTACTCCCGAAGACCTCGGCCGGTACACCCCCGCCGGTCGAGTCTGGCCCGCCAGCAGCGGGCCAGATCCCCGAAGGTGGGCCGGTTCTTCTCCCACCAGGACCGGCCCACCGTGGGGTTAGGGCTCCGTCGGAGCCGCCGAGTGACAGGCCGATGACCACGGTGGACCTGCCACAGCGGACCGAGACCGCGGCCGAGCCGCGGCGCCCGCAACCGCCCGCTGACCCGCCTGCGTCGCTCCCGCCGCTGGTCGCCAAGGCCGGACGGGCGCCACGGGACACACCGCCCGCCGACCCGCCAGCCGCACATGCCGCGACGGTCGCCGCGCCAGCTGAACCCGAAGCCGCGGCCTCGCCGACACCAGCTCAGCAGCCGGTCAAGGAGCCGGCTCAGGAGCCCGCCCAGGCATCAACCCAGGAGCCGGTCGAGGAGCAGGCGCAGAGCCAGCCACGGCGAGAACCGGTCGAGGTGCCCGCGGACGCACGCAGCACCCCCGAGCAACGGAAGAACGTCCGCACCAGCCTCGGCTCGAAGTACGACGTGGCCACCCGCGCGGTCACCAAGCTGCTGTCCGAACGACCGGGACTGCGGGCCGGCCGGGGCGAGGAGGCCGCGATGCTGGCGGAGCTGGCCGTGGTGCAGGTGTTCGGTGAGGAGCCGGGCGGCGATTACGACACCGATTTCCACGTGTGCCTCGCCAGCGGCCTGCGTCGCCTCCCCACGGTGCGTGCTGTGGTCGTGCGGGGCATCCCCGACGACACGTTGCTGGTGCCGGGCGCGGTGGTGCGGTTGCGCGAGCCGGTGGTGGCGGCTCCGGTGGCGCAGCCGCAGTCGGTGGGCGGGACGGAGGCGCTGATCTGGGTCTCCACCGCCCGTCGTCTCGACGGCCTGGTACGCAGCGTCGGTGCGGACGAGGTCGACATCTCCGGCGATGTGGTGCTGCCAGGTCAAACCCGGCTCAAGGTGCTGGGCGTGGAGGGCGGCTCGGTCCGCCGGATCTTGTTCGCCGAGGACGGTAGCGACGGCGAGGAAATCCTTGCCCGGCTTCGTGCCGCGGCCAAGGAACGCGCCGACGCCGAGCTGGACGAGCCGGTGTCCGACCGGTGGTACGGCCCGTTGCACGCCGCATAGCCGGAAGGATGATCCTCCGTATGGACGACCTGGCCGACGAGTACGAATCGCCGTGGCTCACCGTCGATCTGGATCCGCACGAACGCCTCCTTGAGCTGGCAGGCCGCGCCCCGGACGGCTGGCTGGCCGTTGCCCGCGAGGTGCTGGCCTGCGGCGACCGGCAACGGCTCAACGAGCTGGTCGGCGCGCTGCTGCCGCAGCTCGAAGGGCGTCCCGTGGTGCAGTACCGGTTCACGCCGGATGCCGATGGGGCCTGGGACGGGCCGGACCGCGCCGTCGTGGCGTCGGTGCGGGCCGCGCACGGCACGGCGGCATGCTGGGCGACGATGCGCGACGGCGTCGACCGCGTCTACCTGGTGCAGGCCGACGACGGTGCGAATCTGCCGGCCGTCACCATGGCCGTTCAACGGGTCGCCGGCCACCAAAGCGATCCGCGCGTCGAGGTGTTCGCGGCGGGCACCGACCTGCCCGTCTACCACAAGACCGCGCTGCGCTCTGCCGTCCTGCTCTGGACTCGTGAGCCGCTGGCGGAGGTGAAGGTCGCGCGGACGTTCGACGGCGCGTCCGGCGACGAGGGACCGTGGTTCGATTCCGCGCACGAGCTCGTGGTCGACTCCACTGAGCGGCAACGGCTGCTGGACTTCCTCAGCAGCGGCGAGATCGTGCTGGAGACCGATCTGCGGATGACCGACCTGGTCTCCGGGTCGGCCGGTGCGGTGCCCGCCGGCCTGCGCTCCGACGGCGTGTGGGTGTGGTCGGACGCATCCCGCTACTACCTCGACCGACATCTGCTGGCGCCGGACGCCGCGCTTGCCGCGCATGCGTTGGCCAGCGGGCGAGCAAGCCGCATGACCCCACTGGACCGCTACCGCGTGTGTTCGATGCTGAACCCGGAAAACGAGGAGGGCTCGCTATGGCGAGCAGAATGACGGGCACGCGGTCGATGCTGGGGGTTTCGCCCAGTGAGCCGGAGTGCTATCGCACCATCACCGACGCGATCGCCGCGGCGAAGGACGGCGACGTCATCTCGGTGCGGCCCGGCACCTACGCGGAATCGATCGTGCTGGATCGCGACATCACCATCTCCGGTGCGGGAGCACCCGGCCAGGTGCGGGTGGAGGCATCCGGCGATCCGGTGCTGCGGCTCGATGTCGAGCACGCGGCGGTTTCCGGCATCGAGTTGGCGCACCGCGACGGGGAAATCGCGGTGGATCTGCGGGTCGGCGTCCTTGAGCTCGACGAGTGTGTGCTGGCCGCTGAATCCGAGGTCGCCGTCGCGGCGCGGAGCCGCACGGAGCTGAAGGCCCGTGAATGCGAGCTGCGCAACCCGGGCGGCGCGGGCCTGCTGGTGTACGACAACGCCCGCGCCGAGCTGAACGCATGCACGCTCGCGTCCATCTCGAGTACGGCCGTGGTGTCTCGTACCGGCGGCACGGCGACGTTGGTGGACTGTGTGGTGACCGACGCGAACAGCGCGCTGCTGGTGGCCGACAACGGCCGGAGCACGCTGCAACGCTGCCGGATCGACAAGATCGCCGACAACGCGATCGTCGTCGAACAGCACAGCCAGCTGAAGATGAACGACTCGGACATCTCCGACGTGCGGGGCGTGGTGCTGCTCGCGGCGGCCGAATCGATGCCCGTGCTGCGCGACTGCCGGATCAGCGACGTCGACGCGCAGGCCGTGGTGGCGATGCAGAACGCCACGGTCGAGCTGGAGCGGGTGGGAATCGCCAAGGCCGGCGGGCATTCGGTGCAGGTGTTGGACGGATCGACGGCCCACCTGTCGGCCTGCACCTTCACCGACGCCGGGCACGACGCGGTGACGGCAAGCGCCGACGGCGTCGTGAAGCTCACCGGCTGCGACATCACCGGTGGTGCGGCCGGCGGGGTCGTCGCGGACGGCCAGGCCGAAGCCACGGTGTCGGATTGCCAGGTGACGCGGACGACGGGCCCGGCGTTGTCCGCACGCGGCGAGGCCACGCTTGCCGTGGACGGTGGTTTACTCCGCGAGTGCGGCTCCGGCGCGGAATGGCACGGGCAGTCCGGCGGCGGGATGATTTCCTGCACCGTCCGCGACAACGTTCGTGACGGTGTCGCGGTGTTCAGCGACGAGCCGGTGGAGATCCGGCGGTGCCGCATCGACGGCAACGGTGACCAGGACACCCGGTTCGAAGGATCCAGCGTCATCTTCGACGACAGCGGCGAGCCGGGTGAGTCGCGCGAGCCGCGCCTGTCGGTGGTCCAGGAGGAGTCCGGTAGGGCCGTTGAATCAGACAAGCCGCAGGACACCGGAGAACCCCGCCACGCCGACGAACTCGACAAGCTGCTGGCCGAACTGGACGACCTGGTCGGTCTGGACGGCGTGAAGCGCGAGGTGGAGACGCTGGTCCGGTTGCACCAGATGGCCGAGCGTCGCGCCGCGGCCGGTCTGCCGTCGCCGCCGATGTCGCAGCACTTGGTGTTCACCGGCTCCCCTGGTACCGGCAAGACGACGGTCGCGCGGTTCTACGGTCGCATCCTGGCCGCCCTTGGTGTGATCCGGAAGGGGCAGCTGGTCGAATGCGCCCGGCCCGACCTGGTGGCTGCCGTGGTCGGCGGCACGGCGCTCAAGACCGCGGAGGTCTTCGAGAAGGCCCTCGGCGGTGTGCTGTTCATCGACGAGGCCTACACGCTGTCCCAGGGCGGTGGCGGCGGTGGCCCGGACTTCGGCCGGGAGGCGATCGACACGCTGGTCAAGCTGATGGAAGACCACCGTGACGACGTGGTGGTGATCGTCGCCGGGTACACCAACGACATGCGGCAGTTCCTGGCCGCGAACCCGGGCTTGTCCTCCCGGTTCTCCCGCACCATCGACTTCGCCGACTACTCCTCGTCCGAACTGGTCACCATCGTCGAAGGGATGTGCCAGAACCACCACTACCAGCTGGAGTTCGAGACCCGTTCCGCGCTGCACGGGTATTTCACGGCGTTGCCGCGCGACAGCTCCTTCGGCAACGGCCGCACCGCGCGCAAGGTGTTCGAGGAGATGGTCGGACGGCAGGCCTACCGGCTCGGCAACGACCGGTCGGTGACCGCCGCCCAGCTGACCCGGCTGCTGCCGGAGGATCTTGGGCCGCTGCCCGGAGCTGCCGTGGGTGCCGGCGCGGGCAAGATCGACGAGGAACGGGTCGAGCAGCTGCTCGGCACCCTGCGCAGCCTGGTCGGGCTGGCCGAGGTGAAGGCCGAGGTCGCGGCGATGGTCGACCTGCTGGCGTCCGCGCGGCAGCGGGAGGCGGCCGGGCTGCCGTCGCCGCCGGTGAGCAGGCACCTGGTCTTCGCCGGACCTCCGGGCACGGGTAAGACGACCGTTGCCCGGCTGTACGGATCGCTGCTGTCCGCGATGGGCGTGCTGGCGCAGGGGCAGGTCATCGAGGTCGCCCGGGCAGACATGGTCGGCGAGTACGTCGGCCACACCGCGCGCCGGACCACCGAGGCGTTCGACCGTGCCCGCGGCGGCGTGCTGTTCATCGACGAGGCGTACACGCTCTCTTCCGGTGGCAGTCGCGGCAGTGGGCCGGACTTCGGCCGGGAGGCGATCGACACGCTGGTCAAGCTGATGGAGGACCACCGTGACGAGGTGGTGGTGATCGCCGCCGGATACGAGCAGGAGATGGGCGGGTTCATCGCCGCCAACCCCGGTCTGTCCTCGCGGTTCTCGCACCGGGTGCGCTTCGCCGACTACACCGCCGACGAGTTGGTCACCATCTTCAACCAGCACGCCGCCGAGTCCGGTTACGAATGCACTGGGCCGTCCGTCGCGGCGTTGCGGGCGCATTTCGCGGCGGTGCAGCGGGGGAGTTCTTTCGGTAATGGCCGTTATGCTCGCCAGGTTCTGGATGTGGCGATTGCGCGGCATGCTCGTCGGACACGGGGTTTGGTGAATCCGACGTTGGATGATTTGTGTGTGCTGCATCCCCAGGATATTCCGGGGCCGGTTCCGGTTGGTGAGCAGTCGGTGTAGTTGGCGCGAGTGCTGGGTTAGGGGATAGGTGAGCTAGAGGGGCAGTTATGGCGATCATGTTCAGTGAGTTTGAGCGCCAGCTGTGCTATTGGCTTACGGGGGATGAGCCGCCGCCTGTTAATGAGGATAAGGTGCGGGAGTTGGCGGCGGTGTGGCGGTCGCATGCGGGGCGTTTGCGGCGGTTGCGGGTGGATGCGCGGGCGGCGGTGGAGGGGATTCGGTCGTCGGGTTTTGCGGGGGCGTCGGAGCGGGCGTTTGCGGCGCGGATGGCGCCGTTTGTGGATGGGCCGTCGAATTATTTGGATGCGGCGGCTGATCATTTTGATGCGATGGCTGATGCGTTGGATCAGATCGCGATGGAGGTGGAGTTTCTTAAGCTGGTGGTGTTGATTCAGTTGGCGTTGCTGGCG
>NZ_FNOK01000093.1 GCF_900106995.1 Saccharopolyspora shandongensis
ACGCGACACCGACCGCAGCCCCACACCGAAGGTCTCCGCGACCTCCGCCTGCGTCCGCCCGGACTCGACCGCCGCGACCACCCGCCGCCGCAAATCCTCTTGCGAGGCAGGCGAAAGCCGCTTGACATCAACCACCGTCACCTTCACACCATAACCAACGACCACGCCACATTTGAGTTACCCATCAATATGTATGTCCAATACACGGCGTCAGGGCCGTCCTCGCCGGAGGAACCCCAGAGGGGTGGGCTCCGTGAACCCGCGGCGGTGCCAGTTGCGAGGGTGGGCCTGAAAGCGCCTGACGGCGCTTGGCGACGGCACGCACGCAGGCGCAGGTCAGACGCCGCGGCTGCGGTACCCGACCAGGATGAAAAACCCTCAATTGAAACTGCACACCACCACGTCTGTGGACAGTTTCAATTGAAACTGCACCGGCTCCGCTCTGTGGATGACAGTTTCAATTGAAACTGGGGACGAACGCGCCGGGGCGTTTCGCGTTGTCGGTCAGCGGATCCAGCGGTAGCGGCGTTCCGGGCGGCCGGTGCCGCCGTAGCGGAGGCGGACCTCCGCGCGGCCCGAGGCCACGAAGTGCTCCAGGTACTTTCGCGCGCTCACGCGGGAAACGCCTGCGGCGTCCGCGCATTCCGCCGCCGACACGTCTCCGTCGGTCGCGGTCGTCTCGCGCAGGATGCGCTCGACGATCTGCGCCGTCTCGGTGGCCAGTCCCTTCGGTGGCGCCGCTCGGTGGGTCCGGGTGCCGAAGAGCTGGTCGACGTCCTGCTGCGCGGCGGGGGAGTCGCCGGGCAGTCCGCTGAGCTTCTGGTGCATGGCGCGGAAGTTCTCCAGCTGGTCGCGCAGCGCCTCGTAGCTGAACGGCTTGATCAGGTAGTGCAGCGCCCCGCCGCGGATCGCGCCGCGCACGGTGTCCAGGTCGCGGGCCGCGGTGATCACGATGACGTCGGGGTCCGCGGACGGGCGAGCGGTGCTCGCGCGCAGCTCCCGCAGCACCGAGAGGCCGTCCATGTCGGGCAGGTAGATGTCCAGCAGCACGAGTTCCGGGCGCAGTTCGTCGACCGCGCGGATCGCGTCCGCACCGGTGTGCGCCACCCCGGCGATCTCGAACCCGTCGACGCGGGCCACGTATCCACTGTGGATCTTCGCGACCATGAAGTCGTCGTCCACCACCAACACCTTGATCACGATCCCGGCCCTTCCAGCGGCAATCGCGCGGTGAACACCGCGCCGTGCGCGTTGTGCACCTGCACCGAACCGCCGCGACGATGACAGATCTGCCTCGTCAACGCCAGACCCAGGCCGCGTTCGCCGCCGCGCGCGGCCTTCGTGGTGAAGCCGTGGCGGAACACCTCTTCGACTATCTCGGCGGCCACCCCGGGCCCGGAATCCCGCACCACCGCGGTGACTTCGTCGGTGCAGCGCAGGTCGATCTCGATCCACCGGTCGGCATCGGCCGGACCGGCTTCCAGGGCGTCGAGCGCGTTGTCGATCAGGTTGCCCAGCACCGTGACGAGGTCGGCGGACAGCTCCTCGTCGATCTCCGGCAGGTAGCTGCCCTCGTTCAGGCGCAGGCCGACGCCGCGTTCGGCGGCGAGGCTGGCCTTGGCGATCAGCAGCGCTGCGGTGGCCGGATCGTGGACCCGCGCGGTGACCTCGGCGTGCCACTGCTCGCGGATGTGGCTGATGCGGTGCACGTAGCGCTGCAGCTCCTCGTACTCGCCCAGCTCGACCAGCCCGGAGATGATGTGCAGCCGGTTGCTGAACTCGTGCGCCTGGGCGCGCAGCGTGTCGGTGGTGTCCCGGTGCACCGCGAGTTCTCGTTGCAGATCAACGAGTTCGGTGCGGTCGCGCATGGTCACCACCGCGCCGACCGACGAGATCGGCATCCGGTTGAGCACCACGACCTTGCCGCGCCGCAGCACGATCTGGTCCACGCCGTCGGTGCGGCCGGTGAGCACGTCGCGGGCGCGGTCGTTGAGGTCCAGCGAGTCGATGTCGCTGCCCACGCAGTCCGCCGGCAGCGACAGCAGGCGGCGCGCCTGATCGTTGACCAGCGTGATGCGGTTCTGCTCGTCGACGCCCAGCACGCCTTCGCGGACGCCGTGCAGCAGGGCCTCGCGGTGCTCGACGAGCCGGGTGATCTCCTGCGGTTCCAGGCCGAGCGTCTGCCGCTTCACCCGCCGGGCGAGCAGCACCGATCCGGCGATGCCGAGCACGGTGGCGAAGGCCAGCAGGGTCAGCGGGTTCTCCGGCGCCTGGCGCAGTCCCTGCAGCAGGTCCGGGGGATTGCGGCCGGCCGCGACGACGCCGATGACCTGCGCGTGGTTGGAGATCACCGGCACCTGGGCGACCAGCGAATCGGTGCCGTCCAGCCGGATCTCGCCGACCCACGAGCGGCCGCCCAGCGCGGTCTCGGACTTCGGCAGCAGCTGCCCGCGCTGCCCGGGATCGGGCGAGGTGAGCACGATGCCGCGCCGGTCGGTGATGATCACGTAGTCGGCGCCGGAGAGGTTGCGGGTGCTCTCGGCGAAGATCGGCAGGGCGTCCCGGCGGTAGGGGTCATCGAGGCCGACGCGCACCCCGGAGGTAGCAGCGAGGTCTTCGGCGACCGACAGCATCTTGCGGCCCTCGGTGGCCCGGAACGCTGAGTCGGTCTGCGCGACGGAGAACACCGCGATCGAGGCGAGCAGCAGGACGATGATCAGCAGCTGCCACCCGAGCAACTGCCGAGACAACGATCCCTGCACCCGCAACACCGCGCCCGCCTCCTCCACCACCGGCCCGAACGGTAACCGCCGGGGTTCGGCGAACGCCCGGCACCCCACCATCGACGCAGGTCAGCGATCGATTTTGGGCGGTGCGATCACCGGACGCGCCGCTCCCGGGACGCTTCGGTCGCGCCCACGCAATCGAGCAGCAGGCGGGCGAATTCCAGCCGTTCCCGCTCGGGCCGGTCCCAGTTGATGTGCTCGTGCGCCTCGTGCCGCTGCCGTCGGAATCGGTCCAGCGGCTCGGCGCCGCCCGAGCCGGAGCGGCCCCTCCGGCTCGCCTGTCGAGCAGCGCGGCGGCCGATTACAAAAGTGACAAAAGTTTCGTTATGTTCGCAACGGCGACAGTGCGGTGGTGGCCGGGCAGCATGGCATCACTCGGCTCTCGGCCGTGGCGACGGACTCCCCGTGCACGCAGTGCGTTCGTCGCCGTCGGCGAGTCCTCCAGCCGACGAATCCCGGTGATTCCGCGGCGCGGTGCGCAGGCCGCGGAATCGCGGGGCGAGGAACGGGTGGACGCCTGACACCCCCCAGGCACCCACCTCTGGTGACCCGGTCGCACATCCCCCGGCGACCGGGTCGCTGCTTTCTGCAGGGTGCGGCCCGTCCCCCGAACTCGGGAACCGGTTGCACGGCACGGTGATGCATCCGGCGGCGATGATCGAGTTGTGATGGCGTCTCCCACGGCAATGCCCGACTCCAGGGAGGTTTTCCATGCGTCGTCCACTCAGCACTGCGCTGCTCGGCGGTCTGGTCATGTTGGGAGCGTCCGGCACCGCCGTCGCGGCTGAGGGGGCCCATCCCCACCGGCTGGACATGCTCCTCAGCGCGACGGTGCTGGACGTGTCCCCGAACGACGGGGCGTCCCACGACGGAACCGCCCACACCAGCACCTCATCGCAGGACGGATCCGAGCCTCAGACCAAGCCGCAACCGCAGACCAAGCCGCAGCCCCAAGCCGAAAACCAGCCGCAGGAATAGCGTCCAGGGCCGCCGCGCCGCGCCCGGGCTACGGGCGCGGCGCGGAGTTGCTCCTGACGAGCGATTCGAAGGCCGCGACGTCGCCGATGATTTCCTCGGCCCGCTCAGGGGATTCGTACAACTCGAAGTAGCGTTCGCCGATGCCCGAGGCGTTTTCGGCGTTGACTCCGGTGGCGATCGTGACCGCCGCGGCGTGGACCCCCTTCGAGGCGAGCTCGATGTGCAGCGCGTGCGCCCAGTTCCGCAGGCCCGCCATCGCCATCCCCACGTTGCCCAGGAAGGGCGCGGGAACCAGCGACGACACCCCGGTGGTCAGCAGCAGTGATCCGCGGCCGCGCGCCACCATGCCGGGGAGCACGTGGCCGACGGCGGCGACCGCGCCCAGCGCGCACAGCTCGAACTGCGCGCTCGCCGCATCGGGATCGGTCTCGGCGGCCGAGGTGATCGGCGCCTGCGGGCCGGGGCTGTATTCGAGCACGTCGATCGGCCCGAGCTCGTGCTGAGCATCGTCGAGCGCGCCGGTCAGCGCGCCGCGATCCCGCACGTCCGCCGGGTGCGCGCTCGCAGTGATGCCGTCGCTCGCCAGTTCCCGGACGGATTCCGCGAGTCGCTCCGCGTTCCGCGCGATCAGGCCCACGCGGAAGCCGCGCTTGCCGAACGCGCGCGCGACGCCCATCCCGAGCCCCGGCCCGGCCCCGACGATCACCAGATTCTCGTGCACAGCTGCCCTTTCCGCGTCACCGCTGGTCACCGGCCGTGCGCGGTTTGTGTCGCTATGGCAGCACAAAGTGCACACGGCCGTCCGCCAGCGGAAACGGCTGAACTTTCCAATGCTTACGCTTTGTGCGTAGCCACATCCTTTGGTACCAAAGGAGGCCGCACAAGACGGCACATTCCTGTCGGTGACGCACACGGAGGTAACCATTGACCCGCGCCGATGCGGCGGAATCAGCGGCCTGCCAGGAGGTGCTGGGCATCCTGGCGCTGGTCGGGGACAAGTGGAGCCTGCTGGTCGTCGGGCAGCTCCGGGACGGGCCGCTTCGCTTCGGCGAACTGCACCGCGCCGTTCGCGGAATATCCCAGCGGATGCTCACGTTGACGCTCCGCAAGCTGGAACGCGACGGGCTGGTCAGCCGCTCCGTGCAGGCGAGCGTGCCGCCGCGCGTCGACTACGAGCTGACCCCGCTCGGCGACTCGCTGCTCGGCCCGGCGCTTGCGCTCGGTGAGTGGGCGATCGAGCATCGCACCGAGATCGCTGCGAACCGGCTTCGCTACGACGCGCGCTGAGCCCGACTGCACGGTTGCGACGATCCGGTGATCGTGGTGATCCGCTGGACGAACCCCCCCTGTTCCAAGGGAATCTGGGTCGATCCGGGGTGACCGAGACTGGAGGGCAGGCGATGACGAAGCATCCGCTGGAACCGTTGAGCTCCGAGGAGATCGTGCGCAACCGCGAGATCCTGCAGGGCGCGGGACTCCTGCGCGAATTCACTCGGTTTCCCCTGGTGCAGCTGGAGGAACCGGCGAAGGCCGTGGTGCTGGCGGGCGGCGACTTCGACCGCCGGGCGCGTTCGGTGCTGCTCGACACGAAGACGGGTGAGCTGACCACCACCGTGGTGTCGCTGACCGGCGATCAGGTGGTGCAGCGGCACACCGTCGACCCGGTCGAGCAAGGCCAGCCGCCGGTGATGCTGACCGAGTACGAGCTGGTCGAGAAGATCGTCCGCGCCGACGAGACGTGGCGGCAGGCGATTCGCGACCGCGGTATCGAAGACGTCGGCGAGGTGCGCGTCTGCCCGCTGTCGGCCGGCTGGTTCGGCGTCGCGGAGGAGAGCGGTCGCCGGATGCTGCGGGCGCTGGCGTTCGTGCAGAACGACCCGGACGAACTGCCGTGGGCGCACCCGGTGGACGGGCTGGTGGCCTACGTCGACGTCATCGAGCAGCGCGTGCTGGAGGTCGTTGACGACCGCCACCTGCCGGTCCCGGCCGAGGGCGGCAACTACCCCGACCAGGAGCTGTTCGGCCCGCAGCGCGACACGCTGAAGCCGATCGAGATCACCCAGCCCGACGGCCCGAGCTTCGCCGTCGACGGCCACGAGGTGCGCTGGGAGAACTGGCGCTTCCGCGTCGGTTTCGACCCGCGCGAAGGCCTGGTGCTGCACCAGCTGTCGTTCCGCGACGGCGACCGGGAGCGGCCGGTGGTCTACCGCGCCTCGGTCGGCGAGATGCTGGTCAACTACGGCGATCCGACCCCGGCGCGGTTCTGGCAGAACTACTTCGACTCCGGCGAGTACTCGCTGGGCAAGCTCGCCAACGAGCTCGTCCTCGGCTGCGACTGCCTCGGCGAGATCCACTACTTCGACGCCGTGGTGGCGCAGGAGGACGGCGCGCCCCGGACGCTGCGCAACGCGGTGTGCATGCACGAGGAGGACTTCGGCGTGCTGTGGAAGCACACCGACGTGTTCACCGGATCGGCCGAGACCCGGCGGCAGCGGCGGCTGGTGATCTCGTTCTTCAGCAGCGTCGGCAACTACGACTACGGCTTCTACTGGTACCTCTACCTGGACGGCACCATCCAGCTGGAGGTCAAGGCCACCGGCATCGTGTTCACCTCGGCCTACCCGGCGGAGGGCTCGCGCTGGGCCAACGAGCTCGCGCCCGGCCTCGGCGCGCCGTTCCACCAGCACCTGTTCAGCGCGCGGCTGGACATGATGGTCGACGGCACCAGCAACGCCGTCGACGAGGTGCAGGCGAAGCGCGAGCCGATCAGCGCGGAGAACCCGCACGGCAACGCCTTCACCCGCAGCGTCACCCGGCTGGCGCGGGAGAGCGACGCCGGGCGGGAGGCCGACCCGGCCAGCGGGCGGGTGTGGCACGTGGTCAACACCGAGCGCACCAACCGGCTCGGCCAGCCGGTCGGCTACGCGCTGCACCCGCAGGGCTATCCGGTGCTGTTGGCGGATCCGGGCTCCTCGATCGCGAAGCGCGCCGAGTTCGCGACCAAGCACCTGTGGGTCACCCGGTACGCGGCGGACGAGAGGTACCCAGCGGGCGAGTGGGTGAACCAGAGCCACGGCGGCGCGGGCATCCCGGCGTTCACGGCGGGCGACCGCAGCATCGACGGCGAGGACATCGTGCTGTGGCACACCTTCGGCCTGACGCACTTCCCGCGCGCGGAGGACTGGCCGGTGATGCCGGTGGACCTCTGCGGCTTCACCCTCAAGCCGGTCGGCTTCTTCGACCGGAACCCGACGCTCGACGTCCCGCCCGGCAACGGCACCGCGTCGCACTGCCGCGAGAGCTGACCGGGGGTCGTGGGCGCGGGACCGGCTTCCGCACCCACGACCGCTCGACCTGCGCCGTCGATGGGAAGCTGTCGGGGTGAGCACCCCCAAGCGATGCCCCTGCGGCCTCGGCGAACCGTTCGCCGAGTGCTGCGCCCGCCTGCACGCCGGCGAACGCCGCGCGGCCACGGCCGAGCAGCTCATGCGCTCGCGGTTCAGTGCGTTCGCGGTCGGCGACACGGCCTACCTGCTGGCCTCGTGGCACCCCTCGACGCGACCGGACGCGCTGGACCTCGATCCAGACCAGCGCTGGGTCCGCCTCGAGATCCTCGACCGCACCGGCGGCGGGCCGTTCGACGCGGCGGGCACGGTCCGGTTCGAGGCGCACTACCGCCTGGGCGGGCGCGCCGGAGTGCTGACCGAGGACAGCCGCTTCGTCCGCGAGGACGGGGCCTGGTTCTACGTCGACGGCGACCACGACTGACCGCAGTTTCCATTGAAACTGCGGTCACGACAGCTCGGATTCGGCGGCTTGGAGGGCGGCGAACTCCTCCTCGGGGGCGTTGGCGATCAGGTGGTGGCGGCTGTAGAACCAGAAGTAGGCCAGGGCCGCCAGGAAGATCAGGGCCATGATGGCCGCCGCGACCATGTCCACGATGAACGTCGCGATCACCGCCGCGATCGCCAGCACCAGCGCGACCGAGGTCGTCGCGATTCCGCCGGGGGTCCGGTACGGGCGCTCCAGGCCCGGTTCGCGGAAGCGCAGGACGATGTGCGAGAGGTTCAGCAGCACGTAGGAGATCGTCGCGCCGAACACCGCGATGTTGATCAGCAGCGCCCCGTCGCGGGTGGCCGCGGCCAGCACGAAGCCGATGGTGCCCGGCACCATCAGCGCCAGGTACGGGGTGCGGCGCTTGCCGGTCACCGACAGCAGGCGCGGCAGGTATCCCGCGCGGGACAGCGCGAACAGCTGCCGGGACGCGGCGTAGATGATGGAGAAGAAGCTCGCCACCAGCCCGGCCAGGCCCACGTAGTTGACGATCTCGGCGAGCGCGTTGTCGCCGCCGGTGGCGGCGCGCACCGCCGCGGGCAGCGGGTTGTCGGCGTCGGCGATGGTCGCTGACCCGGCCCCGCCCGGTGCGACCACCAGGATGGCCGCGGCGAACACCAGCAGCACCGCGATCGCCGCGATGATCCCGCGCGGCATGTCCTTGCGCGGGTCGCGGGCTTCCTCCGCGGCCAGCGGAACCCCTTCCACGGCGAGGAAGAACCAGATGCCGTACACCAGCGAGGCGAGCACCCCGGCGTAGCCGAACGGCAGGAACGCGCTGGCGCCCGCGGCGTCCACCGGTGCGATGTCGAACAGCTTCGCCGTCGAGAACTCCGGGATCATGCCGACCACGAAGGCGATCAGGGCGACCACGGCCACCGCGGTGATGCCGAACATCAGCCGCAGCGCCTCGCCCACGCCGTAGAGGTGGATGCCGACGAAGATGGCGAAGCACGCCAGGTACACCGGCCAGCTGCTGGTCAGCCCGAACAGTCCCAGCGATTCCACGTAGCCGCCGATGAACACCGCGATGGCGGCCGGCGCGATGGCGTACTCGATGAGGATCGCGGTGCCGGTGGCGAAGCCGCCGAGCGGGCCGAGGGCGCGGCGGGCGAAGCCGTACCCGGCCCCGGCCACCGGCAGCGCCGAGGCCATCTCGGCCAACCCGAACACCATGCAGGTGTACATGGTCGCCATCAGCACCGTGGCCAGGAGCAGCCCGCCCCAGCCGCCCTCGGCCAGCCCGAAGTTCCACCCGGCGAAGTCGCCGGAGATCACGTACGAGACGCCGAGCCCGGCGAGCAGGACCCAGCCCGCCGCGCCCTGCCGCAGCCGGCGCTTGTCCAGGTAGTCGCTGCCGGCCTGTTCGTAGTCCACCTGCCGCCGCTTCTCGGTCATGGCGGGGTCCTCTCCCAATATTGGTATGACCGTGGCCCATTGACTAGTTGGGCAGCGTGCTGCCGCCTCTGGTCGATGTCAATACCCGTGTCCGGATTTCGACGCCGCCTCCGCGCGAACAGCTGTTCGGGTGTTGACTCCGCGAGCAGGCGACTGCTTCCATTGGCCCGCATTCAAAGGTCTGATCCCGTACCAATGCATGGCCGGCTGGCCCGGCCGGAGGGAGCCACCGGTGTCGCCCAACGAGCAGCTGACCGTCGGACGACTGCGCGATCTGGTCGCCTCCGGCGAGGTGGACACGGTCGTCGTCGCGCTGACCGACATGCAGGGCAGGTTGCAGGGCAAGCGGTGCTCGGCCCGCTACTTCCTCGACGAGGTGCTCGCCCACGGCACCGAGGCGTGCAACTACCTGCTCGCCGTCGACGTCGAGATGACCACTGTGGACGGCTACGCGATGACCTCGTGGGACACCGGTTACGGCGACTTCGTGCTGCGCCCGGACCTCGGGACCCTGCGCCGGATCCCGTGGCAGGAGGCGACCGCCTTGGTGCTCTGCGACGTGCTGTGGCATTCCGGCGAGCCGGTGGCCCCGTCGCCGCGGCAGGTGCTGCGCGGGCAGCTCGACCGGCTCGCCGAGCTCGGGCTCACTGCGCACGTCGGAACGGAGCTGGAGTTCCTGGTCTTCCGCGACACCTACGAACAGGCGTGGGACAAGCGCTACCATGAGTTGGCCCCGGCCAACCAGTACAACGTGGACTACTCCATCGCCGGGACCAGCCGGATCGAGGGGCTGCTGCGGCGGATCCGCAACGACATGACCGGGGCCGGGCTGTACGTGGAGTCGGCCAAGGGCGAGTGCAACCTGGGCCAGCACGAGATCGCCATCCGCTACTCCGACGCCCTGGCCAGCTGCGACAACCACACGCTCTACAAGAACGGCGCCAAGGAGATAGCCGCCGCGGAGGGCGTGAGCCTCACCTTCATGGCCAAGTACGACGCCCGCGAGGGCAACTCCTGCCACATCCACGTGAGCCTGCGCGACGACGCCGGTCCGGCGATGCCCGGTGCCGGGGAGCACGGATTCTCCCCGGTCATGGAGCACTTCATCGCGGGCCAGCTGGCCCGCCTGCCCGAGCTGACCTACTTCCTCGCGCCGAACATCAACTCCTACAAGCGCTTCGCGGCCGGCAGCTTCGCGCCCACCACCATCGCGTGGGGCCGGGACAACCGGACTTGCGCTCTGCGGGTGGTCGGCCACGGCGATGGCCTGCGGGTGGAGAACCGGGTGCCGGGCGGCGACGTCAACCCGTACCTGGCGGTGGCGGCGATCCTGGCGGCCGGGCTGCACGGGATCTCCGAGGAACTGCCGCTGGAACCGATGCTGGCGGGCAACGCCTACGCCTCCGACAAGCCCACGGTCCCGACGACGCTGCGCGAGGCCGCCGGGCTGCTGGCCGAGAGCAAGGTCGCGGTCGAGGCGTTCGGCCAGGACGTCGTGGACCACTACGTCAACGCGGCCCGGGTGGAACTGGCCGCCTTCGACGCGGCGATCACCGACTGGGAGCGGATCCGTGGGTTCGAACGCCTCTGACCGCCCGATCATCGGCATCAGCACCTACGTCGAAGCGGCGAGCTGGGGTGTCTGGCACCGCGAGGCGGCCCTGCTGCCCACGACCTACGTCGATGCGGTGCACCGCAGCGGCGGGTTTCCGGTGCTGCTGCCGGTCCTCCCGGGTGAGCCTGATCTGTCCGCTGTGGACGGTCTGGTGCTCGCCGGCGGCGCGGACATCGACCCGGCGCGCTACGGCGGGCGGCCGCACGCCGAGCTCGGCCCGACCCGGCCGCCCCGGGACGGCTGGGAGATCCGGCTGCTGCGCGCCGCGCTCGACCGCGACCTGCCCGTGCTCGGTGTCTGCCGGGGTGCGCAGATCATGAACGTCGCGCTCGGCGGAACCCTGCACCAGCACCTCCCGGACCTCGTCGTGCACCGGGATCACCAGCCGGAGCCGGCGGTTTTCGGCAGCACGAAGGTGGAGCTGAGCCCGGGCAGCCGGATCGCGGAGATCCTCGGCGACCACGTCGAGGTGCCCTGCTACCACCACCAGGCCATCGCCGAGATCGCCCCGCGGCTCGCCGTCACCGGGCGGGCCGGCGACGGCACCGTCGAGGCGGTGGAGCTGGCCGGGGCGCGGTTCGCGCTCGGCGTCCAGTGGCATCCGGAAGAAGACGCAGCCGACGACCGGCTGTTCGTGGCGCTTGCCGCGGCGGCGAAGGAGGTACGCGGTGACCACCGCGCATGAAGTGATCAACCCGGCGACCGAGCAGGTCGTGACCAGCGTGCGGCTGTGCTCCGTCGACGAGACCGATGCCGCCATCGCGCGGGCGGTCCGCGCTCAGCGGTCCTGGCAGGCCCTCGCCCCGGCGGAGCGGGGACGGCTGCTGCGCCGGTTCGCCGCGGCGGTGGACGCCGCCATCGAAGACCTGGCGTGGCTGGAAGTGCGCAATTCCGGGCACACCATCGGAAACGCGCGCGGCGAGGCGGCCAACGTGCGGGACGTGCTGGAGTACTACGCCGCCGCACCGGACCGGCTCTTCGGCCGCCAGATCCCGGTGGCCGGCGGCGTGAACATCACGTTCCAGGAGCCGCTGGGCGTGGTCGGCGTGATCGTGCCGTGGAACTTCCCGATGCCCATCGCCGCGTGGGGATTCGCCCCGGCCCTGGCCGCGGGCAACGCGGTGGTGCTCAAGCCCGCCGAACTGACGCCGCTCACCGCGGTGCGGATCGGCGAACTGGCGCTGGAGGCGGGACTTCCGGACGGGCTGCTGCAGATCTTGCCCGGCCGGGGCGCGGTCGTCGGGGAGCGGTTCGTCACCCACCCGGACGTGCGCAAGGTGGTCTTCACCGGCTCCACCGAGGTGGGCCGGCGGATCATGGCCGGGTGCGCGAGCCAGGTCAAGCGCGTGACGCTGGAACTGGGCGGCAAGAGCGCCAACATCGTCTTCGCCGACGCGGACCTGGAGCGCGCGGCGGCGACGGCGCCCTACGGCGTCTTCGACAACGCCGGGCAGGACTGCTGCGCGCGGTCCCGGATTCTGGTGCAGCGCAACGTCTACGACCGGTTCATGGAGCTGCTGGAACCGGCGGTGCGCGGTGTGGTCGTCGGCGACCCGACCGATGAGAAGACCGAGATGGGGCCGCTGATCTCGGCCGCGCACCGCGCCAAGGTCGCCGGCTACGTCCCCGACGGCGCGCCGGTGGCGTTCCAGGGCGAAGCGCCGGCGGGCAGCGGATTCTGGTTCCCGCCAACGGTTCTCACCCCCGATCCGGCGGATCCTGCGTTCGCCGAGGAGGTCTTCGGGCCGGTCGTCGCGGTGGTGCCCTTCGAGGACGAGGCCGACGCGGTGCGCATCGCCAACGACACCGCGTACGGCCTGGCCGGATCGATCTGGACCCGCGACGTGGCGCGCGCGTTGCGGGTGTCGCGCGCGGTCGAGGCCGGGAACCTCTCGGTCAACTCGCACTCCTCCGTGCGCTACAACACGCCGTTCGGCGGGTTCAAGCAGTCCGGGCTCGGCCGCGAGCTCGGGCCGGACGCGGTCGACGCGTTCACCGAGACCAAGAACGTCTTCATCCCGACTTCGGCGGACGCGTGAGCTCGTGCGTCCTGCCTGGTGTCCCGCGAGAAACAGGGAGTGAGCAAATGCCGGAACGTTTGCAGGACCGAGTCGCCGTCATCACCGGCGGCGCCAGCGGGATCGGGCTGGCCACCGCCCGCCGGTTCGCCGCCGAGGGGGCCAAGGTCGTCGTCGCCGACGTCGACCCGGACACGGGCAAGCGCGCCGCGGACGAGGTCGGCGGGCTGTTCGTGCAGACCGACGTCACCGACGGCGAAGCCGTCGAGCGGCTGTTCGCCACCGCCGACGCGGAGTTCGGCTCCGTCGACATCGCCTTCAACAACGCCGGGATCTCCCCACCGGACGATGATTCCATCCTGGACACCGGCATCGAGGCGTGGCGGAAGGTGCAGGAGGTCAACCTCACCTCGGTGTACCTGTGCTGCAAGCACGTCCTGCCGTACATGCGGCGGCAGGGGCGGGGCTCGATCATCAACACCGCGTCGTTCGTGGCGGTCATGGGCGCGGCGACCTCGCAGATCTCCTACACCGCGAGCAAGGGCGGCGTGCTGGCGATGTCCCGCGAGCTCGGCGTGCAGTTCGCGCGGGAGGGCATCCGGGTCAACGCGCTGTGCCCGGGGCCGGTGAACACGCCGCTGCTGCAGGAGCTGTTCGCCAAGGACCCCGAGCGCGCCCAGCGGCGCCTGGTGCACGTCCCGATGGGGCGCTTCGCCGAGCCGACCGAGATCGCCGCCGCGGTCACCTTCCTGGCCAGCGACGACGCGTCGTTCATCACG
This sequence comes from Saccharopolyspora shandongensis, assembly GCF_900106995.1. Lineage (GTDB taxonomy): Bacteria > Actinomycetota > Actinomycetes > Mycobacteriales > Pseudonocardiaceae > Saccharopolyspora > Saccharopolyspora shandongensis. Next base: position 13,409 of record NZ_FNOK01000093.1, read on the forward strand.
GCCTCGCAGTTCCTGGTGGACGGCGGCATCTCCGGCGCGTACGTCACGCCCCTGTGAGATGGCCGGTAAGACCACTCCCGACCCCACAGCGCCGGGGTGACGTCGAAGGGGTTCAATGGGAATCGGTGCGTTGATTCCCGTTGGAATCGCGGCAGGGCAGGCCGGGGAGAGTGACGTGAGCAGCCAGAACGAGCCGTTGGTGCTGCACAGCCGGGCGAGCGAGGCGCTGTTCCGGGCGGTGCGCACCGGCAACGCGTTCGAGGAGACGGTGGAGCGCCTGCTGCAGGCGATCCGGCTCGGCGTGGTGGCGCCGGGGGAGCGGCTGCCCGCGGAGCGGGAGCTGGCCGCCCGGCTCAACGTCAGCCGGGTGACGCTGCGGGAGGCGATCCGGGCGTTGCAGGAGTCCGGGTACGTCGAATCCCGGCGCGGCCGCTACGGCGGCACGTTCGTCAACGTCGAACCGCCGCGGCCCAGCCGCAAGGGACCGCGCCGGATCGCCCGGGAGATGGGCGTCGACCTGCACGACGCCCTCACCCACCGGCACGTGCTGGAGGTGGGCGCGGCCGAGCAGGCGGCGGCCCGGGACCTCGGCGAGGCCGAGCGCGCCCACCTGGTGTCGCGGCTGTCCGACGCGGGCACCGCGGAGCTGCACAACTACCGGCGGATGGATTCGCGGCTGCACCTGGCGATCGCCGAGCTGTCCGGCTCGGCGTCGCTGACGTCGGCGGTCGCCGACGCGCGGATGCGCCTCAACGAGCTGCTCGACTCGATTCCCTTGCTGGAGCGCAACATCGTGCACTCCAACGAGCAGCACGAGGAGGTCGTGCGGGCCATCCTCGACGGCGATCAGGGGGCCGCGAGGCGGGCCATGGCCGAGCACCTGGAGGGCACCGCCTCGCTGCTGCGCGGCTTCCTGTCGTGACGGGTTCCCCGCAGTTTCAATTGAAACTGCGGTCACGACAGCTCGGACCCGCCCGCGCGGGGGCGCTGTGCTACGCTCCGCGTCGACATCTCACCGTGGGCACTTCCCATCGCGGACGTAGCCTCGCCGATCAGCTTTACTCGGGTCCGATGACGCGAGAAAGGTGGGAGTCACACCACATCGCAGCAAGGTGTTCTGAGATGGTTGTGACAACCGGGCGAGCAGGCCTGCGTTCTTCCTTGAAATCACCGCACTCCGGCTCTCCGCGCGCCGAACTTCGCGCGGATTCCGGCAATTCTCCGAAACCCGGGTTCTAGAGCGTCTCCGCGACGCCACCGGAAAACCCACATTTCCCGGACCGGTCATGGGATCCCGGCCCGAGGCTGCGCGCTTCGGTTCCCGGGCCGCCGACCGGTGCCCGAATTCTCGGAGGTAATCGGAGTGCTGGACAACAATTCCGCCGACCGGCCCGCGGTGCAACGGCCGTGGCTGGTGCTCGGCATCCTCTGCACCGGCTTCTTCATGTCGTTGCTGGACGCGACGATCGTCAACATCGCGGTCCCGACCCTGATCGACGGCATCGGCGCCTCGTACGACCAGGTGCTGTGGGTGATCGATGCCTACCTGCTGGTCTTCTCGGCGCTGTTGATCACGACTGGACGGCTTGGGGACACCTTCGGGTACCGGCGCCTGTTCCTGATCGGCGTTTCCGCCTTCACCGCTGCTTCCGCCCTCTGCGGCCTCGCGAGCACGCCGGGACAGCTGCTCGGCGCGCGAGTGCTCCAGGGGCTGGGCGCAGCACTGCTGTTCCCGCAGGTGATCTCGTCGATCCTGACGATCTTCCCGCCGCGGATGCGCGGCCGGGCGTTCGGCGTCTTCGGCGCGATCGCGGGTCTCGCGCCGGTCCTCGGCCCGGTGCTCGGCGGGTTCATCGTCGACCACCTCGGCTGGCGCTGGATCTTCTTCGTCAACGTCCCGATCGGGGTGGCGACCGCGGTGCTGGCCCTGGTGTTCGTCCCGGCACTGCGCGTCGCGCGCCCGCACCAGATCGACCTGGTGGGCGTCGTGCTCGCCACCGCGGGGCTGAGCGGGATCGTGTTCGGCCTCATCGAGGGCGAGCGCTACGACTGGGGAACGATCAGCGGGCCGATCGGCATCCCGTCGGTCATCGCGGCCGGCGTCGTGCTCCTGGCGCTGTTCGTCGGCTGGCAGCACGTTCAGCGCGGTGAGCCGCTGGTGCCGCTGGGGCTGTTCGCCGGGCGGAACTTCGCGGTCGGCAACTGGATCGGGTTCGTCTTCCAGCTGGGGATGATCGGCATCGCCTTCGTGCTCGTCCTCGACCTGCAGATGGCGCAGGGGTATTCGCCGCTGGAAGCGGGATTCGTCCTGCTGCCCAACGCCGTTCTCACCGCGATCGGCTCGGCGTATGCGGGGCGGCTGGCCGACGAGATCGGGGGCAAGCGCGTCCTCGCCGCGGGGATGATCATGCTCGCGCTCGGCCTGGTGGTCATCGCCGCGATGGCGGGGCCGGACTCCGGAGCCTGGCCGCTCCTGCCCGGCCTGCTGATCATCGGCATCGCCAGCGGCGCGACGTTTGCGCCGTTGCAGCAGGTCACCATGGACGGCGTCGATCCCAGGTTCGCGGGTGCGGCATCGGGGGTCGCAGGCACCACGCGGCAGGTCGGCGGGGTGCTGGGCACCGCGTTGGTGGGCGCCGTCCTGGCCTCCTGCCTGAACTCGGCCCTGCGCGGCGAAGCGGAGCTGCGTGCGGACCAGTTGCCCGCGGGGTTGCGCGCGCAGTTCGTCGAGAGCGCGGTGGCCGGGGGAGGGAAGTTCAGCCCGCCGCCGGTGCCCGCTGGTCTGTCACCGGAGGACGCCGCTCTCTTCGCGCGGCTCGGCCACGAGACGTTCGCGGTGGGGTTCGTCAGCGCGATGCAGGTGGTGCTGCTGGCGTCTGCCGCGGTGCTAGTGGTAGCCGCGTTGTTCTGCTTCGCGCTCAAGGGGAACGACCGAGCTCCGCGAGGCGAAGTGGCCAAGGCGGACGCTAGCTGACGTTCGACGGAGCAGCGGGCGCGGTGGAGGCCACGCCCGCTGCTCGGCTGCTAGGGGATCGTGCTCGCGGCGCTGCCGGCGCCCGTCGATCTCGCGCCGTTCGAAGTCGGCCGGTTCGGGCGACGCACGGGCGCGGCCCAGGTCGCGGCGCGGTTCGAACAGGGGAACTAGACTTCGTCGAGTGGCGGACTTCCGGATCGACGATCTTGCTCGGGCTGCGGGTACGACGGTGCGCAACGTGCGCGTCTACCAGGACCGGGAGCTGTTGCCGCCGCCTCGCCGCGAGGGGCGGACGGCGATCTACTCCGACGCGCACCTGGTGCGGCTGCGGCTGATCATCAACATGCTGGAGCGCGGTTACGCGTTCGCGCAGATCAAGGAGATGATCGCGGCCTGGGAGTCCGGACGCAGCCTCGGCGAGGTGCTCGGGCTGGAGGAGGTCGTCGGCGCGTCCTGGGCGGACGAGGCGCCCCGCGCCGTCACGGTGGGGGAACTGCGCAAGAAGTTCGGAAAGCAGTTCTCCCCGTCGAACATCAAGCGGTCGATCGAACTGGGCCTGCTGGAGCGGCGCGGCCGCAGCTTCGTCTCGCCGAGCCCGCAGCTGCTGGACGCCGGCGCGGAACTGGTCAGCCTCGGCGTGCCGCTCAACGAGGTGCTGGACCTCGCCGAGCAGCTGCAGAAGGACATCGACCACGTGGCGGAGATCCTGGTCGAGGTGGTGCGCAAGCACGTGCTGACCCGCCCGGTGCCCAGCGACGACGAGATCCCGTACTACTCCGACGTCCTGCAGCGGCTGCGGCCGCTGGTGATGTCCGCGCTCAACGCGGCCGCGGCTCGCTCGGCGGAGCGGGTCATCCCGGGCGTGCTCGGCGACAAGCTGGTGGAGTTGCTGGTGAACACCGGCAAGCCCGGCGAGGCGTCCTGATCGGCGTGGACAGCCGCTCGTGAGCGCTTCGGGTCGCCATCCAAAGCGCTCACGACGCACCCCGACCTGTCCGATGTGGACACTGCCGAGACCCGAGCACCAGAGGAATTCATGACCAACGCAGCACCCGAGACCGATCCCGTGCCCGCGCGGCCGTCCGGCAAGGACCGCGCGGCGCGCGTGCTCACCGAGGTTTTCGCGCCATGGGTGATCGTCGTGCTGCTGCCGCTGGCGGTGGCCTGGCAGGCCACCCGCGCCGTCGGCCCCACCCTGGGCTGGGGGCTGCTGGTCTCCGCCACCAGCAGCATCCTGCCGATGGGCGTGATCGTGTGGGGCGCGAAGACCGGGCGGTGGGACAGCCACCACGTGCGCGACCGCGCGGGCCGGTTCGTGCCGTTCGTCGCGCTGATCGTGATGAGCCTGATCGGGCTGGGGCTGCTGGTCGCGTTCGGCGCGCCGTGGCTGCTGGTCGCCCTGGACATCGCCATGATCGGCTCGCTGTTCGTCACCGGCGGCATGACGGTCTGGTGGAAGGTGTCCATGCACTCGGCGGTGGCCTCGGGCGCGGTGGTGATCCTCGCGGTGATCTACCACCCGGCCTACCTGGTCCTGATGCTGGCGGTGGCGGCGGTCTCCTGGTCCCGCGCCCAGCTCGGCGACCACACGCCGGCGCAGGTCACCGTGGGAGCGGTGGTAGGAGCGGCCGTCGGCGGAGGCCTATTCGCGGCGCTGCTCTGAAACCCCGCGCCAATTGCGCGCGAAACCGCCGTTCGCCGTGCCAGGTTTTGGCGATTTCGCGCGAAATCGCCGTTGGCCACGCCTGGTAGGCGGCGGTTTCGCGCGAAACCGCCGCCGCAGCCCGGGCGCGGCTAGGCCGTCGGGTCCGGGAGGTCGGCGCGGGCGCGGTCCCGCACGGCCGACACGATCGGTGAGTGGTCGAAAGCGTGGCCGACCTGGATCAACCAGTGCGCCTCGGTGTGCAGGTCGGCGGCCACTCCCCGGTACGGCGCGGTGGCCTCGCCCGGTTCGGTGTGGTGCCGGTGGCCCGCCGCGTGCGAGTCCAGCGCGGCCGCCAGGCAGGCCGCCTCCACCACCTGGTGGGTCGCCCGCTCGTCGAGCCCGGCCTCCTCCGCGGCCCGGCGGGCCCAGTCACCCGCCTCGGGGTGCACGAAGGACCGCAGCACCAGCTGCGCGTCCCGGATCTCCACCACCCGCCGGTACAGCGCGAACTGCGCGTTCGACGCGACCGCGCCCGCGGGCAGGGTGATCTGCGGCAGCTCGTCGGCCAGCCGCCGCCACAGCGGGTGCAGCTTCCGGGCCTGGAACTTGGCGCGGCACCAGGCGATCGGCATGGCCACCCGAGGGCCCCAGACCGGCATCGTCGCCCCGACGGCCACCAGCGCCACGCACGCCCCGGCGCACGCGCCGCCCAACGGGTCCAGCACGCCCGGGTCGTGCCCGGTCACCGCCCACACGGCGGCGGCGATCTTGGTCAGCGCCCAGCCCGCGGAAGCCACGCAGCCGGCCTGGATCGTGCGCAGTCCGGCGCGCAGCCAGCGGCGGCTGCTCTGGGCGATGTAGTGCCGCAGGAACCACCCGAACAGCGAGGTGGCCCACCCGATGTAGAGCGCGAACACGGTGACGTAGGCGGCCACCGCCGGGCGGTCGGCGAACGCGGACAGGAACTCGGGGTGGAACGGGATGCCCGCGGCGATCATCAACGCCGTCATGGCGGCCGCGGCGACGGCGGCCACCAGTACCTGGATGCGCATCAACCGCCGTGCCCGTGCGCCGTCGTGCACCAGGTGGGTCAGCAGTCCGTGGACGCACACGCCGGCGACCATGGCCAGGATGTTGGCCACCAGCCGGCCGAGGTTCGGCATCGGCTCCCAGACGGACACCCAGAGCAGCGAGGCCGGGGCCACCAGGGCCGCCGACAGGCCGACGAAGCCGATCGCGCCGCACAGGTAGACCACGCTCGACGTCAACGAGCGCCGGGATTGCACGAGTTTCGTGATCGCAGCCAGCACGGCAACGATCCCCGCGCCTTGCAGGATGATGCTGATCATCGGAGTTTCTCGGGCCCTCGGCGGCGCGTGCTGTCGAACGTCGCCTGGATCTGGCGGAGCGTGCGGCCGCTCCTCGCGTCGAGCTTGCGCACGCCGCGGATCGGCGCGGGCACGCGGCCCGCGCGGTACAGGTACAGGCTCGCCACCAGCTCCGCTTCCTGCTCGGTGGTGGCGTCGAACGCGGAGCGGCCCAGCACGCTCTCGACCAGCTCCCGCGGCAGGTCCGGCACCAGCGCGGCCACCATCGGCGAGTCGGCGAGCCTGGTGTCCGAGTGCCCGCACACCAGGTGGCCGACCTCGTGCAGGATGATGTGCTCCTCGTGCAGCGGGGTGCTGGTCACGTAGCCGATCACGTCGCGGTCGGAGAGCGAGACGAGCGCTCCGCAGGGGCTGTCGAAGTCCACGGTGGACACCTGGCGGAGCTCGATCGGCCGGCCGCGGGCCTCGGCCAGCTCGGCGATGAACGTCTGCAGGTCCCACGGCGCGGGCAGCGGCAGCGCGGCGGCCAGCTCCTGGCACCGCGCCGTCAGATCGCGATGATCGGATGGCGTCACGTCCCGATCGTGGCTCACGGGCAGCACCAGCCGTGCGCAGCGGAACGATGTCGGATCCGAGTTGTGACCGCGCTCATGGCTCATCGCGACCGGCGGTGTTGTTGGAGCGGCGCAGGTCTTCCACCACGCCCCGGATCCGGTCGGCCTGGGCGACGGTCAGTCCGCGCAGGCTCACGGACTCCACGCCTTCTTCTTTCAGCGCGCGAAGTTCCACCAGGGTGGCCAGCTGCGCCCGGATCTTCTCGCCGTGCTCGCTGTTGTCGAATGTGTCCAATGGCACGCCGAAGAATGCGGCCAGCGCTTTCAAGTGCTGCCAGCCGGGATTGGGCGATTCGCCGGAAAGGATCTTGTAGAGCTGCGAGATCGACATTCCCGTCGCCGCGGCGATCGTCTTGACGTCGTACGGCTTACTCGTTTCGGGGCTGGGGAAGGATTCCCGCAGCCACGCCAGCCGTTCGGCCAGGGTGGCCCCTGGGTCTGCCATCGCACTCACTCCGAAATCACAGCACGCGTGCCCGCCACATCGTTGACGATTTCTCACATTCTAGACTACCGTCTGATCGGATTACACGATTGTGGAATTCCGGGGGGTGTCCCTATGTGGTTGTCAAGCCGCAGCGGGCGCGGCGTCTGGATGGGGGTGCCGGTAGTAGGTCTTGTTGCGGAGCATGGCGAACAGGACGTCGCAGCGGCGCCGGGCCAGGCAGATCAGCGCGGCGTTGTGTTTCTTCCCTTCATCGCGTTTCCGCTGGTAGTAGGTCCTGCTGGTGGGATCGGACAAGGCCGCGAACGCAGCCAGGAAGAACGCTCGTTTGAGTTTGCGGTTGCCGGTTCTGGCCGGGTGTTCGCCCTTGATGGAGGAGCCCGAACTGCGGGTGACTGGGGCGATTCCGGCGTAGGCGGCGAGGTGGGCGGAGGACTTG
>NZ_FNOK01000096.1:0-2744 GCF_900106995.1 Saccharopolyspora shandongensis
CCAGCCACAAGAAACCGCGAAACGCGGGTTTGACCCGGGACGTAACCACAACTGTGAATCGCGGAGAGGCGGAACTGTGAATCGCGGAGAGGCGGACCAGTATCGCGGAGAGGCGGACCAGTCATGAGCGACGCGCTGAACGTCAACGGTGGCCCGGAGGCGGTCGCGGCACTGCTGAGGCGGCTCGGCCAGTACGGCGAGGCGTACAAGGACGCGGCGAGCGCGAGCAAGGAGCGGATCGCGGAGCTGATGGACGACCCGCGGACCTTCGGCGGCGACCGCATCGGGCAGCAGGGGAAGGCGAACTTCCCGGATTCCGACGCGGTGTTCGAGAACCGCGCGCACCTGGCGAGCCAGCTGAAGATCATCGCGGAGAACGGCATCGAGGCGCTGGGCAGCTACGGCACGGTGGACGACTACTTCGCCGACCAGCACCGGAACGTCGAGGCGTGATGGCGGGTTCGGTCGCGGAGGTCCGCATTGGGTGACGGCGGCATCGGCGAGGGTGCCTCCGATGCGCTCGACGCCTTCGCGCAGGGCGTGGTGGACTTCGGCGAGCAGATGGACGTGTACATCGACGAGCTCAACGAATGGTTGCGCTCGTGGTTCCACTCGCCGATCGTGCTCCCGCGGCTGAGCTCGGTCTTCCGCCTGCTGATCGGCGACTACCCGGAGGCCGACGAGAACCTGTCGGCGGAGCTGGGCAAGGCGTGGGTGGCGGAGGCCGAACGCGCCGTCGAATTCCTACGGGAAGCGCAGCAGGCCGCGGCGGACGTCACCGCCGGCTGGAACGGCGGCATCGCGGCGCCCACGATGAAGATGGCCGTGATGAAGCTTTCCCAGGCGGCCAACGACTACGTCACCACGGCCGGTTCGTACGCGCAGGGAGCCTTCAAGTTCAACAACAGCGTGGTGCTGGCCAAGAGCGCCTTCCAGGCCAGCCTGCTGCTCCTGTGCTACGAGGCCATCCGTGCGGCGATCGCTGCGGTGCCGACCTGGGGCGCCTCCATGGTCACCGTGCCACCGGCGGTCATCGTGGCGCGGAACGCGACCCGCGTGGCCGTCGAGAAGGCGTTGCAGCGCGTCGGCGCGATCTTCATCCAGCAGACCCTGCGGAAGCTGGGAATGCGCGCCGGGACTGCTGCGGCGCAACTCGGTGGCCGGACGTTCGCCAGGTTGGGCACGACGGCGGCCGGACGCGCGGCGACCAGGATCGGGCAAACCGCCGGGGGCAAAGCGCTCGGCAGGCAGCTCGCGCGCACGGCCGCGCGCCAGCAGTCCGGTCCGATCATGCGCCAGCTGGCGATGGACGCCGCCCGCACCGGGAGCACACCGGCCCTGCGCAGGGCGGCGGCGAAGAGCGTTCGGAAGAACGCGGCCATGCGGGAGGCGGTCGAGAAGCAGATCGCGGCGAGGCTCGCGGGTCGACCGGTGCCGTTCGCGTCGGCGTTGAGCCGGGAGCAGGCACGGCTGGTCGACGACGCCGTGCGCAAGACCTTCGAACGAGGGTTGGCCACCAGGACGGGCACCAAGGCGTTCACGACCGGCAACATCCTGCGGCAGCGGATGGTGGGCTACGGCCTGCAGAGCGCGCTCAAGTTCGGCATCGGCGCGGACGTGTTCGCCCAGGTCAAGACCGTGCTGGAGACCGACGGCCGGTACACCTACGACCCGCGCTCCACCGCGGCGGCCTTCGTCGGCGCGAGCCTCGGCGGCGCTCCGCTGGGGCTGGCCAGCAAGACGTCGGGATTCGTGGCGCTCGGCGCGGCCGGTGGCGTGGCCGGGCTCGTCGGGGCGACGGCGGTGACCTCGCCGGGCACTCCCGCCCGGATCTTCGGCGGCGACGGCATCACCGCGGAGAGCATCGGGCAGGCGGCGCTGGGCGGCGCGGTCGGCGGGTTGTGGGAGCAGCGCATCGGCGAGCGCAGCTTCCACGAGGTCACCGAGGCCTTCGACCTGATGTCGGTGATCAGCACCGGCCAAGCCCCGCACCTGACGAACTTCATCGCAGACCCGGCCACGGCCGCATCGCCCGCGGCCGGCCAGGCCCCGGCGCTCACGCCCGCCGGAGACGGACCCGCCGCTGCTCCGGCCGGGAACGGCTCGATGGGCGGTGCTCATGCAGCAGGCCCGGCGGCAGGTGGTGCGGCCGGCGGTGGTGGGTCGGGAGGCGGAGCGTCCGGCGGGTCGGGCTCCGGTGGGTCGAATGCGGGGCAGGGCGCCGGTGGGGCGCGCCCCGGTGGCGGAGCCGCGGGCGGCTCGGCGGGTTCGGGTGGCGGCTCGGGCAACGGAGGTTCGGGCAACTCCACATCCGGCGCCGACGACGGGGCGGATGGCGAGAACGGCGGCGGCCGGGAAGGCGGCGAGAAGCCCTCGGAAACCGCGCCGGAATCGGGAGAACCGGAGGCCGGAAGGCCGGGCCCCGGCAGCACCGAAACCGGTGCGCCGGAGGCCGGGCAGCCGGATTCGGGTGGAGCCGAGTCCGGCCGTCCAAGCTCCGGGAACACGGCGGAAAGCCCGGAAGCGAGCGCCGGATCACCGGGCGCCGAAACGCGCCCCGCCAGCCCGGGAGAGCCCGGCAACAACGCCACAACGCCGGAGGCGGCGAACCCGACCGGTTCGCCGGATACCGGAAACTCCGCTGGGACAACGGAGAACGCCGGTCCGTCCGGATCGACTGAGACCGGGACTCCGGCTGCGGAGGCCGGTAGTTCCGCTGGGACGACGGAGAACGCCGGTCCGTC
>NZ_FNOK01000096.1:2754-19966 GCF_900106995.1 Saccharopolyspora shandongensis
CCGTCCGGATCGACTGAGACCGGGACTCCGGCTGCGGAGGCCGGTAGTTCCGCTGGGACGACGGAGAACGCCGGTCCGTCCGGATCGACTGAGACTGGGAATCTGCCGGGCAGTGAAGCGGAGGCTGGGTCTTCGGCTGCGGAGGCCGGAAACCCCGCTGGGACAACGGAGAACGCCGATCCATCCGGATCGACCGAGACTGGGAATCTGCCGGGCAGCGAAGCCGAGGCTGGGACTCCGGCTGCCGAGGCCGGTAGTTCCGCCGGAACGACGGAGAGCGCCGATCCGGCCGGTGCAACCGAGACCGGGAACCAGCCGGGTACGTCAGAGGCCGGAAGTCCGGTAAGCGAGGCAGAGGTTGAGACTCCGGCTGCTGAGACCGGTAGTTCCGCCGAAAGTGCCGAAAACGCTGGTCCGGACGGTGCGACCGAGGCCGGGAACCTGCCAGGCGGCGAAGCCGAGGCTGGGACTCCGGCTGCCGAGTCCGGAAGTTCCGCCGGCACTACCGAGAGCGCTGGTCCGTTCGGAGCAACGGAGGCCCGAAACCCCGCTGGCACGTCGGAAACCGGCCCCGCCGGAACCGAGACGTCGAGGGCCGGTACCACCGAGGCGGGTTCGCCCGACACCTCGGCGGCTGGAAGCCCCGATGCGTCAACGTCCGAGACCACGCAGCCGGACAACGCCACTCCGGCGGAGTCCGGACAACCGTCCACACCGGACGGAACCAGCTCCGAAACCGCCGAGCAGCCCGGGAACACCGAATCAGGCGAGACCAACTCCCCGGAAACCGCCGCCCGAATCGAGCCCGCCCAGGCCGCACAGCAGGCCGCGCCCGCGCTGCGCGAACCCGGCCCGGTCCCGCAGGCGCAGCAGGTCCGCCTGGAATCGGCGGAGGCCCCGACCGGCCCGGTCCGCTCGCCGGAGCTCGCCCGCCAGGGGCCGACCGCGCAGCTCAAGAGCCTCGTCGAGCGCGGTCTCGGGTCCTTCGACGAGAACACCGGGATCTTCACCGTCCACGCCCAGGGCGGCCAGGTGATCCAGGTCAAGCTGGGCCTGGACGACGGCGTGCCCGCGGGCGCGTTCGACGTGCTGCCGGGCAGTTTCGAGCTGACCCCGGCCGGTTACGTCCAGACCGCGCCCGCCGAGATCCGGATCTCCACCACCACGACGTCGAACGTGGCCGAGGCGCTGGAACTCGGCGGGAAGCGCCTGCTGGAGTCGATGGCGCACCTGCTCGCCACCAGCCCGGTCCTCGCGCCCGGCGAGTTCGCCGCCGCGCACGGCCACGCGCCCGTCCGCGGCGAGGCAACGACGGCGGGCGATGTCTGGCAGACGGCGCCCCGAACCGTGCAGGTCGAAGCCGGGAACGCGGGCTCGCGCGAGGACGCGGAGCAGCTGCTCCAGGAGGAGATCGCCCGCCGCCAGTCCAGCACGACGCCCGCGACCACCGAATCCGATGCCGTCGCGATAGCGGGCAAGCCCGACGGAACTCTGCTGGTGCACTACGGCGAATCCGGCACCGATGTGGCGGCCGACCTCACGGTCGATCCGGACCTGGCGCCGGGCGAGGTCCACGTGCGCGCCCCGGCCTGGCTCGACGACGGCAGCGGCACCCTGCGCCAGCTGGACCTCGGCGAGGTGCGTGTTTCCGCCGCCGAGACGCCGGATCAGATGCGTTCCCAGGTCGAGGCGGGGCTGCGCGCGATGCACGAGGGCCTGCCGGGCCGCGGTGCCAACGCGGCAGGCCCCGGCGCGCCCAGCGCCCCGCCCAGCGCACCCGGCGGCAAGCCATCAGAGGTCGCGCTCGCGCACGCCGCGCCGGTGGACCGGGAGCTGCCGGGCATGTCGGAGGCCGTGGCGTGGCTGGCCGCGCAGGGCGTCGACGGGCTGACCCCGGCCGAGCTGAACCACCTGCTGCTGGCCGCGTTCCCGGACCTGTTCAACGAGAACGGGCGGACGCTCGCGCTCGACGGGCAGCTGTTCTCCGTCGGGATCACCTTCGGCGAGGCAGCCCAGGTGGGCACCGACGCCGACCTCCTCAGGCGGCAGAGCACGCTGCTGAGCCTGCCCGAGCTGGGCAACGCCGCCTCGGGCGCCCGGCAGATCGTGCTGTCCGGGAAGGTGCCGGTGAGCCTGGTGTCGGGCGAGACGCTCGACGCCGATCCGCAGGGCCGGTGGAGCACCACCAACTCGCACGGCGCCTCGGTGGCGCAGCTCGGCCACGTCTCGTCCTCCGACCAGCTCCGCGGCGAGGCCCTCCAGTACGACCTGACGGACGTCAAGCTCTGGATCCGGGCCGACTCCGGCGCCGGCACCGAGGTGGCCGCGGACCGCCCGATGCCGGTGTGGCTGAACGAGGCCCACCAGCAGCCGCTCGGCGAAACCGTCGTCTTCGAAGGCGCCACGCGCGACGAGGCAGATCTGCTCCGCGCCGGTCGGCTGGCGGGCCTGGACGACACCAGCCGCGTGGTCGACGCCGTCCTGGCGCAACTCCCCGCCGACCTGCGCAACGACGGCTCGATCCGCACGCAGGTGCTGTACCACGTGCAGCGGCAGGAACGCATCGGAACCGCCTTGCACCCGGGCGGTTTCAGCTTCGAGGTCGGCCGGCCCGGGGGAGCGTCGCACCAGGTGACGCTGCGGTCCCGGGTGCACTGGGACGCGGCCGCGCCGACGCACGCGGCCGGCGAGCAGCTGGGCCACGGCCAGATCGGGGCCGCCTACCGCACCGCGGCCGATTCGACCGGCCTGACCAGGGGATTCCAGGTGGGGTCGTCGCTCGGTCCGAAGCTGGTCGCCGCCGTCCGGTACATGTTCGGGCGCAGCGCCTCCGCCGGCACGAACACCAGCACCGGGCACTTCATGACGATGGAGGACTTCGACTTCCGGCCCAAGCACACCTACCGGGTGCAGGTGACCACGGAGGTCGAGGTCGACCAGTCCGCCCAACCGGGGATCACGCAGGTCACCGGCCAGGGATACGTGCAGCTGGCGGCGCAGGACGCGGCGCGCAACGGGCTGCCGGTCGGCCGCGAAGACCTGCGCTACGACGCCGACGGCGCGATCGCGACCACGACCGTGCAGGAACTCGTGCTCGACGCGCGGGGAAACGCGCAGACCACGGCAGACGGGAAGCCGCTCACCAGAACGCGGGAAGTACCGGAAGTCCACAAAGGACTGGCGCCGCCGGATCGCCCGCACCGGCCCAACCCCGGCCAGCTGCAGGACAGCGGCCCCACCTTGCTCGACCGGGTGGTCCAGCTGACCGGCGTGCCGGAGGCGCGCGAGTTCCTGCGCGCCGCGCTCGCCGACCGGTACGGCGACGTGCACGCGATCCTCGCCGAGTTCACCGAGGAGAAGGCGCAGACCTGGCTCGCCGAGGCGATGCAGGACGGCTTCCGCATCCCGGTCGAGACCCGCGGCCGGTCCGGGCAGGTGGAGCTGCGCTGGGTGAAGGTCGAGGCGCGGTGGGCGGCCGAGCGCGCCGAGGAGATCGGCCGCGTCGGCCGGACGCAGCGGGTCAGCGCGCTGCTGACCAGCTCCTCGATCGGCACCAGCATGGAGTTCGCGCGCAGCCGCCTCCGCGAGGCCAGCGCCCTGCTGGGCCAGATGATCTGGGGCCGCAGCCCCAGCCGCAGCGCGGCCGACTCGTTCAGCTACTCGCAGAACGCGGGCTCCCGGCTGGAGTACCGGGGCGGCAGCTCGCTGTGGCGGGTGCCGCTGACCCTCACCGTGAGCGTGGTCGACGCCACCGGCACCCCGGTCCGCGACGCGGCGGGCGACCAGGTGCACAAGGAGATCGCCGATCAGGTCCTGGACATCTACACCCCGACGGACGTGCGCCCGGACGGCGCGCGCGAGGCCGGGCCCACGGTGCGGATCCGGGACGAGGCGCAGTTCGAGGAGCTGCTCACCGGCACGCAGTCCCTGCTGCACCTCGACGCCCGCGGCCTGGACGCGGCGGTGCGCAGCCGGATGCCGACCACCGCGGCCTGGGTGGACACCAGCAACGCGACGGCGCTCGCGCACGCGGGCGAATGGCTCACCGACGGCCAGCTGATCCGGACCCGCGACCCGCACGGGCAGGTGCGGGGCCGGGCGCTGATCACGGCCCGGCCCACCGGCCTGCGCGTCCTGAACCGGCTGGAAGGCGTCGGCACGGGCCCGCTGGCGCTCTCCCAGCCGGGGCACGACTTCCGCGCGGGCCGCGCGGACGGGACCACGGCCTCGGCCGCCGACCCGGGCGTGCTGGCGGGCATGGACTCGAACGCCGGCGCCTCCGGCGGCCGCGCCGACGGGACGACCGTCCAGCGCGGGCGCTCCGGCGGCGACGACGAGAACCTCATCACGGCCTACCTCGACGCGCTCACCTTCGAGGCCGACCTGAACATCTCGGTCGCGGCGGGCGAAGCCGCGGCGGCCCGGGTGCTGCCCGCCGCCATCGGCAGCGAGACCGTGCCGGGCCGGTTCCAGTTCGTGCTGACCGCCCAGCAGGTGATGGAGTTCTACGCCAACGGGCTGGAACTCGTCGTGGACGCCGTCCCGGCCTCGATGGTCGACGAGATGCTGACGGCCTGGGAGAACGGCGACCTGCCGCTGGACCGCAGGGTCGCCGCCCGCGCCGTGCAGCGGCGGGCCGCCGAACTCGGGCTGGAAGGCGCGGACATCGACCGGCGGCTGGTGGATCGCGCGCTGGCGGAGTACCCGAACTCGCGGGCCTCCGCCGACAGCAGCGACGCGGACGCGCTCGCCGAACTGGCGCGCCTGCTGCGCGACACCGACGAGGAAGTGGTGCTGGGCAACCGGTTCCGGCCGCCGGAGTACCACCGTGACCCGGACCGCCCGGTGACCGGCAGCGGCATCGGCCCCGGCCTGGTGAGCGGCTGGCGGTCGAGCGACGGGCGGCCACTGCGGCACGCGCTGGACCTGCTGTCCGAGCTCGGCCGGGACGTGGCCGAGACGACCGGCCTGGAGGAGCGGCTGCGCGGCGCGCTGGCGCCCGGCGCGGCGCTGAACAACACGCAGCGGCAGGCGCTCGCCGACGGCGGCACCGACCTGTTCACCGGGCTGGTCCGCAAGAACGGCCGGTGGATGCGGCTCTCGCTGACCTACGAGGTGACCCCGACCGGCCCGGCCACCACCGTCGGCACCGAACCGGGCGCGGTCGCGGCGGTCGGCTACCGCCACCGGGCCAACGCCAGGATCACGTACAGCTCGACGGACTCCGCCGGCGTGTCCGGGGATCTCAGCGAGACGCAGGACTCGCCGATCGGCGACGTCGGCGAGACCGGCAGCGTCGGCGGCAGTGGCAGCCAGCGCACCAGCCTGTCCGTCTCGCACGCCGAGGTCAACGAGCCCGGCGTGCTCGACGGAACCGGGCTGGCCCGCTTCGAGCGCCCCGCCGAGGGCCGGTTCACCGCGCGGCTGCAGGAGGTTCCGGTCGGCCTGCTCGGCACCGTGAAGAGCGCGGTGACCGGCGAACCGCAGGTGCACACGAGGACCTCGGACGGAACGCTGGTCTTCAAGTACGCGATGCACCGCGCCCGGCCGACGGCCTTCGGCCCGCACGAGCGCGCGGGCTTCCGCAGGCTGACGGGGCTGCCCGCCGAGGCGGAGAGCCGCATCATCGAGTGGAGCCTCACCGACCTGCTCTCCTCGGCCGAAACCGCCGTCCGCCAAGCGCTCCGAGCCGACTGGGCGCGGCCGCTGGGCCTGCGCAAGGCGCACCACGTCGTCCGCGGCGTGCGGCAGATGTTCACGCCAGGGCACGGCAAATCGCTCTGGGCGGACCTGTCCGATGGACGGCCGAAGATCGTGGACGAGTTCGCGGTGTCGCCGCAGCACAGCGTCGCGGTCGGCGTGCAGCTGCGGAACTTCGACATCGAGGTGGTGCACCGCTACGAACCCGGCGACCACGGGCCGTACAACCTGAAGCGGGCGCAGCGGAACCTCACCACCGGGCACGGGCAGAGCAGAACGGGATCGGCGGGGCTCTCCGGCGCGCTGCCGAGCAGCGAGAGCGACGTCGGCCCCGGCGACCTGACCACCGGTTGGGGCGTGCCGGGCGTGAACGGGAGCAGCACCGTCGACAGCTCCGCGAGCGCGCAGGTCGGCTCCTGGACGCAGCTGGAGGGCGAGAGCTACGAGCCGCACGTGCTGGTCCGGCTGCGGACCCGCTTCTCGGTCACCGCCGCTGTGCAGGAGCTGACCGACACCGGGCTGCCGGGCGATCAGCTCCGCCGGGTCGAGGTCAACGCCGAACCGGTCGACGTGCTCGTCGACATCCCCGCGAAGCTGCTGCCCGAGCTGCAGCGCAGCCTCATGGAGCAGCGGGCGTGGGAGCTCACCCAGGAATCGCAGCTGCCGGAGGGCAAGCTCAAGGGCGTGCTGCGCGCGTTGGCCGGGCGGCAGCGGGCGGCTGAGCAGAACGCGTTCGACCTGGACACCGCGATGCGGTCGGCGGCGGAACTCCCTGGCCACGATCCGCAGCAGCCGCACCGATTCCTCGCCGAGCACGTGCGCGAACAGCACCCCGAGCTGGCCGAGCCCGGCGCGAAGCTCCGCCTGATCAGCGACGAGACGGCCGCCCTGGTGGCGCACCACCAGCGGATGGCCGAGGAGCTGCGCGAGTTCCTCGACGAGATCGGCCGCGCCGCGCCGCACCCGGTGGTCGAAGACGGCGTGCGGCAGCTGCGGGACGCGGTCGACGAGCTGGATCGCGCGGCGACGGCGGTGCCGCAGGCGCGGGAAGAACTCCCCACGGCGGGCCGGGATCGCTTCGACGACGCGGTCCAGCGCTGGCACGACGCGTTCCACGAGGTGCGCGCGATGCTCGTCCAGGACCCGGGCAGCAGTGTCGACGCGATCGCGCGGGAACGGGCTTGGATGGCGCGCTTCGACGCCGACGCGTCGTCCCGGTACCGGCTGGTCGACGAGATCCTGGCGGCGGCGTCGGAGCTCACCGGGCAGCGCTGGGAGCTGCCGACCGGGCTGGACCTGATGCCCCACGGGATGGGGCTGGACCCGATCGAACTCGCGCGCGGGCTGGCGGCGGAGCTGTCCTTCGACGAGCGGGCCGCGGTCGAGGTCGACCTGTCGGTCGCGGCGCCGGACGGCTCGACCACCCGGTTCCGCATCACCGGCGACGGCCAAGTGGTGCAGCAAGGCACCCCGCCCCAACCACCTCAGGCCCCGCCCCCGCCATCGACGCCCCCGACCCCGCCACCGCCGGTAGGTCCCCCGGCCCCGCAGACGCCCCCGGTGCCACCGAAGCCGCCGTTCCCGCCGAAACCGGCGGTGCCGCCGAAGCCCGCGTACGCGCCGAAAGCCTTTACCCCGAAGCAGTCCGCGCCCGCGCCGAAGTCTGCGTCCGCACCGAAGCTCCCGGCTCCGCCGAGGCCGATGGCTCTGTCGACCACCGGTCGGCCGGGGCCGAACGCGGAGTTCACAGTGGACGCGGACGGGGTCATGTCCTGGAAGTCGACGGTTCCGCGCACGCCCGGCGACCGGCCCGGCCCCCTGCACGGCGCGTTCGCCTACCACACCGATCCCGACGACCCGGCCGCTCACGCGCATCCGCCGGCACCGAAGGGCGCGGCCGACGGATCGCCCGTCGAGCCGGGTCTCGCGGAAGCGGTGGCGGAGCTGATGGGCAGGCTGGGCGTCGAACGGCACCCGGACTCCTCGGCCGCGTGGGACGCGCGGCTGCCCGACGGGCGACGGGTCGCGCTCCGGGTCGAGGACGGGAAGCTGGTGGCGGCGAGGTCACCCGAGTCGGCGGAGACCGTCCCGCTGCGGCGCATGCCGGACAGCCGTGCGCAGCTCGACCTGATGGCGGGCATGGCGCTGCGGCAGCTCGACGCCGCCACGCCGGCCCCCGAGAAGCCTGCCGATCAACAGTTCGCGGCGGACCGGGAGGCGGCGTTCCCGCCCAGGTCCGGCACCCGGCAGGTGTCGAATCCGGAGCTGGCGGGGGCGGTTCGCCGGGAGGCGATCGGGGCGGCCGAGGTCCTGTACGAGCGTGACATCTTGAACGCGCTCCCGCGCGACTTCGAGGCGTTCGTGGCCAGGGAGGACCGACGAGCCGCGCCGCCGGTTCGCCCCGGCCACGCGGGCGAAGGTGCCCCGCAGAACGCCGAGGAGGACCGGCGTGACCGGTGAGTGGGCCGAACTGGCCCGGGACCTCGTCCGCAAGGCGCACGAAGAGCTCGCGGTGATGGGCGAAGACCATCCGCAGGTGGAGGTGTTCTGGACCGGCTACCACCGGGCGGCCCAGGCCGCCGCCACGCTGCTGCACCGGGAAACCGGGTAACCGCCATGCCGGGTTCGGGGTCACTCGCGGATGGCGTCCAGGAGGTCGTCCAGGCTCAGCGTGCGGAGTTCGTCCCGGGAGGGGCGGCGGCCGAGGTTGCGCAGCCGTGTCGACTGCGACTTGCGCATCCGTTCCAGCAGCTTCCGCGCCTCGCGCGCGTTGCCGAAGTTCGCGTCCCGGTCGACCTGCGTGAACCACTCCAGCAGCGCCAGGTCGAGGTCGTCGCCGAGCAGGTAGTCGTCGCCGCGCGCGAGGTGCCCGCTGATCGAGACCAGCTGCTCCGGCGTGTAGTTCTCGAACTCCAGGGTCTTGGCGAACCGGGACGCCAGGCCGGGGTTGGCGGCCAGGAACTCGCCCATCTCCGAGGTGTAGCCGGCGACGATCACGGCGACCTCGTCGCGGTGGTCCTCCATCAGCTTGACCAGCGTGTCGATCGCCTCCTGCCCGAAGTCGGCGCCGCCGCCGCTGGGCCGGGACAGCGTGTAGGCCTCGTCGATGAACAGCACGCCGCCGCGCGCGTCGTCGAACGCCGACGCGGCCTTCTCCACGGTGTGCCCGATGTACTGCCCGACGAGATCGCGGCGGGAGACCTCCTTGAACCGCCCGTTGGGCAGGATTCCCAGCGCCTTCAACAGGTTCCCGTAGGTGCGGGCCACAGTGGTCTTGCCGGTGCCGGGCGCGCCGGTGAACACGAGGTGGTTGCTGACCGCGTTGACCGACAGGCCCTCGCTGCGCCGCCACTCGTTCACCTGGATCTCGTCGATCAGCGCCCGCACCTCGGACTTCACACCGGTGAGCCCGATCATGCCGTCGAGTTCGGCGAGCAGCTCGTCGATCTTCTCCTGGTCCTGCTTGTTGCCGCTGGTCGCGGTGGCGCCCACCGGCGGCTTCGACTCGGCGCCGCGCCGAACCTCGGTGCGCGCACCTTCGTCGATCAGCACGCCGGGCGACGCGGCGTTCTCCACCCGGCAGTCCTCGATCACGCCGCCGCAACCGCGCCCGACCGAGATGCCCACGCCCTGGGTGTCGTGCACCCAGCATTCGACGATGTTCGGCGAGGTCTGGTCGGCCACCGCGATCCCGGCCTCGCCGGTCTGCGAGATGTCGCAGCGCTCGATGCTGGAGCCGCCCGCCTGGTACATGTAGACGCCGCGGAAACCGGCTCCGCGCACGGTGCAGTGCCGCAGTGCGGCGCGCGCCCCGAGCCGCACGATCACGGCATCGTCGACGATGTCCTGGAGCTCGCAGATTTCCACCACGCCGTCGGCGTTTTCGACGATCAGACCGCACTGCGAGTCGCTGATCCGGTTGCCCCGCAACATCACGTCGGCGCCGTCGCCGATGCTGATCGCGGCGGCGTAACCGGCGGTGGCGGAGCAGTCGAAGATCTGCGCGCTGCCACCGGAGATCTGGATCGCGGGCCGCACGTCGCCGAACACGGCGAGCCCGCTGAGCTCCACGGTGCCGTCGACGACGGAAACGGTCGGGTGGTCGCGGAACGGCGAGCGGATCGTGACGGTGCCGGGCTCGCGCGCGGAGATCGTCACGCGCTTCCGGCGGATGTGCACCGGTTCTTCGTACTCGCCGGGCGCGATGGAGATGACCGCGCCGTCGTCGGCGGCCTCCAGGGCGTCGCGAATCGTCGGGAGCGCACCGCGCTGTTCGGGGGAGACCAAGAGGGTGCGTGCCATAACTCCGAGCAAATCTCGCCGGGAACCGTTGCCGTTGGGGGACAAAGTACCCCAGAACGGCGCTTCGGAAGTACAACTGTTCGTGGAACGACCTACCGGAAGGGCGGTTTCGGTTGGACGCGCAATGGCAACCGGCCAACGACGTGGAGCACGAGTTGGTCGCGGCGCTGGAAGCGGGGGACAGCAAGCGGTTCGCGGAGATCGTGCTGTCCGCGCCGCTGTACCTGCCGGTGCTGCCCGAGCCGGGCACCGAACTGCGGCGGGAGCTGGACGACCTGATCCCGCTGGAGCGGGCGCACGTCTTCGTCTTCACCTCGCCGGAAGCGCTTTCCGACGTGCTCGGGTCGTTCTCGTCGGGCCACCGGGAAGTCGACGCGACGGCGCTGGCGCAGAACTGGCCGCATCCGGACTACTGCTTCGCGCTAAACTTCGATCTGCCGATCGGCGCAATAATGTCGCCGGAATCGCTGGCCCGAATGGCGGCGGGCGAGGAATTCCTGGTGCCCGCCGAGGATGCGGAAGCGGTGGTGCAGGCCCAGATTCGCCGCGACTGCCTGGTAGAGCTCGGCGACGGCGCGGAACCCGGCGTCGTCCCGCCCGCGAACGAGCTGGAAGAAGCCCTTGCCGCGGCCGTCGAACTGCAGGACCTCGACGCCTACCTGGCGGCGCTGGTCGACGCCGACGTCGTGCTGCCGCTGTCGCGCCCGCTGACCGACGACGTCGACGACACGAACTTCCCGTGGCTCCTGGTGGGTTCGGCGATCCCGGTGTTCACCTCGGCGGACATGCTTTCCCGCGCCGCGCCGAAGGTCGAGCACTTCACACAATTGCCATTTCTCGTCCTCGCCGCCAACTGGCCGCAGCGGCAGCACGTCCTGTGCCTGAACCCGGGCAGCGGCACCGAGCTCATCATCGGCGGCGACGGCGTCGGCGAGATCGTCGCGGCGGCCGGTGCGGCACTGTCCGAAGGCGACTCCGCGTTCTGAAATCCGGCGGAATGAGGTTTTCCATCCTCGTTGTGCGTGGCGGTGCGGGTGGCGGCCCCCCTGCGGGAGTTACAGCGCCCGCCTGGACTGTGGGTGCCCAACCTGATGTATGTCCAATACACGGCGGTTGGGCCGTCCTCGCCAGGCGAACGCTGAGAACCCGCGGCGGTGCAAGCTGCAGAGGTGGGCTATGCGCCTGCGGCGCATGCGACTGCTTTCGGGATTCGGTCCGTTGGCTGTCGCGGCTGCGGTCACCAGCCAAGATGAAATCCGGCGGAATGGAACCAGATGTGCGGTCGCGGCGTCGAAATACTCGGGTAGGCAGACGAAAGCGAGCCATCGCAGGTTTCCGCGGGCGGCTGCGGCGCTTGGTCACCAACGGCTCGAACGATCTTCGATTGAGGTGGTCTTGTGGGCGCGACCGGGAGCAAGTTGGGGGGTTTGGTCCGCGGCTTCCGCAAGCGAGCTGGTCTGACGCAGCTCCAGGTCGCCGAGCAGGCCGGGCTGAGCGCGGCGGGACTGCGCGATGTGGAGCAGGGCAGGGTGGTTCGGCCGCGGGTATCGACGCTGCGCCGATTGGCCGAAGTCCTCGCGCTGTCCCGGATCGAGCTCGAAGAGCTGATCCGCGAGGCCGGCGGCGAGGGCGGCAGCGGCCTGCGGGTGGAGGTGCTGGGACCGCTGAAGGTCGCGGTCAACGGCGAGTCGGTGGATCCCGGATCGGAGACCCAGCGGGTGCTGCTCGGCCTGCTCGCGCTGTCGCCGAACGCGCCGGTGGCGCGGGATTCGCTGATCGAGGCGGTGTGGGGCGAGCGGTCGGTGGCCGGCTCGGCGGATCTGCTGCAGTCCCGGGTCTCCCGGCTGCGACGCCGGTTGCAGGCCGATTCGGACGAGACACCGGTGCTGGTGGCCGACCGCGGCGGCTACCAGCTCTCGGTCGCGGAGGTCCAGCACGACCTGATGGTGTTCCGGCGGCTGGTCGCCGGGGCGCGCCAGGCCAGGGAGGCCGCCGAGGCCCGCGGGCTGTTCGCCGACGCCGTGGCGTTGTGGCGCGGTGAACCGCTGGAAGGGCTCGGCAGCCTGCAGGCGCATCCGCTGATCACGTCCCTGACCAGGGAATACCATGCCGTGCTGGTGGAATACGCCGCCGTCGCCGCGGAGCTGGGACACCACCGGGAAGTCCTCCCGCACCTGCAGCGAGTGGCCGATGCGGATCCGCTGCACGAAGCCGTGCACGCCGCGCTGATGATCGCCCTCGCCGGCAGCGGCCAGCAGGCCGCCGCGCTCAACGTCTTCGACTCGCTGCGCCGCAGGCTGGCGGGTGAGCTGGGCGCCGATCCCGGCCCGGAGCTGAGCGCGGCGTGCCAGCGGGTGCTGCGGCAGGAGGTGTCGCGGCCGGAGTTCACGCCGGTCAGCGCGCACCGCCAACTCCCGCCGGACATCGGCGAATTCACCGGCCGGGAAGCCGAACTCCGCGCGCTGCACGAGGACCTGCCGCAGGCGGGCGGCTCGGCGGTGAAGATCGTGCTGATCGAAGGCATGGGCGGCGTCGGCAAGACGCGGCTCGCGGTGCACGCGGCACACCGGCTGCTGGCGACCGGCCGGTTCAGCGACTGCCAGCTGTACGTGGACCTGCGCGGCCACGCCGACCAGCCGCCCGCCGACCCGGCCGCGGTGCTGGCGTCCTTCCTGCGGCTGCTCGGCGTGCCCGACGACCACATCCCGTCCCGGGTGGACGAGCGGATGATGCTGTTCCGCGACCGGCTCTACGACAAGAAGGCGTTGGTGCTGCTGGACAACGCGTCCAGCGAGGACCAGGTGACGCCGCTGCTGCCGTCCGGCCCGGAGAACGTGGTGCTGGTGACCAGCCGTTGCACGCTGGCGCTGGACGGCGCGCGGACGATGCCGCTCGACGTCTTCACGCCGGAGGAGGCCGAGGGCATGCTGGCCAAGGCGGTCGGCCGCGGCCGGGTCGAGGTGGATCCGGCGGCGGCGCGCAGCCTGGTGGAGCTGTGCGGTCGGCTGCCGCTGGCGGTGGCGCTGGCCGCGCGGCGGCTGCAGTCGCGTCGCATGTGGACGGTGTCGGACCTGGCCGCACGCTTGGAGGAGAGCGACGACCGGCTGCACGAGCTGGTGGCGGGCAACCGCCGGCTCCGGACGGTGTTCGACCTCTCCTACCAGGCGTTGGAGCAGGACGAACGCCGGCTGTTCCGGCTGCTCGGCCTGCACCCGGGCGACGAGTTCACCGCCGACGCGGCGGCCGCGCTGGCCGGGATCACCGCGACCGAGGCCCGCATCCTGCTGGACCGCCTGGTGGACGAACACCTGGCCAACGTGGTCACCAGGCACCGCTACCGCCTGCACGACCTGCTCGCCGAGTACGGCCGCGGCCTGGTGCGGGAGGAGGAACCCGAGGCGGAGCGCTCCGCGGCGATCACCCGGGTGCTGGACTTCTACCTGCACAGCACGGCCTGCGCGACGCGCCTGCTGCAACCGCACCAGCCCGAGGTGTCGCTGGTGGGCAGCGAACCCGAGCACCGCCCGGCCCTGAGCACCCGGGAGGACGCCAGGAGCTGGCTCGACTCCGAGCGCGCCTGCCTGATCGCGGCGGTGCGGCTCGCGGCGGCGCGGGGCTGGCCGACACATGCGTGGCAGCTCACCCGGTCGTTGCGCGAGTACCTGTACCTCTACGGCTACGGGCACGACCACGACTGGGTCCGCACCCACGAGGCCGCGCTGGCCGCGGCGATCGCCGCGCAGGACGCGGCGGGCGAGGCGATGACCAGGGCGGATCTGGCGGCGACGTACCTGGAGCTGGGTCGCGGGGCGGAAGCGCGCGAACACCTGTACCGGGCGCTGGAGTTCCACCGGCGGACGGGAGACCGCGCGCTGGAGACGAGCACCCTGGAGTCGCTCGGGGTCGTGTGCTTCCGGTTGGGCGAGTTCGACGAGGCGCTGCAGCACCTCCGGAAGGGCGCATCGCTGTGCGCCGGGCGCGACCCGTACCGCGAGGGAGTGCTGCGCAGCAACCTCGGGAATGCATTGGCGGCGAAGGGTTTTCTCCACGAGGCGTTGGCGAGCCTGCAGACCGGGCTCGAACTGTCCAGGCAGGCGGGCAACATCGACGGGGAGTCCAGCGCGCTCGCGGACATCGGCGACGCGCACCGCCGGCTGGGAGACCACGAAGCGGCGCTGGAATACCTGCACCGAGCGCTGGAGCTGGCCGCGGACCACGGCCTGACGCCGAAGGTCGCCTACGCGAACCACCGCCTGGGCAAGGCCTACCGGGAGCTCGGCTGCTACTCGGAAGCGACGGCGAACCTCCAGGCTGCGCGCCAGATCGTGGCGAAGGTCGGAGGCCCGGCGGCGGAGAGCGAGGTGCTGGTCGACCTGGGAGCGGCGCACCGCGACGTCGGCGACTTCGCGAGGGCGGGCGTGCTGCTCGACCAAGGCCTGAGCCTGGCCACCGACCGAGGCGAGCGCTACCAGCAAGCCCTTGCCCTGCGAGAGCTCGGCGAGCTGCACCACCGCACGGGACGCGAAGACCTGGCGAATGCGGCCTGGCGCCGAGCCGACGAGAAGGCGGACGCGACCAACGGCGGCGATCGCGTACCCGAGTCGCCCCTCGCGAGCACCTGATCCGGCTCGCCTCGGGCCCGTTCGAGCAGGTCGAAGGCGCGGCCCGCGGCACCGGCGATCTTGTCGTTGGTACTCCAGGCCAGGGTGAGCTCCTAGATGCGCTGGAACAGGATGAGGTGCACGACGGCCGCGCGGACGGTGCTGTCGGACCGCCGCCCGCCGACGGCGTCGCCCACGGCCTCACGAGTGGGGTCGGGCGGCGGCCCGCCGGTTTCAGGTGGATGGCGCCGGGAGAAGCGTCACCTCGACGATCTGGCGCACTTCGGGCGCCCGCCGGGGGCGAGGATCTGCCGGACTTGGCCCAGCAGATCGCAGGAGTCGTGCCAGTCGCCGTCGACGGCGAGCGCGATCTTCTCCACCCCCGCCTCCGCGTACGCCGCGAGCTGCTCGGCGACCTGCTCCGGTGTCCCGGCGACGACTCGGTCGCGGGCGTCGTCGACCGGAATGCCGAAGGATGCCGCCAGATTCTCGGCGCAGCGGTCGTGCACGCGGTCATCGGGGCGCTCGACCAGGCTGCCCTGGATCGCGATCGCCAGGCGCGGAGCCTCGCGATCGTGCTGCTCGGCGAGCTCGCTCAGGAGAGCGGCGTGCGTTCGGACCTCCTCCGGCGTGTGCAGCTCGGCGAACCAGCCGTCGCCGAAGCGAGCCGCGCGGCGCAGCGCGGCGGGCGCGGATCCGCCGATCCACAGCGGCGGCACGGCGGCAGCCGGGGCGAGCTGGGCCGTCGCGCCGTGCGGCAGCGCCGTCGGCTCGCCGGCGAGCAGCGAGGGCAGGAGCTGCAGGAACTCGTCGGTGCGCCGACCGCGCGTAGCGGCGTCGAGGCCCACGGCGGCGTAGCCGCTGTCGTGGTCGCCGACGCCGATGCCGAGGTGCAGGCGGTCGCCGCCGGTGAGGTGTTGCAGCGTCGCGATCTGCTTGGCGGCGCACACGTGCGGGCGCAGCGCGGGCAGGTAGACGGCGAAGCCGATGTCGATGCACTCGGTCACGGCAGCCGCCGTGGCCAGCGCGAGCATGCCGTCGAGCGACGGAACTCCGTTGGCGAGGTGATCGCCGCTCCAGATCGCGTCCAGCTCGGCGTCCACGGCGTGGTAGGCCGCCTCCCGGATCTCTTCGTCCGCGGCGCCGGGCAAGAAGATTCCGATTTCCACCGGCATTGTTCGCCTCCGGGGCTCGCGGTTTCAGGGCTGGACCCAAGCATCGAACCTCAAGCGCGCTAGAGGTCAAGGCGCCGGATGCGGTGTTGACCTCTAGTTATCTCGAACTCTTAGCGTTCGTGCCAGTCGAGCGAAGGAGTTGTGGCGATGACCGACGGCAAGGTTCTCGTGGTGGGCGCGACCGGCAAGGTGGGACGGCACGTCGTCGCTGGGCTGCTGGCGGAAGGCGTCGAGGTCCGCGCGATGACGACCCGCGACCCGGCCGAGGTGGCGCTGCCGGACGGAGTGGAGGTGGTCCGAGGCGACGTGACGGCCCCGGACTCGCTGCCGCTCGATGGAGTCGGGTCGGTGTTCCTGGTCTGGCCGCTGCTGTCGGCGGAGCTCGCGCCGCCGGTCGTGGACGCGATCGCGAAGCGGGCCGGGCGCATCGTCTACCTGTCGGCCACCAGCGCGGGTGACGACGAGGTGTTCCACACCCGGGTGGAGCGGCTCATCGAGGCATCCGAGGCGGACTGGACGTTCCTTCGCGCAGGTGGATTCGCCAGCAACGTGCTGGGCTGGGCCGACGAGATCCGCTCCGCGGGCGTGGTCCGCGACGCGTACGGCGCGGCGGCCCGGCCGCTGATCCACGAGAAGGACATCGCGGACGTCGCGGTGCGAGTCCTCGTCGAAGAAGGCCACAACGGGGCGAAGTACGCCCTGACCGGCCCGGAGGTGTCGACCCAGAGCGAGCAACTGCGAACGATCGGCGAAGCCATCGGCAGACCGCTGCGCTGGGAGGAGGTCTCCCGAGGCGCCGCCCGGCGCCAACTGCTGGACAACGGCTGGCCGGCCTCGTTCGCCGACGGGGCCCTCGATTACTGGGAGCGGATCTCCCGCGACCCGGAGCCGGTGTCCCCGCACGTGGCGCAGGTGACCGGCCGCCCGGCGCGGACCTTCCGGGAATGGGTCGACGACCACGTCGCCGACTTCCGCTGAGCCTTTTCGTCCTGGCCGGTGCTGGTGGCGGCATGCGCGCGGTCGTGATGGCGACCGAGATGGTGTGGCCTCGTGAGTGGTGGTGGTCGTCAGAACAGCCTGTCTTCGCTCAGGACCTCGTGAACAGTTTGTGTCTCAGGACCTCGTGAACACTGGCTGGCCTGCTGTCTGTGATCATCAGTGGTGGGCGGAACAGGGTTTTCGATGGATCCGGACCTGGTCGCGGCGGTGGCTGCGGTGGCTGGCGGTGACAAGATCAACGTGTCGAGGTTCTGTGCTGAGCACAAGATCTCGCGCACGGTGTTCTACAAGTACGTCAACCGATTCCGGCAGGAAGGAGCGGCGGGGTTCATCCGCCGCTCTTCTGCCCCGCACCGACGGCCGACAACGACCGCGGCGCGGGTGCGTGAGGCGGTCGTGCGGGCCCGTAAACAGTTGGCGGAGGAGGGCCGGGAC